>NZ_JABCJE010000009.1 GCF_013377535.1 Donghicola mangrovi | reverse complement strand
CGTCTTAAGGCTCACATAGACCGAAGTCCGGTCCTCGACGCTCTGGAATCTGACGGGAACACGCCACCGCAAATGATACACACCACCGCGTTTGACGACCGACATTCCGCGCCCTCCACACCAGTTCTGTGATGCAGATTGTGTGGCAAAATGTGTGGCAAAACAAGGCTACCGGCGGACCGGGTGGGCGGCACCGCGGTGCAACTTATTGAAATATATGGGTAAATAAATTTTACAGCCACGTTTAGTGGCGGAGACGAAGGGATTCGAACCCTCGAGACGGTTCCCCGTCTACTCCCTTAGCAGGGGAGCGCCTTCGACCACTCGGCCACGTCTCCGTCGACCGGTCTACATATCTCGGGGGGCAGGCACAAGAGCAGAAAGACGCTTTGAAGACGAAAAATTTCATCAAAACGAAACATTAGCGGAAACCACCCTTCACTCTAGCACCGCTACTACCGCCCCCACACGGCAAAGCCGCTACAAAACCAAAAGGCGCGCCCCGAACCAACGGGACGCGCCTTGGAATTCGCTATTGTTCGCAGACGGTTACGCGTTGAACAAGAAGTGCAGAACGTCGCCGTCCTTGACCTCGTAGGTCTTGCCTTCGACGCGCATCTTACCGGCTTCCTTGGCGCCGGATTCACCGTTGCCCGCCACGTAATCGTTAAAGGCGATGGTTTCCGCACGGATGAAGCCGCGCTCGAAATCGCCGTGGATCACGCCAGCGGCCTGCGGGGCCAGATAGCCTTTGCGGATGGTCCAGGCGCGGGCCTCTTTGGGGCCGACGGTAAAGTAGGTCTGCAGGCCCAGCAGCGCGTAACCGGCGCGGATCAGGCGGTCCAGACCGGGCTCTTCCAGACCCATCTCGCCAAGGAACATCTCGGCTTCTTCCTTGTCCAGCTGGCTGATCTCTTCTTCGATCTGCGCGCTGATGATGACGGTGCTGGCGCCCTGCTCGGCGGCCATGGCCTCGACCTTGGCGCTGAATTCGTTGCCGGTCGCGGCGGATGCCTCGTCGACGTTGCAGACGTACAGGATCGGCTTCGAGGTCAGAAGCTGGAGCATTTTCCACGCTTTCTTGTCCTCTTCGTCGACCTCGACGGTGCGAGCGGGACGGCCTGCTTCCAGAGCTTCCATCGCTGCCTTCAGCAGGCGCTCTTGGGCCACGGCCTCTTTGTCGCCGCCGCGAACCTTGCGGCTCAGGTTGGCCAGACGCTTTTCGATGCTTTCCAGATCGGCCAGCATCAGCTCGGTCTCGATGACCTCGGCGTCGGTGATGGGGTCAACGCGACCCTCGACGTGGGTGATGTCGTCATCCTCGAAGCAGCGCAGAACCTGCGCGATCGCGTCGGTTTCACGGATGTTGGCCAGGAACTGGTTGCCCAGACCTTCACCCTTGGACGCGCCCTTCACCAGACCGGCGATGTCCACAAAGGTCATGCGGGCGGGAATGATTTCCTTGGAACCGGCGATGCTGGCCAGTTTGTCCAGACGCGCGTCAGGGACGGCCACCTCGCCCACGTTGGGCTCGATGGTGCAAAACGGAAAGTTCGCAGCCTGCGCCGCGGCGGTTTTGGTCAGTGCGTTGAACAGAGTGGACTTGCCCACGTTCGGCAGACCCACAATCCCCATCTTAAAGCCCATAATGCGGCGCTCCTTGTGCTTGATCGGGGGCATCTAGGGGGTCTTGGGGGGGCGGGTCAAGTACGCCGCGCACCATCAACACCAATGTAAGCCATAAGCGCAATGACTCAGGGGGCCCTGCCTTGTAATATTGGCTTCACATAGCGCACCGTTAAATCGGTTCATTTTAACGAAAAGCATAAAGAGCAGTTATGGAAAGCACCCTCATTCACCTGTGCAACGGGTTCATCAAGGACGAATATTTTAGCCTGCTTGATGCGGTCAACCGGATGGGCGATCGCGTCCTGTTAGTTTCAGTTTGGTCTGTGACTGCGGTTCTGGGCCTGATCGCCTTCGCATTTTTCCGCCGTTCGCGCGGGGCCTTGCTGGTGGCCATCGTGGCCAGCATCGGATTCTGGATCATTCAGGGCAGCCTGTCGGTGCAGCAAGCCCGTTACGAACCCCGCATGCGCCAGATCGAAGGCACCTGCTACGAAACCGCCAAAGGCCCCGCCATCACTTGGGGTCTGTCCGCAGGCGACGGCATCAGCGGACCGGACCGCTCGATCGCAGAGCTGCCCTTCTCGGGGCAAATCGCCGAGAGCACCTCGGTCCTGACCCCCTATGTTCCCGTCGAGGTCGGCCCCTTGGGTCACGCCATGGCGGACAGCGCGATCGCCCTGCCCCAGCTTCTGCAAATTCTTCTGGCCGTGCTGGGTCTGGTGTTCCTGCGCCGTGGGCGTCCTGCGGATCTGCCGCCCGCGCCGGTGGTGAATGTCGCGGGCCCCGTGTTCAACATGCCCGAAGGCCAGACCACCCCCGAGGCCCCCAAAACCCCCGCCGACAAGGCCAAGGTTCAGGCCGCCTGAGCCCCTCTGGCGTCCCTACCGCTTGTGCGGGGGGACGTCCTTCCAGATCGCGCTAAAGGCGTCGATCTCCTCGCGGCTCCAGCCCGAGGTCACCCGTTCGGTGCTGGCCGGATGGAACCCCAACCCCAGCTTCTTTTCGGGCCGCAGATTTGTGCTGGGCCGGATCGGGCGCGGCACCAGCCCGCCCCCGCAGGTCGCACAGACGTTATGCAACACCTCTTCGACGCATTTCGCGCAATAGGTGCACTCATAGCTACAAATCCGCGCGTCCTGACTGTCGGGCGGCAGATCGCACCCGCACCATTCGCAATTGGGCCGCAATTCCAGCATCATACTCTCCTGTGTTGAATAGCTTCAGATCAGCGCCCGCCTCGGGGGCCGTCAATCGCCAACAGGCCAGCGCCGCCAAGAAACCGGCCAAACCGCGTGGCAAAGCCCTCGAATGGGGCGTACATGCTTGACCTTGGCCCCCATCCGCGCAACACCTCTCCGAACCATTTACGGACGGGAAGAACATGACTCGGATCGACGCCAAATTTGCCGCACTCAAAGAGCAGAACAAAAAAGGCTTTGTTGCCTACATCATGGGTGGCGATCCCGACTACGACAAATCCCTTGCCGTGATGAAGGCTCTGCCCGCAGCCGGTGTGGACGTGATCGAACTGGGTGTGCCCTTTACCGATCCCATGGCTGACGGCCCGACCATCCAGCTGGCCGGTCAGCGCGCCCTTGCTGGCGGCATGACGCTGGAAAAGACCCTGCAGATGGCCCGCGACTTCCGCAAGGACGACGCCACCACCCCGATCGTTCTGATGGGCTACTACAACCCCATCTACAACCGCGGCGTGGACAAGTTCCTGGATGATGCGGTCGAGGCCGGCATTGACGGTCTGATCATCGTCGACCTGCCCCCCGAAGAGGACGAAGAGCTCTGCATCCCCGCGCAGGCCAAAGGCATCAACTTCATCCGCCTCGCGACCCCGACCACCGATGACAAACGCCTGCCCAAAGTTCTGCAGAACACCAGCGGCTTTGTGTACTATGTCTCGATCACCGGCATCACCGGCGCGGCCGAAGCAAACGCCGCCACCGTCGCCCCCGAGGTCGCGCGCATCAAATCGCAAACCGACCTGCCGATCATCGTCGGCTTCGGCGTCAAATCCCCCGAGACCGCGAAATCCATCGCAGGCATCGCGGACGGCACCGTTGTGGGCTCGGCCATCGTGAACCAGATCGCCGAGGGCAAATCGGTCGAGGATATCGCAGCCTTCGTCAAATCGCTGGCCGACGGCGCCCACGCCGCCTGATCCCAGCCGACTAACCATTCCCAAAGGGCCCCGTCGCGGGCCCTTTTTTCGTGCCCTGAAACATCCCCTCACGCCTTTATAATTAGGCGGATCAGACCGGCCCTCGTACCATCAGCCCATAGCATTGATGTATTCCGAGAGAGCCGATGACAGACGACACCTACATTGTCCGCGCCGACGAGATTGCCCGGATGGAAGGGCTGCACAAAGCCCACTTCCTGAACCCCAACGCACAGCGCGTGAACAAGAGCCTTGGTGATCTGACCGGCCTGACCGGCCTCGGCTTTCACATCATCGAGGTCGCCCCCGGCTTTGAAACCACCGAATTCCACGTCCACCACCACGAGGACGAATGTGTCTACGTGCTGGACGGTACCGCCACCGCCCATATCGGCGAGGCCTCCCACCCCATCGGCCCCGGTGATTTCATCGGCTACCGCGCGGGCGGCCTGCCCCACGGGATCACCAACACCGGCGACACCACTCTGCGCCTCATCGTCGTCGGTCAACGCCTGCCCCACGATGTCGGCGACTACCCCCATCAGAAGAAACGCATTTTCCGCAATCAGGGCCTGCCGTGGACCGTGGTCGATCACGAGCACCTCACAGAACCCACCGCAGGTGCCAAGAAATAACCTTGCCCGAAACCCACGCGATTGGTAAAACTTCCATACCAATTGGAGCGATTTGTTATGCCTGTCATCACCTGCATTCAGGATTTGAAGAAAATCCACGAACGCCGCGCCCCGCGCATGTTCTTTGACTACTGCGAAAGCGGCAGCTGGACGGAACAGACCTTCCGCGAGAACGTCACCGATTACGAAAAAATCCGCCTGCGCCAGCGTGTTGCCGTGGACATGACGGGCCGCAGCCAGAAAACCCAGATCATCGGTCAGGACGCCGCGATGCCCGTGGCCCTGTCCCCCGTCGGCCTGACCGGCATGCAGCATGCCGATGGCGAAATCCTTGCCGCGCGCGCCGCTGGCAAATTCGGCGTGCCCTATACCCTCTCCACCATGTCGATCTGCTCGATCGAGGATGTGGCCGAGAACACCGATAAACCCTTCTGGTTCCAGCTCTACACCATGAAGGACATGGACTACACCACCCGCCTGATCGAACGGGCCAAGGCCGCCAAATGCTCGGCCCTTGTCATCACGCTCGACCTGCAAATCCTTGGCCAGCGCCACAAAGACCTGAAAAACGGCCTCTCCGCTCCGCCGAAGCTGACCCCCAAATCCATCGCGAACCTCGCCACCAAATGGGGCTGGGGCCTCGAGATGCTGCAGACCAAGCGTCGCTTCTTCGGCAACATCGTCGGCCACGCCAAAGGGGTCACTGACACCTCCTCCCTGTCCTCGTGGACGGCCGAGCAGTTTGACCCCGCCCTCGACTGGGGCAAGGTCGCCAAGCTGATGGAAATGTGGGGCGGCAAAGTCATCCTCAAGGGCATTCTGGATGTCGAGGACGCCAAGCGCGCTGCCGAACTGGAACCCGACGCCATCGTCGTGTCGAACCACGGCGGCCGTCAGTTGGACGGTGCCCTCAGCTCGATCCGCATGCTGCGCCCCATCGTGGACGCGGTCGGCCACAAAACCGACGTGCACATCGACAGCGGCATCCGCTCGGGTCAGGACGTGATGAAGGCCCTCGCCATGGGGGCCAAAGCCGCCCACATCGGCCGCGCCTACATCTACGGCCTTGGCGCCATGGGCGAGGCGGGCGTCAGAACCGCGCTCGAGGTCATCCAAAAGGAAATGGACATCTCGATGGCCCTCTGCGGCCGCCAGACCATCGACCAGCTCGACCCCTCGATCCTCCTCATCCCCGAGGATTTCGAGGGCCGCTGGCAGACCACCTAACCAACAAAACGGGGCGGCCTCTTCCCGAAGCCGCCCCTTCATCTTGGTCCAAATATCCCCCGCCGGAGCGGTACCCTGTATGTGTCATGAGGGCGCATGCAGGGTCAATTGTCTTAAATCTTCTAGAAACTTCAAACTGTTAAGCTCTCGTCATGTCTCGCGTTGTCTCAGGGCATCGCAGCCAAAAATGTATATATTCACGGAGCTTAACAATACATGACTCATTACTACAGACTAAAGCCACAACAGCTAAAAACTCTGACCAAAGGCAGACACTGCGACGGCCAAGGCCTTTACTTCAATGCCAGAGGCGAAGGGCGCGGCCAATGGGAATTTCGCTTTAAACTCTGGGGCGTGGAGCATTGGACGGGTCTTGGAGGTTATCCCGCGATTGGCCTGAAAGATGCACGGGAACGCGCAGAGGCGGCTCGAAAAGCTGTCGCTAGTGGCGACAACCCAATCAAGATGAAGCGGCGGGAAAAGGCACTGTTGAACGTCGAAAACGGATCGCTCGCGGTGCTGGTCGAGAAAACGCACGACTCCCTTCGAGCGGAACTGAAGCACGGTGATCCGACGAACAAGTGGTCTTCTCCGCTGCGCACGCATGTCCTGCCGAAGCTAGGCTCAACGCCGATCATGAAGATTGATGCGCATGATCTGGCCCATTGCCTGCGGTCAGCTTGGAAGAATACTCCTGAGTCCGGTCGCAAATCGATGAACTGCCTTCGCAGGGTTTATAAGTACGCCTTTGCACATGGGTTCGATGTGGACATTAGCGAGATCGAGAAAGCCGAAACGTTACTAGGACCACGCAAGAAATCGCAGAAAAACATGCCTGCGATGCATTGGAAGGACGTTCCTGAATTTTACAGAAGACTGAACGACATTTCGATTGATCACCTCGCCCTGCGTCTGTTGATCCTGACCGGATTGCGGACCGATCCAATCCGTCACTTGCGACTGGAGCAGATCGAAGATGATGTCTGGACCGTGCCCGAAGATCACGTGAAGGGTCGCGTCGGACACGCAAAAACATTCCGGTTGCCGCTTGGTCCAGAATCGCAGGCCGTTATCAAACTGGCGAAACGTCATGAGTGGAATGGCTACTTGTTTCCCAATTCGAAGGGCAAAGCATTGGACCGCATGGCCTTGATCACGCTGATGAAAGGGTTCGGGATCACGGCACGTCCCCACGGGTTCCGGTCGGCAGTGCGTACTTGGATTTCAGAAACCACCGATACGACTGAGGAAGTCGCTGAGGCCTGCATCGGGCACTTCGAAGCCAACAAGGTGGTGAAGGCCTACAAGCGAACGGACTTCTTCGAAAAGCGGGTGCCGATCATGATGGACTGGGAAAAATACGTGATCAGCGGCAAAAGTTAAAAAGTGTAAACGCCGTTTTAATGATCCTTTGGTATCCATGTTTCCATAACCTGAAGGAAACAATATGGAAGACCGATTTATCAGATGTAACCAAGTCGAAGAACTGACCGGCCAGAGCCGCTCCACAATCTACCGGAAGATCGCGAATGACGAGTTTCCGAAACCCATCAAAACCAGCGCGCGAGCCAGCCGCTGGAGGTTAAGCGAGATCAACGAATGGATGGAAAGCCTTCCACGACTGTAGCCAACTAAACAGGCCGAGTGTTCATCGCTCGGCCTGTTTGCTTTGATGAACGAAACCACCCGTCATTTCGATCTCGGCTCTACATCTTCCCAATGCTTGTTCTTCGGTAATGTCTTGGCACGTCGGGCGATGTCGCTGAAAGACACAGGCATAAAATCCCAAACATCCACACCCACGTTCATCGAGTTATTCGAGCCTTTCCAACTAACATGGACGTGGCCGAACAGTTGCAGCGCCCCTTTGCGCGCGTTGTTCCACGTAATCATCGGATAGTGGCAGAGGGTGTTTGCCTGTCCGTTAGGACCATCGGGCAGTTCAACCAAATGAGACACAGAGGTCCACGGCAACTGAAGCGTTGGCGCAAGATCGTGGTTCCCCACGACCAGGTGTTTCTCTGCGCCAGGAAGCTGGAGAAAAACTGCGTCCAAGTACGCAGGGTCTTTGGCCTTCGCACCGAAAGCAAAGTCGCCCAATATCCAGAGTTGGTCTTCCGACCCGACAACTTTCCACATGTTTTCAATCAGCGTCGTATCCATCTGTGCGACGGAGCTAAAAGGGCGCTTGCAGTGGGACAAGATGTTCTCGTGCCCAAAGTGGGTGTCGGCAGTGTACCAGATTTTCATATAGCCAACCCATCCTCAGAGAAACAAACCCTTACTGCCAAGATGGGAGTGGCGGATCAAGAAATAAATCGGCCCATCGCCGCCGCTAGCCAAGGCCTGTATCTTCGCAGTGCAGCTTCACGAGAACGGACTTTCGAGGCATCCCACACCATTCTTGACAGGCTAAGGTCTGCAATGCGCTTGGGGGAGGTCGTGCGGCGGCGCAGCACCAGAGGTGTGCGCTCGTTTTGGCAGACTTTATATCCCAGCCCTTTCCAGTCATCCGAGCTTGGTTGCTGTGACTGCCCTCTACAGGAATGACGTGAAAAAGGGTAACCCCCCTCGACATTGATGGAAGATAAGAAAGGAATGCCATCAGAGCCGAGCACCGCCTCAATAAGCTCCAAGAGAGTCTCAAGTGAGGGCTTAACTTGGAACGCAAAATGAAGTCATATAATGAAAGCCGGCGAAATTCTTCGGCTCAAAAGCAAAGAAGGACGGCCTTCATACCTAGTGTGTCTACGATTTTCGACTGCGCTTACTTTTTTCGGGGGCGCGTGGTGCGTGCCTCGTATGCAGTGAGTATATTAGCGGTTAGCGCCACTCCTTTCTCCAAGTATTCTTTTCCACCGTTGTCTACTTGCATAAGCAACGCGCGCCCAATCAGTTCTGGGGGAAAACCTTCCGCGATCACCTTGCGCAAAACCTCACTCAAAGACATTTGTTCCAAACCTGTTTTTGATAACGGGTCCTTATCGTGATCCGTTTGATCGAAGAGGTCACGCAGCTTGCCGGGTGGTTGTGGATCGGCTTTCTGTTCTAATATTGCTGCCGTTCGAACAGGCGTACTCTGCGGACTAGAGAACTCACGAGGCTGTGCCCTATAACGTACCAAAACTGATTGGCCAAAGGGTAGATTGAACCAGCCAATGTTCTCTTTTTCGTTCTCCTTTACTGGAAAGCCTTCAATTTCTTTCAACGGCCCAATACCATTGAGATAGAGATTGCCATCAAGTAGTCCGACTGCGTCAATAGCTGTCTTCTCTGGCCGCCAATTCCTTAGATTTGGATAGCGAAATGAACGCGCGTCGCGCTTTTCAGAAATATTTGCTAGACGCTCTGCTTCTGTAAGAATGTAATTTCTGTCTTGAAGATCAAATTCACACCGCTGGTTCGTACACGCGCCGATAATGGCTCCCGCCATCGTCGCTATGGAATCGGTATCAGTCCCAAGAGCATTCGCCACCGTTAGAAGGGTGTCATGAGGTAATTGGGTGTTCGCCCGGGATGCTACAAATGAAGCCAAGATCGCCGTTTTAGTGCCTGAGCCTCTGGAAGAAGACTCAAATGCGCCTAGCGCTTTTGCTACCTTTGGATAAATCTCATTGAGAGGCTCTGATTTAAATCCATTCAGTTCTTTGATGTCAACTAAAATCTCATCAATTACCGTGAAGCAGGCTTCTTGAATTTCGCAGCTATTGGCTTCATTCCACGCTCCGATCCAAAAAGTTCTGAGGTCACCATCAGCTTCTATTAGATCTGGGACACGCTGGAGAGTTTCGAGAAAATCTAAGCAGTCCTCAAGATCAGGCGCGTGTCCCTCACGCATTGCGAAGGCCAATGATGCAGCATGAAAACAGGCACCAAGAATCCCCCGCATATGCCCATGAGTACAAATTGAGTTTTTGACCACATCAGTTAGAATTGCGTCTATATCTAACAGATTGCTTGATGCCCAAACATGAGGTTGTATCCTCATTGCGGCTCCGTTGCCGCCACCATTCACATAGCGTGATTTTTTGTTGTCGAAGAAATTCGAGTACCAAGTTGCTGATGTGCGAGACAAGTTGGCAACAGCTTCTTTAGACCCGACACCTGCACCAAGTGCGTAGTTTGCCCACGCGGGCAATTCGACTTTGGCAAATGCAGAAACGTCGAAGCTACCGTCTGATCGAATAGCACGGGAAGTTGCCAGTCGTAGTTGCGTGTCATCTGAGTAAGTGCCTGCTGGCAGATCAAAAGTTTGACCACTATAGCCTCCGACTTTCCGCTTCCACGGATGAGTGTGTTCGACCTTTTCTCTACCCAACCGATATTCAACACGTTCGGCATCCGCCAATTCAGTCATGAACCCTAAGGCGTCGCCGTAGGCTGCCCACTCGGCAGATAGTCTATTTTGTTTTCTGCGGTCCATAACACTCTGATCTTTCTTCAAACTTTTCAGGGCACACTATCACATCTACATCGCGATGAAATGTAGCCTTAAGAAATCCAACCACTTCCGACTGATCTGCACCAGTTTTCACGTAGATGTGACGCAAATATTCCGTTGATAATTCGGAAGGATACAATGCTTCGGCCTGAAAGCAGGTAGGATAGTTCGGTGGCACAGTTGCATGTCGTGTCACCACATTTCCATGCCACCGAGATACCCGCTCGGAGAACAGTTTCTCGAATGCGCCCTCGCCCATGCCTCTCTTTACAGAGCTATATATGTTATTGGTCGTTGCGAAAACCACTCCTTCATGGCTTAAGACACTGGGATCGAACGCTAAAATGCACCAAAAAATTGGCTCGTCTCTATGCCACTTACCAGCGCTGACGTTGAAAAACTGTGTGTTGATGTGCTCAACAGACAAGCTGATGTGATCGAGGTATGCAGTGTCACGCCGTAGTTCGGCGTTAGCTGCAAACAAGTACTGCACCATTTCATCTTCTTGCAACTTCGCCCTGGACAATAGCTTTTGGGCGTAAAGAGTACCGAGGCAGCCATGGTTCGTAGTAAAATGCACCACTTCACCAATGCCTCTTGCGGTAACGATATCTTGGATGCTCATAGATTTATAGTCTCTACCAAGTTTCCTGGAATTCCTGCAAGTAGCGGCAAATCCTCTCCAGGCTTAGATCCTAGAAGTACTGACTGCCTCGCCCGTCCAACGCCCATTGCAATCAGTCTCCGATGGGCATCAAAACGATCATCGTCCGGCTCCGTACCGTAGGAGGCGTGCTGGGCTGCCAACCCGATCATGAACACATGATCAAATTCTAGGCCCTTCGCACTATGAAAAGTACATAATCCAATGTTTTCGGGACCTTCGGGCCACTCCTTTGCGCCTTGCAGTTCGCAAAACTCAAACTCGTTGTCGCACAATGCCTTCCGAATATCCTTAAACCAACCGCCGCCCTTTAGATGGAGAAAGCCTACAGTTTCGGTGGTCAAGTCAATCTGACGTAGTCTGCTGATTGCGTAGTCCAGCTGCCTATTAAATTGACCTTTTATCCACTGCGGTAGATCTCCTTGGCGCTGGCAAAGTGTCGGATCAGGCAAACTACCATCGTCGTCTATAGGCAGTCCATCGGCAATCGATGCTGCCAACGCGGCGATTTCTAGTGTGTTTCGATAGTTGTTGCGCAGTCGAAAACTGCGGGCAGGCGCGATTTGAATACCTGCTTCGGCCCACGGTCCCCCACGAGGGTAAATTCGCTGCGTTGTATCTGTAACAATAGTGATAGTGGCGTCATCCGCCGCGTGCTGCATTATTGCTCGAAGTTGATTTGCAGATAGGTCCTGTGCTTCATCTGCAATGATGACATCGTATTGGAAATCCGGTTCCTTACGCATCATTTCCACCGCAATGTCGTTAAAGTCTTGAGCGCCGGTTGCTTCCTTCCAGCTTAGATAAGGGGTGACCACTTCATCCAATAGCTGTTTTCGAAGTTCTTGAGGCATTGCGGGCGAGTTTCCTCGACCGGTCCTTCTCATCGTAAGGTAATCATTGAGTCGATCCGGATGAAGTCTACCTAAGAGGTATTCAACTTCATCTATGACAAATGCTTGGTCACGGGGAAAGCCACGCGCCAATTTCCTCAAATGTATCTGTGCCGCTTCCTTGTTGCACATTTTTTCTGAAAGAGTGTCTAAAGCCCACCGATCAAACGTAGAAACGAACAACTGAGCGTCATTGACGTAATCGGCCATCTCTTCTTCAACTACCGCGGTAATGTAACTGCGTAGCGAGTTGTAGTAGGTGAGAACAAGAACTCTTGCTGGAAGTTTGCCTTCATTCCTCAACTGGTTAACTGCGGAGCCAGTCGCTGCCCTTAAAGCTAGAAGGGCAGTTGTGGTTTTACCACTTCCAGCAGCCCCTTTGATCAACGATACTCCACTCTGGATTCGGCGAATGATGCCAATTTGTTCGGGAGTCGGCCTAACCTGACGGAGTACCTGCATATTTTAATTCCTTTGTATCAATTTAAAGCCTCAGTTTGACGCGTTTTTTGCGCCAGTGAGTTGACTTGGCCATCGTGCACAGCAAGATAAAATACCAATTCGACATGCACTTACCTGAAAGTTGCGCTAATTTCCAAGCAACAATTCTACCAATCTCATTGGAAGCTGTCCGACAACAAAAAAGCTGGCTGAAGGTCACCGTTGATATGCTGGATTACCCATAGATGGCGTATATCAACTATCTGCTCACGCATGACCAGGCTCTTGAAGCAGAGATTTGAGGTCGACTGAGGACCGTTTATAACGAGAATTTGACGTTACCGCTGCGATATTGCAAAGCCTGCTCCGCGCGCGTCGCCGTCAATCTTCCAATGGGAAGCCAAAGCCGGCTCACCGCCCAACAATGCGTTCGGGAAATAGAACTGATCTCCATCAGCAAGAAATTGGCCTTTGTTTTAATTCGCAGTCACTAGTGTCCGGGTGACATTATTATAGACACAGATACCGCATAGATTGTGATATTCACATCGAGTATCACTCAAAACGAGATTTCTTATGCCCCCTAGCAGATTGAGCCTTCGACGCATTCGGAACCGCCAAGCACGCTCCTCGCAGCCGGAGGCCACGGATGCGCAGATCGCCCGCATCGATGCACTGACCGCCACTGGCCGAACGAACTGGTTTGCGCTGCTGGCCTACCTTGCTTTCGTCATCGTGACCACGCTCGGGGTGGAGGACGTAGATTTCTTCGTCGATAGCCGTCAGACCCAACTTCCAATCGTTGGGGTCTCGATCCCCACGTTCTCGTTCTTCATTTTCGCTCCGGTGCTTGGCGCTGCCCTTTACGTCTATCTCCACCTCCACATCCGCAAAGTGACAGAGGCCCTAGGCAAGCCACCGCTTGGCCCGCCACCACTACTCGATGGAACGCCCATCGAGACCCACATCAAACCTTGGCTCCTCAACGACTTTGTGCTGCGCCAGCGTCGGGATGGAGCCGTCTCCGCTCGTCCGCTTGACACTCTGTCATGGCTGACCACTTGGGCACTGGTCTGGTTCGCTGGCCCTTTTGTTCTCGGGCTGATGTGGTGGCGTGGCTGGCCCGCGCATAATCTCTTGATGTCGGCGATCAACGCGCTGTGCCTAATGGTTGCGATCTACGCTAGTGCACTGTCTTGGACGAAAATGCGCAGCGATGCAGGCCGTCGCATGACCCCTGGCGTGATCTTTACCTCTGCGGTGTGCGGACTGCTTTGCCTACCAGTCGCTTGGCTGACAGCTGCCAACAGTAAAGGCATCGCCGAATGGGTCATTGCCTATGATAAATCTGCCGACGGAAGCACGCGCACTTGGGCGGAACGGCAAGAGGCTTGGGTGAGAAACAAGTCCGACGATCCTGAGCGCACCATCTACGACAAAATTAGGATCTGGTCTTGGGACAATGGCACCGAACTGTTGCAGCTAGACTCGCCCGACCTCAGCGAAGCTCCGCTGTCTGTGCTGCCACCAGAGCACGCTGACCTTAATACGGCCCGCCATCGGTACCGCGTCCAATGGTGCCAGAGATACGGGCTAACTCCTGAAGTTTGCGGCGGCAATCCAGTCAACAGCGATGATACAACAAATGCCCTATGGCAGGCACGCCAGACTTGGTGCGCCGAGACTGGATTAACCGACTGTGGTACCTACTTCGCCGCGCTCGAAGATGATTTCACCAAACGTGAATGGCCGGCGTACCGTAGCAGCGTAGTCGCCTACATCGGCAAACCCAATCTCTCTGGGAAGGATTTGCGCGCTGCGATCCTAAACAACGCCGATCTTTCAGGTGTCGATTTTGGCGGTGCCAATTTGAAATTGGCGGACCTCAAAGGAGGCAATCTGGAGAGAGCAAACCTCAGTGAGGCGAATATGGATGGAGCAGAATTGGACTTTGCAAAGCTAACAGGAGCAAACCTTGGCAAAGCGAAGATGAAAGAAGCAAACCTATCCCATGCGAGTATGGAAGGAGCAAATTTCAGCGGAGCGGATATGGAAAAGGCAGTCATTACCTTGGCAAACTTGGAGGGGGCAGACCTCAGTTGGGCTTATCTAGAAAAGGTAAATTTCAGTGAGGCAAATTTGGAGGAAGCGAAATTTGAACCGGCGTATCTGGCGGAGGCAAGCTTCGAGGGAGCCAGAATGGAGAGGGCTAGCTTCAGAGGGGCGTATCTGGAAGGGGCAGACCTCGGCTTTTCGCACATGGAAGGAGCAAACTTCAGCGGAGCGAAAATGAAAGGAGCCTACTTGGATTGGGCGCATATGGAAATGGCAAATTTCAGCGGGGCTGATCTGGAAAGGGCAACTCTCGATCATGCAAAGATGGAAGGGGCAGTCCTCAACTTGTCAGCTTTGATAGGAACTGAAGACGAGCCACTGATTTTAGAATACACAGATTTGCGTGCGGTAATTAACACTGGCGGCGCACTGAGATTCGTGGATCTCCGCCCTGCAATCTTTGATGCAGATACTGACTTTCGAAACTCTTTCGGAGACGCCACCGCCACACTTCCTGACAATGTCGAACGTCCTTGCCAATGGGCATCCGAACGCCTCTCGCACGCTGAATTTTATGCCCGCTGGAAGGGCTGGCTGGAGGCCGCACCTTCGCGACCGGTAACGGAAGAAGGCAACGAAAAATGGGATATCATTGCGCCCGATGAGTGGAAAGAGGTAGTAGCAGCGCCCCCTCCAACGGGGTGTAGCTGGCACGAATAGCGTTAGTTCAACATTGATCGGTCCCGGAGCGTTGGAGCCGAAGTAATCATGCCGACTTTTCGCAGAGGGATTGGAGATAAAGTATATTTAGGCGCTGTTGTCGGTGATCTGTGCGAAACCACGAGAGCGGGGCTAGCGATACGTGAATATTGTGCGAATGACAACTGAACCAAATTTCCTACACAAAGAATTTTTTGTGTAGGAAACGCCCGCTTGCCTAGTTGGAGATGGTCGCCATCTCGGACCGAATCCGTTTCTCAGTCCAAATATGGTTGCAACAAGCCAAAAGGCTCGTCGCAAAGCTCCCTCGCCCAAGCGCAAAACTCCAGCACATCCAGACGCCGTTCGCAGAGTTCAACCTTCGCCACGTATGATGGCGGCTTCCCCAGTATCGCGGCTAGTTGAGCCTGAGACAGGCCTTTGGCTTTGCGTACTGCGACCAGAGATTTGATCAGGTCACGGTGCGCCTGTGTGTGAAGGGTGCCAGCCATAGTGGGGTCCGTAAGGTATCGACACACCCTCCTACGCTCGATAATCATTACTCCCAAAATAGGAGCGATTCGATGCCTGATCCTGACTCGGCCTTCATCGCAGATACCCGCATTTGCATGCCCGGCGGCTTTGCCCTTTTCATGCTTCGCTGCCGTGGAAGCGCCCCGCCCGAAGACATTGAAATGCTGCTGTCCCTTGGCCTCATTGCTCAGACACCCGTTGGACCTTTCCAAATCACGCAGAAAGGACGGGATCTTACCGATCCTCATCCCATGGGCCTGAACGAAGGCAGTCTTCTATCCATGTCGTGCATTCTCCACATGCAGGGCATTGGCCCTCTGGAAGTTATGCGAAAGCGCGCTGAAAGCGTAATCACGCCCGACAGCTTTCTACCAGACCCCTACATCTGCAAGTTCCAAAGTCGGCTCGCAGAATTGGCGCAGCATGGCCTGACTCGCTACAAGAGCGATGGCCCTTCGGCGTTCAAATCAGAGTAGGTGCCTTAAGCCCCGGCAAAGTTCGGAGCGATCATCGCGGCGCAACAGACTGTTGCGCCGATGTGGGGCCGTCGCAGTTACTTATAGGCTTATCTTCTTGGCTTTCGCAGAGGTCAGAATTTTCTGGAAGCGTCGCGTTCACGGTAGGTCCAGATTTCAGGGGGTTTCTAATCGGTGCAGGTCCAGCGCGGAGCTTTTGGCGAACGCTATCTAGACCTAAGAGTACTTTCTGAAGCACTGAAAGTGGTCGCACTGCACGCCGAATGCGCGCCTCAAATTGCACAAGGAAGTCTTGCAATCCATAGAGCCTTGGCTGGTCAGGACGTGCAGTGCCTTTAGCTGAATGGGCTTGGCTTTGATGTGGTAACGGTAGGGTTATGGGCGCGCTTTCAATTTTTGTAGCGATTTCCCCAAAGCCCGCATAAGTTGGTCCTGCTCCTCCATGCGCTCCAACAGCTGGGCATTCTGTGCCTGTTGCTCCTTTAACTGGTGCAGCAGCGGGTCCAACGCTTGGCTGATCTGGAAGGGCAGCGCGAGTATCGCCTGAAGCACCTCTTGTTGCGCCGCCGTGTTCGTCACCAAGTGTAGGGCCAATGGCGCGTTCAAGGCTGCGCTCTTTTGCTTCGCTGAGTTTCTGAAAGTCTCGGTCTCTGACATAGGAAAATCCTCTCTTCTCTAAATTCTTCAATGAAAAGCCCCGTCCAAGGGCGGACGCGGATAAAACATGCCCGTTTAGGCCAAAGGCAAAGCCAGACAGCCTGCCAGTTGTCGCGGATATATTCGGGCGCACATCGACGCCGCAGCCTTCCAACGCATCGACGAAATCGGATGCTGTGATGGGTGTCGCGGTCAGGTCTGTCAGCAACTGCTGCAGTTGCGCTTTCGATGAGATTTCGCCCTTTTCAGCCAACATCAATTCACCGGATTTCGGAGCGGCGACGTGATCGGCTTTGCGATCTGGTTTGAGCAAGTGGGATGGCGCGACTGGGATCAGCTTGAAGGTCGTTTCAATCTCTCGGATCAGCGCTTCACTGCGGCGATAGTCGTGGCTGTCAGAGACGACTGTGCCATCCAGCGTGATCCGGCTGGCCGCGATATGAATGTGGTCGCCATGGCAGACGGTCACGTAGGCCCGAAAGCCCATCCCCTTAGCCCAGTGGTCGCCGATGGCTGCCCACTCCTGATCGGTCAGGTCGCGGTCTTCTACAGGCAAGGAAATGGACATGTGCGCTGTGTTTTTTGAAAGGGAGGGGCGCAGCTTCTTTAGGGACGCAAATTGTCTCTTTGCCGAACGCCGATCAAACCCGAGCGTCCCGCCAACAATCGCAACCTTTGGCCGAAGCCGCCCTTGGTTGTCCGTCCCGCCCAAAAGGTAATCGATAAGCCCACTGGCGTTGGATCCCTTGATGAGCTTACCGATTGCCATGGTCACCTCCGATCAGCCCTTCCCTGACTGCCTTGAGGGTGCGCGAGACGTTGACGAGTGCGAGAGCAAACTTTTCGGAATGGTCGAAGTGACCTTGGTTCGCATGGAGTGTGAGCTGATTGAGGTTGGCAGCCGTCCGCGCCAGTTCTGCCCACGTCACCTGATTTATCTCTGGTATCGGCCTTGGGACGCTTTGGCCTAGCAGGCGACGGCGCGCATAGTCTGAAAGCTTCAAGTTGCCTGCTTTCCCGCGTAGTCTGTCATACTCGGCCTCTGTGAGCCGAATGTTCAGATGCCTGCAGCGTCGCGCCGCAACCTTGGGTCTGCCGCCCGTGTTCCCTCGTTTCATAATTGCCTCGCTGTCGTGCAGGACGCAAGCGGTCCCCAAAAGGCACCACACGACGTCCGCAATAGGCAGGTAGGTTTCGAGTATTAAGGGAACGTTTACACTTTGAGTGTGCGGTGCAGCTTCAAGGCAGTGCCAAGATCAGATGGCGGTTTCATTGCCCAAATGCAACCGAACAGGAGGGAGTGCAAGCGAAGCGCGCACTCCCGTCCCGGCGTAAGCGAAGCGAACGTCGGCGAGCGTTTTTGTGTAACAAAAACATGGCTCGCTAAGAAGAATCTGAACCAAGCCGAGGCTCCACACTCAGGCGCATCTTTCTATAGTGTTTGGCCACACCCAGAATCCTCACTCGGAAATACCTTCGATCAACCTATCGATCTCTGCAAAGCGCTCTTCAAAATAGTCTTGTTTTTTATTTTCGTAGCCTTCGTACGACTGCTCAAAAGCCAGCTTTGCTTCCCTGAGCAGTTCAATATTTTGCGTTTGATCACCGAGTGCTATCAGTGCTTCGCCGAGCTGAGACTGCGTCCGCGCCCAGTCGAGCGGGACACGGTCCTGAGTGCGTTCTTCTAGCGCTGCGCGGAAGACCACCACAGCCTCTTCCAGTCGCGCTGTGCTTGGCTCTCGTTCGCCAATCGCTGCCAACACACCGCCGAGATTGGACTGCGTGAGCGCCCAGCCTAGCGGGTCAAGATCCCGAGGCGTCTCTTCTAGCGCGGCACGAAAGGCAGCGACAGCCTCCTCCAGCCGCGCCGTTCCAGACTCCCGCAGCCCAAGCCTCCATAACGTGACGCCAAGACTGATCTGTGTTTGCGCCCAATATGAAAGCGCTCGCTCCGAGGACCACCCTTCAAGCGCTTCATGGTAAGCTGCCACGGCTTCTTCCATTCGCTCCGTGCCAGACTCCAGATCGCCAAGCGCTGTCAATGCGTCGCCCAGCGAGTCCTGCGTCATGGCCCAGTAAAACTGCATGCGGTCACGGGTCCACACCTGCAACGCCGCGCGATAGGCTGCCATGGCCTCTTTCAATCGCTCAGGGTTTCTCTCCAGCTCGCCAAGCGCTTGCAGCGCGCATCCAAGGTTGTACTGCAATCTTACCCAATAGTTCGGTACAAGTACCTGCGTCCATTCCTCCAGAGCAGCCAAGTAGGCTGTCAAGGCTTCTTCCAATCGCTCAGGGTCTCGTTCGCGATCTCCAAGCGCCTTTAATGCGTGACCAAGGCTGTTCTGCAAATTGGCCCAAGCGTTTGGATTAATTTCCCGGGTCTGCTCTTCCAGCGCAGCGCGGTATACAATCACAGCTTCTTCCAGATGAACTGTGCTATTTTCCCTAGCGCCGAGTAATTGAAGTGCATTGCCTAGGTTCACCTGCCCAGCAGCCCAGTCGAGCGGTGCACGCTCCCGAGACGTAGCCTCCAGATAAGTGCGGTAGACTGCAACAGCCTCTTCCAATCGCGCTGTACCCTTTTCCATGAATCCAAGCTGAGCTAGAGCACCTCCTAATGCGTTCTGCGTCGACGCCCAAATGCCTGGGTAAAGGTCGCGTGTAAGCACTTCTAGGCCGGCGCGGATGGCGGCCACAGCTTCTTCCGATCGCTCCGAATCTCGTTCCCGTTGTCCAATATCTTTCAGCGCACGCCCAAGGCCGATCTGTGCTTCCCCCCAAATGAGCGGAGCAAAATCCTTGGGAATTTCTTCTAGGACGGCGCGGTAAGTAGTCACAGCCTCTTCCAGTCGTTCATTGCCCCAATCGTAGTCCGCAATGTCTCGCAGCACACTACCAATACTGATCTGCACATTTGCCCAGCCGATCAAAGCGCTGTCTCTGGTCCAAACCTCTTGCGCCAGCCGAAAGGCGGTGATTGCCTGTTCCAGTCGCGCGGTGCCAGGTTCAGAATCTTCAGCCAAATGCAGTGCAAGACCAAGGTCGAACTGCCTCGCGGCCCAAGCATTTGGGTCTTCTTTTCGATCAATCTGCGAAATCAATTCTTGGTAGACATCTATCGCTCGCAGTATGCTTTCTCTGCGTCCAAAGACATAACCTTCGTTGTACAGGGCATCAGCCTGAAGCCTGATGTATTCATTCTTCTCTTTAGAGAATATTTCGGGAACGCGTTTAGCCGCCGCAGCATAGGCATCTGCCGCATCCCCGTAGTGCAACTGCAACAACGCAACCTGTGCCTTTTGGGCGCGTGTTTTGGCAGCTTCTAATGCACGTTGGTCAAGCGCTGCATCTTCAAGTGCGATGATTTCATCGAGAATTTTATCGGCACGGTCAAGTTCACCATTTTCAAGCGCTTTCGAAGCTTCAGCTTTCTTCTGTCTGATCTCATTGCTGTCGTCAGGGTTGCCCTCTAAATCCGCGAGCAAGACTGCATAACGCTGAGCAATTTCAAGCAGTGTTTGACCTACATGCTCTGGCGGCACTCCCTGCTTTCCGGCAGCTTCAAGGGCAGCCTCGACTTGGCGCTGGTTCAGATCTAAAGCGCTTTTCAGCTTGTGAATTTCTGTTTCTTTCCAAACTAAAAGTTCATCTTGCCTGCCGATGATTTTTTCTTTGTCACCGATACGATCCTGAACATCATTCTCAAAAAGCGCAATTAATTCCTGATACGTTTCGGGTGACATCCCGCAGATAATATCAACATTACTCTGGCTTAGATCACCGCCCACGGCCACGGAGCAGCCGCTCGCGCTGATGTCATTGCCTAGGGCCAACAAACGCATGTTTCCGATAGTTACAAGAGCGATGAGCGAGATCGCCCACAGCCCGAAACCGCCCCGGCTCATTTCTCAATACTCTGGTTGTCGGTTTGAACCTGACTCTCGGAAGCGTCCCCCCCAATAGCGACACCACCGTTTATCGCCGTAACGTTGTTGCCCGCGAAGGCCAAAGATAAAACAATGACGCCGACCACTGCCAAGGCAAGCGCGATTATGCTGAAACGGTTCGGCCCTTGATTGATAGTTGGTCCACTTATTGAGACGTTCCCGCCTACTGCGGTGCCGCCCCCGTCAGCGGTCACTTTAGAAGAAGAGACACTGTTCTGGGGAACCGCTGCTGGCGGCTTGCTCTCTTCCTTGGGGTAGAAATATTTAATGACCGTCCAAGCTGCTGCGCCGATAGCCGCTAGTCCTCCTCCAAGCCAAGAAATTGCTTTCTGTGTTTCAGGATCAGTAAAAAACTCAGCCCAATTTTCCATGATAGAATCCAAAATCATTCAACCTAAGAATGATAGGAATTTTCGCTCGAATTGCTGCGCATGCATACTTAAAAAACTTACATGCAAAAATGCCGATAAGTCGACGATGGGCTGGGAAAGCCCACTCGATCAAGTCCTGCATGTAGGAGTGAAATTTAGAGAGTAGGCACGAATGTAGGCAATCAGAGGTGCTTATTCTCCGACAACCAATATTCCATGACTTTTGATCGCTTGACATACCCCCGCCGGAGGCCTCCGGAGGCCCCGCCTCCGGACCGCTCACTCCCACGCGGGATAGAACGGCTCATTGTACAGCAGACGCTCGCCCTCGCGCGGCAGGGACGCCTGAAACGCAGGCCGCGCCGAGATCCGCCCGTACCACGCCTCCAGCGCCGGAAAGCCTGTCAGCCGCGCGAAATGGCGGGACATGTACACCGCCTGTCCCACGCTGATATCCGCCGCCGAAAAGCCACCGTCCAGCAGGTGATCGCGCCCCGCCAAACGGGCCTCGATCCCGCCATAGCATTTCTTCAAACGGGCCGCTTCCAGCTTCATGATGATGGGCGAACGCATGGAGTCCTCGTACAGCATGATGTGCTGCTGGGTCAGCGCCGCCGAATGCTGGCTCAGGGTCTCGGCAAAGTGCAGCCACATCAGCCAGTCCCGCCGCTCGGGGTGCCCCGCAGGCCGCCCCATGGGGCTGTCCGCGTAGACATCGCACAGATATTCGGTGATCGCGCCGGTCTCGAACATGGTCGCGCCGTCAATCTCCAGCGCAGGCACGCGGCCCGCTGGCGACATCTCCAGAAAGCTGTCAGACCGCAGGCTCTTATCGAACCCGTGGGTCACGACCTCGAAGTCCACCCCCAGCTCGTGCAGCAGCCACAGGCTGCGCATGGACCGGGTCTGGGGACAGTGGTGCAAACGGATCATGCGGCGGCCTCCTCTGCCTGCTCCAGCCGGATCATGCCAGCGCCCGCCTCGATCTGGTCACCAGTGGCAACCAGAACCTCGGCGATCACCCCGTCGCGCGGGGCCAGCATGGCGTGCTCCATTTTCATGGCCTCCAGCAGCGCCAATCTGTCGCCGGCCTGCACCGATTCTCCTGACTTGACGAAGACCGCCGACACGACGCCCGGCATCGGCGCAACCACAAGGCTAGTGTCACCAGCCCCATCCATTGCGCGATCCAGCGGATCAATGATTGCAAAATTGTGTGTCTGAGATGCGAAGACGGTGACACTCTCCCCCAGCGTCACCGCCTCGCCAATGCGGGCCCCTCCTGCCCGCCAATGCCCCTCGCTGTCGCGCATCAGCGTGACCTGCTCCTCCCCCAGATCAACCGTCATCGCGCGAGGGCCATTAAATTCTACCGATACGCTCCACACTTTATCCCCTTGTGTCAACAATACATTCCGGCGCGGCGCGGCCCAAAGGGCAAAGCCCTGATGTGCACCTGCAGCATTTTCCAGTCCCAGAGCGGAAACTGTAGCCAATGCAACCACTTCCACCGATGCTGCGGGTGCATAGGTCAGGGTATCAATATTTCTTGCGATCAGGCCCGTATCGACCTCTTCATTTGCAAATTTGTCATGTTCTGACAACGCTTTAAGAAAAGACAGATTCGTAACCGTCCCCGCAACCTGCGTTTGTGTCAGACCCGCCCGAAGCCGCGCCAAAGCGATTCGTCGATTTGGCCCGTGGACGATCAGTTTCGCAATCATGGGATCGTAAAACGGGCTGATCACATCGCCCGCCCGCACCCCGCTATCGGCGCGCACACACTTTGCAAAACGCAAATGTCCGATGCGTCCAGTGGCAGGCAGGAACCCCGCCGGCACGTCCTCGGCATAGAGCCGCGCCTCGAAGGCATGGCCGTTGATCGACAGATCCTCCTGTCGCGCGGGCAAGGGTTCGCCCATCGCCACACGCAGCTGCCACTCCACCAGATCGACGCCGGTGATGGCCTCGGTCACGGGATGCTCGACCTGCAAACGGGTGTTCATCTCCATGAACCAGAACCGGTCAGGCCGCAGCCCGTCAGAGCCATCCACGATGAACTCCACCGTCCCAGCCCCGCGATAGCCGATCGCCTCGGCCGCCCGCACCGCCGCCGCCCCCATGGCGCTCCGCATCTCCTCGGTCATACCGGGCGCAGGGGCCTCCTCGATCACCTTCTGGTGCCGCCGCTGCAAAGAACAATCCCGCTCGAACAGGTGCACGAACCGCTCACCATCCCCGAACACCTGCACCTCGATATGGCGCGGGCTGCTCACATACTTCTCGATCAGCACGGCATCGTTGCCAAAGGCCGTCCGCGCCTCGGCCCGCGCACTCGCCAGCGCCTCGGCAAACCCGTCCGCGCTCTCGACCAAACGCATCCCCTTGCCGCCGCCCCCGGCCACAGCCTTGATCAAGACCGGATAGCCGATCCGCCCCGCCTCCTCGGCCAGCAGCCCGTCCGACTGATCCGCCCCATGATAACCGGGCACCACAGGCACCCCCGCTTCAGCCATCAGCGCCTTGGCCGCATCCTTTAGTCCCATCGCCCGAATGGCCCCGGCGGTCGGCCCGACAAAAACCAAACCCGCCGCCTCGACTGCCTCCACAAACGCCGCATTCTCGGACAAAAACCCATAGCCCGGATGGATCGCCCCCGCCCCGGCCTCCAAGGCTGCCGCAATGATCCGGTCCCCGCGCAAATAGCTGTCGGCGGGCGCATTCCCCCCGATCCACACGGCCTGATCCGCCATCGCCACATGGGCCGCATCCCGATCCGCATCGGAAAAAACCGCCACCACGCGCAAGCCCATCGCCCGCGCCGTCCGCGCCACACGGCAGGCAATCTCTCCACGGTTCGCAATCAACACGCTGTCAAACATGACCCTCTCCCCCGGCCGCTGTTTCATCTTGGCGAAAATACCCCGGGGGAGCGCCTCAGGCGCGGGGGCAGCGCCCCCCATCCCCCGCCCGCAATCACATGCGGAACACGCCGAATTTGGTCTCTTCAATAGGCGCGTTCAGCGCCGCCCTCAGGCTCAGCGACAGCACCGCCCGCGTCTTGCGCGGATCAATGATCCCGTCGTCCCACAGCCGCGCCGTCGCGTACAAAGGATGGCTCTGCCGCTCGAACATCTCCAGCGTGGGCTGCTTGAACGCCGCTTCCTCCTCGGCGCTCCACTCGCCGCCAGCGCGCTCGATGGCATCCCGTTTCACCGTCGCCAACACGCCCGCCGCCTGCGGGCCACCCATCACCGAAATCCGGCTATTCGGCCAAGTCCACAGGAACCGCGGCTGATAGGCCCGACCGGCCATCCCATAGTTCCCCGCACCAAAGGACCCGCCCACCAGCATGGTGATCTTGGGCACCGAGGTACTGGCCACAGCCGTCACCATCTTGGCCCCGTGCCGCGCGATCCCTTCGTTCTCGTACTTCCGCCCGACCATGAACCCAGTGATGTTCTGCAAGAACACCAAGGGGATCTTCCGCTGCGAACACAGCTCGATGAAATGAGCGCCCTTCACAGCGGCTTCGGAAAACAGCACCCCATTGTTGGCCACGATCCCCACAGGGCACCCTTCCACATGGGCAAAACCGGTGACCAAAGTCTCCCCGAACCGCGCCTTGAACTCGTCAAAGCGGCTGCCGTCCACCACCCGCGCGATCACCTCGCGAATGTCATAGGGGGTGCGCAGATCACCGGGCACCACGCCCAGAATTTCGTCCGGATCATAGGCGGGCTCCTCGGGCGCGGCCCAATCTACTGCCCCCGCAGGAGGGCAGTTCAGATGCCGCACGGCTTCCCGCGCCAAAGCCAGAGCGTGCGCATCATCCTCGGCCAGATAGTCCGCCACACCGGACAGGCGCGTATGCACATCGCCGCCGCCCAAATCCTCGGCGGTCACCACTTCGCCCGTCGCGGCCTTCACCAACGGCGGCCCCGCCAAGAAAATCGTTCCCTGCTCTTTGACGATGATCGACACATCCGACATCGCAGGCACATAGGCCCCGCCCGCCGTACACGACCCCATCACCACCGCGATCTGAGGGATTCCCTTCGCGCTCATCCGCGCCTGATTATAGAAAATCCGCCCAAAATGATCGCGGTCAGGGAAAACCTCGTCCTGATTGGGCAGGTTCGCCCCCCCGCTATCCACCAGGTAGACACAAGGCAAACGGCATTCCTCGGCGATCTCTTGGGCCCGCAGGTGCTTTTTGACCGTCATCGGGTAATAGGTGCCGCCCTTTACGGTGGCGTCGTTGCAGACAACCATGACATCGCGCCCGTGCACGCGCCCGATCCCTGCAACGACGCCCGCACAAGGAGCGGCTCCCTCGTACAACCCGTGCGCCGCCATGGCGCCAATCTCGAGGAAAGGAGACCCGGCATCGAGCAGCGCCCCCACCCGATCCCGCGGCAGCATCTTGCCGCGGCTCAGGTGCCTTTCACGGGCCTTGTCACCGCCGCCCGCAGCCGCCCAATCGGCGGCGGCACGCACCTCGGCCAACATCGCCTCATGCGCGGCCAGATTGGCCCGATAGGTTTCCGATCCGGTCTGGATCTGGCTCTTTAGCCGCGCCATCGGCGCTCCTCCCTCAAGTTAACCCTGCCTCCCCGCAGGGTGTCATTCCACGTCAGAAGGGGCGCTATTTTCCCCTGACTGACAGATACACCGCGTGCTCCGCACTCTCGTTCATCCGGCAAATGATCACTGGCAGGTTCGACCCTGCCCCAAGGCCGAACCCCGCAATGGCGACATCACATTTGGCATCGCGATACGTCAGCCACGCGGCATGAAAGGCCTTTACGGCCTCCGACTGATCGGCGGCGTTCATCTTCTGAAAGTCCGCCAGAACGCGCTCGTATTCCGCTGTCGCCTTCTGATCCCACCACTCCGCCTCGGGCGCGAAGCATTCGGCCATCACAGCAGCCGATGCACCCTTGTTTGCAGATCCCGTCTTGGCTTCCAGACAGACCTGCGCGGCCTCGCCCGCACAAGGAGCCAACTGGCCCATCATCGCAGACATCTCAAAGCAAGCGGCACGCAACTCCTCGGGCGTATCCTCAGCAGCCCAAACCGGCCCCGCTATCAACCCCAGCGCAATGAAAAGACGAATGTTCATGGCAAAATCTCCTTTAGGCAAAGTAACGGGTCCCCCATACCGCAGTTTGCCCAATCACAAAACCGACCTCAAAAAGGCCCCGTATCGCGCAGGTACAGCGTCTGCATCGCCGTCAGCCGCATCATGCAGCCCGCATAGGCTGGCCCTGCCCCCGTGCCGCCACCCCACTGGCTGGCCTCGTAGGTGCAGGTCGTGTCGCGATAGGCGATCCAAGCCCGCTGCATCGCCTTCAGCGCAGGGGCCAGTTCCGGCGCGCCATAGCCGTCGGCCTTGGTCTGCGCGTCGATCTCCTTGTCCGAGGCCATCACCCGCTGATACTCGGCGTTCAGCAGACCGTCCCAGACCGCCGCCTCCTGCCCGATGCAGAAGTTCATGCCATAGGTGCTCTCGCCGCCCGGATTGCGGGTCATGCAATCGTCCGCCGCCTTGCCGATACAGGCCTCGGCCGCACCCGCGTCCGCAGCCGCCTGAACGCACTGCCCCACGATGCTGTCATCAAACACCATGTCGTCTTGGGCCAAGGCAGGCCCCGCAACCAGCGCAGCCATCAGGATCATCCGTTTCATATCCGTATCTCCTTGTGATGAGGGGTGATGCGTTCAACATACATCAACTGCCCCCACAGGCCCGCGCCGAAGCGCCATTCCCGCCCGTCGGCCGCCGCACAGACCACCCGCAGCTTGATCCACCACGTCTGGCCCGCCTCGGCATGACAGTCGGTCAGTTCCGCGCCCCCGCCCGCCTCGGCGACATAGGCGCTGGCATAGCGCTCGATCACCTCGGTTTCGGTGATCGTGGCGGCCGTCCAGCCCAGCCGCAGGCCGATCACCGCGACCAAAGCCAGAAAGGCCCCGAGCACCGTGAAAGCGACCTGCGTCAGGCTCACTTCATCGTTCCCATCAGCTCGCGCCCGATCAGCATCCGGCGGATTTCGCTGGTGCCCGCGCCGATCTCCATCAGCTTGGCGTCTCGGAACAGGCGGCTGACCACGCTGTCATTCAGGAACCCCGCCCCGCCCATGGCCTGCACGGCCTGATGGGCCTGCTTCATGGCCTCTTCGCTGGCATAGAGCACGCACGCCGCCGCATCCTGCCGCGTCACCTGCCCGCGATCACACGCCTTAGCGACCTCATAGACATAGGCGCGGGCAGAGTTCATCGCGGTGTACATGTCGGCGATCTTGGCCTGCATCAGTTGGAAATTCCCGATGGGCTGCCCGAACTGGGTGCGCTCGGCCAGATAGGGCATGATCTCATCGAGGCAAGCCGCCATGATCCCCGTCCCGATCCCCGCCAGAACCACACGCTCGTAGTCCAGACCGGACATCAGCACCCGCACTCCCTTGCCCTCTTCGCCAAGGACATTTTCAAAGGGCACTTCCACATCCTCGAAAATCAGCTCAGCGGTGTTGGACCCGCGCATCCCGAGCTTGTCGAAATGCTTGGAGGTCGAGAAGCCCTTGAACTCTTTCTCGACGATAAAGGCGGTGATCCCCTTGGACCCCGCCTCGGGATCGGTCTTGGCATACACCACCAAGGTATCCGCATCCGGCCCGTTGGTGATCCAGTACTTGTTGCCGTTCAGAAGGTAATACCCGTTCTGCTTCTCGGCCCGCAGAGTCATAGAGACCACATCGGACCCCGCCCCTGCCTCGGACATCGCCAAAGCGCCCACATGCTCGCCACTGATGAGCCGCGGCAGGTACTTCTGCTTCTGCTCCTCGGTCCCGTTCAGCTTGATCTGGTTCACGCAGAGGTTTGAATGGGCCCCGTAACTGAGCGAGACAGACGCACTTGCCCGAGCAATCTCCTCAACCGCGATCGTATGGGCCAAATAGGACATCCCCGCCCCGCCATACTCCTCGGCCACAGTCACGCCCAGCAGGCCCAATTCCCCCATCTCGCGCCAAAGCTCATTGGGAAACGCATTCCCCTGATCCACTTCCGCCGCGATAGGTTTCACCCGCTCTTGCGCCCAGCGATGCACCATATCGCGCAGCGCGTTGACCTCTTCCCCCAAGTCGAACGTCATCGAAGACATGAACATTGGCGATTCCTCCCAGATCAACCAAATCCCTTTATTGAACACTTGTTCATAAATAAATTCATGTCAACACCCCTGATTTCATCTTGGTGCAAATACCCCGGGGGAAGGCCCAAAGGGCCGTGGGGGCAGCGCCCCCATCCGCGCGTAGCGCGCCACCAGAAATGAAAAAAAGGGGGCGCTGCCCCCTCTTGGCCTATGGCCAATTCACCCCCGGAGTATTTCCGGCAAGGAGAAACACAAGGCTTACGCTGCTTGATGGAGCACCGAGACCTCTTCGCGGATGATGCGGGCGATCAAGTCGCAATCGCTCAGGCTGAAGGTCAGCGGCAAGCGCATGTCGATCAGGCCCGCGAGGATGCGGTCGGTGTTGGGTAGTTGTTCCGAGGCGAAATACTGCCAGCTGTCGTAGCGGCTGGTGAAGGCGACGGGCTCTGCTTTGCCGAACCATTTGAGTTCCACGCCCCGTTTGGCGCAGCGTGTCAGAAGGTCGGTGACCTTTTCTGCAGGCCAATCCGGCAGCAGGAACTGGATCGAGGAGCCGACCTGAACCGCATCGTCGTGATGCTGGATCGTGCGCAATCCAGGGCAGTTCGACAGGCCTTCTTTGACGCGGGCGTAGCGGGCGTTCCAGCCGTCGATCCGCTCTTGCAGGGTCGCGATCTGCGGGCGCAGGATCGCGGCGCGCAGGTTGTCCATCCGGCCCGAGATATTGGGGGTGATGTATTTGACCCTTTCGAACACTTCGAGCGGCGGCGCGGCGCGGTGGCGTTCGTAGAGCATGTAGGAGCCCGACAGGATGATTGCGCGGGCCATGGTTTCGGCGTCATCGGTGACCAGAAAGCCGCCTTCGCCGGAGTTCATGTGTTTGTAGGTCTGCGTGGAATAGCAGCCGATCAAGCCGTGGCGACCGCTCTGGATGCCTTTGAACGTGGCGCCCATGGTATGGGCGCAATCCTCGATCACCGTGATGCCGTGGGCGGTGCAGATCGCCATCAGGCGGTCCATGTCGCAGATGTGCCCGCGCATGTGGCTGAGGAGCAGGTATTTCGATTGGCCGGACGCGGCCTTGGCCTCCAGATGGTCGAGGTCGATCACCAGATCCTCGGTTACTTCGACCAGATCGGGGATGCCCCCGACCGAGGCAATCGCCCCCGGCACCGGCGCCAAGGTAAACGCGTTGGTCAGCACGCGGTCGCCATGTTGGACACCCGCCGCACGCAGTGCCGCGCCGATGGCATAGCCGCCCGAGGCCACGGCCAGAGCGTATTTCGCCCCCGTCAGGGCGGCGAATTCTTCTTCGAGCAGGGCGCTGTGGGAAATCTCTCCCGCCGCCGTATTATACCGGTGCAGACGGCCATGGCGCATCACCTCGACTGCCGCCGCGATGCCCTCTTCACAGATGGGTTCTTGCTGGGTGAAGGAGCCGGTGAAGACCTCCATCACCGGGCCCTCGGGATCAGACGGTCCACCACCGCGTCCAGCTCGGAATAATGCCCGATCAAGGCGTCGGGATTCAGCGCCGACACCGCGTCTCCGCTGGGTCCAAAGGTGACCAGCACGACCGGAATTCCTAGATTGGCCGCGCACTCACGGTCGGTATTGGTGTCCCCGATCAGCACCGCGCGCTCTACCGAGCCGCCCACGTTCTCGATTGCCGCGCGCAGGGGCGCGGGATCGGGCTTGCGCACCGGCAGGGTGTCGGCCCCGATCAGGTGGTCGAATTCCCCCCGAATGCCCAGCCGCTGCAGCAGGGTTTCCGCCAACCCTTCGGGCTTGTTCGTGCAGATCGTCACGCGGTCACCGGCGGCACGGAACCGCGCCACAGCCTCCATCGCGCCATCATAGAGCGTGGTGAACACGTCGATCCGGTCCCCATATGCCTGCAAAAAATGCGGGAACAGTCGATCGACCTCGGCTTCATCTCCGGCACGGCCCAGGCGCTCCAGCCCCAGCCGCAGCATGGCGCGGCCCCCGTGGAATGCGGTCAACTGATCGGCCTCTGGGTCCAGCAGGGCCCCTACCCCCATGTGTTCAAAGCTAAAATTCGCAGCGGCAATCAAATCTCCGCTCGTGTCGGCCAAGGTGCCGTCCAGATCAAATACAATGGTGCGCATGGGGCAAAGTCTCCTGTCGGCGGCACCTTGCCGCCCTTTGACATGCTTCGCAATGAACTTTGATGCCCCTCCCCCTTGCGACTATCCACCACGGGGGTAGAACGCAGTTGAATTTAAGTATTGGGGAACCCTGCATGTCCACCGCACTGATTGTTCTGGCTGCCGGCCAAGGCACCCGCATGAACTCCGACCTTCCGAAAGTCCTTCATCAGATCGCGGGTGCTCCATTATTAGTCCATGCATTGAAGTCCGGCGCAGCGCTTGCGCCCGAACGTCAGGTTGTTGTTGTCGGTCACGGCGGCGAACAGGTGGCAGACGCCGCCCGCCTCTGGGACGAAGACATCGCGATTGCCGAGCAGACCGAGCAGCTCGGCACCGCCCACGCGGTCGCCCAAGCCCGCCCCGCGCTCGATGGGTTCACCGGTGACGCGATCGTCCTGTACGGAGACACCCCCTTTATCAGCCCCGAAACCATCGAACAGATGGTGCAGGCCCGCGCCACCCACGACGTGGTGATCCTGGGGTTCGAGGCGGCTGACCCCGGCCGCTATGGCCGTCTGGTCATGTCCGGCGACAAGCTGGAGCGCATCGTCGAATTCAAGGACGCAACCGAGGCCGAGCGCGCCATCACCCTGTGCAACAGCGGTGTGGTCTGCGCCAAGGCCGAGGTACTGTTCGACCTGATCGACCGCGTCGGCAACGACAACGCCTCGGGCGAATACTACCTGACCGACATCGTCGGTCTGGCGTGGGACACGGGCCGCAGCGCGACCGCCGTGACTTGCGCGGAATCCGAGACCATGGGCGTGAACACCCGCGCCCAACTGGCCGAAGCCGAAGCCGAGTTCCAGTCGAAAATGCGCGCGGAAATGCTGGACAATGGCATCACCATGACCGCCCCAGAAACCGTGTTCTTTGCCCATGACACCATCATCGGCCGCGACACCATCATCGAGCCGAACGTCGTCTTCGGCCCCGAGGTCACCGTGGAATCCGGCGCAACCATCCGCGCGTTCAGCCACCTTGAGGGATGCCACGTCAGCCGCGGCGCGATCATCGGCCCCTACGCCCGCCTCCGCCCCGGCGCAGAGATCAGCGAACACGCCCATATCGGCAACTTCGTCGAGGTTAAAAACGCCCTGATTGGCGAGGGCGCCAAGGCCAACCACCTGACCTATATCGGCGACGCCACCATCGGCAAAGGCACCAACATCGGCGCAGGCACCATCACCTGCAACTATGACGGCTTCTTCAAGCACCACACCGAGATCGGCGAAAACGCCTTTATCGGGTCCAGCACCATGCTGGTGGCCCCCGTCCGCGTGGGCCACGGCGCGATGACCGGCTCCGGCTCTGTCATCACCACGGACGTGGAGGACGGCGCACTGGCCCTTGGCCGCGCCAAACAGGTGAACAAACCCAAAATGGCGTTCAAGCTCATGGACATGCTCCGCGCCAAAAAGGCAGCAGCCAAGAAGGAGACCAACTGATGTGCGGAATCGTCGGCGTATTGGGCAATCACGAGGTCGCCCCCATTCTGGTCGAGGCGCTGCGCCGTCTCGAATATCGCGGCTATGACAGCGCGGGCATCGCAACCGTCAACAATGGCGAGCTGCGCCGCCGCCGCGCGGTTGGCAAGCTGGTCAACCTGTCGGATCTGTTGGTCCACGAGCCCCTGACCGGCAAGGCTGGCATCGGCCACACCCGTTGGGCCACCCACGGCTCACCCACTGTGGTGAACGCCCACCCCCACCGCTCGGGCCGCGTGGCCGTGGTCCACAACGGCATCATCGAGAATTTCCGCGAGCTGCGCATCGAACTGGCCGATCACGGCATCGTCTGCGAGACCGAGACGGATACCGAAACCATCGCCCACCTCGTCCGTATGTACATGGATCAGGGCCAGTCCCCGCGCGAAGCGGCGGCCAGCACCATTGCCCGCCTTGAAGGCGCGTTCGCCCTGTGCCTCTTGTTCGAGGGCGAGGATGACCTCCTGATCTGCGCCCGCCTCGGCTCGCCCTTGGCCATCGGTCACGGCGACGGCGAGATGTTCGTGGGCTCGGACGCCATCGCCCTCGGGCCGATGACCAACCGCATCACCTATCTCGAAGAGGGCGACTGGGCCGTCGTCACCCGCTCTGGCGCGGAAATCCGCGATGCCAGCGGCCAGCAGGTCCACCGCGAAATGCGCACCATCTCCATGGACAGCGCCCGCGTGGACAAGGGCGGCCACCGTCACTTCATGGCCAAGGAAATCGCCGAACAGCCCATCGTCATCGGCGACGCCCTGACCCACTACCTGACCCCCGACGCCACCGATATCGTCCTGCCCGAGATCGACTTCGCAAACATGAGCCGCATGACCATGGTCGCCTGCGGCACGGCCTATTACGCCTGCGTCACGGCCAAATACTGGTTCGAACAGCTGGCCAAACTGCCCTGCGAAATCGACATCGCGTCCGAGTTCCGCTACCGCGAACCCCCGATGCCCGCAGGCAGCGCGGCCCTGTTTGTCAGCCAGTCGGGCGAAACCGCCGACACCCTCGCTGCCCTGCGCTATTGCAAGGGCAAGGCGGACACCATCCTGTCGGTCGTCAACGTCCCCGAAAGCTCGATCGCGCGGGAATCCGATGTGGCCCTGCCCATCCTTGCAGGCACCGAAATCGGCGTCGCCTCGACCAAGGCGTTCACCTGCCAGCTGACCGTCCTCTTGCTGCTCGCCCTGCGCGCCGGCCACCAGCGCGGCCACATCAGCGACGCGGATCTGGCGACCCACTTGGCCGACCTGCGCGGCCTGCCCGGCGTCCTGAACCACGCCCTGAGCCAAACCAACGGCTTCGAAGAGGTCTGCGCCGAACTGGCCGAAGCCAAGGACATCCTCTTCTTGGGGCGTGGCCTGATGTACCCGCTGGCCCTCGAAGGCGCCCTGAAGCTGAAAGAAATCAGCTACATCCACGCCGAAGCCTATGCCTCGGGCGAACTCAAACACGGCCCCATCGCGCTGATCGACCAGACGGTGCCCGTGGTCGTCCTCGCCCCCCGCGACAGCCTTTTCGACAAAACCGTCTCGAACATGCAAGAAGTCATGGCCCGCAACGGCCGCGTTCTGCTGATCTCGGACAAAAAGGGCATCCACGAGGCCAAGGACGGCACCTGGCGCACCCTGACCATGCCCGACGTGGCCCCCGTGCTGACGCCGATCCTCTACGCCCTGCCCGCGCAGCTCTTGGCCTACCACACGGCCATCGCCAAAGGCACCGACGTCGACCAACCCCGCAACCTCGCGAAGTCGGTCACCGTCGAATAAGCGGCCTCGAACCGTCTCGGGGTGCAGCGATGCTCCCCGACACACCTCCAAAACTCATGGATACTCTTTGGCTGCCTTGGCCGACCCGATCGCCTTGCCCATCGCGCTCTTCTTGCTCTTGGCTGTGGCGGTCCATTCATAGGTGTGCTTGCCCCCCGGAGGGCACGGCGACTTGTACTTGAAGGCCCCGGGCTCGATCCGCGCCTGCCCGTTATAGGCCACCCAGCCGCCGCCGTGATCATACCCGGGCACGTTCTTGTCGACCAACTTGAAGTAAATCCAAGTCGTCCCCGCAGGCACATCCTTCAACGCAAACACAGGGTTCGGAACCGTCTTCGGCCGCCCCGTTGTGCAGCTCGGAATGCCGCCCCATTCGAACGAGAATGAAAACCCGCCCGCAAACGAAGCCGTCCCCGCACAAGACAACGCAGCAGCAATCAGCATCGGCAGTAACTTGAATTTCGGCATGTCAGACGTCCTTCGCGCTTTACTGGTCCAGAAATCCTAAGCCCCGCCGCACCCTTTCCCAAATGCGCATTCGGCCCCATCCCAAAGAAGAAGGCCCCGGCGAACCAACGCGCCGGGGCCTTCTTTTTGCCGAAAATACTCAAATCGTCACCGTCAGCGGGTGTAGATCTCTACCACCGGCAACGAGGTGATCCCAAGGCCAAGCAGACGCAGCGCCGACAGCGAAATCTGCGCCGTCCCCTGACCGTCCAGCGGCTTCAGATCCACCAGCACATTGGCCCCGTCCTTCAGCTTGATGGTGCCGGGGCGGTTCGAATTCACAAGGCTGGTCTTGACCCAGATGCCCTCTTCCTTGGGATCGCCCAAGGACACCGTCTGCGTCCCCAGATACGCGCCCTTGCTGGCGGTCTGGCCCGCACCACCCAAGGCCGCCGCCTTCTGCGCGGGGGTCGCGGTGTCGTACTGCGCCGCCGTGCGCGCCGTTCCCGCAGGCGGAGAGATCACGCTCGTGGTCACGCTCGGGGCGTTCTGGATCACACCCGTGGCCACGGTCTGCATCGGTTGGGTCGATTGCACCTGCGCGTCCAGCTCGGCCTGACGGCGCATCGGGTTGAACTGGCCCACGCGCTCTTTCATGCCTGCCATCTGCTCTGATGAACATCCCGCCAGCAGGCCCAGCGCCAGCGCCCCCATCATTACCTTGTTCATTCCGCTCTCCACCTCTCGAATGTATATTCTGTTATGGCCTTAACTAATCGTCTTGCCGAACCTCGGGCCCGCGCCTACGTTCTACGCCTATGACAGCACCTCTGATAGACCCATTCCAGCGCGCCATCTCTTACCTGCGAGTATCCGTCACTGACCGGTGCGATTTCCGCTGCGTGTACTGTATGGCCGAGAATATGACCTTTCTGCCCAAGAAAGAACTTCTCACGCTCGAGGAGCTGGATCGACTGTGTTCCACATTCATCAGGTTGGGCGTCGAAAAGCTGCGCATCACCGGCGGAGAACCGCTGGTCCGCCGCGACATCATGAAGTTCTTCCAGAAAATGTCGCGCCACCTCGACTCAGGCGCGCTGAAGGAACTGACCCTCACCACCAACGGATCACAGCTGGAACGCTTTGCAGGTGACCTTTACGCCGCGGGCGTGCGCCGCGTGAACGTCTCGCTTGATACGCTGGATGACCAGAAATTCGCGGATGTCACCCGCTGGGGCCGCCTGACCCAAGTGCTGCGCGGCATTGATGCTGCGCAGGCCGCCGGTCTCCGCGTGAAACTGAATGCCGTGGCGCTCAAGGGGTTTAACGAACCCGAACTGTTCCAGATGACCGAATGGTGCGCCAGCCGCGACATGGACCTGACCTGGATCGAGGTCATGCCCATGGGCGATCTGGGGAACGAGGACCGCCTCGACCAATACTGGTCTTTGAAGGATCTGCGCCGCCAACTGGCCGAACGCTACACCCTGACCGACCTGACCGAACGCACCGGCGGCCCCGCCCGCTATGTGAGGATCGAGGAAACCGGCCAGAAAATCGGCTTCATCACCCCCCTCACCCATAACTTCTGCGAAAGCTGCAACCGCGTGCGCCTGACTTGCACCGGCGAGCTGTTCATGTGCCTCGGCCAAGAGGACCGCGCCGACCTGCGCGCGCCCCTGCGTGCGTCCGAAGATGACGCCCTGCTCGAACAGGCCATCCGCGACGCCATCACGCTCAAACCCAAGGGCCACGACTTCGACTATTCCCGTCAGACCGTGGCCGGCCAGATGACCCGCCACATGAGCCACACCGGTGGCTGACTGGACCGAACCGCTCCGCGCCCGCTGCCATTGCGGCGCGGTCCGGTTCACCGTCCAACTCTCCGACGGCCTGAACACTGCCCGCCGCTGCGACTGCTCGTTCTGCGCCATGCGCGGCGCGGTCGCCCTGTCAGCCCCCCTCTCTGGGATCACCATCACCCAAGGGGCCGAGGCGCTGACCCTCTACACCTTCAACACCGGCACGGCGCAACACTATTTCTGCAAGCATTGCGGGATCTACACCCATCACCAGCGCCGCTCTGACCCGACCCAATACGGCGTGAACGCCGCCTGCATCGAGGGCCTCAGCCCCTTTGACTTCCCCGAGGTGCCTGTCTCGGACGGCCAGAACCACCCCTCGGATCGCAAGACCGGTTCTCGCCTTGCAGGCATCCTGCGGTTCACCCGCACCTGAACGCCCACCCCTTTCCGCACATCACAAGTCCTTGAAACCGCTGTGTCATGCTGCTGTTACATCTGTGCGCCCCTGCACTTTTCTGCATTTGCGAAATATCTTAAGTTACTAAACTGATCAGTTCAGTTTAGTAACATGCCCCACGTCATACACCCTCCCCTCCTCCCGCAGAATATCGTGCGGTCGATCAGGGCGCAGGTGCCCCGCAAGGCGCTCCGAGACCTGAAGAACCGTACCCATTTTGGTGAAGCTGCCCCGCTCAGTGACGAATGTATCTATATCGACCCGCGCGCGATCACCCATCGCTACGTGGCGCACCCGCGCAAGGGCGCTCCGAACTTCCGCCGCACGGATTCGGGCCGCATCATGACCGGCGACTGGGATCGCAGCACCGCCCCCCTGACCCTGAACATCAAGGACGAGGCCATCCGCCAGCACTTCCTGATGGGCGTCCCGTGGGAGCAAACCGCCCTGTTCGCCAAGCTGTCCCGAGACATCGCCGAAAAGGGCATCGCCGACGATTGCCATTCCGTGGATGACCTGCGCGCCCGCTACGAACGCATGGACCGCTTGTTTGAAGAGGCCGCCCGCACACGATCCCTGCGCCCGCGCAACGCGCTGCCCGATTACTTTCGCCGCGAACATGGGGGTATTTTCGTGCATATCGACCGCGATGGCCGCGCGATCCGCTCAGGCGGCGGGATGCACCGCTTTGCCATCGCGCGCCTCTTGGGTCTGACCGAGGTGCCCGCCCAGATCGGCGTCGTGCATTTCGACGCCGTCCGGAACGGGCTGCTGACGGCCTATCGCCGTCAGGCCTGAAGCACCTTGGCAACCTGCGCGGCGAAATCCTCGCCGCGTTTTTCAAAGCTGTTGTACTGGTCAAAGCTGGCGCAGGCAGGCGCCAGCAGCACCACTTCGCCCGCCTCGGCCTCGGCGGCCGCTTTGGCCACGGCAGCCTCCATCGTGGTGCAGATGTCCTTGTCCACACCGTCCAGCTTCAGGGCAAATTCCGCAGCCTCCCGCCCGATGACATAGGCCTTTACCACGTTGCCAAGCTGGCTCTTCAGCCCATCAATCCCGCCCTCTTTCTCGAGGCCCCCGCAGATCCAGCGGATCTTGGGGAACGCGCCCAAAGCCTTGGCCGCCGCATCCACGTTGGTCGCCTTGGAGTCGTTGATGAACTTCACGCCGTCCTTTTCCCCCAGCAGTTGCGAGCGGTGCGGCAGCCCGCCATAGCTGTGGAACCCGTCCTCGATCACCTTGGGGGCCAGCCCCAGCGACCGGCACACCGCATAGGCCGCGCAGGCGTTCTGGTGGTTGTGCGCCCCCGGCAGGCCATGAACCTCGCGCAGGTCAATGCTGGCGATCTGACGGCCCTTGCGCCATTCGGTCAGGAACCCCTTGCGGGCGAACACGAACCAACCCGGCCCCGACAGCTTCTGGCCAGATGAAATGCGGATCACCCGATCATCGGTCGGCCCCGCGGACAGCTGGTTCGCCAGATACAGCCCCTCGGCCTCGTCCACGCCCACGACCGCGCGGTCCGGCCCACCCTCGGCGAACAGCCGGCGCTTGGCCGCGAAATAGCCCCCCAGCCCACCGTGGCGGTCCAGATGGTCGGGCGACAGGTTGGTGAAGACCGCGATATCGGGCGTCAGCGCCCGCGCCAGATCGGTCTGATAACTGGACAGCTCCAGCACGATGACCTCGCCATCCTCGGGGGGATCAATGTCCAGAACCCCGCGCCCGATGTTGCCCGCCAGCTGCGCCGGTTTGCCCGCATTGGTCAGAATGTGATGGATCAGCGCACTGGTGGTCGATTTCCCGTTCGAGCCCGTCACCGCCACCACGCGGGGCGGCGTGTCCAATTCCTCCCACCCGTCCAGCGCAAGCGACCGGAAGAACAGCCCGATGTCATTGTCCACCGGCACCATCGCCGCCATCGCCGCGGCGATCACCTTGTTCGGGGTCGGGTACAGGTGCGGAATGCCCGGGCTGACGACCAGCAGGTCCACCCCGTCAAAGCCCCCGTGGCGGGTAAAGTCCCGCGCCTCGAACCCGCTCTCTTCGGCGGTCAGGCGGGCGGTGTCGTTGTCGTCCCAGACCAGCACGGTCGCGCCGCCCTCTCGCAGGGCCTTGGCGGCGGTCATCCCCGACCGACCCAAGCCCAGAACCGCGATTGTCTGACCTTCTACACCACGCACAGGGATCATGATGAACACCTCTTTAATCCGTTCGCTCCACCGCTAACGAAAACGCCCCCTCCGGTCCAGAGGGGGCGCGATGTCAGTACGGGGGCCATACGCAAGCCATACGCTTGCCAGCCGGTATTTTTAGCGGATTTTCAGGGTCGCCAGACCGATCATGGCGAGGATGAGAGAGATGATCCAGAACCGGATCACGATCTGCGGCTCGGCCCAACCCTTCTTCTCGTAGTGGTGGTGGATGGGGGCCATCAGGAACACCCGCTTGCCCGTCCGCTTGAAGTAAAAGACCTGAATGATCACCGACAGCGCCTCGACCACAAAGAGGCCACCCACGATCGCCAGAACGATCTCGTGCTTGGTGGACACGGCAATCGCGCCCAATGCCCCGCCCAAAGCCAGCGAACCTGTGTCGCCCATAAACACAGCCGCAGGCGGCGCGTTATACCACAAGAAGCCCAGACCGCCCCCGATCAACCCCATGACAAATATGAGGATTTCACCGGTGCCGGGCACATAGTGCACCTCGAGGTAATCGGTAAAGTCGACGCGGCCCACCGCATAGGCAATCACGCCCAAGGTCGCCGCCGCAATCATCACCGGCATGATCGCCAGACCGTCCAGACCGTCCGTCAGGTTCACCGCATTGGCGGCCCCGACGATCACGATCATCGCGAACGGGACAAAGAAATAACCCAAGTTTATCAGGGTATCCTTGAACACCGGCAGCGCCAGCTGGTTGGTCAGCTCGGCGGGGTGATAGTGGCTGGCCCACATCGCCGCGATCATCGAAATCAGGAACCCCAGGCCCAGACGCACCTTACCGGGCACCCCTTTGGTGTTTTGTTTACTGACCTTGGCGTAGTCATCGGCAAAACCGATCAGACCGAAGCCCACAGTGACAAACAACACAATCCAGATGAAAGCGTTATCCAGACGGGCCCACAGCAGGGTCGACGTCAGCAGCGCCCCCACGATCAACAGACCGCCCATGGTGGGGGTTCCGGCCTTGGAAAAATGGCCCGCAGGACCGTCATCACGGATCGGCTGGCCCTTGCCCTGCTTGCGGCGCAGGACGTTGATCAGCGGTTGGCCGAACACAAATCCGAAAATCAGAGCCGTCGCAAAGGCCATGCCCGCGCGGAACGTGATGTAGCGGAAGAGGTTAAAGAAATCGCCGCCATCCGACAGCAGGGTTAGCCAATACAGCATCAGGAATCCTCTTGATCCGGTTGGGCGGCGGGATGGCCGAGTTTTTTCAGCGCGTCAACCACATGGCGCAAACCCATGCTGAGCGAGCCCTTGACCATCACCACGTCCCCCGCATCGATCGCGCCGCGCATACGGGTCGCCATCTCGGTGCTGGTGTCGGCGTGAAAGCCACGCTTGCCTTCGGGCAGCGCCTGCCAAAGGTTCCGCATAAGTGGGCCTACGCAGTGGATTTTATCGATCTGCGCGACGCAGGGCAGTTCGGCGATCCCGGCGTGCAGTTCGGCCTCGGTACGGCCAAGTTCGCGCATGTCCCCGACGACGGCGATTTTCCGCCCGCGGTTGAAACGACCCATGCCGTTCTTGGGATGGGCACCGGACAGAACCTCTAGCGCAGCGCCCAAGGACGCCGGATTCGCGTTATAGCTCTCGTCGATCAGTTCAAAGGCAATGCGGCTGTCGGTGGGGTCCATCAGGATGGGCTGACGGGCGCCGCGCCCCTTAACGGGCGTCCACTGCGCCAGATCCCCCAGCGCCACCGCGCGGTCCAGTTTCCACTCGCCGCACAGGGCAATCACCGACAGCGCGTTCACGGCAAAGTGCCGACCGGCCGCGTGGACCTTGAACAGCACCTTGGTCCGCCAAGCGCGGGCCTCGGCCACGGTGATGTCGTCCTGAATGCTCAGGTTCAGCAGGCGGTGATGGCAGCCTACACGCTCGCCAAAGGTTTTCACCCGTGCGCCCACACCCTTGGCCGCGTCGACCAGAATAGAGGTGGTGGACAGATCGCCGTTCAGGATCGCCACACCCTTGGGCTCCAGCCCCTCGGTGATCGAGGCCTTCTCGCGGGCGATGCCTTCGATGCTCTCGAACGCCTCGAGGTGCGCAGGCGCAACGATGGTCACGATCACCGCATGGGGACGCGCCATTTTCGACAGGGGCGCAATCTCTCCGGGGTGGTTCATGCCGATCTCGATCACCGCAAAGTCGGTGTCCGCAGGCATCCGCGCCAGCGTCAGCGGCACGCCCCAGTGGTTGTTATAGCTGGCCTCGGCGGCGTGGACCTTGCCCTGCCCCGACAGAACCGTCCGCAGCATTTCCTTGGTCGAGGTTTTGCCGACCGATCCGGTCACCCCCACAACCCGCGCCTTGGTGCGGGCACGGGCGGCACGGCCCAAGTCCTCGAGGCCCTTGAGCACGTCATCCACCAGCAGGAGCGGCGCATCGGCGGGCAGCCCCTCGGGAATACGGCTGACCAAGGCAGCGCCTGCGCCGGCCTCCAGTGCTTGGGCGACGAAATCATGGCCATCCCGCGCGGCCTTCAGCGCCACGAACAGATCGCCCTTGGCAATCGTGCGGGTGTCGATCGACACGCCATTCACGGCGAAGGGCACCGTGGCGCGGCCACCGGTGGCCGCAACCGCCGCGTCAGAGGTCCACAGAGGGGTCGTCATACTCATACCATCTTCCCGTCCAGAACCGCGACCGCGAGGCTGGCTTGTTCAACATCATCAAAGGGATAGGTCACATCGCCCACGATCTGCCCCCGTTCGTGCCCCTTGCCCGCGATCAAGAGGGCATCACCGGGCTCCAGCATGTCGACGGCGCGCAGGATCGCCTCGGCACGGTCGCCGACCTCGATCGCGTTGGGGCAACCGCCCATCACTTCGGCGCGGATGGTGGCGGGGTCTTCGCTGCGGGGGTTGTCATCGGTCACAAAGACCAGATCGGCATTCTCGGCCGCTGCCTTGCCCATCAAAGGGCGCTTGGTTTTGTCACGGTCACCGCCCGCACCAATGATCGCCACAACGCGGCCCATCACATGGGGGCGCATCGCGGCCAAGGCCTTGGCCACCGCATCGGGCGTATGCGCGTAATCCACGAACACCGCCGCCGCGTTGTCCCGCGTGGCCGCCAGCTGCATCCGCCCGCGCACGGTCTGCAACCGGCCCAGAGCGTTGGTCACATCCTGAAAGCCCACACCGGTCGCCATGACCAGACCCGCCGCGATCAGCACATTTTCGGCCTGAAAGCCCCCGATCAGGTTCAGGCGTACCAAGGCCACCTGATGGTCATAGGTCAGACGCATCTCCTGCCCCGTCGCGTCAAAGCGTTGGGCGGTCAGGCGCAGGTCGGCATCCTCGTGGCGGCCCACGGTGATCACACAGCGGCCCTCGTCCAGCATCCGCTCGGCCAGTTCGGCCACCTTGGGGTCGTCGATGTTCAGAACGGCGGTGCCTTCGTCGGGCAGGACGCGGTCGAACAGACCCTCTTTGGCGGCAAAGTATTCGGCGAAGGTGTGGTGATAATCCAGATGGTCCTGGGTAAAGTTCGTGAAACCCGCCGCCTTGATCCGCACGGCGTCCAGGCGGTGCTGGTCCAGACCGTGGCTGCTGGCCTCCATCGCGGCGTGGGTGATGCCCTCATTGGCCACAGCGGCCAAGGCACGGTGCAGGGTGATGGGCTCGGGCGTGGTGTGGTTCAGGGGATATTCCCAGTCCCCCTCGACCCCCGTGGTCCCAAGGTTCACTGCCGGCAATCCCAGCGCCTGCCAGATCTGGCGGGTAAAGGACGAGACCGAGGTTTTCCCGTTGGTCCCTGTCACAGCCACGATCGTCTCGGGCTGTCTGGCGAACCACAGGGCGGCGGCATAGGCCAACGCATCGCGAGGCTCGGCGGTGACAATCAGGGCAGCACCGGCATCGCGCACGTCAGCCTCGCAAATCTCGGCGCCAGCGGCATCGGTCAGGATCGCCCCTGCACCCGCCTGCAACGCGGCCTTTACGAACTGTGCGCCATGCACTTTGACACCCGGAAGAGCGGCGAACAGATTGCCCGCCGCGACGGCACGGCTGTCCACCGACAATCCGGTGACTCGCGCCTCTTGTCCACCGCGGGCGGTAAGTCCCAACTGTGCCAATGTCTTGGTAACGTCCATAACCCTGAAATGCCTTTCGAGCGATCAATGTGCGGCGAGTGTTACCTCACCTAAGGCAGCAGGTTCAACTTCGGGACGCATGCCAAGCAGCGGCGCAATGCGGCCGATCAGTTCGGCGGCGACGGGAACGGCGGTCCAACCGGCCGTGCGGCGCGGTTCGGGGCCCATGCGATCCTCGGGTTCATCAAGGGTCACGATGACCACATACTTGGGGTCGCTGGCCGGAAAGACGCTGGCAAAGGTGGTGATCACCTTGTCTTTATAATAGCCGCCGGTAGGTTTGGGCTTGTCCGCAGTGCCGGTTTTACCCGCCACCTGATAACCGGGCACGTCGCCAAAGCTGGCAGTACCATCCGTCACCACCTTGCGCAGCATTGAGCGGACTTGCGCCGAGGTACGCTCGGACACTATGCGTTCACCGTGCTGGGGGCCCGATTGCTTGAGCAAGGTCGGACGCACGCGAGTGCCCCCGTTCAGCACGCTAGCATAGGCACCGGCCAGATGGACCGGCGAAACCGACAGGCCGTGACCGTAGCTGATGGTCAGCGACGACAGTTCAGACCATTTCTTGGGGACCAGAGGCTTGGCGCCCGAGCTTTCCAGAATTTCGACGGGCGGCACATCCAGCAGACCCAGCGAGCGCAGGTATTCCTGCTGACGCTCGGGCCCGATCAGGATCGCCAGACGGGCGGTCCCGATGTTCGAGGATTTCACGATCGTCTGGGTCACGCTGAGCTGCGCGCCATAGTTATGGAAGTCGCGGATACGGAAACGGCCCCAATGCAGCGGCCCGCGGGTATCCAACATGGTATCGGGGGTCACCAGACCCAACTCCAGCGCCTGCGAGGCCGCAAAGAGTTTGAAGGTCGACCCCAATTCATAAAGGCCCTGAACCGAACGGTTGAACAGCGGGCTGTCACTGGCCGAACCCTTGGTCAGCGGCACAGGACGGTTGTTCGGATCGAAATCGGGCAAGGATACAAGGCTGATCAGCTCGCCAGTCTTGATGTCCATGACCACACCAGCTGCGCCCTTGGCGTTCATCAGCATCATACCGCCCGCCAGAACCTGCTCGGTCGCGGCCTGAACGGTCAGGTCCAGCGACAGTTGCAAGGGCTGGCTGCCATTCGCGGGATCCCGCAGGAATTCGTCGAACACCTTCTCGACGCCCGCAACGCCCACAACCTCGGCCGAGGCCACGCCCTCGCGACCGAAGGATGCGCCACCCAGAATGTGGCTCGCGATGTGGCCGTTGGGGTAAATGCGGGTCTCGCGCGGGCCAAAGTTCAGACCGGGTTCACCGATGTCATGAACGGCCTGCACCTGCTCGGGGGACAGCTGTTTGCGTATCCACAGGAACTTGCGCTTGCTGGTAAAGTCCTTGAGCAGGCGCTCTTCCTTGAGGTCGGGGAAAATCTTGACCAGTTCCTTGGCGGCTTGCACGGGATCGACCATCTCGTGCGGGTGCGCATAGAGGTGGTTGGTCTCCATGTTGGTCGCCAGAATACGGCCCTTGCGGTCCACGATATCTGCGCGCTGGGAAATGATCTGGGCCGCACGAACGGTTGCCTGAGGCTCCTCTGGCTCGGTCGAGGCCAAAAGCGCCATCCGCGTGCCCACCATCATGAACCCGCAAAAGAACATGACCCCCATGACCAGCAGGCGCCCTTCGGCGCGCACACGGGCCTTGTCGCGCATCTGTTCGTGACGCAGGCGCAGGTTCTCGCGTTCGATCGAGTCGGGGTTTTCCCCTTTGGAACGGGCCTCGAGGATACGGGCCAGCGGGCGCAGCGGAGTACGGATCATGACTAGTTCCCCCCTAACATAGGCGGTTCATAGGGTTCGTTCGCAAACAGCGGGTTAACCGGCACGGGCATGGCGATGTCCGAAATCTCGCCAAAACTGTCGGACGTCATGTTGAGCAGACCAAGGCTGGTAAAGTTTAGCTCGGCCAGATCGCGCAGACGGTCGGGACGGTTCAGATAGGCCCATTCCGCACGCAGCACCGCCAGACGGGACCGCGCGGCCTCGATTTGGTTGCTGACATGGCGGGATTCGGACAGCGCATCCTGCGTGCGGTAGTTCTCGCCGTAGGCCCAATAGGCCAAGGCGATCACGACAACAGCAGTGATGATCCCGAAAAGGGTGCGCATTCTATCCGTTCCTTTTCAAACGCGGCAGGCCAAGGGCCTCTGCATCCACATCTCCGGAGGGGACTTCGGTACGTACCGCGACGCGCAACTTGGCCGAACGCGAACGCGGGTTGATTGCCAACTCTTCTGAATCGGGCGCGATCGCCTTGCGAGGCGTCAATTTGAAACGTTCTTTTGGCTGTTCTGTCTCGGGGGCATAGCGGTTGGCGCGGCCACCCCCACCCGAGGCCAGCGTCAGGAAGCGTTTGACGATCCGGTCCTCGATCGAGTGGAAGGTCACGACAGCCAGTTTGCCACCGGGTTTCAGAGCCTTTTCGGCGGCGATCAGGCCACCCAGTAATTCTTCGTATTCGTCATTCACCGCGATCCGCAGCCCTTGGAAGGTCCGCGTGGCGGGATGGGCCTGACCGGGTTTGGCGCGCGGCAGGCAGCCTTCGACGATCTCGGCCAGACGCAGGGTCGTGGTGATCGGCGCCAGAGTGCGGGCCTTGACGATGGACTTGGCGATCCGGCGCGAGGCGCGCTCTTCTCCGAACAGATATATAATGTCGGCCAGTTGGGCTTCGGTCGCTTCGTTCACCAGATCGGCGGCGCTGGGACCGTCCTGAGACATACGCATGTCCAGCGGCCCCTCGCGCATGAAGCTGAAGCCGCGCTCCGCCAGATCCAGCTGCATCGAGCTAACCCCGAGGTCCAGCACAACGCCGTCCAAATCCTGCGCATATTCATCAAGGCGGGAAAAAGTACCACGGACCAGTTCGATCCGGCCGTTATACTCGCCGATCCACTTCTGGGCCATTTCATGGGCCAAGGGGTCGCGGTCCACGCCGATCACCTTGTCCGCGCCAGCCGCCAGCAATTCGCGGGTATAGCCCCCTGCCCCAAAGGTTCCGTCCAGCCACGTGCCACTGACGGGCGCAACTGCCGCGATCAAGGGCCGGATCAGTACCGGAATATGCGGGGCGCCTGTCTGGGGGTCCTGCGACATGTTATTAATCCTCGTCTTCGTCGTCGCCGAACAGGTAGTGCGAAGGATCGAGGTCCGGATCAAAGTCGTCACCGCCGGTCACAAGCCCGTTTTCAAGCTCGTAGGTCTCGGTGCTCCAGATCTGGAAATTCTCGCCGGTCCCTGCGAATACGGCCTCACTATCGATGCCGATCTTGTTGCGCAGTTTCGCGGGCAATACCAGACGTCCGGTCTCGTCAACGGACGTAACGAGTGCCTGGGTCGAGTACATTTTCTGCAGCGCGCGGCGCTGGGGGCTCGCGGGCGGCATTTTCAGGATTTTGCGCTGGATCTTGTTCATGGCCTTGATGGTCATGCACTCAAGATAATCGCGGCGCGCGTCACCATAGACAACGACAACCTGCGGATTTGCGCCTTCGGAAAAATCGGGATCGCCGGCGGCAAGAACTTTACGGAAGGCTGCGGGGATCGAGACCCGGCCTTTCGTATCCACCTTATGGTGGCTCTCACCTATGAACCACTGTTGGCTCACTGCCCGCTCCGACCCCAGGTCATTGGGTTAACCGGTATGCTGGAACGAAAACGGCGGGTTGAGCGTCTGCCACTGCTCAACCCGCCGCCCCTCGTCCCATTACTGGGTGTCCGGCTGTGCAAGCCACCTGGGGGGATGTATAATGCCCACAAGCCGGATCTATTTGGATGAAAGCGGGGTGCCTGTATGAAACTGCCTGAGCCATATCGGGATCTTTTGTCGTCCCTTTGTTAGCCCGTTCTCATCTTGTGAGTTAGGGATGCCATGGGAATTCATGGTAATCAACGGTTTTTTTGGGGAACTGGGGGACCTACCCTTGTGGATAACCGTTAACTACCCTCTCATTTTGCGAGACCCATTTTCTCATTTTAGGAATATCTAGGCGCAGCCCCTTCCGGCGCACACACAATATAGGGGGTCCGGGATGTGGATAAGTTCCCCCTTAAAACCGATAAAAAACTTTCAAAACTGTCGAAAGTTTATGCCCCTATTCGGTCGTAAACCCCCAAGACTCACGGAATCACGCCAAAAAGTGATTCCTGTGAACTGTAAGCGGACCTAATTTCCCGCAATTTCCCACGGCCGAGTTACCCACAAGAGCGGATTAACCAGTGGATTCCCATAGATGCGAGCCGTTCTTCGCAGATGGCAGTGGATAAGTTTCCTTCTGCAGGGGCTAAAAAATAAGGCGATTTCGTTCACGAACCCTCGATTACGCGTGATTCAGTGACAGGATTCGAAGGCTGTGATGCCCTGTCCCATGCGATCCCATGGAATCGCCGGTGGATTTGGGCGGCGGTGGGATGGCGTCCCATTCGGCCTCATGTTTAGACCCCCTATATATAGAGGGCCCCGCGAAATCCGGCGGAGATGGGGATTGGATAGCCTCGTTTTGGGCTGGATTGGGACGCCATGGGCGCACTTGGCGGGGAGACTGACGCCTTTCCCATGTCATCCCATCCCCGTCCCATGCGGGGCGCCCATCCCATCCCATCCCAATCTGAGTCGCCCTTCCCTTGCGATCCCAACCGGATCAGCCCGCCCCACCCGGCGCCACGTGGGCCAGAAAGACGGGATAGGACCAATGGATGGCTTCCCCTGCCCGACTTCGGCCGTAGACTCCGGCTATTCTTTCGCACAGGCCTGCGCGACCCACGCGCTATAACTCAGAGAAAAAAGGCAAAATCGCGCGGTATGGGCGCATGTTTTGCCCCGCGCGCCATACCGCCCGCGCATATCGATCCAAACCCGCCGTTAGCGAAAACAACCGCGCTTCGCCCAATAAACAGCGCACCAGAGCCCCCGTTTGCCAAAATGACAGGCGCAACAGGCATGCATCGAACGCATACCGGCCTTGAACGTTCGTGGGATTGTGCATCTGCAGCATTGGAGTAAATTCAATCTCAACAGGACAGCAACGTCCGATGGACACACCCGAACGACACGCTGACCGCTTAACGATTTGAAGGCTGTAACGATGGCATACGCAACCGAGATCCGCGCACAGAAGGCTGGCTTTGCTGGTTTCTTCGAAGGGCTGAAAGTTCGCTTTGCACGTCAGATGCTGATCCGCGAGACCGTCAAAGAGCTGAACGCTCTGACCTCGCGTGAGCTGGCTGACTTGGGTCTGCACCGTTCGCAGATCACCGGCATCGCGATCGCAGCTGCTAACGAGCGTTTCGGCGCTCTCTAAGAATAACGATTTCAGAAACGGTCCTCCCCCGTTTCTGTGAGCTGGCGGTGACCTTCTCCTCCTCCCTTTGGTCCACCGCCAAACCTATACCGGGTTCAGATAGCCGCTCTCCTCCTCCCTGCGGCGTCTGTAATCTGCGGCGATACCCTCTCCTCCTCCCTCGGGTATCGCCGCACTCAAATTCGAGATCAGGATGCTCTCTCCTCCTCCCTGAGCATTCTGTAATCTAGCGGCGACACTCTCCTCCTCCCTGTGTCGCCGCACCTAATTCGAGATCAGAGGCCGCTCTCCTCCTCCCTGCGGCATCTGTTATCAGCGGCGATATCCTCTCCTCCTCCCTGGATATCGCCGTGCCCTATAACCGGGATCAGACGCTGCCCTCCTCCTCCCTGCAGCATCTGTATTTTAGCGGTGGCGCCTCTCCTCCTCCCTGGCGCCACCGCTTTTTTATTTTCCGCACGCCATGTCAGAACGCGAAAAGGCCGCCCGAAGGCGGCCTTGTTGGGTATTTTCACCAAGAAAGAGTTGCGTCAGAACGGGATGTCGTTCGGAGCCGTCACGAAACGCGCGACGATCTTTTTCACGCCAGCCTTCTCGAACGCGATCTCGAGCTTGTCGCCCTCGATCCCGATCACGTGGCCGTATCCGAATTTCTGGTGGAACACACGGTCGCCCACCGTGTGGCTGCTGATCGCCTGAGCGTCGATGACCGGAGCGCGGGATTCCTTGGGCTGGCTCAGGGTGCGCGTCCCGCTTCGGTCTTGCAGGCGCTTCCAACCCGGCGAGTTATAGGCATTCGCGCTGGCCGCACGTTCGTCCAAACGGGATGACACGGGACTGGCCGCCCCGTAACCGCCGCCATACAGGCCGGGCGGGGTCAGAACCTCGACGTGATCCTCGGGCAGCTCATCCACAAACCGCGAGGGCATCTGGCTTTGCCACTGGCCATAAACACGGCGGTTGCCTGCAAAGCTGATGGTCGCCAATTCTTCGGCGCGGGTGATCCCCACATAAGCAAGGCGGCGTTCTTCCTCGAGCCCCTTGAGGCCCGTCTCATCCATCGCGCGCTGCGAGGGGAACAAGCCATCCTCCCACCCGGGCAGAAAGACGACGGGGAACTCCAGGCCCTTGGCCGCGTGCAGCGTCATGATCGAGACCTTGGCGCCCTCAACCTCTGACTCATTGTCCATGACCAAGCTGACGTGCTCGAGGAACCCTTGCAGATTCTCGAAACTTTCCAGTGCTTTGACCAATTCCTTGAGGTTTTCCAACCGGCCCGGGGCCTCGGGGGTTTTGTCGTTCTGCCACATGGTGGTGTAGCCCGACTCGTCCAGAATGGTTTCCGCGAGTTCGATATGGGACATCGAAGTACGCGCGCCGCCATCGTCGATCACCGCGTCGTCGTCTTCCAGAACGACGCGGTTGGTGTGGGTCCGCGCCACGGCGGACCAGCGGTCCATGCCGTCAATCAGGGTCCGCAGCTCTTTGGCCCCTTTCCCGCCGATTCCCTTTTCGTCCAGCAGGATGCGCGCCCCCTCGACCAAAGAAACCCCGTGCTGACGGGCTGTCTGCTGGATCGTTTGCTGCGCCTTATCCCCAAGGCCGCGTTTGGGCGTATTCACGATCCGCTCGAAGGCGAGATCGTCATCATTCGAGCAAACCACGCGGAAATAGGCCATGGCATCCCGAATCTCGAGCCGCTCATAGAAACGGGGGCCGCCGATGACGCGATACGGCAGGCCGATGGTCAGGAAGCGGTCCTCGAACCCGCGCATCTGGTGCGAGGCACGGACCAGAATCGCCATGTCATCCAGCGAATAGGGTCGTAACCCTCGGGTGCCACGCTGGAGGGATTCGATTTCCTCACCAATCCAGCGGGCCTCTTCGTCGCCGTCCCAATGGCCGATCAGGCGCACCTTCTCGCCCTCGTCCTTGTCGGTCCACAGTTCTTTGCCCAAGCGGGATTCGTTGCCACGGATCACGTTCGATGCAGCTGCCAGAATATGGGGGGTCGAGCGGTAGTTCTGTTCAAGGCGTACCACGTGGGCGCCCTCGAAATCCTTTTCGAAGCGCAGGATGTTACCCACCTCGGCCCCGCGCCAGCCGTAGATCGACTGGTCGTCATCGCCCACGCAGCAGATGTTCCGGTGCCCCTGCGCCAAGAGCCGCAGCCACAGATATTGGGCCACGTTGGTGTCCTGATACTCGTCCACGAGGATATATTTGAACCAGCGCTGGTACTGGGACAGGATGTCGTTGTGGTGCTGGAAGATCGTGACCATGTGCAGAAGCAGGTCATCGAAATCCACCGCGTTCAGTTCGCGCAGACGGGTCTGGTACGCTTTGTACAGCTCGACCCCGCGGTTGTTGAACGCCCCAGCCTCGCCCCCCGGAACGGCATCGGGCAACCAGCAACGGTTCTTCCAATGGCTGATGATTCCCGACAGCTGGCGCGCGGGCCAACGCTTGTCATCTATATGGTAGGCCTGCAGCAACTGTTTCAGCAGGCGAATCTGGTCGTCCGTGTCCAGAATGGTGAAGTTGGTTTTCAGCCCCACCAGTTCCGCATGACGGCGCAAGAGCTTGACGCAGATCGAGTGGAAGGTGCCAAGCCAAGGCATCCCCTCGACCGTTTGGCCCATCAGGCGGCCCACACGCTCTTTCATTTCGCGGGCGGCCTTGTTGGTAAAGGTCACCGACAGAATCTCGTTCGGGCGGGCGCGGCCCGTGTTCAGCAGATGGGCGATGCGGCAGGTCAGGGCCTTGGTCTTGCCGGTGCCAGCGCCCGCCAGCATCAGAACGGGGCCATCCAACGCCTCGACCGCCTCGCGCTGCGCGGGGTTCAGATCGTCCAGATAGGGCGTGGGCCGCGCGGCCATGGCACGGGCGGACAAGGAGGCGCCTTCGAAGGCATCGAATTCATCAAAGCTGCTCATGGCGGGGAAAATAGCCTGCCCCCCGCCCAAGGGGAAGAGGTGTTCCCAGAATGTTCACAAATTTTCCCTCGGCAGAACCGGGCGCATTTGCAATTATACTTGCAAATTCCTGAATTATTTTCACGTCAGCAAAGTTGCAAAGTTTTGCTTTGTAACAGTCTGATAAACATAACTTTTAGCGCAACCATTATAACCGGGATGTTATCGCCACCACACTGCAAACCCGGAAGTGTGTGAAATTTCGCACTTGCACGGCGGCGAATTATAATCAGGCTGCACACGCAGCAAGGATCTGCTTGCTGACTGATTTTAAAGGGGTGTTATCGCTATCAGGGGAGTTAGCGGTAGCACCTTTCAACGCCGTGCGAGTGGCACAACCTGTGAGACTGTCGGGACTCTTACTATGACCGAATTTAAAAAGATCCTCATCGCGAACCGGGGGGAAATCGCGATCCGCGTCATGCGGGCCGCAAACGAAATGGGCAAGAAGACGGTTGCCGTCTATGCCGAAGAAGACAAGCTGAGCCTTCACCGCTTCAAGGCGGACGAAGCGTATCGCATCGGCGAAGGGATGGGTCCCGTCGCGGCTTACCTGTCGATCCCCGAAATCATCCGCGTGGCCAAGGAATGTGGCGCGGATGCCATCCACCCCGGTTACGGCCTGCTGTCGGAAAACCCCGACTTCGTCGAGGCTTGTGAAAACGCCGGCATCACCTTTATCGGCCCCAAAGCGCAGACCATGCGTGCCCTTGGCGACAAAGCCAGCGCGCGCCGCGTCGCGATCGAGGCCGGTGTTCCCGTCATCCCCGCCACCGAGGTGCTGGGTGACGACATGGACGCCATCAAGAAAGAAGCCGCCGAGATCGGCTATCCCCTGATGCTGAAGGCATCGTGGGGTGGCGGTGGCCGCGGTATGCGCCCCATTCAGGAAGAGTCGGAACTGGCCACCAAGGTCAGCGAAGGCCGCCGCGAAGCCGAAGCCGCCTTTGGCAACGGCGAGGGTTATCTGGAAAAGATGATCATCCGCGCACGCCACGTCGAGGTTCAGATCCTTGGGGACAAGCACGGCGGCATCTATCACCTGTGGGAACGGGACTGCTCGGTGCAGCGCCGCAACCAGAAAGTCGTGGAACGCGCCCCTGCCCCCTATCTGTCCGAAGAGCAGCGCAATGAAATCTGTGAACTGGGCCGCAAGATTTGCGCCCATGTGAACTATGAATGCGCCGGCACCGTCGAATTCCTGATGGATATGGAGTCGGGCAACTTCTACTTCATCGAGGTGAACCCCCGCGTTCAGGTGGAACACACCGTCACCGAAGAAGTCACAGGCATTGACATCGTTCGCGCTCAGATCCTGATCGCCGAAGGCAAGACGCTGGAAGAAGCCACTGGCAAAGCCTCGCAGGCGGACATCACCCTGAACGGCCACGCGCTTCAGTGCCGCGTGACCACCGAGGACCCGCAGAACAACTTCATCCCCGACTATGGCCGGATCACCACCTATCGCTCGGCGACTGGTATGGGCATCCGTCTGGACGGCGGCACGGCGTATTCCGGCGCGGTCATCACCCGCTACTACGACTCGCTGCTGACCAAGGTGACTGCGTGGGCGCCGACCCCCGGCATGGCGATCGCCCGCATGGACCGCGCACTGCGTGAATTCCGTATCCGCGGCGTGTCCACCAACATCGCGTTCGTGGAAAACCTGCTGAAGCACCCGACCTTCTTGTCGAACGAATATACCACCAAGTTCATCGACACGACGCCCGAGCTGTTCGACTTCAGCGCCCGCCGCGACCGCGGCACCAAGGTGCTGACCTACATCGCGGATATCAGCGTCAACGGTCACCCCGAAACCGCTGGCCGCGTGAAACCCCACGCGGACATCAAACCCCGCGCGCCCAAGCTTTTGGCCGACACCCCTGCCCCCGGCACCAAGACCCTGCTGGACGAAAAGGGTCCGCAGGCCGTGGCCGACTGGATGGCTGCCCAAAAGCAACTGCTGCTGACCGACACCACCATGCGCGACGGCCACCAGTCGCTGCTGGCGACCCGTATGCGCTCGATCGACATGATCCGCGTGGCGCCCGCCTATGCGCACAACCTGCCGCAGCTGTTCTCGGTGGAATGCTGGGGTGGCGCGACCTTTGACGTGGCCTATCGCTTCCTTCAGGAATGCCCGTGGCAGCGTCTGCGTGACCTGCGCGAGCGTATGCCGAACGTCCTGACCCAGATGCTGCTGCGTGGTGCGAACGGTGTTGGCTATACCAACTACCCCGACAACGTGGTGAAGTTCTTTGTCAAGCAGGCGGCAGAGACCGGCGTTGACGTGTTCCGGGTGTTCGACAGCCTCAACTGGGTGGAAAACATGCGCGTCGCGATGGATGCGGTTCTGGAATCGGGCAAGATTCTGGAAGGCACCGTTTGCTACACCGGCGACATCCTGAACCCCGACCGCGCGAAGTACGACCTGAAGTACTATGTCTCGATGGCCCAAGAGCTGAAGGCCGCTGGCGCCCACGTTCTGGGTCTGAAGGACATGGCGGGCCTGTTGAAGCCCGGCGCAGCCCGCATTCTGGTCAAAGCCCTGAAAGAAGAGGTCGGCCTGCCCGTCCACTTCCACACCCACGACACCAGTGGCATTGCTGGCGCAACCATTCTGGCGGCCGCTGACGCGGGCGTGGATGCAGTTGACGCGGCGATGGATGCGTTCTCGGGTGGTACTTCTCAGGCGGCTCTGGGCTCGATCGTCGAGGCTCTGCGTCACACCGACCGCGACACCGGACTGGATGTCGAGGCCGTGCGCCAGATCAGCGACTACTGGGAACAGGTCCGTGGCCAGTACGCCGCGTTCGAAAGCGGCCTCGCGTCGCCCTCGTCCGAGGTTTACCTGCACGAGATGCCCGGTGGCCAGTTCACCAACCTCAAGGCGCAGGCCCGCAGCCTGGGCCTGGAAGAGCGTTGGCACGAGGTGGCGCATGCCTATGCGGACGTGAACCAGATGTTCGGCGACATCGTCAAAGTGACCCCTTCGTCCAAGGTGGTCGGTGACATGGCGCTGATGATGGTGTCTCAAGGCCTGACCCGCGCCGATGTCGAAGACCCAAAGCGTGATATCGCGTTCCCCGACTCGGTCGTGGACATGATGCGCGGCAATCTGGGCCAGCCTCCGGGCGGCTTCCCCGCGAACATCATCGCCAAGGTCCTGAAGGGTGATCAGCCCAACACCGACCGTCCCGGTCTGCACGCGGCCCCCATCGACATCGAGGAAACCCGCCTGTCGGTCACCAAATCGCTCGACTTCGAAGAGCCGATTGATGACGAGGATCTGAACGGCTACCTGATGTACCCCAAGGTCTTCACCGACTACATGTCGCGCCACAAGACCTATGGCCCCGTCCGCACCCTGCCGACCAAGACCTTCTTCTACGGCATGGAACCCGGCGAGGAGATCAGCGTCGAGATCGATCCCGGCAAAACGCTGGAAATCCGCCTGCAGGCCGTTGGCGAAGCCGACGACAAGGGCGAAGTGAAGGTGTTCTTTGAACTGAACGGTCAGCCCCGCGTGATCCGCGTACCCGATCGTAAGGTCAAAGCCACCAGCGCCGTCCGCCCCAAGGCCGAAGCCGGCAACAGCAGCCACATCGGTGCGCCGATGCCGGGTGTTGTGGCCTCGCTCAGCGTCACTCCAGGCCAGAAGGTCAGCACCGGCGATCTGATCCTGACCATCGAAGCGATGAAGATGGAAACCGGTCTGCACGCCGAAAAGGCGGGCGTGGTCAAAGCGGTTCACGTCAAACCGGGCGACCAGATCGACGCCAAGGACCTGCTGGTCGAGCTGGAGTAATCCGGCCCCACACCGAACACCAAAGGCGCGCCCACGATGGCGCGCCTTTTTCTTTGGGCCCCGAAACCCTTTGAAATCAGGGGATTTTCACATGCTTCCTACCCTTCCGAAGAGCCGTTTGAAAATTTCCTGCAAAAAGGTGGCTTTTTCCTCTTGCAGCCTCTGCGGGACAGCATTAAACAGCGCCTCACCTTCAACGGTGCGGGCGTAGCTCAGGGGTAGAGCATAACCTTGCCAAGGTTAGGGTCGGGCGTTCGAATCGCCTCGCCCGCTCCAGAAGAAGGTAGATAGGGATCGGTTTTCCCAAGGAAGCGGGCGTAGCTCAGGGGTAGAGCATAACCTTGCCAAGGTTAGGGTCGGGCGTTCGAATCGCCTCGCCCGCTCCAGAAAACCGATGACTGTATGAGAGTGCGGGCGTAGCTCAGGGGTAGAGCATAACCTTGCCAAGGTTAGGGTCGGGCGTTCGAATCGCCTCGCCCGCTCCATACAGACCAAAACTTCCGACGACAGAACATGAAACGGGCCGCTTGGCCTTGCCCCCGCATCGCGCTACAAGGCCGCGAGTTCTAACGGAGGGGCCCATGCGACGCGCCGAAATCACCCGTAACACCACCGAAACCCAGATCAGCGTATCCGTCGATCTGGACGGCACCGGCAAGTATGACATCAAGACCGGCGTGGGCTTTTTCGACCACATGATGGAGCAGTTGGCCCGCCACTCGATGATCGACATCACCGCACGTGCCAATGGCGACCTGCACATCGACGACCACCACACGGTCGAGGATACCGGCATCGCGCTGGGTCAGGCGATCAAGCAGGCCGTTGGCGACAAAAAGGGCATCAACCGCTATGGCAGCTGCCTCTTGCCCATGGACGACACGCTGGTGCGTGCGGCGCTCGACCTGTCGAACCGCCCCTTCCTGCACTTTGACATGACCTTCCCGAGCCAGAAAATCGGCACCTTCGACACCGAATTGGTGCGCGAATTCTTTCAGGCACTCAGCACCCACGGCGGCATCACCCTGAACATCGCCTGCCTGAACGGGTTCAACAGCCACCACATCGCCGAAGCCGCATTCAAGGCCGTGGCCCGTTCGCTGCGCCAAGCGGTCGAACCCGATCCCCGCGCCGCAGGTGCCCTGCCCTCGACCAAGGGCGCGCTCTGATGACCACGGTGATCGTCGACTACGAAAGCGGCAATCTGCACTCAGCGGAAAAGGCGTTCCAACGGATGGCCCAAGAACAGGGCCACGGCCCTGTCATCGTCACTGCCGACCCCGAGGTCGTGCGCAAAGCCGACCGCGTCGTCCTGCCCGGCGACGGGGCTTTCCCCGCCTGCCAACAGGCGCTCTTCAACCACTCGGGCCTCTTCGAGGCCATTGAGGAAGTCGCCATCAAACAGGGCAAACCTTTCCTCGGGATCTGCATCGGTATGCAAATGCTTGCCACCCGCGGGCTCGAATACACCGAGACCAAGGGCTTTGACTGGATCGCAGGCACCGTCGACAAAATCCGCCCCACCGACAGCACACTCAAAGTGCCGCACATGGGCTGGAACGACCTGGTGATCGACACCCCCCACCCCGTCTTTGACGGCGTGAAAACGGGCGATCACACGTATTTCGTGCACTCCTACCACTTCACCGTGGACACCGCCGCCGAGCGCCTCGCCCATGTGGATTACGGCACCGAAGTCACCGCCATCGTTGGCCGCGACAACCTGCTCGGCTTCCAGTTCCACCCGGAAAAGAGCCAGCAAATCGGCCTTCAACTGATCGCCAACTTCCTCAACTGGAAACCCTGACACGCGATCCGGCTTCTTTTTGCTGAAAATACTCGAATAAAAACCCCGCCGCGGCCAACACCACGGCGGGGTTTCTTACATCCGAAGAAGCAAAATCAGTTCACACGGCTCCAGTTCTGCGACCGGCAAATCGCCCCACCCAGAATACAGCCCGACACCTGCAGCGTGTCACCGTTCAGCGCCATCTTGCTCTTATAGGTCTTGTCCGTATCCGGAGCCCAGATTTTACCGCCCCCGAACGCGCCAGAGCCTTGATCCGCCATATCCCAGATGATCGTCTTGCCGGTGATGGATTCGTCACCCCCACCCAGCACCTTGTCGATCACGCCGCACACCTTGTCACCACAAGGGCCGACACGCACATGCAGGAATGACCCCTTCTCGCTGGTTTCGGTCTGCCACACCCCGTAGACATCGCCCGCCTGCGCAGCGCCTGCGATCAGCACCAGCGCGGCTGCCAGAATTTTCTTCATACCCATCTCCTCCTAATGAGTGAGCGCAGACTGAGCGAGCCTGCCTTACGAATCAAGCCTAACGTCAGGTCCGTTGCATTTCGCCCCCGTCCATGCAATTTGCCACCCAACCGAAATTCCCATTCGCCGGAGCGTTCTGCCATGATCCTTTACCCCGCCATCGACCTCAAAGACGGACAGGCCGTGCGCCTTCTACGCGGTGACATGGACAAGGCGACCGTGTTCTCGGACAGCCCGGCCACACAGGCGCTGGCATTTCAGGATGCGGGCTGCGAATGGCTGCATCTGGTGGACCTGAACGGCGCCTTCGCGGGCGAGCCTGTGAATGGCGCCGCGGTCGAGGCGATCCTTGCGGCCACCAACGTCCCCGCGCAGCTTGGCGGCGGCATCCGTGACATGCAGACCATCGCCACTTGGATAGAAAAGGGTCTGGCCCGTGTCATCCTTGGCACAGTCGCCGTGGAAAATCCCGATCTGGTGCGCGAAGCGGCCCGTGAATTCACCGGCAAGGTCGCTGTAGGCATCGACGCCCGCAACGGCAAAGTCGCCACCAAAGGCTGGGCCGAGGAAACCGACGTCATGGTCACCGATCTGGCGAAATCCTTCGAAGACGCTGGCGTTGCGGCGATCATCTACACCGACATCAACCGCGACGGCGCAATGCAAGGCCCGAACATCGAGGCGACCGAAGCATTGGCCCGCGCCGTGCAAATCCCCGTTATCGCTTCGGGCGGCGTCAGCAGCCTGACCGACCTGATCGCCCTGCGCGACACCGGCGTCATTTCCGGCGCGATCTCGGGCCGCGCACTCTACGACGGCGCAATCAACCTCGAAGAAGCCATCGCCGCGCTGAAATAACCGGATCGGGCCGCCACCGCGCGGCCCTTTTGCTTTGGCCCCGCTGGACGCATCCCGCGCCACCGCCTAAGAGAAGAGCCATGCTCAAGACACGTATCATCCCCTGTTTGGACGTTGCCGATGGCCGAGTGGTCAAAGGCGTGAACTTTGTCGATCTGATTGACGCGGGCGATCCCGTCGAGGCCGCGCGCGCCTATGACGCCGCCGGTGCGGACGAGATATGTTTCCTCGACATTCACGCGACCCACGAAAACCGCGGCACCATGTACGATCTGGTGACCCGCACGGCCGAGCAGTGCTTTGTGCCCCTGACCGTCGGTGGCGGCGTGCGGACCAATGCGGATGTGCGGGCTCTGCTGCTGGCGGGCGCTGACAAGGTCAGCTTTAACTCGGCCGCTGTGGCGGACCCCGATGTGATCGCCCGCGCGGCGGACCAGTTCGGCAGCCAGTGCATCATCTGTGCGATTGACGCGAAAACTGTGGAACCGGGCCGCTGGGAAATCTTTACCCACGGGGGCCGCAAATCGACCGGCATCGACGCTGTGGAATTCGCGCGTCTCGTCGCGGAAAAGGGCGCAGGGGAAATCCTTCTGACCAGCATGGACCGTGACGGCACCCGCGCAGGCTTTAACCTGCCGCTAACCAGCGCCATCGCGGACGCGGTGGACATCCCCGTGATCGCTTCGGGCGGCGTCGGCAATCTGGATCACTTGGTCGAGGGCGTCACCGAAGGCCACGCCAGCGCCGTTCTGGCCGCGTCGATCTTCCACTTTGGCGTGCACACCATCCACGAGGCCAAGGCCCACATGGCCGCCGCCGGCATCCCCATGAGGCTGACATGAGCGCCCTGCACCGCCTGAACGACACCATCGCCGCCCGCGTCGGGGACAGCCCCGACACCAGCTGGACCGCCAAGCTGCTGTCCAAGGGCCCCGAGAAATGCGCCGAGAAATTTGGTGAGGAATCGATCGAAGCCATCATCGAGGCCGTGAAAAACGACCGCGAGAAGCTGATCGGCGAAGCGGCGGACGTGCTCTATCACCTGCTGGTCATGCTGCGCGCCCGCGACGTGGACCTGTCCGATGTCGAAGCCGAGCTAGAGCGCCGCGAAGGCACCTCTGGCATCGCCGAAAAGGCAGCCCGCAAATAATCAAACCATCCCGAGGCGAGGCATCTCGATCTTCGGGCAGCGGTTCTCAACGACCTTCAGGCCGTTCTCTTGGGCCAGCGCCACACCTTCGGCGCTGTCCACACCCAGCTGCAGCCAGATGGTCCGCGGACCAGACAGGCTCAGGGCCTCTTCTACGATGGCTGGAACGGCCTCTCCGGCGCGAAAGATGTCCACGATGTCCACGAGGTCGGTGATGTCCCCCAGCGCGCCTACAACGGTCTCTCCGTACAGCTGCTGGCCTGCCAGACCGGGGTTCACCCCGATCACCCGATACCCCTGCCCCGCCAGAAAGTTCCCGACCTGAAAACTGGGCCGCGCCGGGTTCGAGGACGCACCCACCAAGGCAATGGTTTTGGCATTGGTCAGAATGTCGCGGAGTTGGGCGTCGGTCTGGGTCATTCGCAATCCTGTCAGACAGTTGGCAGAAAAAAGCCCGGGCTCTGGGGGCCCGGGCAAAGGTACGGAACGAGGGACAGTGAAGTAACCGCGAGGGTTCCGGCCCCGCGACACCTATGAACCTAGGAGACCATTTCGGAACTTAAAGGGCATGTAATAAAGCTGTGAACAGCTCTAAACCCTTGGGGCGCCGCGGGAAAAACCTGTCGATTTTTGCCCCGCTCAGCCAGAACGAGAGGGTGCCGCAGGAAATTCACCCATATTTTACTAGGCGATTCGTAAAATTCGCTGCACCGCAGCGATGGATGACCCGCAGACCCCGACCGATCCGTAAAACCGCCGTTGCGCAGCGACTCAGGCTGCCGGTCAACTAAACGTGAGGTCAGGCTGCCCGCCCGTCAGGCAGGCAGCCCGAACCGATTCACTTGCCCAACGAGGCGTAGAGCGCCACCGCAGCTGCGTTCGACACGTTCAGCGACCCAAAGGCACCGGCGTACTCGATCTTGACCAGCGAATCGCAGGTTTCGCGGGTTTTTTCGCGCAGGCCCGGCCCTTCGGAGCCCAGAACCAGCGCCACAGGGCGGTCGTATTGCCCCACCAGAGCCTGCTCGATGGTTTGCTCGGCCAGACCATCCAGACCCAGCAGCAGGTAGCCCATGTCGCGCAGACGCTCCATCGCTTGGGACAGGTTGCCCACACGCAGATAGGGCTGGCGTTCCAACGCGCCGCTGGCAGTCTTGGCCAGAGCGCCGGTCTCGGGGGCGGAATGGCGCGCGGGGGCGATCACGGCACAGGCACCGAACACCTCGGCACTACGCAGAATCGCGCCCACGTTATGGGGATCAGAGACGCGGTCCAGCAGAACCACACGGGGCGCGCGGTCGGGGTGGCCGATGCAGATATCCTCGAGCTTGCCCCAGTCCAGCGCCTTCACCTCAAGCGCGGCGCCCTGGTGCACGGATTGAGGGTCCAGAGGGGCGGCGAACTTGCGGGGGTCCGACAACTCGGGGGTGATTCCGGCTTTGTCGATCGCGTCCTGCAGTTTTGCCTGCGCATTCTGCGTCACCACGAGTCGCAATTTGACTCGGGCGGGGTTTTCCAGCGCGTCACGAACGGCATGAAGACCAAACAACCACACCGTTTCTTTCGAGGCAGCGCGCTTGGATTGCTCTTTTTCCACGACCCACTTCGGTTTTTTCATGGCTTCGGCCCTTTGTTTACTGACGTGCGCCTCAGTGCCTGCACATTCTTTGAAGTACAAGAGATTTTCCTGTTGACGCCCCCACGGGTCAGGGTTAGACAGCGCCCCACGTCAGGGCGACGAGCTGCAAGGTGCGGCAGCGGACTGTAACTCCGCCGGGGAGACCCATGCCTGGTTCGATTCCAGGGTCGCCCACCATTCTCCTTCTGAGAGAATGGATGGGACTAAGCCTCACGAAAATAAAAACGCCTCTTTTTCAATGGGTTTTACCTGCCTATAGTCAGGCTGGGTTATGTTTTTCCGAGGGTCCATGAGCGAAGTTTTCAACATAGTCATCGTCGCCCAAGCGGGTCGTCTGGAATACGAGGCACTGGTTTTCGCCGCATCCCTGCGCGCCAAGAGCCCCAAGTTCAAAGGCCGCCTTCTGGTCTGCGAACCGCAGCCCGGCCCCAAGTGGAACAGCGATCCGCGGATGGGTTCCGAGGTGCGCGAGGCGCTCGAATCCATGGGCGCCGAGATCCTGCCCTTTGCCAACGAGCACTTTGGTCAGGACTACCCTAACGGGAACAAGATCGAGTGCCTGAAGGTCGTCCCCACCGACCGCCCGTTCGTGTTTTTCGACACCGACACGCTGGTGCTGGACGACATCCGCAAAGTGCCATTCGACTTTGACCGCCCTGCGGCCTCGATGCGGCGCGAATCCACTTGGCCGCAGATCGAACTGTATGGCCCCGGCTATCACGCCACGTGGGAGTCGCTCTACCGCCAGTTCGGGCTGGAAATGGACAGCGCGCTGGACAAAAGCTGGCCCGAGGAATTCTGGCGCCGCTACCCCTATTTCAACGCGGGCTTCTTCTATCACCGTGACGCGGCGGCCTTTGGGGCGCGGTATCTGGAGATCGCTCTGGGGATTCGCGACACCCGCCCCGCAGAGCTGGTCTGTCAGGAAATCTGGCCATGGCTGGACCAGATCGCCCTGCCCTTGGTCCTGCACAGCTTTGGCGGCGGATTCGGCGCGCTAGAGGACGGCTGGTTGGACGGACGCACCACGTGCCACTACCGCGTACTACCCCTGCTCTATGCGCGTGAGAGCGAGGCTGTGATCAGCGTGATCGAAGAGGTCACCGCCCCGAACAAGATCAAGAAGATCCTCAAAAACTACGACCCGATCAAACGCATGGTCTATCAAGGCCGCGGCAAGAAAGTGCGCGCCCTGTTCGACCAGAATGATCTGCCGCGCAAGGAACAGGGCATTCGCAACCGGATCAAGAAAGAGGGCTTCTGGATGCGCTGACTTGCGCACGGGTCCAGCCGATTCGGGAAAAATTCAGGGGGACGCAGCATTGGCCGCGTCCCCCTTTTGCGATCGGGTTAGTGCAGTTTGCAGGTGGCCTGTCATGGTGGGCCCCGCTGCAAACCTACGGATTAGGTGACGGTTATTCGGGTGTGGAGCCTGTGTCCTGCCCCGCCTGCTGGATCGCAAAGGTCATCGAAACCGTCGCAGTCTGGGACAGCTCGCCCTTGGCAATGGGGGCGCCTTTGGGGGCAGCCATCATTGCCATATCCATGCGCGCGGTCTCTTGCATGTTGCCGGTCTCTTGCAGGGTCAGCACGGACCCCAGCGTGACACCCGCCGCATCCGCATAAAGCTGCGCCTTTGCCATGGCGTCCTGCACGGCGGCACGGCGCGCCTGTTCCAGCAGCGCAGAATCGTCGGTGATCTGGAAGGTCAGCCCGTTCATCTGGTTCGCGCCCGAATCCAGAACGCGATCAATCACAAAGCCCAGACTGTCCAGAACCCGCACACGGACGGCGACGGTGTTGGTCGCCTCAAACCCCGTGATACGCGGGTTATTTCCGGTCGAGGTGTTGTTCCACACCGGCGAGACCGAAACGTTCTGGGTCTGCACGTCGCGCTCGGCGATTCCGGCTTGGGCCAGGGCATCCAGAATGGCCGCCACTTTGGAAGACACCGTTTCCATTGCCGCCGCTGCATCGCGGGCCTCTTCGGACACGCCCAATGTGATCACCGCCATATCCGGCTCGGCCACGACTGTGCCCGTTCCGACCACCTGAATAGTTGCGGTCTGCGCATATACCGGAACCGCCGCCATCATCACGACACCTGCGACCAGTCCTAGAAATTTCATGGGATTTCTCCTCTGTTTCCCTGAGGCAATGGTTTCCCAAGGCATCCTGAAATGCAAAACACCCTTTAGGCATATTGTCTTTCTCTAGGCGGTTTCCTGCTGTAATCTGAGGCACAAGCTTGGACGAAGCTACCCCGGGATGGGGCGGGGTGGTATCTAAAGACCGATGATTACGAATTTCGCGCTTTCGCTGACCTTTAATGGAATTCGCCTGCTGCAACGGGGCGAAGATGGCTGGCTGCTGGTCGGTGACGTGGCTTTGGATGCTGCGGACCTACCCGCGGCGCTGGCCAAGCTGCGCGACCGTGCCCTGGCGCTGTCGCCCGATGGCCTGCGCTGCAAGATCGTGATCCCCGACGAACAAATCCGCTACCTGACCATGAGCGGCGTTGCCCCCGGACAGGAACGTTCCGCCGCCCGCATCGCGCTCGAAGGAGCGACCCCCTATCGGGTCGAGCAACTGAATTTCGACTGCGTACGCCTGACCGATGGCAACGTGTCTGTGGCCGCCGTAGCTCACGAAACGCTCGACGAGGCCGAGGCCTTTGCGCTGGAGCACGGGTTCAACCCCTATTCCTTTGGCGCGATCCCCGAAGCGTCCGCAAACTATCCCGCCGAGCCCTACTTAGGCACCTCGCTTCATGCGCGCGAAGTCATGCCCAAGGGCGAAGAAGTCCAACGGGATTTCGAGCTGATCCGCATTACCGGCGAGGCCCAGATCAACGCGGGTGACCTTGGCGGCGATGACAAAATCCCCCTGCCCGATTTCGGGGGCGCGGTCGAGAACAGTTCGCTCAGTGCGCTGCACGCCGCCACCAAAGAGCGCGAGGCCGAGGTTGAGGCCCCCTTCATCGAGGTTTCCACCCCCGATGAGGACCCAGAGCCAACGCCCGACCTGAGTGCGGCTACGCTGACCGCCCATCGCACCGCCCCCAAGGCGCCCGCTACTGCCCGCAAAACCCCGCTGAAGGCCGAGCGGACCTCGGTCGCCGCAGGGATGTTTACGGTGATTGGCGGGATGCTGGCCTCTACCAAGCTGCCGCTGCCCAAGGGGCAGGATCACGCGAAACTGGGCCTAATGGCGACCGCCGCGGTTATCCTGTTCATGGGTGTTGTCGGGGCCACTGCGACCCTCTTCACCGGCGACACACCCGCCGAGATCACGGCCCAGTCCGAACCCGTTGCGATCCCCGTGACCACCGTTCCCGCCGAGGAACTGGACACCGCCGAACTGGAAAGCGAGCCGGACACCGACACCGATCTGACCACCCCTGCCCCCAGTTCCGAAGAAACGGACGAAGCGCTGGCGATGCACGGGGATGCGGTCGATCTGCTGCCGGTCCAGCCCACAGACCCCGCGCCCGAGGCCGCTCCGGAACAGGTCGCCATGACCCCCGAGCAGCTACAGGACCTCTATGCGCGGACGGGCATCTACGCGATGGCCCCTGTGGCGCCGACCCTGCCCGATGTGCCCTCTGACGCGGATGTCTACGTCCCCTCCAAGGACCGTGCAGTGCCGTCGCTGGACGCCGTGTCCCTGCCCGAGACGAACGAACTGGCGCTGGACGAACTGCCCCCGCGCCAAGGCCTGCCTACCGCGGCCGAGCACAAGTTCGCGCTGGATGAAAACGGTCTGGTGCGACCGACGCCCGAGGGCACCTTGGCCCCCGGTGGCTATCGCGTGTTCCTTGGCAACCCGCCTGTGGTGCCCCCGACCCGCCCCGAAACAGCCCCCGCCGAGACCGAAGTCGCCGAGGCTGAACCCGAGGCCCCCGCCTATAAGATCCGCCCGCAGGCCCGCCCTGACGATCTGGCAGAGAAGCTGGAGCGCAGCCGCCTTGGTGGTCTGACCTTGGCCGAGATGGCTTCGCGCCGCCCCAAGGCCCGTCCGGATGATCTGGTGCCCGCCCCGCCCGCAGTGGCCGAGGCCCCCGCCGCCAGCCCCGAAACCGCCGCCGCCGTCATGGACGCCCTGCGCGAGGCGTCGGGTGGCAGCACCGCTGGCATCAGCGAAGAAGAGCAAGAGGATCTGGTCGCCAACTCCTCGCTCATGCCCAAGGCCCGCCCCAAGGATCTGGCCCCCGCCCCGTCCAAGGCCGCGCCTGTGCAGGTTGCTTCGGCGGCGACCAAGAAATCTGCCGCGCCCTCCCTGCCTTCCAAGGCTTCGGTGACCAAGGCCGCGACCGAGGATAATGTAATATCCCTCAAGGAAATGAACCTGATCGGGGTCTATGGATCGGATTCGAACCGCCGCGCCCTGATCCGCCTGCCCAACGGCCGCTACAAAAAGGTTCAGGTCGGCGACAAGATCGAAGGCAGCAAGGTTACCGCTATCAGTGCGGATGCCATCCGTCTGGTCAAAGGCAGCCGCAACGTCGTGCTGTCCATGCCCAAGGGCTAAGGGCCGGAATTCCTATCTTTCAGGGACACACTTTCCCGTGCGTTCATTGCTGCATTGCAGTGCAGCACTGGCCTTGGCGGTAATACGCCTTAAACTAGGGCCGAGCAGATTATGGAAATAAGCCCCTAGATGGACGTCATTCTTTTAGACACTTTGATTTACCTTGTGGCCGCAGTGATTGCGGTTCCGATTGCAGCCCGTCTCGGTCTTGGGTCCGTTCTGGGATATATCGCCGCCGGTATCGTGATTGGCCCCGTTCTGGGTCTTGTCGGGTCCGAGACCAAGGACCTGCAGCACTTTGCCGAATATGGCGTGGTGGTGATGCTGTTCCTGATCGGTCTGGAACTGGAGCCCCGCACCCTGTGGGACATGCGGCACAAGCTGATCGGCATGGGGGGCCTGCAGATTACCCTGACCACGGGCGCAATGACCGCGCTGGGGATGTGGTACAACTATGATTGGCAGACGTCGCTGGCGGTGGGGATGATCCTGTCCCTGTCCTCGACCGCGATCGTGCTGCAAACCCTGACCGAAAAGGGTCTGGTCCAGACCAATGGCGGGCGCGCGACATTCTCGGTGCTGCTGACGCAGGATATGGCGGTGATCCCGATGCTGGCGATCCTGCCGCTGCTGGGATTGGCGGCCGGACCGGGCTTTGCCCCCGATGGCTCGATCCGCGTCGGACCAGTCGAGGATGCCGAGCACAGCGCCATCAGTCTGGTGGACGGCCTGCCTGCGTGGGGCGTGACCCTGATCACGCTGGGGGCTGTGGTGGCCATCATTCTGACCGGCATCTACCTGACCCGCCCCGTCTTTCGCTACATCCACGCCGCCAAACTGCGCGAGATGTACACCGCGCTGGCCTTGATGATCGTGGTAGGCATAGGCCTGTTGATGACGATGGTGGGCCTGTCGCCCGCGCTGGGGACGTTTCTGGCCGGTGTGGTTCTGGCCAACACCGAATTCCGCCACGAGCTGGAAAGCGACCTTGAGCCGTTCAAGGGCCTGCTTCTGGGGCTGTTCTTTATCACCGTGGGCGCGGGCATCGACTTTGGATTGCTGTTCGCCAAACCGCTGACCATCCTCGGCATTGCGGCGGCAATCATCCTGATCAAGGGCTCGGTGCTCTATATCATTGCTCGCCTGTTCCGGCTGCGTCCCCGCGGGCGCTGGCTGTTCACGCTGGGGCTGGCCCAAGCGGGCGAGTTCGGCTTTGTGCTGGTGTCGTTCTCGACCCAGACCAACGTGCTGAGCGCCCCTCAGGGGCAGGTCATTCTGCTGGCCATCGCGATCACCATGCTGATCACCCCGCTGCTGTTCATCCTGTTCGAACGCAAAGCCCGCGCTGCCGCCGCTGACGCCCCCATCGTCGAGGACGTGATCGACGACAAAGGCCCCGTGATCATCGCGGGCATCGGGCGCTTTGGTCAGATCGTGAACCGTCTGGTGCAGTCCTGCGGCTATAAAACCGTGGTGATCGATCACGACATCAAGACCATCCAACTGATGCGCAAATTCGGGTTCAAAGGCTTCTTCGGCGACCCAACCCGCCCCGACCTGCTGCGTGCGGCTGGCCTGAGCGAGGCGCGCATTCTGGTCGTCGCCCTTGATGATCCCGAGAAGGCCACGCGCCTTGTGCAGTTCGCCCGCAAGAGCCACCCCAAGCTGCACATCATCGCCCGCGCCCACGACCGGAACCACGTGTATTCGCTCTATGCCGCTGGTGCCGATGACATTGTTCGAGAGCTGTTCGACAGTTCGCTTCGTGCTGGTCGCTATGTGCTGGAAAACCTTGGCATGACGGAGTTCGAGGCCGCCGAGGCGCAGCGAGTCTTCTATCACCACGACCGCCACACGGTCAGCGAACTGGCAAAGCTGTGGAAGCCCGACGTGCCCGCCGCCGAAAACGAGCCCTACATCGCTCGCGCCAAAGAGCTGGAGAAAGAGCTGGAGACCACCCTGCTGGCCCAACTCGAAACCAGCAGTGAGGCAAACAAAAAGGCGTCCTGAGGGACGCCTTTCTTCGTTTCGCGATTGTGGGCTGATCAGCCGTCGCTGACGCCCGCTTCGGCAAAGGATGCCATGCCCGAATGGCAGGCAATCGCGCCCTTCAGAATGCCAATCGCCAGCGCCGCACCAGAGCCCTCACCCAGACGCAGACCAAGGGTCAGCAGGGGTTCTTTGCCCAATGCCTCCAGCACGCGCCCATGGGCGGCCTCTGCGCTGCGGTGACCCGCCACGCAGTGGTCCAAGGCCCCTTCGACCAGCTTTTCCAGAACAGCCGCCGCCGAGCAGCAGATGAAGCCGTCCAGAATCACGGGGATATTCTCGACCCGCGCGCGGGCAATCGCACCGGCCATCGCCGCGACCTCACGGCCGCCAACGCAGCGCAGCACTTCCAGCGGGCCCTCGGGGGCGTTCACTTCCAGCGCCCTGGCGATCACCTCGGCCTTGCGGGCCACGCCAGCATCGTCCAGACCGGTGCCGCGACCGACCCAATCTGCCGCCTCACCGCCAAACAGCGCCAGGGAAATAGCCGCCGCTGCGGTGGTGTTGCCGATACCCATCTCGCCCACGACCAGCAGGTCCGATGCGGGATCAACCGCATCCCACCCCGCCTTCAGGGCCGCATCCAGATGCGCCGCATCCATCGCCGCGCGCTGGGTAAAGTCAAAGGTCGGGCGATCCAGTTCCAGCGCCACGACTTCCATTTTGGCACCGTGCAGGTTGGCCAGCTGGTTGATCGCCGCCCCGCCCCGTTCAAAGTTCGCCACCATCTGGACGGTCACCTCGGCGGGGAATGCCGAAATGCCCTGCGCGACAACACCATGGTTGCCCGCGAACACGATGACCTGAGGCGCAGTGATCTGGGGACGCGCATCACCGCGCCAACTGGCGTACCAGATCGCCAGATCCTCAAGGCGGCCCAAGGCCCCCGGCGGCTTGGTCAGAACATCGTTACGGGCCGAAGCCTCTGCCTGAGCGGCTGCGCTCGGTCCCTTGGCTGCCTGCAAGTGCGCCTGCATCTGTGCGGCAAAGCTATCGTTCTGCATTGTGTGCCCCCTGTTGATTCGTTCGTCAAAGCCGATATGTAACGGCAACCCGCCCCAACCAGCGAAGTGCCCATGACACAGCCCTTCTTCCACTGGCAAGACCTACCGGCCGCAATGGGCCTTATGTCGCGTATTCCAGTCCGGGTCGATCCCGAACACGCCGCTCTGCGCTCTGCTCGCGCCACTTGGGCCTATCCGGTTGCCGGAGCCCTGATCGGCGCGCTCGCGGGGGTTGTGGCCCTCGGGATCAGCGCGATTGGCCTGCCGCCACTGGTTCAGGCCATTGCCGCCCTGACCACCTCGGTCATCCTGACCGGCGCCATGCACGAGGATGGCCTCGCCGACAGTGCCGACGGCCTTTGGGGTGGTTGGACACCGGAACGCCGCCTCGAGATCATGAAGGACAGCCGCACAGGGGCCTACGGGGTCATCGCCATCGCGCTCTCGCTGCTCTGGCGGGTCACGCTGCTGTCGCTGGTCCTGGAATCGGCCCACCCCGTTGTCGTTCTGGCCGGCCTCGGCGCCCTGAGTCGCAGCGCCATGTCCCCGCTGATGGCCTTCCTGCCCCAAGCGCGCAAGAACGGCCTCTCCAGCTCTGTCGGCTCCCCGACCAAGCCCACCGCCCTCACCTCGGCCGCAACGGGGCTGGCAATCGCCCTGCCCCTTCTAGGCCCCATCCCCTGCCTCGCCGCCGCTGCGATCGCCGCCCTATGGGCCACAATCGCCCTGCGCAAAATCGGCGGGCAAACCGGCGACATCCTCGGCGCATCGCAACAGCTGACCGAAATCGCGGCGCTCATCGCTCTGGCGGCGCTTCTGCCTTCTTCTTTGTAAAAATACTCACCGGCACCGCGCCAGACACATGCCCCAAGCCCAAAGAAAAAAGCCGCCCCAACCAAGGGCGGCTCTTTTAGTTCTACAACCGGATCCTCGGATCAGGCAGCGCGCGACATCAGAACGTCGTCGACTTTCTTGGCGGCAGCCACTTCGTCACCACCGGTCACGGCGGCCACTTCGCGGGTCAGACGCTCCAGCGCGGCTTCGTACAGCTGACGCTCGGAATAGCTCTGCTCGCGCTGGTCGTCAGCACGGTGCAGGTCACGTACAACTTCGGCAATCGCAATCAGATCGCCCGAGTTGATCTTCTGTTCGTATTCCTGAGCGCGGCGCGACCACATGGCGCGCTTTACCTTGGCCTTACCCTTGAGGGTGGCCATCGCCTGCGAAATGACGTCCGGGGTCGACAGCGAACGAAGACCGGCTTCGGTCGCTTTGTTGGTCGGCACGCGCAGGGTCATCTTGTCCTTCTCGAACGAGATCACGAACAGTTCCAGCTTCAGGCCGGCAATTTCCTGTTCCTCGATGGACATGATCTGACCGACGCCGTGGGCCGGGTAGACAACATAATCGTTGGGACGAAATTCGGGGGCTTTAGATTTGCTCATGCAATCCTTCCTCGCACGCGGCAGACAAAGGACAAAAAAACCGCGCCGCAATCCCCTAAGATTGCGCTCGGGTAAGCCAATGCTGCCAGATGATTACCCCCGTCTGGGACCGCGGGGATAAATCGGTTCCGTTCTATAGCACTGTTATATAGCAGATTTTGCGTATCATTCAAAGGGCCACACAAGAGTGTGAATCCCCTGAGAATCAAGGGGATGCACCAGATTGCCCTGAATCAGTGCCGAATCGGCAGGGAATCAGTTCCCTTCGCCAGCCGCTTCGGAGAAGTACTTGTTCAGCTTGTCGGGCTCGCCGTCGCGCTCGGTTGCCTCGGGCAGCGCGTCTTTGCGCTCGACGATCACGGGCCACATTTCCGAATACTTGCGGTTGAATTCAACCCACTTTTCCATATCCGGCTCGGTGTCCGGACGGATCGCGTCGGCGGGGCACTCGGGCTCGCATACACCACAGTCGATGCACTCGTCAGGGTGGATCACCAGCATGTTCTCGCCTTCGTAGAAGCAATCTACGGGGCAGACCTCGACACAGTCGGTATATTTGCAGGCAATACAGTTATCAGTAACGACATAGGTCATGGGGATCTCGCTCTTTGGCTGTCGGCGTTAGCTAGGCCAGACCGACAAATCATTCAAGGCTCTGTCGGCGGAGAAGATCGAGATTGCGACGATCTTTCTTCGTCGGCCTACCGCTTCCCTCGAATGCCGGATTTTCAGGACCTTTGTCCTCGGGTTTGCTCAAATCTTCGTACAATGTTTGGGCTTCTGTTGCGGGGCCACGGCGGACACCCAGCGCCAGAACGCGAACAACACGTACAGAATTTGCCTGAGGAAAGGTTAGGACATCACCCGCGCCAACGCCGCTAGAGGGCTTGGCCGCGTGGGTGCTGTTGATTCTCAGGTGTCCGGCCGTCACGACTTGGGCGGCCAGAGACCTGCTTTTGAAGAACCGCGCGTGCCACAACCATTTGTCCACGCGCAGCTTCGTTTTTTCAGCGTCCGACAAGGGGCCCCTTAGGACTTGTCACGCAGGCCCATCAGAGCCGCTGCAAAGGGATTATCCGGATCGATCGGCTTGTCGGCCTTGGGGGGACGTGCGGTGTGCACGCGGGGACCCTGGGGCTTGCCGCCCTTGGGGCCGCCTTTGCCCTTGGGCTTGCCACCCTTGCCGCCACGGGGACGATCGCCGCCCTCGGCGCGCTTACCGCCTTCGGGACGGTCGCCACGCTCGGTGCGTTCGCCGCGGTTGTTGTTCGGACGGTTGCCACCGCCACGACGCTCGCCGCCACCGCGGTTCGCATTGCGCTGACGACCCCAGGTGAAGGTGTAGAACACTTCCATCTCGGCACCGGCCGCACCTGCGTCCGCAGCCTCACCCAGCGCCACTTCTTCGGCGGGGGTTTCTGCGATTGCGGGCTCGACTTCGCCACCTTCGACAGCCTCTTCGGCGATGGGGGCGATGCCCTCGTCGGCGATTGCAGCAACCTCGGGGGCAACGTCGGCAGCTTGGGCTTCTTCGCCAGCAGCCACCGCGGGCTCGGCCATGACGGCATCCACAGCTTTGACTTTGGTGCGCTCACCCTTTTCGGCACGGTAGCCGAGGCCTTCCATCAGAGCAGCGAACTGCTCGAGGGTCATGCCGGTGATCGACAGCATGTCGGGCTTCGCTTCGAAACCGCCACGGCTGTCTTCGGAGCGCAGCATGTCTGCCAGACGCTCGAGCATGTCGATACGGATCGCGCGCTCGCCTGCTTCGCGGTAGCCAGCCATGGTAAAGTAACCCGGCGCAGCATCTGCCTGCGAAGGCACAGTAACCAGACCCGGAGGCGGTGCCTCGGGGAATACGTCCAGACCGTTTGCCAGCGACCACAGAACCAGACGCAGACGGGTCGGCGCGGGCTTCAGAAGCAGAGGCATAAAGATGGTGAACTGGCCGAAACGGATGCCGTGCTTGCGCAGGGCGCCACGGGCTTCCTGATCCAGCGACTTCACCTCGTCTGCGATCGGCGCGCGTTCCAGAATACCCAGACCTTCGAGCATACGGAACGCAAAGCCACGGGCCAGACCGGTCAGGGCCTCGTCCTTGCCAAGGTTCAGCAGGGGTTCGAACAGGGTCGCGATCTTGCGATCAATGAAATGCTGAAGGCGGCGCTGCACCTTTTGGGCGACGTCTGCACCAGCCTCTTCATCGACAAAGGCCACAACCTGCGGCTTCAGCGGTTCCGATCCGGCGACCAGTTTGCCAACTGCATCCGTACCCCACATCAGACCACCCTGTTCGGTGAAGTCGATTTCGGTATCGGGCGCGTTATAGAACTTGTCCGCGCGCAGATGGAAATGCGGCGCCAGCGCCTGCAAGCTTGCCTTGGCTACCGTCTTCGTCTCGTCGGGGCTGCTGCCCTTGTCCTGACGGAAACGGAAACCTTCGAGACGACCAACGAATTCACCTTCGATGGTCACTTCACCCTTGTCGTTTACTTCGGCCAAAAGGGCCTCCTTCTGCTTGAGCCGGCGCAAAAGCACGGATGTGCGCCGGTCCACAAATCTTTGCGTCAAGCGCTCGTGCAGCGCATCTGACAGGCGGTCTTCTACCGCCCTTGTTTCGCCACGCCAATGACTTTCGTCACCGACCCAACCAGAACGCTGCGCCACATAAGTCCAAGTCCGAATGAACGCGAGCCTCTTGGAAAGGGTATCTATGTCCCCCTGCGTCCGGTCAATGCGTTTGATCTGTCTGGCGAGCCAATCGTCAGGAACACGCCCATCCTGATGCAAAAAGCGGTAGATTTGCTCCAGAAGTGTGGCGTGTTCACCACTACTGATGCCGCGGAAATCGGGAATCCGGCAGACATCCCAGAGCAGCTTCACGAATTGGACGTTGTGCGCACGGGCCCGCATTTCATCGATCTGCGACAAAATCTTCAGGGCGCGCAGGTCGTCCGCTTCGCGGGCACGCAGCAAACGGTCATCCTTGGGGGCCTGCTCGAGCGAGTCGATCAGCGTCTCGATTGAGCCAAAGCGCAGGTCGTGGTTCCGCCATTGCAGCTTTTGCAGCGGGGTAAAGCGGTGCTCCATGATCGCTTCGGCGACCTCGTCGTCCAGCGGCGGCGCTTCGCCCGTGGTGCCAAAGGTGCCGTCCGACATCCCGCGCCCCGCACGACCCGCGATCTGGGCCAGTTCGTTGGGGTGCAGTTCGCGCATCCGGCGGCCGTCGAACTTGATCGTGCTCGAGAATGCGACGTGGTTGATATCAAGGTTCAGGCCCATCCCGATCGCATCGGTGGCCACCAGATAATCCACATCGCCGTTCTGATAGAGCGCAACCTGAGCGTTCCGCGTCCGAGGGCTGAGCGCCCCCATGACCACGGCCGCCCCACCCTTTTGCCGGCGCAGCAGTTCGGCGATGGCATAGACGCTATCCACCGAGAACCCGACGATGGCACTGCGCGACTGCATCCGGCTGATTTTCTTTTGGCCCGAGTAGATCAGCTGGCTCATGCGTTCGCGGCGCACAAACTCGCAGCCCGGAACCAAAGCAGCGATCGGCCCGCGCATGGTGTCAGAGCCCATAAACAGGGTCTCGTTTGTGCCACGCATGCGCAACAATCGGTCGGTGAAAACGTGGCCGCGCTCGGGATCGGCGCATAGCTGGATCTCGTCCACCGCCACGAAATCGGCGCCAATTCCCTCGGGCATCGCCTCGACGGTGCAAACCCAATACTGGGTCCGAGGGGGAACGATCCGCTCTTCGCCGGTTACAAGTGCCACCACCGAGGGGCCGCGGATGGCCACGACCTTATCGTAAACCTCACGTGCAAGTAGCCGCAGAGGAAGCCCGATGACACCTGTCCGGTGCCCCAGCATCCGCTCGATCGCATAGTGGGTTTTGCCCGTGTTGGTCGGGCCAAGGATGGCCGCGATCCGGCCCCTGTTGGCCATGACTTCCTCGTCTCAGAGGTCGAGCGCACCCGCCTCTTTGTCCAGTTCCTGTTGAAGCCGAGATAATTCGTCGAAGTTGGGATGTATAGCCTCGACCGCATCGAAAAGCTTCATCGCCATTTCGGTCTGGCCGGTTTCATAGGCGATGATCCCCGCGCCGAACATGGCGCCAAAATGGTTGGGGTTCAGGGCGATAGTCTGCTCCAGCTCCTCCATCGCGGGGCCATAGAGATCCATCTGATAAAGGACCGTCGCCCGCAGCATATGCCCCTCGGCGAAATCGGGAGCATGGTCGGTGATGGCGGTCAGATGGCCCAGTGCCGTGTCAAGGTCGCCCTCGACCAAGGCCCCTTCGGCGCGGCGCATCAGCATATCCACCATTGCAGAACCCGAACGCGACCACAAAAGCTGTAGGTCTTCGGCGATGACTCGCGCACCATCGGCGTCAGCCCGCCGCAATCGGGCTAACAAATCCTCTTCCTGCGGGCTGATTGCCTTGGCCGGTGAGGAAATCGTGACTATCATAAAACATGCCGTGACGACATGTTTGAGCGATTGGCGGAATCTGGTCATAGTTCATCAGTGTAATTCACCCGCGGCAAAAAGCGAGAGCCGCAACGATAAAGTGAGAGACTTCTGATGAGCGCTGTGATCGAGACCGCTGTTGCGGAACTGAACGCAAAAATGGGCGGCGAAGGGTTCGACGGTATCGCGAAATTCGTGATCGAGGACGAAGGCAGCATCGTGATCGACGGCAACGGGGCGCGCGCAAGCGACGATGAGGCCCAAGTGACGCTGAGCGCGGATGCGGAAACCTTCAAGGCTATTCTGGACGGCGATCTGGATGCGACGGCTGCATTCATGACCGGCCGCCTGAGCGTGGATGGGGATATGGGCTTGGCGATGCAATTAGGCACCGTCCTGTCCTGAGGAAATATTTGGGACTAATGCAGACAGCACCTTTTTTCGAAGACTTGGCCCGCGGCCCCGCCGGGGGAATGACTCACTGGATTGTGGCGAAAGACGGTGTGCGCCTGCGTGCAGGCCACTGGCCCCTCGAGGGGGCCAAAGGTACGGTTCTGCTGTTCACTGGCAGAACCGAATACATCGAGAAATATGGGTTAACCGCGACCGAGCTGGCCCAACTGGGGCTGGCGACCGCGACCATGGACTGGCGCGGCCAAGGGCTGTCCGATCGCGCCCTGCCCGACCGGTTGATCGGCCATGTCGGCCAGTTCGCGGACTATCAGCACGATGCGCAGGCGTTCTTTGACTATGCCGCCGCGATGAACCTGCCCAAGCCGTGGTACATCCTTGGCCACTCGATGGGGGGCTGCATTGCTCTGCGGTCGGTGATCAATCAGGCGCCCGTGGCTGGCGTAATCTTTACCGCGCCGATGTGGGGCATCCAGATGTCCAGCCTGCTGCGTCCGGTGGCTTGGTCGGTGTCTTGGGCTGCGGACAAGGTCGCCTTGGGGCACCTCTTGGTTCCCAGCACCACCCGTCGCCCCTACACCGAAAACTCGCCGTTCTTGGGCAACGCGCTGACCACCGACTCCGACATGTACGCCTATATGCGCGCTCAGACCGAGGCGCATCCCGATCTGGGCCTTGGCGGACCCAGCCTGAACTGGCTGAACCAGGCGCTGCGGGAAACGCTGGCGCTGGCCTCGATCCCCTGCCCTGACGTTCCGGCGCTCTGTTTCCTTGGGTCGCTGGAGAGCATCGTCGAGCCCCATGAAATCCGCCGCCGCATGAGCACGTGGAAGAACGGCACTTTGATCGACGTCCAGAACGGCCAGCACGAAGTTCTGATGGAGACACCAGAAATACGCCGCATGGTCATGGCGGAAATCGGCGCATTCGTCGCCCGCACCCGCGTTTCCGAACCGGTCTAAGGCCGCCCCTCTGGCAGGGGCGCGCGGACGGACTACCTCTGCCCCATGAGCGTTGATCCCGTCCTGACCTTTACCGATCGCGGCATTTACTGCCCCGCTGGCGATTTCTACATCGACCCTTGGCGACCCGTTAATCGGGCGCTGATAACCCACGGCCATTCCGATCACTCGCGCTGGGGCCATCGCCACTACATGGCGACCGAGGCCGCGGCCCCCGTCATGCATCACCGCCTTGGCGACGTGACGATCCAGACGACTCCTTATGGCGCGACAACCCAGATCGGAGGCGCACGGGTCCGTTTCCACCCCGCGGGCCACATCCCCGGATCGGCGCAAATCCGGATCGAGGTTGGCGGTCAGGTCTGGGTGGTTTCGGGCGATTACAAACCCGAGCCGGACGGGCTGTGCGAACCGTTCGAGCTGGTGCCCTGCCACGCCTTTATCAGCGAATGTACCTTTGGACTGCCCGCATTCAAATGGGCCCCTCAGGCAGCAGTGGCCAATGAAATCAACGCATGGTGGGCGTCGAACGCGGCGGATGGGCGATTTTCCCTGTTGGGGGCGTATTCCTTGGGCAAGGCGCAGCGGCTGATGTCCTTGCTAGACCCGTCCATCGGCCCGATCCTGACCCACGGCGCCGTCGAGGCCACGAACGAGGTTCTCCGCGCCCAAGGCTACCCTCTGCCTGCCACCACCCGAGTCACCGCCGATCTGGACGTCAAAGCCCATTCGGGAGGCATTGTCATCGCACCGCCCTCGGCCTTTGGCACCCCTTGGGCGCGAAAATTCGGGCGGGCCTCGACCGGTTTTGCCAGTGGGTGGATGCAGTTGCGGGGTGTGCGTCGGCGTAGGGCGGCGGATCGGGGCTTTGTGCTGTCCGACCACGCCGACTGGCCCGGCCTGAACGACACGATCCGCGCCACGGGCTGCGAGAAGGTCTTCGTGACCCACGGCTACACCGAAATCTTCAACCAATGGCTCCTGAGCCAAGGGTACGACTCGGCCATCGTCGCCACGGAATACACCGGCGAAGGCGCGGACACCGACGACACGGCAGAGGTAGACTGATGCGCGCCTTTGCCGAGCTTTTCAATGCGCTGGACCAGACGACCTCGACTAACGCCAAGGTCGCGGAGCTGACCCACTATTTCCAGACCGCCGCCGAAGCGGACAAGCTGTGGTGTATCGCCTTGTTTTCGGGCCGCCGTCCGAAACGTGCCGTCACCACCACGCGCCTGCGGGAATGGGCGGCCGAGCGGGCGGGCATCCCCCTGTGGCTGTTCGAGGAAACCTATCCAATCGTCGGCGACCTGTCGGAAACCATCGCGCTGATCCTGCCTGACGCCACGCGCCAGACCAACCGCACCCTGTCCGATTGGATGGCAGAAATCCTGCGCCTGACACCCGCTGACGAACCCACCCGCAAAGAGGCCGTGCTAGAGGCATGGGATTGCCTGAACCCCACCGAGCGGTTCCTGTTCAACAAGCTGCTCACCGGTGGGTTCCGCGTGGGGGTCAGCCAGAAACTGATGACCCGCGCCTTGTCAGCCGCGACCGGCACGGACGAGGCGCAGATGGCCCACCGGCTGATGGGCAACTGGACGCCCGAGACCACCACCTTTGACACCCTGATCCACGCGCAGGACACCGAGGCCGACCAATCCCGCCCTTACCCCTTTTATCTGGCCTACGGGCTGGAGGACGCGCCCGAGGCACTAGGCTCCCCCGCCGATTGGCAGGCCGAGTGGAAATGGGACGGCATCCGCGGGCAGCTCATCCTGCGCGGCGGCTCTCATCACCTGTGGTCGCGGGGCGAAGAGCTGATCACCGACCGCTTTCCCGAATTCGCCCGTAGTGCCGATTTTCTGCCCGATGGCACGGTTCTGGATGGCGAGGTGCTGGCGTGGAACGGCGAGAAACCCATGCCCTTTGCCGAGCTTCAGAAACGGATCGGCCGCAAAACCGTCCCGAAAAAGCTGCTGAAAGATGCGCCTGTGGTGCTGCGGGCCTATGACCTGCTGGAGCTTGGCGGGCAGGATATCCGCGACCTTCCCTTGGCCGAGCGCCATGCGCGGCTGGAGAGCCTGCTGGCCAATATCCCGCCCGAGGCCGCCGTGATCCCCTCGCCCGTCGTGCCCTTCGACAACTGGCAGACCCTGACCGACATCCGAGAAACCAGCCGCGATGCCCATGCCGAGGGGCTGATGCTGAAACGCCTTGGCAGCCCCTATCTGGCGGGCCGGAAAAAGGGTGATTGGTGGAAGTGGAAGGTGGACCCGCTGACCATCGACGCCGTGATGATTTATGCCCAATCGGGCCACGGACGCAGGGCGAACCTGTTCACCGACTTCACCTTCGCGGTCTGGAACAATGGCGAACTTGTGCCCTTTACCAAGGCCTATTCCGGCCTGACCGATGCCGAATTCCGCCAGATTACCGCGTGGGTCCGCAAGAACACCCTGCAACGCTTTGGCCCCGTCAGGCAGGTTACCCCCGAGCATGTCTTTGAGATTGGCTTCGAAGGGATCATGGAGAGCCCCCGCCACAAATCCGGCGTCGCCCTGCGCTTTCCCCGAATGATCCGCTGGCGCCACGACAAGCCGATCCAAGAGGCCAACACTCTCGATGATCTGAAGGCTTTGATGCCCTAATTCGCCCCGCCCCCTTGCACATCCTGCGGGGGCACTCTTACCTGTGACCCAAGCAAGATTAAAAAGGACCTCACATGGCACACCGCTTCCAACCCCTCTTTGATGCCAACCCCAGCAAAGGCACCGGCGATCTGGGGGACCTGCCGGAATGGGATCTGACCGACCTCTACCCCAGCGAAGAAGCCCCCGAACTGGCTCGTGATCTGGACTGGCTGGAGAGCGCCTGCGCCAGCTTTGCCACCGATTACGAAGGCAAACTGGCCGATCTGGACGCGGACGGCATGCTGGAATGCACCCTGCGCAACGAGCGCATCGATATGGTCGCGGGGCGCATCATGTCCTTTGCCGGTCTGCGCTACTACCAGAACACCATGGACGCCGAGCGCGCCAAGTTCATGTCCGACCTGCAAGACCGCCTGACCCGCTACACCACGCCGCTGGTGTTCTTTACGCTGGAACTGAACCGCCTGCCCGATGACCATCTGGAAAAGCTGTTCGCCGAGAACTCTGATCTGGCCCGCTACAAGCCCGTGTTCGACCGCATCCGCGCGATGAAGCCCTATCAGCTGTCCGACGAGATGGAGAAATTCCTGCACGACATGGGCGTGGTCGGGGACGCATGGGAGCGTCTATTCGATGAAACCATCGCGGGCCTGAAATTCGAGGTCGAAGGCGAGGAACTGGGGATCGAAGAGACCCTGAACCTGCTGTCCGAACAGGACCGTGCCAAGCGCGAATCCGGTGCCCGCGCTTTGGGCGAGACCTTTAGCAAGAACATCAAAACCTTCGCCCGCGTACACAACACTCAGGCCAAGGAAAAAGAGGTCATGGACCGCTGGCGTGGCATGCCCACCCCGCAAACCGGCCGCCATCTGGCCAACCACGTCGAGCCCGAGGTTGTTGAGGCCCTGCGCAACGCCGTGGTTGACGCCTATCCCCGCCTGTCCCACCGCTATTACGCGCTGAAGGCCAAGTGGCTGGGTCTGGACACCATGCAGGTCTGGGATCGCAACGCCCCCCTGCCCATGGAAACCGAACGCAAGATCAAATGGCCCGAGGCCGAAAAGATCGTCATGGACGCCTATGGTGACTTCGATCCGCGGATGGCCGAACTGGCTGAACCCTTCTTTACCAAGGGCTGGATCGACGCGGGCGTCAAACTGGGCAAAGCCCCCGGTGCATTTGCCCACCCCACCGTCACCGACGTGCACCCCTATGTGATGCTGAACTACCTTGGCAAACCGCGCGATGTGATGACCTTGGCCCACGAGTTGGGTCACGGTGTGCACCAGCGTCTGGCAGCAGGTCAGGGCGAAATGCTGTCCTCGACCCCGCTGACGCTGGCGGAAACCGCGTCGGTGTTCGGCGAAATGCTGACCTTCCAGAAGATGCTGGCAAACGCCAAGGACGACAAAGAACGCAAGGTCATGCTGGCGGGCAAGGTCGAGGACATGATCAACACGGTCGTGCGCCAGATTGCCTTCTATGACTTCGAGTGCAAACTCCATGACGCGCGCCGCGGTGGCGAGCTGACCCCCGATGACATCAACGCCCTTTGGATGAGCGTTCAGGCCGAGAGCCTTGGCCCCGTCTTCGAGTACATGCCGGGTTACGAGACCTTCTGGGCCTACATCCCGCACTTCGTCCACACGCCCTTCTACGTCTACGCCTATGCATTCGGCGACGGTCTGGTGAACGCACTCTACGCTGCCTACCAAGAGCAGCCCGAAGGCTTCCAGGACAAATATTTCGACATGCTCAAAGCCGGTGGCTCGAAGCACCACAAAGAACTGCTGGCGCCCTTCGGCCTTGATGCCTCGGACCCCAAATTCTGGGACAAGGGCCTGTCGATGATCGAAGGGTTCATCGACCAGCTGGAAGCGATGGAATAACTCCACCGCAATCCCCAAGAATACAGCACGCCGCCCGATTAGGGCGGCGTTCCTTTTGGTAAATCAGCGCTGCGCGTCGGCGAACACGCGGTCGATCATCGCTTGGGTGCCTTGCGAGAATTCCAGCGGTACCGGATAGGCAGACCGATCCCCGCCAATCGCCGCACAGAAATTCTCGACCTGCAGCTTGTAGTGCTGCGCGGCTGGGAAACGCTCCTCGCGGATCACCCCGCCCGAGCATTCCACCGTCAGCTTCGGCTCCCCGAACACCTGCGCATTGAACGGCGCGGTCAGGGCCAAAGTGCCCTTCTCTCCGTGGAATTCCATGCGCTGACGGTTCGCCATGCGGATCGAGTTGATCAGGGTAAACGTGATGTCCCCGAACCGCCCCGTGACATTGGCATAGGTGTCGATGCCATTCTCGAACTCGACATCGGCGCGCAGTTCGGTCGGCTCCTGCCCCGTTACAAACCGCGCCGAGCCATAGGTATAGACCCCGATGTCACGGATGCCGCCACCGCCGGTCTCGGCCTTGTTGCGGATGTTGCCGGTGTCGGTGCGGTTGTCGAATGTAAAGATCCCGTTCACATGTCGCAGCCGCCCGATCTCTCCGCTCTCGACGATCTCTTTGGCGCGCTGCCATTGGGGGTGGTGCAGGATCATGTAGGCCTCAGCTGCCATCAGACCGGTCTGGTCCCGCAGGGCGATGATCTTGTCAATCTCGGGGGCAGTCATGGCGATGGGCTTTTCGCACAGCACATGCTTGCCCGCCTTCAACGCTTTCAGCGCCCACTCCACATGCAGATGGTTCGGCAGCGGGATGTAGACCACGTCGATCTTGGGGTCGTGGATCAGCGCATCATAGCTTTCATAGACGCGGATATCCGGCGCGAACGCACGGAACGGTGCGGATTTGTCGTAGCTCGACGTGGCCAGACCCGCCAGACGCGCCCCGCTGGCCAGATGGATCGCCGGCCCCATGAACTCGCGCGCGAATTTGGCGGCCCCCAGAATGCCCCAGTTGTAGATTTTGGTCATGGTTCCCCCAAAGAAAAATCCCCCCGAGCCTAGGGCCCGAGGGGATTTTCTACAACTCTGTCAAAGGGTCAGATCGCCGGAAGCATACCCTTTTCGCGTGCAAGACTGGTCATCCGTTTCTGCAGCTTTTCAAAGGCGCGCACCTCGATCTGGCGGATGCGTTCGCGGCTGACGTCGTATTCGGCCGACAGGTCCTCGAGGGTTATGGTTTCCTCGCTCAGGCGGCGCTTGAACAGGATGTCTTTCTCGCGGTCGTTCAGGGCGTCCATGGCTTCGGCCAGCAGCTCGCGGCGCGCATCCATTTCGTCCTGAGCCTCATAGGCGGCCGCCTGGTTAGCGTCCTCATCCTCGAGCCAATCCTGCCATTGGGCACCGCCCTCGTCTTCGGAGCCAACGGTGGCGTTCAGCGATGCGTCCCCACCCGACAGGCGGCGGTTCATGCTAATTACGTCATCCTCGGTCACACCCAGATCATGGGCGATTTTCTGGACGTGTTCGGGGCGCAGGTCGCCCTCTTCCAAGGCACCGATGCGGGATTTGGCCTTGCGCAGGTTGAAGAACAGCTTCTTCTGCGCCGAGGTTGTCCCCAGCTTCACCATCGACCAACTGCGCAGGATGTATTCCTGAATGCTGGCGCGGATCCACCACATCGCATAGGTGGCCAGACGGAAGCCCTTTTCAGGGTCAAAGCGTTTGACCGCCTGCATCAGACCCACGTTCGCCTCCGAGATCACCTCGGCTTGGGGCAAACCGTATCCGCGGTAACCCATCGCAATTTTCGCGGCCAAGCGCAGGTGGCTGGTGACCATCTTGTGGGCCGCCTCCGTGTCTTGTTCCTCGACCCACCGCTTGGCCAGCATATACTCTTCTTCAGGCTCCAGCAGAGGGAACTTGCGTATCTCTTGCATGTAGCGCGACAGACCACCTTCGGGTGACGGCGCCGGCAGATTTGCATAGTTTGTCATTCGTCCCTCCTGAATGTAACAGGCTTTAACATGCAGCTAGGTAGCTGAACTTGGTTATTCAAGTCCCCAGCCTCGCTTAAGTTCCATATAAAATGAGAGACGAACGTCGCGATAGATGGATGATGGTGCACTCACGCACACGTGCGTGAGCTTCAAATCTACGTGCGCAGGGCCTCGAGCAAATCTTCCATGTCCTGCGGCAGCGGAGCCTCGAACACCATCTCTTCTTCGGTGACCGGATGGATGAAACCCAGAACCCGCGCGTGCAGCGCCTGACGGGGGAATTCGCCCGCAGCCTCGATCCCCTTAAGCGAAAGAGCCTTGGGAGACAGCTTGCGGCGGCCCCCATAGACGGGATCGCCGATCAGCGAATGGCCCGCGTGGGTCATGTGAACGCGGATCTGGTGGGTGCGGCCTGTCTCGAGCCAGCAGTCCACGAGGGTCGCACAGGGGGGCGTCCCAAATGTTTCAACGATGCGCGCACGGGTCACCGCATGACGCCCTTGGCTGAAACTTACCGCCTGCCGCTGGCGGTCGGTTTTGTGACGGCCAAGGAAAGAGGTGATCTTGATGATGTTCCCCAACTCGAAGCTGACACCCTTAACGCCCTTGAGTCGCGGCTCGTTGCTGTCGGGCACACCGTAAACCACGGCAGAGTAGACACGCTCGACGCTGTGATCTTCGAACTGCTCAGCCAGACCGTGATGGGCGCGGTCGGATTTGGCGACCACCAGCAGGCCACTGGTGTCCTTGTCGATGCGGTGGACGATGCCGGGGCGCTTCTCCCCTCCGATGCCGGACAGGCTATCGCCGCAATGATGCAGCAGCGCGTTGACCAGCGTTCCCGAAGGCGAGCCGGGCGCCGGGTGCACCACCATGCCCGCGGGCTTGTTCACCACGATCAGGTCGTCATCTTCGTAGATGATCTCCAGCGGGATATCCTCGGCCACGGTGTCCACTTCGGCGGCGGCCTCGATCTCGATGGTGATCTCGTCACCCTCGGCGACCTTGGTCTTGGGGTCCGTCAGAGCCTCGCCCCCGCGCATGACTTTGCCGTCCGCGATCAGACGGGCCAGACGGGTGCGCGACAGGGATGCCTCCTCTGGCACATCGCGCGCCAAAGCCTTATCCAGTCGGGGCGGCGGGTCCGCCGCGATGATGACACTAACCAAGGTCTCGCCCATGTCGCTTCCTTCTGACCAGATACCCCGTGACGCTGTTTTCCTGCGCCGCCTCGTGACGGCCTTGACGGTCGTCATGATGGGCGGGCTGATCGCCATCGCTGTGGTCATTGTGTTTCGGTTTCCGGACCCTACACCGGTGGTGCCAGAAAATCTGCCCCTGCCCGCCGGATCCACGATCAGCGCAGTTACACAAGGCAAGGGCTGGATTGCAATTGTTACCGACCAGCAGCAGATCCTGATTTTCAACACAGGCACAGGCAAACTGACCCAAACCGTGGAAATCAAAACCGCACAATAATTCATCATTGTAATTTATAATTACATGAATAAGCACAGGGATTGGGCAATTGAATGCCCGCCCCTGTTTGCGGCTCATATTTCGCCGCCGAACCGGCCCCAAATACACGGCTGACAAGTATCATTTCGATCTATATCGAAACTTTTACTAACAAATATCCCAAAACCTGCGACTAAATTCTGCGTCAATCCTGCAATCAGAATTGAGGAAATGGACAATATCGCCATTGTGCCTTGACTGGGAAACAGCCGCAAAGCTAATGCCTTAAGTGTTAATTTTCACACATAATTTGGCGGCCAAGACACACTTACATTTGGCCCCATCAAACAATTAGGTGAGAGACCATGGGCGGTGATTTAGCCAGTTACGACCGATCCCTGATCTTCGGGGTTTATTCAACAATCAACGTGATCGTTTTCATCAGTGGCGTCCTGATCTTTATGATGCAGGCCGGTTTCATGATGCTGGAAACGGGCGCGATGTCGCGGAAAAACGCGATCAATAACGTCTTCAAAAACTTCGTCGATGCCTGCGTTTGCGGCATCTTTTTTTACTGGTTCGGCTATCCGATCCTGAGCGGCGACTCGTGGATCATCGACTGGATGCGCGAGATGGGCTTCGCGCACACCACGCAGAACACCTCTCCTGGTCCGATCGTGACGCTGAACGATGATATCGCCCTATTCTTCCACTTTGCGTTTGCGGCAACCAGTGTGACCATCTGCTCCGGTGCGGTGACCGGACGTATCGCGCCCTATGCCTATCTCTTCTTCGGAGCGGTCTACTCGGCGCTGATTTATCCTTTGGTTGCGTTTACCGTTTGGAACCCCGACGGGATGCTCTATGGCGTGCTGCACGACTTTGCGGGCTCGCTCGTGGTGCACGGTGTGGGCGGTTTTGCCGGTCTGGCAGGCGCGATGATGCTGAAACCCCGAATCGGCGAATTTGGTTACGGCAAGGGACAGATCGATGCTTACCGGTTTGCGGGCTCTTCGATCAGCAACGCGTCGCACAACATCCCGCTCAGCGCGATGGGCGTGTTTTTCCTGTGGATCGGCTGGTACGGATTTAACGCGGGCAGCACCTTTGCTGGTGGTTTTGACCTGGCCTCGATCGATCTGAGCCAGACCCAGAACCAGCCCGACCTGATCGCGAACGCCATCTTCGAGCAGTTGATCGGCGGCTTCGGTCAAGTGGTGATCAACACCACCCTTGCCCCCTGCGCGGCGGTCTTTGCGGTGCTGGCGTTCTTTATCGTCACCCAGAACAAGTACAACATCTCGGACCTGATGAACGGCTCGCTGGCCGGTCTGGTGGCCATCACGGCCAACGCTGACGCTGCAACCGCGGCCCAAGCACTGCTGATCGGTGTGCTGGGTGGTGCGGTCTACGTTCTGGCGGTGATCTTCATGTTCAAGATCAAGGTCGACGATCCCGTGGGTGCCTTCCCCGTGCACGGCGCCGTGGGCCTGATGGCGGGCGGCATGTTCGCGATCACCACCGGAGACATCAACCTTGGGCCGACGGTCTTTGGCACCCAGATGTTCTACGGGGCGCTGATCTGTGCCTTCAGCTTCATCAGCGCCATCGTGACCTTCTGGATCGCCTCGCGCCTGATGTACGTCATCAAGAAGCTGGGACACTCGCAGTACTTCGATTACGGCCCGATGCCGCGCAACCACCTGCGCGTCACCCCCGAGCAGGAATTGGCCGGTATGGACATGGAAATCCACGGTCAGGACGCCTACTCGATCAACCTGACGGCCCCGGGCAAAGCCCGAAGCATCTGATCCCATCTCACCTGAAACACCTGACGCGTCGCCCTCAAAAGCGGCGCGTTTTCTTTTGGGCTGTCACATGAATTGCGTGAAAGAAGCCTATGCCAGAAAAAGAAAAAAGCGCCGCAATGGGCGCTTTTCTGCCTCACTTGAAGTGAGAGTGGTACCACCTCCCCGGCTCGAACGGGGGACCTCCTGATCCACAATCAGGCGCTCTAACCTACTGAGCTAAGGCGGCACTGGGGGTCATTTACCCCTAGCGAACGGGGATTGCAAGCAGCAGAATGACAAAAATTTAACAACGTATTGCCAAGGGCATGTGCAGCGTTTACCCGCCTTAAATAACAGGAAAACGGAGCCTCTCATGGGTATCAACACCGAACGCGACATCGAAGCCAGCCTGCAGATCGGCCCCACCGATCAGGGTATGATCCGTCTGTACATCGAAGCTGACGGCATCGAGATTCCCATGGATTTCACCCCCGAAGAGGCGGAAGAAATCGTCGAAGAAATTCAGGCGGCCATCCAGACCGCCAAGGACGTCGGCACCAAGCGCCGCTGATCCATCACAGACGCGGGTCGCGCAGCCCTTGCAGGCGCAGCGCGGCCGTGCGGGCGAAATCCCGGGTCAGAACCTTGCGCCGTGCGGCGGCAAGGGGCAGCGCCTCGGGCATGCGGATAATCTCGGCGTCATAGGCGTCGGCGATGATCAAGCCGGTCCCTTCGGGCAGCAGGTCCACGGGGAAATCCGCGTCAACGGCCCAGAAGAATCGCTCGCAATACGGCAGGTAGTTCTGCCATTTGGAATCGCTCTGGAAATCCGCGCGGCAGGATTTGCACTCGACGATCCACAGCTCTCCCTTCTTGCCCATCCCCATCACGTCGACGCGCAGGCCGCGGGCGGGGACGAACTCGTCCAGACAGGCAAAGCCAAGCTGCACCAGATGGCGGGCCACTCCGCGCGCAAGCAGCTGGCCGGGTTTGGGATCGACGGGGGACGTGGTCGGGATGATCTGCATGGGATCAATATGAACATACGGTGAACAAAATCAACCCCGCACCCCCCTTGCCGAAGCGGCCCCAGCGCATTACCTGTGGTCCGTGGCGGGTGCTGTCCCTCTCGTATGTCGGTTTCATTCCGGTGGCCTTAAGCAACTCCGAGGGAGCTGGCTCTGTTCTGGCCCTGGCCTGATTACCTGGCGCCCACCTGTAATAACAGGTCCTCGGGAATGCAAAAACCTAGACGGTCGCGTACGGGCCCGCCACACCTATCCCCCAAAACGGAACTGGCCTTCGGGCAATAAAAAAGGGGGCCCTGCCCCCGCCGCGCGATGCGCGCCTCCCCCGGGGTATTTCCCCAAGAAAGAGGCGCCGATGTTTTCCTAAATCAGAGGTGGCGACGGTTGGCGCGCACTTCGTCCGTGCGGACGGGAATGGGGACGTATTCGCGCACCAAGGCGTGCTGACGAGGACCGCGGGGGGTGTCGTCATCCTGACCCAAACGCATGATGGAGATGCCGAACTGCACGCCAGCAAACACGATGCCGTTGAACACCCAAAGCATCAGAACGGCCAATGCGCCGCCGCTGGAGTGGGTGACAAGGTGCCATAGGTTCGCAACATTCAGGTACAGCAGGGCGCTTACAAAAGCCGCCGACAGGCCAAAGCCAACGAAGACCTGAGTGATGTAGAGACGAACGAGTTTCGGCATGGACGTATCTCCTCCGGATTACAGGAGGAAGGTAGTACTGCCCTGTGGACATGTCCACCGGCACCTACGGGTATTTGGCGGAATAGTGCCGCCCAAGTGTTAAATAAAAGGAAAACGCAGGGTGGTGGACCCTGCGTTCTGTCAATTTGTCGCAGCTGATCGGGGGATCAGAAGGCCTCGGGGCAGAGTTCCCGTGCGATGTGGTCCAGAACACCGTTCACAAAGCCGGCCTCTTTACCTTCGGGAAAGAAAGCGCGGGCCACGTCAACGTATTCGGTGATGACCACTTTGGGCGGGGTGTCCTTGGCCTGAAGTTCAGAGCCAGCGGCGCGGAACAGCGCGCGCAGGGTGGTGTCGATCCGGCCCAGGGGCCACTTGGCCACCAGCGCGCGGTCGGTGCATTGGTCGATCAGCGCCTGCCACTTGACCGCCCCTTCGAGGATGTCACCGAACAGGGTGACATCGCCGTCGATCAGCTCTTCGCCGTCGATCTCGGCACCGAAGCGGATATCGAGGAACTCGGCCTTGACGCGGTCAAAGGACACACCGGTGATTTCCATCTGGTATAGCGCCTGAACGGCGTAAAGACGGGATGCCGAGCGCATCTTGCGTTTCTGGTTGCCGGACAGGGGTGCAGGTGTGGTCATCGGATCGTCAGCCTGTGGATGGGGTTAAGCGATGCGGTAGCTCTCGTCCTCGGAGGGCATGAAGCCAACGCCACGCTTTGAGCCGCCCCAGTTACGCGCCAATGCGATTAAATGCAAGGCCGCAGCGGCGGCTCCGCCACCTTTATTCTGGCCATGGGGATCAGCGCGGACTTCGGCCTGCTGCCGGTTTTCCACGGTCAGGATGCCGTTGCCGACACAGTGCCCCGACAGACCCAGCAGGGTGATCCCGCGCGAGCTGTCATTGCAGACGGTGTCGTAGTGGGTGGTCTCGCCGCGGATCACGCAGCCAAGGGCCACGTAACCGTCGTAGTTCGCCAGACGTCCGGCCATGCCGATGGCGGTCGGGATTTCCAGCGCGCCGGGGACCTCGACGGTCTCGTGGGTGCCGCCGACGGCCTCGATTTCGGCGCGGGCACCGGCGATCAGGTTGTCGGCGATATCCTTGTAATAGGGCGCGACGACGATCAGGATCTTGACCGGCTTGTCAAAGGTGGGGCGCTCCAGCGTGTAGTGCTGTTCGTTCGCAGCCATCAGTTTGCCTCCGGAATTTTGCGGGTGCCGGTGATTTCGAGGCCATATGCCTCGAGGCCGATCACTTTGGGTGTGGGCGAGTTGGTCAGCAGGGTCAGCTTGCTCAGGCCCAGATGGCTGAGGATTTGCGCCCCGAGGCCGTATTGGCGCAGGGTTTGCGGGCTGGTGGCACCGCCAAGCTGCATTTGCAGATCGCGCAGCAGGACCACGACGCCCCTGCCCTCGGCTGCGACCAGCTTCATGGCCGAGCTGAATTCAAAGGCACGGCCAGTGGGGCCTGTGCCAACCATATCCAGCATCGGGTCCAGCGTGTGCATACGGGTCAGAACCGGCTCTTCGCCCGAGATGTCGCCCTTGATCAGGGCGATGTGCTGTGCGCCCTGCGTGGTGTCGGTGTAGATGCGCATGGTCCAGTCACCGCCGAATTCCGAGGTGATGGTGCTCTCGCTCTCGACCTTGACGAGGTTGTCGTAGCGGCGGCGGTAGGCGATCAGATCGCTGATGGTTCCGATCTTCAGGCCGTGTTTCTGGGCAAAGGCCACCAGATCGGGCAGACGCGCCATGGAGCCATCTTCGTTCATGATCTCGCAGATCACGCCCGAGGGGTTCAGACCAGCCAGACGGGCCACGTCGGTCGCGGCCTCGGTATGGCCAGCGCGGACCAGAACGCCGCCGTCACGGGCGCGCAGCGGGAAGATGTGGCCGGGGGTGGCGATGTCGGCAGAGGTTTTGCTGGAATCAATCGCGACGGCCACGGTGCGGGCGCGGTCGTGGGCGGAAATGCCGGTGCTGACGCCTTCGCGGGCCTCGATCGACACGGTAAACGCGGTTTCGTGGCGAGAGGAATTCGTGGTTGCCATCAGGGGCAGACCCAGAGCGTCAATGCGGGCGCTGTTCAGGGTCAGGCAGATCAGGCCGCGCGCGTGGGTGGCCATAAAGTTGATGACCTCGGGGGTGCACATCTGCGCGGGAATGCAGACGTCGCCTTCGTTCTCGCGGTGTTCGTGGTCTACCAGAATGTACATGCGGCCGTTGCGAGCATCCTCGATCACTTCTTCGATCGGGGAAATGGCATCGCGCAGGTTCTCTTCGACGGGGCCGGGTGTTTCAAAACGACTGGTCTCGGACATTGCGTCTCTCCTTCATCGTGTACCGCCAGATACCCCGTGGATTGAGGGCGCACCACCCTGACTTGTGCGGGTGCGGCGCTGGGTCCCTGTGCGTGAATACACGTCTTTGGCGCTAGTCTTGTACCTTCGCGTGCCACAGGTCCATAGGCGATCCTGTTCGCGCCTCCATCCAGAGGATTTCCGACACCATCTCGCCTTGGAACATCGAGCAGACCTCGGGCTGACGGCGACGGCTGCGCACCCGGCTCAGGACCTCGGCGACGGCGCTTTGGCGGCTGCGGGCACGGAAGGGCAGGATTTCCTCGACCGCGCCGATATCCAGAAAGTCGCGGATGCGGTTCAGGGCGGCTAGGGGCTGCTGCACGGCCTCTTCGGCGATGATGATCAGGACGTTCTCGGGTCCGAACAGAATGTCCAGCGGCTCGATCATCTGGCGATAGCGGCTGCCTGTTGCATACCCAAAGAAGGGCGACTCGCCGTTGGCCAAACGCTCGGGCTCTTTCTGGAGGGCGGCGTCAAAATGGGGCTCTTGCTCTAGTCCGAGGTCCACGTTGTAGCGGTGGGCACTGACGGCGCGGGTCACGGGATTTTCCAGAACAAAGACGAACTTGGCGTTCGGGTTGTCCTTGAAGATGCGGCGCCCTGCCCCCGGCACCAGACTGTAGAGCGACGAGCCATCCCCGATCAGGCGGTCCCCTGCGGGCTTGAAGCACTTGAAGTAAGGCTCGGGCAGTTCCGTCACATCGGACAGGCGCGGATCGCTCTCCATGTCCAGATCGGTGTGCAGATCGGGCAGCGCGTAATACCCCAGTTCCCTGCGGGCAGGCATGAACACATCGCGGTGCTGGCTGAGCCAGCGCCACAGGTGTGTTGCCGAACGGCTCGGCGGGCCCATCAGGAAGAAGTCGGCGTGTCGCAAGGAAAATCCGGGGTCAAAAATGAAGGTCGCCCAATGCTGCCAAACCGACCCGCCGAATAAGAGAGAGTAAAAAGGATAATTACCCCTAACCTTTGAACTTCCAAAGTGCGGGCAGGAACCGGTAAGTACCCCCTTCGCGCAAGACGTGTCCGACTCCGGGGAACGGGAAGTGATATCCGACCACGGTGATACGATCCTCGGCGGCGCGATCCAGCAGGGTTTGGCGGGTGGCAACGGTCTGCGCCCCGTCCATGTCAAAGCCGTTGAACCAGTCGGGATGGGCAAAGTTGGTGTAGGCGTGGCTCATGGAATCGCCGAGCGCGATCATCTGCTGGCCGCCGCTTTCTACATGCACGGACATGTGGCCGGGGGTGTGACCGGGGGTGGCGATCATGGTCACGCCGGGGCAAATCTCCTGACCGTCCTGAACCAGCGTCCAATCGGCGCCCTCTACGTTCAGCGAATTGACCGCCCCCACCACGAACTGCTGCATCTCGGTCGGAGAGCTGGCCGCCAAACCGTCTTGCAGCCAGAAGTCATGCTCGGCCGCGCCGATAAAGTATTGGGCGTCGGGCAGGATCGCCTCGTCAAATTCATCGCGGATGCCCCAGATGTGGTCGGGGTGCGCGTGGGTGATGATGACGTGGGTGATGGTCGCCGGATCAATGCCCGCGCTTTCCAGATTGGTCATCAGGCGGCCAGCGGTCTGCAGGAACCGGTCGCCAGAGCCCACATCCACCAACACCCTCGCCTCGCCGATGTCGATGACGATGTGGTTGGTGTGGGACAGGCTGGTGTCGGTGGGCAGGTAGTGCGCGGCCAGAAAGGCCTGAACCTCGGCGGGGTCAGCGTTCACGCCCAAACCACTGGCGGGGGTCACCAGAAAACCGTCTGAAATCACGGTGATCTGCGCGTCCCCAAGACCAAAGCGGAAATGGCTGGGGTTGTCCCCTGCGGGGGCCGTGATCATCGCCGGTGCGGTGCTGGCGGGCAAAGCAAAGGCGGGGGCCATCGCGGACAGCTTGAGCAGCTCGCGGCGGCTGGGTTTGAAGTGAGACATGGTTTCCTCCCTGTTCGGGAGGAATGCTAGCGCAGTCGCGCCGGATCACACAATGGAATATGAATGTATGAAGGTATCAATCCCACTCGCGCAGGCGCGCCACATAGCGGGCCAGCGTGTCGATCTCGAGGTTGATGCGCTGACCAACCGCGACGCCGCCCCAAGTGGTCACCTGTTTGGTGTGGGGGATGAAGTTGATGCCGAAATCGCAGCCGTTCACCTCGTTCACCGTTAGCGAGGTGCCGTTCAGCGCGACCGAGCCCTTGGGCGCGATGTATTTCGCCAGTGCCTCGGGGGCGCGCAGGGTGACGCGGGTGCTGTCGCCTTCGTCCAGAACGGCGACCACTTCGGCAACGCCATCCACGTGACCCGAAACGATGTGGCCCCCCAGCTCGTCGCCGACTTTCAGCGCACGCTCTAGGTTGATGCGCTTGTCCACGGCCCAATCCCCGATGTTGGTCTTGGAGATGCTTTCGGCGCTGATTTGCACGTCGAACCAGTTCGGGCCCTTTTCGATAACGGTCAGGCAGCAGCCATCGCACGCGATCGAGGCCCCCAGATCCACCGTTTCCATGTCGTAGACCGTTTCGATTCGGGCGCGCAGATCCCCGCGCTGCTCCAGTTCCGCGATACGGCCGATATCGGTGATGATGCCTGTGAACATGTTGGACCTCCGTCTTTCTAGGCCGAGGTAGACCTTTGCCCGTGTTTTCTCAAGCTTCGTGCAGAATTTCTTCTTATTTTTGCCGCCAGTCTCCCATAGAAAGGTCAGCGTTTAGTACGTTACAAGTTTTTATGAACCAGTTACCCGAACCTGACCGCACCTTCCTGTTCTTGCAGGGGCCTCACGGGCCGTTCTTTGCCCGTTTGGCAGAGATGCTGTGCCATGCCGGTGCCAAGGTCTTGCGCGTGGGGTTCAACGCGGGAGACGCCGCGTTCTGGCGCGATCAGGAGACCTATATTCCCTTTGACCGGCCTCAGGACGATTGGCCCGCCTTTTTCACCGCGCTGATTGCCGAGCGGTCCGTGACCGACATTGTGCTTTATGGGGACGTGCGGCGCATCCATTCGGACGCCATCAGGATTGCCCGTGATCGCGGCATCACCGTGCATGTCTTCGAAGAAGGGTACATGCGCCCTTACTGGATCACTTACGAACGGGGCGGCAGCAACGGCAATTCGCGCCTGATGGACATGACCGTCCCGCAAATGCGCAAGGCGCTGGCGGGGATCGACCAAGACGCCCCCCTGCCCCCAGCCAAATGGGGGGACATGCGCCAGCACGTGTTTTACGGCGCGCTCTATCATTGGCACGTCATGTTCCGGAACGGCCGATACCAGAGCTTCCGGCCCCACCGCGATATCTCGGTCACGCAGGAATTCCGGCTGTACCTGCGCCGGTTGCTCTTGATGCCCGCCCAATGGTTCGAGCGTGTTCTGGCCACCGCCCGCGTGCGGCGCGGCGGGTTCCCCTATCATGTGGTGCTGCTACAGTTGGCCCATGACAGCAGCTTTCAGGCGCATTCGTCGTTCGGCACCATGCGGGACTTTCTGGAAACCGTGATCGACGGCTTTGCCAAGGGCGCGCCCCGCCACCACCATCTGGTCTTCAAGGCCCACCCGCTGGAAGATGGCCGCGTTCCCGTGCGATCCGACATCCGCGAGCTGGCCCAGAAATATGGCGTCAAGGGACGGGTCCATTACTTGCGCGGGGGCAAGCTGGCCGCCCTGCTGAATGACGCCAGAAGCGCCGTGACCGTGAACTCGACCGCCGCGCAGCAGGTGCTGTGGCGGGGGATGGCGCTGCGGGTCTTTGGCCGTGCGGTCTATGACAAGCCCGAGTTTGTCAGCACCCAGCCCCTGCCCGAATTCTATGCGCAGCCCTCGCGTCCTGATCTACGCGCCTACAAGGATTATCGCCGCTATCTTCTTGAAACCTCTCAGGTCGGGGGTGGCTTCTACTCGGCGCAGGGGCGGCGGCAGGTTCTACGTCAGGTTGTTGATATGATGCTGATGGAAGAAGACCCTTATGACGCGCTGGCACATGGAACCGCGGCACCTCGGCAACATCTGCGGGTCGTGCAGTAATTGTCCACTCGCGTTGTGCTAGCTTTTTGGAAGTTTTTACGATAGCTTACCCAAAAAACTAAGGCAGAATAATAGGTCGGGGAGACCTGAGCAGTGAAATACACATCGTCGCGCCTGTTGCGTGGGGCCTTGTTGGCCGCAATGACTATTGGTCTGACCGCATGCGGATTGCCCCGTTCCGGTCCCTCCAAAAACGAGATTTTCGAAGGCTCCGTCATGCGCAGTGGCGACGCCTTTGTTGTTAACGTGAACTCCCGCGTGACCCGTGCCACTTCGGTAACGCCCGCGCTGGGTTTCACTGATGCCTTTGTGAATGCTGGGGTTGTCGGATCCGACACCATCCGCGCAGGCGACACGCTGGGTCTGACGATCTGGGAAAACGTGGATGACGGCCTGCTGTCGGGGTCCCAAGGCAACGCGACCACCCTTCAAGAGGTGCAGGTTGACGGCGACGGCTTTATCTTTGTGCCCTATGCGGGCCGGATCAAAGCGGCTGGCAACACCCCCGAGGCGATCCGCCGAATCATCACCAACCAGCTCGAAGAGCAGACCCCCGACCCGCAGGTCGAAGTCCGCCGACTGGCCGGTGACGGTGCCGCTGTTTCCGTAATCGGATCAGTGGGCGGCCAAGGCCTCTATCCGATCGAGCGTCCCAGCCGCACCCTGTCGGGCATGTTGGCCCGCGCTGGCGGCATCACCATCGAGCCCGAAATTGCCCAGATCACCGTGGTCCGTGGCAACCAGCAAGGCCAAGTGTGGTTCGAGGACATCTTTGACGACACCCGTCTGGACATCGCCCTGCGCAACGGTGACCGCGTTCTGGTAAAGCAGGACACCCGCAGCTTTACCGCGCTGGGGGCCACCGGCAACCAGACCCGCGTGCCGTTCGAAAGCCAGACCATCTCCGCGATCGAAGCCATCGCCACCGTGGGCGGCTTGCAAACCAACGCAGCCGACCCGACTGGCGTCTTCGTCTTCCGCAACGAGCCCGCCGAAGTGGCGAACGCCGTTCTGGGCCGTGGCGATCTGGTCGGCGATCAGCGTCTGGTCTATGTGCTAAACCTGACCGAACCCACCGGAATGTTCGAAGCCCGCGACTTTGCCATCCGTGACGAGGACACCCTCTACGTCACCGAAGCGCCCTTCGTTCGTTGGAACAAAACCATCAGCGCGCTGCTGGGTAGCTTGAACACCGTGAACTCTGTTGCAGGAGCGGCCTCCGGTCTCGGTGGCTAAGGCTCTTTGACAGTCGAACGCACAAATACCACCGCCGGCGGCCCAGGGCCCCGGCGGTGTTTTGCTTCTAGCCTGACGATGATGGCCGATGCCCGCATCCGCCGTATTCTGACCTTGGCAGGGCATAGGCCGCACATTGGCTGGCCCACCGGCGCGGATGCGGTGCTGGTCTGGGGTGCAGGCAAGACCGCCGCACGAGGCGCTAAGATGGCCGCCAGCACGGGTGCCCGCCAGATCTGGGTCGAAGATGCCTTTCTGCGGTCGATCCGGCCGGGCCGCGCTGGCGATCCGCCGCTGGGGCTGTTGATCGACGAACGGGGCCTGCATTTCGACCCTGCGCAGCCGTCCTCGCTGGAGTTGCTGCTGGCCCGCCATCCGCTGGACGACACAGCCCTTCTGGACCGTGCGCGGGTGTGCATTGCCCGAATGCGCGCCCTGCACCTGTCCAAGTACAACGCCTACGACCCCGAGGTCCCCGCCCCGCCCGCCGGCTATGTGCTGGTGGTGGATCAGGTGGCGGGCGATGCCTCGGTCAGTGCGTCCAAGGGCAACCGCAACCGCTTTCTGGAGATGCTGTGGGACGCGGTCGAGGAAAACCCCGGCCAGCGCATCCTGATCCGCACCCACCCCGAGACCGCCGCAGGCCACCGCGCGGGCCATTACCGCCCCGAGGACGCCACCGACCGCATCACCCTATGCGATGCCGAACTCAGCCCGTGGCACCTGCTAGAGGGCGCGACGGCGGTCTATACCCTGTCTTCGCAACTGGGGTTCGAGGCTATCTTGGCGGGGCATCGGCCCCATGTGTACGGGCAGCCGTTTTATGCGGGTTGGGGCCTGACTCAGGACCGGATGCCCCTGACCCGCCGCCAGCGCAACCTGACGCCGGCGCAGCTTTTTGCCGCCGCGATGATGCTGTACCCCACGTGGTACGACCCCTACTCGGACAGCCTGTGCGAGCTGGAGCGCGTGATTGACACCCTAGAGGCCGAGACCCGCGCGTGGCGGGATGACCGTGCGGGCTGGGTTGCCTCGGGGATGCGGCTGTGGAAGCGCAGCACTTTGGCGCGGTTCTATGGCCACGGAGAGGGCGTGCGTTTTGCCGATGACGTGGACCGCGCCGTTGAGCTGTCCGAGGATACAGGCCGCAAATGGATGGCTTGGGCGGGCAAGACCGATCCTGACTGGCAGCTGACGCGGGTCGAGGACGGGTTCCTGCGATCGCGTGGACTGGGGGCGGAACTGGTGCCGCCCTTGTCTTTGGTCGCGGACAGTCGGGGGATTTACTATGACCCCACACAGAAAAGCGACCTAGAGGTTATTCTGAACAACTCCACGGGGTTGCGCGCCGATCAGCGGGATCGTGCGGCGCGGCTGATCCGGTCGCTGACCGATCTGGGGCTTAGCAAATACAACCTTTCCGGCGCGGTGCCAGGGCTGCCGTCGGGGCCGCTGATATTGGTCCCCGGTCAGGTCGAGGATGACGCCTCGATCCGCCTTGGCGCGGGCGAAGAGCGCACCAATCTGGCGCTGCTGCGCCGTGTCAGGGCCGAAAATCCCGAGGCCACGATCCTGTACAAACCCCATCCGGATGTCGAGGCTGGCCTGCGCCAAGGGGCCATTGCCCCCGCTGATCTGGCGGGGCTGGCCGATATGGTCCTGGACCGCGCCGATCCGGTTGCCCTGCTGGGGCGGGTCGATCAGGTGTGGACCATGACCTCGACCCTCGGGTTCGAGGCGCTGATCAGGGGCGTGCCTGTCACCGTGCTGGGGGCGCCGTTCTACGCCGGTTGGGGGCTGACCCGCGATCTGGGGCCGGTGCCCTCGCGCCGCCGTGCCCGCCTGACGATCGAGGAATTGGTGCACGGCACCCTGATTGCCTATCCGCGCTATTTCGATCCGGTATCTGGCCGCCCCTGCCCCGTGGAAATCGCCGTGCAGCGACTGGCCGAAGGGCATGCGCCCAAAGGTGGCGCGCACCTGCGCCTCTTGGCCAAAGCCCAAGGATTACTGGCGAATTACGCGCATCTGTGGCGCTGATCAGGCCCGCAGCCAGCGGTGCAGAACGTCCGGCCCGATTGCCCGCGTTTCCACCAAGCGAAAGCGCGGCGCCTCGGCCAAGGCACCCAGTCCCATCGCGCCGATCGCCGGTTGCCCTTCGGCCCCCAGCGCCATTCCGGCGGTGTAGCCGACCAGTTCATCCACCACATCGGACAGCAAGAGAGACGCGGCCAAGGTGCCTCCGCCCTCGCAAAACACGCGGGTCAGGCCAGCGGCGCCAAGGCCCTGAAGCACGCTGCGCACATCGACCTGACGGCCGTCGAGGGCGCATTCGATCAGGGTCGCCCCTTGGGTCAGCCAAGGCGCGGTCACGTCCTCGGGCAGATTGGGGCCGTGGCACAGGATCAGGGGCACATCGGGGATGCTGTCCCACAGGCGGCCTGCGCGGGGCAGATCCAGCTTGCGAGACACGATCACGCGGGTCGGTTGTCTGCTGACACCCATGTCGCGGACGGTCAGCAGCGGGTCATCGGCGCGGGCGGTGCCGCCGCCGACCATCACCGCGTCATTGCGCATCCGAAGGCCGTGCACGTGATGGCGCGCGGCGGGGCCGGTGATCCACTTGCTCTCGCCCGAGGCGGTGGCGATCCGGCCGTCGAAACTGCTGGCCAATTTCAGGGTCACGCGGGGGCGACCATCGGCCAAGCGCATGAAAAAGCCCGACAAATCGGCTAGGGCTTCGGCCTCCATGAGGCCGGTCTGCACCTCGATCCCGGCGGCGCGCAGACGGGCGATGCCCTGCCCCGCAACACGGGGGTCGGTGTCGGTGGCCGCGATGACAACGCGGGCCACGCGGGCCTTGATCAGGGCGTCGGCGCAGGGGGGCGTCTTGCCGAAATGGGCGCAGGGTTCGAGCGTGACATAGGCGGTTGCGCCTGCGGCGGCGTCACCGGCTTGGGCCAGCGCGACGACCTCGGCATGGGGGCGACCGCCGGGCTGGGTCCAGCCACGGCCCACGATATTGCCACCGCGGACCAGCACGCAGCCGACCGCAGGGTTGGGCCAAGCGTTGCCCATACCGCGGCGCCCCAGAGACAGGGCGAGCGCCATAAAGCGCTGGTCTAAAAGGTCGCGGGTCACTCGGTGGGCTGAACTGGTCGCAGCTCGCTGACGAATTTATCGAAGTCGTCAGCCGCTTGGAAGTTCTTGTAAACGCTCGCAAAACGCACGTAGGCGACGGTGTCGATGCGGGCCAGAGCCTCCATCACGATCTCGCCGATCATCTTGGACGGGATGTCGGTTTCGCCAAGGCTTTCGAGCCTGCGTACGATGCCGGAAATCATCTGATCCAGACGTTCGGGCTCTACCGGGCGCTTCTGGGCTGCGATGCGGATCGAGCGTTCCAGCTTGTCCCGGTCAAAGTCTTCGCGGCGGCCCGAGGTTTTTACCACCACCAGATCGCGCAGTTGCACGCGTTCATAAGTGGTAAACCGCCCGCTGCACGACGGGCAGAAGCGGCGACGACGGATCGCGACGTGATCCTCGGCGGGACGGGAGTCCTTGACCTGTGTGTCGACACTTCCACAAAACGGGCAGCGCATGGGCAATTTCCTTTGTTCGAGACCGGTGCAATTGGGGGCGCCGCCCCAGTTATCCACAGGCACTATAGGACCACCTCTACAATTTGGGTAGAGGTTTCTTCATGCCCCTAGATAGTGAAATTAACCTTGGATCAGCTTGGCCACGACCTCTCGGCGGTGGGGGCGATCGCGGTGCTCGAACAGGTAGATGCCCTGCCATGTGCCCAGGGCAAGACGCCCGCCAATTACCGGAATCGTCAATGAAATCGGAAGGATAGCAGCCTTGATATGGGCAGGCATATCATCGGGCCCCTCGTAGGTGTGAGTCAGATAGGACATGGACGGATCGGTTGACGGGGGCACCAGCCGAGCAAAGTAATTCAGCAGGTCCACTTTCACTTCGGGGTCCGCGTTTTCCTGGATCAGGAGACTGGCCGAGGTGTGGCGGATGAACAGCGTCAGCAGCCCGTCGCCCCGCACCCAATCGGCCACGTCCCGCGTGAATTCATAGATCCCCTGCCCGCGGGTCGAGATGGTAAACGTGGTGTGCATAGCCTGCCCCCGAACGAAAAATGCCGATGCCAGACGTTACCGCGGCCCGCGGCGCCGGTCACGCCCCAAGCCCATGATTTCACTGAAAATCCCTATGCCAGCTTCCGTATGGTTCGCGTATGGCTTGCGTACTGACGTTGGCAAAGGGGATCAGACGCCGCTCTTGGCGTCCGCGACAAGCTTAGTCGATGGTACTGAACCGTACCTTTTCGCGGATCTTCGCACCGTTTCCGTATTCCCCGACGATCTTGTAGGGATACGATTCATTTCCAGTCGGCAGCACCTGGAAACACGCACCAGTCCATTTGTTTGCACGCGTGGTGCACAGCTTGAGACCCTCATAGCTTTTGATCTGGACGTTCTCGTGCAATGTCGAGCCCGCGACCGTGCCGAAAGCGTTCCACCGGACATCGTCGCTGGCGGTTTGCAGGATCACCCCTTTGCCACGTTGGTTCAACCACGCAATGGCTGAAGCCCCATTGGCTGCGGCCGATGCGCGAACCGCCATAATGTCGACCGGAACAGCCGCTTCGGGTTTCTCCGTTTGGGCACACCCCATCAGGCCCAATGCGGAGACCAGAACCAAATTCTTTACCATAACACTCTCCAACACACTGAAATTGCGCTCGTATTTGCGATTTCAGATTACAAGATGTCAACGGTGAGTTACCCGACCCGATACCCCGGATCAGGGATCAGCCTTACGATCCACGGGGTCCCGTGGCTGCGGGATCAGATGCCGCTCTTGGCGTCCGCGACCAGCTTGGCCTTGGCGGCGGGGGACAGTGTGATCATGTCCGCCGTCCGCTCGGCTGGCGTTTTCATCGCGGGCTCGATCGGTTGGTCAGGCTTCTTTCCAGCAGATTGCTGAAGGGCCGCAAGGCCCCCCGAGGCTGAGACTTCCATCCGAACTCCTCCCTGATTTTGAGATGGCAGAGGCGCGGACAGGCCTGATCGGCCCCCCGCCCCATCAGGAATACGGCACGGGGGGTGCCCGATTTAGATCAGGCCTGATGATTGGCTCAGAAGGGGCGCCCGAGGGGCCCGTTAACCCGCCTTGGGGGTCAGCCGCAGGATTTGTGGGCGGCCAATTTGGCCTGTGCCTGCGGTGACAGGGACACCGTGTCGGTGGCGGGCGGGGCCTTGGCGGCGGGGGCCTCTTGGGCGGGGGCGGGCTGGCTGCTGGCGGCGGCCATCTGGGCGGCCATCGCGCCGCCGGTAGACGAGACGTTCATTGCGGCTCCTTGTTCGGGTTGCGGGGGTCGGGGGCGCAAGGCCCCTCCCCGAGCCCAACGGAGCGTTTCGGAAAAAGATAAGGAATTTGTGCGCTGGAACGGCAAAGGGCACCCCATGGGGTGCCCTTCTTTGGTGGCGCATTGTGACGTTAACCGGCGGCCTTCTGGGCTGCCAGTTGCTCCTTGGCCTTCGGCGACAACAGGACGGAGTCGGTCGAAGAGGGCGCTGTCTTCTGCTCTAGCGCTTCTTGCGCCCCTTGGCTTGTGGAGGCCCCCGCGTAAGCGGCGGTCACAAGACTTGTGGACGAAACGTTCATGTGTGTTCCCTGTTATGAGTTGCACAATCGCGAGGGGGTTTCCCCCCGCCCCCTAAGGAACGGCGGCAGGGGACCCCGTCTGAGCAGGTGCAGCATCAAAGCCCGAGTTATACAGGGTTATACACAAGAAAAACGGGGACCGGTTTCCCGATCCCCGCGTATTCGTTTTTTGGTGCCCGACCTTACTGGTCGAGGAAGCTGCGCAGCTTGCGCGACCGCGAGGGGTGCTTGAGCTTGCGCAGGGCTTTCGCTTCGATCTGGCGGATACGTTCGCGGGTCACGCTGAACTGCTGACCGACCTCTTCGAGGGTGTGGTCGGTGTTCATGCCGATGCCGAAACGCATACGCAGAACGCGCTCTTCACGCGGGGTGAGCGAGGCCAGAACGCGGGTCGTGGTTTCGCGCAGGTTGTCCTGAATGGCACTGTCGAGGGGCAGAAGCGCGTTCTTGTCCTCGATGAAATCGCCGAGCTGGCTGTCCTCTTCGTCGCCGATGGGCGTTTCCAAGGAGATCGGCTCTTTGGCGATCTTCATGACCTTGCGGACCTTCTCCAGAGGCATCTGGAGCTTTTCTGCCAGTTCCTCGGGGGTGGGTTCGCGGCCGATTTCGTGCAGCATCTGACGGCCGGTGCGGACCAGCTTGTTGATGGTCTCGATCATGTGGACAGGGATACGGATGGTCCGTGCCTGATCCGCGATCGAACGGGTGATCGCCTGACGGATCCACCATGTCGCATAGGTCGAGAACTTGTAACCGCGGCGGTATTCGAACTTGTCCACGGCCTTCATCAGGCCGATGTTGCCTTCCTGAATGAGGTCGAGGAACTGCAGACCACGGTTCGTGTACTTCTTCGCGATCGAGATCACGAGGCGCAGGTTGGCCTCGACCATCTCTTTCTTGGCCTGACGGGCTTCTTTTTCGCCCTTCTGAACCTGCTGCACGATGCGGCGGAATTCGGTGATCTCGAGGCCCACATAGGTGCCGACCTGCGCCATGTCGTTGCGCAGCTCTTCGATCTTGTCCGAGGAGCGCTCGATCAGGGCCTGCCAGCCGCGACCGCCCTTTTCGCCCATCCTTTCCAGCCAGTTGGGGTCCAATTCGTTGTCACGGTATTCGTCGATGAACTCGCGGCGGTTGATGCGGGCCTGGTCGGCCAGTTTCACCATCGCGGAGTCGATCGCCATGACGCGGCGGTTGATGCCGTAGAGCTGGTCGATCAGGGCTTCGATACGGTTGTTGTGCAGGTGAAGCTGGTTCACCAGAATAACGATTTCCGACCGCAGCTGCTGGTAGGTCGCCTCTTCGGCGTCCGAGAAGCTTTCGTCCTCGTTCAGGGTGGCGCTGATGCGCAGGTCCTGCATTTCTGCCAGACGCTCGAAGTCGTCCGCGATCTGGTCCAGCGTTTCCAGAACGCGGGGCTTCAGCGCGGCTTCCATCGCGGCCAGCGACATGTTGGCCTGTTCGTCGTCCTCGTCATCCTCGTCGCTGCTGATGGGGTTGCCATCGGCGTCGTACTCGGGCTCGTCCGAGCCGCCACGACGGGGCGCGCCTCCCTCGGCAGAGGCAACGCCCGCGCCCAGCACGGATTCGACATCGTCATCCTCTTCGCCGCCGGAACGGCCAAAGGTCGCCTCAAGGTCGATCACATCGCGCAGCAGAATGTCTTCGGACAGAAGTTCGTCGCGCCAGATGGTGATCGCCTGGAACGTCAGCGGGCTTTCGCACAGGCCCGCGATCATGGTGTTGCGGCCAGCCTCGATCCGTTTCGCGATCGCGATTTCGCCCTCGCGCGACAGCAGCTCGACGCTGCCCATCTCGCGCAGGTACATGCGGACGGGGTCGTCCGTGCGATCCAACTTCTCTTTCTCGGCACCGGCAAGAGCGACGGCACCGCCAGCCTCTTTGGTGACAAGCTCGGTCGAGCCCTGCTCTTCTTCTTCGCCTTCTTCGTCCTCGATCACGTTGATGCCCATTTCGGACAGCATCGACATGACGTCTTCGATCTGTTCGGACGAGACCTGATCGGGCGGCAGAACCTGATTGAGCTGATCGTAAGTGATGTAGCCCCGTTCCCGCGCCTCGGCGATCATTCTCTTGACCCGGGCCTGGCTCAGATCGAGCGAGACGTCCTGATCCTGTTCCTGATCGTCGGACTTACGGTCTTCGGTATCTTTGGCTGCCATGTGGTCTGTGCTCCTTGGCGGGCGTGATTCGCGGCGGTCGAAACGACTCAATATCTGATTCGCTTTGATTCGCGCACCTCTTGATCAGGGTTTTTCGCCCGTTTCCCCTTAACGTTCAATGTTTGGACGTGTTCCGTAGGCTTGCAAGCAGCCCATCAAGGGCTTCCCGCTCTTTTCGGTCCACGCGCAAGCCGTTGTCGGCCTTCTCGTATTCGGTTGTGTCCTCTTGCTGCGCACGGCTGGCACGGTCGAATGCCAGAGCGGCCTGATGAAGGCGGAAGGTCACCGCTTCGTCGGCGCTGCCGGACAGTTCTTCGGTTGCCTCTGCGATCTCGGCCAGACGGCCATGGGCAGCTTTGAGCTTCGCTGTCTCTTCCTTGAGGGTCAACGTCGCCGTCTCCAGATCACCCGCACGCCGCACTGAGGGGCATATCGTGATATGGCTCCGCCCCAGCAGGTTTTCAAGGAGCTCGGGCCCAACCATGGCCTCAAGTTCCAGCCGGAAGGCATTCGAGCGCCCGTTCATCATCAGAAGGGTGTCGCGCAGGATGCGGTGATCCTCGGACTGGCAGACCATGGCTTCGAGCAGGTCCATCGCCTCTTCCAGCACCAGCGGGGTCGAGATGATGGTCGCCAGAATGACGGCCTCTCGGAAGCTGATCTCGAAGTTTTCGTCCTGCACGAGGGGCGAGGTGATGGTGGTGCCCAACGGTTTCGCGGGCGCATTCCCCCACGGTTTGCGCCCGCCCTGACGGGGCTGCCAATTGTTCTGGCGCGGCTGCCAGTCGCGGGGGGCGTCGCTGCGGGGCGCATCGGGGCGCGTGCCGAACAGGGTCGCGCGCAGGTCCTTGATCGCGTGGCCGTAATGGGTGCGCAGGTCGGGGCTGCGGATCTGCTTGATCTCTTCGCGCAGGCGCTTGTCCAGCGCGGCCTTCCGCTCGGGGCTGTCGAAATTCTGGTCCTCGGTGGCGCGACGCCAGAGGATGTCGATCAGGGGCATGGCGCCGTCCAGCACCTCGGCCATGGCAGAGGGGCCCTTGGCCTTGATCAGGTCGTCGGGGTCCTGCCCCTCTGGCAGCAGACAGAAGCGCAGGGCTTTCTCGGCCTCCAAGAGCGGCAGCGCCACGTCCACCAAGCGGTAGGCGGCGCGCACACCGGCCTTGTCCCCATCAAGGGCGATCACCGGCTCGGGACTGATGCGCCACATCAGTTGCAGCTGCTCGGGCGTGATGGCGGTCCCCAGCGGGGCGACCGCCCCCTCGAACCCCGCCAGCGCCAGCGCGATCACGTCCATATACCCCTCGGCCACGATCAGGGTCTGGCCCTTGCCAACCGCTTCACGGGCGGGGCCGTGGTTATAGAGGCTGTTGCCCTTATCGAACAGCTCGGTCTCGGGGCCGTTCAGGTATTTGGCCTGTGCGTTCGGGTCCATCGCCCGCCCGCCAAAGGAAATGCAGCGCCCACGGGCGTCACGGATCGGGAACATGATGCGCCCACGGAACCGGTCATAGGGCCCCTTGCCCCGATCGGACTGGGCACAAAGGCCGGTGGCGATCATCAGATCATCCGCGATCCCCTTGCCCTTGAGGTGATTATACAGCGCATCCCAGCTATCGGGCGCAAAACCGATCTCGAACCGGTCCTGCCCCTTCATGCCAAGGCCCCGCCGATCCAGATAGGCCCGCGCCTCGGACGCCGCACCGGTCTTCAGCTGCATCCGGTAGAACCGGACGGCCTCTTCCATGACCTCGACCAGCACGCTGCGCCGGTCGGCCTTTTTCGCGGCCTGAGGATCACGGGCGGGCATCGGCATCCCGGCCTCGCGGGCCAGAATCTCGACCGCTTCCATGAAACCGACATTCTCGGTTTCCTGCACAAAGGTCAGCGCGTCCCCTTTGGCATGGCAGCCAAAGCAGTAATAAAACCCCTTGCGGTCATCCACATGAAAAGACGCGGATTTCTCCTGATGAAAGGGGCAAGACGCCCACCAGTCCCCCTTGGCGCGGTTGGACTTTTTCGACCACACGACCTTGCGCCCGACCACTTGGGACAGGCTCACACGGGTGCGCAGTTCATCGATAAAATTGGGGGGCAAACTCATTGCCCGAATATCGGCCCAGCCACAGCCGATGTCCAGCCCCCGAACGCAGGAACAGGCCCACCCTTTCGCGCGGACCTGCCCCCTTCTTCTTTGCAAAAATACTCACGGCACCACGCCCGCCACCGGGCCCGCCGCCGCAGAAAGGTGCGCTACAGCCCCTTGGCCTGATAGCTGGCGGCAATCTTGGCGATCGACACCAGATAGGCGGCGGTGCGCAGATCCTCGACATCTTCGCGGCCGTGCCAGACCTCGCGCATGGACTGATAGGCGATGCGCATGGTGTCATCGAGCCCCGAGCGCACCAGCTCCAACTCCCCTGCCCCGCGCAGGTATTTCTCTTTGAAGTCCGGCGTCATCGACCACGCATCCCCCAAGTAATGGTCCAGCCGCTCCAACTCTCGGACGATCAGCTCGTGGCGGGCCTCTTCCTGACGGCGCTGCATCCGGCCAAAGCGGATGTGGCTCAGGTTCTTGACCCACTCGAAGTAAGACACCGTCACACCGCCCGCATTGGCGTACATGTCGGGAATGATCACTACGCCTTTCTTGCGCAGGATGTCGTCGGCCCCCGCGGTAACGGGGCCGTTGGCGGCCTCGATGATCAGGGGGGCTTTGATGCGGTCGGCGTTTGCCATGTTGATCACCCCCTCCATCGCGGCGGGGATCAGGATATCGCAGGCCTCTTCCATGACGGCGGCGCCTTCGGCGTGGTGGGCCGCATCGGGATAGCCGGTGACGCCCCCGTGCTTGATGATCCACTGGCGGACGGCCTCTACGTCCAGCCCATCGGCATTGAACAGGGCGCCGTCGCGCTCGATGATGCCGATGACTTTGCAGCCGTCTTCCTCTTGCAGGAACTTGGCGGCGTGATAGCCCACGTTGCCCAGACCCTGCACAATCACCCGCTTGCCATCGAGCGAGCCGGTCAGACCGGCGGCTTTCATATCCTCGGGGTGGCGGAAGAATTCGCGCAGGGCGTATTGGACGCCGCGTCCCGTGGCCTCGACCCGTCCGGCGATGCCGCCCGCGTTCAGGGGTTTGCCGGTGACGCAGGCCTTGGCGTTGATGTCGGTGGTGTGCATCCGCGCGTATTGGTCGGCGATCCAAGCCATCTCGCGCTCACCGGTGCCCATGTCGGGGGCGGGGACGTTCTGGCTGGGGTTGATCAGGTCGCGCTTGATCAGCTCAAAGGCAAAGCGGCGGGTGATCTGCTCCAGCTCGTGGACCTCCCACTGGGTGGGATCGATGCAGAGGCCCCCCTTGGAGCCGCCGAACGGGGCCTCGACCAGCGCGCATTTGAAGGTCATGAGGGCCGACAGCGCCTCGACCTCGTCCTGATTGACCGAGAGGGCATAGCGGATGCCGCCCTTCACGGGCTCCATGTGTTCGGAGTGGTTCGAGCGGTAACCCGTAAACGTGAATATCTGCCCACGCAGCCTGACCCCGAAGCGCACCGTATAGGTGGAGTTACACACACGTATCTTTTCCTCGAGCCCCGGAGACAGGTCCATCAGCGCCACGGCGCGGTTGAACATCATCTCGACGCTTTCGCGGAAAGTCGGTTCCTTTGGGGGTCTCATTGGGGGCGCTCCTTGGCTGATTTTTCTCCGGCTCGAACATCCACGACCTGTGGATAAACAAGCCTCCCACAATCAGCTTTGGGGCGCATCTCTACTATCGGTGAGGACCCTACCCCTTGGGGAATTTGCGCCCAGCGCCCTGAAAAGGCATCCGAAATCCGTTAACTCTTGATTAACTATTACCCCAAGTTTGCCTGTGATGCGCCCCATTCCTGCCATAAGGTATTGGAATATGAACTTTCGAATACAAGTGCCCAGTTTCGAGAGTGAAATGAAACACACGATGCCAGATAGATCTTTGCTTGCGACCGGACTGCGGAGATATTGCCGCAGTTTCGCAAGCGACGAGAGCGGGATTATCTCGCTCCAGTTTCTGTGGCAGTTCCCGTTCATGCTGTGGTTCGGCTACATTTCAATCGACGTGATGATGCACGAGTTCGAGCGCACGCGTTTGCAGAACACCCTCGACCGCGCCATTCTGGCCGCGGCCGACCTGGACCAGACGGGCGATCCCGAAACCGTGGTGCGCAGCTACTTTACGGCGGCGGGGATCGAGAACTCTCTGACCTCGATCATCGTGACCGAGGGCCTGAACAGCCGCAAGGTGGAGGCGACCGCCGCCCTGTCCGTGCCGACCGTGTTCCTGAACGCCGAAGACGCCGGCTATATCAAGAATTACGACACGCCCTATATCTATGACCCCTCGACTGGCGAAAGTAACAACTACAAGCAAAAGGGGTCGTCCCTGCCCGCCCACGCCAAAGGGGCCGCCGAAGAGACCGTGAACAACGTGGAAATCTCGCTGGTGCTGGACGTGTCGGGCTCGATGGCGAACAACGGGCGGATCGACCGCCTGCACACCGCCGCATCCGATTTCGTCGAAGCGGTGGTCAAAGAAAGCGACGTGGGCATGACGACCGTGTCCGTGGTGCCCTATTCGGCGGTGGTGAACGTGGGCACGACCCTGTCGCCCTATATCCCCATGACCGCCGAGCACAGCTATTCGACCTGCGCATCCTTTGTGAACAGCGACTTCAACTCGACCGCGCTGCACCTGAACTCGGCCTATACGCGCGTGGCGCATTTCGACCCGTTCACCAATGACATCAACTCGACCGAGATCGTCAGCCCCTGGTGCCCCACAGGGAACACGGCGGGGATCCTGCCCTATGGCTCGTCGGTGTCGTCGCTGCAAAGCTATGTCCAGAGCCTGACCGCAGGCGGCAACACCGCGATCGACGTGGGGATGAAGTGGGGCGCGGCCCTCTTGGACCCGTCGGTGCGGTCGATCATCAGTTCGCTGATCAGCACGGGCAAGGTGGACAGCGATGCTGCCGGACGCCCCGCTGCCTTTGACGATGAGGAAACGCTGAAGGTGATCGTGCTGATGACCGACGGGGAAAACACCAGCCAGTACGACCTGCGCGACGTGTTCAAGTCGGGCAACTCGGACATCTGGGTGGACCGGCGCGGCAACGGCTATTTGGGGGACGACCGGTTTTCCTATAACTTCTCGGCCTATAACAGCAGCACGACCTATTTCCGCGAACGGTTCAAGACATCGGACATCTCCTATCGCTATCGCTCGTCGCCCGATGGCGGATCATCGGCGGACCGCATGACCTATCCCGAGGCGTTTGCCCGCTGGGGCACGCAGGCCATCGCGTGGAAGTTCTTTGAGCAGCCCTATTATGATGGCAAGGCTCCGGTCGAGGCATTCTACAACCAGTACTATGCCTATGAGGAAAAGGTGAACGCCGCCGCGGCCGACGCCCGCCTGAACACCATCTGCACCGTCGCCAAGAACAATGACATCGTGATCTTTACCGTCGCCTTCGAGGCCCCCGAGGCCGGTCAGATCGCGCTGAAGAACTGCGCCTCGACCGAGTCCCACTATTTCAACGTGGAAGGCGTCGAGATCGAGGAAGTGTTCTCGGCCATCGGGCGCCAGATCAACCAACTGAGACTGATCCAATGATGGGCCGTGTTATCACTTGGGCGCGCACCCTGCTGCGCAGCGAATCCGCGACCACCAGCGTGGAATTCGTGATGGTCTATCCGATCTTTCTGCTGGCCCTGCTCTGGAGCATCGAGACCTGTATCTGGATGATGCGCGCCACCTCGCTGGAGCGGGGACTGGACATCGCCATCCGTGAGGTCCGGCTGGGGTCGCTGAACTCGATGCCTACCTATGACGAGCTAAAGGATATCGTCTGCGACTATTCGGGGATGCTGGGGGATAGCTGCACGACCGACCTGAAGCTGGAAATGCAGATCGCCGACCCACGCGCCTATGTGGGGTTGCCCGATGACGCCGATTGCGTGGACCATTCAGAGCCGATCAAGCCCGCGATCAACTTTACCGTCGGTCAGGCGAACAACCTGATGCTGGTGCGCGCCTGCGCCCGTATCGAGCCCGTGTTCCCCACGCTGGATGTCGGCAACGCGATGAAGCGGGAATCCGATGGCGGTGTGGCGCTGATTGCCGTGTCCACCTTTGTGCAGGAGCCTTGATATGATCCGTGCCCTGAAGCGCCAACTGCGCCGGTTCCGCCGCGACGATCGCGGCAGCATCACGCTGGAGGCGATCCTGTATCTGCCGCCGCTGATCACCATGTTCATGCTGTCGCTGGTGCTGTTCGACGCGTTCCGCACCAACAACCTGTCGCAGAAAGCGGCCTATGCGATCAGCGACGCGATTTCCCGCGAGACCACGGCCCTGACCCCCGCCTATCTGAACGGGATGGAGCAGCTTTATACCGATATCGTGGGGCGCCGCGCCGGATACGGCATCCGCTACACGGTTATTCACTGGAGCCAATCCAAGTCGAAATACATCGTGGACTGGTCGCGCCGCCGGGGGGATCTGATCACCAACCGCCTGACCACCGACGATCTGGAGGGCATCAAGGATCAGCTGCCCACGCTGCAAAACGGCGAGGTCGTGATCATGATCGAGACCCGCACCGACATTAACGTGCCGGACGCATTGCGGGACGGCAACGGTTGGGCGCCGCCACTGGCGGTGCGGATGGATCTGGATAAATTCGAGATGGCCGCGAACGTGATCACCCGTCCGCGTTTCAGCCCTCAGATCTGTCTGAACGAGTGCGGTTAAATCTCGATGCCGGATTTGCGGGCCGAGATGATGTCGGCCACGGCCTTGGTCTCGCCGCCCGGAAGGACGCCGCCCACGGCAACGCGGCGGCCCATGCGCCAGTAGATGCCGGGGAACCATGCGCGGGGCATGGGCTCTGACAGGTGCAGGACAAACCCGTGCGAGGGTTTGAAGGCAAAGGCGCCGCGCTCGACCTTGACGATGTTGTCGATGGTGGCGACCAGACGGCCCTGACTGTCGGTCAGGGTGTCACCGTTCAGTTCCAGCGACAGGCGGCCCGACTGCATCATGCGCGCGCCCCCGTAGATCGAGAAAAGCCCGAACAGGATCAGGAAAATCTGCAAGCCCAGCGAGGCCGGCGGATAGGCCAGCGCCAGATAGAGCAGCAGACCGCCCAGACCGAACAGCGCCCCCACACCCATCCAGATGCGCAGCGTCGAAGGGATAATGCGAAGGGTCACGTTCTCGGTCATGTGCGGGGTCCCGTTTGGATTTTCGCGCCAAGGGGTCGCATGCGCCCGCCCAGAGGTCAACAGCACGTAAAAAAATGCGGGGGCAAAAACCCCCGCATTAGTATTAGCCCGATGGGAGCGGCCATCAGAGCCCCCGGCCAACCTGCCCGCAGGGAACGTGCGGGATCGGGTGGTCGTCGTAGGCTCAGAGGTAACCTGTGGTGACCTGTTCCGCTAGGGCTGCAGATGCAGAAACGCGCTTGCAATCCTGCATTAGCCTTTGATTTTGCTATGACATTTCCGCGATCCAGCCTGTGCAGTTCCGCACGCACCCCGTGTTGGGGCCCACAGACACGGGATTTGAGAACACCGCGCGCAGCCCCTATATTTGGCAGAGCTGCATAGGAGATGCGTTAATGTCCCTGCGACCGACCCTTGAGACCCGCCTAGCCCAGCCCACGATGGAGGGCGCTGGCGTGCACCTGCACCGCGCTTTCGGGTTCCATGACCCGTCAGAGCTGGACCCCTTTCTGCTGTTCGACGATTTCCGCAACGACCGCCCCGAGCATTACTATCGCGGCTTTCCGTGGCACCCCCACCGCGGGATCGAGACGATTACCTATGTGCTGAACGGCACCGTGGACCATGGCGACAGCTTGGGGAACCGCGGCACCCTTGGTGCGGGCGACGTGCAGTGGATGACCGCCGGTTCGGGCATCCTGCACCAGGAGATGCCCAAGGGTAACCTGACCGGCCAGATGCACGGCTTCCAGCTGTGGGCGAACCTGCCCGGCAGCCTGAAGATGACCGCGCCCCGCTATCAGGACGTGAAATCCAAGGAAATCCCCGTGATCATCGACGATGACGGCACGCGGGTGAAGGTGATCGTGGGCGAGTTCTGGGGCAAGACCGGCCCCGTGGACGGTATCGCTGCTGACCCGCAATATCTGGATATCACCGTGCCTGCGGGTGTGAAGAAGACCTTTAAGATCGACACCTATCGCCGTGCGTTCGCCTATGTGTTCGAGGGGGCCGGTGCCTTTGCTGATGCCAGCGCGCCCACGGGTGTTCTGCTGGAAAAGGAAGTCGCCGGTGAAGAGGTGAACATCCGCGATATGTCCGGCAACCGCACTCTGATCCGGTTCGGCACCGGCGATGAGGTGACGGTTCAGGCGGGGCCTGAGGGCATCCGGTTCCTGCTGATCTCGGGCGCGCCCATTCAGGAACCTGTGGCATGGCACGGCCCGATCGTGATGAACACGCAGGCGGAATTGCAGCAGGCGATGAAGGAATTGCGGAACGGCACCTTTATCAAGCCCGCCCACTAAACAGCATTGGCCCCTGCGCGGACTGCGCGGGGGCTTTGCGCATCAGGCGCCGACGGCCTTGCGCACCATGTCCCAATAGATGGCCTCGACCTCGGCCAAGGACAGACGGCCGCCGCGGCGGTACCACGTGGTCACACCGTTCAGCATGGAAATAATGGCGCGGGTCGCGATGCGCGGGTCGATCAGGGTGAATTCACCGCTGGCGACACCGTCTTGCAGAATGCCCGACAGTTCGTCTTCGTACCGGCCGCGCAGGGCCTCGATCACCTCGAAGTTTTCGGGGGTCAGGTTGCGCAGCTCCATATAGGCGATGAATATCTCGTGGGGGCGATCCTCGTGGTAGGTGATGTGGAACCGCGTGAATTCCTGAAGGCGCTGGGTCGGGGTGCCGCCCTGCCCTGCATCTGCGCGCGCCGCCAGCAGATCATCCATGTGGCCGCGCATCAGATCGAACAGCAGGCTCTGCTTGTCGGGGGTGTAATTGTAGAGCGCCCCCGCCTGAACGCCGACCTCTGCCGCGATTTTGCGCATGGACACGGCGGCGTACCCCTCGGCCGCGAACAAACGCAGCGCGGTTTCGCGGATACGGGGGCCGGTGATATCGGAGTGGGAACCTGTCGTGCGTGCCATCCCTCTTGCATAACTGAACGCGCGTTCATGGCAAAGCCCTCCGTTCGTGCTTGATGCAAAGGTCGTGCATCCCTATTCAGACAGGCAACACCCGATTGCAACGGAGACCCTGCGTGCGTGCCAGCCTGATCAGCCTTGCCCTAATGACCAGCTTGCTTGCGGGCTGCGAGCCGATGCCCGACCTGAGCGCCAAAGAAAGCGCCGATGTGGCAGCGGCCCCCTATCCGGCGCTGATCCCCCTGACACCGGGCACCACACACGCGGCCCCCACATCGGCGACAGATGCCGAAATGGACGCCTTGCAGGCACGGGCCGACGCATTGGCCGCACAGGCCAACTAAAGCGTTTCCAACCTAAGCGCCGCATTGAAGCGCCGCCCAAAAGCGGCTATCTGGCGCCCGATCAGAAATTACAAAATGACAGAAAAACTGGAGGCCCCGATGACCCAACCCCTGCGCCTTGGCATTGCCGGTCTGGGCACCGTCGGCATCGGCGTCGTCAAGATCGTGAAACAGCAAGCCGAATTGCTGTCCGCCCGCACCGGTCGCAAGATCGAGATCAGCGCCGTATCCGCGCGCACCCGTGACAAGGATCGCGGCGTCAGCCTGAGCGGTTTTGCTTGGGAAGACGATCCCGTGGCGCTGGCGACCCGCGATGATGTGGACGTGTTCGTGGAACTGATGGGCGGCAGCGATGGCCCCGCCAAGGCCGCGACCGAAGCCGCCCTGAAGGCTGGCAAGCACGTGGTCACCGCCAACAAGGCGATGCTGGCCATCCACGGTCAGGCGCTGGCAGAACAGGCCGAAACCGCCGGTGTGAACCTGCGCTATGAGGCGGCTGTCGCTGGCGGCATCCCCGTGATCAAGGCCCTGACCGAGAGCCTTGCCGGCAACCAGATCACCCGCGTCATGGGTGTGATGAACGGCACCTGCAACTACATCCTGACCCGCATGGAAAGCGCGGGCCTGCCCTATGAGACCGTCTTCGACGAGGCGAACGCATTGGGCTACCTGGAGGCGGACCCGACGCTGGACGTGGGCGGCATCGACGCGGGCCACAAGCTGGCCATTCTGGCGGCGATCGCCTTTGGCACTCAGGTCGATTTCAACGGGATCGAGATCGAGGGCATCGAGCGCGTCTCGATCTCCGACATCCGTCACGCCCGCGACATGGGCTACCGCATCAAGCTGCTGGGTGTTGCGCAGATGTCCGGCCGTGGTCTGGAATGCCGTATGTCGCCCTGTCTGGTGCCGTCGAATTCGCCGCTGGGCTCGCTCGAAGGTCCGACCAACATGTGCATTCTCGAAGGTGACAGCGTGGGCCAGATCGTTCTGCGCGGTGCCGGTGCGGGCGAAGGTCCGACCGCCAGCGCCGTCATGGGCGATGTGTGTGATATCGCGCGCGGCCTGAAGATCGCCACCTTTGGCATCCCCGCCGGTCAGTTGCAGACCGCCCACGCGGCCCGCAGCGCGGTGCCTGCGCCCTATTACCTGCGCATGGAACTGGCCGACAAACCCGGCGCGCTGGCCAAGGTCGCGACTGTGCTGGGAGAGGCCGGTATTTCCATCGACCGGATGCGCCAGACCGGCCACGATGAATCCACCGCTTCGGTGCTGATCGTGACCCACAAGTGCACCCGCGATTCGCTGGACGCCGCCCTGCAGGCCCTGCCCGCGACCAATGTTCTGGCCGCCGATCCGGTCGCTCTGCGCATCGAGCAGGTTTAACTGACTTTCGCGCCCCGGGCCGTTACACTAGGTGCGGGGCGTAACGAAACACAAAGGATGGTTTCCATGTCGGCTTCGGACGATTTTCAGGACCGTATGCTTGCGCTCGGTCTGGGGCGTGTCGTGGAAAAGGCGGCTTTGTCGATGGCCGACTATATCGGTCGCGGCGATGAACGCGCCGCCGACGAGGCTGCCGCCGCCGCCATGCAAGAGGAACTGAGCCGTCTGGACCTGCGCGGCACCGTGGTGATCGGTGACGATGAGTCCGAGCATATGGCCGTGGGCACCTTGGTCGGCAATGGCACCGGCCCCGAGCTGGACGTGGCGGTTGATCCACTGGAAGGCACCACCCTGACCGCCAAGGATCTGCCCAACGCGATGACCGTCATTGCGATGGCCCCCAAGGGCACGATGACCCAAGTGCCCAATATCTATATGGAAAAGCTGGCTTTTGGCGGCAATGTCCCTGCGGATACCGTGACCTTGGACATGGACCCGGCGACCCGCGTGCGCGCGCTGGCCAAGGCCAAGGGCTGCGCCCCCAAGGACATCACCGTGTGCCTTTTGGAGCGTCCGCGCCACATGCCGATGATCGCCGCCCTGCGCGAAACCGGCGCGGCCGTGCGCCTGATCACCGATGGCGACATCGCCGCCGTGATCAACTGCGCCGAACCTGAATCGACCGGCATCGACATGTACATGGGCTCTGGCGGCGCGCCCGAGGGCGTTCTGGCGGCGGCCGCGATGAAGTGTCTTGGCGGGCATTTCTATGGCCAGCTGATCTATCGCAGCGATGACGAACGGCACCTGACCCGCGCCTCTGGCATCCGCGAGCTGGACCGCATCTACACCCGCGACGAGCTGGTCACCGACCACGTGATTTTCGCGGCCACCGGCGTGACTGATTCCAGCCTGCTGCGCGGGATGGTCCGTGCACCCGGCTACTTGCAAACCGAAACCCTGCTGATGCGCAGCAAGACCGGATCGGTCCGCCGCATGAGCTATCGCATCCCGAGGGCACGCAGCTAATTTGGCTTTTCTGGACGTAGAGTATTCCCTGACCGGCCGCACCTGGGAGGGCCCCGGCCCCGAGGTAGAGCGCCTTGGGCTGGCGATGGCCCAGCAGACCGGCCTGCCCGAGCCCTTGTGCCGTGTGATGGCGCGGCTTGGCGTCTCGGCCGAGGGTGCGGAAAAGTACCTGCGTCCCCAGTTGCGCGACCTGCTGCCCGACCCACGCGGTCTGCGCGATATGGAACCGGCAGCGCGGCGGTTTCTGGCGGCTGTGAAGCGCCGCGAAAAGATAGCGGTGTTTGCGGATTACGACGTGGATGGGGGCAGCTCCGCGGCGCTGTTGCTGGTGTGGCTGCGGGCGATGGGGCGCGAGGCGACCCTCTATATCCCCGACCGTATTGACGAGGGCTACGGCCCCAACGTGCCCGCCATGCAGGCGCTGGCGCGGGACCACGATCTGATCATCTGCGTGGACTGCGGGACCCTGTCCCACGAGCCGATTGCCGCCGCCAAGGGCGCCGATGTGATCGTGCTGGACCACCACTTGGGCGCGGAGACCCTGCCCGACTGCGTGGCCGTGGTGAACCCGAACCGTCAGGACGAATCCGGCGATCTGGCGCATCTGTGCGCGGCGGGCGTGGTGTTCCTGATGCTGGTCGAGGCGGGCCGACAGCTGCGCGAAGATGGGGCCAAAGGGCCTGATCTGATGGGTCTGCTGGATCTGGTGGCGCTGGCGACCGTGGCGGACGTGGCCCCTCTGATCGGGGTGAACCGCGCGCTGGTGCGGCAAGGTCTGGCGATCATGGCGCGGCGCGATCGGCCCGGTCTGGTTGCCCTGTGCGACGTGTCCCGGATGGATACGGCACCGACGTCCTATTCGCTTGGGTTCGTTCTGGGGCCGCGTGTCAATGCCGGTGGCCGCGTGGGTCAGGCCGATCTGGGGGCGCGCCTTTTGGCCTGCGCCGACCCGCACGAGGCCCGTGCCTTGGCCGACCGACTAGACGGCTACAACACCGAACGCCGGGAAATTGAGGCCGCCGTGCGCGCCGCCGCCATGGAACAGGCCGAAGGGCGCGGGCTGGACCTGCCCTTGGTCTGGGCTGCGGGCGAAGGCTGGCATCCGGGCGTGGTGGGCATCGTCGCCTCGCGCCTGAAAGAGGCGACCAACCGCCCCGCCGTGGTCATCGGTTTTGCCGATGGCGAGGGCAAGGGGTCGGGCCGGTCTGTGAACGGCGTCGATCTGGGGGCCTCGATCCACAAGCTGGCCCAAGAGGGGCTGCTGGTCAAAGGCGGCGGTCACAAGATGGCGGCCGGTCTGACGGTGATGCAGGATCAGCTGGAACCGGCGATGGCGAGGCTGACCGAACTCTTGGAGCGCCAAGGCGCTGGTGCGGGCGGCCCCCGTGCCCTGCGCATCGACGCCCCGATCATGCCCGGCGCCGCGACCCCCGAACTGATCGAGCAACTGGAATCAGCGGGCCCCTATGGCGCGGGTGCGCCGGGGCCGCGGTTCGCCCTGCCCGCCTGCAAGATCACCTTTGCCAAGCGGGTCGGCGAGAGCCACCTGAAGCTGACCGTTTCCGATGGATTGGGCGGGCGGCTGCAGGGGATTTGCTTTGGGGCCTATGACACCGATCTGGGCCCGCGGCTGGAGAACCACAATGGCCAGCCCTTCCATCTGGCGGGGCGGCTGGAGCTGAATCACTGGCAGGGCCGCAGCAGCGCGCAACTGCGCCTCGAGGACGCCGCGCCTGCCTCGGCGGGCTGAGCCGAAGCGATTGAAATCCCTTTGAAATAAGGGGGTTTTGCGGGCACTGAAAAAAGATCGCAAGGAATGCATTTTCCGCTTGCGCAGATATGCGGCGGGCAGTAAACACCCCCTCACACCGACAGAGTGGCCCGTTCGTCTATCGGTTAGGACGCCAGGTTTTCAACCTGGAAAGAGGGGTTCGATTCCCCTACGGGCTGCCACTTCGGTCGAAAACAAACCGCCCTTCGGGGCGGTTTTTTCGTTTCTGGCGGTCCGGATTTGGGCGTCGAAATTTATCTGTGCAGCGGCCGTATTTTCCCCTTGCGCCTGCCGCGCGGCGCGGTAAATACGCCCTCACCACAGAGTGGCCCGTTCGTCTATCGGTTAGGACGCCAGGTTTTCAACCTGGAAAGAGGGGTTCGATTCCCCTACGGGCTGCCACTTTTCCCCGATATCGCAGATCGATTAATCGCTGGATGCGGCTGTTCGCGCGGCCGTTTAGGATGTTCAAAAAACTGTCAAAAAGGCGATTTTCCCCCTTGCGCTGGCACGCGCCCGACAGTAAACACCCCCTCACCAACAGAGTGGCCCGTTCGTCTATCGGTTAGGACGCCAGGTTTTCAACCTGGAAAGAGGGGTTCGATTCCCCTACGGGCTGCCACTTTTCTCAGAACATCGCTGACGATTAGACACAAAAAAACGGCGCAAGCGCCGCTTTTTGCGTTTATCGGCAATTGCTTAGCACAACTGCCGATCCCGTGCGATCATCGCGGCGTGGGTCCGGTTTTTGGCGCCCAGCTTGCGGCTCAAGGTTTTGACGTGCAGCTTGACGGTCACTTCCTGCAGCTCGTGGGTGCGGGCGATTTCCTTGTTGGATTTGCCTTCGCAAATGCCCTGCAACACCTGCAACTCGCGGCGGGTCAGCGCAGAAATGGTGGTGTCTTCCTCGGCCGAAATAAGCGAGGCAAACGGCAAAAACACCTCTCCCGCGATCATCAGGCGGACCGCTGACAACAGAGACACCGGCGCGATGGTTTTCGGCAAATAGCCGGACGCCCCGCGCGCGATCGCCTCTTCGGCCACGATGCGACCGCTGTAACCGGAAATGATGGCCACCTTGGCGCCATTTGCTGCAGTCAGCATGGCATCCAGACCCTCGAGGTGATTCATCCCCGGCATATTCAGATCCAAAAGGATCAGATCATAACTCCGGTGCGTTCCAACCTGATGCAGCGCATCGGGCAGGTTCGGCACCACCGTAACGTCGGCCTGTATCTCTGAGCGTAGATAGGCCGCGATGGTCTGAGCGACCAATTCATGGTCGTCCGCCAACAGAACTCTCATTTGCATCCCTTTCGACGCAGCCGGCTAAGCCGGTCCTTATCATTTGGCAAACTTACGGATCGAAAATTTCCGGAAAGCAGCGCCTTATGAAAAGAGGGAAACCAAGAATTTTGCAAGCCCTTGTCAAATTTTACAATTTCTACGCGATTCGTGCGCGTATGTGACAACCCCTCCCCCGAGCCTTGGCCTCATAGAGCGCATTATCAGTAATTTCTGCTATATTATCATAGTTCCTCAGGTCCTGAGCCGGGATCAACACCCATCCCGCCGAGGCACCGATGCCACAGGTTTTTCCTTCGATTTCGATCGGGGTCCCGATTTCAGCGATCAGACCGTCCAGACGTTTCCCCAGATCGACGTCGGTCACGTTGTGCAGAAGCAGGGTAAATTCGTCGCCCCCGCAACGGGCCAGAATGTCATCAGGGCGCGTGTGTTTGCGCAGCAGATCGGCCACGAGGCGCAGAACCTGATCGCCCGCACTGTGACCCAGCCCGTCATTTACAGCTTTGAACCGGTCCAGATCCATGAGCACAAGCGCGACATCACAGGGGTGGCGGCGCAATTTCGTGACCGCGTTTTCCAGCCCACGACGGTTAAGCAGGCCAGTTAGTGCGTCGGTGTGGGAATCGGATTCGGCCCTTTGACGCGCGGACTGAAGGCGGCGGGTCACGTCGGTGGCGGCCTTCATGGCGAGCGCGTTTGCCTCAATCAGGTAGAGCAGCTCGACCGCCAGATCGGTCGGTGGGAAATCCCGCTGGGTCAGGTTGTAGGTCGCAACCGCATCCTGCATGGACAGGCCAAAGGACAGGTTCAGCACCGCCCCCTGAGGCACGGGGAAAAGCGCGCCTTTTAGGCGGATTTGCGGATGCCGCTTGGGCGAAAGGAGCAGCCGCCCTGCCCCCGCGCGGATCAGTCCCGAGGCATCGGTAATTCCGGTAGGGCGCCGCATTTCAAAGAGGTCCGTGACGCTCTGACCAATCGGATCGGGAAGGATTTTCCGGCAGGTGGGGCCGGCGCCAGTCACCACGCCCTGGACGTCCAGAATGGCGTGCAGGGGACACAGTTGGTCCAGCAGTTCGGGGAATTGAAACGGCACAGTGGTTTAGCCCGCGCGCAAGGTGAATTCGCGCCCCGCAGTAAAGGACATGTCGATCAGGCGGACCTCGAGCGCCTCGGCATTCTCCGCGTCCATCGAATCGATCAGGACCAGCACGCCGTATTCGTCTGCCATCGCTCGCAGGACACCGCGCACCACGTCCATGTACCCGGGCCAGAGGCGCGCGCCCCGCACGATGAAGAGGTCTGGCTGGCGTTCCTCGACCGTCAGGGGGGGCATCCGGAAATCCGGAACCGCGAGGGCGATGCGGTCCGCCAGATCGTCCAGTGCATAGAGGAAATCGACAAAACTATCGCCGGAAAAGCGCAGCAGCCGCCGCGTGGCCACCGCCGAATCCGACGCGCCAGAGATCAGGGCACATCCCAAATCCTCGAGCATCTCGCCTTCGGGGCGGCGCAGCACGCGGCAGGCGGCGCGCAGGATCGCTTGGGTCAGGTCGTCGTCATAGTCCAGAAGGGGCTCGAACCTTTGTTCGGGCAGCGTGGCTTGCGCGCAGACGCGTTGCCACATGGCGTCGCCATAAGTGTCCCGAACAAAGCATTCGATCGCGCAATTTACCAAGCCGTGCATTCTTGCCTCCGTTTTCCAGAGGGTGCGGCAAGGGGCCTTAACCGGCCCCTAACAGGTAAAATTGCGTGGATTTTTGCGGAAGGTTACCGCTGGGTTTCCAGCTCGGGCCACAGGTCTTGTTGGGTTAACCAATCGGGAAGGAATCCGATATCCGGCAGCACCACATCCGCATGGGGCGACAGATCGGGGCCACTGGCCATGCCGGTCAGCACGCCGATACAGCGCATGCCCGCCGCGCGCCCCGCATGTAGGTCGTGCAGACTGTCGCCGATCATCACCACTTCGGACGGGTCCAGACCGTGCTGATCGGCAAAGGCCAAGAGCTGACCGGGCTGCGGTTTTCCGCCAAACCCGCTGTCGAAACCAGCGACGAAATCGAACTCTTCCAGCACGCCAGCCTTAACCAAATGGGCCCGCGCGGGGTGTTCGGCGTCATTGGTTGCGACGCCCAGCTTCAGGCCGCGCGCCCGCAGTTCGGCCAGCAACGGCGCTAGCGGCACAGCCTCGACCTGAGGGGCCACGGCGGCGGCCGCGTTCATGCGATCAAGCAGCTCGGCGTCGGGGACATCGGGGACGAAGGGCTTGATATAGCTGGCCACTTCCTCGGCCGTGCCTGCGATCACGGGGCTTTCGGGGTGAAAGGTCCGGTGGGCGTAATCAAAGCCCAGCGCGCCCCCCAGAAAGGCGGCCTTGGGCGCGTCGCCCCCCACCAGATCGGTCAGAAAATCATAGGCCCAAACGGCCCAGGTGGCGTTAAAATCGAATAACGTTCCGTCCTTGTCGAACAGAATGCCCTTAACCTTTGCCGTCATGTCCAATGTACCTGCTCTCCTCCGGGCAGGGCCTGACGCGCGCGCAGCGGCATGTCATAGGCAAGGCCTGCCTTATTACAGAACTGAACGACCCAAGCGTCATCCATCGTAATGAAATCCAGCACGGCCCCCAGAAATTCCGGGTCGCCCATCTTGGTGCGCAGATCGTCGGGGCTGGCCCCGCTGGAGCCCATGAAGATGCCCAAAAGCTCGTCCTGAGTGGCGAGCCAGGCCAGAGCCTTGATTGCCAAAACCTCTGCAGCGGCGCTGTTCATTCAAATTCCTCCGATATTGGAAAGAAAAATTTAACCTGCATTACCGATAAAGAAATGACCAGCAAACAGGCAGAGAGTGGCATGTCATGTCCGGACGTATCCTTGTCATCGATGATGTGGCGATTAACAGGATCATGCTCGAGGTACGCCTGTCGCAACTGTCCTATCAGGTCGCCTTGCACGGTTCTATTGGCGAAATCCGCGAGGCCGCGCCCGTGGACGCGGTGATCGTGGCGGGGCGCTGTCTGGCGGGGGCGCCTGCGGCGATGCTGGCCGATTTGCGGGGGCGGCTGGGGCAGCCCCATGTGCCGGTCATGGCGATTCTGGCCGAGACCGGCCCCCTGAGCGTGGCCGATGCGCTGGCCGCCGGAGCCGACGACGCGATCCAGTCGGGGGGCAATCCCGCCGAGATGGTCGCGCGCCTGCGCGGCCTGACCCGCCGCGCCTGTTTCGAGGCCGAAGGCAGCCTGCCCTCGGGGTGGCATTGGGGGCTGGCGACGGGGGCGGCGAAAGCCGCGCCGGTGCTGGTGGTGGGCGCGACCCGCGCGGTGGCGCAGGACTATGCCAGCGCCCTGACCGGCGGCTGGGAGGGGCGGATCATCGCCCGGGCCTGGACCGAAGCCGCCGAGCCCTTTGGCACCGGCACACCGCCCGAAGTGGTGGTGCTGTGCGCCAGTGACGAGCACCCCTTTCCGGCGGCGCATACCCTGATCGAACTGCGCTCGGGGCGGCGCACGAACACCGCGGCGGTGCTGGGGGTCTTTGACGGTGCCTTGGAAAAGCAGGCGCTGGAGCTGCTGAACATGGGGGCGGACGATCTGTATCTGGGGGCCACCGACCCGCGCGAGATCGGCCTGCGGATTGGCGGACTGATGGCCCGCCAAGCGCGGCTCAGGGCGCAGCAGACCGCGCTGCGTCAGGGCTATGCGGAATCGCTGACCGATCCGTTGACCGGATTGCAGAACCGGCGGGGCGCCCTGCCCGCCTTGGCCCGCGCCAGTGAGCGAGCGCGGCGGAACGGTGGGGCTTTGGCGCTGATGGTAGCCGATCTGGACCACTTCAAACGGATCAACGACAGCTACGGTCACGGGGCGGGCGACACAGCTCTGATCGAGATTTCGCGCCGTTTGCACGCGGCCATCCCCGACGCCCCCGTTCTGGCCCGCATGGGCGGCGAGGAATTCCTGATCGCAGTCGAGGTGAACGACATCGCCGACGCCACCGCGCTGGCCGAGGAAATGCGGCACGCGATCGCCTCGGTTCCGGTGGCGCTGGGGGCGGATGCGCCCGAGGTCGCGCTAACCATTTCCGTGGGCGTCCAACTGTTCCGCGACGGGCTCTCGGGCATGGAAAGGGCGCTGACCGAAGCGGACAGCGCCCTGTATCTGGCCAAGAACAATGGCCGTAACCAAGTAAGTTGCAGCAGCGTTAACGCGGCTTGAAATCGTCTTTGTGACCGTCCTTGTGGTCGTCTTTGTCGAACCCCTTGGACAGGCGCTTTTCCAGACGGTCCGCATAGTCCTGACGTTCCGCAGACGACATGCCGCCAATGATGCGGATCAGGGCCGCGTCACCGGCACGGCGACCATCCTCGAACCGCTGGGACACGGTCTCGATGTGGCTTTGGAAGGCGGCGCTGTCAAAGGGCTCGGCGCGGATCAGGGTGATCATCTGCTGCGCATCGGCCATGAACGTCTCGCGCGAGGGGCGCTTGTCAAAGGCGCCGCGCATGGCATCCCCGAACTCGCGGCGATGCTCTTCGTTGAGGGACCGCACAAAGCCCCCCACGCCGGGCATGCCCCCATCGGGCGGCGGCGGGCCGTCAAAGGTCGCGACCATCCCGATCGCGCCGGCGATCACCGCAAAGTTCAGGGCCAGCGATCCCGCGAGCAGCGCCTTGATCCAGCGCGGAGTACCCGAGGCGTTCACGACGGGCTTTTGCAAATCGACCATTCTTATTGGTCTCCTTCGATCATCAGCGCGGCGTAATCGTCCATCGCATTCAAGTAGGTGGTTTCGTAGCTGCTGTCGCTTTGGGTCAGCGCGCTGCTGACGTTCTGCAACATGGCGGGCGGGCTGATGCCGATCCACAGGCCCGCGACGGTCGCGGTGCCCAGACCGGCCAGACCGGACCAGCCGCCAATGGCGTTCATGAACTGGTCCCAAAGCGAGGGCTTGGGTGCCAGCACGGGCGCGGCGGTCATGATGCCGGGGGCCTGAGGCTGCAGGCGCGCTGCATCCCCCAGCACGCGGGCCAACAGATCATCCGACGGGTCGGCCGTGTGCTTGCGGGACGCGCTGAACCAGAGTTCCAGGTCCAAGCTGTCGTCTTTGTCATTCATCGACATATCCCAGTTCCTCTCGTCTGCCCTGAAGGATCTTGGTCAGGGCGCGTTTCCCGCGGGCGATCAGGCTCTCGACGGCCTCGACCCCGCAATCCAGAATTTCGGCGATCTCGGGGTTGGACAACCCCTCCAGATGGCGCAGGGCGACGGCCTGTCTTTGGCGGTCGGGCAACTCCATCAGGGCGTTATTCAGGGCCTCGGCGCGGGCGGCCTCTTGCATGGCCTCGCCTGCGCTGGGGGTTTCGTCTTCGGGCTCGGGCGCGGCGTCCAAGGGGACATTGCGGCGGCGGCGCAGACGGTCGGTACACAGGTTGGCGGTCACGCGGTACATCCACGTCGTCACCTGCGCCTCTCCGGCGCGCCAATCGGGGGCAATCTTCCACAGGCGCAACATGGCCTCCTGGGCCACGTCTTCGGCTTCGGCCTGATCCTTGAGCACACGGGCGGCGTGGGCCAGAACCCGCGGCAAGAACCGCTGTGTCAGCACGTGGGCAGCCAGCGGATCACCCTTGGCATAAAGCACCAAGAGCGCCTCGTCCGAAAGCTCGCTCACTGCGTCATAAGGCATATTCATACAGCCCTGATTACCCTGATCCTGCCGTTCCCGGCAACGGGTGGCGCACCGGAATGCGCCACCAAGTCTTTTCAATTAGTTGCAGCGCGGCATCTGCTGGTTGCCGTCCTGACCTTTGCCGTGGTGGTCATCGGGCTTGCCGCAACCGTTGCGGGGGCCTTTGCCGTCTTTGCCGCCGCGGGGGCCGTCGCCGTCACGCATCATGTGCTGATCCATGGCTGCAAACTCTTCGGCCGAGATGGTGCCGTTGCCGTCCTTGTCCATCTTCTTGATCATGTCAGCGTCGTTCGGCGCGTTTTTGGCCATTTCCTCGGGGGAGATGGTGCCGTTCTTGTCGGCGTCAAAACGCTCCAGCATGCGGGTCTTCATGTTCTCCGCGCGCTGCGCTTCCATGTGCGCGATCATCTCTTCGGGGCTCAGGGCACCATCTTTGTTGGTGTCGGCTTCGGCGAATTTCGCGGTACGGAATGCAGCGAATTCTTCGGCCGAGATCTGGCCGTCACCGTTGGTGTCCAGCTCCGCGAATGCGGGGCGTGCGCCGTGGCCCATCATGCCTTCGGGGCGCGCCTGAGCTGCGGATGCCATGAGCATGCCGCTGGTTGCAAGACCCATCAGTGCCAGAGCAATTTTGGTCGAAGTCTTGGTCATACTGTTCGTCCTTCCAGTTTCCATTTTACAGTTTGGCCTCGAACCGCAGCAGGTGGCCTCAACACCCGCCGTGTTCATCAAGTCAAACGCGGCAGCACCGGAGTTCCGTCGAAAATAATCACAGGTTTATGCGTAAACCCTGCCATCCTTCGCGACATGGAGCCGCAAGGACAACGCGCACCCTTTCACTTTGGACGCTAACGTATCATGGTCGCCCGACATTCAGCGCGAACGAGGATGGAATGTCTGAAAACCCCAAAGTGGACGCCGGTGAGGAGCGCCCGCTCTACCCGTCTTTATGGAAAGGCTGGCGCCGCAAATGCCCCAACTGTGGCAGCGGTCCGATGCTCAAGGGCTATCTCAAGGTGCGGGACACCTGCCCGGTCTGTAACGAGGAACTGCACCACCAGCGTGCGGATGACGGCCCTGCTTATCTGACGATTCTGATCGTCGGTCACATCATGGCGCCGACCCTGCTGATCGCCTTTGAAACCTGGCGCCCCGATCCGCTGGTGCTGTTCACGATCTTTGCGGTTGGCTGTGTGGCCTTGTCGCTCTACCTTCTGCCCAGGCTCAAGGGCGCGCTGGTCGCGCTGCAATGGTCCAAGCGGATGCACGGCTTCGGCCACGTAAAAGGATAAGGCTATTTCGACGGAAATCGACAAAACCGCCATTCGTGACGCCGCCACTGTGATTGTGGTGCGTGACCGGTCCACAGCGCCCCGTATCCTGATGGGGCAGCGCGGGGCCACTGCCGCGTTTATGCCGTCGAAGTTTGTGTTTCCGGGCGGGGCGGTCGATGCCGCCGACGCCGCTGTACCTTTGGCCATGCCGCTGCCCGCGTCCTGCGCGGCGCGGCTGGCCGAACAAACCACCCCCACCGTTGCCCATGCGCTGCCCGTCGCCGCAATCCGCGAGCTGTGGGAGGAAACTGGGCTGATCCTTGGGGCCGCCGGAGCATGGGACGGGGATGTGCCCGCCGACTGGCAGGGCTATGCCGCCCGCGGGTTCCTGCCCGCCGCCGATGCGATGGAATTCGTCTTCCGCGCCATCACGCCGCCGGGTCGCCCTCGCCGTTTCGACGCGCGGTTCTTTTTGATTGATGCGGATGCGCTGGCCACCGATCCCGACGATTTCTCGGCCGCCAGTGATGAGCTGAGCCACCTGCAGTGGATCCCCCTGCCAGAGGTGCGCCGCTTTGACTTGCCCTTTATCACCGAGGTCGTGCTGGCCGAAATCGGGGCCCGCCTTGGTGGCGGCCCTGTGCCGGACAGCGTGCCGTTCTACCGTGATCGGGACGAGGACATCCACTTTGCCCGTTTGGGCGGAGCCAGCCCCCTTAGCTGACCAGAACCAGCACCACCACACTGGCGCCGATCGTCGCGATCCCGAGGATTTCGCGCAGGGTTAACCGTTCGCCGAAAATGACGCGGCCCACAAAGATGCTCAGGATCAACTCGACCTGACCGACCGCGTTCACCAGACCTGCGGCCTGCAGGGTAAACGCCGTGAACCAGCTGAGCGAGCCGAACAGGCTCATGACCCCGATCAGGCCCGCGCGGCGCCATGCGGCCAGCACTTTGCCGATCTGCGCGCGGTCCCGCAGGCCCAGCCAGATCAGCATCGCGACCGTCTGGAACAGCGTCACCAGCGCCAGCGATACCGAGGACCGCAGGAACGGATCATCGCTGATCACCGACAAGGTCGCCCCGCGATAGGTCACGCCGGAAATCGCGAACAGCAGCCCCGAGCCAAGGCCCAGCGCCACCGCCGTGCTGTCCCATCCCGCGCCCTTGGCCGTTTTGGACAGCAGCAGCACCCCCGCCAGACCGACCAGCACCGCGCCCATCGCGGGCCACGACACCACGTCCCCCAGCACCAGAAGGCCCACGATGACCGACAGGATCACCTCGGTTTTCTTGAAGGTCATGCCGACCGCAAAGTTCCGCCGCCCCAGCAGCATCACCGTCATCAGCGTGGCAAGGATTTGCGAGACACCGCCGACCGCCCCATGCACCCAGAACGACGGGGCCATCTGCGGCCAGTCAAATCCGCGCATCTGCTGGTAAATCAGCGTGATCGCCAGCGCGAACGGGAACGAATAGATGAACCGCGCAAAGGTCGCGCCAGCGGCGCTGAGTTCACGCGCGCTCAGCCGCTTTTGCAGTACGAACCGCAGCGTCTGGAACGTCGCCGCGGCAAAGGTGATCAGAATCCATGCATCCATAGCGCGATATTGCACCGCGCCCGTGCCGCCACCAGCAAAAACAGGGCCCGAAGGCCCCGCATTGGATCAGAACGGCAGCGGGTGCTGTTTATGCACCGCGTCGATTTCCTTGAACAGCTCCTCGGGGAGGTGCAGATCGTGGGCCCCCAGAACCTCTTCGAGCTGGTCCATGCTGGTCGCCCCGATGATGACCGAGCACATGCCCGGACGGTCGCGCACCCATGCCAGCGACATCTGCACCAGGCTGAGGCCGTATTTGTCCGCCAGCTTCTGATAGGCGTCCACGGCATCGAACACGCGGTCGGTCTTGCGCCCGCCAAGGTCACCGTTGATCGCCATGCGCGAGCCCGCAGGCACCTGCCCGTTCTGGTATTTGCCGGAAAGCAGCCCCGCCGCGAGCGAGGTATAGGACAAGAGCCCCACATCCTCGTTCACGCAGACCTCTGCCAGATCGGTGTCGAAATAACGGGCCAGCAGCGAATATTCGTTCTGGATCGAGGCCACGCGCGGGCCCTTGCCCGCCTCGGCGTGCTGGACCCATTTTGTGGTGCCCCACGCGGTTTCGTTGGACAGGCCGAAATGCTTGATCTTGCCTTCGTCGACCAGCTTTTGCAGGGCGCCAAGGCAATCTTCCATGTTCTGGCGCGTCTCTTCCGCGTTCTGCTTGGACGGATCGTAATCCCACAGTTTGCGGAAGTGATAGCTGCCGCGGTTCGGCCAGTGGAACTGATAGAGATCGATCACATCGGTCTTCAGACGCTTCAGCGAGTTTTCGACCGCCTGCGGGATACTTTCTGCCGTAATCGGCGCGCCGTCACGGGCGAAGGAACCGGCGCCGCTGTGCTTGGTCGCCAAGATCAGTTCATCGCGGCGGCCGGTCTTTTCGAACCAGTTGCCAATGATCTGTTCGGTCACGCCGACGGTTTCAGCGCGCACGGGGTTCACGGGATACATCTCGGCGGTGTCGATGAAATTGATCCCCGCCTCGATCGCGCGCTCGATCTGCTGGTGGCCTTCGGCCTCGGTGTTCTGGGTGCCCCAAGTCATCGAGCCAAGGCAGAAAACACTCACATCAAGGCCGGTACGGCCCAGTGGTCTGGTCTTCATCGGGTAATCCTTTGTCTTTGCAATCGCTTGAGGCTCAAGATGCGTGGTCCCCGTCAAAACTCAACCCCCGCCCGTAGATTTACCGGATCGTGGAATAGCTTGCCCCCTCCGTCAGAATAGGTTTTCAGAACAAAAAGTGAACATATAATGAAAGCCATGGTGAATCACGCAAATCTTCTGGACCGGCGGCCCCATCGGGATGGACCGGAGCTGACCTTGGCCGGAGGGCTGAAGGTCGCGCGGGCCCGCGTCCACGAGATTTGCGGACATTCGCGGCGGGTGCTGGCACTGGATTGGGCGGGGCGCATGGACGGGCCGGTCATCTGGGTGCGCCCGAAATGGCTGCGCGATACGCTGTATCCGGCGGGGATCCTTCCGTGGTGCGATCCCTCGCGGATCATCACGGTGCAGGCGCCTCATGCCCGCGATATCCTGTGGGCGACCGAGGAATCCTTGCGCAGCGGGGCCGCCGCCGCCGTGGTGGCCGAGTTGACGGACCTGCCCGAAATCACCCCCGTGCGCCGCCTGCATCTGGCCGCCGAACGGGGCGCCGAGCGCGGCAAAGAGGCCCCCATTGGCATACTGCTGACCCCAGAGCGGGGCGGCGTCCCTGCCGTGGAAACCCGCTGGCACATCGCGCCGATCCCCACCAAGGGGCGCGATCCGGCGTGGCGGCTGGAGCGGGTGCGCGCCCGCATGGCCCCACCCGCTGCGTGGACGATGGTGCGGGGTGCGGACGGGATCACCCTGACCAGTGCCCCCACGCGCTGACAGGGACGCAAAAATCTGCGTGCCGATGTTAACCCGCCCGTCCGTTATGCTGGAACACCGCCCCTTCATGCGCTAAGGGAGGCCGGACAACAGAATTCTGGGGGCACCTCATGGCACGGCACCTGATTACTTCGGCCATTCCGTACATCAACGGCATCAAACACCTTGGCAACCTTGTGGGCAGCCAGCTGCCGGCGGACCTGTTCGCCCGCTACCAGCGCGGTCGCGGCAACGAGGTTCTGTTCCTGTGCGCCACCGACGAACACGGCACTCCCGCCGAGCTGGCCGCTGCCAAGGCCGGTAAACCCGTCGCCGAATACTGCGCCGAAATGCACGAGGTTCAGGCCAAGATCGCCGAAGGCTTCCGCCTGTCGTTCGACCACTTTGGCCGCTCGTCCTCGGACGCGAACCACAAGCTGACCCAGCACTTCGCAGGCCGTCTGGCCGAGGCTGGCCTGATCCGCGAAGTCAGCGAAAAACAGATGTACAGCCACGCCGATGGCCGCTTCCTGCCTGACCGCTATATCGAAGGCACCTGCCCCAACTGCGGCTTCGACAGCGCGCGCGGCGACCAGTGCGACAACTGCACCAAGCAGCTGGACCCCGTGGACCTGATCAACCCGCACTCGACCATCTCGGGCTCGACCGATCTGGAGATGCGCGAGACCAAGCACCTGTATCTGTGCCAGAGCCAGATGAAGGACCAGCTGGAGCAGTGGATCGACACCCGCGAGGGTTGGCCGGTTCTGACCACCTCGATCGCCAAGAAATGGCTGAACGACGGAGACGGCCTGCAAGACCGCGGCATCACCCGCGATCTGGACTGGGGTATCCCCGTCAAGAAGGGCGATCAGGATTGGGACGGCATGGAAGGCAAAGTCTTCTACGTCTGGTTCGACGCCCCCATCGAATACATCGCATGCTCGCAGGAATGGGTGGACGCTGGCAAAGGCGCGGACTGGGAACGCTGGTGGCGCACCGACAAGGGCGCGGACGACGTGACCTACACCCAGTTCATGGGCAAGGATAACGTGCCGTTCCACACCCTGTCCTTCCCCGCGACCATTCTGGGCTCGGGCGAGCCGTGGAAGCTGGTCGATTACATCAAGTCGTTCAACTACCTGAACTATGACGGCGGCCAGTTCAGCACCTCGCGCGGGCGCGGTGTGTTCATGGATCAGGCGCTGGAAATTCTGCCCGCCGACTACTGGCGCTGGTGGCTGCTGAGCCACGCACCGGAATCCTCGGACAGCGAATTCACCTGGGACAATTTCCAAGCCTCGGTGAACAAAGACCTTGCCGACGTGCTGGGGAACTTTGTCAGCCGCGTCACCAAATTCTGCCGCTCGAAGTTCGGCGAAGAGGTTCCCGCAGGTGGCGACGATCTGCCCGTTGATCAGGCGTTCATGGATGCCTTGGAGGCGAACATCCGCGCCTACGAGCAGTTCATGGAAGACAAAGAGGTCCGCAAGGCCGCCGGTGCCCTGCGCGCCATCTGGGTGATGGGCAACGAATACCTGCAAGAGGCCGCGCCGTGGTCGACCTTCAAGGAAGACCCCGAGAAGGCCGCAGGTCAGGTGCGTTTCGCCCTGAACCTGATCCCGCTGTACGCTGTGCTGTCCGCGCCCTTTATCCCCGATGCAGCAGACGCGCTGCTGACCGCCATGAAGGTTGACGCCGAATGGCCCGGCAGCGCCGCTGATGCGGTGAAGCGCCTGCCCGCCGGTCACGCCTTTGCGGTGCCGGACAACCTGTTCGCCAAGATCAGCGACGAACAGCGCGAGGATTGGCAACAGCGTTTCGCAGGCACCCGCACCTGATTTGCGGTTCTGACACGACGAACCGGATGCCACCCTCAAAACGGGTGGCATTTGCTTTAACGGGGCCCCGCGCCCCGCACTGACATAGAACGAAAGGCGTTTCCGATGACCAAGCGCGCGCCCTTGGCCAACTGGCTGAATGACACCAACGACGTGGTTGCCGTGTTTCTGGCGGCAGGCCAGATCCCCGACCTGATCAATCTGGCGGGCGGTCTGCCTGCGCCCGATGCGTGGCCGGTGGACCAGATTTCAGAACTGGCGGGCCGCGTGGTGCGCGATTACCCGACCGAGACGCTGACCTATAGCCCCGTGCCCGGCCTGCCCTATCTGCGCGACATTCTGGCGGCGCGGTACAGCACCGAAAACAGCCCTCTGACCCGTGACAACGTGCTGATCACCACGGGCGGCGCGCAGGGTCTGGACCTGATCGGCAAGGTGCTGCTGGAGCCCGGCGCGCTGATCGCCGCCCAAAGCCCCGCCTACCTAGGCGCGCTGGATGCGTGGCGCCCACGCACGCCCCGCTATAACCCGATGAAGCTGGAGGCCGAGGGCTTTGATCCCAAGGCCGCGATGACCGGTGCACAGTTCGCCTATACGGTGCCCAACTTCTCGAACCCCAGCGGGCGTCTGGTGCCCGTCGCGCAGCGCCAACAGCTGATCGACGCCGCCCGCGAGACCGGCGCGTGGCTGGTCGAGGATGACCCCTACGGCAAGCTCTTCTATGACGGCGAGGCTCTGCCCTCGATGCTGGAGATGTGCGGCGACGGCAGCCCCTATGATGGCCCCGTGATCTATCTGGGCACCGTATCCAAGGAGTTGGCCCCCGGTCTGCGGATCGGCTGGATCATCGCCGCCCCCGAGATGATCAAGGCGCTGGCCACCGCCAAACAAGGCTCTGACATGTTCAGCAGCGGCCTTTGCCAGATGGTCGCCGCCAAAGCGTTCGAAGAGGGCGTGGCGGACACGGCCCTGCCTGGCATTCTGGACCTCTACCGTGCCCGCCGCGATGCCCTGTGCGCCGCAATGGACGAACACCTGAGCGACCTGATGACATGGGAGAAACCCAGCGGCGGCATGTTCGTCTGGGCCAAGATGAAGAACCTCGCGATCAGCACCGATGCCCTGATGAAGGCCGGTCTGGATCAGGGTGTCTGCATCTCTCCCAGCAGCGTGTTCGACCCCGAAGGGAAGGATCAGTCGTCTCTGCGGATCAATTTTACCCTCAACACGCCGGAAAAACTGACCGAGGGCGTGCGCCGTCTGGCCGCCACCATCCGCCAGATGGCCTAACGGCCGCAGGAAGTGTTTTTGCAAAGCCCCGCCTTCATCGGCGGGGCTTTTTGCTGTGGGGATGCGGCCTTGCGCCGCCGGTCCCCGCCATTTGTTATATCGATAACTAACCTTTTTCGCAGACCGACCCCCTGCTTAAGCGGCTATGTGCAAGGGGCGTTCGGCATTAGGATATGTGCCAATCCGACGAAAACCCGGATGCTGGTAACGTAATGAATACCCTTTTCCCCCAAAGTTCCGACAAACGGCGGCCGCTTGGCCGCATCCAAACCAAACGAAAACGGGGCGTTCATTCCGCCTCAGGGAGGGAAAACTTGAAACATCACCTGAGCGCCGCTGCGCTGATCGCCCTACTGCCTGCTGCCGGTATCGCCGCTGACGCCTGCACCGGCTATGGCCCGCAAACCCCGCGCGACATCTCTATGAAAGAGGGGAACAACCACCGCCTGTTCAACATGGCGCCGCCGCCCTCGCAGATGAACCTGTGCAACATCCACACCCACACCAACGCCGAACACAAGGGCCCCGGTTTCTCGGTCTCGGCGGGCAAGGGCGAAGATGGCGGCTGGAAGTGTAACGAAAGCGGCGAGCTGAACGCGGCCGAGTTGGAAGATCCCTTTGGCGGACACGGTCCCTTTGGCGGCGTGAAACCTGGCGATACGATCGAGGTGCACTGGGTCTATTCCTCGTGCGAGGTTGCGCCGGGCGAAGGTCTGGGGTCCTGCATGTCCGAAAGCTGCACCAACCCGCAGCTGCGCGTGGAAAGCCAGGTCTTTCTGGTCGTGAACAACCGCTATGCGCTGGATTTCCGCACCTACGACTTCCACGGCAAGCAGGTGGATGGCTACTACCAGCCCGATGCCCTGCCCACCAACACCGGCACCCCCGTTGTGTTCGCAGGCTCGACCACTGGCCCCAAATACACCGAACAGCAATGCTCGCCCCTTCAGGTGACATGGTCCGTGCGCCCGACCTGTGCTCAGGTCGATATCTCGTCCCTGCACGCCTGGGCCGAAGAGAACAAGTTCAACGAACACCACTCGCACGGCGTGCGCCAGATCGTGACGAACCCCGATCTGCTCGCTCCCATCAACTAAAGCAAAAGGGGCCGGATTTCCGGCCCCTTTTCGCTATCCCTGTAGAAGGTTCAGGAACTGGGACTGTACCTTCATCCCCTGCCCCAGCATCGCCTGCGCGGCGTTCAGCATGATCCTGCTTTGCGCATAGTGGCTGACCTCCTTGGCCATATCCGCCCCCATGATATACGCGTGGCTGCTCTCCAGATTGGTCTGAAGCCGCCCCAGCCCCCGCGTTAACGAATCCAAGGTATTCTGCGTCGCACCCAACCGTCCGCGGCCCGTCTCGACCCGCGCGATCGAGTGATCCAGAATGGAAACCGCCTTCATCGCGCCCTCTGCGGTGCTCAGGTCCACGGAGCCGAGGCTTTCAAAGGTGCTGTTCTTCAGATCACCCTCGACAAAGCCCTGCCCCGCGCCGGTATTGGCGGTCTGCATGATGCTGATATTCTCGTGCCCCAGCAGGGACAGCCGCCCCGTGATCGTGGCCCCGAGGTTCCCACCACTTTCCAGAACGCCCGTGTGGATGCCGCTGGTCGCCCCTGCGTCCGCGCCATCCTCTAGCGCGGTTAATTCCAGCCGCGCACCATCGGAGCTCTGGAAGTCCGAGAGGCTGATATTGTTTCCCCGCGCATCCGTCAGGGTCAGACTGGTCCGAGAGGAATCAAGGCTGGCCGTCACACCCGTCCGGTTGGACTGGGCATTGAGCTGGCTGCTCAGGTTTGTCAGATCCCCATCGCCCCCGACGATGCCCCCCACGGAGACACCGTTCAGCTTGAACTCCATATTGCCCGCCGCCAGCGAGGTCAGCTTCACCTGCGTGGTCGCGATCAGCTCTACCCCCGCCGCGGCCAAACTCTCGCCGCCATTCGAGCGCAGCTTGTCCGCCAGTTGCCGCGCGGACATGCCCTGCTCCAGCGTCGCTTCGGCGGTTTTGCCAAGGCTGTTTACCCGAAATACCGCCCCGCTCTGGATCGGCCCCGTGGCCACGCCCGCGCCGGTGGTAAAGCTCATCGAGGCTTCGGTGCCATTGCTGAACCGGCCGATATCCGGCAGCTGAATGGAGCGGATGCTGATGTTCAGAGACTTGTCGTCTCCCGCGCCCAAAGTCAGTTGCTTGTCCGAGAATGACCCATCCACCAGAAACCGCGCAGCAAGGTTACCGCCGGTGGTCTCTTGGCGGTACTGGGTCAACAAATTCTGCGCCTGATCGTTAATGGAAAAGCGTTCGTTCCCCGAGTTCACACCGTTCGCAGATTGCAGCGCCAACACGCGCATGGACTGAAGGATGTCGATCGCGCCCGTATGGATCGTCTCAGCCGTCCCAAGGAATCCCCCAAAATCCCCGATATTCCTGATGCCTTGAGCAACTGCAGTGATCTCTCCGCGCAGCTTCGCTGCGCCCGAGACACCGGCAACGTCGTCCCCAGCCTTGTTAATCCTTTCACCAGTCTGAAGGGATTCCATAGATTTGGAGCGATCCTGATCCGCAGCAGAGATCGCCTGCAATGCAATGTTCACGGCCCCTGCCGATCCCGAATTGATCATGTCCCTCTGCCCCTCTGCTAGAAATCAGAAACTGGTCGCTGACGACTCCAACGGACGGGTTTAAGTTTTTGTTTAGGGATATTTGGGAGGAACTACTTTTTTGGCTGGTTCTCCATGCTAGTGACGGCTATGCGATCAATCTGTAAGCAGTGCATCCAGCCCCTGATGCAGTGGCAGTGACCTGCCACTGAACATTCATCCAATGGCGATATGAGCCTGAAGGGTGTTTACGCCGATTGGCGCGGGTTGAGCAATCGCCCGTCGCGCGGAGCTTTCATCCCGCGCAGCGGGGCGGGCGATTGCGCGGTTTAGAGTTCGGGCATATTCCGCAGGCGTGCGGTAATCCAACGCGGAATGAGGGCGCTCCGTATTGTAATCGGCGGCCCATGCAGCGATCACCGCGCGGGTGTGTGCCAGATTGCGGAACATCGTCTCGTTCAATAGCTCGTCACGCATGCGGCCGTTAAAGCTCTCTACAAATCCATTCTGCATTGGCTTTCCTGGCGCGATATAATGCCATTCAATTTGGTTCTCGGCACACCACCGCAGGATAGCATTAAAAGTTAGTTCGCTTCCGTTATCGCTGACAATCATCCTGGGCTTTCCCCGCCGAACGATGATGGTGGTCAATTCACGTGCCACGCGACGCCCCGAGATCGAGGTGTCAGGTATTGCAGCCAGGCATTCCCGCGTCACATAATCGACGACATTCAGCACGCGAAACCGTTGGCCATTGGCAAACTGGTTGTGGACGAAATCCAATGACCAGCGTGCGTTTGGCCGCGCTTCGATCAGGATCGGTGCCCGCGTCCCGATCGCTTTGCGGCGGGCTTTGCGTTTACGGAACGTCAATCTCTCTTTGCGGTAGAGGCGATAAATCCGGTTGATGCCCGAAGGCTCTCCTTCACGGCGCAACAACACGAACAGGCGGCGCCTTACGGCGATTGCACGCAATCGCCTACCGGCCAATGGATAGCCAAACCGTCTCCGCTCGTTGGCCAACTCCCGCAACCGGCCGCGAAGGCCGTATCCGGTGCTCGCTGCGCAACATACCGGACCATCTTCCGGTCCGCGCCCGCAATCCGGCATGCCCGCCGTTCCGAGAAGCAGAACTGGCTTCTCAGCTGCGCGACGGCCTCGCGCTTAACAGCGGGCGTCACCGTTCGGGCATTTTTTTCGAACCAGTGGCGTTCATGCCCTCACGTTGAAGCCAACTCACGCATCGCTGCTAGATCTAGCATCTGCTCGGCCAGTAGCTTCTTCGTAACCGATGTCTGCGCGCCACATTGAGCTGAGGTTTATGCGATGCGAGATCATTCCTGTTTGATAACGGGGAGTGCGTTTCGCAGTGTGCGCGATAAAATCGTTTCTCATTTCATTGGGCGTGGAATTTCATCCTTCGGGTCATCGGACTTGGTCCGAAGAAGCAAAGGCGCAATCGGTCGCGGAGACGCTGGAGCCTGGTGCTACGGTCAAGGCTGTGGCTGAACGCTATGGGGTGCTTGCGAACCAATTATCGGCGTGGCGTCGGGCTGCGAAGGACGGCGAACTTCTTCTGCCATCTCGGGCTGAGGATGAAGCCGTTTTTGCGCCCTTGGTGATCTGTGATCGCGTAAAGCCGGAAGCAAAACCGGACTTTGGCACTGTCTCGGACACTCTGCGCATCAGGATAGGGGATGTTTGCCTGGAGCTGCCCCTCGATGCCGAGGCCAGCAGGATCGCCGAGATGGTGCAGGCGTTGAGGGCCAGCCCGTGTTGATGCCGTCTGAGGGCGTTCGCATCCTGATCGCGACGAAGCCCGTCGACTTCCGTAAGGGGCATGACGGGTTGGCGGCGCTGGTCCAATCGGCTTTGGCCGAGGACCCGTTCACCGGAACCGTGTTCGTCTTTCGGGCCAAGCGCGCGGACCGGATGAAGATCCTGTACTGGGACGGCAGCGGACTGGTGATGGCGTACAAGCGCCTGGAGGATCACGAGTTCACCTGGCCCGCGATCCGTGACGGGGCGATGACCCTGCACCGCGCCCAATTCGAGGCGCTGTTTGTGTGCCTTGATTGGCGGAAGGTCAGGGCGCTCTAGACCCGCAGGCCGGAGTGCGCCGAGTAAAAGAAACTCAACAATACCGTGCAATTACAGGTGGATCAGGGTAGTATCAGGGCATGTCCAGCACCCCGATCCTCGACCTTTCCGCCAGCCCCGAAGAACAGCGCGCCGCTGTTCTTGCGGTGCTGCAGGAACGGGATGCGCTGAAGGTCTCGAACCAGCGGCTCGAGCATTTGGTGGCCGAACTGTAGCAGCTCGTGCATGGCAAGAAATCGGAAAAACTGACCAAAGACGAACGGCAATTGGCCTTCGAGGATCTGGAAACCGCCGTCGACGAGGTTGAAGCGCAGCAGGACGCCAGCATACCCGCGGGCGCCCCTGCGCGCAAACCGGCCCGCCGCAATCGGGGCAACCTGCCAGCCGAACTGCCGCGCTTCGAACAGATGATCGAACCGTAAATGCTGGACTGTCCCTGTGGCTGCGGGGCCATGCACCGCTTTGGCGAGGACCGCACAGAATGCTTGGACATCGTGCCTGCGCAAGTGCGCGTGATCGTCACGGTGCGTCCCAAATATGCTTGCCGTGCTTGCACCAACGTTGTCAGCTAGGCCCCTGCGCCCGCCCACCTGATCGAGGGCGGATTGCCCACCGAGGGCGCCATCGCTGATGTGCCGATCTGCAAATTCTCGGACCATTTGCCTTTATATCGGCTGAGTCAGATCCTGGCCAGATCCGGCATCGACATAGAGCGCAGCACCTTGGCCGATTGGGTCGGGACCGCTACCTTCCAGCTGGCGCCGGTGGTGGACAGGCTTTCCGAGCATCTGAAGGCATCGGGCAAGCTCTTTATGGACGAAACAACCGCCCCAGTGCTGGATCCGGGGCGGGGCAAAACCAAAACCGGCTATCTCTGGGCTATGGCGCGCGACGATCGCGGTTGGGGTGGAGAGGACCCGCCCGGCGTGGTCTTTACCTATGCGCCAAACCGCGCAGGCAAAAATGCAGAGCAAATCCTGCAGGGCTTTGACGGCACCCTGCAGTTGGACGGCTATTCCGGCTAGGACCGCCTGATGCGCCCCTGTCGCACGGGCGGGGCACCGATCAAGGTCGCCCATTATTGGGCGCACGCGCGCCGGAAGCTCAAGGAAATCTTCGACCATGACGGTTCGCAAATCGCGGCCGAAGGCTTGCACCAGATCGCAGAGTTCTACCGGATCGAAGCGGAAATTCGAGGTATGGGACCGGGCCAGCGCCTCTCGGCGCGGCAAGCCCGCACCGCACCACACCCTTGGTCGCAGCCTTCGGAGAATGGCTGCAAGCACAACGCCTGCGTATCTCGGCCAAGTAACGGCTGGGTGAGAAGCGGACCTACATCCACCGCCACTGGGACGGTCTGCAAACCTTCCTGTCCGATGGCCGCATCGAGATCGTCTCCAACGCTGTCGAAAACCTCATTCGCCCCATCGCCCTCACCAGAAAGAACGCACTCTTTGCCGGTCATGACGAAGGTGCCAGGGCTTGGGGCCGCATCGCCTCCCAAATCGCGACCGCCAAAGTCAACGATGTCGAACCCTTCGCCTAGCTCAAGGCAACCCTCGAAGCTATCGCCGCTGGCCACCCGAAAAGCCGCATCGACGAATTGCTGCCCTGGAACGTCAAGCCCGCAAGCTGAACTCCCGTGAGGTGCAGACACCGCTGACGCTTCTTCAACTTGGCATTCTCGTCTTCGAGTGTCTTCAGCCGCTTGGCTTCAGACACAGTCATCCCGCCAAACTTGGCCTTCCAGTTGTAGAAAGTGCCTTCGGCCATGCCGTGCTTGCGGCAAAGGTCAGCGCATTTTGCGCCGGCCTCATGCACAGCCAAAAATACCGATGATCTGTTCGTCCGTAAATCGTGTGCGCTTCATAATCTGTCCTCAAAT
>NZ_JABCJE010000008.1 GCF_013377535.1 Donghicola mangrovi | reverse complement strand
GTCAAGCTGCAGGTGAGCTATACCGACGGCAATGGCACCAAGGAGACCGTGACCTCTGCGGCGACCTCGGCGGTGACCAACGTGAACGATCCGGTCACCGGCGCCGTCACCATCAGCGGCACCGCCAAGGTGAACGAGACCCTGACCGCCAACACCAGCACCCTCGCGGATGCGGATGGCCTTGGCACCCTGACCTACACCTGGCTGCGGGATAACGCAGTGATCGTGGGGGCGACGGCGGCCAGCTACACCCTTGTGGCGGCAGACGTGGGCGCGACGATCAAGGTGAATGTCAGCTACACCGATGGCAACGGCACCCCCGAGGCGGTGATCAGCGCGGCCACTGCGGCGGTTGCGAATGACGGCACCACCTCGACTGCGGCGAACGACAGCCTGGCGTTCTCGGGCGGTTCGGACGAGGTCGACGCGGGCGCGGGCTCGGACAAGGTGAACGGCGGCGGTGGCAATGACACCATCGACGGCGGTACCGGCGCGGACACCTTGCTTGGCGGCACCGGCAGTGACGAACTGCTGGGGGGCGCGGGCGAGGACACCCTGAAGGGCGGTTCGGGTTCGGACGTTCTGGACGGCGGAACGGGCGATGACAGCCTGAACGGCGGCTCTGGGTCGGATGAGTTGTCGGGCGGCACCGGCGCGGACAAGCTGGTCGGCGGTGGCGGCAACGACACCCTCGACGGTGGCAAGGGCGCGGACAACCTGATCGGTGGCAACGGGGCCGACACGCTCAAGGGCGGCGCGGGCGACGATGCGCTGTCTGGCGGCAAGGGCAACGATCTGCTCAAGGGTGGGTCCGGTGCGGACGAGCTGTCGGGCGGGTCGGGCAACGACAAGCTGATGGGTGAGGGTGGCAATGACGATCTGTCGGGCGACAGCGGCAATGACACCCTGATCGGCGGCGGTGGCAACGACAACTTGTTCGGCGGCACTGGCGATGACAGCCTGTCGGGTGGCAGCGGCCGCGACTATCTGGACGGCGGCAAGGACGACGACATCCTGACCGGCGGCTCGAAGGCAGACACCTTTGCGATGGATATCGCGCGGGGCGGCAACGACACGATCACCGACATGAAGGGCGCGGACACGCTGCTGTTCTACGAAAAAGGCGACGTGCTGGAGACCGGCACCGCCGAAGACTTCGTGACCGAATTCGCGACACTTACCGAGGACGGGGTACTCTTCGACTTCGGAGGCAGCACCCTGCTGCTGGAGGGCGTCGAAACCCTTGAGGAGCTCTACGACAACGTCAGCTTCGACTACGGCCTCTAAGGGGCGCACACGACACCAACCACGAACAGGGCAGGGGAAACCTTGCCCTGTTTCGTTTGGAGCGAATTGCCGGAATGCCGTCCTTGGATGCAGGAGTGCGAGGCGCTAGGTTGGGTCCATTCCTTATTCCGCTGACACGTCCGATTTGATCCAGAGCACCGATTATGACTTTTGAAAACGACCCCCCTTACGCCATCCACAAAAGCCAAGGTTTCGACGAATGGCTGAGTAAAACAAAGGGGTCGGTCCTGTTCAGCACCTATCAGGCGGGCAAGATTTTCTTTGTCGGCGGGGCGGACGGGAATGCAAGTGGCGCGCTAGAGCTGTCCTTTCCCCGTGCCATGGGGATCGGCGTGTCGGCGAACCAGCAGCAGCTTTTTCTGGCGACACAGCACCAGATTTATCGCTTCGACGATTTCCTGCGTGGCGAAGGGCAGGACGAAGACGGGCACGACGCCCTTTATATGCCGCGCCTGTCCTGGGTGACTGGCGATCTGGATGCCCATGACATCGTGGCAACGCGCAGTGGGCGCCCGATCTTTGTGAATACCTTTTTTAACTGTCTGGCCACGGTCAGCGCGGGCTATAGCTTCCGCCCGATCTGGAAGCCCGGTTTTATCACCGGAATGGTGGCCGAGGATCGCTGTCATCTGAACGGTCTGGCCGCGGACAAGGGCAGCCCTGCCTATGTCACCGCGGTGTCGACCACCGATGTCAAAGGCGGCTGGCGCGAGGCCCGAGCGGATGGCGGCGTTGTTATTGATGTCCGCTCAAACGCGATCATCACTCGGGGGCTGAGCATGCCCCATTCGCCGCGTCTGTACCGCGGCAAGCTGTGGCTGCTGAATTCGGGACAAGGGGCGTTTGGTTACGTCGATGTGGACACGGGGGCCTTCCACCAAGTCGCCGTTTGCCCCGGTTACGCGCGGGGGCTGTCCTTTGCGGGGCGCTACGCGATCATCGGCCTGTCCCTGCCACGAGAGGGGGGCGTGTTCACCGGTCTGCCGCTTGATGACGTGCTGGCGCGGCACGGGCTGCAGCCCATGTGCGGGATTATGGTCGTGGATACGGTTAGCGGGAAAACCGTCGCGTCGCTCAAGATCGAAGGCGCGGTGCGAGAGCTGTACGACACCCAGTTCGTGCGCGGCATCCGTAACCCCAAAGCGATCGGCTACCGTACGGACCAATTGCGCAAATCGATCTCGATCGACGACAGACCCGCGACCTGATCAGGCGCTGGTACGGGGCAGGATTGTTCTTGTTCAGCACTTCGGTATTCCTCTCTGGGGGCATCGCAGGGGAACTCAGAGGCTACCGCTTACATAAACTTTAACCATTGTGTTATTTTTGCTTTACGAATTGGGCCATCTTTTATGTACTAAAGGAGAGTTTATTTTAATTCTTCGGTATGATTCATGCACCCATATATTTCCCTTCCCAGAACTGCATTTTGGCGTACGGGGGTTGCTGAGGCGGGCCTCTATGGACTTTCCGGCTTGTGGAAAAGCCCTTGGACCCTCCCCCGAGATGCGCAATTCGCGACCTATGGATCTTGTTTCGCACAGCACATTTCTCGGGCGTTAAAAGAGCGTAATATCGGCTGGGTGAATGGGGAGCCTGCCCCGGGGGACACTCCGAAAGATCTCGCTAAGAGCTTTAATTACGGGGTGTTTTCGGCGCGCACGGCGAATATATATACCGCTGCGCAATTGCGGTTGCTCTTGCAAATGGCCGTCGGGGATGTGCCGGTGCGTGAACCCGAGCTTTGGCAGGATCAGGCTGGCGGGTTCCGCGACAGCCTGCGCCCGATGATCGAGCCAACGCCTTTCAGGACCGAGGAAGCAGCCATCGTCTCTCGTGCCGCAATGGTGCGTGGTCTTCGCAAATCTGTCCAGAATTCTGACGTATTTGTTTTCACACTCGGGCTTACAGAAGGGTGGGAAAATACCAAAGGCCAGCCCTACGCCGCGTGTCCCGGCACAATCGGGGGCACATTTGATCCCGAGCAGCATGTCTTTGTGAATTATCGCGCTGCGGCCATCCGCGAGGCCTTGGATGACGCGCTGGTTTTGCTCAAGCGCCTGAACCCCGACATTCACCTTCTGTTGACGGTGAGCCCTGTGCCTCTGACCGCGACGGCGAGCGGCCAGCACGTTCTGGTCGCGACCACGCGGTCGAAATCGGTTCTGCGCGGGGTTGCCGGCGAAATCGCTGAGGACTTCGCTGAAGTGGATTACTTCCCCTCCTACGAGATCATTGCGGGCGCACCGACGCGATCCAGTTTCTTTGCCCCGAATATGCGCTCCGTCGAGCTTGCCGGTGTCAAACTGGTCATGCGCCATTTCTTCGGGGGCCTGAATTTGACCGGCCCCTCCCGCCACGACACCGAGATCGCCGCAGCCAAGAAAGCAGACGCGGCGCTTGAACAATCGATGGCCGAAGAAACCATTGTTTGTGAAGAAGCCATTTTGGAGAGCTACAATGAAGCCTGATCTGATTATCGTTGGCGATAGCCATTGTGGAGCTTTGCAAAGTGCAGCCTTGGCCGCGGGATTGAAGTCGGAAATGTTCTCTTTGTCCGGCAATCACTGGCACGAAAATCAAATTCGCCCGCATAAACGGTGGGGAATGATGTCCAAAAACCGTAGGCCTGTGAATGTCAGCATCTCGAAATTTAGCGAGACGATTGGCGGGTCCATTTTCTCTGATCAGACGCCTGTTTTGGCCAGCATCGGCTACCATTTGGGGCGCATGGTGCCGCCCTTTTCGCGGGCCGGACATACGAGTTCTATTGAGCAAGCCATTGACTCGGATGAGGCGTTTTATGTGTCGGACGCGTTTGTGGATGCGTTCCTCGAAGCCAAGCGCGGGCAATTGTTTCGGCTTCTGAAATGGGCGCATAAACGCTGCGATCTCACCGTCATTGCGCCGCCTATTGTTAAAGATCACGCCGAGACGATGTTGTTCCGAGATCGGATTACGGCTCTTTTGCGGGACGAAGGGATCAACGTGTTCGACCCCTTCGAAGACGCAGATTTGAGTGGCAGAGAGCTACCCGCGAAACTGCGTGCCGAAGATGGTGTCCATGGCAACGTCGACTACGGTGCGATGGTCCTGCGGCGACTATTTGCGGAAAATGGGTTGAATCTGGCGGCCTGAGGTCGGCCCCTCAGCGCCGAAATCCATTCCAGTTAATTGAAATCTCAAATTAGAAATTATTCGGGAATATTAATGTAAGTTCTCGGGGAAAAGAATTGTTTCCCCATTTATAATTCAAATTCAATCATGGGCTGAATAACTTTCCGATGTTTAATGAGGGAAGTTATTACATGGCAATTGCAGGCACTCTGGTAACGCGTTTCGGGTATGACGGTATTCGCTCTGGGGCGACGATAGACGAAGTGGTTGATATCGCCCGATATGCGGCGACCCACGAAACCCCATGGGAGGATGTGGGCTGCACTGCGCTTGTGTGGGCGATCACGAACCTGGCCGGGGTGCCGATCAATCAGGCCTGGAATGCGGGCCGCGCGGTGAACAACAACCCGACCACGCCCGGAGCCGCCTCGGAGCAGGGGTACGCGGTGACCGCCGACCTCGCGGGCGATGGGTGGGACCGCACGAACCTGATCAACAGGGATAATCCCTATGCCGCGATTGCGGTTGGCGACATTTTGCGGCTCGAGGCGGTTAACACAAGCGGTGCCTATGGCCAGCACTCCATGATCGTGACCCGCTATTACGGCTCTGATCCCACTCAAATCTGGGTGGTGGACAATCAGAACGGCGAAGTGACCGAACACCTGCTGTCGGATGTGGTTGCCGGAATGAACAACAACGGTGGCATCGTGACCTTCCTGCGGCACCGGCTTGATGAAAGCTATGTTGCGGAGAACATCCCTAATGGGACCGAAGGGTGGGCCGAGGGGCGGTTCTATAGCATCGCCGAGGATTTGCCGGGCGATACCTCGGCCACAGCGGTGCTGGAACTCGGGACCTCTTTGGACGGTGCGATCGATTTCTCGGGGGACTCTGACTGGTTCAAGATTTGGCTGGTCGCGGGCAACAGCTACAGCTTTGCGGTGCGCGGAGCGGGCAGCGGTCGCTAGAAGATCCGAAGATCCGCATTCGCACCCCCGATGGCGTTCACCTGTCGGATTGGGACAACGACAACAGCCCCCAAACAGATGACGGGCTCGATGCCCGCATCACGGGTTTCACCGCCAGCACCACCGGATATTATTATGTGACGGCCTATGCCAACGGGTCCGGCGTGGGTACCTACCAGATTTCAGCGGTGGCCTCGACCCCAAGCACGACGGCAAACTCAGGGTCCACGACCACGACCGACATCTCGACTGATTTCGATGATGCTGCCTTGCTGACGGTGAATGGTGGGGCGTTTGCCTCTGCCATTGATGCCCTGTCGGATACAGATTACTTTGCCCTGAACCTTGAGGCCGGGAAAACCTACGAGATTTTGGTGGAGGCCACGGCTCAGGGGAACGTCGATCCGTATATCTACTTCTTTAACCCTGTCCTCGGATTGATCGCGCAGAATGACGACGGAGGAGAGGGACAAGTTCGCTCATCACCTACACTGCGACCGTCACGGGCACCTATTACCTGCGCGTTAATGATTATGCCACAGGGACAGGCGGCTATCAGGTCACCGTTTCGTCCCCAGAGGAGGTCGTTGTCGCCGCACCGTCGAGCGGGGATGACAGCGTTTTCGGCAGCAACGGCGGTGATCTGATCGCGGCGCTCACGGGGAACGATACCGTTCGCGGGCTGGACGGCGACGATACATTGCGCGGCAATGGGGGCAATGACCGCCTGTTCGGGGATGATGGCAGTGACAAGCTGTTCGGGAATGGGGGGAGGGATGTACTGTCCGGTGGCAGCGATGCTGACTTTCTGTCCGGCGGCGGGGCCAGAGACCGCCTTTACGGAAATTCAGAGGATGATCGCCTGTATGGCAACGGCGGCAAGGACCGCCTCTATGGCGGAGAGGGCGATGACAGTCTCTATGGCGGCAAAGGGTCTGACAAACTGAAGGGTGGGGCCGGCGACGACACGTTCATCTTTACCGAGGCTGCCACCCTGCGCAACGCCGACAAGATTTTGGATTTCGACGGGGATTATGATCGCATTGGCCTGTGCCAGAACATCTACGGTGGCCTTCCCGTTGGGGCGCTGGACGTCTCTGCATTCGCCTCGAACACGGACGGGGTGGCGGAAGATGCGGCTGGCCGGATCATCTATGAAAGCGACCTTGGCCGTCTTTACTATGATGCCCATGGGACTGGCAGCCAGACCAGACAGTTGATTGCAATCCTCTCTGGCGCGCCGGAACTGGATGCATCCGACGTCTACATATTCTAAGGGCAATTTGCGATCTGAACCGAGGGGCGAGCCCCTCGGCCCTCTACCTATCGAACTCCACCCAGAAATGGCCGGGAAAGCCCGCAATGCCGGGCTTTATCTGCCCGGCCTCTCCGGCCGCGCGGCGCAAATTCTTTTGTGCCAGCAGGGGCTTGAGGATCGCGGGGATGACGGCCTTGTTAATCATGTCACCGAAACAGGTGTGCATCCCGTAGCCCCAGATGATGTAATCGCTCCACGGTCGATCCGTGCGGAAGCTATTCGGATCGGGAATGTCGAGCCTGTCGAAACAGGCCGAGACATTCGCAGCAAAAACGATCTGGCCTTTGCATATCCGAACCTGCCGCAGAGTCGATCGCGCGACCTCGGTATCATGAAGGGCGCGGCGGTAAATGACGGGGTTAAAGGGGTTAAACCGCAGCGCTTCCCAAATGTGTTGGGCCAGCAGGGCGTCATCATCCGCCAAGGCCGCCGCATGGGCCGAGGCAAGCGCCTCGGGACGGTTCAGCAATTCGTCCAGCGCGAGGCAACTTGCCTTGGAGATCGTCGGGATCGCACCGATCAGCAGACCCAGCAGATTGTTGCGAATGCCCAGATCGCTCATCCCGGGGGTGTTCGCCGATTGAAGCGAAAGACACCGGTTCAGGATATCGACCCCATCGGTGGGATTGGCTTTGCGCTCGGCTATGTGGGCATCGAGATAGGCGCGCAGCTCGGCCGCGTGACCCAGCGCTGTGGCCCCGCCTTGGGCATCGGCGGCCAGATCCTGAAACAGGTACCAGAACAGCGTGCTGGTCCATTCCTGCATCTTTTCGCGTTCTCCGCCGCAGCCGAAATAGGTCGCGGTCATGTCCCACGGCACTTCGAGGGTCAACGACGGGACGATGTCGATCCTGCCATCGCTGTCATTAACGATGCGTGTGGCCAGATCGCGCGCCCTTGGCAAAACGGTCTCTGACACGTCGGTAATGCGGGCGGCGAGGCGCATCGCAGAGGTGTCGCGCGTATAGTCCCACCCGGGCTGCATCCCGAGAAAGAAGTTCTCTCCCTCGGTCAGTTGGCGCATTCGCGAGCCGTAAACCACTTCGAAATCGTCGTTGCGGTTCAGAACGTCCAGCACATCGCTGCGGCGGGTGACAAGGGCGGTGCCTGTGTTGTCGTAACTCTTCATCACCACTCTTTTCAGCGCGATGTTCGGCAAGAATGCCCTCAGAAATGCGAACACGCGGCGCTGCGTGGCAGGCTCCAGCAAGAAGTCCCCGATCCGGCCAGACAGCGCGGCCCCAGCCCCCTTGGCGATCAGAAAGGCCAGCGAAAACAAACCCTCTGCCCACAGCATGAGCCGCTGGAGAACAGTCGTGACGATATTCCTGACAGCGTTGAGCATAGTCACCCCTTTTACTGGTATCGGTCAGGTTGGGTCGAAAACCCCCATCGCCATCATCCGCAGCGCCGTCATCGAAGGCGCAAAGAAGTAATCGCCGCCCCGACATTCAACGAACGTCTTGAGCTTGCTCATGACATAGGGCGGCTTGCCGGATTTGGGGTCGGACGGGATGGTGTGGCGGGTATGGTGAACGTGATTGCCAAGCATCGGGCAGGTGTTGTTGCCCTGATGGAAGTCGAGCCCGTATTGAATCCATTGCTGCTGGATAAACTCGAACTGGCGGAACAGGCTGGCGCCCATGATCAGCATGATGACGCCCTGTTCGGTGTCGTCATCCTTGTGCACATAGTTCGGCGCGCCATAGGGCAGACCCCGGCGCAGAATGCGGCGGCGTTTGTTCAGCGCGCTGGTGGCGCCGATGTTCTTTTCCGGCTCGCCGGTTAGCTGATCCAGCCCGCTCTTGTTCAGGGGATCAAGGTAGTCGCGGGTGTTCATGCGGCGCATATGCGCCCCGCCCGGGCATTTATAGCCAGCCATATCGTCGCCATAGCGGAAATCCCGCGCTTCGGGAGAGCCGATGTAGGCCAGCTGGTTCTTGTACCCGTCGATCGGGGAGACCCCTTCGCCGCGGAAGCCCATCTTTTCTCCGAAGGCAAGCCACGCCTCGTAGGTCGGCACCTTGGACAGGGGCACACCATCGGACCAGCGCCCGCACATTTTGGCGCGAATGGTCTCGACCGCTTCTTCGTGGCTGACATCCATCACTTTGGCAAAGCGCTCTGCCTCTTCGTTCACAACGGCGTCGAAGGTGGCGACGTTTTCGTGCAGCTTGCGAAAGGCAAAGAAGGTGCCGTTGTGCATGAACTGCGAGGGCGGCGATGTGGGGGGCAGCTCCTGACTTTCGTCGGGATGGCCAAGGATGAACTCGCCAGTGGCCAAGGGTTCCCAAATGGGGTTTCCGGCCTTGTCGTACTGCATGATCTTGCCTTGGCCGATCACGGCCTCGCTGACATCTTCCTCGGGCAGTTGGCCTTCGAAAACGGGGTTCCCGATCCCGTCGGTAAATCCAAAGTGCTCTTTCGGTGTGGGCAGATTGAGGCCGCCGATATTGTCGAACACCGCAGAGGCATCCTGAAAATCCTGATCGCCCTTGGCGCCAATCCCCCTGAGGTGTTTGACACCGGTTTCTTCGGCGATCTTCAACAGCTCTTCGGTGCGGTCGGCAAAGGCTTGGTGCGGTTTGTCGGGGGCATGGGCGCTCTGGCACTGCGCGTTCAGGGTGATCAGAACGTGGACATCATCGGTGCCAAAGCCCAGTGTGCCGGGCTCGCGGCTGCGTTGCCAGATCGGGTCCCAATGCCTGTCCCAATCATCCTGCTCGGCCGATTTTTCGGTTTTGCTCTGGTCCCGATCCCCGAGGATGAACGCGCGCTGCTTCATCCCCTCGATAAACTCGTCCGGCATCGCTTGAAGGGTGCGAACCGGCAATTGCAGGGCCAGCAATCCGGGGAAGGTCAGCCCCAAATTGGTCGTGCAAAAGGGCCGCGGATTGTCGTCCCCCCAGCGGGATGCGGTGGTCACCAGCAGGCGCACCCGATCCAGAAAGGCACGGCCCGCAGAGGGGCTTGGGAAGTGGAAGAAAATGTAGCGGGCAAAAGGAAAGGAATAACGGCCATAGGCGCGGGTGACATTCCCCTGAATGTCGTTGAGGTTAAGAATACGTGTCATGATCGGAGCGTCCGGTCCTATTGGGTCACGTTGGAGGGGGAAGCCGAGGAAATCACACCCGGCTTTTGCGTCATAGACGTGCGGTCCTGCGGCTTATGCGCCTGAATGAACTGGCCGAATGCCGCGTAGAGGTCCGTGTCTGAAACGCCTTGGTTCTCGATGAAAAAGTCCGAGAAGTTTTGCTGGATATAGAGCGCCTTGAGCACCGAAGGCAGATCGTCATATTTCGCGGGGGCTAGCGGTTTCTCACCGTTTTTGATGGCGTACCGGATGGCCAGCACGGCCAAAATCACCCCCAGCAAGATCGCCCCTAGCCCCGTCGCAAGCGTCGACCAGCCGATCAAGGGCAGATGCGACAGCCCAAAAAGCCAGAGCACCAGCACTAGCGCACCAAGCCCGAGCGGCGCCAAAACGCCGTAAAGCAGCCCTTTTAGTGGCAGGTGGTGAAAGCCTGCCTGATCCAGACTGAGGTAATAGTCGTGAAACGGCATGGTCGTTTCGACGTGGCAGCGGTCCAGATAATTGGCGAAATCGTCGGCCGTTTGCACCGTCTCGAACCCGTAGCAGTTCGAGTAGATGCAGATCAGTTCCTCTTGCATCGTCTCCCACAGCTTGCGGGCATAGCCGGCCCGCACCTCGCGCTGCTGGGGTTCGGTCAGGGTGGTGGGCAGCGGATCGCCCTCTTGGGTGATCGCGTCCACCTCGGCGCAAAACACCAGGTAGGGGGCATTGAGGCGGTCAACCGGATCCGAAATCATCTGGTTCACCCTGCGAAAGCGGGCAAGCAACGGGTTCATCGTGTTGCGCCCGTTGTAAACGACGTCGTCCAGCACGAACATGCGGGCCAAGTGGTTGCGCGTGTTGCGGGCAAAGGGGCTGTTGTATTCAAAGTTTTCCGTCGCCGGCGATTGATGCGCCGTCGGCAGCTTGGCAAGCGCGATGCGCACCCTCTGTTCGTACGAGTTTTGCGGGCTATCCTTGGGTGCACCGGCCTTGATCGGAGCCAGCGTGGTCAGGAAAATGTGGCCGGTATCGAGATCAGGCATTGGTGGGTTTCCTTCCTGCCGCGGCGCGCTGCGCATCAAAGGTCCGCTCGGCGTCTATGACGTATTTCTCGCGGTTTACGTCCGCGCGTTCGGTATCGAGGCTGGCGACAGGCCCAAACCCGGGATCGCCAAGGCCGATCTGCATGTCCAAAGAGGCTTTGCGGTAGGCTGCGGCGAATTCCTCGGCAGAGGCTTCGCCGTGCAGTCTGGTCAGCTCGAGAATATGGTCATAAATCAGGAGGCTGGTTTTGACGTCCCGTTGGGCTGATCCGGGGGTCGCGTTGTAATAGTAGTCGGTATTGATTTGGTTGAACGTGATATAGTCTTTGAAAGGCGTAATCGGTATTGATTTCGGGTATTTGCGAGATGAGTACCAAAACAAATCAAGGCCACTGGGGATGCCGTCGGAAAAGGCATCGATATACTGGTCCCAAGTCCCGTTAAAGTTCGAGCAGAACAAAATGTAATCGTTCTGCAACTGCTCTTCGCCTTGGCCAAGGTTTGGCCAGTCCTTTGGCTTGATGATCACCCAGCGCGCAAAGTGGATGAGAGAGAGCCCCAGCAACCCAAGCAGGTTCTCCGGCACCCCCCGAGCGGCCATGAAAAGCAGGCGATTGATCCATGTGATCTTGGGATTGCTCGGGGTAACAACGTTCATCGCATAGGCTTTTCCGGCAATATTCGACATAGCGAACCCTTGATTGGAAATAAGTCTGGGAAAAATCTCTGAAAACGATTCTAGTTGCAGCGTAGCACTACTTTGAGAAGATATAAGAGAAAATTCGGTGCGCAGTCGCGCATCCGAGAATTCAGCAGAGTGTAATTGAGGCTGTATTGGGGCTGTCTTTGTCGGGTGCCAAAGGGCACTTGCTGCCGTGAATTCTATAGCAAATGTGGACCATTTCTGGTCTCGGTCAGACGTGTAGGTTTTTGGGCCCAATCTTTAAATGGGCGTCAATTTCCTGAAAGAATACAGTCGGTTTCCAGATCGCCCTTTCGGGAATTTTAGAGTGCTTTGTGTCCACACCTCAATTCACCGACTGATACACCCGCGCGCTATCCTCTTCGAACCTCCGCAATTCGTCCAGCCGCTTCTCCTCGGTCCAGTTCAGGGCGGCGGCGGTGATGCGGGACAGTTCTTCGGCGCGGGCAAGCCCCAAGTCGGGGTTCAGGCCATCGGGCAGGCGGCGGCGGATCAGGTCGGACAGGTGGACGACGTGCTCGGGGGTGATCCTCTGGCCGATGCCGTCATAGGTGGGCGGTTCGATCATCCCTGTGGGCGCGGGGCCGCGGCGGCCAAGGCGCTGCTCGACCGTTTTCGCGGCCAGCCGCCCGGCGTGGCGGTGCAGCATGATGGTCGAGCCGGTCATCGTAACCAATCCGGGGGCATCCTGCGATTGGTGGGCGCGGACCAGATTGCGCGGGCTCTTGCCGTCAGTCGAGGTCACGGGGCGCACGCCGCACCAAGCGTGCAGGACGTGATCGCGGGTCAGGTGCAGGTCGGGGAACAACAGGTTCGCCTCGGACAGGATATAGTCGATCTCTGCGTCAGTGACGCGGATCTCGTCGGGGTTTTCGGTGACGTGGGTCTCGGTCGGGCCGATGAAATGGTGATCGCGCCAAGGGAACACGTAATAGGGCTCGCCCTTGCTCGAGAACGCCTCGAGGCCCTGGCCCCGCCATTCGGGGGGCAGTTGGACCATGACGTTCACGCCTTTGATCCCGACAATGCGGGGTTGGGGGCCTTGGGCGCCGGTCAGGCGATCAACCCACGGACCGGCCGCGTTAATCACCATGTCGCTGATGACTTGGACCGTTTCGCCATCGTCCGCGTCCTCCAGATCGGTGACCCAATGGCCGTTCTGCTGCCGGATGCCAGTCACGCGGGTGTAGGTGCGCAGGGTCGCGCCGCGCGCCTCGGCGTCCAGCGCAGTGTCCACGCAGATACGCTCGGGCCAAGCGTACATATATTCGTCAAACGTCCCGATGCTGAGGGGAGCATCGCCAAGGCCGCCAGCCATCGGCACCTGCCGCGCAGCATCCGCGGGCGACACGCGGCGATAGGCCAAAGGCACCTTCCACGCACCAAGCGCCTCGACCAGACGAAAGCCGATGTCCACCAGCCACGGCGGATACTGATCGCCCTTGCGGAAGGGATAGACAAAGCGGTGGCGGGTCAGGTGCTGGGGCATATCGCGGACCAACTCGGCCCGGCAGAGCATCACATCGCGGGTATAGAGCAGCCGTTGCAGCATATCGATCGGGTGCAGCATCATATGCCAGAGGGGATAGCGCACGGCCAGATATCCCAGCCCCGAATAAAGCATCCGGCTGGACCGCGACGACGTGCCCGCGCCGATATCCCCCCGATCCACCAGCAGGGTTTTGTAGCCCCGACCAGCCAGCTCTCGGGCGGTGGCGCAACCGACGGCACCGGCTCCGACGACGACAACATCGTAATGGGTGTGTCCTAGGGCAGTCAGCGGCGGGCGTGGCATTGGGGTCCCCTGTCGTCAGGCACGGGGACTCAGCGCCCGCAGGTCAAAGCGTAGGGGCGGCTGGCCTGTGCGACAACTGAAATATTCATTCGTGTCTCCAAAATAGACATACATGAACATTATCGAATGAGGGCCCTATTTCCCCTTGGGCCGGTTCTGCAACGCTACGCGGATTTCAGCGGCGGCGTCTGTTAGGTCCGCGCGCAGGGCTCGAACCGCCCCATCGGCATCCCCACGACGCACCGCATCAATGACCGCTTGGTGGTGGTTGGCCCCCGTGCGGGACAGAACGCCACTGCGCACGGTGCTCATCAAGGGGCCGTAGCGCATCCACAGCAGCTCGATCATGTCCAGCAAATCGGCGTTCCCCGCCGCCCCATAGAGCGTGAAGTGGAACCGCTGGTTGGCGTGCAAATAGGCCTTCAGATCCTCGGCGGCGGCATGGCGGGGCATCTCTGCGTTGATCTGGGTTAACGCATTGGCCAGCGCGGCCCCTTGTGCGGCGGCCAGCCGCGTGGCCTCGCCTTCCAGCAGCAAACGCAGGGGCAGCAGTTCGTCCAACCGCGCCAACGTTGCCTCGGGGATGCGCAGGGATCGGCGGGGCGGAGCCTCCATCGCTTTGGCGGCGATCAGGCGGTTCGTGGCCTCTCGGATCGGCATTTGGCTGGTGCCAAAAGCCTCGGCCAGTTGGGGCAGGGTCACCTTCTGACCGGGCGTGAATTCCCCGTTCATGCAGGACTGCTTCAGCGCCCCATAGACGTAATCCAGATCGGACACCGGACGGCGGGCTTCGAAGGCGGGAATGGGCGGAGTGGTCACGGGCGGCCTCTTTGTCTGCTGTCACGGGTTTCGCAAATCTGGCCCGAATTTCAAGCGCGCACCATCGGGGCGGTTCACGGGGGTCAGAAAGATCGTTGACTCATTTATGATATCTGATCAGGTTTTAGAAATCCAGAATCGAAAGGGGCATTTCGTGGACCAGACAAAACAGACAGTAGCCGTGATCGGCGCAGGGCTGATCGGATGCAGTTGGAGCGCGCTTTTTCTGGCATCCGGTCACGAGGTGCGCCTTTTCGACCCGCGAGCGGAGGCTGGGGACATCGCCCGCGCCTTTCTGGCCGAGGTGCGCCCGACCCTGACCGCGCTGGGGTACGACTGCAGCGGTTTCGACGCCCCTGCGTTAACCATCTGCGCCACGACGCAAGAAGCCGTAACGGGCGCCGGAATCATCATGGAATCCATCCCCGAGCGGCTGGACCTGAAGCAGACCCTCTATGCGGAAATCGAGCCCGCCTTGCTGCCGCAGGCCATCGTGGCGACCAGTTCCTCGGGCCTCAAACTGTCCGATCTACAGGCGCTGATGACCGATCCGGCGCGGTTGGTGATCGCGCATCCCTTTAACCCGCCGCACCTGATCCCCTTGGTCGAGCTTTATGGCAATGACCGCACCGCGCCAGATGTGGTGCCCACCGCGCGGGCGTTTTTCGAAGGCTGCGGCAAGGTCTGCATCGAGCTGAAGAAAGAGGTCCCCGCCCATGTCGCCAACCGTCTGCAAGCGGCCCTCTGGCGCGAGGCGATCCACTTGGTCGCCGAAGGTGTCGCCAGTGTCGAGGACGTGGACAAGGCCGTTTGGGCCGGACCCGGCCTGCGGTGGGCGGTGATGGGCCCCCATATGCTGCTGAACCTTGGCGGCGGCGAGGGAGGCCTGCGTGCATATATTAACCAGTTCGCCGACAGCTATGCCGCGTGGTGGGACGATCTGGGCCGCCCCGCGCTGACCCCCGAAACCGTTGCCGCCCTGACCGACGGGCTGACCCAAGAAATCAACGGGTGCGACTATGCCACCCTGCGCGCCACCCGCGACACCCAGCTTTTGTCCGTGCTGACCGCCTTGCGCGCCACCCGCGCTTAACCAACAAGGAATTTTCCTATGAAACGCAAAGTTGTCCTGACTTGCGCCGTGACTGGCGACGGCCCGATACACCCGAACTACCCCGACTATCCCGTGACGCCCCAGCAGATCGCCCGAAATTGTCTGGATGCCGCGGCGGCGGGGGCCTCGGTCGTGCACATCCACGGGCGCAATCCCGAAACCGGCGAAGGGGACCGATCCCCCGCCGTGTTCCGCGAGATTGTCGACCGCATCCGCGCCGAGAACACCGATGTGGTGATCAACCTGACCACCGGCATGGGCGCGACATTCGTGCCCGATCCGCAGGACGAAGGGCGCGCGCACCCATCAACCGATGTGGCCAGCGCCGCCGAACGGGTCCGCCATGTGCAGGACATGCGCCCCGAGATTTGCACGCTGGACACCACCACGATGAACCTCGAAGGCGGGATCGCGGGTGCGCCCGACTGCATCTTTATGAACACCCCCGGCACGCTGGCCAAGATGGCCGACCTGATCCGCGCCGCCGGCACCAAGCCCGAAATCGAAGCCTTTAACCCCGGTGACATCCTCTTGGCCCAGAACCTGATGGAGAAGGGCCATATCGACGCCCCTGCGCTGTTCCAGATTTGCCTCGGGGTGAAATGGTCGGCCCCGGCTGACGCGCAAACGCTGCTTTATATGAAGTCCCTCTTGCCCGAGGGCGCGGTATGGTCGGCCTTTGGCATCTCGCGCCACCAGATGCCGATGGTGGCCCTGTCCACGATTTTGGGCGGTCATTGCCGCGTGGGGCTCGAGGATAACATCTACCTCGAACGAGGGGTTTTCGCGACCAACGTGCAGCTGGTCGAGCGCGCCAGCCGCATCATCCGCGATCTGGGATGCGAGGTCGCCACCCCAGACGAGGCGCGCAACATCCTTCGCCTGAAAGGCGTGGACGCATGAGCGTCCCGGTCCTGACCGCCGTCTTTCACAACTGGCACTGCGACCACTTTGGCCACGTGAATGTGCGCCACTATGCGGGGGTGTTCGACGACGCGATCTTTGCGTTCTGGACGCGGATGGGGGCTGCAAAATCCGGCATCGTGCCGGTGACGGCCACGATCACCACGGCCTTCAAGTCCGAAGTGCAGGCGGGTGACGTCGTTCAGATCATGGCCAGCGTCACGCGGATCGGAGGGAAATCCGCCACCATCACGCTGACCATGCAGGACCCCACCGGCGGCATCCGCGCCACCTGCGAAGTGGTCGAGGTGTTCTTTGACATGGCCACCCGCCACAGCGCCCCCATGCCGGACGCGGTGCGCCAAGCCCTGACCGAAGCGGCGACATAAACAGGGGCGCCGGAAATGGCGCCCCTATCCCATTCAGCACAGTCTGCCGCGGGTCCACGGCTCGGCCCCCTTGGTGTCGACGAACACGCGGTAGACCGAGGTCGTCGCCGTGATGTACATCCGCTGCCCGTCGGGCCCGCCAAAACACAGGTTCGACACCAACTCGGGTACCAGAATTTTGCCCAAGAGCGTCCCGTCGGGCGCAAAGCAATGCACTCCGTCCGCCGCCGAGGACCAGAGGTTCCCCGCCTGATCACAGCGCATCCCGTCGGGCAGGCCGTTGTCGATGGTGGCAAAGACGCCTTGGTCCGTCAGGGTTCCGCCATCCACCCCGAACTGGCGAATGACAGACGGCACGGTGTCATCATGGCTCGACCCGCTTTCGGCGATATAAAGGATGCTCTCGTCGGGCGAAAAGCACAGGCCGTTGGGCTGCTGGAAATCCCCGACCGCCACAGTCATTTCCCCTGATGGCGCAATGCGATAGACGTTTCGGGCGGGCTGTTCGGGCACTGCGCGGTACCCCTCGAAATCCGAGATGATGCCGTAGGTCGGATCGGTGAACCAGACCGCCCCGTCCGAGGACACCACCACATCGTTGGGCGAGTTCAGGCGCTTGCCCTCATGGCTGCCGGCCAGAACGGTCAGGGTGCCGTCATGCTCGGTCCGGACCACGTCGCGGGCGCCGTGGCGGCAACCGATCAGCCGCCCTTGCCGGTCGCGGGTGTTGCCATTGTTAAACCCGGACTCGCCTCGATAGAGGGACACGCCCGTGGTTTCGTTCCACATCATGATCCGGCGCGAGGGGATGTCCGAAAACAGCAAAGCATCGCGGTCGCCGAACCAGACGGGGCCTTCGGTCCAGGTGAACCCTTCGGCGATGCGCTCCAGCTTGGACATGGGATGGGTCAGGGCGCGGAACCGGTCGTCATGGACCTCTATGTGCTGGGGAAGGGTGATCATTGGCGGCTCCTCCGAGTGCTGGCTGCGATGACAATTGCGATGATGATAGTGCCGGTCAGGACGCTCTTGATGCCCGCGCCCGCGCCGTAGCTGTTCAGCATCGACACCACGAGGAACATGAACAGCGCCGCCCCGAGGACACCGGGAACGTTCGAGTTGCCGCCAGCGATGGACGATCCGCCGATGACGACCACGGCAATGGACATCAAGAGGTACTCGGTGCCCATATTCAGCGCCGCCCCGCCGGAAAAGCTGGCCAGCAAGTAGCCCGCCAGCGCGGCAAAGACCGACACCGACAGATAGGTCGCTGCGCGCACCGCCTGCACCGGAATGCCCGCCAACCGCGCCGCGCGGGCGTTCTGCCCCGAGGCCAGCAGCCAACGGCCCCAGACCGAGCGTTCCAGCAGTAGCCAGACCACAACGGCCAGCCCCAATGCGATCCACGCCACGTTCGGCACGCCGATAAACCGTCCGGTCGCGAAATTGGCGAGCCCCTCGGGCGGTTTGATCCGCAGGCCTCGGTTCGACCAGATCGCCACGGATTGATAGACCAGCGACGCTGCAAGCGTCGCGATGATCGGGGGCAGGCGCAGCAGCCAGATCAGGACGAAGTTCGCGCAGCCCACCGCCAGCCCCGTGGCCAACGCCACAGCCACGCCGACAAAGGCGGTGCCGGGCTCGGTCCCCATGGTTTTCAGGGCCAGCGTGCCCGCCAGTGTCATGCAAGCCGGGATCGACAGGTCCACATTGCCAGGCCCCAAGGTGATCACCAACATCTGCCCAAGGCCCACGATGGCCGCAAACGCGCCAAAGGACAGGGCGGCATAGGCCAGCTCTCCGGCGCCGCGCCCCGAAGTCAACAGCAGTGTCGCGCTGAACGCCAGAGCGGCGGCGGCCCACGCCCATACCCAAGGTTTCATGGTCATGTCGCAGCCCCCTTGCGCGAAAACAGCAGCCGCGCGGTCAGAACAAGGATCAGGATCGCCCCCTGCGCGCCGATCTGCCAATCGGGCGAGAGCCGCAGAAAGGACAGGAACGAGGCCGCCAGCGTCAGGGTCAGCGCACCGATCACCGCCCCGACGGGCGAGACTTTACCCCCCGTGAACTCTCCGCCCCCAAGGATCACGCCCGCAATTGACAGCAGCGTATAGCGCAGCGCGATATTGGCATCGGCCGAGGTGGTCAGCCCCACCAGCGCCATTCCCGACAGCACGCCGAACAGGCCGGACAGACCATAGGCGGTTGCCTTGAGCGCAGTGACATTCCAGCCCGCCCGCGCGATGGACCGCGCGTTCCCGCCAAGGCCACGCAGGACGGTGCCGATCTTGGACCGGATCACCAGCATATGGGTCAGGGCGGCCACAATTACGGCGGCCAGCACGGCCAAGGGCACCATGGGGGGCTTCAGCGTCATCAGGCTGCGGATCCACTCGGGCGAGGCCCCGCCGGGGGTCGGCAGCAGAAACAGCGCCAGCCCGCCCCAGACAAAGGACATCCCCAGCGTGACCACAATCGCGGGCAGCTCCAGCATATGGATCACGGCCCCCATCAACGCATAGCTGGCAATCAGTCCCAGCAGGATCAGCGCCCCGAACAGGGGCGTATCGTTCAGCCAAGTGGCGGTCACACAGGCGACCAGACTGACAAAGGCCCCCAGCGACAGGTCAATGTCATTCACCATGATCACCATCATCTGCGCGATGGTGGCCAGCGCGATCGGCACCGCCAGATTGAACAGCAGGTTCAGCCCGAAATAGCTCATGGCGCGGGGCTGCATCCAGAAGGTCATGCCAAGCAGTACCACCAGCGAAATCACGGGCAGCAGAATACGGTAGCGCGCCTGCATTATGAGGCCTCCATCATCTCGAACGAGGCTTCGAGGATCTTTTCTTCGGTGATCTGCGCGCCAGTCAGTTCGGCGCTGATCTCGTTGTTGCGGAACACGAAAACGCGGTCGCACTGGCAGACTTCTTCGGTTTCGGTGGAATACCAGAGGAAGGTCCGCCCCTTGGCGGCTTCGGCGCGGATGATGGCGTAGACGTCCTGTTTGGTGCCCACATCAACCCCGCGCATAGGGTCGTCCATGACGATGATATCCGCGTCCGAGGCCAGCGCGCGGGCGAACAGCACCTTTTGCTGGTTGCCGCCCGACAGGGACAGGATCGGGTTGGTCAGATCATCGGTGCGGATGCCGATGCGTTTGCGCCAATCCTCGGCCAAGCGGCGCTCGGCGTCTTTGTCTACCATGCCGCCATTGGCATCGCGGCCCAGAACGGAAATCGACATGTTGCGCAGGATGGACCACAGGGGCAGCACCCCGTCGCGCGGCCGGTCACCCGCCACGAACACAGCCCGCGCCCCGCGTCCCGCCCGCCAGTCCGAGGTTTGCGACAGGTATAGCCGCGCTAGGGCGGCGGCTTGGCCGTGTCCCGCCAGCCCCGACAGACCGACAACTTCGCCGCGGCGGGCCTCGAGCCCCTCTGCGCGGATGACGACCTCTCCGATCTGGGTTTGGGCGGCGGCGGCCTGCGTCCCTTCGGCGGCGACGTGGCCCATGGCATCCACCAGCCCCTGACGGCTGAACGCAGCGGCGGGACGGTCGGCGACAACCTTGCCGTCCTTTAGCACCACGATCCGCGAGGCAACGGCGAAAATCTCGCCCAACATGTGGGAAATGAAAATGACGGCCCCGCCCGCCGCGCAAAAGGCCCGCACATGGGACAGCAATTGCCGCGCGATCCCTTCGTCGAGGGACGAGGTCGGCTCGTCCAGAATGACCAGACGCGGGGTGCCGCCACGGGGGGCAAAGCCGATGGCGATCTCGACCATCTGGCGCTCGGCGATGGTCAGGCGGTCGACCTCGGCGTCGGTGTCGATGCCATGGTCGGGGAAAACGGTATCAAGGCTGGCCTGAATCTCGGCCCGCGCGGGCCGGCGCCAGCCAAACCCCCTGAGGTCGGGATGCGAAATCGACAGGTTCTCGGCCACGGTCAGGTTCGGACATAGGGACAGTTCCTGAAACACGGACCGGACGCCCTGTTGCCCCAAGGGGAACGCCACCTCGCCCGACGAGGGCGCGAAGGTGCCGTTGATCAGGTTCACCAGCGTCGATTTCCCCGCCCCGTTATGCCCCACAAGGCCAAGGCATTCCCCCGGCGCCACGGACAAAGACACGCCGTTCAGCGCCTTTACGGGGCCGAAATGTTTCGCCGCATCGCGCAGGGCCACGACGGGGTTAGATTCCAGAACTGTCATGAGGTCTCCGATCGGCAGAACCCGCCCCGCAAACCTGCAGGGCGGAGGGCTGTTGCGCGCTTACTTGGCGCCCGCGATAACGGCCTGAGCATCCTCGAGCGTGTAGCTGACGTTCGAGACCGACCCCTCGGGGGTGGTTTTCAGGGCCTCGTCCAGATCGGCCTGCGTGATGGTCAGGAAGGGCACGGTCAGGTCCTTGGGCACGTCCTCGCCTGCCAGAATCTGCTGGCCAACCCAGAAGGCCAGCGAAGCAACACCGGGCGCAATCGACAGGGACATGGTTTCATAACCGTTCGCATCGCGCTGCTCGGCCCACCATTTCAGCTCGTCCTGACGGTTGCCCATAACGATCAGCGGCGTGGGGCGGCCCGCGGCGGCAAACGCCTCGGCCGCGCCATAGCCGTCACCGCCTTGGGTGACCACGCCGACCACATCGGGCAGCGAGGGCAGAATGCCCGCGACGGCCTTTTGGGCCACGTCCTGCGCCCAATCCCCGTGGACCGATCCGACGATCTTGAACTGGGGGTATTTGGTGTCGATCGCCTCGTGGATGCCTTTGCTGATGGCGTCATCGGTGGACACGCCCGCCAGACCGCGGATTTCCAGCAGGTTGCCACCCTCGGGCAGGCGAGAGGCCACATACTCGACCTCCTGACGGCCCATCTCGACGAAATCAACGGCGATCCGCCACGCGCAGGGCTCGGTGACGATGCTGTCAAAGCTGATCACCTTGACGCCCGCGTCACAGGCCTCTTTGACCGCGCCGTTCAGCGCCGTGGGCGAGGCCGCATTCAGCAGGATCGCGTCATAGCCTTGCAGGATCATGTTCTGGATCTGCGCGGCTTGCTCGGTGGTCTGGTTCTCGGACGTGGTAAAGGCATCCGCCGCCGCAACCACCCCGTCGGCCACCGCAGCCTGCGCGGTTTCCTCATAGGTTTTCAGCATGGCCTGACGCCACGAGTTCCCGGCATAGTTGTTGGACAGGGCGATTCGTTTGCTCGCAGTGGGGCTTTCGGCGTGAACAGCACCGGCCATCAGGGCAAGCGCCGCCGCCCCCATAAGAATGGATTTCATGGTAGTCTCCTCCCTTGCGCCATTGGCGCGTTGATGGTCCGGCAGGTGTCTCCCCCACCCGTTGTCCGGAACACGAGGTGGATCGTGAGGCCGCACCCGATGGTTGTAAAGGCTACCGTCCGCAGACCTGATGCGGGAACCCGCAATTGCATTGCGGGTTTGGGTGTTCCCTTTTAACGCGCATCGGCGCACAGTTGCGAAACCGCGCAATGCCAGAGGGAGACTGGCGCGCGTGGGGGGAGACACCATGACCTTGCAACACCCGCAAGAGGGTCAGGCCGACGCGGTTCTGGCCCGTATCGCCGCGCGTTTGGCGGCGCAAACGGACATCCGCAGTGCGCTCGCCACCATTGAGGGCGACATCGCGGCGCTGATCCCGTTTGTGCATTGCGACATCTGCCTGCTGGACCGACCGGGGTGGGTCGTCAGCCACGAGGTCGGCATTCGCACGCGCTGGTCGCGGGCCTCGGGGCGGATCGACCACGCGCCGATCCGCGATCTGCTCTATGGGCAGTGCGCCTATATGCTGACCGATGACGCCACGGTGGACGCACGCTTTACCTATGCGGGGGCCACCTGCGAGCCGATCCTGAACCACAATTTGCGCAGCCGCGTTCACGTGCCCCTGCGTGTCAAAGGGCGACTGATCGGCACGTTAAACCTGTCCGACACCCGCGCGGGGTTTTATGACATGAACTCGGTCAGCCGCGCCCAAGAGATCGCCCATGTGCTGGCCCCGTGGTTCCACATCCTGCACAAGTCCGAGCAGGCGCAGCGCAGCGGGCGGACCTTGGCCTCGGGCAGTGACGAAGGGCTCCGGCGTGGGGCCTTGGAACTGACCCAAGCGATGGAGCACGAACGTCAGCGCATCGGCATGGACCTGCACGACCAGACTTTGGCCGATCTGTCCCGCCTGCTGCGCGAGGTCACCGCCGAAACCCCGCTGCCCCGCGATGCCTTGGCCGACCACTTGCGCGAAACCATCACGGGCCTTCGGCGGATCATCGACATGGCGGTGCCGACGCTCTTGGACCTGTTCGGGTTCACCCACGCCGTGCGCGTCCATCTGGAGCGCGCCTGCCATGACGAAGGCACCACGCTGGAGGTTCATGACCTGACCCAAGGGCTGCCCGACACGCTGGACACCACCGTCCGCAGCGCCCTGTTCCACATCACCCAAGAGGCGATCAACAACGCCACCCGCCATGCCGAGGCCAGCCGGATCAGCGTGACGATCGACCAGCCGAACTCTACCACCCTGACCGTGACGGTGCGCGATGACGGTTGCGGCATCCCCGCCACCCCTGCGCGTCAATCGGGGCTGATGCATATGCGGACCCGTGCGCGGCTGATCTCGGCGCATCTGGATATCCTTCCCGATCACGGCACAACCGTCCGCGTGTCCCTGCGCGTGCCCTCGCGCCAGCCAACGCCAAAGGAGGCCCGATGAAAGTCCTGCTTGTCGAGGATGACCAGTTCCACGCCTCTTACATGGAGGATGTGCTGGTCGAAACGTTGCCCGAGGTCACCCAGATATTCCACGCGGTCAATGGCTTGGAGGCTGAACGAGAGGCCCGCGCCATGTCGATCGACGCGGTGGTGATGGACCTGCGCATGTCCCAGCGCAACGGGATCGAGGCCGCGCAGACCCTGTGGCAAGAGCGGGCCGACACCCGCATCCTGTTCTGGTCGAACTATGCCGACGAGGCCTACTTGCGCGGGATCAGCGCCATCGTCCCCGAGGATAGCGCCTATGGGTATTTGCTGAAAACCGCCCCTCGGGACCGGCTGAAGCTGGCTTTGCGGGCAGTTCTGGTCGAAGGCCAGATCATGGTGGACCGCGAAATCCACAGGCTGCAGCGGCGCACCGCCTCCCCGCGCAACACATTGGATGACAGCGAATTCGCAGTGCTTTTGGACCTGAGCATCGGCCTTCAGGATCGACTGATCGCAGAGCGGCGGGGGATGTCCTTGCGGACGGTGCAGAACCGCCTGCTGTCGCTCTATGAAAAGCTGGGGGTCGAGGATGTGGTGGACGAGGATACGCCCATCAACAAACGGGTCCGCGCGGTGAACCGTGCGCTGGTGACCCGCACCCTGAACATCGAGACGCTGGAAACCGCAGAGCGGGAGTTTGAACGCTGGCAGGCCACGCGCCGGTAACGCAAAACCCCCGCCAGAAGTGATCCGGCGGGGGCTGCGGTATTAACCCTGCTTGCGTTCGCGCGGCAGGATGCGGCGCAGGTAGCGCATGTTAGTGGCCGCCACGCTCAGGCCGTCGCCGCCGTAATGCTCGCACAGGAAGGGGCTGTTGAACCCGTATTCCATCGCTTTGCGGATCGCGGCGCGGTAGTTGATGATCCCGAATTCCAGCGCCGTGGGGGCGGTGACGATGGCGCCAGTCACGGCGTCCTCGGTGCGGGCGTAGTTTTTCACGTGCCAGTATTTGGCATAGGGCGCGATCTTGTCGATCATGGTGGCCCAGTGTTCGACCGGACGGTGCAGGCGCACCAGATTGCCGATATCCGCGCAGATGCCGACGTTGGGGCGGTTAACCTCTTGCACGAATTTCACTGAACTATCAGCGGTGCCAAGGAAGCTATCCTCGTACATCTCCAACGCGACTTCGATCCCCAGTTCGGCGGCGTGGTCCCCCAGTTCCTGCGCGCGGGCGACGGCCAGCGCCCATTCCTCTGGGTCTTCGGAGACGGGCGGGTTGGGCACGGTCCAGAACCACAGGGCCTGTTTCTGCGCGTCCGACAGGGGCCCGAAGAACCCGAAACACACCGAGGTCGCGCCGATCTTGGCGGCGGTGTCAATCACGCGGTGGGCGTAGGCCAGATTGGCCTCGCCGTTTTCGGGGCAGATCAGGTTGTTCCGAGATGTCGAGATCGCGGGGATCGTCAGCCCTTTGGCATGAACCACGTCCATGAATTCCTGCAGGCGCTCTTCGCTCAGGTCGGCAATGCGCAGCCATGAATCCGTGGGGTCGAGTTCCGTGAAACCGGCATCAACCACGTCTTCCAGTGTTTCGGCCCACTGTTCGGCGGTCTGGTCAAAGACACGGGTGCCATCGGGCAGAACGCCGGGATAGTTGATCATCGCCGCCGCAATCGGCCAGTTGTTGCGGGTGAAAAGTGTTTGCTTCATAGGTCAGCCCCCGATTTTGCCGTTCAATTCGTCTTCCACATGAATGCGGATGATATCGGCAAAATTCGTCTCGGCGGTAAAGCCCAGTTCGACGGCGCGCTTGGGGTCAAAGTCGCAGGGCCAACCGGCCACGATGCCTTGGATCACGGGATCGGGCTCGCGGCGGATCAGGGCGACGGCCTCGGGGCCTGCGACCTCTTCTAGGGCCGCGATTTGTTCATCAACGGTGGCCGACAGACCCGGCATCATCAGGCTGCGGCGGGGGCCGACCTGTTCCAGATCCAGCGTAGCCGCGTGGGTGAAAAAGCCAACCGCGGCGCGGGGGCTGGCGAACCAGTGACGCACGCTGTCATCGACGGGCAGCACGGCGGGCAGACCCACCAAAGGCTCGCGGATGATGTTCGAGAAAAAGCCCGACGCTGCCGCGTTCGGCTTGCCGGGGCGCACGCAGATCGTGGGCAGGCGGATGCTGAGGCCATCCAGAATGCCGCGGCGGGAATAGTCTGCGATCAGCAGCTCGATAATGGCCTTTTGCGTGCCATAGCTGGTGAGCGGGGTGGTAAAGAATTCGTCGCCGATTTTCTCGGGGAAGGGCGCGCCGAACACCGCGACCGAGGACGCGAAAATCAGGCGCGGGCGGTAGGGGGCATTCAGACCTTCGGCGCGGATGGCCTCTAGCAGAGCGCGGCCCCCGTCAAGGTTCACGCGGTAGCCTTTGTCGAAATCTGCTTCGGCCTCGCCCGACACGACGGCGGCGAAGTTGAAGATCAGGTCGGGCCGGTCAGCGATCAGCGCCTCGGCCGCGCCAGCGGTGGACAGGTCCACAGCCTGACAGGTTGCGATGCCCGCTAGCGCGGTCGGCGCGGTGGGTTCGATCACATCGACCAAAGTCAGCGCCTGCACAGGGGCGCCAAGGATATCCGGCGACTTAGCGACCTGATCCAGCAGTTTGCGCCCGATCATGCCTGCGGCACCGATTACCAATACTTTCATGAACTTATTCCTTGTTGAATGTCGTCAGGCGCTGGCGCGGGTGGCCCGATGGTTGGCCGCCATCCGCACCAGCAGATGGAACGCCTGAAGGGTCGCGCCCACGTTCGCCACGTTTTGCCCCGCAATGTCGAAGGCCGTGCCGTGCGCAGGGGTCGCCACGGGGATCGGCAGACCCCCCGCCACGGTCACGCCACGCTCGAAACCCATCAGCTTGATCGCGATCTGGCCTTGGTCGTGGTACATAGTCACCACGGCATCAACCTCGCCGCGTTTGGCCTTGAGGAACACCGTGTCAGAGGGCCAAGGCCCCGTCACATGTATCTGCTTTTCCTGCGCGGCTTTGACAACCGGTTCCAGAATGTCGATCTCTTCGCGGCCGAATTTGCCGTTGTCCCCTGCATGGGGGTTCAGGGCGGCGACGGCGATATGGGGACGCTCTTTGCCTGCGCGGTGCAGGGTGGCGGCGGCCAGCTTGATGGCCTTGTTCACGGCGTCGGGGGTGATGCGCTCGGCCACGTCTTTCAGCCCGATATGGCTGGTGACACGGGTGGTCATCAGATCGTCCAGAACGTTGATTTCGCTGTGATATCCGGTGAACCCCAGATAGCGCGCCATATAGCGGTGCTCATCCTCGGCATTCAGGCCGGCGGCGGTCAGGGCGGCCTTGTTAAAGGGGCCAAAGAGCACACCGTCCACCAGTCCAGCACTCGCCAGATCCAAGGCCTTGTCCAGACAGCGCAGGGAACAGGTGCCGCCCGCGACGGTGACTTGGGCGATGCGGACGTCTTCGGCGGGCAGGGTGTCGATGGGCAGCCACGACAGGCCCGATTGGGTGGGCAGGTCGGTTTCCGCGATTTCGTTCAGCGGTACAGGCAGGTCCGCCTGCCGTGCGCCTTGGTTCCAGACGTGCTGGTCCCCGACCAAAACGATGTCGGCAGCCTCGGTTACGCCGGGTTCGTTCAGAAGTTTGGCGATCAGTTCCGGCCCGATCCCCGAAGGGTCCCCGGGGATGATAGCGATACGTGGTTTTTGGTGTGTCATTGAAGATACCCAGTCAAAGCGAGCGACACCTGCGGGACGTAGGTCACCAGAAGCAGGATGAAGGCGAGAACGCCGATGAACGGCAGGTTGGCGCGAGAGGTTTCCCAGATGCCCGACTTGGCGATCGAGCAGGACGTGATCAGGACCGACGCCACGGGCGGCGTCTGCTGACCAATGGCAAGGTTCAGCGTGACCATGATGCCGAAATGGATCGGGTCGATGCCCACAGCGGTGACCAGCGGCATGACCACGGGCACCACCAGAATGATCGCCGCAGCCCCGTGCAGGAACATCCCCAGCACCAAGAGCAGCAGGTTCAAAAGGGCCAGCACGATCAGCGGGTTGGTCGTGACCTCGGTGATCTGTTGGGCCAGCTGTTGGGGCACTTGGGCTTGGGTCAGGAACAGCCCCAGCGCGGCCGAGGTTGCGACCAGCAGCATGACAACGCCGGTCTGGCTGATCCCCTCCAGCATGACTTTGCGCAGGCGGCTGACGTCCAGATCACGGTAGATAAAGATGCCGATCACCAGCGCGGCCAGCACGGCCAGTCCGGCGCCTTCGGTCGCGGTGACGATGCCGGAAAAGATGCCACCAAGGATGATCACAGGCATGGTCAGGGCCCAGAACGCCTCTTTGAAGCTGCGCCAGACATGGCACAGGTCGAACCCTTCGGCGCGGGGCAGGTCATAGCGGATCGCCAGATAATAGGTGACCGCCATCAACAGACCGCCGCCCATGACGCCCGGCACGATGCCCGCGACGAACAGCTTGAGCACAGACACCTCGGCAATCGCGCCATAAAGGATCATGGGGATCGACGGCGGGATGATGATCGCCAAGGACGCCGAGGACGACGTGATCGCCGCCGCCAAAGTGCGGGAATAGCCGCGGCGCTTCATCTCGGGGATCAGGACGGTGCCGGTGGCGGCCACATCGGCCACGGCAGAGCCCGAAATCTCGGCAAAGACCATCGAAACACCGATGTTGACCATTCCCAGACCGCCCCGCACGAACCCGATCAAGGACGACACAAAGTTGATCAGCCGGACCGAAATCCCCGAGGTGTTCATCAGGTTTCCCGCCAGAATGAACAGCGGAATGGCGATCAGCGGGAACGAGGTCGCGCCGGAATACAGCGCAATCGCCATATCATACAGGGTCGCGCCCCCCGGTGTCAGGACCAGCCCCCCAAGGGCCACAATCCCGATCGCCACAGCAATAGGCACGTTGATCAGGATCAGCCCGATCAGCACAACGCTTGTCAGAAGTAGGATCATTTCAGTCCGCCTTTTCGGGCCGCATCCGCGTTCTCACGCTCGGCTTCGGCGATGGCTTGTTCGATTTCGGCGTGGTCGGTGTCGATGCCACTGGCCGCATTGCGCAGGGCGCGGGGCATGGTCAGCAGGGTCCCGATGATCATCAGGACGGCGGTGATCGGAATGACCGATTGCACGATGTCCAGCGTCATCCAGCGGATCGACAGCAGAGAATCCCACTTGGCCACCGCCAGAATGGCGTTCCCGTACCACGCGACCACGGCGAAGAACCCGATCACCAGCACCTCGGACAACAGCGCAAAGCCGATCGCCGCAGGGCGGGGCAGGGCCATCACCAAACCGCCAAAGCTCATGTGGTGACGCATGAACAGCGCATAGGTCGCGCCGAAATAGGTCAGCCACGCCAAGAGCACACTGGCGATTTCATCGTACCAGGACGGCGACGCCCCCAGATACCGCATGGTGGTCGAATAGATCACCGATACGGCCAGTGTGATCAGTAAAATCAGGCAGATCGTCTCGATCAGCCACAACAGCAGTTTTTCAAACCGTGCTACCAAAACCCAGGCCCTCCTTTGCCCGGATCGCACCGGCCGACACGCGCCGGCCGGTCCCATCCGTGGGGGGCTTTACTTGGCCAGCGCCTGAGCGCGCGAGACCAGCGCATCGCCGCCCGGAACCTGCGCGGCAAAGGCGGCATAGATCGGGGCCGAGGCCTCGATAAAGGCGGCCTTGTCGGCGATGTTCACTTCCATACCGGCGGCTTTGACCTTGTCGACCAGCTCGTTATCGGCGGTTTCGCCCTCGGCCAGCGACCAATCCTGAACGGTGGCGGCAACCTTGGTCACGGCGGCCTGCACATCCTCGGGCAGCTTGGACCACGATCCCATTCCCGCGGTCAGATAGGTCGGCGAATAGACGTGGCCGGTCAGGCTGAGGTATTTCTGTACCTCTTGGAAGTTCGCCCCAGTGATGTTGGTCAGCGGGTTTTCCTGTCCGTCCATGGTGCCGGTTTGCAGGGCCACAAAGACCTCGGAGAACGACATCGGGGTCGGGTTCGCGCCCCATTCCTTGAACATCGCAACGCGCCACTCGGACGAGGGGGTGCGGATCTTCAGGCCGCTCAGGTCAGCGGGGACGTTGATGGGGCGTGTGTTGTTGGTGATCTGGCGGAAGCCGTTTTCCCAAGTGGACAGCACCTTCAGACCCGCAGCCTCGGCTTTGGGGGCCAGATCGGGCTGGACGATTTCGGCATCAATCGCCTTCAGGTGCGCGCGGTCCTGCACCAGAAACGGCATATCAAACAGCGCGAATTCGGGGGCCACGTTGGTCATGATCGACGAGATCAGCGAAAACTGGACGGTTCCCAGACGCAGCTTTTGCAGCAGTTCCTTTTCATCGCCAAGCTGACCGTCCGCGTAAAATTCCACGGTATGGGCATCGCCAAGCTCGGCTTGTAGGTCTTCGGCGAATTTGGCGGCGCTGCGCCCTTGCAGGCTGTTCGACGCGGCACCCACGGCCACGACATAGGTTTCGGCCATCGCGGGCACGGCCGCAAACGCCACCGTGCAGGCCAGAAGGCCCACGGTGATCCCGGTACGGGTGTGTTTCATTGTTTTCTCCTCCTGTGACGAGGTCCAGAACTCCCTCCTCGTCATGTATTTTGTATACAAGTATAAGATATCGACGGACAATGAATTTATTGGTAAACTGCTGAAAACCGCGAATTGCGGAATAAAAGCAATAAAAGACAACGGATTAGGCATGGACACGTCACTGGAAATCGAAAACCGCTCGCTTCACGACCAAGTGGTGAGCCGCGTTCGTGACCTGATCATCGAAGGGCTTCTGAAACCGGGATCTCGAATCGACGAGGCTGACCTGATCAAGAAACTCGGCGTCTCGCGCACCCCGTTCCGCGAGGCGCTGCGCACTTTGGCGGCCGAAGGGTTGGTGATCGTGCGCCCCTCGCGCGGGGCGACCGTCCGCAAGCTAACGCCCGAAGATGTATTCTCGATGCTCGAGGTTCTGGGGCATCTGGAGCAGTTGGCGGGCGAATTGGCCTGCGCCCGCGCCAGCGATGAGGAAATCGCCGCGCTGGTCGATCTGCACAACCAGATGATGGAGCGGTACCGCGAACGCGACCGCATGCCCTATTACAAGATGAACCAGGAATTCCACTCGCGCCTGACCGGCCTGTCCAAGAACGAGCCCCTTCAGGACATGCAGGCCAACCTACAGGCGCGCCTGAAGCGCATCCGCTATATCGGGAACGAAAAGCCGGAATATTGGGCCGGCGCCGTGGCCGATCACGAGGCGATGGTCGCCGCGCTCAAGGACCGCGATGGTCCGCGCTTGGGTCAGGCGATGGCCACCCACATCCGCAACACATGGGAGCGGGTGAAGGACAGCCTGTAACCCGAAGAGGGCAGGACCATTGCAGGTCCCGCCCCTTGTGTTCTTAGGCCGTTGCGGCGGCCAAACCCTGATCCAGATCGGCGATGATGTCTTTGACATCCTCGATCCCGATGGAGATGCGCACCACGTTGGGGGCAGCGCCCGCTTTGACCTGTTGGGCTTCTTCCAGCTGGCGGTGGGTGGTCGAGGCCGGATGGATGATCAGGCTGCGCGTATCCCCAAGGTTGGCCACGTGGCTGAACAGCTTCAGGCTATCCACTAGTTTCACGCAGGCATCATAGCCACCCTTCACCGCCACAGTGAACAGCGCGCCCGCGCCATTCGGCACGATCCGCTGCGCGCGCTCATAAGAGGGCGAGCTGGGAAGGCCCGCATAGGTCACGCCTTCGACTCGGGGGTCATTTTCCAGCCACTCGGCCACGGCTTTGGCGTTCTGGACGTGACGCTCCATCCGAAGGCCAAGGGTCTCAATCCCCATGAGGGTATAGTGCGCGCCTTGGGGGTTCATGGTCATCCCCAGATCGCGCAGACCCACAGCAATCGAGTGGAAGGTAAACGCCATCGGCCCCAGCGCCCCGTGGAAGTTCAGCCCGTGATAGGCCGGTTCCGGAGCGGACAGAGAGGGGAATTTGTCCGACGCGGACCAGTCAAACTTGCCCGAGTCCACCACGACGCCGCCGGTCACAGTGCCGTTGCCGGTCATGTATTTGGTCGCCGAATGGACCACCAGCGTCGCGCCGTGCTCGATGGGGCGGCACAGGAAGGGGGTCGCGGTGGTGTTGTCGACGATCAGGGGCAGGCCAGCTTCGTCCGCGATCTTGGCCAGCGCGTCCAGATCGGTGACATAGCCGCCGGGGTTTGCGATGGTTTCGCAAAAGATGGCGCGGGTGTTTTCGTCGATCGCCGCCTTGACCGCGTCCAGATCATCGGTGTCCACGAATTTCGCCGACCAGCCAAAGCGTTTGATGGTCTGGCTGAACTGGGTGATCGTCCCGCCATATAGGCGCGAGGACGACACCACGTTGCACCCCGGCCCCATCAGCGGGAACAGCGCCATGATCTGCGCCGCATGTCCCGAAGAGCAGCACACCGCACCCACGCCACCCTCGAGCGCGGCCACGCGGCCCGCCAGCGCGTTCACCGTGGGGTTGGTCAGGCGCGAGTAGATGTAGCCGACTTCTTCGAGGTTGAACAAACGCGCGGCGTGTTCGGTATCACGGAAGACATAGGAAGTGGTCTGGTAAATCGGCACCTGACGCGCGCCGGTGGCGGGGTCGGGCTCGTATCCGGCGTGGACGGCCAGGGTAAAAAGTCCCTTGGATTCTTCGGTCATTTCAAAAGCTCCTCCTCTTTTCGAGGGGAGCCTAGATCACCCCACCACGATCCCGCAATGGTCCTGCGTGTAACCGGGTCAGATTTCGCGCTGCCGATACGGTCACGGATGCTCAAGGACTTGTGAAGCCCTGCACGCCACTCCTGAGTTTATTACTAGGATTTAATGTGCCATTCGTGGACCCGACAATTCCGAGGGTATTATGAAATCAGTTTTCGTAGCATTTGCATTGGGGTAATCCCCCATTTTTAATAGGGCTCAGCGGTAGAACTGAATAGCGCCAAGTATTGTGGACGCCTTCTTAGCTAACTTTGAGGCAAGGAGGCCATGATGGGCACAGGGAATTTCACAGACGATTTCAAGCGCGATGCGGTCGCGCAAATCACCGAACGGGGCTATCCGGTGAAGGAAGTTTCGGAGCGGTTGGGTGTGAGCGCGCATTCGCTCTATGCGTGGAAGCGCAAGTTTGCGAAATCGGCGTCAGGCGACAGCGACAAGGACGCCGAGATCCGTCGGCTGAAGCGCGAGTTGCTGCGTGTGACGGAGGAGCGGGATATCTTAAAAAAGGTGACCGCGTATTTCGCCAGGGATGCAAAGTGAGATATGCGTTCGTTGCCGAGCATCGCGGACTTTTTTCGGTTCGGGCGATGTACCATTGTCTGAGGATACAGCCGAGCGGCTTCTATGCGTGGCTGAAGGCGCCGCTCAGTCGTCGAGCTATCGAAGACCAACGCCAGACTACGATGCTGCAAGAAGCATGGGTTGAAAGCGGCAAGGTCTACGGTCATCGCAAGCTGCACGATGACCTGCTCAATCAAGGTGAGCGTGTCTGCCTGAACCGTGTGTCCCGTCTGACCCGACTGGCCGGGATCACAGCGCAGATTGGCTACAATCTGCCGCCCCGGCAAGTATGGAGGCAAGCCCTCAATCATCGTGGACAACACACTGGACCGCCAGTTTGACGTTGCCGCGGCGGACAAGGCTTGCCCTTACGGCGATTGCAGGCAATCGCCTACCGGGTAACAGGTCACCGATGTTACCTATGTCCGGACCCAAGAAGGCTTCGCCTATCTGGCTGTCGTCATCGACCTCTATTCTCGGCGGGTCGTCGGATGGTCGATGCAAAGCAGGCAGACGACCGGTGTGGTTCTGCAGGCGCTCCAGATGGCGAACTGGCGCCGGAAACCCTGCGACAAGGTCCTGATTCATTAGGATCAGGGCAGCCAATTCACCAGCATGGATTGGGCTGCGTTCCTACGCGCACACAAACTGGAGCATTCGATGAGCCGAAGAGGCAATTGCCACGATAACGCCGTTGCCAAGAGCTTCTTCAACCTGCTCAAGCGCGAACGGATCAGACGGCAAACATACCGAGCGCGTGTAGAAGCAAGGCAGGACGTGTTCGACTACATCGAAATGTTCTACAACCCGAAACGCAAGCACGCGCATAACGGCATGCTGTCGCCAATCGAGTACGAACGGCAGCAAAAAAATGAACAACAAGGGCGTCCAAAAAACGCGGGGCCATTCAGTCTCCTAGGTCAAAGTGTCGGAAAAATTCTACTTCTGAACACCACTATTTTTCGGGAGGATTACCATCGGTTTTTACAATAACCACCTCCCTCATCAGGCCCTTGCAATGCGCGCGCTAGCCAAGGCTTTCAGATTAGCGGCTTAAATTGAGCAGAATACGCTGGGGCATTACGGCTTTTCTACCGCCGCTCTCAGAAACAAAGGCAAAAAACCACTTTAGAAAATTAAATAGAATACTCCACTTCATTCAACATCCGCTTACAACCGACACGCGGCTTACCTCCGGGAATGATGGAAAATGGCTCCAAACACGTCATCTGCGCACCCGTCAGCCAGAAATGATAAGACATTTTGAACACACAATTTCCAAACCGGGTGGACAATTCTGAATGGAAATCGAAGCTTACTTACAAGAGCACAGTTCACACACCGTAAATGGTGAGAAACGCCCCAATCGCACGCCGCGCCAGCAGGTCGATCTCTTCCGCATCGGGCGCGGTCTGACGCCGCCCGAACAGGCGCTCTCGCCAAGGGGTCGCCATCGACAAGTCGACAAATTGCTGCGCGGCGACTTCGAAATCTTTGATCACCAACGTGCCGGCCTGTGCCTCACGGCGCAGGAATTCGGTGAGCTGGCTCAGGAAATAGGCGGCGCCGACCTTGTAGAAACGATCGCCCATTTCGGGCATGCGCTCGACCATGGCGATGACGATCCGGTGCAGCTGGATCACCTCGGGCGAGACCATCTTCTGGATCAGGTTTCGCGAATAGGTCATCAGACGTCCCGACACCGTCGATTCAGCCGCCAGTTCTGCCATCAGGCCAATGTGGAATTCGGTCAGCCGATCCTCGACCAACCCGACAAACAGGTCTTCTTTGTTCTGGAAATAGACGTAGAGCGTGCCTTTGGACACGCCTGCCGCCTTGCATATGCCGTTCATTGAGGCCGCGTCGAACCCCTTTTCGAAAAAGACCTCATAGGCGCCGTCCAGAATTTGGCGGCGCTTTTCGGGGTTTTCGCCAGCCGCATGACGGCGGGCGGCGGAGGCGGTGCTAAGGGTGTCTTGGTCAATCTCGGTCATGGCTGCACCATAGATCGAACCGACCGGTTCGATAAAGTCTTGATTTACACCCGGCGCTGCTCTATTTGCAATCGAACCACTCGGTTCGATAACTGGAGAGCCCCATGTCCACCGCCACCGCCGATCAATTCCCTGCTGAAACTGCCGCCAAAGGCAGCCGCAAGAAGTTCGTGCTTGGCACCGTTCTTCTGATCGCGATTGCCGCGGGCGCTTGGAAGGGGAACGCTTGGTGGACCGAAGGGCGTTTCCTGATCTCGACCGACGACGCCTATGTCCAAGCGGACCTGTCGATTGTCGCGTCTAAGCTACAGGGTTACGTGTCCGAAGTGCCGGTTGTGGCCAACCAACATGTGTCCAAGGGCGATGTGCTGGTCCGCCTTGATGATGGCGACTACCGGATCGCGCTGGAGCAGGCAGAAACGGCCCTCCCGACGCTGGAACGGACACTGGCCCGCATCGATGCACAGATCGAGGCCGCCCGCGCCACGTTAACCCAGACCGAGGCCGAATTGGCCGCCGCCGATGCCACGGTGAATGCCGCCCGCATCACCCTGAAACGCGTTCAGGCGCTGGTGGATCGCAAGGTGACCAGCCAAGCCGATCTGGATGATGCCGAGGCCACGATGAAAACCGCCGAGGCCAATCGCGCTGCCGTTCTGGCGGAAATCAGCGGTGCGCAGGCCCAGATCGAGGTCCTGAAAGCCCAGCGTTCCGAGAGCGAAGTGACCCGCGCCGGACTGGAACTTGCCGTGCGTCAGGCAAAGCTGAACCTAGACCACACCGTGCTGCGCGCGCCCTTTGACGGGACCGTGGCCAACATCGCGACCGAACTTGGCAACCTTGTCAGCGTTGGTGCACGCCTTGCGGCGGTGATCCCCGATCAGGGGCTCTATGTCGAAGCCAACCTCAAGGAAACGCAGTTGCACGGGGTGACCCCGGGGCAGAGCGTCCGCATTCAGATCGACGCCCTAGAGGACGAAGTCATTGAGGGGCGCGTGACCTCAATCGCACCGGCGACAGGCTCGATCTTCTCGCTGCTGCCGGCGGATAACGCGACCGGCAACTTCACCAAGATTGTGCAGCGCGTGCCCGTGCGCATCTCTCTGCCCGAGCATATCACCGGCCTGCGCGCGGGACTGTCGGCGGTCGTCGATATCGACACCCGCACCGGCGCGGGCGAGAGCGGCAAATGAACCCCGCCGCCGAGCCGGAGCTGACGCCGCGCCGGGTCGCGGCCTTCATCTTTATGGTGTTCGGGATGTTTATGGCGATTCTGGACATCCAGATCGTGTCTGCGTCCTTGGCGGAAATTCAGGCGGGGCTTGGCGCCTCGTCCGACGAGATCAGCTGGGTTCAGACCGCGTACCTTGTGGCCGAAGTCATCATGATCCCGCTGTCCGGCCTTTTGGGGCGGATGATGTCGACCCGCTATCTGTTCGCCATTTCGGCGGCGGGCTTTACGCTGAGCTCGTTTCTCTGCGCGACCTCCTCGACCATCAACGAGATGATCCTGTGGCGCGCGGTTCAGGGCTTTATCGGTGGCGGCATGATCCCGTCGGTCTTTGCCGCAGCCTTCACGATTTTCCCGCCCAACAAGCGCAACATTGTCTCGCCCATTATCGGTCTGGTCGCCACATTGGCGCCGACGGTTGGGCCGACGGTTGGCGGTTACCTGAGCCACGCCCTGAGCTGGCACTGGCTGTTTTTGGTGAACGTCCCCGCGGGCATCGCGGTGACGATCGGCGTCCTGACGCTGGTTGATTTCGACGAGCCGGATTGGAGCCTGTTCAAAACCTTTGACTGGCTGGGGCTTGTGGCGCTTGCGGGTTTCCTTGGCGGGATGGAATTCGTGCTCGAGGAAGGGCCGGGCAACGACTGGTTCCAGGACGAAGCCGTCGCGATCCTGTTCATCGTCATGGTGGTTGGCGGGATCGCCACCTTCTGGCGGTCGTTTACGCGGAAAAATCCGGTGGTGGATTTCTCGGCCTTTGGGGACGTGAACTTTGCCGTTGGCTCGGTCTTCAGCTTTACCATGGGGATCGGGCTCTATGGGATGGTCTACCTCTATCCGGTCTATCTGGGTCAGATCCGAGGCTATGACAGTCTGATGATCGGCGAGACGGTTTTTGTCTCGGGTCTTGCGATGTTCGTGACCGCGCCAATTGCCGGTATCCTGTCGTCAAAGCTGGATTTGCGCCTGATGCTGCTGGCGGGATTTCTGGGTTTTGGCATCTCTTCGTGGATGCTGACGGGCCTGACGGCGGACTGGGATTTTCATGAACTGCTTTGGCCCCAAGTCCTGCGCGGCGTGGCTCTGATGATGTGCATGGTCCCGATCAACAATCTGGCGCTGGGTACGCTGCCTCCGCAGAAGATGAAGAACGCCTCGGGCCTTTATAACCTGACCCGAAATTTGGGGGGCGCGGTCGGGCTGGCGATGATCAACCAGATGCTGACGGACCGACAGGCGCTTCACGCCGCACGGCTGAGCGAGGCCGTGTCGTGGTCGAACCCCGAAGCGTTGAGCCAGCTCGACATGCTGGCCGCCAACATCACCTCGCGCGGGTTCGACGGCCAGACCGGCGCGCTGAAGCAGATGGTGGGCCGCGTCACCCAGCAGGCGGCGGTCATGTCCTTTGTAGATGTGTTCTTGGTGATCGGCGGGCTGTTTGCCGCCTTGGCCTTTTTGGCGCTGACGATGCGCCCACCAAGCAGCCGCGCCGGAGCAGGCGGCGGGCACTAAAGGCCCGCCAATCGCAACCAAAAGGCGAAATTCCGGACTACTCATCCGGTCAATCCAGCCGCAAAATGTCCCGGCCTCTCCCGATCGGTAGGGGCGAAATGCGAGGGTCTCGCGATGACATTTGGGGGGCAGGATGCTCTATTCCGGTCTGGAAATTCTGGCAGGTGATGACGAGGCGACCAAGCGCTGGAAAGCCCGCACCGTCACCGATCTGATCCGCCTTCGGGATGCCTTGCGCCAAGCGAACCAACCGGGATTGCCCTCTCGTGCGCCCGATCCGGACAAACGCCGCCTGCAGATCGCCACTTGGAACCTGCGAGAGTTTGACAGCGGGCGTTATGGTTACCGACTGCCCGAAGCCATTTACTATATCGCCGAGGTCATTTCGGCCTTCGATCTGGTCGCCCTACAGGAAGTGCGCGCTGACCTAGAGGCGTTCAACCGGCTTCTCGGCACCCTTGGCCCTGCTTGGAAAGCGGTCATGACGGACTCGGACACCAGCACCAGCGCCCATGGTGAACGCATGGTGTTTCTGTTCAACTCCACCCGCGTCCAGTTCCAAGGCACTGCGGGCGAGGTGACCCTGTCCGACGGGGACCGCCTGTTCCTGCCCGACAGCGTCGATCTGGCCATTCCGGGCGGGATCGAGATCGAACTTCCCGATGGCACCGATCTGCCTCAGCCCGCAAAAATCCTGTCCGAGAAAAGGGCGGATGGCGGGTACAACATCGACCCTGCGGCCTTGGTCGATCTGCCCGCCGGCACCAAGATTGTCCTGCCCCAAGGGATCCAACTGGCCTTCAAAGGGGCGGCGGACGAGTTCTCCTATGACGTGGTTAACGGCAGGATCGCGAACAAGCGCCTTGATCTGAAGTCCGGTAAGACCCGCAAATTTTCCGAGCCCGTTCGCCTGCGCTGGCCGTCCAACATGCTCGAGCTTGGCTCGCAGCAGTTCGCCCGCACCCCGTTCATCGTGTACTTTCAATCGGACTGGATGAAACTGGCTCTGTGCACGGTACACATCTTCTATGGGTCAAACGCCGAAGGCTCGCCCGAGATGGCGCGGCGCACGGCGGAAATCCGGGCGCTGACCCGATCGCTGGCCAAACGGGCGAGCGCCGAGGGGAACTCGGATTCCGATAGCTATTTCATGGTTTTGGGCGACTTTAACATCAAGTCCCGAGAGCATGGGACGATGGCCGCCTTGGAGGATAACGGCTTTGTCGTGCCGCCTTTGATCCGCGAAATTCCCGCAGGCACGAACGTCAAACGCGACATGTATTACGATCAGATGGCGTTCTGGATGGGGCAGGGGGCCACCAGCCCGCACACGCATCTGTCGGTCTCGGACGCCGGAGTGTTCGACGTGTTCAAGCACGTTTTCCGCGAAGGCGATGATGATCCGGCGGGCGAGGACGAGGCCTACTTCCGCCGCCGGATGAAAGACGTCAAACGCGAGTACGGCGACTATCGCGAATGGCGGACCCATCAGATTTCGGACCACCTGCCCATGTGGGTCGAGATCGAAACAGACTTTGCCGACGCGTACCTAACCGCCTTGAAGGGTGGTTAACGCCGTCTGCGATGCTGGTTCAATGGGCGTGGGCGTTCTGGCCGCGCGCGATCATCAGATGGTGCGCGCGGTGATGGTCCTGACTGGCCATCAGCCCAAAGAACCCCAACCCCTGAATCCGCGCTACTGTGGCGGGATCGGTGCTCGTGACCTCCAGCTCCACGCCATCTTCCCGTTCCGTTGCGCGGACGCTCCAGCGGGGATCTTTGGCCAGTTCGGCGGCATGAGCGGGCACCATCCGAAGAAGCGCCGCGATGGTATCCGCATCCCCCGTCGCAAAAGACCGGATGCCATCGGGCAAAACAGTCTCTTCGACCTGCGTGCCGGTTACCAAGCGATCCATATCGACCAGATGCGCCCTTAGCGCGGCCAAATCCACTTGGGCCCAGTCGGTTTCAGGGTCAGCTTCCAGCACCTTCACGACCTCGGCAATCGCGGCGAACGCGCCCTGACCGGGCTCTGTCAGCGCGGGCTCGGTGGCCGCCATATGTCCAGAGTGCGTGGCGTGATCCATGCCCTCGGTATGCCCGACGTGGCTTGTTTGGGCCATGGCTGTCGCCGCGCCAAACACCATCGCCACAATGAGAAAGCTTCTGATCTGCATGTTTGTCCCCAACCTCTGTCGCCAAGACCCTACCCCAGTTTGCCGAAGCTGCGAGTGATTTCCTTCTACCGGTTCGTCGGCAAGGTGCTGGCGGACCAGAGCCGACCTTTGGCCGCCTATGCCACCCCTTTACCCCCAAAAAATAGGGAAAATGCAAAACGCTTCGCAAAGCAAATGGGCCCGATCAGACAGAACTTCCGGCCCAAGCATCACATTGCCCTCATTTCTACAAAGGAAAGAGCAATGATCTCAGATGCTTCACCCGAAAGATTACAGCAATCGGCTGCAATTGTGTCTTTGTCCCTATGCGAAAGCGCCAAAGCAACCCTGACGTGAAATGCGTAAAAGAAATATACCTAAACGAAAATTGCCCATATGGTGGCTTCAGTAACAAGTTTTCGGGAATACACGTCATGCTCCAGCCTGTGCCATCGCGCCTCTGCCAGAGAAACCGTGCCAGCGAAGCGCAAATGCTTCGGACTCTCAACACGTTCGCGGTCGATCTTATGTCGATCCCCTGTGTCGAGGATCTGTTCTGGTACGTGGCGCAGAACGTGGTGGGTAAGCTGGGTTTCGTGGACTGCGTGATCTATCAGGCCAATGAAGCGCAATCCGAACTGACACAAGTTGCCGCTTGGGGCGAAAAGAACCCCTATGGCCGCAATATCATCAATCCGCTGGTCATCCCCTTTGGCCGCGGCATCACGGGGCAGGTGGCCCAAAGCCGCAAGCCCATCATCGTGGACGATCTGCTGAATGGTGTGGACTATATTGCCGACACCGAACCCGCCCGCTCCGAGATTTGCGTGCCCCTGATTTGCGCGGGCCGGATCGCCGGTGTGATCGACAGCGAGCATCCCGATTTTGCCGCCTTTGGCGAGCCAGAGCTTGAAATCCTGAGCACCGTGGCCGCGATGACCAGCGCCAAGCTGGAACTGCTGGCCGAGACCGAGCGTTCTCAGCGACGGTACGAAGATCTGGTGATCGCGCACACCCAGCTGACCCGCGAAACCAAGAACCGCAAAGCCTTGGAGGCCAAACTGTTCGAGGCTCGCAAGCAGGACGCCATCGGGCGTCTGGCCGGCCGGTTTGCCCATGAGTTCAACAACTTGCTGACCGTTATTGCGGGGAACATCGAACTGCTGGAACTTGATGCGCCCGACGTGGGCGCGCAGGACAGTCTGCAGGATGCCAGATCCGCGTCCGAGCGGGGCGCGCAACTGATCCGTGACATGCTGGCCTTTGCCCAGCGGACGCGGCTCGTGCCGGAAACGCTGGACCTGAACGGGGCGGTCAGCGACTTTTGTCAGGACAGCGAACGCCTGTTGTCGCGGCAGGTTCAACAAAACTTGGCGCGGGACCTTTGGCCCATTTCGGTCGATCCGGCGGCGCTGGAAAACATGCTGCTGGCCCTAACCCTGAACGGGATCGAGGCAATGCCCGAAGATGGCACCCTGACCATCACCACCCAGAACATCTTCCATACCCTTTCCCAAGGGCAACATTTCCCCGCAGAGCTGACGCCGGGCCGCTATGTCAGGCTGAGCGTGACCGACCACGGAAACGGCATCGCGGCCGAGCATCTGACTCAGATTTTCGACCCCTTCTTTACCACCAAAACCGTGGGCGAGGGCACCGGACTGGGCTTGTCGATGGTGATGGGGGTCATGCGCCAATCGGGCGGCACCGTGACCGTCCACAGCGAGGTTTCGCATGGCTCGACCTTTGACCTCTATTTCCCCGCCGTGACCGACACGGCGCAGTGGTGACCCCGGTTTAAAAGAAGAAAAGGGCGGTCACCCGTGGCAACCATGATAGCGAAACAGAACGCGGGCCAGTCAGGCACCGTCGAAGGCCTGCCGCTGATCGATATCAGCGGGATCAGGACGGCGGACCGGCGCAGGCTACAGCAAATCGCCGACGAAATCGGCTTGGCCGCGCGCGAGATCGGGTTCTTTCGGCTTATCGGGCACGGGATCGATCTGGGCCTGGTCGAGCAGGTCTACCAAGAGGCCGAGCGTTTCTTCTCGATGCCGGACGAGTACAAGCGGCGATATTACATCGGCCTTAGTTCGAACCACCGCGGCTATGTCCCCTTTACCGAAAAGGGCGATTACCCCGACGAGGTGAACCGCAGCTACGAGGCCTTTGATATGGGCGTCGATCTGCCACATGACGATCCGGATTACTTGGCGGGAAACCGGCTGTTGGGGCCGAATGTCTGGCCCGATGTGCCCGGCTTCAAAGAGACTGTCGCCAATTATTACGGACAGATTTCCGCTCTGGGGCGCCTGATCAGCTCGGTTCTGGAACTGCACCTAGGGCTGCCGCCGGGATCAATGACCAGCCAGATGACCAAACCGATCTCGCAACTGCGCCTTCTGCACTACGTGCGCCGCAACAATCAGGTGGATACCAAGTCGGTCAACATGGGGGCTCACACCGATTACGAGTGTCTGACCCTTCTGCATACGCGCAACGCCGGCCTTCAGGTCATGACCGCCGAGGACCGCTGGATCGACGTGCCTGTCGATCACCGCGTCTATGTCGTGAACATCGGCGATATGATGGAGGCGTGGACCAACGGGTTGTTCCGCTCGACCCCGCATCGGGTGCTGAACCTGATGCCCGAGCGGTTTTCGATGCCATATTTCGTCGCGGCCAATTATGGCACAGTGATCAGCCCCTTTCCGCAGCTTCTTGGTGCGGACGGACAGTCCCAGTACGAGCCCTTCAGGGCAGGGGACCATCTGGAACGGATGCTGATCCGCGACTTCCCGTATTTAAGAAAGCAAGGTCAGGGGGGCAGCGCCGAGGGCGGCCAAAGCGTTGAAAACCCCTTTGAAAAAAGAATGAATAGGAGCTCAACGTAACCATGCCAAGTTTGGATGCGATGATTGCTGTGGCCCTGGCAGGGCTGGCGCTAAGTGCAACTCCGGGCCCGTCGATGCTGTATGTCCTGTCGCGCACCGTCGGCCAAAGCCGCGCGGCGGGCTTGGCGTCGGCCTTGGGGCTGTGCTTGGGCGGGATCATTCTGGCGGTGGCGTCGGCATTGGGGCTGGCGGCGGTGTTCCAGAATTCCGACTGGATCGTGACGGCTTTGCGCTATGTCGGGTCGGCCTATCTGGTGTGGCTTGGGATCGACATGATCCGCGGTGCCAAGGCCGAGTCCCAAGTCAGGCTGGATGTGGAAAAGGTCGGCCACAAGTCGCTGGCCGCAATCATCTGGCAAGGCGTCATTGTCGAGGTTCTGAACCCCAAAACCATCCTGTTCTTTGCCCTGTTCCTGCCCCCGTTCATTACTGCCGGTGACGCGCAAGCCGCCATGCCTAGCGTGACGACCCAGCTGCTGGTGCTGGGGGCGCTGGTTCCCTTGACGGCGATCCCCTCGGATCTGGTGGTTGCCTATATGGGCGGGACCATGACGCGGGTTCTGAACCGCCAAACCGCGATGAGAGAGCGGATGGCGTGGGCCGGTGGTCTGATCCTGATCGCCATCGCCCTAAACCTGCATTTGCAGTTGCTCTGAGGCGTTTTGCGGCTAGTCGACCCAGCCCGAGGTCAGCCGGGGTTCCCAATGGGGATGATCGGCGGCCTTGGCCATCTCGATCATGCGGCGCGGATCATAGGGCACATGCCGAAAGGCCGTCGCCCAACCGTGCCGTCCCTTCTGGACCACCGCATAGCACGCGGCGCCGGTGCCGGTCTGGACCAGATGATAGACTGGGGTATCGTCGAAATAGGCGGGGCAGCCCACACTGCCCGGGTTCAGAACGACCCGGCCGTCGGGCAAATCCATCCGGCGCGGCAAGTGCGTGTGCCCGCACAGCAAAAGGCTCGCTTTGATCCCCGTGGCCTCTGCCGCGACGTCGGCGCGTGGCTTTGGCAGGACATCGCGCTGAGGGGACACCGCCTCCATCCAATAGGTCGTGTCGCTGGTCGGCGTGCCGTGGCAGGCAAAGATATCGTCCGTCAGCTGCATGGTCGGGGGCAGGCTGCGCAGCCAGTCCAGATGGCGCTGCTCTAGTTGATCAAAGGCGACCCGGTCGATGGAGCCCATGTCTTCGGGCGCTTGCTCCAGCAGCCAGCGGTCGTGATTGCCCCTGATGCAGCGCATGCCAGAGGCCATCAGAACCTCTGCAGTTTCCCGCGCGGCCATAGGTCCACTCAGGTGGTCCCCAAGGTTTACGATGCTGTCGATCCCTTGATCGGCAATATCCCCCAGCACCGCCTCTAGCGCGTCAGAGTTGCTATGGATGTCGGCGATAACGGCGAAACGCTCGGGGTCAAAATCTGTCATGACCTTATGTCAGCTCGGCTCCGGTCGCTGCGCAATCAAAATCCGGCTGCAACTACCCGCATATGGCCTGTTGCCCAACAGACCGGCACCGCAGGGCAGTCCGTCAGCCCCGATGCCGCAGCGCGTTCACCACAATTTCGAACGCCGCCGAGTTCTGCCGCCGGCTGGGGTAGTACAGATGAAAACCGGTAAAGGGTTGGCACCAATCGTCGAGCACCGCGATCAATTCAACGCTCTGCAAGTGCTCCAGCACCTCATGTTCGGGGACAAACGCAATCCCGTAGCCCGCAAGGGCCGCTTGAACAGTCGGCTCTACGCTGTTGAAAATCCAAGGCCCTTCGACGCGGATACGCAAGGGACGACCGTCCTTTTCGAACTCCCACGCGTAAATCTCGCCTCGGGTTTCGAGGCGCAGGTTGATGCAGCGATGGGCAGTCAAATCCTGCGGCACAATCGGCACCGGATACTGCGCGAAATAGGACGGCGCCCCCACGGGGATCAGCCGCTCATCTGGCCCGATCCGCACCGCGATCATATCCTTTTCCAGACTTTCGCCCAAGCGGACGCCCGCATCGAACCGCTCGGCGGCGATGTCGGTAAAGCTGTGGTCGGTAAAAAGTTCGACCGTGATATCGGGGTAATCGTGCATGACCGTGGACAGCTTGCCCCAGATCAGCCGCGCCGCCATCTCCGAGCAGGTGATCCGCACCAGACCCGCTGGTTTGCTTTGCATTTCGGTCAGCGCCGACATCTCTGCGGCGATCTCGGCCAGACGGGGGGCCGCGGTGCGTAGCAGCCGTTCGCCCGCATCTGTCAGGGACACGCTCCGCGTTGTGCGGCTGAACAAACGCACGCCAAGGCTCTCTTCCAGATCGCGGATCGTCCGACTGAGCGAGGATTGCGCGAGCCCCAGTCGCGCCGCCGCCTTGGTAAAGCTGTTGTCCCGCGCCACCTCGATAAACGCCTGCAAGGCCACCAGATCGGATCGCATTTATGCTCCTGACGCAAAAACCTATTCGGATTATGCCGGATTATCGAGGTAGGGGCCATGCCTTACATTCCGCTCATACGAAAGGAATGCACCATGATCCCGCATGTAACTTTGAAAAACGGCGTCTTTATGCCCCAATTCGGCTTGGGCGTTTTTCAGACACCCCCCGCAGAAACCGAAGCCGCCGTGTCCGAGGCCCTGCGCCTTGGGTACCCGCTGATCGACACCGCTGCGGTCTATGGCAACGAGCGAGAGGTCGGTCAGGCGATCAAGGCCGCGGGCCTGCCGCGCGATCAGGTCTTTATCGAAACCAAGATATGGATCAATGACTTCGGCTACGACGAGACCCTGCACAGCTTTGCCAAAAGCGCGGCAAACTGGGGGTGGAGCAGATTGAGGTGCACCCCTATTTCCAGCAGCGCGACGTTCAAGGCATCAACGCCGCCCACGGCATCCTGACCCAAGCGTGGTCGCCCATTGGCGGCATCACCTTCTATCGCGGAACGGGGCGCAGCACGCTGGACGATCCGGTGATCCTGAGCATCGCCAAGGCCCACGGGAAATCCGCCGCGCAAATCATGCTGGGCTGGCACGTCCAAGAGCGGCGTGGGATCATCCCCAAATCCGTGAAACCTGCGCGCATCGCCGAAAACTTGGATATCTTCGACTTTGCCCTGACCGAGGCTGAGATGACCGCGATCAACGGGTTGGAAACCGGCCAGAGCGGCGGCCCCGTGCCCGACGATGTCACACTTGAAACCTTCGGGCGCGATATCCCCGAGGCCTGATTTCCCCCTGTCGGAGCCATGGGTTCCAGCCCCTTCTTTCAGAAAACTGGACAGACCATGACCGATGACACCAAGAACGGCGTCACGCGCCGAAGCCTCTTTGCCGCAGCGACCCTTGCCGGATTAACCATCGCCACAACAAGCAGTGCCCAAACCGCCGCGCCGACCCCGATCCTGACCAGCCGCCGCAAGCTTGGCGGGCTCGAGGTTTCGGCTATTGGCCTTGGCGTGCAGAACATGTCGCGCACCTACCAGACGACCATCCCCACCCGATCCGAGATGCACCGCATCATCCGCACCGCCCACGACCGCGGCGTGACCCTGTTCGACGCCGCCGAAGCCTATGGTCCGCTCGAGGTCGAGCACATTTTGGGCGAGGCGACCCAAGGCATCCGCAACGAGATCGTCATCGCAACCAAGTTCGGCTGGAACATCGACCCCGAAACGGGCGCCTTCCTGCCCGGTCTGAACAGTAAACCCGACCACATCCGCGCCTCGGTCGAGGGGATGCTGCAGCGCCTGCGGACCGACCGGATCGACCTTCTGTACCAGCACCGCGTCGACCCCGAAGTCCCGATTGAAGACGTGGCCGGCGTGATCACCGACCTGATGGCCGAGGGCAAGGTCCTGAACTGGGGTCTTAGCGAAATGGGCCTTGGCACCCTGCGCCGCGCCCACGCCGCCCAACCGCTGGCGGCCGTCCAAAGCGAATATTCGATGCTGTGGCGCGGCCCCGAAGACGGCACGCTCGACATCTGCGCAGAGCTTGGCATCGGCTTTGTCCCGTGGAGCCCGCTCGGCGTCGGCTTCCTGACCGGCACAATTGACCCCGCCACCCGCTTTACCGAAGGGGACATTCGAGGGGTCGAGGGCCGCTTTGCCCACCTGACCGCGAACCTCGCCCTCGTCGCGCTCCTGCGCGAATGGGCCCAGCGCAAGGACGCCACCCCCGGACAGATCGCGCTGGCTTGGCTGCTGGCACAAGCGCCCTTCATCGTCCCGATCCCCGGCACAACCCAGATGCCCCACATGGAAGAGAACATCGGCGCCGCGAATGTCCGCTTCACAAGCGCTGAACTGGCAGAGCTGAACACCGCTGTCCGCGCAATCGAGATCAAAGGCAGCCGCCTGCCAGACTGGGTCGCGTCCCTGTCCGGGGTGGAGGCTGCCAGCCGTTAGGCACGGATCGCAGCGGAATACCGGCCTTCCGAGAGCCGCAATTCGACCAATGTAGACCTCGTTCCAAGGCGCTGATTTCGCGATGATATCGCCAAAGCAATGCACTGGGATTGAGGTGCGGGTCCAAAGCCCCCTGCCACAACGCACAAAGGTCAATCAATGAGAGCACCCACCAAACCCGCCGCGGCCAATGCCCTCTCGGCTGTGCTGGCCAGTCGGGTGTTCTGCGTGTTGGCGGCCATCTCGCTGCTCTTCTGGGCCGATAGCGCCATGGCCCACGCGGTCACGCTGGGGGACAAGGGCTATATCAAAGAGGTGACGGGCGTGAACCTGATCCCGTTCCTCTACCTTGGCGCCAAGCATATGGTGACGGGCTACGACCACATTCTGTTCCTGCTCGGGGTGATCTTTTTCCTATACGGGATGAAGGAGATCGCCATTTACGTGACCCTTTTCGCCATCGGCCATTCTACCACGATGCTGGCGGGGGTTTGGTTCAACTTCGGGATCAACAGCTACATCATCGACGCGATCATCGGGTTTTCTGTGGTCTACAAGGCGCTGGATAATCTGGGGGCCTTTCGCACATGGTTCGGAGTGCAGCCCAACACCAAGATCGCGACGCTGGTGTTCGGCTTCCTGCACGGGTTCGGCCTGTCGTCCAAGATCCGTGATTACAACATCTCGCCCGAGGGGCTGTGGCCGAACCTTCTGGCCTTCAATGTCGGGGTCGAGATTGGGCAACTGATGGCTTTGTCCGCGATCCTGATCGTGATGACCCGTTGGCGCGCCACGCCTTCTTTTGCGCGGCAGGCCTATGCCGTGAACGTTGCCATGATGACCGCCGGTTTTGCCCTGATGGGCTATCAGATCGCCGGTCTGATTGTTGCCTGAACCTGACAGGACAAGACGATGACCAAGACCCAATTCGATGCCTCCGGCCATATTCGCGGCGTAAATGCCTCGGGCGGCAGCCTGATCCGCGCTACCCTTGGCGCGGCTGTTGCGGCGGGGGTGATCCTGACGGTGTTCTGGCTGCCCGCCGAATACGGCATCGACCCGACCGGCCTTGGCCGCACCATGGGCCTGACCAAAATGGGAGAGATCAAGCAGGGTCTTTATGCCGAGGCAGAGGCCGAAAAGACCAAGCCCGTGACCGATCCGCAAATCCTGAATCGGCTCGACGCGATCGAAGCCCAACTGGCCGCGCTGGTTGCGAGTGGCGGCGTTGCTGTGACTGAAAATGTCGCGCCAGCCGAGGCTTCGGAATGGCACGACACCTGGAGCTTCACGCTGGAGCCAGAGGACAGCATCGAGGCCAAGCTGAAAATGACCGAAGGCCAGCAGGCGACCTTTGAGTGGACGGCGAATGGCGGGCTGCTCAACTATGACATGCACGGGGACGGCGGCGGCGAGATCAGCTATGAACAGGGCCGCAACCAGCCCGGCCAATCGGGCGTTCTGACCGCCGCCTTTGACGGGAACCACGGCTGGTACTGGCGCAATCGCACCGACCAAGACGTGACCTTCACCCTGCATGTTCGCGGGGATTATGAGCGGTTGCTGACCCCCTAAGGTTTTCAGGGGGCGCCTTGAAACGCGCCCCCGATCCGCTGCCTGTTACAGGCCAAGTTGCTGCGCAAGTGCATCCACAATCTCAGCATGGATTTCGGCGCGGTCCGTGCCCTCGGGGTCGGTGCAGACGGGATCATCCTGCTCTTCTTTCAGGATCGCCTCACCTTGGGGCGTGCAGACGGGCATGGCCGTGAAGTGGATCGCCGAAGGCATCTGAACCACCGTTGCATCGGGCAGCAGCCCTGCCAGCCCGCTGTCCTCAAAGTTGGTCGCCGACATCCGCGTTTGCGCGTCCCCGAAGCCGATCAGTTGGACATCCCCGACCAGCCCCTCCGCATTTTTCGCGTTCAGACCCCAGACAAATCCCGGATCAATGGCCGCCACCTGCGTGACACGGGGATCAGAGTAATCCGCGTTCCACAGGGCCGGATCGACTGCCTGCATTTGCACTTTGTCCGACAGCAGCATGTCGCACGCCTCCATCGTGGCGCGCTGATCCTCGCAGGTCTGGACAAACCCCGCGTGGTTGCCGATTAACCCACCCAAGGTCAGCGCCGTCCAACCGCCATAGGAAAACCCCGCTGCCATGACGTGGCCAAGGTCCAGTTGGTTGGCAAACTCGGGGGCCGCGCTGACACTGTCCAAAGCGGCAGAGAGGTCCTGCGCGCGGGTCCAGTGCTTGACCCCTTGGGACATGTCGAAATCACCCCAAGTCGAGTTGGGGTGGTTCACCATGATGACGACGGCCCCACGTTTGGCCAATTCCGATCCCAACCAAGCCTGAGCGCGGTCGGTGCCGCCGATCCCGTGGCTGAACAGGACCACGGGATGTTCGCCTGCCGCGATCGCCGCGTCCTGCCGGACTGGAACGCCGACGAAAACGGGACTGTCTGCATAGGTGGTCGTCTCGCCGGTGCCTTCGGCGGGATACCAGATCGCCACGCGGGCGGGCTTGTCGTGATGGGGCAGGGGCAGTTCACTGATCCGCAAACCAGCTCCCTCGGCCGAGGCACAGTTGGCGGCGGTTGCAAGGGCGATGGTGCAAAGGATGGTCTTCATAATGTTGGTCCCGTTGATGGTGTGGATGCCACCAACTGGGCCCTAACCGAGGGCGCTGGCGTCCTTTTTCCGGATTTAGGTCGCCAAAATCGCGATTTAGGCCTATCGAGGGGTCATTACCCCAGAGTTCATTTCCCGATGCCGGCCTTTCCCATTCCCGTTTTCGTCTCGATCGTCCTGAGTTTTGCCGCCCTGCGTCTGTGGCAGGAACGCCAGCAAGTCTCGATGCTGGCACTGCTGCTGATGGTTTGCGCAGCGCAGGCGATGATCATCGCGCTGGCGCAACATTACGGGGTCAAGTGGCTGCTGCCCGTGCAACCGGTGACGGCAGCGATGATCCCCGGTCTGGCGTGGCTGGCCTATCAATCGACCGCCGTGCGCCGCATGTCCCCCAAGGACCTGATCCACGGGGTTGTCCCTCTGGCGGCCCTGCTGGTGCTGGCGGTGGCGCCCGCGCTGGTGGACTTGCTGCTGCCCTGTGCCTTTGTCGGCTATGGGCTGGCGATCCTGATCCACGCCCTGCGCGGGACCGACGCGCAGCCCTTGATGCAACTTGGGCATGGCAACATGCCTACGCGGGTCTGGGTGGTGATCGGCGCGGCGCTGACCGCCTCGGCCATCAGTGATGTGCTGATCGTGGCGGCGCAAATTCAGGGCTGGCAGCATCTGCGGCCATGGATCATCTCGGTGTTTTCGGTGGGTAACCTGCTACTGATCGGGATGCTCAGCCTGTCCCCCTATATCCGGACCGAAGAGCCCCCCGCGCCAGAGCCCGAACCCGCAAAAGAGGACCCGGACCCAGAGCTGTGGCACCGCGTGACCACTCTGATGGCGCAGGAAAAGCCCTATCTGAACGCCGACCTGACGCTCGCCCAACTAGCCCGCAAACTGCGTGTCCCGGCCAAGACCCTGTCCAGCACGATCAATAGAGCCACAGGCGAAAACGTCTCGCGCTATGTGAACGCCGCACGGATTGCCGAGGCCCAGTCCGCCCTGATCGCCGGCAAATCCGTGACCGAGGCGATGCTGAGCGCGGGCTTCAACACCAAATCCAACTTCAACCGCGAGTTTCTGCGGGTGTCTGGCGCCAGCCCCAGCGACTGGTTGAAATCGCAGTCCACCTGACGCCCGACCCCACTTTCGCGCACAGGCGTATCGCGCATCCGGTGCGGCCACGGGGCTGGACAGATGCGAAACCGCGCCTACTCTGCACATCTGGAAACAGGGCCGCATAAGGGGGAGAGCAGGCGTATGGAAAAGTTCGGGAAAAGCCAGTCGGTCACACGCCGCGAAGATCTGCGCTTTCTGACCGGAGAGGGGCGCTATGTGGATGACATCGCCCCCGAAGGCGCCCTGCGCGCTGTGTTTGTGCGCAGCCCCGTGGCCCACGGGCAGATCACCGGTCTGGATGTCAGCGATGCCGCCGCGGCCGATGGGGTGCGCGCCGTCCTGACCGCCGCCGATCTGGAAGCCGCTGGCATGGATATCTCGATGCGCGGAATGGTGGCCAAGAACCGCGATGGCAGCCGTGCCGCCGCGCCCGTTCGCCCGATGCTGGCCAAGGATCGTTTGCGCTTTGTCGGAGAGCCTGTCGCGATCATCGTTGCGGACACGGTGCAGCAGGCCCGCGATGCCGCCGAACGGGTGGTGCTGGACTATGACGAACTGCCTGCGTCATTGGACTATGCGCCTGGCGGTCCACTGATCCACCCCGAGGCCCCCGACAACCGCGCCTTTGATTGGGCCACGGGCGACGAGGCGGCGACCGAAGCCGCCATCCAAAGCGCCGCCAAAGTCGTCACGCTGGAGGTCGAGGATAACCGCATCATCGTGAACTCGATGGAACCGCGCGGCTGCTTTGCCGAATGGGACGGCACCCGCCTGCACTTTGCGTTCAACGGCCAAGGCGTGTGGAACATGAAGCGCGACCTGTCCAAGGCAATGGCGCTGGCCCCAGAACAGATCCGCGTGACCAACCCAGATGTTGGTGGCGGCTTCGGCATGAAGGCCATGGGTTACCCCGAATATTTCGCGGTGGCGCAGGCGGCCCGTGCCTTGGGGCGACCAGTGCACTGGATGGCCGAACGGACGGAATCCATGCTGTCGGACAACGCGGGGCGCGACTTGGTATCGGTGGCCGATCTGGCCTTTGACGCTGGGAACAAGCTGATCGCCTATCGCGTGCGGACTCGGTGCAATCTGGGGGCCTATAACTCGGAAAACGGGCAAATGATTCAGGCCGCCCTCTTTGCCAAGGTTCTGACGGGCACCTATGACGTGCAAACCGTCTGGCTGAACGTCGAAGGCTATTACACCAACACCACGCAGGTGGATGCCTATCGCGGCGCGGGCCGCCCCGAGGCGATCTATCTGCTGGAGCGTTGCATGGACCGCGCCGCCCGTGAGCTGGGGGTTGATCCTTGGGAACTGCGGCGCATCAATTTCATTGCCAAGGATGCCTTCCCCTATGTCTCGGCCACCGGAGAAACCTATGATGTGGGTGATTTCGGGATGGTGCTGGATGCCGCGGGCCAAGAGGCCGATCTGGCCGGTTTCCCCGCCCGCAAAGCGGCCAGCGAAGCCGCAGGCAAACTGCGCGGCATGGGACTGTGCTATTACATCGAAAGCATCCTTGGCGATCCGTCCGAGACGGCCAAGGTGGTGTTCAACGAGGATGGCACCGCCAGCATCTATGTGGGCACTCAATCGAACGGGCAGGGCCACGAGACGGTCTATGCCCAGTTCCTGAGCGACCAGACCGGCATACCCGTGGACCGGATCACAGTGATCCAGGGGGACAGCGATCTGATCGCCACGGGCGGCGGCACAGGCGGATCGCGTTCGGTGACCACGCAGAATACGGCGACCTTGGCCACGGCCACCCGCATGATCGAAGCCTTCAGCGCCTATTGGGCCGAGAAAGAGGGCTTTGACCCCGCCGATGTCCAGTTCGATGACGAGCGGTTCCGCAAGGATGGCTCGAACCTAGCCCCCACCATGCTGGAGCTGGCCGATATGGCCCGCGCCGATGGGCGGACCGACCTGTTGGTCCACGAGGCCCGCACAACGCTGGACGCCCGCAGCTATCCCAACGGCGCGCACGTGGCCGAGGTCGAGATTGACCCCGAAACCGGCGTGACCTCTGTGGATCGCTACACGGTGGTGGATGACTTCGGCAACCTGATCAACCCGCTACTGGCCGAAGGTCAGGTGCATGGCGGCGTCGCCCAAGGGATCGGGCAGGCGCTGTCAGAGCGAGTCGTTTATGACGCCGATGGCCAGCTGCTGACGGCCAGCTTTATGGACTATGCGATGCCTCGGGCTGCGGATTGCCCTTGGATCGGGTTCAGCACCCGCGCGGTCCCCTCGACCGGCAACCCCATGGGCATGAAAGGCTGTGGCGAGGCTGGAACCGTTGGCGCCTTGGCCGCCGTGGCGAACGCTGTGCAGGACGCCCTGTGGTCACGCGGGGTGACTCGGGTCGACATGCCGCTCACGCCGATGCGGGTGTGGGACATGCTGAATCAGAGCGACATCGCCGCAGAATAAGGGCGATTCCATCGGCCAAAGGGGGCGATCGGCCCCCTTTTTGCTGCGCAATTCATGGCGCTGGATAAGAAACCCCAAATCCGCATGTTTTTGCTGAATTAATGGGCGATTTAGTGAATTTCAAATCAATTCCGTGCACTTATGGACGCACAGGTTGCTGCGACACATCCTTTAACCTGTGGCCATTCTGCATCAATACGACCGTTTCTGCGGGCGCAAAGCTGCACCGCAGCATTAATTCTTGTCCCTTCGGTCAGAGTCGGGCATCTTCTAGAGGTAGATGATGTCTCTCCTCCTCCCTGACATCATCTTGGAAATACAGGCGGCACACATCTCCTCCTCCCTTGTGTGTCGCCTTTTTTATTTCCCGCCACGCAGTAGCGTCAGCCCCACCGCCAGAAACCAGACAATCGCCCCAAGGCCAAAGGCCGCGCCCGCCGTGTCGCCCATCATCGGCACCACCGTCGCCAGCCCCGATACGCCCGTCAGCAGCCCCAAAGCCGCAATAGAGCGGGGCAGGCCAGTCCCGCTAACCAGCGCGATCCAGGCACCACCGGCTATTTCGTTCCCGCCGCCAAGACCCAATTCAACCGCGTGCAAAGTCGCCCACAGGTCTGCTGCCCCCGCTGGGTCGGCAGGATACAGAGACGCCGCACGCTCGACAGCGACATTGGCGATCATCCCCGCCCCGATGACCAAGGCGGCCCAGATCAGCCCTATCCCTTGGGCCACGGCAGCAGCATCCCCCGACCGCCAGCGGGCCAACGCCATAACCAGCACGGCCAAAGACAGCCCGTTCACCAGATAGATCACGCTGTTCCACGCAATCAGCACGCCCGGCGCCGCGTGAATGAAGGCGACCACTTTGGCCGCATCAATATCCGCACTGCCGTAGCCCAACGGGGCCAAAACAGTGAGCAGCAGCGCGAACCCCACCACATAGGTCGCGGCGCAGGTCAGGGCGGCGATGCCGCCAATCTTGGTCAGGGTCAAGACGGCTGCTCCCCTGCGGCAAGGGCCGCGAAATGGTCGCTCAGGTGGCGGGTGCCGTGCTGCTCGCCCACCATGTCCTGCCCCATCGCCGTCAGGAAAAACTGCGTGGGCCCGCTGATATGGGAGGGCATGACATACGGCACCACGGTCAGCGCGGCGCGGCGCAGCCAATCGGGCAGGCGCGTGATGCGGGCAGGTTGGCGCAACGCGGCAAAGGCGGTTTGCGCCAGTTCCGTATGGCTCAGCACATCGGGTCCCCCGATATCGATCCAGTCGCGGCCCGCATCAATCGCCTCGGCGCTAGCAAGGGCCAGATCGGCCCCGTGGATCGGGTTGATCCGCAGCTTGCCATCCCCGAACAGCCAGACGCGCCCCGCCTCGGACATCGCGAAAAAGTCCCCCATATCAGAGAAATAGCCAGACGGCGCTATCACCGTCGACCGGATCGCAGCCCCCTGAAGTGCGCGGACAAAGGCAGATTTCGCGGCGACCAGAGGCACTTCTGGCATCCGATCTGCGTTCAGCACATGGACATAGGCGAAATGGGGAACGCCCGCGTGCAGGGCCTCTTGCAGCAGGTTCAGGTTGGCCTGATAGTCCACATCGTGGTAGGTCAGCCCATCCCGCTGGCGCGTGATGCCAAGGGCCGAAATCACCAGATCAGCCCCCGCCATCACGCCTGTCAGGGTCTCGGGGCGGGTGGCCTCGGCCTGAATATGCAGATCGGCAAGGGGCAGGTCAGGGCGGGATTTGCTCCGCACCAAGGCATGGACCCGCCAGCCACGTTCGCGATAGGCGCGGCACAGATGGCGCCCCAGATAGCCGGTTGCACCGGCGACAAAGACCGTTTTCATATCAACCTCATTCTTGTGGTCACCCTAGCGGGGCCGCCGCTCGAAAACGCGGCGACCCAAGGGCGCAGTCGGCAATTAACCAACCACGCGGTGACCACGCCCCCGCAGACACTCGATCACGATGCTTTCGCGCCGCTCGCTGGCATTCACCGCGCTGGCGATCCCTCCGGCGAGGGCGCCAGCGATGGCGCCATCGGCCGCGGTGCTGTCGTCATCGGCCTCTCCCAGGAGGGCACCGGCCCCCGCGCCCAAAGCGGTCGCGCCAATCGTCTCTTGATCGAATTGGGTCTGGTTGCGGGCCAGCGCCTGACAGGCGGACAGATCGCTCTGAAACGCGGGCGAGGGCGCGCCATCAAGGATCGGGGTATAGTTCGCCCCGCTGTCGCCACAAGCGGCCAGAAGAACGGGAAGAAGAGCAGTAAGGTAAAGCGATTTCATGATGTTTTCCTGTGTTTAGACAATAGGTTAGGGATCGCGCAGGCGCGGTCTTCTGGAGGGTTGAGGTAAAGTCAGTGGGTTAGGGGTGGTCCGGCCCGTCACGGATCAGGGCGTCATCGGCCCGCACTTCCCGAAACCGGTCGCGATAGTCCGAGGCCGACACCCCCAAGTGTCGCTGAAAGGCACGGCGCATCCGTTCGGCGCTTTGGAAACCGGTGGCATAGGCGATTTCCTCGATGCCTTTGGGCGTTGTTTCCAGTGCGACGCGGGCCGCCTGAATGCGCGCCCGCTCGACATAGGCGGCGGGGGTCAGACCGGTTTCATCCTTGAATCGGCGGGCAAAGGTGCGCTCGGACAGGCCGGCCTTGGCCGCCAGCGCGGTGACTGTCAGCGGATCGGAAGGCGCGCCCATGATATATTCGAGCGAGGCGTTGATCGCCGGATCCTCGGCCCGCTGCGCCACGAGGTATGCGCTGAACTGGGACTGCCCGCCGGGGCGGATCATGTACATCACGTTAAACCGCGCGACCTCGAGGGCGATGGCGTGGCCCCAGTCCATCTCGACCAGGGCCAGCGCCAGATCCATGCCCGCCGTCACACCGGCCGAGGACCAGATATTCCCGTCGCGCACATAGATCGCGTCGCGGTCCACCTGCACCGCGGGATGGCGCTGCTCCAGAATGGGGCACCACCACCAATGGGTCGTGGCCCGCCGCCCATCCAGCAGCCCGACCTTGGCCAAGATCATCGCGCCGGTGCAAATGGAGACCACGCGCCGCGCCCGCTGCGCAGCATGGCGGACATAGTCCAGCAGTTCGGCATTCCCGAGCGCGGCGCTGGTCCCGTGTCCACCGCTGATGATCAAGGTGTCGATCTCGGACGTATCCGTGGCTGCCTCGACGATCGAGCGGTGCGCATGAAGGCTGAGCCCCGACGCCATCCGCACCGGCCCCGCCTGCGGCGCTACCACCGTCACGCGATAGGGCTCCGGCCCGTCGGGCAAGAAGTAGCGCGTACCGTTCAGCACTTCGAGCGGGCCAACCACATCGAGGATATGCGCCTCGGGGTAGGTGACCATGACCACGCTGCGGTCGCGTATGCCTGTCTGATATGTGGGGTTCCGTGTCATGGTCCGACACTAGCCCGAAACCCGCGAGGACGGTTAGGACAAAGACCCCACCATTTCTGCCAGCTCAGGGACGGAACGCCCCAACCCATGCGTATAACCAGCGACGGACCCTAAACCGGAGGTATACCATGTCGAAGCGGACCCTATTGGTCACGGCGCTGCTGCTCGCGGGCGCGGCAGGTGCGGCGTGGGTGTATTACGACAAGGGCACCGAAGCGACTGCCGCCCTGCCTGCAACCGTTTCGGCGGGTCGCGGGGATGTGGAAAGCACCGTTCTGGCAACCGGATTGATCGAGGCAGAGAGCCTTGTTTCCGTGGGGGCGCGGACTTCGGGGCAGATCGAGGAGTTGCTGGTCAAGGTCGGGGATGAGGTGACCTCTGGCGCGCTGATCGCGCAGATTGACTCGCTCGAACAGCAGAACGCCCTGAAACAGGCCGAGGCCGACTTGGCGCAGATCGAGGCAGAGATCGCCTCGAACGCGGCCGAGATCAAGCTGGCCGAGTTGAACCTTGCGCGGATCAGCAAGCTGTCGGGCAGCAAGCTGAGCACAGCCGATGATCTGGACAGCGCCGAGGCGGCTCTGGCGGTGGCGCGGGCGGCTGCGGACAGTCTGGCCGCCCAGAAATCCCGCGCCGAGGTCGAGGTTGCCGCCGCCCAACTGGATCTGGACCGCACCCGCATCACCGCGCCTATGGATGGCACCGTGGTGGCCGTGGTTAGCGACGAGGGGACGACCCTGAACGCCTCGACCGAGTCTCCGACGATTGTGAAACTGGCCGCTCTGGACCGGATGGAGATCAAGGCCGAGATTTCCGAGGCAGACGTGGTGAATGTCCACGCGGGCCAAGCGGTGCGCTTTTCGCTGCTGGGGGCGACGGACGTGGAATATGACGCGGTGCTGGACGCGGTCGAACCCGCGCCTTCGTCCATCGCGGACAGCGACGAGGTGTCTACCGACGAGGCCATCTATTACAACGCCCGCTTTATTGTTGATAATCCCGACCGGATTTTACGGATCGGCATGTCGGCCAACGTGACCGTGGTGCTGGACAGCGTAAAAGACGCGGTAACGCTGCCCTTGTCCGCGCTGCCGGAACGGGCCGAAGCGGACGGGCGCTATGCCCTGCCGGTGATGGACGCCAGCGGCAAACCAGCCCGGCGCATGGTCGAGGTCGGCGTCAGGGGCGCGACCGATGTGCAGATCCTCTCGGGGTTAGAGGACGGCGATCAGGTGGTGGCTGCGGCGGGCCTGCCGGTGGATGTGCCGTCGGCCCAGATGGGCGCGGGCGGGCCGCCTCCGGGCATGGGGTTCTGAGGGCACGGCTATGGCGCTGATTGAAATCACAGGGCTTGGGCGCAGTTTCACCGCAGGGGACCAAGAGGTCACCGTGCTGGACGGTGTCGATCTGTCGATCGAGGCTGGCGAGATGGTCGCGATCATCGGGCAATCTGGCTCGGGCAAGTCGACGCTGATGAACATCCTTGGATGTCTGGACCGGCCAAGCCGTGGCAGCTACCGCTTTGACGGGCAGGACGTGGCCGCCATGAGCGATCTGGAGCTGGCCGAACTGCGGCGCGACCACTTTGGATTTATCTTCCAGCGCTATCAGCTGATGCCAGATCTGGATGCGGTCGGGAACGTGGAAATCCCTGCGATCTATCGCGGCGATCCCCGCCGTGCCCGCCGTCAGAGAGCGCGCAAGCTGTTGACGCGGCTGGGGCTGGGGGACCGTCTGGGGAACCGGCCCGGGGCCCTGTCTGGCGGCCAGCAGCAGCGCGTTTCGGTGGCGCGGGCGCTGATCAATGGCGGCGAGGTCATTCTGGCGGACGAACCCACGGGCGCTCTGGACACCCAGTCCAGCGCCGAGTTAATGGCCTTGCTGCGCGAACTCCACGCCGAAGGGCACACGGTGATTATCGTGACCCACGACCCGACAATTGCTGCCAGCGCCGACCGTGTGGTCGAAATCTCGGACGGTGCGATCACCAAAGACACCCGAAAAGGGCCCGCCCCCGAACCCCGCCGTATTTCCAAAACCCCGCCGACAGGCACGGGGATAGGGGCGTCCCTTGACCGGTTCCGAGAGGCCACGCGCATGGCACTGTGGTCGATGGCCGCCCATAAGCTGCGATCCTTTTTGACGATGCTGGGGATTATCATCGGGATCACCTCGGTGGTGTCGATGGTCGCGCTGGGGAATGGCAGCCAGCAGAAGGTATTGGAAAACATCACCAATATCGGAACGTCCACCATCGACATCCGGCCCGGCACAGGCTTTGGCGACCGGCGGTCCAACCGCGTTCAGACGCTGGTGGGCAGCGATGCCGACGCGCTAGAGGGGCAGCCCTTTGCCGCGTCCGTCTCGCCCGAGGTCTCGACGACCGCGAACGTCATTCACGGGGCGACCACGGCCTCGGCCCAGCTAAAGGGGGTGTCGTCCGGTTACTTCCAATTGGGGGCCTATTCGCTGGTCGAAGGGGCGACCTTTACCCAAGCCGATGTTGAAACCCGCGCCCAAGTCGCCGTGCTGGACGAGGATGCCGCAGACACCTTTTTCGCCAATGAAAACCCCATCGGTCAGCGGGTTCTGATCGGTCGCATCCCCTTGAAAGTGATCGGGGTGGTGAAATCCTCGGGCACCAGTTTCGGGCCGCAATCCATCCGCATCTTCACCCCGTGGAGCACCGCTATGGTCCGCATCACTGGGGGCGAGACGGTGGATTCCATCTCGGTCCAGGTGCCAGACGATTACGACATGACGCAGGCCGAGCAGGAAATCACACGCATTCTGACCCGCCGCCACGGGACGGTGGACTTTTTCCTGACCAACACCGACACGATCCGCGAAACGATCCAGTCGACCTCGAAAACGCTGACCTATCTGATTTCGGCGATTGCGGTGATCAGTCTGGTCGTCGGCGGGATCGGGGTGATGAACATCATGCTTGTCTCGGTGACCGAGCGCACCCGCGAAATCGGCATCCGCAAAGCCGTGGGTGCCCGCCGGTCCGACATCACCGAGCAATTCCTGATCGAGGCCGTGCTGGTCTGTCTGGTCGGCGGGGCGCTGGGGGTGGCGCTGGCCTTCGGGTTCGGCGCGTTGATGGGCGTGATCTCGCCCGATACGCGGCTGGTTTATTCCGTGGGCACCATCGGGGCGGCCTTCGCATCCGCGATGATGATCGGGGTGGTGTTCGGCTATCTGCCCGCGCGGTCCGCCGCCCGGCTGGACCCAGTGGTGGCCTTGACGCGCGAGTAGGGGCCTAGTGCGTTTCGCGCAGGATGACCTCGGGCGTCAGCCAGCGCGTTTCGCCCGCCTTGCGGGGCGCGTTGATGCGCGCCTCTAGCAGGTCAACAATCGCGGCGACCATATCGTTGATCGGATTGCGAACGGTGGTCAGACGATATTCCGGCCAACCGGCCATCTCGACATCGTCAAAGCCGGTAACGGCCACATCCTCAGGCACCCGCAGGCCACGCTGCCGCAGCCCACTGATCGCGCCGATCGCCATGGCGTCATTGGCACATAGGATCGCGTCAACGGGGGCTTGGGACAGCAGCGCCTCGACCGCCCGAAAGCCACTTTCGACGGTGTAGTCGCCGGTGACTTCGGCGGTCAGGTCCAGCCCCGCCTTGGCAAGGGATTGCATCATCCCAGCGCGGCGCCGACCCGCTGAACCAAACCCCGACGGCCCCCCGATGAACCCAAAGGCCTTGCGCCCCCGAGACAGCAGCAGGTCCGTGATCATCTCCATGCCCGCTTCGTTCTGGACGCAGACGTTATCGACCAGCGGACGGTCCATAATCCGCCCCGAGGAAATCAGCGGTATCCCCAGTTTCCCGCAGGCATCCGCGAAATCCGGCGACAGACTGCCCGTGCGCAGGATCATCGCGTCCAAGGGATAGCGCAGCACGTCCGACACCGCCGCCCGCGACACTGCCTGACTGCCGCCAATCATGATCGGATATTTGCCAGCCGCGTTCAGGCCGGCGGCCAGCGCGGTCGCGACCTCTTTGTCAAAGGGGCTAGGGGTATCCCCCACCACAATCGCGACCAGATTCGACGAAGCCCCCTGCAATGCGGCCCCGATCGCGTTGGGCCGATACCCCAATTCGTCCGCGACCTGTAAAATCGCCCGACGTTTGTCCGCGTCCAGATAGGCCTCGGGGGTAAACGCCCGAGAGACCGCCGACCGTGACACCCCTGCCGCGCGCGCTACATCCGCTGCGGTCACCCGCCGATTTCGTTCCTGCGCGTCTGTCATCCGAATTCCCGAAGCCCCGTTTTGACCGGAAAGTCAATTTAACCAAAGTGACACTCGACTGACACTTAGTCGTTACATCCTGCCGCTATGTGAACACGTGTTCATAGGTGGCGCAACCGGAATCATCCCAGCGTCGCAAAGAACTTTTGCGGTGCGGTTTCCGGTCCGCAAACGCCGTCTTTCGCCGCGTTTTCGCGGGCTTAGTCATCTCTGCCCGTTGGGCAAATAGTGTGGAGCACTACAATGATCCGTTTCTCGTTCGTTTCGACGGCCGCCCTGATCCTGGCCGCCAACACCGCCTTCGCCGAAACCGAAATCACCTGGTGGCACGCAATGGGCGGTGCCCTTGGCGAAACCGTTAACCAGATCGCAACCGACTTCAACGCCAGCCAGTCGGACTACAAAATCACCCCCGTCTTCAAAGGCTCCTACGAAGAGACCCTGACCGCAGGCATCGCAGCCTTCCGCGCGGGCGAGCAGCCCAACATCATGCAGGTGTTCGACGCTGGCGCAGCGACCGTCATCGGTGCCAAAGGCGCGACCATCCCCGTTCAGGACCTGCTGACCGAGAACGGCGTCAACTTCGACATCAATGACTACATCTCGGGCGTGCGCTACTTCTACGCGGATGCAGAAGGCAAAATGATCGGCATGCCGTTCAACTCGTCCTCGCCCATCATGTACTTCAACACCGACGCGCTGGCCAAAGCCGGTGTCGAAGCCCCCAAAACCTGGGAAGAGTTCGAGACCGTCACCGCCCCCGCGCTGAAAGAAGCCGGCTACATCCCGCTGGCGCAGTCGCACTCGCCCTGGATCTTTGTCGAGAACTTCGTGTCGCGTCACAACCTGCCCTTCGCGACCAATGACAACGGCTACACCGGCACCGACACCAAGATCCTGGTCAACAGCCCCGAGCTGAAGATGCACTGGACCAACGTCAAAGAATGGCAGGACGAAGGTTTCTACGCATGGTACGGCGCATCGTGGGATGACAACCAGGCGCCCTTCGAAGAAGGCAAAGTCGCGATCTGGCTGGGTTCGTCGGGTTCGTTCGGCGGTCTGATGAAAAAAGACCTGCCCTTCGAATTCTCGGCCACCTATCTGCCCTACTGGGAAGAAATCACCACCGAGCCCAAGCAGACCTTCATCGGCGGCGCGTCGCTGTTCGCAATGGCCGGCCACCCCGCAGAAGAAAACAAAGCAACCGCTGCGTTCTTCCAGTACCTGACCTCGCCCGAGGTTCAGTACATGTGGCACAAAGAAACCGGTTATGTTCCGATCACCACCGCGGCCTACGAACTGGCCAAGGCTGACGGCCACTACGACCGTTTCCCCGCTGCCGAAGTTGGCATCCAGCAGCTGTCGCTGCCCGCAGGTGAGTACACCAAGGGCTACCGCATGGGCTTCTACCCCCAGATCCGCGACGTGATGAACCGTGAATTCGGCCGCATCCTGTCGAACGAGACCGACGTCGAAGCCGCCTTCAGCACCATCGAAACTGAATCGAACGAGCTGCTGGCACGCTTTGCACTGACCCAGAACTAATCCGGATTTCCGGATTATCCCCGGCGGTCGCTTGCTCCTGAGCGGCCGCCGACTTTGTTTTTCCCTTATCGGAGGGTGCATGAAACGCGCTGGCTTTTCCCACCGTTGGCTGCCGATCCTGTTTCTGGTTCCACAGCTCGCGATCATCTTCGTTTTCTTCTACTGGCCCGCGCTCCATGCGATCCGGTCCTCGTTTTTCCTGCAGGACCCCTTTGGCTTTGGCGAAAACTTCGTCGGGCTGAAAAACTATACCGCCATGTTCAAATCCGCCGCCTATATGCGGTCGGCATGGTTCACGGTGATTTTCACGGTTCTGGTGACGGTCCTGTCCCTGTCGATCGCGCTGCTCTTGGCGGTCAAGGCGGACAAAGTGATCCGCGGTGCGAAGACCTATCGCACGCTGTTGATGTGGGCCTATGCGGTTGCGCCGCCGGTTGCGGGCGTGATCGGGCTGGTGCTGTTTGACCAGTCCTGGGGCCCGATCAAGGATTTCGTCGCCCTGTTCGGCTGGGATTTCCGTCTGGGGGTCAACTACTTTGACACCGCGTTCGCGATGATCTTCGTCTCGGTCTGGAAGCAGCTTCCGGTGAACTTCATCTTTTTCATGTCGGGGCTGCAATCCATCCCCAAATCCGTGCGCGAGGCGGCCCTGATCGACAACCGCTCGGCCTCTGGCCGGTTCTGGGATGTGACCTTTCCGCTCTTGGCACCCACCGGGTTTTTCCTGCTGATCACCAACATCACCTACGCGCTGTTCGACACCTTTGGCATCATCGATACAATCGTAAAGGGCAAGCCCGGCAATAACCCGATGACCCTTGTTTACAAGGTCTATGTGGACGGGTTCCGCGGCAATGACCTTGGCGGGTCGTCTGCACAGTCGGTCGTTCTGATGATCCTTGTTCTGGCGCTGACCGTCTTCCAGTTCCGTCTGGTCGAACGCCGCATCCACTATACCTGAGGACACGCTGATGACTGTTTCAAAACGCTTCCGCTGGTCCGCAGTTCTGGACCATTCGATCCTGATCATGGGCGCGCTGCTGATGATCCTGCCCGTGGTGATGCTGCTGCAAATGGCCTCGACCACGGATGTGCACACGATGAAAAACGGCCCCGGATTGGTGTTCGGGGACCAACTGCCGCTGAACTTCCAAAAGGCGATGTTCAAGGCCGACGGCTTTACCGGTGCGAATACCGGCGTGCGGATGCTGTATAACTCGATGATCCTCGGGTTCGGGTTCGCTATTGGCAAAATCGTCGTCGGGATGATGGCCGCCTATGCGATCGTCTATTTCCGACTGCGGTTCGCCACACTGGCCTTCTGGGTGATTTTCACCACGCTCCTTTTGCCGCTCGAGGTCCGCATTCTGCCCTCCTATGAGATCGTGCAGAAACTGGGGATGCTGAACACCTATCAGGGTCTGATCATCCCGCTGATCGCCTCGGCCACGGCGACGTTCTTCTTTCGCCAGTTCTTCCGCGCCATCCCCGAAGAGCTGGTCGAGGCCGCCCGCATCGACGGCGCCGGTCCCATCAAGTTCTTCGTCGATATTCTGGTGCCCCTGTCGCGCACCATGATCGCGGCGATGTTCATCATCATGTTCATCTATGGCTGGAACCAGTACCTGTGGCCCACCATGATCACCACGGACGAGGGCATGTACACGCTGGTCCGCGGCATCAAGCAGATCACCCAAGTGAACGAAGGCACTAACCTGCCGGAATACGGCCGCTCCAACCTCTTGTCGATCATCGCGATCCTGCCGCCGGTTCTTATCGTCATCTTCTTCCAGCGTTGGTTCGTCAAAGGTCTGACGGAATCCGACAAGTAAGGAATTTTACCCATGGCTCAGGTTACTCTGAACAACGTCCGCAAAGTCTATCCCAACGGGTTCGAGGCCGTGAAACCCGCCAGTTTCGCCATCAATGACGGTGAATTCGTGGTGCTGGTCGGCCCGTCGGGCTGCGGCAAGTCCACCATGCTGCGGATGATCGCCGGGCTCGAGGATATCAGCTCGGGCGAGCTGAACATCGGCGACCGCGTCGTGAATGACGTGGACCCGGCGGATCGGGACATCGCGATGGTGTTCCAGAACTACGCGCTCTACCCCCATATGACCGTGGCGAAAAACATCGGCTACGGGCTGAAGAACCGCAAAATCCCCGCCGATCAGATCGCCGCCAAGGTGCAGGAAGCAGCCACCATGCTGAACCTGACTGAATATCTGGACCGCAAGCCCAGCCAACTGTCTGGCGGCCAGCGCCAGCGTGTCGCCATGGGCCGTGCGATCGTCCGCGATCCGTCCTTGTTCCTGTTCGACGAACCCCTGTCGAACCTCGATGCCAAACTGCGCAACCAGATGCGGATCGAGATCAAGGCCCTGCAGCGCCGTCTTGGTGTGACCTCGGTCTACGTGACTCACGATCAGGTCGAGGCGATGACCATGGCCGACCGCATCATCGTCATGAACGGCGGCGTGATCGAGCAGATCGGCACCCCGTCCGAGGTTTACCACTCCCCCGCATCGACCTTTGTCGCCAGCTTCATGGGCGCGCCGCCGATGAACCTGTTGAACGGCCACGCTGCTGGCGGGCGTGTACGTGTGGGCGACCATGACCTGCACCACCACGATCAGGACCGCCCCCTAACCGTCGGCATCCGCCCCGAGGATATCGTTCCCGACACCACCGGCCCCCTGCAAATCAACGTCTCGCTGATCGAGGAATTGGGTGCTCATCGTCTGCTGCACGGCACCCTTCAGGATCAGGCCATCACCATCCATGTGGGCAAGGATCACCCCGTCACCACCGGCCCGATCTATGCCGCAGTCAAGCCGAACGCCGTGTCCCTGTTCGACGTCGAAAGCGGAATGCGCCTATGAGCCTCGACATCACGTTCCCCTTGGCCCGCGCGTCGGGCCAGCCCGTGGCCGCCCTGACCAAAGTCACCGAGGCTGAAAAGGCGCGCATCCTGAACGCCCCCCGCACCAGCGAGGCGCATCGGGGCCTGCTGGCCGCAACCCCCGCGCTGCACCAGATCCAGACCGGCGGGTCTGCGGACCTGACCGAACTGCCCGCTGCGCCCCGCGTTCTGGCGTGGAACCTAGAGCGATGCCTCTTTCCGCAGGCCTCGGCCGATCTGGTCCGCGCCCAAGGGGCAGATGTGGTACTCCTGTCCGAAATGGACCTTGGCATGGCCCGCACCGGCCAGCGCAACACCACCGCCGAAATGGCCGAGGCGCTGGGGATGACCTATGCCTATGGTGTCGAGTTCTTTGAGATGGGCCTCGGCAGCCCGACCGAACTGGAATTCTGCACCGACGATTTCAACGCCCAAGGCTGGCACGGCAACGCCATCCTGTCCAAAGCCCCGCTGACCCGCGTGGCATTGCTGCGGCTGGATGATCACGGCCACTGGTTTGCCTCTGATTTCGGGGCCGACCCGCTGCAACCCCGCATCGGCGGGCGCATGGCCCTGCTGGCCGAAGTGCCCACCGAAAGCGGCCCGATCTGCGTGGTCTCGACCCATCTGGAAAGCAATTCCGGCCCCCAGCACCGCCAGCGCCAGATGGAGCTGATCCGTCAGGCCGTGGCCGATTTCGCAGGCGATATGCCGGTGATCATCGGCGGCGATCTGAACACGGGCAACCATTGCCCGCCGGACTTTGACTGGCGGGGCGAGGGGCTGTTCGACTGGATGGAAGGGCAGGGCTATCGCTGGGATGCCACCCCCGAAGGCATGACCACCCGTCCCAGCCTGATCACCCGCCACCCCGACCGCCAGATGAAGCTGGACTGGTTCGCCCACAAAGGGCTGATCGGGACGGATATAGACCTGATCCCCGCGCTGGATGCGGCCGGTCAGCCGCTGTCGGACCACGATCCCATCGTGGCGCGCTTCTATCGGGACTAAGGGAAAAGACCGAGGCCAATCAATGGCCTCGGGTCACGCCTTGATGCGGGAAATCAGGTCGTCCATCACGGCGGCGTTCTGCATCCGCAAGATCGCCTCGGCGGCGGACATGTCCTGACGGCGCATGGCGTCGATCAACAGGGTCATCTCTTCGGCCATAATTTTGCGTCGACCCGCACCATATCCATAGTTCCGGCGGAAGGCGAAAATCGTGTCCCACCCGCGCAAGAACACGCGCAGGGCTTCTTGGTTGCCGCCGAACTCCATGATCCGGGCGTTAAAGCGGCGGTTGCTCTCGATCGCTTCGGTTTCGTTGCCCGAGTCGATCTGCTTGCGATAATCCTCGGCCAAGGCCTCCAACTCTCGGATCCGCTCCAGCGTCAGCTTCCGCATCCCGCTGCGGACGGCAAAGATGCGCAGCTCGGTGTTCAGTTCGAACAGGTCGGTGACATAGCTGCTATCGAGCTTGCGCACGGTCGCGCCGCGGTTGGGCTCAATACTGACCAGCCCTTCGCCCTCGAGCTTTCGCAGGGCCTCACGCAGGGGCATGGTCGAAAATCCCAGCCGCTTGGCCAGTTCACTGGTTTTCAGGCGCTCGCCGGGGGTGACCCGACCGGCAAGGATGTCCTCGCGGATCAGGTTGGTCACCTGATCCACTGAATTTACGGCACTATCGGCTGGCAAATCTGCTTCGTCTTCCATACGCTGAATGTTGATCAACCCGCCTTGCGGATCAAGGAGATATGTTCGGCGTCGATCAGGATCGTCCCGTCTTTGCGACACAGGCGCACGGCCTCGGTGATAACGCCCGCAGGGCGCGAGCTGCTCTCGCGCTTGGCGGTGAAGTCCATTTCCACATAGACCTCGTCCCCCGCCAGAATCGGCGTTTTGAACCGCACGTCATTCCAGCCCAGCGACGCGATCGAGGTATCCTCATAGAGCCTCAACTCGGTCTTCAGCCCCTCCATCAACGACAGGCCATAGAGTCCGTGTGCGATGATTCCGGGGAACCCAGCCTTTTTCGCGTAGGCCTCATCCGTGTGCAGGGGATGGTGATCCCGCGTCAGGCGACAGAAATCTGCAATGTCCTGTGCTGAAATTTTGTGCGTTCCGGTCGTGTACGTCGTGCCGACCACCACATCTTCGTAAAACAGGTTCATGCGTAAGCCTTCTGCACCTGACGCGCGATGATCATGCGCTGGATCTGGTTGGTGCCTTCGTAGATCTGGCTGAGTCGCACATCGCGGAACAGGCGCTCGATGCGGAACTCGCGGGAATAGCCGTTGCCGCCGTGGATTTGCAGCGCGTTCGAGATGTGGACCTGCGCCATATCGGTGGTGAACAGTTTGGCCTGCGCGGCCTCCATCGCGATGGAATGGCCCGCGTCATAAAGCTTGGCCGCATGGTGGATCAGCAGGCGGGCGGCCGAGATATCCTTGGCCATATCGGCGATCATGAACTGGATCGCCTGGTGTTCAAAGATGGGCTTGCCGAACTGCTTGCGGTCGTTGGCGTAGGTGATGGCGTCTTCCATCGCGGCCTGCGCCATGCCCAACGCCATCGACGACATCATCAAGCGGGCAAAGTTGAAGTTCCCCATGGCCATCTTGAACGCGCCGCCTTCGGGGCCGATCAGGTTGATGACCGGCACGCGGACCTCGTCAAAGGTGACCATGCACTCGGCCAGACCGTGCATTCCCAGCAGGTCTTCGGACTTGCCTTTGATCACGCCTGCGCGGTCGGTTTCCACGAGGATACAAGAGATGCCTTTGTGGCCAGCATCGGGGTCGGTTTTCGCGAATACCATGATCACGTCGGCAATCTGGCCAAAGGTTACCCACGCTTTGGTGCCCTTGATCACATACTCGTCGCCATCGCGGATCGCCGTTGTTTTCATGGCCGCCACGTCAGATCCAGTGTCCGGTTCAGTGACCGCAGTGGCCGGAATGACGGAGCCATCGAGGATGCCGGGGATCCAGACCTTGGTGGTTTCTGATCCGTGGTGATCCAGGAAAATCGCGGCCTCGACTGGAATCGCGAACGCGTTGCCAACGGCGCCAGAGCCGCGCGCGATCTCCTCCATCACGATGCAGGCGGCCATCGCGTCAAGGCCCACGCCGCCCGCCTCTTCGCTGAGTGCAACGCCGAACAGACCCTGTTCAGCCAGTGCGTTGTAGATTTCGCGGGGGAATTCATCCTCGCGGTCGATGGTGGCGGCCACTGGGGCGACCACGTTTTCCGAAAGCTTGCGCGCGGTGTCCCGCACCATGCGCTGCTCTTCGCTGTAGAACTGATCCAATGTGATCTCCAAATTCCGAAAACTGATACGATCCGATCAAGAGCTAACTCTGCGACTCGCTTCGGTCAAGCCGAGGCAATGCCCGCGTGAAAGGCATCGGAGGGCTCTCTGTCGCAAAAATAGACGATCACGTGCTTCGGATCGGCCGAATAGGCCTGCACAGCTGCCGCTGTGATTGCGCGCGCGGCCTCTTCTTTCGCCTTCTGGGGTCTCGGAAAGGCGTGAACTTTTATGAATATGCGGTAAATTTCAGCACGTTTGCCAAATTTTCCAGCATGCCCGTAGGAATTTTCGGGGGCCGAAAAATAATAGCAGGTCACGATATCGGCGCTGATCCCATAGGCATCACAGAGCCCTTTGGTCATGGATTCCGTCGCAACCTCCCGTATTTCTTGGGAACAGTCGTTGTCGATGATTTCGATGAAAGGCATGCGGGGTCTCCTGTTGGTTGAGCATGCGCCGCATTAGATACGAATAACGGGCGTTGACTTATTATCTGATCAGAAGAAGGCTGAGTGCAACAGATTTGCGAACAGGCTCGGATCGGGCCGCGGAAGGAAAGACCAAGATGACGTTCAAGGGCAGCTATACAGTGTGCGTGACACCCTTCACCGCCGAGGGCGCGGTCGATCTGGAGGCGCTGAAGTCCTATGTCGATTGGCAGATCGAAGAGGGCGTGCACGGCCTGATCCCCCTTGGCAGCACCGGCGAATTCCTGTCCCTGACCCGCGATGAACGCACCGCTGTCGCCGAAACGGTGATCCGTCAGGCCGATGGCCGCGTGCCCGTCCTGATCGGCACCGCCGCCGAATGGACCGACGAAGCTGTGTCCCTGAGCAAAGAAGCAGAGACCCTTGGCGCGGACGGGGTGATGCTGGTGCCACCGTATTACTCGTCGCCCACCGACGCGGAACTGGTGGCCCACTTCACCCGCGTGGCCGAGGCGATTTCGATCCCCGTGATGCTGTACAACAACCCGTTCACCGCGAATGTGGACCTGTCGGCAGATCTGGTCGGGCGCCTGTCCGAAGTGGACAATATCTCTTACATCAAGGACACGTCCAAAAACGTGCACCGCGTCACCGAATTGCTCGAGGCGTGCCAGGGCCGGTTGACTGTTTTTGCGGGCTATTACCCGTGGGAAAGCTATCTGGCGGGCGCCGAGGGGTATAGTTCGGTCATGTCCAACATCGCGCCGAAACTGTCGGCCGAAATGTTCGACAAGACCGTCGATGGCTCGGGGCAGGGGCGTGATCTCTATGTCCAGAGCCTGCCGCTGATCAACGCGCTGGCCGGAGACCTGTATGTCTCGGCCACCAAGGCCGCGATGAAATTGATCGGTCGCTCGATGGGCGATCCCCGCCCGCCGCGTCTGCCCTTGCCCGAGGCCAAGCGCGCGGAGCTTGAAGGAATTCTACGGACACTCGGGTTCATCGCCTGAGCGAAAGGCGCCACGCGCCACAATAACAAAGACCCCCTCCCCAACAGTGAGTTTAACAAGGAAACGCATGATGAAACTGACCAACATTGCACTTTGCGCCGCCATGGCGATCACCGCTGTCGCCGCACCTGCCTTTGCTCAGGACATCACCCTGAAAGCCAGCCACAACGCCAACGCCGAAGAGCCCTATGGCGTCGGCCTGCGCAAAATGGCCGAAGTTCTGGAAGCCAAGACCGACGGCGCGGCCACGATCAACGTGTTCGACAACGCGACCCTCGGCGACGAGATGGAAAGCATCCAGGGCACCCAGATGGGCACCGTGGACATCGCGGTAACCGCAAACTCGACCCTTGCGAACTTTGTGCCTGATCTGTCGGTTCTGTCGCTGCCCTTCATGTTCGAAAACGCCGAACAGATGGACCGCGCCCTGAGCGATCCCGCCGTCCGCGACGCCATTCAGGCGGAACTGGACAAGCAAGGCTTCCACCTGCTGTCGATCTTTTCGGCGGGCACCCGTCACATCATGACCAAGAAGCCGATTGAATCGATGGCCGACATGCAGGGCCTGAAGATCCGCACCATGCAGACCCCTGCACACGTGGACACCTTCAACGCCTTTGGCGCGAATGCGACCCCAATTGCCTATACCGAGCTTTACGGCGCGCTGGAAACTGGCGTTGTTGACGGCGCCGAAGCCGCGAACACCAACTTCTACTCGCAGAAATTCTACGAAGTGGCCCCCGATTGGGCCGTCGTCGGCTGGCTGGAACTGGTCTCGCCCGTCATCATGGGCAAAGCCGCCTACGAGGCGCTGCCTGATGACATGAAAACTGCCCTCGACGAAGCGGGCCTTGAGGCCGGCAAGTTCGAGCGCGCCACCTACCTGGCCAGCGACAACGCGCGTTTCGCCGATCTTGAGAAGGCCGGCGTGAAAATGACCCACCCCGACACCGCCGAGTTCCGCGCCGCCGCCGCCCCCGTCCAGCAGAAATATCTGGAAACCGACGGGCAAAAGAAAATCTTCGAACTTCTGAAATCGGTCAAGTAACCCTTCCTTACTTGATCCACTTCCCCGGCTGTGCTGCTTCCCGTGCAGCCGGGGCTTTACGACCGGAAAGTTTCGCCCATGTTCGCCCTTCTCGAACGTCTTTGTCTGGTATTGCGTGCTGTTGCCTCTGCGGCAGTGATCCTCTTGTTTACCGTGATGATGATTGCGGTTCTGGTGCAGATCGGCGGGCGATACGTCTTTAATTATTCCATCGCCGCCGCGTCCGAGATCGCGACCTTCAGTCAGATCTGGCTGGTGCTTCTGGGGTCCGGTGTGGCCTTGGCCCGCGGCCAGCACGTGGCGATCGACATGCTGCCGGCCAAACTGCCGCTGCCCTTGGCCCGTGTGGCCCTGATCATGATCGCCGCCGTGATCGTCAGTTTCCTGTGGGTGCTCGCCTATGGCACCCAGCCCCTGATCAAGATGGGCGCGTTCCAACTGTCGCCCGCCCTGCAACTGCCCATGAAGTATGTGTACTTCTGCCTGCCCATCGGCGCTGCCTACATGACGCTAGAGCTTCTGCTGTCCGTCATCCAGCGCTGGGACAATCCCTTCCCCCCGCCCGAAGCCGACCCAGACCCCGAGGAGGCCATCTGATGCTGGTTATCGCACTCGCCTTCCTGTTCCTTCTTGCCCTTGGTGTTCCTGTTGTCTTCGTTCTTGGGGCCTCGGCGGTGCTGGCGCTGGTCACCACGACCGACGTACCCGTCGCCATCGTCAGCCAGCGCGTCTTTGCCGGACTGAACTCATTTACCCTGATGGCGATCCCGTTCTTTGTCTTCGCTGGCGTGATCATGGACGCAGGCGGCATCTCGCGCCGGATCGTGAATTTCGCCTCGGCGCTGATCGGCTGGGTCGTTGGCAGCCTTTACCAAGTCAGCTGTGTCGCGGCGGCTGGTCTGGCGGCGATTTCCGGCTCGGGCTCGGCGGATACCGCGGCAATCTCGGCGATCATGCAGCCCCAACTGCGCCGCAAAGGCTATGACGTCGACTTCGGCGCGGCCCTGATCGCCTGCGCAGGCTCTATCGCGCAGGTCATCCCGCCAAGCCTGACCATGGTGATCCTTGCGGTCGTTTCCAACGTATCCATCGGCGCGCTTTTCATCTCGGGCATCCTGCCGGGCGTGATGTGCATCCTGATGCTGATGGTCATCTCCTACTTCAAGGCCAAGAACGGCGGTGACGCCTACCGCGACAGCGAACCCTTCACCCTGCCGCGCCTTGGTCGAGCCGCATGGGCCGCGCTGCCCGCCGCCGGTATGCCCTTCCTGATCCTCGGCGGTATCCTAGGCGGGGTCTTCACCCCCACCGAAGCGGCGGCTGTCTCGGGCTTCTATGGCCTCTTGGTTGGCGCGTTCGTTTACCGTGATCTGAAGCTCTCGGCGCTGCCCGGCCTGATCCTAAAAACCGCGTCCCTCTCCGCCGCCGTCATGCTGATCATCGGCACCGCGAGCGTCTTCTCCTGGCTCATCGCCAACGCGAACGTGCCGCAAATCCTTGGCGAATGGATCAAGAGCGTCTCCTCCAGCCAAGTCGTGTTCCTGATCATTGCGAACCTGTTGTTCCTGTTCGTGGGCATGTTCCTCGAAACCATTGCGGCGATCCTGATCATGGTGCCCGTACTGGCCCCGATCGCTGTGACCATGGGCGTCGATCCGCTGCACTTCTCACTGCTCGTCATCCTGAACTGCGCAATTGGCACCGTGACCCCACCCTATGGCGTGTCCCTGTTCGTGGCTTCGTCCGTCGCAGGACGGTCCGTGATGCAGGTGTCCCGCCGCCTCGCGTGGCCGCTGGCAGGCCTGTTTGTCATGCTGATCGCCGTGACCTTTATTCCCGAACTCACCCTGTTCATGCCCCGCATGTTCGGCCTGATTGATTAACCAGAAAGACCACCACTCATGACCAAGCTCAAAGTCACCATCGCGGGCATCGAATTCGACGCCAAGTTCGAAGATGCCGCCCCCAAAACCGTCGCCGCCTTCCGTGCGCAACTCCCCTACAAAAGCCAGGTCGTCCATGTGCGTTGGTCGGGCGAGGGCGTGTGGATCCCCCTTGGCGAGACCGATTTCGGCGTCGATTACGAGAACCACACCAGCTATCCCGCGCCCGGTCAGTTCGTCCTGTATCCCGGTGGCATTTCGGAAACCGAGATCCTGCTGGCCTATGGCGGCGTGAACTTTGCCTCCAAGATGGGGCAGCTGGCGGGAAACCACTTCATCACCCTGACCTCGAACCTCGACAAGCTGAAAGAGATCGGCCCCAAGGTTCTGTGGGAAGGCGCGCAGGACATCCTGTTCGAAGAAGTTTAAGCGACAGAAAGGCACGCCATGACCGCATCCCCCATCAGCTTTGGCGCCCGTCTGCGCCAGTTGGCCGCCGAGCGCGGCGACCAGACCGCCTTGGTGTTCCTGCCGGGCGTGGGGGAGGCGCAGACCTATTCATGGCGTGATCTGAACGCGATGGCCGACCGCTTTGCCCGTGCGCTGATGGCGCGCGGCGTGGGGCAGGGGGATGTGGTGGGCTTTGCCCTAGGCAACGTGCCCGCCCACATCGCGCTGGCCATTGCGGTCTGGCGCGTCGGCGCGACGACGATGGTGCTGGACCCCGGCATCAAACCCGAGACCGCCGCCGCCATGAAAGAGCGCAGCGGCGCGGCTTTGGTCGTGTCCCAACGCACGGGCGTCGGCGACATGACCCAGTGCGATTTCGAGGCTTTGGCAAGCAGCCTGCCAGATACCGAGGTCGCGGATCACATCTCGACCCCCGGCAAGATCGTTTTGTCCGGTGGCTCGACCGGCCTGCCCAAGATGATGTGCGACGAACGCCCTTTTACCCGCGTGCCGGGTGCCAGCTGGGGCCGCGTGGCTCCGCGCTTGGGGTTCCGGTGCGATCAGGTGCAACTGGTCTGCGGGGCGATGTCCCACAACGCCCCTTTCACTTGGGCGCAGAACGGCCTCTTCGAAGGCAACACGCTGGTGCTGATGGAGCGGTTCGACGCCGTCCGAGCCTTGCAAGTCATTGACGAATATCAGGTTGGCTTTGCGATGGTCGTTCCCACCATGATGGTGCGGATGTACGATCGGCTGGCCGAAAGCGGCGCGTCTTTAAGCAGCCTTCACGCCATGTACCACACCGGCGCGCCCTGCGCCGCGTGGCTGAAAGAGGCGTGGATCAATGTCCTCGGCCCCGAGCGCGTGACCGAGATGTACGGCTCTGGCGAAAACACCGGCCAGACCACGATCACGGGCGCCGAGTGGCTGACCCATCGCGGGTCGGTCGGGCGCGGGTTCGAGACGGACATCCGCATCTATAGCCCCGATGGCACCCTGCTGCCCGCAGGCGAGGCCGGAGAGATTTTCATGCGTCCCGATGACCTTGGCGGGCGCAGCCACTATGCGGGCCCGAACGCGCCGGAGCCCGAGCGGGACGCGGACGGGTACCAGAGCATCGGCGATGTTGGCTGGCTGGATGAAGAGGGCTACCTCTACCTCGGCGGTCGGCGCGATGACGTGATCAACACCGGCGGGGTCAAGGTGCACCCCGAAACCATTGAGGCCGTGTTGCTACAGTTCCCCGAAGTCGCCGATGCGGTCGTTTTTGGCGCTACTGACCGCGAATGGGGGCAGCGCATCGTGGCCTGTCTGGAGCCCAAAGCAGGCGCAGAAATCAACCATGCCGCACTGCGGAAATTCTGCGCGGAAAAACTGAGCCCTCAAGAGGTGCCCAAGGATATTTCCGTGCTGGATGCATTGCCCCGCGACGGGTTCGGCAAGATCCGCCGCAAGGCCTGCGCCGCGGAATGGGCAGAGATAAAGGCCGACGCCTAACGCGCAAAGCCACACACCCAGAAAACCACCGAAGGTATTGAAGTAAAACAACAACCTCCCTCGGTCCAAACTATTTGAAAATCAAATATCAGGCACATGAATGATTATCGCAGGCTATATTAACAGCCGCTTTTGATTGCTCTAGCCTGATCTCAGACAACACAAAGGGATCATCATGGGCGCACTCGACGGAATCCGGGTACTCAGCTTTAACCACTTCCTGTCCGGCCCCGCTGCGGCGCAGCATTTGGGCGATATCGGCGCGGATGTGATCACCATCGAGCCCTTGACCGGCGCGTTCCAGCGCAACTGGGCTGTGGCCAACCGTTTCGTGGATGACACATCGGTCAACCACATCACCACAGGGCGGAACAAACGCTCGATCGCGGTCGATTTGAAGTCGCCCGAGGGCATCGCGGCGGTCAAGAAACTGATCGAAACAGCAGACGTGGTGATGGAGAATTTCCGCCCCGGCACTCTGGATAAACTCGGCTTGTCCGAGGCCGAGATGCGCGCCGTGAACCCGCGCATCATCATCGCGACCACCACCGGATATGGCGTCGATGGCCCCTACGCCAAGCGCCCCGGTCAGGACGTTTTGCTGCAGGCGATGTGCGGTCTGGCCGCCCATACCGGCAGCATGGAGAGCGGTCCGGTTGCGGTGGGATCTGTCCCGATTGACCACCACGCCGCAGCACTAACTGTCGCGGGCATCATCGCGGCGCTATTCGAGCGTGAGCGCACCGGAGTGCCTCGCCGCGTGGACGTGAACATGTTGCAGGCCGCAATGGACTTGCAGGGGGAATCCATCACCGCCTGGATGAACGGCGCCGAAAAAGCCGGCCCTCGTGGTCAGGACGGCATGGCCAACTGGTTCAGCCCCGCGCCCTACGGCATTTACGCGACCAAGGACGGGCACGTGATGATCTCGATGTCCACGCCGCCGCAACTGTCGGGCGCCCTTAGCTTGCCGCAACTGGCGGAGCTGAGCGCGGACGAAGGGTTCAGCAAACGCGGTGAAATCTCGTGTCTGGTGGCGACTGGCATGGCCGCGCTGACCACCGACGAAGCCGTGTCTAAACTAACTGATGCAGGCGTCTGGCACGAGGTTGTCCGCGACTATGACGGGCTGCTCGACAACCCTCAGGTCGAACATTTGCAGGCGTTCACGGATACCACGGGCTCTCAGGGCTCGACCTTTAAAATGCTGTCCCACCCCGTTCGCTACGACGGCGAGGTGCCCCCCATCCGCACGATGCCCCCCGCCTTGGGCGAGCAGAGCCGCGAGGTTCTGGCCGAGGCCGGCTTTGACGCCGCCGAGATCGACCGCCTGATCGACGCGGGCGTCGTCGTGCAAACCAACAAGATGCGCAACTAAGCCTGCGCCCCGAGACTTGGAGTAAGTTATGGATTTTACGATTTCCGACGAGATGAAGATGGTCACCGAAGCGGTGGGCAAGTTCGTCCGCGAAAAGGTGCAGCCGCTCGAGATCGAGACCGAAGAGAACGCCAAAATTCCCGCCGACAAGCTGGCCGCCGTCCGCGCCGAAGCGCAGGCGCTGGGATTCTATGCGATGAACATGTCCGAAGAGGTCGGCGGCGCTGGCCTTAGCGTGATGGACATGTGTCTGGTCGAAGAGCAGTTGGGGCAGACCTCTGACGCCTTGATCCGCCGGATTTTCGGGCAGGTCTACCCGATGCTGGAACAGTTCGAGGATGAGGCGCTGCGTGAAAAGTACCTCTATCCCACTGTCAAAGGGGACAAAATCTGCGCGATGGCGATCACCGAGCCGGGCGCAGGTTCGGACGCGGCGGCGATCAAAACCAACGCGCATCTGGACGGGGACGAGTGGGTTCTGAACGGGACCAAACACTTTATCTCAGACGGTGATATCGCGGATTTCGTGATCGTCATGGCCGTGACCGACGCCGAAAAGGGTGCGCGGGGTGGCATAACCCTGCTGATCGTTGACACGGGCACCCCCGGTTTTCAGGTCACACGCAACCAGCCCATGATGGGTCACCGTGGGTACGGCCACGCAGAGCTGTACTTTGATAACGTCCGCATCCCCAAAGGCAACGTGCTGGGAGAGGTCGGGAACGGCTTCAAGGTGATGATGGCGAACGTGGGCGGCATCCGTCTGGGCCACATCGGGGCCCGCGCGGTTGGCATGGCGTCCCGCGTGCTGGAGATGATGCGCGAACACGCGGCCACCCGCAAACAGTTCGGCCAGCCCATCGGCGACTTCCAGATGGTTCAGCAGATGATCGCCGACAGCGCGATGGAGATCTTTGCCACCCGCATGATGGTGCTGAACACCGCATGGGAAGAAGATCAGGGCATGGACCCGCGCGACAAGGTCTCGATGGTCAAGGTTCAGGCCTCGGAAATGCTGGGGCGCGTAGCCGATCGGGGCATTCAGGTCTTTGGCGGCTACGGCTTTACCAAGGAACTGCCGCTGGAGCGCATCTACCGCGATGCCCGCGTCACCCGCATCTACGACGGCACCTCCGAAGTGCACCGCATGCTGATCGCCCGCTCGGTGATCAAGCGCGGCCTGACCCTGTAATCGAAAGGACTTCCCATGACCACGCTTCCCGCCACCGGCGACAGCATCACCTTTCGCAAGACCATGACCGTGGCCGAGCAGGGGTTCTTTACCGGCATCACCGGCAACATGACCAAATCCCACGTGGACCGCGCCTATGCCAAATCCGTGGACCTGCCCGACATGTCGGTCTTTGAACTGGCTGCTGCGGGCCTGTTGACCACCGCCCTCGGGCGCCTGTGTGGTGCGGACTGGCGGATCGGCAATTTCACTGTGGCGTTCGGCGCGTCCTTCCCCGTGGGCTCGTCTTTGGCAGCCACTGCGACCGTGACCGAGGCCACCTATCAGGCCATCGACTGCACCCTGACCATCGCGGTCGAAGGGACAGAGACCATCACCGGCGCCGCCCGCATGGTCCCGCTGAAGGGGTAAGCCATGTATGACATCCGCAACATTGACGAGCTGACCGTGGGCGACCGCGTGAGCGTCTCGAAAACCGTGACCGAGGCGGACGGCGCCATGTATATCGCCGCGACCGGTGATTTCGGCCCCGTCCACGTGGACGAAGGCTATGCCAGCACCACGCGCTTTGGCGAACGCCTTGCCCCTGGCATTCTGGTCGCGGGCATCTGCACCTCGGTCCTGACGGCCGAACTGGTGGGCACCGTGGGCGTGTCGATCCGCGACAGCTTCTGGTTTACCGGCGCGGTGCGCTACGGCGACACGATTACCTTCGACATCTGGATTTCCTCGAAGGACGAAGAAAACCGCACCGTCGACTGGCAGGCCAGCGCCCGCAACGAAGAGGGCGTCGAAGTCCTCAAGGCCGATGCCACCCTGAAATTCCCGAGAAAACGAGTGACCCAATGACCATTTCCGCCAAAGACCTGCGTGGCATCACCGTCGCGACCGTTCTGCCCTTTGACGAGGCTGGCGCGATTGACTGGGATGGCTACAGCGCCGTTCTGGACCACTGCGCCAAGCCCGAGACCACCGATTGCGTCTTCGTAAACGGCCACGCGGGCGAAGCGACTGCCCTGACCGACGCCGAGAAGACAGAGGTTATCAAGCGCACCCGCGAACAGATTTCCCCCGACCAGCCGCTCTTGGCAGGCGTTGTCCCCACCGGCATCCCCGACGCCCTGCGTCAGGCCGAAGCGGTGCGCGAAGCGGGCGCCGATGTGGCCGTGATCTTCCCGCCCGAAGCCCTTGGCGGCGGCAATGCCAATACCATGGCCGCGGTCAAGATGTACGAACTGTTGGCCAAAGAGCTGCAAATGCCCCTGTCGCACTTCCAGTTTCCGATTGCGTCGGGCTTCGGGCTGGCGACCAACGTGCTGGCCGAAATCGCGAAAATCCCCGAGGTTATCGCGGTGAAAGAGGGCTCTGCTACCCTGCTGGCCTATGACGAAAACCGCCGCGCGATCAAAGCGGCGGACGACAACACCGCGATCCTGCCCTCGAACTTCCACTGGTTCTTTGCGCAAGTGGCTTTGGGGGGTGACGGTATCCTGTCGGGTCTGGCCAGCCTTGTCCCCGGTCTGCTCAAGGACCTGTGGGATGCGTCTGAAAACATGGACTTGGCGGCGATGCGCGCGGCGAATGATCGGCTGTATCCCGTGGTCCGCGCGATCTATGGCCCTGCGCCCGTGGTCGACATGCACACCCGCATGAAGGACGGCCTTCAGATGATGGGAGTGATCAAGAACGCGGCCCCCCGTCTGCCCCTGCTGCCCCAGTCCGACGCAGTACGCGACGGCGTCCGTCAGGCCCTGATCAAAGCCGAGGTGCTGTGATGACAGCGGCGCTGAATGGCGGTCTTTATGCGGCGACCATCTGCCCGATGCACGACATGGGCGGTCTGGATTTCACCGGCCTTGAACGGCATTTCGCTCAGGTTCTTTCCGATCCCGGTCAGGCGGGCCTCTTGCTGAACGGCCACGCGGGCGAGGGCATCCACATGTCCCGTGCAGAGCAAGCCGACGTGGTCCGCATTGCCCGAGAGGTCGCGGGCAAGCGCCGCATCCTCGCCGCTGTCAGCGCCGAGAACACCGAATTCGCAGCCGCCGACGCTCAGGCCGCGCTGAAGGCTGGCGCCGATGCGATCATGGTTTTCGCGCCGTTTTCGTGGGCTTTGGGCGTGGACCCGCGCGCGGTCGTTGCCCACCACCGCGGCATCGCCGAAGCCACAGGCGCCCCGATCTACCTGTTTCAGGGGTCGGTCGCCTCTGGCGGTTTGCACTACGACACGGACCTCCTGAAACAGCTGCTCGAAATAGACGCCGTCGCAGGCATCAAAGAGGGAAGCTGGGAGGTCAAAGCCTATGAGACCACCCTGCGCACAGCCCGCGCGATGCGCCCTGATGTGGCCGTCATGGCCTCGGGCGATGAGCATCTGTTCGGCTGCTACATTCTTGGCAGCGATGGCTCTGCCGTTAGCCTGTCCGCCTTGGTCCCTGAGCTGATCACTGCGCTGGACACCCATGTCCGCCAAGGCCGCATCCCCGACGCCCTGAAAATGCACACCACGCTCTATGATCTGGCGCGTCTGGTCTACGCCCGCCCCGGCCATCTGGCCGCCGCTCGGCTCAAGGCCTGCCTTGCCGCGATGGGCCGGATCGACAGCCCCGCCTGCCGCGCCCCCACCCCCCGCATTTCCGACGCAGAGCTTGACGCCCTCATGGCCGCTCTGCGCCCCAGTCTGGAGCTTTCCGTATGACCGCCCTGCAAACCCATATCGTGTTCGTCGACGTCGCCCCCGAGGACGAAGCCGCCTTTGACGACTGGTACGAAAACACCCATCTGCCCGATATTCTGGCCTGCCCCGGTTGGCTCGATGCCCGCCGCGAAAAATGCCTCGAGGGTGGCCCGCGCCACGTGGCGATCTACACGATCACCGGCCCCGAAGCCTATGAAACCCCCGAATTCGAGGCTATCAAAGGCTTTGGACCCTTTACCGACAAGGTAAAGAACTTCAAACGCATCCGCCTGACAAAGTCCTGAGAACCAAGGGGTTAGAGCCATTCCCGATATCCTGAACCTTCGCCAGTTGGAAATTTTGCGCGCCGTTGTGACCTATCGCACGACGGTCGGCGCGGCAGAGCGGCTGGGGATGTCCCAGCCTTCGATCTCCAACACGATCCGGCACATTGAAACGGTTCTGGGATTTCCCTTGTTCGAGCGGGTCAGCAACCGCCTGTCCCCCACGGACGAGGCAATGATCCTGCTCGAAGAGGCCGAGCCCCTGTTCCACCTGCGCGACGCGGTTAACCAAAGGGCAGGGGACCTGCGCACGGGCCGGATTGGCCGCATTCGCATCGCGGCCACCGCCGAACTCAGCGAGTCCGTCTTGCCACGCGTGATCGCCGATTACGCCCGCGATTACCCCCGCATTCAGCTGTCACTGGAAACGCGCCCTTTGGACAGTGTCCTGCAAGTGGTCGAGAATGGCGTGGCTGATGTGGCATTTGCCATGGCCCCCTATGAACGGCAGGCGATGAACTATGAACAGATAGCGGTGTTGCGCCCGGTTTGCCTGCTGCAAGAAAGCGATCCGCTGGCAAAACTGGACGTGATTACAGCCAAAGACTTGATGGGTGCCGCCCTGATCGGACCCCAAGTGTCCACCCGGATCGGCCTGATGCTCGCCGACAGTTTCCGCGCGCAGGGCTTGGAATATCGCCCTTCGATCGAGACGCGGTTTATGAACGCCGCCGTGCGGATTGTGCGCGATGGCTGGGGGGTGGCCTTGGTCGACGAGCTGTCCGCCCACACCGAATTGCGCCCCGGTCTGGTGATCCGCCCCTATGGGTCGGACCAGAGTTTCGACCTCTGCGCGGCGATGCAAAAGACCAAAGTGCCCTCGCGCCAGACCCGCCGCTTCATCGAAGTGTTCCGCGAACGGGTCGCATTGCGTCTTGCCGAAGTGCGCGAGGAAAGCCAGCGTCCTATCGTCTGACCTTGGTTAACGCGGCCGCGCCGCCTTCGACGATCAGGTTGGTGTCATTGGTCACCACAATCGCGGTCGCCCCCAATTCCAGCGCATAGCTGTTAACCAAACCCGCCGGCAATCCCATCACCCCGAAGGCGCAATCGTTGTCCCGCGCGGCCTGCGCGATACGTTCAAAGGCCGCAAAGACATCCGCGTGCTCCAACTGCCCGCGCCGCCCGATCCCATCGGCCAGATCATTGGAGCCGATCATCAGCATGTCGATCCCTTGGGTCGCCGCGATCTGATCCACATTTTCCAAACCTTCCGCACTTTCGATCATCGCAATGACCTGCGCTCCCGCTTCGGCCCGGGCGCAGAGTTCTGCTGCAGGCACGATCCCATAGTCCAATCCGGGCAACGGACCGGGCAAGGCGCGCCGTCCAACGGGGCCAAACCGGCACCACGATGCAATGTGCTGCGCGTGCTCTGGCGTATCCACGTGGGGCACGATCACTCCGGTCGCGCCGCAATCCAGAACCCGCGCGATGTCCCCCGAAGTGGGCCCCGTGACCCGCCCGAACACCGGCATCCCAGCGGCAAGGCCCGCTGCCGCGACCTGACCCAGATTCCCCAATCCTAGGGGGCCGTGCTCCATATCCACGACCACAAAATCAAACCCGGCCCCCCGCGCTAGCAGGATCGATTCTGCCCGCCCCAGCAGACACAGAGCGAGGCCAAAATGTGATCTACCATCGCGGGAATTTCCGCCAAAACATGATCCGTTTTTCAAATCAACCACCATTTATGATCTTATATTGCCTAAATGCTGATCAGTTAAGATCACAAAATTCAAGTAAATCGCGCTTTCAGTGGCATTAAATACTTTGGGACGCGATATTAATAGTCAGCCCCCTTTACTGCGCAAAGACCTACGCGCAGCATCAGGGAAAGGCGCATAAAACCAAGTTTTCCGAGTGATTAATTCCGCTTGGACCGTGCCGAGTGAACGAGAGGTCCACCATGCAAACCCCTGCACCCCCTGTTACGCATGCGTCCAAGAACACACCATCAGGCACCTCGTCCGATGTGATCAGATTTTTCAAGGGCGCCTTAGCGATCCTGCGGAGGCTGGTCGACGGCATCGCGCTGCTCCTGCTGGCCTACATGGCGGGCGCCATTCTGGTGCAGATCATCGGCCGCTACTTCTTCAACTACTCTATCGCCTGGAGCGAAGAGACCGCCACCTTTGCCCAAGTCTGGCTGACTCTCCTAGGGGCGGGGATCGCAATGCGCTACAACCAGCACGTCGGCGTCGACGTCCTGATCCGCAAAGCGCCGCTGCCCGTTCAGCGCATTTGTAACGCGGCGGGCCTCGGGCTTGGGGTCTGGTTTCTGGCGGTCGTCGTGGTCGGATCGCTGTCGATGCTCAGCATCGGCATGATCGTCAAATCGCCCGCGCTGCGCATCCCGATGGCATGGCCTTACATGGCACTGCCGGTAGGCTTTGGATATTTTCTGATCGAATTTGCGATCACCTTTGCCCCCAAAATTCTGCGCCCCGAAACCGATAAAACCGAGGTGCCCGCATGATCGTCGCTGGCGGAGGCTTCCTTCTACTCCTTATTTCGGGCGTCCCGATTGTGCTGGCACTTGGCATCGCGGCGCTGGTGGCGATCGAACTGACCACCACGGTGCCCCTGTCGATCGTGGCGCAGCGGGTCTATGGCGGGATCAGCTCGTTTACCTTGATGGCCATTCCGTTCTTTGTCGCCTCGGGCCTTTTGATGGAGGCAGGCGGGATCGCACGCCGCTTTGTTAACCTTGCCAGTGCGCTGGTCGGGTGGATCACCGGCTCGCTCTATCTGGTCGCTATCGTCACAGGCACGGGACTGGCCGCGATTTCCGGGTCGGGTTCGGCGGACACCGCCGCCATCAGCGCCGTCATGACTCCCGAGATGCGCAAGCGCCGGTATGACATCGATCTGGCCTCTGCCGTGATCGCGGCGTCGGGTTCGCTGGCGTCGATCATCCCGCCCTCGATCGTCATGATCGTTATCGCCATCACGTCGAACCAGTCTATCGGGGCCATGTTCCTTGGCGGGATCGTCCCCGGCTTACTGGTCGTCGCGGGGCTCATGTCCGGCTGCTGGCTGCACGCCCGTCAGGACGCCGCCGTTCAACAGGACCGCGAAGATTTCAGCTTTGACAAATTGGTCAAAGCGTTCATCGCCGCTCTGCCCGGAATGTTGGTTCCTGTGGTGATCATCGGCGGCATCATAGGCGGTATCTTCACCGCGACCGAGGCCGCCTGCGTGGCGCTGTTCACCACGCTGATCGTCACCATGGGCATCTACCGAGAACTGAAGCCCAGCGATCTGCCCCGCATCTGCCTCAAGGCGATCAGCCTGTCGGCCACCGTTCTGATCATTATCGCAACGGCATCGGTCTTTACCTGGTTCATCGCGACCCAAGGCCTGCCCGCCCTGCTGCGCGACTGGCTCACTGGTCTGACCGACAGCCCCTTTGTTTTCTTGCTGATCGTGAACATCCTGCTGCTGATCGTCGGCATGTTTATGGAGAGCATCTCGGCCGTCCTGATCCTGCTGCCGATCCTGCAACCCATCGCCCAAAGCTATGGCATCGACCCCGTGCAATTCGGCGTCATCACTGCGCTGAACCTGTCGATCGGCCTGATCACACCGCCTTACGGCATCTGCCTCTATGTCGCGGCTACCGTGGCCGGCCGCCGGATCGAACAGGTGTCGCGCAAGGTGTGGCTGCCCCTGATCTGCATGTTGGTCGCGCTGATGCTGGTGACCTTTGTGCCTGCTGTTTCTCTCTGGTTGCCGTCGGTCCTGATGTGACCTGCGGGGGCCAACCCCTTCCTCCTCCAACTCACTCCACAACAGGGAATAATCATGAAAACCGTATTCACCTCTTTCGCCGCCGTCGTGGCGCTGACCGCCGCTGTGCCTGCGTTCGCCGCCGACTATGTCTTCAAGGCAGCGCACACCAACGCTGCGGGCGAAGTGCAGGACATGGGCCTGCAAAAGATGAAAGAGCTGCTGGAGGCCAAGACTGACGGCGCTGCAACCATCGAAATCTATGCAGGCGGCCAACTGGGTGACGAACAGCAAACCGTCGAAGGCGTCATGATGGGCACCGTCGACATTGCCATGACCTCGAACGCGATGCTCTCGAACTACGTCGAAGACTACAAAGTGTTCGATCTGCCGTTCCTGTTCCCCTCGATCCCCGCGCTGGGGGAAAAGGTCGATGCGAACTGGGATCTGATGGAAAGCGATGCGAACGAGGCGGGCTTTGAGCTGCTGGCCGTCTTTTCGTCGGGCATCCGCCACCTGATGACCGCAGAGCCCGTGAACTCCATCGCGGACCTCGAGGGGATGAAAATCCGCACCATGCAGAACCCCGTGCATGTCAGCGCCTTCCGTGCGTACAACGCGAACCCGACCCCCATGTCCTATTCCGAGCTTTACGGCGCGATGCAGTCGGGCGTTGTGGACGGGGCCGAGGGTGCCTCGACCGGTTACGACGGCATGAAGTTCTATGAGGTTGCGCCCAACTTTGCGCTGGTCGGCTGGCTGAACATGACCGCCCCGATCACCATGCAGAAGGGTAAATTCGACGCTCTGCCCGCAGATATCCAGACCGCCCTGCTGGAATCCGGCGCCGAGGCCGCAACCTGGCAGCGCCAATACGTCGTTGATCAAGAAGAGCCCCTGCTGGCCTCGTTCCGCGAAAAGGGCGTGAACATCACCACCCCTGACACCGCCCCCTTCATCGAGGCGTCGAAACCCCTTTATGCATCCGAATTGACCACCGATGGCCAGAAAAAGCTGTTCGAAGCACTGACCAACTAAGTCAATCCAAGGTCAGGGCCCGCATCTTATCTCTCGTTCGTCAGCGGGCCCTGACACAGACATTCCTGAAAGTTTTCCCATGCTCGATATCGCCATCCGCAACGCAGAAATTGTTACCGCCGGTGACCGCATCCACGCCGAAATCGGCATCCGTCAGGGGCGCATCGTCTCGATCGCCGAAAACGTCGGACTGGCGCGGCAGGATATCGACGCCAAAGGTCTGCTGGTTCTGCCCGGCGGGATCGACGCCCATGTGCACCTAGAGCAGCCCCAAGGTGGCGGCGTTGTCATGGCCGACGGGTTTGAAAGCGGCACGCGCTCTGCGGCGGCGGGCGGCAACACCACCGTCATGCCATTTGCCCTGCAGCAAAAGGGCCAGTCCCTGCGCGAGGCGGTGGATGCCTATCATGCTGCGGCCAAGGGGAAATGCTACGTCGATACCTCGTTCCACCTGATTATCACCGACCCGACCCCGCAGGTTCTGGGGCAGGAACTGCCCGCGCTGGTCAAGGCTGGCTACACGTCCTTCAAGGTCTTTATGACCTATGACGATATGGTGCTGAATGACCGCGAACTGATCGAAGTCTTCGACGTGGCCCGCCGTGAAAAGGCGATGGTCATGGTTCACGCCGAGGGCTACGACGCCATCAAATACATGGCCCGCCGTCTGGAAGAAGCCGGCAAAACCGCGCCATACTACCACGCCGAAAGCCGCCCCCAGAGTGTCGAGCGCGAGGCCACCCACCGCGCCATTTCCCACGCCGAACTGACCGATGTACCTATTACCATCGTCCACGTCTCGGGCCGCGACCCAATGGAGCAGATCCAGTGGGCCAAGAAGCGCGGGATGAACGTTTATGCCGAAACCTGCCCGCAATACATCGCCCTGACCGCCGAAGACCTAAAGGGTCTGAACATGGACTTCGAGGGCGCGAAATACGTCTGCTCACCGCCACCCCGCGATCTGGACAGCCAGAAAGCCATCTGGGAGGGGCTGCGTGACGGCACCTTCGACATCTTCTCGTCCGACCACTGCCCCTTCCGGTTCGAGGATGCGCAGGGCAAGGATGCCCCCGGTGCGCGGACAAACTTCAAATGGGTGCCGAATGGCATTCCCGGCGTCGAAACGCGCTTGCCGATCCTGTTCTCCGAAGGGGTCAGCAAGGGTCGCATTTCCATCGAGCGGTTCGTCGAACTGACTGCGACCAACCCCGCGAAGCTGTTCGGCCTCTACCCGAAAAAGGGCACGATTGCCGTGGGCGCGGACGCGGACCTGAGCTTCTGGGACCCCGAGCGCGACGTCACGATTTCCCAGTCCCTGATTCACCACGATTGCGACTACACCCCTTATGAGGGCCTGCAGGTCAAAGGCTGGCCCGTGCGCACCATCCTGCGCGGTCAAACCATCATGCAAGATGGCGAAGTCTTGGGTGCGCCGACAGATGGGGAATATCTGGAGCGCGGCACTAGCAAGGCGTTCAGCAAGTAAGTCGATGCCCACGCATCCGTCCGGAGCAGTAGGTCTGCTTCGGATGGCCTTGGAGCGCTGCTCTAGAGATGCGGCCTCGCGAGGCCGCTCGCTTTAATCAGCGATAACCTTTAGCTGAAGCGGGCTCGCACCCTCAATGATCGCGACAAGCCGATCAATATTCGGATGGGCACCGGGCCGGTTCTTGGCATCCTCGGTGTGCTCGGCAAAGATCGACAGCCCCAGCTGCGCCGCCTCACTATCCAGCGCCCCAAATTCCTGAGCAAGGTACTGATAAACCGCCAAAGAGCCCTGCTTGCCCGGCTGGTTCTCGATGGTCGCAACCACATTGCCCGAACCGTCAACCAGCTCGATACGCGATAGCCCATCGATCGAAGGCAGAAGCATGAGGTTTTCTTTGAACGAAGCGGTCGGCTGGATCATGGTGCGGTCCTTTGTCGAGTTTGGACCGTTGGTTAGCAGGTCACTGTCACCCACGCCACCTTTTTGCAGCCGCTGGTGCGAGCCGCTCGGACGCAAAACACCCTCCGCCCTACAGAGCGAAGGGTGCTTGTCGATGTTTAAGCTGGGTTAAGTAGCCCAGAATAACCGTCACGTAATCCGGCGGATTGACGCCATGATCTCGTCGCGCTCGAATACGCCTTTCCAGTCGTCGCGCATCAGGGCGGGGATGCCGAACTCGATCGCTTTGTTGCAGGCGTCCGAGAACACGCCCTCTTGGACGTTAAAGATCACCGCGCCAAGGATGTTCATGTGCCCAAGCAAGAAGTCGCGGGCGCACTCTTCGGAGACGCCGGTTTTCACCACTTCGTCCATCGCCTGCTTCATCACTACCAACAGAGAGGCGCAGACGGTTTCCGACAGGCCCGGCTCTAGGTAGGCCATCTGCTCGACCGTCACGCGATAGGTCGTGCGGACGGGGGCGTAGATGGCTTTGGCAACCGCGTCACCGACAGCGTAATGCTCTTCGGGGCCTTGCATCAGGGCGTTAACCACGCCCTGGGGGTGCGCGACGCCGCCGAAACGGTCCAGACGCGCCGCCTCGGTCTCTTCGTTATGGTAAATCATCGGGTGGCAGGGGTGCGTCACGAAATAAGTGATGTCCGCACGCTCTGGCAGGTGACCGGCAAAGGGCGCCGCCGCGTCCAGAATGACGACCATCGTGCCGGGCTTCAGCTTGTCCACGATGCCTTTGGCCACAACGCCAATCGCAGTGTCTGGGACGGCCAGCAGAACCACATCCGCATTGGCAATCGCGGTGTCCGCATCCACGCAGTCCACGCCGACAGCCTCTTTCAAACGGGCGCGGCCAACCTCGCTGACCTCGACATGGGAGACGGTGAAATCGGTCTTGGCCAGGTTCAAGGAACACCGCACCCCCATTTTCCCGCCAGCGCCAAATACAGCCACGTTCGTCATCTTAATCTCCTCCGGAGCCCCTCTAGGGCGTCTTGCATAACTGGTATGATCAGATAATATTATCATCACGATGTCAATCAGCCGATTGCGTCGCACAAGGACGGGAGGAAAATCGGTGAACCCATTGATAACGTGGTACGGGGACGACTTTACCGGCGCCGCTGCGGTGATGGAGGTGCTGGCCTTTGCCGGGATCGAAACCGTGCTTTTCTCTGACCTCCCCGACGCCGAGATGCTGGCGCGGTTTGATGGGGCAGGGGCAATCGGCGTGGCATCGACCGCCCGGACCGAAGGGCCGGATTGGATGGATCGGGAACTGCCACAGGCGTTCGGCTTCCTCAAATCGCTTGGCGCGCCATTGCTGCATTATAAGGTGTGCTCGACCTTTGACTCGTCGCCTCAGACCGGCAGCATCGGGCGGGCGGCCGAGATCGGATTGCGCGTGACGGGCGCGCGGGCTGCGCCGGTTCTGACCGCAGCGCCGCAGATGCGCCGTTATCAGGCCTTCGGCCACCTGTTCGCGGGGACGTTCGATGGCGTCTACCGTCTGGACCGGCACCCCGTGATGGCCCGCCACCCTGTTACCCCTATGGCCGAAGCGGATTTGCTGCGGCATCTGGCGGTGCAAACCGATCTGCCCTCGGGTCTGATCGACCTAGAGGCGCTGTGGTCCGACCCGCAGCCCCGATTAACCACGCTGCTGGAAAGTGGGGCGAAAATCCTGTCCATTGATAGTATGGAGGAGCGGTCCGAAACCGCCGCCGGCCGCTTGATCTGGGAGAACCAAGAGGACCTGTCCTTTGTCATCGGGTCCCAAGGGGTAGAGTTCGCACTGGTCCGCCATTGGCAGGAAATCGGGCTGATCCCCCGCGTTGCGCCGCCGGGCTCGGCGGGGCGGGTAGACCAGATAGCGGTTGTGTCGGGCTCGGTTTCCCCCAGCACCGCGCAGCAGATTGAGTGGGCCGTGCAAAACGGATTTACCCTGATCCGGCTCGACGCCGCGCGGATGATCGAGGCTCCGGAACAGACCGATGCACTGATTGATCAGGCGGTTGCCTCTGCCCTGAGCGCCGTTTCAGACGGCCAAAGCCCGCTGGTCTGCTCGGCCACTGGCCCCGAAGACCCCGCCGTCGCGCAGGTTCGTCAAGCCGCCGCCAAAACCGGCACATCCATGGAAGTGGTCAACAAAACCATCGGCATCACGTTGGGCAAAATTCTGGACGGCATCTTGCGCGGATCGAACCTGACCCGCGCTGTGATTTCCGGCGGCGATACGTCGGGCCACGGCATGAGGGCCCTCGGGCTGCAGGCGATCAAGGCCATTGCCCCGACGATTCCCGGCGCCTCGCTGTGCATCGGATACGGCGGAGAACACCACGACGGCCTGCAAATCGCCCTCAAAGGCGGGCAGATGGGCAGCATGGATTTCTTCGGTTGGATCCGCGAGGGCGGCGGCGCGCGTTAACCTTTGGGCTCGAACACCGAGGCCGAGCGCGCAAGGTGGCGGGTCATCATCGCCACCGCGCCATCCGCATCGTGCTGCTCTATCAGGTCGATCATCTGCGCGTGTTCGGCCAAGGTCACATCCTCTTTGCCGTTCCAGTGCAGCAGACTGACGTGATATTCAAAGAGCCAGCCAAGCATCGCCTCGGATACGGCAATGATGATCGGGTTGCCGGTGATCTGCGCCAGACGGGTGTGAAACCGCATATCCGCCGCGATAAAGGCATTCGCATCGTCCAGATTTTGCGCCTGCTCGGCCTGAATGGCGCGTAGATCGGCAATGTCTTCGGCGGTCGCGTTTTGGGCGGCCACTCGGATCATCCCCAGTTCGAACATCTGGCGGGCTTGCTTCAGGTGTTCCAGATTGGCGGGAACGGTGCTCAGGACCAGGCGCGCGATCTCGTCGGATTGGCTCAGGACGGTGCTGGCGTCGATAGCATTCACACGGGACCGTTCCCCATGATTGATGCTGATCAGCCCGCTGTTGTGCAAGGATTGCAAGGCTTCGCGCACGGCAGGACGGCCCACGCCGAACCGCTCCATCAATGCGCGTTCCGACGGCATAAAGTCCCCCGGCTGCAGCTCATGGGACAGGATCATCTCGCGCAGTTTGTCCAGCACCTGATCCGACAGCTTGCGTCTGACAATTTTGTCCGTGTCGGTCTTTCTGTTTGCCGTCGAAGCCATGCCCGTCTCCACCTCATGCGATCATGGGCGCTTGTTTATAGGGGCTGTCCTCATCAGTCCAGTAAGGCCCGTTTACGCCCATCCATAAGGGCCCAGATCGCCCAATTCCTGCGCGGTCAGATTGGCGCGGAAGGTTCGGTCGCCGACCCGCAGCATTGCCAGCCCGTTGCAAATTTCGGCATGGTGCACCGGCTGACCCGCACATTTTGCCAGCGCCGCGATGGCCTGCACGATGGGGCCGCTAAGCCCGCGGGGGCCATAGACGGCAGCGGGGGTCCAGACGGTGATGCCCGCACTGGCCAGAGCAGTTGCCAGCCCGATCACATAGGCCGCGCCGAATTGAGCCCTATGCCGTGGATCATCGTCGGCCATGCACAGGCGTTCGCCATTGGGGTTCGGGATTGTTCGGTTGCCATAGGGGTTCTGCCGCATGGCGATGGTCGCCGGCCCGATACGATAGTCCCGATCCCCGATAATTTCGCGGGCAGAACGGGTGATATGGGGGATCGCTTCCAACGTCTCCATCACCGAGACATCGTCCGCCGCGTGCACAATGGGGCAGAGGCCGTGGCTGACGAAATCCAGATGCTCCAGCGGCGGGCGCTTGCGGTTCAGTTCGGGGAAGAAGCTGACCATACCGCCACCGCGCGTGAGCCCTTGGAACACCTCGGCCGCCGCGGCGTGAATGTCATCAAGCGGCGGGCAGTCCGGCCACTCCGATCCGGGCGGCGTGGATTGCCGGTCGACCGAGGGGCAGACCAGCACACTGTCGGGGCGAAAACCGGATTGGACCATGGCGCCATGTAGGTCGGTTAATTCCCCGTGGACCGAAGGGGCGAAGGTGCAGATCAGCTCTGCATCAAAGGTCAGATCGGGCAGGGCGGACTGCAACTTGGCAAAGGCCTCGATTTGCCCTTTGGCGTCACTTAAGGCGCAATCGATATGGCACAGCAGTCGCTGCGGGGCCACTTCGGCAATGTCGAGCGGATTTTCAGCCAACCGCAACGCGTCCTGCGCCATCAGAACCAAGGCCGTCTCAGGAAAGGTCACATTCGCAGGCGTTTCGGGCAGTCGGACCGGATCGGTTACCACAGGCTCCCACGTCAGATGAACGGATTGCTGCAAAGGGGCATTGGCGCTCAGGTCATAGGGCCAAGGCAAGGCCAGCGGACGGTTATAGGTTTTGAAGGATGCGTCCCCCCATTGGCGCTGGTCCTCCATCTCGAACGTGTCGCCCGACAACAGGCAGCGGACGCGCAGGCCATCACGCTGATGCTCAAGCGCAACGATATCCATGAAGGGCTGCCAAGGGTCGATCAGCACCGGAAACTGCGCGGCATCAGTTGTTCCATCGGAATGGCCGACCATGGCAGGGCAGCCCGCAACGCTTGCCGGATGCAGCAGGGTAAATCCGGCGCGGTTCGTCTCGAACGGGCCATCGACAGCGCCGGTTGCGGAAACCTCTAGCCCCTGATCATCCGCCACGATTTTCACCGTCACGTCCAGTTCCGCGCCGCCGCTTTGGTACTGCATCCTCAGATGCAGATTGAACCGATCGCCGGTTTCACGCAGCAATTCCGTATTGCGCGGCACCAGCGTGCCCCAGTCCCGATCCCGCACCAGAAAGGCAATGCCGCGGATCATCTCGACCCCGCCATAGGCGATGTGCCGCAGCGCGCCCCCTTGCAGGGAAAAAGCCAGTTTGCCGACCGAAATTCGCTCGGACAGGGTGTCGGGCTGGTCGGTACCGTAGAGCGCGTTCATAGGTCGGCCAAAGTGACAGTGCGGTGTTCGCGGGCCGAAAGATAGGCAGCCTCGACCAAAGCAAAGGTGTGGAGGTTGTCATGGCCGCTGGTCTCGGGGTCGCGGCCGTCGCGCAGGCAATCCACAAAGTGCTGCTGGATGATCTGCACGCTTTCCTGAATGTTGTGCCATGGCCGCGATGCCCAAGGCAGCACGGGCGGGGACACATCGCGGGTTGTCACTTGGTTGCCGATCTGGACCGACAGCTGATAGCCCGCGTCCAGCCGGATCGAGCCCAGTTCGCCATCAATTTCCAGCAGGCTCTCGGGAAAGGTCTCGGGCGCGCGGCGGGTCGCGTAAGAGCAATCCACGACAGAGGTCGCGCCGCCCTCGTGTTCCAGCAGCATGGTAGCGACATCCTCGCCCTTGATAGCGGGGTTGATGCGGCGGGTTGTGGCGGTGATCCGCGTGGCATTCCCGAACAGGGCGCGGGAAATGTCCAGAATGTGGATGCCCAGATCCTCGATGATGAACCGCTGGCCCTCGGCCAGATAGGGCTGGCCGGAGTAGACGTCATAGCCCGACCGGAAACTGATCCGCCCAAAGAACGGCGTACCAATAACGCCGCTGCGCACTTCGTCGATGGCCGCACGGACGGCCGATTGCCAACGGAAATTCTCGTGCACCATCAGGGTTTTGCCTGTGGCCGCGACCGCGTCCACCATGGCCCGCGCATCGCTCAGGGTCAGGGCAAAGGGCTTCTGGCAGATGACGTGCACCTTATGGCGCGCGGCCAGCTCGACCAACGGGCGGTGCGAGCCAACAGTGGTCGCGATGTCCACCGCGTCGAACCCGCCCTCGGCAAACATCGCCTCGGCGTCGGTATAGGTCCGCACCCCGTCGAACATCGCCGCGGCCACGTCGAGCCGCCCCTGATCACGGTCGCAGAGGGCGACAACTTCGGCGCCGTCAACGCCCTTCCAGCCGTGCAACTGGTTGATCGCAAAGAACCCGCAGCCGATCAGTGCAATTTTCATCCCCGGGGCTCCTTATTGAATGGCGGCTTGGGCTTGGAGGGCGACACGCGCCTGAACCCGTTGCTGCGCCTGATCGATGACCACTGCCGCGATGATAACCAGCCCCTTGATCACCGTCTGCCAGAAAGACGACACGCCCATCATCACCAGACCGTCCGACAGCACGCCGATCACAAAGGCGCCCACGATGGTGCCGCCGATCTTGCCTCGGCCACCCGCCATCGAGGTGCCCCCCAGAACTGCCGCCGCAATCGCGTTCAGTTCGAACGTATCGCCGGTGGCGGGGTGCGCCGCGACCAGTTGGGACGAGATGATGATCCCCACCAGCGCCCCGCACAGACCCGAGAACATGTAGACAAAGTACTTGACCCGATTAACCTTGACCCCCGACAGGCCCGCCGCGCGTTCATTCCCGCCAACGGCGTAGATAAAGCGCCCCAGCGGCGTGCGGCTGGCGATATAGGCCGCGACCAGACCCACCACGATCAGCATCCAGATCGAGACGGGAATACCCAGAATATCCCCCGCGCCAATCCAGCGATAGCTGTCAGAGCCATAGTCCGCATTGCCGTTCAGGTTCGGAAAGGTCCGCCCGTCCGACGACAGCATCGCCGTGCCCCGCGCCACATAGAGCGTCCCGAGGGTCGCGATAAACGGGGCCACGTTCAGCTTGGTGATCAGAAAGGCGTTGATCGCCCCGATGAACACCCCGACCGCAGTCACGATCAGACAAATCTCCAGCGTGTTGAACTGGATTGACCAGCCAAGGCCCACGTCGATCCCGTTCAGCACCAGATATCCCGCGACCATCCCACACAGGCCCACAATCGACCCCACCGACAGGTCGATCCCGCCGGACACGATCACAAACGTCATCCCGATCGCCAGAAAGGCGTTCAGCGCCACGTGCTTGGACATAATCACAAGGTTCGCCGCCGACAGGAAATTCGGGGCAAAGGCCGCAAAGAACGCCGTCACAAGGATCAGTGCAATGAACGTTCGCGCCTTGAGCAGCACCAGAAGCGCGCTGGAATTCCCCGCCGCAGCGGTCGAGGTGGAAATGGCCGTCATGATACGGTTTCCTTTTGATGAGGGACTGCGTGGCCGACCGCGGATGCTGTGATCAGGGCGGTCTCGGTCGCGGTTTCTTTGGTGAATTCGCCGGTGATCCGGCCGTTCGACATGACGATGATGCGGTCCGAAAGGCCCATGACCTCTTCCAGATCAGAGGTGACAAAGATGATCCCCAGCCCCTCGGACGCCAGTTGGCGCATGACGCGGAACACCTCGGCCTTAGCGCCGATGTCGATGCCGCGGCTGGGTTCGTCCATCAGCAGGACCTTGGGCTTGGTCATCAGCGCCTTGCCGATGACGACCTTCTGCTGGTTGCCGCCCGACAGGGACGACACCGGATTTTCCGGCGAGGCGATCTTGATCAGCAACTGTTTGACATAGTCGCCCACCGTCTTCCGTTCGCGCGGCAGGTCCAGATGCCCCATCGTCGACAGATCCCCAAGCGAGGACAGCGTCATATTCTCGCGGATCGACAGGATCTGGACCAAGCCGTCCTGCTTGCGATCCTCGGGGATGATTGCCAGACCCATTTTGATGCGGTCGGACACGTGGGGCGAGGTTGCCTCTTGGCCATCCACGGTGAAGCGGCCCCGCGCATGGGGATAACGCCCCATTGCTGTTTCCACGAACTCGGTCCGGCCTGCGCCCATCAGCCCGTAGATGCCCAGGATTTCGCCCGCCCGCAGAGACAAAGACACCCCGTTCACCGAGAACCCGCCAGAGCCGTTGGGCAGATACACATCCTCGGCGCGGAACACCTCGGGACCAAAGGGGTGGTCGATGGTTTTGGGAAAATCCTTGCTGGCGTCGCCGATCATGTTCAGTACGATCCAAGGGATATCGACCCCTTGCATGGACCGCGCGCCGGTGATCACCCCGTCCCGCAGAACGGTGATATAGTCGCCCACACGGATCAGTTCCTCGAGCCGGTGACTGATATAGACGATGCCAACACCGTCGCGCTTCAACTCCTCGATCACGCGGAACAGAATTTCCACCTCTGCCGCGGACAGGGCCGAGGTCGGCTCGTCCAAGATCAGGATACGCGCGTCCTGCGCGAGACTTTTCGCAATCTCGACAATCTGTTGTTGACCGACCTTCAGATCCCCGACCAAGGCATCGGGATCAATGTCATGCTCCAGCCGCCGCATCAGGGCGCGCGTGGCCTCTCTCTGTGCGGTGCGGTCGATATCCACGCCATAGCGGGTCTTTTCGCGGTTGATAAAGATGTTGTCGGCGACGGTCATGTTCGGAAAGAGGTTCAGCTCCTGAAACACGATGCCGATCCCGTGGCGTGCGGCATCCTCGGTGGACGCCAAGTGCACCTCTTGATCCCCGACATAGATCGCCCCCGAGGTCAGCTGTTCGACCCCCGCGATGACCTTCATCATGGTGGATTTGCCCGCACCGTTTTCGCCGACCAGCACGTTGACCGCCCCCATGCGCAGGTCAAAATCGGCGTTCTTCAGCGCAACGGTGCCGGGGTAAACCTTGGTACCGCCGCGAATGCGCAGGCCGACCGGATGGGTGTCCTGCTGCATCATTTCACCGCTAGCCGAGTGGGCACCAATTCAATGGCGTCGCCCTTGTTGCGCAGGGTGAAAACGCCCTCGAAGCTGGCCGTTTTGCCGACCAGATCGCCCTCGGGCAGGGTGATCGCCGCGTTCGCCAGATCATTCAGGGCCCGCGCCAGTTTCGCAAATTCGATCTGGTCGCGGAAATCGGTAAAGGTCAGGAATGGCATCGCATCCCGCAGCGCCGTGCCGCGAATAACCGGCCCCAATTGCAGCGTCACATCCGCCGCACCGTCCGCATCGGTATCAACCATCAGCTTGGCCGCGCGGCTGGCGGTGTTCGCCTCGATGATCACACCCTCGCCAGTGGCGGCAAAGTTCCACGGGTTCGCCTCGCCCTCGGGGCGCAGGCCGTAGGCGGCACCGGCGGGCTCCAGCCCCTCGGTGGCGACTTTGGCGCGCAACTCGGTCAGGGGCACCGCGTGTTCGCTGACCACGGGCAGCACTTTGTCCGCCCAGATGTCTTTGGCGTAGGCGGCCATGCGGGCCTCGTCCGTTGTGCCTGCAGCTTCGGTCGTGGCGGCTTCGGGATCAGGATTTTTGACAATCTTACAGCCTGCCAAGGGCAGCAATGCACAAGACAGGATCGCGAGCGGCGTGAAAAGATCGCGCATTCTGGGTCCTTCGGAAATGGAAAAGGGCGGGCGCGGGAAACCCCGACGCCCGCTTGGGAGAGAACTCAGGCCGTCAGGGCAAAGGTCTCGAGCTTGGAAGCGTTGTCGCCGTTGATCAGCACGCAATCCATCAGCTGTTTTTCGTCCTGGCCGGTCGAGCCGCTGCTCAGGTACTGGTCGGCCTGTTCGACCGCGATCTGCGCCTGACGATAGGCCGGTTGCAGAACGGTGGCCTTGATGCCGCCCGCCAGAATAGAGTCGCGCACGTCATTCGATCCGTCAAAGCCCACAACGATCACATCGGTGCGGCCAGCGGCCTCGAGCGCGGCCCAAGCGCCCATCGCCATGGTGTCGTTGCCGCAGATCACGCCCTTGATATCGGGGTTGGCCTGCAGGATGGTTTCCATCTTCTCGTAGCCCTCGGTCTGGGACCAGTTGGCCGACTGCTGCGCGACCATGACCATATCGGGATACTGATCGATGATGTCGTGATAGCCCGAGGACCGGATGCCCGCGTTGGTGTCTGCCTCGCGGCCGACCAGCTCGACATAGTTGCCGGCCTCGCCCATGAGGCGCACGAACTCTTCGGCGCCCAACTGCGCGCCCTGATAGTTGTTCGACACGATCTGGCTGACAGCGATGCCGGATTCCTTGATTTCGCGGTCGATCAAGAAGGCGGGGATTCCCGCATCCTTGGCGCGCTGAACGGCGGCCACGGTGGCATCGGCACCGGCGTTATCCAGCACGATCGCCTTGGCGCCCCGTGCGATAGCGGTGTCGAACAGTTCGGACTGTTTGTTCGGATCGTCGTCATGGACCATGATCAGGGTCTCGAAGCCCAGTTCCTTGGCGCGCGCTTCGGCGCCAACGGCTTCGGCCTTGAAGAAGGGGTTATCGTGGCTGGGGGTGATGATCGCGATCAACCCCTTGTCCGCAGCGAAAACAGGGCGTGCCAGCGGCAGAACAGCCGCAACCGCAACGCCGGACATAAAATGACGACGAGTAAGTTTCATAATAATCCTCCAGATGACCGCCTCACACGTTTGCCGTGTGTCCTCCACCGGTCATGGTTGAGCGTGAGTTATAATTATCGCCTTGTCAACTGGTATGATCACTACTACTCTTGCCGCAGAATTCCCAAGGAAAAGCCCATGTCCCGCAGTACGATCAACGTCACCTACCGCATTGAAACGAATGGAGATATCGAGGCTTTGGCCGCCAAAATCGCCTCGGATCAGTCCACAGGGACGTTCACCGCACTGCCGAACGAGACCGAAGAGGTCCGCGCCCGCTGCGCCGCGATCGTTACGGGGATCACGCCGCTGGATTCGACCGACACGCCGTCCTTTCCCGACCCTTCGGGGACCGGCCCGTATCGCCGCGCGGACATCACCATCGCCTATCCGCTAGAGGCTGTGGGCACCGATATCGCCGCCCTGATGACCATCGCGGTGGGGGGCGTTTACGCGGTGCGCGGTTTGACCGGCATACGGGTGCGGGACATTGATCTGCCGCCCGAATGGGCCTGCCATCCGGGGCCCCAATTCGGGATCAAGGGTTCGCGGCAACTGATGGGCGTCAGTGACGGCCCGATGATCGCGTCAATCATCAAACCGTCCCTTGGCTTGACCCCCGAAGAAACCGCCACCGTGGTAAAGACCCTGTGCGAGGCGGGCGTGGACTTTATCAAGGATGACGAAAAGCTGATGAGTCCCGGCTATTCGCCCTTTGAGGCGCGGGTCAAAGCGATCATGCCTGTCATCCACGAGCACGAGCAAAAGACCGGCAAGAAGGTGATGTATGCGTTCGGCATCTCATCGGCCGATCCGGACCTGATGATGCAGCGCCACGATGTGGTGGTCGAAAACGGGGGCAACGCGGCGGTCATTAACATTAACTCGGTCGGCTATGGGGGCATGAGCTTTCTGCGCAAGCGGTCTGCCCTGTGCCTGCATGCGCACCGCAACGGCTGGGATATCCAGACCCGCCATCCGGGGCTGGGGATGGACTTCACGGCCTATCAGAAAATATGGCGTTTGCTGGGGGTGGACCAGTTCCAGATCAACGGCATTCGCGCCAAATACTGGGAGCCGGACGACAGCTTTGTCGCCTCGTTCAAAGATGTGATGACCCCGATTTTCAACGAGGACGACCGGCCCTTGCCCGTTGTTTGCTCGGGGCAGTGGGGCGGACAGGCGGTGGACACCTATCGCCGCACCGGCCGGACCTTGGACCTGATGTATTTGGGCGGCGGCGGCATTCACGGCCACCCCATGGGGATCGCCGCAGGGGTCAGAGCCATCCGTCAGGCGTGGGACAGCGCCGTCGCGGGCGTTGAACTGGCGGATTATGCCAAGGATCACCGTGAACTGGCGGCGTCCTTGGCCAAATGGGGTTAACCCTGTTGCAGTTTGACCAGACCGGCCATCAGGCGGCTGGTCATGCCGGTTTCGACCATATGCTGGCGCAGGCGCTGATTGTACCCGCCGGGGGTATCCAGCGCCCTGAGCGTCGCATCACAGGGGCTGGCCAGCAGGCTGGACCCGACGAGTTCGCGCAAGAACCGCTCTGACTCCACGGGTTCCGCGCCCTGTTCTGCCAGCCAAGCGGCGGCCTCGCGGACCATCAGAACGGCGGGGGACAACACGGCTTGGGCGCAGATCCAGTGGTGCAGCTCCTCTTCGCTGCCGATCTGGAAGATCGAATTGCGGGCCCCTAGCAGCTCTGTCACCAAGGCCATTTCACCGCAAGCCATCACCTGCGATCCGCCCTGCGCAATCGACGGAAAGGGCAGGACTTTGGCGACGACATGGGCGGGGCTGACCAGCGCCTGAACCGCGGCGATGCTTGGTCCGCCCATCAGGGAAATGACCTGCTGCCCCTCGCGGAACGTCAGCCCGCCAAGAGCTGCCTCATAGATATCATCCGTCAGCGCCACGATCAGCACGTCGCTGGCATCGACAACCGCTTGGTTCGGGGCGACCGTCACGCCGTGTTCTGCGGCCAGTCGGGCAGCGTTCGCGGCGCTACGTTCGGACACCGTGATCTGGTGCCCGTCCTGCGCGATCCCCTCGACAACCGCCGTCGCGATGGTGCCCAATCCCAGAATACCAATCAGCATCAGCGTGCTCCCCAAGTGTCTGACAGCCGGTATCCGCTCGGCCAGGGATCGGACGGGTCCAGCATGTGTTGATGGATGCCGGTGATCCACCCCCGACCCGAGATTTCGGGCTCGATCGCGGGGCGTCCGCCGACCTGCGTTTCACCTACGATCCGGCCCGAAAAGGTCGAGCCGATCACCGAGCGTGCGGTCAATCTATCGCCGGTTTTCATAACCCCGCGGGCGTGCAAAACGGCCATCCGCGCCGATAATGCGGTGCCCGTGGGCGAGCGGTCGACTTTGCCGGGCTGAATCGCCACGGCCGCACTGGTTTGCAGACCGTCCGGCCCTTCGGTCAGCGGACCTGCGAACAGGCAAAAGGAAATGTGCCGCCAATCGGGATTGTCGGGGTGGTGAAAGCCAAGCTGCGCGTTGGCCGCATTGGTGATCTGCACCCCGAGTTTGGCAATGGAATGCGCCTCGTCCTCGGTCAGTTTGAACCCCAGCTTTTCGGCGTCCACGATCACGAAACTATCCCCGCCATAGGCGGTATCCACGGTCAATGTGCCGATCCCGTCGACGGTCAGGGGCACGTCCAGCTGCGCGGCAAAGGACGGGACGTTGCGCACGAAAATCCGCTCGGCCTTGCCATCGCGGCACTCGGCGCGCACGCGGACCAGGCCGCCCGGTGCCTCGAGCACCAGATGGGTTTCGGGCTCGGTCATCGGGATCAGGCCCCCATCCAGCAGCACCGTCGCCACGCAGATCGAGTTTGATCCGGACATGGGTGGGGTATCCTCTGGCTCCATGATGATCCATGCGGCTTGGGCTTCGGGGTGTTTGGGCGGCACCAACAGGTTCACGTGCCTGAAAACACCGCCACGCGGTTCGTTCAGCACAAAGTTGCGCAGGGTCTGATCGCGGGCGATCCAGCGGCTTTGCTCCCAGATGGTGTCGCCGGGCGGGGGCAGGACGCCGCCCACGATGACGTCGCCGACTTCGCCTTCGGCATGGGCAGAGATGACGTGGATGGTCTTGATGGAACGCATGTCAGATATCCTTGGCGCGGAGGAGCCAGAAGGCAAACAGAAGGCTTTCGCCCGACCGCATGGCATGAAGAATGCCGGGGGTGTTATGAAAGGACCCGCCCACACCGGGGGTGAACCAGGGCCCGTCATTCTGGCTGAAATCGCCATCGGTCAGGACCAGATAGGTTTCCTCGGGCGGGTGGGTGTGATCGGGGTAGCGCACATGGGGCGCCAGCAAAGACGCGCCAAGCAAAACATCCGTGCGCGGCTCGATCCCGCCCGGGCCAAGGATCATCGCGTTCGCGTGGCCTTGGGCGAAATTTTCGGAGGCATTGGTGGTGTCACCCGTTCGCGGGCGCCAGTGGATCTGCGGTTCGATCGCCAGAAAGGTTTGGGCCAAGGGGCGCAGGGGGACGGGCAGGGTGTCGGGCTGGATCACCTGCGGCAGCCATTCGTCACAAACGGGCAGGCGGTGGCCCGCCTGATCGCCGATCGGGGCCACTTCCCTCAGCGCGGCAAAACAACTGTCAATGCTGACGCGCGAGGCATCATCCTGCGCGTAGTGGCGAAACGCAGCCTCTGCCGCGTCAACGAATGATTGAAGGGCGGAGTCTCTGGTCGTCATCACGGCTCCCTTGACGGACGGGCGGTAAACGCCCGCCGGTTGCAAAGGGAGTTTCAGACAAAATGTTCACATGTGTCAATAGGGACGACAAGGGTGGCTATTTCTTCGTGCCACCCGTCCGCACGATGCCTTGATTTCCCGCAAAATCTGAGGGCTCAGAGGATAAAGTCATCCTCTGACATCGTGCTAAGCCGCGTCACGAGGATCTGGAAATCCGCCGCGCCGTCCCCATCGGTGTCGCCCGAGACCACGACATTGCGACCCGATGCCGTCACCCAGACGCTGTTCGCATCGGCCCGATCGCTGAATTCGAAACTCTGGTCTCCGGTCAGGCGCAGGTTGGCGTCGATGCCGCTCAGGTCGATCAGGTCCTCGCCCCGGTCGAACTGGTAGATGACATCGCGGTTGCGCCCCGTGTCGCTGTCGCCCGCATTTACGAACACAAACTTATCCACGTCATTGTCACTGCCCGCATACATCCGGTCCCGCCCACTGCCCCCTTGCAGGGTATCGGCCCCCGATCCCCCCTTCAGCGTGTCATTCCCGGTGTTCCCGTTCAGCACGTTGTCCCAAGTATTCCCCGTCAGCTTGTCGTTATGGATGCCGCCAGTCAGGTTCTCGACCCCCAAGGTCTGAAGCCAGCCCTTGGCGTCAATGTCCTGCGCACCGCGGGGGGCGGCGAAGTTCTGCAGAAGCCCCTTGTGCGCCAAGGAAAACGTGATCCGGTCCTCAAAGCCCGAGAAATCTACCGTGTCCGAGCCATAGCCCCCGCGCACGGTCAGCGCGTAATCGGGCTGGGACTCGCCAATCAAAATCCGGTCGTCATCCCCGCCCAAAGAGACCGCCGTGGCCCCGCCACTGCCCATGATCACCAGATCGTTGCCATCGCCAGTGGCGATGAACTGGACATAGCCTTCGCCGGTGGTGACCGTGTCATCCCCCGTCGACAGGCGCATGGTGCCTGCGCCTGCCGCGCCGATCGTCACATCGCACTGCGCCCCGTCATAAACCGAGAGCTGCCCCAAATAGCCCTCGGACGCGATGGAGTGGGTGTCCTCCTCAGACCCGGAAAGGGCAATCTCGGTCACGCCGCCGGTGCCGATGGACATGGTGGTGCTGGTGTCGTGGCCGTAAAAAGCCTCGAGGTTACCGCGGGCGGTTTCGACCACCTGCTCGCCGCGGTTTGCCTTGATGATATAGTTGCGGCTGGTGTCGCGCACGTCGATGGTCGCATCGCCGTCCACCTCGAGGTACCGGATGGTCGAGGCTCGCTGCACCGTGAAATCACCCGTGCCTTCGTCGATCACAGATGCCACGTGCGAGCGGTTCCTGACCACCAGACTGTCCTCGCCTGCGCGCAAATTCAACGAGGCGACATACCCGCCGTCCACGTCAACTGTGTCATCGCCCGTGCTCAGAAAAGCCTGCTGAACCCCGCCAGCCCCCACATGCAAATCGGTTTCACCCCCGTCATAGACGTTGATCCCGCCAATGCCGCCTTCTCCCACGGTGATCGAGTGCAGCCCTTCGCTAAGCGTCACTTGGTCGATCCCGCCGGTGTCCACGGTGATCGTGTTGATCGAATAATCGTTGGACACCACCGACGACACATAGCCCGACCCCACGTTCACCACGTTCGTGCCGCCGCGCACCTTGATGATGCCAGCGCCACCGGACCCAACGGTCACCGTATCGTCACCCCCCAGATCAATGCTGCCCACATAGCCCGACCCCGTGGTGACGATATTCTCGGCCGCCGTAAGGGTCAGCGCCTGAGTGTTCGCCCGCCCCAGAGTGATGTCATGAAGATCGCCGGAATACCCTTCGATAAAGCGGATCTGGGTGGTGGTCAGGGAAATCTCGGAATTCTGGCCCAGCTTCAGGTAGTTGATCAGGCGGCCTGAGCCGTTGTCCTCGTCCGTGATGATGGCGGTGTTGTTTGTCGCGGCCCCGAAGCGCAGCGCGGCAATGGTCCAGTCATCGCCCGACAGCAATGCGGTCGTTTGCAGATGGTTGCCCTTGGTTTGATCGTAAATGCTCAGGTAGCCGCGCCAGCCATCCTCGTCCCAGCTGTCCGGCCCCCACAGGGTGTCAAAGTCGCTGTAGCCGTCCAGCTGAATTTCAAGCGTCTTGATCGCCATGTCCGCAGGACCCCTTGCTGATGCAGTTCAGCCTAGCGCGCAGGGGGACCACATCAATTCAAGGACTTAGGGGCATTCGTCGGCACCGCCCTATCTTCCGAAGAGGGCGCTGTCATGGGGAGGGGCGCGCGGCCAACCAACGGTGGCCGCCGCGCCGTTTCCCGTGCCTCAGGGCACGTAGATATAGTCCGCCGAGACGTAACCCGTGATCTGCGGTGCCTTGGCCAAGGACACTTTGCACCACAGTTGGCCGATCTCGCTGACGCAGTCGTGGCGGATCAACTCGGTGCCGTCGGGCAGGCCCATCACGATCCGGAACCCGAGGCCCGGACCCGCCCGCAGTTTCAACAGCTCGTCCGGGCCTGCGCCCTGCACGACGGTGCGCCCGTACATTGGGCTGCCGCAACAGGCCAACGCCATGAGCGACATAAGAATGAAAACGGCGTTTCGAAGCATGCTCTGACCTCGCTTTTGCCCTAGAGAATACGCCAATCGGGCCGGTGTTCCAAACCCTTAAGGCCTCGGGCGGCGCGATCTGGCTGACTTTTTGGTCAGCGCGGCCCGCATGTACCCCGCTGGCCAAGATCGCCATAGCCCTGCGGCGGGGCAGGGGGTATTCTGCACCCGCCCTGTAAAGAGTTCCGCCATGGATGCGCCCCTCAGCCCCGTTTCCCGCAGCCGCATCGACGCCTTTGTGCGGCGTCATTTCGGTGTGCTTGGCAGTGTGCGTTTGCACCGTTTGGCGGTGGGGCTGGATTTACTGCGGGCTCCGGCGAATGTGTTTCTGTCGCCGTTATTGGTGATATGTCGGCTACTGGCGTGGGTGTTGGGCAAGCTGGGTCTGCGCAAGGCCGCCCGCTGGCTAGGAACCCGCCGCTTGCTGCTGCGCACCACCGTCGCCGCACGGATCGAGGCGGATATCCTGCGCGATCTGCTCGACATCCCGCTGCCGGAACACGCCGGTGGCCCCAGCCGCGAGGCGCTGAAACAGGCCATTCTGTCTGCCCCGCATCTGCGCATCTCTATCGGACAACGCGCCACTCCCGCCGCGGCCGAGGCGATGGCCGACCGCATTCTGAGGGCATTGGCCGAATATTCCGGCACCCGATCTGCGATTGCCGAATTCACTACGGCGCTGGTCATGCTGGCGGTCGGCGCGCTGGTGTTCCACTCTCTGACCCCCGGAGCAATCTCTATGGCCCCCGGGTTGGCCGAGCAGGTGGCGCGGAACTCTGCAATCGCCGATTTCCCCTTGGGCGCATGGGCTGGCGGTATGTGGTACGGTCTGTTCCCCAGTGGGCCGTCGCGCCGCCTAGTGACCCTGACCGTGATCGCGCTCATGCTGGCGGGAACAGTTGTCACCACTTTTGCAGGGCTGATCGCCGACCCGATCCAGAGCGCGCTCGGGATGCACCAAAGGCGGCTGACGCGGCTGATCGACACCATCGAAGCCGAAATCGCCGAACTGCCAGAGCGCCCCTTCGTCGCCCGAGAGCATTTTCTGGCCCGCGTGTTCGACCTGTGGGATGCGGCGATGTCGCTGCTGAAAGTGTTCCGCGGTTAGCGAACGTAGGTGTCCATATCCGAGGACCACAGGATATTTTCGCCGGCATAGATCACCAGACAGCCATCGTCCTGCATGACCAAGCGGTCCGCATTCAGCCCATTGGTCCCCGTGGATGCCAGCGGCGTGTCCCCGCTGTAGATCACGAAATTCCCGTCACTCTGGAAGATCGCACGGGTCGCGCCCTGGTTATAGGTCTCGGATGCGTGCATCGCGAAATGATCCACATTCCGGTAAACCACGACGTTTCCGTCGGCCTGAAACTCTGCCCGCCACGAACCGTTGGGGGAAAACAGCGCCTTGCCCTGCGGGATCTCGTGGTCAATCGGCAAGGTGCCGGTGCCCCCAGAAAGACGCTCCCAATGCTTGTTCATCGCGATCGCACTGGCCACGGGCTCGTTGTTGCCCGCACCGAATTGGCCGACGTAATCCATCATGGTGATCCAGCCCGCGCCCTCTTTGTTCTGGCGCATCAGTTCGGGCAGAACGGGGTTGATCGCCTCGGCAAAGGTGCCGGGGGTGGTGCCCACAACCGCGCCAAGGTCATTGAGCGATTTCGGCATCGCTGGCGGGATGTTCGCCGATGCAAAGTTCAACCGCATATCGAACGCCCCACCACTAAAGCTGGCATAGGCGTCGAAAATATCAGCCTTCTTGATCGAAATCGCATCGGCGGGCGGCTGGTAATGGTCCTGCACGACCACGTCCAAGGACCGCGCGCCGTTCTGCTCGATCTCGGCGGTAAAGGTCTGGTTGTCGGCGAAGTTCAGGTAGATGCCGCACTTGTCCTCGGCCCCAGGGATCGAGGCCCCAAGGGTGATGCGGTTCACGAACACGATCCGGCCGCGCACCTCTCCTAGATCGGGGATGCGGCCTTGGGCGAACATCATCGGCTCGAACGGTTTGAGATAGGCCAAGAGATCCCGCAGCACGTCCAGCGCATCATCGGTATTCTCGCGTTTGAAACAGACCATCACCGTTTCCGACGGATTGTCCGCCAGAAAGCCCGCCACATCACTCAGGACTTCGGACAGTTCGGTGAACAGGGGCATCGGCCCGTGGTGCATCACAAAACCCGAGCTCGACCGGTTGATCCGCAGATCAAGGAAGCGGACGCCGAAATCCAGCTGCTCTCGGATATTCAGGGTTTGCGCCTGAAAAATCTTGCGCACGCGGGCAAAACCCAGCCCCGCCACGGGGGCCATCACCGTGCTGGCCGCCAACACCGCCAGAAACGCCGCCGCGTTCGCTGCAATCCACGCGGCATTTCCCAGCACGTGCGTTGCGGAATCGTGCGTACCCGGTATCGAAATATCCCTGAGCGAGGTGTCGCTTGAAATATCCCGCATCCAGTTATTTCTAGGCATGGTGACCCCTGCTACGCAAAAACACAGTCTCGTATTTGCGATATGCCTTAGTGCAAAGGGCGATCAACTCCAAGGAGAGTTTCGCTCATCAACGAATTGTCGCTGCGTTTGATCAATTATTCTGCCGGATTGCTATGCGCCGCGCTGTGGTGCCAGTCGGGGCCGCGCAAGACCAGCGCCACCAGAAAGGCCAGAGCCATCACACCGCCGCCGATCTCGAACGAGCCGGTGATCGCACTGCGAAAGGCCTCTTCGATTGCAGGGCGCAGGGTGGCCGGCAGGGCCTCGACCGCGTCCATGCCGCCATTCACGATGGCCGTAACGTCGATGCTGGTGTTCAGGTGCGACAGGCCGGATTTCAGGCCCATCGCCATGACGCCCCCCGAAACTGCGACACCCAATGCGCCCCCCAGTGACCGCAGAAACGACATGGAGGCCGTTGCCGTGCCAACGCTTTCCCGCGGGACCGAGCTTTGGACGATGGCGACGGCGTTCGGCATGGCGATCCCCATCCCGAAGCCCAAAATCAGCAGCGATCCCCAGAAATAGGGAATGCTCGCCTCGAATTTGGACAAGAGGGCAAGGCTGATCAGGCCCAACGCCTCGAACGCGATGCCGGTCGCCATAAAGACCTTGGGCCGCCCAACCTTCGACGACAGGCGCCCACCAAAGACCGAAGTCAGCACCATCGCGACCACCTGCGGCAGCATCATCGCCCCGGCTTCGGCGGGGTTCAGCCCCAGCACCAGCTGGAAATAAAGCGGCAGAAAGACCATCGCGCTCATCATCGCAAAGCTCATGCAGGACATGGTCAACACACCCGTGGTAAAGGGCGCGATGGTAAACAGGGGCAGGGACACGATCGGCTCGGCCGCCCGCCGTTCCACCTGAACGAACACCACAAAGGACAGCATGGCAAGCGCCGCCAGCCCGTAGCTGACCGGCGATCCCCAAGCGAACAGCGACCCGCCAAGGCTGAACAGCAGCATCAGCGAAGAGGCCGCAATGACTAGCAGCCCTGCGCCGGCATAGTCGATCTTGTGAGCCTGTTTTGTGGGCGCCGGGGGCAGAGCCTTCCACAGCAGCCCCAGCGCGATCAGCCCGACCGGCAGGTTGATATAGAATACCCAACGCCACGACAGCGCCGTGGTCAGCCCGCCCCCCAAAAGCGGCCCCGCGAGACTGGAAAACGCGAACGCCCCCGCGAACAGGCCCTGATACCGGACCCTTTCGCGCGGCGAGACGACATCGCTGATCACCGTCTGGGTCAGGGTCATGATCCCGCCCGCGCCAATCCCTTGCAGCAGGCGGAACGCGATCAGTTGCGGCATGGATTGCGCCAGACCGCACAGCATCGACATCACCAGAAACAGGATCACCGCCCCCATCAGGAACGGCCGCCGCCCGTACATATCCGACATCTTGCCCCAGATCGGCGTGGCCGAGGTGGACGCCAGCATAAACGCCGTGACGACCCAGCTCAGGTGCGCCAGCCCCCCTAAGTCGCTGGCCATCCGCGGCAGAGCGGTGTTGACGATGCTTTGATCCAGCGCGGCCAGGATCATCGACAGGATCAGACCTGCAAAGATGCGCCGCAGTTCAGGGGGAATGCCGCGTCCGGTGTCGGCAGGGGTTTGGGCGGAAGTCATAACAAGGGGCCTTCGAGGGGGAGGGTACTGGTTTTACGCTTGGGCAGTGTGCCTCCGTCGGTCGCATCGCCCTGATATATTTCGAAAATAGGGTCAACTGGCACGGTTTTACCCGCCGCAGAATGCACAACCGCCCTTTCGGAAATCGCGGGCCACCCTACCCGAACGGGCATTCCATCGGCCCATCCGGACGGGATGTCAGGGGAAACGCGCGCCCTAGCTAAGGTCGGTTATGCCTGCGCCGTTTACCCCCCAAAGGGCCATTTCGCGCGGCGCGACGCGGTCAAAGGCCCCAAGGAGGACACATGCGGTTTACGATCAAGGCGAAGCTCACCCTGAGCTTTCTTCTGGGCTTTTCATTGCTTTGCGGTGCGTTGCTGTTCCAGCTTCGGGAATTCAAAGGGGTCATCGTCCGCTTTGGTGATCTGGTCTCGGTCGAGGCGCAGGACCTGTCCAAGGTGAACGGCATCTACGAGGCCGAGTCCCAGATCCGCCTGCTGGTTGCCTCGGCGCTAATCGTACCGACCGACGATGCCCCCGCGCGCATCCCCGACCTGCGGGTTCAGATCGACAAGATGACCTCGGAATTCTACGCGGTGGTCGAGGGGCTGATGCCCCGCGCGGACGACGAAACCAAGAAGATGCTGAACAAGCTGACCCTGTATCACGACATGCTGTCGGCGGTGAACGGCCGCGTCATCAACATGAGCGTGTCGGGCCGCACCCAGCAGGCCAACGACCTGTTCCACAAAGAGGCCGTCAAAGCCACCGCCAAGGTTCTGGATCAGGCCGACCTGATCCGCGCCCGCATGAGCGAGGCAATGGTAACATCGGTCGCCAGCGCCAATGCCAAGTTCGAGGCGACCACCGTTCTGGTTCTGGCGGTGATGGCGGCGATCCTGCTGGTGTCCGGCACGTCCGCAGGGGTGGTGATCCGCTCGATCAACCGCGGAATGATCCGCGCCCGCGCCTTGGCCTTGTCCGTCTCGACGGGCGAGCTGCGCGAAACCCTGACCGTGCGCCGCAACGATGAGCTTGGCGATCTGCAAACGGCCCTGAACACCATGGTCCTGCACCTGCGCGAAACCGTCGGCAACGTCCTGAGCGCCACCGGAAACGTAGCCGCAGGGGCGGACCAGATGCAGGGCACCTCGGAAAATCTGGCGGCGGGGGCCAGCAACCAGTCCCAGCTGACCGAGCGCGCCTCGGTCGCGATTGACCGGATGCTGGGGAACATCCGCCAGACCTCTGAAAACGCCAGCCTGACCGAAGAGATCGCCGTGCAGTCCGCACGGGACGCCGCAACCTCGGGCAAGGCCGTGGCTGCAGCGGTCAGCGACATGAAGTCCATCGCCAGCCGCGTGATGGTGGTGCAAGAGATCGCCCGACAGACCGACCTGTTGGCCCTGAACGCCGCGGTCGAGGCTGCCCGCGCTGGCGAGCATGGCCGCGGGTTCGCCGTGGTCGCTCAAGAGGTCCGCAAACTGGCCGAAAACAGCCAGAAAGCGGCTGCCGAAATCTCGGTCCTGTCGTCGAACACCGTCCAGTCGGCCGAAGCGGCGGGCAAAATGCTCAAGGCTCTGGTGCCCAACATCGAACGCACCGCAGGGCTGGTGGCCGAGATCAGCCACAACGCCCGCGACCTACGCGAAGGGTCCGATGCGGTCAGCCACTCGATTCAGGTTCTGGACGGGATCACCCAGACCAACAGCGCGGCCTCGGATCAGATGTCGTCGGCCTCGACCCAGTTGGCGGCGCAGGCCAAGGCCTTGGCCGAGGCGATGACATTCTTCCGGATGAACGAGGAAGTCGAAGTGTTCGACATCGCCAGTCTGGTCGTGGATGACGCAGAGTTTGTTCAGCCCGAGGAACGCCCCGCCGCGATGCTGGAAGCCGTCTAACGGGGCGGCTTCGCGCCGCCCTCGTACCCTTTGCGGCGCTTGCGCTGCTCCAAATCGCGTAGGGCGCTAAGCGCCTCCTCCAGCGTCGCAAAGGTTTCGGTTCGCAGCCGTCCGCCCGTCCCGATGCGCCCCCAATTGCGGATCAGGGAAACCTCTCCGAACAGGGTAGGGCGCACCGAAACCTCGTAAAAACGCGCCATGTTTCGCTGCGGGTTGCAGCGCGTCAGGCGAAGGGGATCGGGCATAGGGTGTGTCATGACCCAAGCGTGCCACACCGCCCCGATTTGGGTCCAATTCATTTGTGGAATCAAACAGGGGCGTCCGATTCCGGTCCGTGATGGGTGGCGCCGATTTCAGCCGAAAACCCGCCGCGGCAGGCAAATCACCAGCCCGATCGCACATAGCTTCAGCGCGCAAGGCACCAGCGCGTAACTGATGTTCAGCGCCTGCAGCGCCGCGGGATCATTCGCCCCCGCAGGCGTGTAGCCCAAGTGCTGGAGCAGCGGCAACATCACCCCCGCCGCAATCGCAAGCGTCGCCTTGGCACTGAAATTCCAGATGCCAAAGGCCTGCCCCGCTTGCATCCCCGCCCGCGCCAGCGCCGCGCTAAAAAGGGCCGCCAAGATCACCATATCCGCCCCGAGCGCCGCACCAGAAGCGACGCAGATCACTCCGAACGCCAGCGCCGCCCCCGAGGGCAGGGCAAACGCCCCAACAAAACTGATGATCGACAGGCTCATGGACAGAACCAGCACAAGCCTCGGGCTGATCGCCTGAGCTAGGCGCGACCAGAGCGGGGCGCTTAACCCCGCCGCCAGAAAGAACAGGATCAGGAACGGCCCCGCCAGATCGGGCAGGGCCAGCCGATCCTCGACAAAGAACAGAAACAGCGTCGAGGTGACCGCAACAGGCAGGCTGTTCACAAACGCCAAAAGCAGCAGCCAGCCGCCGCCGACCCGGATCAAGCTGCGCCAATCCAAGAGCTCGGCCGGCGCGCGGGGCAAACGCCAGAGCGGCCGCGCTGCGACGCCGGCCACCAGCGCCAGAACCGCAATCAGCCAGCCAAAACCGGCATAGGGATCGCGCCCGTCGGTCAGAACGCCGAACGCCGTGGGCGCCATCGCTCCGATCAGGACGCCGACCAGAATACCGCTCTCTCGCCACACAGCGAGGCGGAGTTGCGCGTCCGTCTGCCCCGATCCGGCAAAGGCCGCGCTCTGGCCATAGAGCAGGATCATCCCGAGGCTATAGCCGGTGAACGCGATCACCAATCCGGCGGTTAGCAACAGCGCTGTGTGCCCATTCTCGGGCACCGAAAACACGATCACGCAACCCAACGACAGCAGCCCCAGCGCCAGCGCCCCGAATTTGCCCGTGTGACCAGCCCAACGGTCCGCCATCCACCCAAGGACAGGGTCCTGCACGAAATCAACAATTCGGATGAGCAGCAGAATCGCCCCGATCTGGGTCAGCGAAAGCCCAAGCTGGGTCGCTGCAAAGGTCGGCACATGCAGATAGATAGGGATGCTTGCCGCCGCGAGCGCAAGGGACAGCAGGCTCACCCGCCAGTTCTGGGGCCTCATGGCCTCGATCCCATGAACCAGACAAAGAGCCTGACAAGCACCGGTCGGAATTTCAGAAAAACGCCGTAGCCCCATTCCATCAGCGGCAAGACCAGAGGTATGCGCGCCACCCGCGCCAAATGGCGCCATCGGCCCAAGCGGGCCCAAACTTCGACAAAAGCCTTCGCGCCGGACACAACCTGTCCATCCGGAGTGGCTACGTGGAAACGGGCCATGGCCTCCGATCGCCCGAGCCCTACGGGCAGAGCGGAAGAATTGTCAGAAACATCCACGAAACGCAGCGCCTCGGCCCCCTGCGTTTGCCTGTATACGTTGCACTCCGCCCGGCAGAGCGGGCAAGAGCCATCGTAGAACACGGTTAACTTCTGGTCTTCCGCGGCAGAGGGGGACAGGGGCATGGGCGTATCCGGTTGCTTTTCCAGTGATACGCCCGAAGGGACCCGCTGGATGACCGCTTGGCCAGCCTCAGGCGAATTTCTTGCGGCCGATGATTTTGGCCCGCCGCATTTTCAGGTCCTCGATCGACATGATCTTCTCGATGAATTCGACCATGTTTTCCGTGGGTTCGACCGGCCCTTCGGTGATCTCGGGAGGGGCCACCTCGGGCAGATTGATCCGGATGGGAAAGCGGTCTTCGAAAAACTGTTTGTCGGTTTCCGCGGCCTGCCTGATCCGCGCGGCCAAACCCGCATCGATATCGAAAAGCGGCGATTTGAATTCCTGATCAATGATCATCCCGTTAATCAGGAACTTCCTTTTCGCTTTGACCTTGGCAAAGCCGAAACGCCGACGGGCATGAAGCAAGCAGAACAGCTGGTGTTGGGTCAGGCTCTCATTTCTGCGCGTTTCGGGCGCAGCAGAGGACACGCCGAACAGGTTGCAAACGCGCTCGATAACACTCCCGCCGCCGGGTTCGTTGATGTTCAGGACATTGAAGCGCGCCCCGTTCGCGACGGCCTCGAACCGCTGGAAGAATTCGTGGAAATCAAAGAAATCAAAACCGTTCTGCGCCCGAAAGCACTCCGCATAGGCGTTGATCGAGGGCTCGGGGTGCCGGAATAACAAGTTCTCGGATACGCGAAACAACCCCGCCTTGATAAACTGCGCAAAGCTGGACGCGACAAAGGACGTATGGTTTCGGATCAGGAACAGAACCTCGACATTCGAGGCGCCGAATTGCGCTTGCAGAGCCTTGACCAGATCCGCAGTTTCGCTGTTTTTGACGACCGCATTCCCCAGCTCCTCGGAGGAGAGCAGGATATTTTCGCAGTTCTTGGACCGCGCTTCGGCGGCGATTTGATCGATGATCACCGGAAATTCAGCGATGCTGGCGCGGTGCAAGGGGCGGTGACTGCGGTAGCCCGTCGTCTCGCGCCCCGCCGCCGGATAGAGAAGCCCCAAGCTGGCGTAGGCGTCGTAATGGTCCGCGAAATGCGCCTGGATAGAGCTTGATGCGCATTTGGGCATACCCACGTGCAAAATCACTTTGGTCATCGGGCCCTCTGCAAATACGGGTCTGGTTCGTGCAACGGTTTCTGCTGCTATATCGGTGTGCATTAGGACGCGCCAGAAAATCCGCGCGAAGGGCGCTCATCCCGTTGGCAAGCTGCGCAAACCTGTCAGTTCATGGGCAGACGAAGGTGGCAACGGCCTTGCCTTCGCGGTCAGCCCGCCTCAGGCTGCGGAGGAAAACCGCGATAAATTCGGATCGGACCCATAGCCCCAATGAGCTACAGTCACACCTTCGGCCAAACCCGCTGGCAGTTCGACAATTTACGGACGCTGCTGGCCCGCGCCACGCCGCACCGGTCGGGGGATGTCTTGGCGGGACTGGCCGCAACATCCGCCGAGGAAAGGATCGCCGCCCAGAATTGTTTGGCCGATCTGCCGCTCAGCACGTTCTTGGCCGAGGCTCTGTTTGACGCGCCCGACGATGTCACCGATCTGATTGCGGCGCAGCATGATCCGGCGGCCTTTGCCCCGATTGCCAGCCTGACCGTCGGGGAATTTCGCGAATGGCTTCTGGGGGCGACGGGCGCGCAGATCGGCGCCATCAAATGGGGGATCACGCCGGAAATGGCGGCGGCGGTCAGCAAAGTGATGCGCAACGCTGACCTGATTTCGGTCGCGCGCAAAATCCGCGTGGTCAGAGCGTTCCGCACCACCGTCGGCCTGCCTGGCACGATTGCGGGGCGCAACCAGCCCAACAGTCCGACGGACGATCCCTTGGGGATCGCGATCAGCGCCGTGGACGGGCTGGTTTACGGGTCAGGCGATGCGGTGATCGGGGTTAATCCCGCGACCGATGGGGTGTCGGAATACATCCGCACAGCGCGGCTGCTGGATGATCTGCGCATGTCCTTTGACCTTCCCGTCCAGTCCTGCGTGCTTGGCCATGTGACCACCGCGATCGAGGCGATGAACATGGGCGCCCCCGTCGATCTGGTCTTTCAATCCATCGCCGGATCGCAAGCCGCCAATGCGGGGTTCGGCGTGTCCCTGTCCATATTGACCGAGGCGCAAGAGGCCGCCAAAGCCCTGAACCGCGGGACGGTCGGGCAGGACGTGATGTATTTCGAAACGGGGCAGGGGGCGGCGCTGTCCTCGAACGGGCATCACGGGGTGGATCAGCAAACGATGGAGACGCGCGCCTATGCGGTGGCGCGGGCCTATGACTGTTTGCTCGTGAACACGGTTGTCGGCTTTATTGGCCCCGAGTACCTCTATGACGGCAAGCAGATCATCCGCGCGGGGCTAGAGGATCACTTCTGCGGCAAGCTCCTTGGCGTGCCGATGGGGGTCGATGTGTGCTACACCAACCACGCCGAGGCCGACCAGAACGACATGGATGTGCTGCTGCACGCTTTGGCGAATGCGGGGGTGAATTTCGTGATTACGGTGCCGGGGGCGGACGACATCATGCTGAATTACCAGAGCCTGTCGCACCATGATCTGGCGCAGTTGCGGGAAACCACCGGCCTGCGCCCTGCGCCGGAATTCGAGGCTTGGCTGAAGGGGCGGGGGATCACCTCGCCCGATGGCCTGCTGACCGGAGCCGCTGATTGGTTAACGGCCCAAGGGGTTTCCCTGCCGGAGATTGCCGGATGACCGATACACCCATGCTCCCCCGTCGCCATTTGTCGCCCGAGGCGCTGAGCCAACTGAAACGCTTTACCGATGCGCGGATCGCGCTGGGGCAGGCTGGTGCAGGTTTACCGACCGAGGCGGTTCTGGGCTTTGCACTGGACCACGCGCGGGCCCGCGATGCGATCGGGTCAGAGTTGAACGCTGACGCCTTGACCGAGGCCCTGCGCGATGGCGATTGGCCTCTGTTGGCCCACAGCGCGGTCACGTCCCGACAGGAATACCTGACCCGCCCCAATCTGGGGCGAAGGCTGTCGGACGACACCGCCGCGCACCTCAGCGCCACCAATCTGACCTGCGATCTGTGCATCGTGGTCGCCGATGGCCTGTCGGCGCTGGCGGTTAACGAAAACGCTGTCGGCGTTATTCAGGCGCTGTGTCCCTTGCTGCCCCCCGAGATGACCGTTGGCACAGTCTTGCTACGTAACGGGCGGGTGGCTGCGGGGGATCGGATCGCCTTGGCCTTGGGGGCCAAAGCTGTGCTGATCCTGATCGGTGAACGGCCTGGCCTCTCTGCTGCGGACTCGCTGGGTGCCTATCTGACTTGGGCCCCGCGGGAGGATACGCGGGATGCCGAACGGTTCTGTGTGTCGAACATCCGCAAAGGTGGCCTGACCTTGGATGCCGCCGCCCGGCAGATCGCTGCCCTCCTCGACCGCAGCCGGATTGCGGGACGCAGCGGAGTCGCGATCGCGGATGGGCGGTAATGTTACCCTCTGGGTCGGGTCTTCTGCGGATCGTAGTGCGGGAACCCTGTGACCCGCGCGAGGTATCGCTTTAGGTGGCCGTCCAGTTGGCCGATCTGAACCTCAGTCCCGACCGCGCTGTGCGCCACATCGATCCGCGCCAAGGCGATCCACTGACCCGTTCGGGGCGACCGCGTGGCCGAGCAGACCTCGCCGATCTGCGCCCGACCGATCCGGATGCAATCGCCGTGCGCGACCGGATTTTGGCCGTCAATCTCTAGCCCGACAAAGACCTTTTGCGGATGCTCCTTGCGACGCAGCAGCGCCTCGCGGCCCGAGAAATCCACGGATTTGGATTTCAGCGGCACGGTAAAGCCGATCCCCGCCTCGAACGGATCAGTCTGATCCGAGAAGTCATAGCCCGCGAACACCAACCCCGCCTCGATCCGCACCATGTCTAGCGCGGCCAGTCCCATGGGCTTGATCCCCAAGGGCTGGCCCGCGCTCCAGATCGCGTCAAACACTGCGGGGCCGTCTTTGGGGTGGCAGAACACCTCGTACCCCAGTTCGCCCGTGTAACCGGTGCGGGAGATCACCACCGGCGGGCCTTCGGGGCCACCAAGGCGTGCGGGCGTGAACCGGAACCAGCCCATCTGGTCCAGCGCGACCTGATGCGGCGCGGTCCAGAAAACCGAAGCGATCAGGTCGCGGGACAGGGGCCCTTGGACCGCCAAGTTGTGCATCTGATCGGTCGAGCTGCGGATCATCACATCTAGGCCCAGCCGCTGCGCCTCTTCCCGCATCCACGCGCCACCCGTATCCGAGCCCCCGATCCAGCGGAAGTTCTGCGGCCCCAGCCGGAACAGAGTCCCGTCATCCACCATCCCGCCGTGGGGGTAGCACATCGCGGAGTAAACCACTTGGCCCACCGCCAATTTCCCCACATCGCGGGTCAGCACCCAGTTCATCAGCGCCTCGGCGTCAGGGCCGGTGACCTCATATTTGCGCAGGGCGGACAGGTCCATGACAACGACGCCCTCGCGGCAGGCCCAATAGCTTTCGATGACATCGGTGGCCGGAAAGGTATTGGGCAGCCAGAACCCGTTATAGTCGGTGAAATCGGCGGTCAGGGCCGCGAATTGGTCGTGAAAGGCGGTCTGGCGGGTCAAGATCGGGTCCTCGTCAGGGGTGGGGCGCCACGCGGTGGCGCGGCTGAACCGCTGGGTGGCGTCATAGGTGCGCACGTGGATGTCGCTGGGGTGCCAGCCATTCGCCGCCGAGGTGTCATCGGGGCAGGCCGAGGACACGCAGACCAGATCAGTCAGCGCCCGCAGCAACACATAGTCCCCGGGGCGGGACCAAGGTTCATCCGCGACCATCACCCCGTGGGCATCAATCGCTGTGTTGAAAAAAAAGTTCGCTGCCATCCAGCCGGGCCGCGCCGGAATGCCGTGGGGCCCCAGCGCGCCGTTGAAATTGTCCGAGCAATTCACATGCCCCGGATAGCCGATGTCGTCGTAATATTTGGCGTTGCAGGCCAGTGCAAAGGCATCGTGGCGCCCGCAGGTGTCTTGGACAACCTCGACCAGCGGGGTCAGGTCTTGGTCAAAGTATTTCCCGTGCAGGCCGGGCATCGGATAGGCGCGGCCCTGGATCGTACGGGTGGTGGTGACATCGAGGGGATGGAAAATCCCCCGATCCACTTTGCGCGCGTCAAAGCACTGGAAGTCGGTACATTGGCGGCCGTCCACGTCCATGATCTGGATATATTCGCCTTTGGCCACGCGATATGCGCGGGCGGTGGCGGAGGTGACACGCAGGTCCTGTAGAGGGTCGGCCAAGGGGTCGGGCAGGGCATAGCTGCCCACCTTGCGCGGGGTCTGGCGGGTGATCAGGACCAGCAGCGGGGTCGCCGTGTTTTGTGCCTGAAAATCCGGCGCGGGGCATGGGGCAGTGATTAGAACCCACCCGTCTGCCTGCGCGGTGAAGGTTTCGCTGGTGCCCGCTGGGGTCTGACCATCGAACAACCGAATGCCCCGCGCGTGGCTCGAGTCGATCCCCCGCCGCGCCAGCCCGACATTCACCCGATCCATCCCGGAGGCACCGCTGGCCAAAACCCCGCGCAACTCGTCCAGCGCAGAATTGGCGGGCACCCCCAGCACGGCTGCATCCACCGCGCCGCCATCAAGGGCGGACAGGATTTCACATGGTTGCCCCCCTTCGAGGTTCCGGATGGTCAGCACATCGCCGGTCTTCACTTGGATCAGCGCAGCGCCGCCGCCCTGCACCGTATGCCTTTCCTCGGCCACGTCAACGGCATAGGCCGCCGCCCGCAAGGGGGCCGATCCCCGCGGCGGGCCGGGCCGAAAGGGGCGCCCGATCTGGTCTAGAACCATACTCGCTCTCCAATAGGGGACGCCCCGCCGAACGGGGCGTGCACTCAGTTCTGCAGGTAGACTTCCAGACTGTCGTCCAGCGCATCCTTCCACGGGGTGTGGTGCACGGGCGCCATCGTGCCCGTCATGACCGACACATAGGAATTGTTGCGGAAACCCATGATGTCTTGGGCCTTGTGCTTCTTCCATTCGAAGAAGGCTTTGGACGCGCCGTCCACGTCAAAGGACGGATAGTCGGTCTCGGCGATCAGTTCCTTGATGTAATCGGCCTGATAATTGATCGCGTATTTCGTGTCGTCCGAGGCTTCTTCGCGTGCCTCGCGCTCGGCCACATCGGCCATCAGAACCTGTTTGTCCTCGGGGATCGCAATCCGGCCCAAGATCACATCACGCACCCACCATGCCTGCGCGTCGAACATGTTGAAAGTGAACCACTGGTCCTGCATCCCCAGATAGAACAGCGCAGGGTTATGGACGTAGGCGACCCCCTTATACAGGTCCGCCGTGGCCAGCCGGTTCGCGGTTTTCAGGCGCAGATCGTCAGGCAAGAACGGGAAGTAGTGCCGGTAGCCGGTGCACAGGATGATCGCGTCGATGTCCTTGGTCGTGCCATCGCTGAAATAGGCGGTCTTGCCCTCGACCCGTTCGAACCCGCCTTTTTCCTCCCAATTATGGGGCCAATCGAACCCCATCGGGGCCGAGCGGTAGCAGGTGGTGATCGACTTGGCCCCGTATTTCCAGCACTGGGAGCCGATATCCTCGGCCGAATAGGACGAGCCCATCAGCAGCACATCCTTGCCCTGAAATTCGCGGGCATCGCGGAAATCGTGGGCATGAACGATGCGCCCGTTAAAGCGGTCAAAGCCGGGGTATTCCGGCACATTCGGCGATGAAAAATGCCCCGAGGCGACGATCACATTGTCGAAGCACTCGGTATAAACGCGGTCGGTGGCCATGTCGTGAACGGTGACCTCGAAATCGCCCGCCTCGGCGTCGTAATCCACCCAACGCACCACGGTCGAGAACCGGATCCAGTCGCGCACATTTGCCTTCAGCACGCGCCCCTCGATGTAATCGAACAGCACCGCGCGCGGCGGATAGGATGCGATCTGTTTGCCGAAATGCTCCTCAAAGGAATAGTCGGCGAACTCCAGCCCCTCTTTGGGGCCATTGGACCACAGATAGCGGTACATGGACCCGTGCACCGGTTCGCCGTTCTCGTCCACACCCGTGCGCCACGTGTAATTCCACAGCCCACCCCAGTTCGACTGCTTTTCAAAGCAGACCACTTCGGGGATATCGGCCCCCTTTTGGGCTGCCGACTGGAAGGCCCGCAGTTGCGCCAGCCCCGATGGCCCCGCTCCGATGACAGCAATTCTCTTGGTCATAACGTCTCTCCATGTTGGCTTGATTCTGGTGTGGACCAAATTTCAATATTGGTTCTTTTGGTTTTTTCTGGTTTGGTCCAAAAATTTTCTATTGGTCAATAAATTTTCTTTCAGGGATACTGGTCGGCAGCAAAACATGCGCGGCGACGCATCTTTTTCAGGCGAGAGGTGAGCAATGAGCGCGGTTTCCCTAGCGCAGCGGCTGGCAGTTTGGGGGTCTTTGCCCCGGCTGAGCGTGCAGATGCGCGCGCCGGTGCGGATTGGTGCCTTGGTCCCCCTCAGCGGGCCAGAGCAGTCGTGGGGCGCTCCCGGTCTGGACGGTTGCCGCATCTGGGTGGACTGGATCAACGAACGCGGCGGGATGATGATCGGCGGGCGGCGCCACAAGGTCGAACTGGTGATCCACGACAGCGCCTTGGGCGAAGAGGCCACGCTGGAGGCGGCGCGCCAGTTGGTCGAAACGCAGAACGTGCGGTTGGTGCTGACCCTTGGCGGGCCCAACATGGGGCTGGCCTTTGCCTATCTGATGGAGCGGCGCGTTCTGACGGCGACGCTGCTGCCCTCGGACCTGTCGCCGGACCATCCCACGCTGATCGCCCCCGCCGAGGTGCATCCCTTTTTCGTCGTAACCGGCGTGGACTGGCTGGCCCGCACCCACCCCGAGGCCAAGCGATACGCCCTGTGTTCCCAGAAAGACCCGCTGGGGTTGCCGTCGCTGGCCACCTATCGGGCCGCTTGCCGCGTGGCGGGACGCGAGGTGGTTGCCGAGGTCCAATACGACGACGCCACCGCTGATGTGGACGCCATCGTCGCGCAGATGATGGCCGAAAGCCCCGACGTGCTGTGCTGGTGCAGCTCGCCCCCGCCGACGATCGACGCGCTAACCCGCGCCGCCCATCGCGCGGGGTTCACGGGGCAGATCATCGCCTGCACCTGCGACACCTATCCCGAACTGATCCGAGCCACGTCGCCGGAATTCATGGAGCACTTCACCTTTCAGTTCCCCGATTTCGACGACCCCGCGCTGGTGGATGCCGAATTCTTTTTCCGCCGGCCAAAGGCGTTCTTTGACACCTATACCGCCCGCTTTCCGGGCCATTGGTCGGCGGTCAGCTGGGAATACGCGGCGATCCTTGATCTGTGGCACGAGGCGGTGGAAACTGCGGGGAGCCTGTCCACGACCTCGGTACTGGCGGCCCTGAAACGGGGGCGCCACATGCCGCACACCTTTGGCATGGCGAAATGGTGGGGTGACGAGGTGTACGGTATCGACAACGCGCTGGTCGGCGACTGGCCCGTGGTCTCGATCAAGGACGGCAAGGCCGTGATCCAAGAATTCGGGTCCGTGCTGAACTGGCTGGAAACCCACAAGGATATCCTGATCGAGGAACTGGGACACGCGGGCCAGCTCTGGCATCAACGGGTCAAACCCGATCTTCCGGCCGCGCTTGCGCAGACTAACGACTAACGACTAACGACGAAAAGGCACCGATTTGAGCAAGAAACCCACGACAGCGCCCCTGCGGCAGAACCCCCACGCGATCAAGGAACAGCGGGAAAAGAACCTGGAGGTCGCAATCGGCCGTCAGGTCCGTGACCTGCGCAAACGCCAGCGGATGACCGGCGCGGATCTGGCGGGCAAAACGGGCCTGTCCGTGGGGATGCTGTCCAAGATCGAAAACGGGGTGATCTCGCCTTCACTGAACACGATCTCGGCTTTGGCGGATGCGCTGTGTGTGCCCCTGATCCAGCTCTTTGCGGGTTACGAGGAAACACGCGGCTGTATGCACGTCAAGGCAGGCGAAGGAGCCGAGATCGAGCGCGAAGGCACCCGCGCAGGTCATCAGTACAATTTGCTGGGGCATATCGGGTCGAACAATTCCGGCGTCGTGGTCGAGCCCTATCTGATCACGCTGGACGAGCATTCCCATTTTCAGGTCTTCCAGCACGAGGGGATCGAGTTCCTCTATATCCTCGAGGGCAAGGTGAATTACCGCCACGGGGACCAGAAATACCTGCTGGAGGAGGGGGACTCGCTGTTCTTCGATTCGGACGCCCCCCACGGACCCGAGGAAATCGTCAGCCTGCCCCTGCGCTATCTGTCGATCATCACCTACCCGCAGACCCGCTGAACTACCGCAAATCTGGCCTATCGCACGGGCGTCCCATCCAGGGGGCGCCCGTTTTGCTTGGTAATTAGGCAAACTTCGCCGCAGGAAATAAATTTTCCAGTCAGGCGATAAACTTTCTTTTCAGGAAACCACCTTTCCCGCTAAGCAGAAGGGGAAGGACGCGCCCCGCGTTCAAACCTCGTCACGAAGGAGACCCCCCGATGTGCGGCATTGTTGGCCTATTCCTGAAAAAGGACGACCTGCGCCCAAAGCTGGGTGACATGCTGACCGATATGCTCATCACCATGACCGACCGCGGCCCCGACAGCGCGGGCATCGCGATTTACGGCGAAGAGGCGGTGGGCCAGATCAAGATCACCATCCAGTCCGACACGCCGGACACCGATTTCGCGGATCTAGAGCAGGCCCTGAGCGCCGCCATCGACGCCCCCGCCAGCGTCAAACCCGTGGACACCCACGCGGTGCTGGTCCTGCCCGTCGAGAAAGAAGCCGCAGCGGTCGAGTTTCTTGAGGGGAAAGGTCTGCGCATAATGGGCGTCGGAACCTCGATGGAGATTTACAAAGAGGTCGGCCTGCCGCGCGAGGTTGCGGCCCGTTTCGGCCTGCGCGCCATGGGCGGTAGCCACGGCATCGGCCACACCCGCATGGCCACGGAATCCGCGGTGACCACCATGGGTGCGCACCCGTTCTCGACCGCCGATGACCAGTGCTTGGTCCACAACGGCAGCCTGTCGAACCACAACCAGATGCGCCGCAAGCTGGCGAAAAAGGGCGTGTTCACCAAGTCAGAGAACGACACCGAAGTGGGCGCGGCCTATATCAGCTCGCGCATCGCGGACGGGGCGACCTTGGGTCAGGCGCTGGAAGGGACCATCGACGACCTGGATGGCTTCTTCACCTTTGTGACCGGCACCAAGAACGGCTTTGGCGTGGTCCGTGACCCCATCGCCTGCAAGCCCGCCGTTATGGCCGAGACCGACGATTACGTCGCCTTTGCCAGCGAATACCGCGCCTTTGCGGACCTGCCCGGCATCGACGCCGCCAAGGTCTGGGAACCCGAACCCGCCACCGTCTACTTCTGGGAGCGTTGATCCGATGCCCACTCTGGATATGTCCACCACACCCCTGCGCGAGGTCAACGTGACCCTGCAACAGGCCGCGAAATCGCAGGCGAACGCGGTGTACGAAATCACCAACCCCCGTGGCAGCCACGCCGTTGCGGTCGGTCTGGATGGCCCGCTGTCGGTCACCGTCAAAGGCTCCACCGGCTATTACTGCGCGGGCATGAACAAAACCGCGACCATCCGCGTCGAAGGCTCGGCCGGTCCGGGCGTTGCCGAAAACATGATGTCCGGCGAGGTCGTGATCGAGGGCGATGCATCGCAATACGCGGGTGCCACGGGCCGCGGGGGCCTGCTGAACATCAAGGGCAATGCATCGTCCCGCTGCGGGATCTCGATGAAGGGGATCGACATCGTGGTGCATGGCAACATCGGCCACATGTCCGCCTTTATGGCGCAAAAGGGCAATCTGGTTGTGCTGGGGGATGCGGGCGATGCGCTGGGGGACAGCCTCTATGAGGCGCGCCTGTTCGTGCGCGGCACCGTCAAATCCCTCGGTGCCGACTGCGTCGAGAAAGAGATGCGCCCCGAGCATATCGAAATCCTGCAAGACCTTCTGGACCGCGCCGGTGCCGACGCCAAACCCGAAGAGTTCAAGCGCTATGGGTCTGCCCGCCGTCTCTACAACTTCAACATCGACCACGCCGACGAATACTAAGGAACGCGCAATGGACAAGACCCCCCAAACAGATCCGCGCCAGAGCTGGACGTTCTCGAACTCGGTGAACTCGGAAATCCGTCGGGCTGCGGCGACCGGCATCTACGACATCCGTGGTGGCGGCGCGAAACGCCGTGTGCCGCACTTTGATGACCTACTGTTCCTTGGCGCGTCCATGTCCCGCTACCCGCTGGAAGGCTACCGCGAGAAATGCGAGACCTCGGTCACCCTTGGCACCCGTTTCGCCAAGAAACCCATTGAACTGAAAATCCCGATCACCATTGCGGGCATGTCCTTTGGCTCGCTTTCTGGCCCCGCGAAAGAGGCTTTGGGCCGCGGCGCGACGCTGGCGGGCACCTCGACCACCACCGGCGACGGCGGCATGACCGAAGAGGAACGCGGCCACTCGCAAAAGCTGGTCTACCAGTACCTACCCAGCCGCTACGGCATGAACCCTGACGACCTGCGCCGCGCCGATGCGATCGAGGTGGTCGTGGGGCAGGGCGCGAAACCGGGCGGCGGCGGGATGCTGCTGGGTCAGAAGATCACCGAACGGGTCGCCGGAATGCGCGATCTGCCAGTCGGGATCGACCAGCGCTCGGCCTGCCGTCACCCCGACTGGACCGGCCCCGACGATCTGGAGATCAAAATTCTGGAACTTCGGGAAATCACCAACTGGGAAAAGCCCATCTACATCAAGGTCGGCGGCGCGCGCCCCTACTATGACACCGCGCTGGCGGTAAAGGCAGGCGCCGACGTTGTGGTGCTGGACGGGATGCAGGGCGGCACCGCCGCCACACAGGACGTGTTTATCGAACACGTGGGTCAGCCCACTTTGGCCTGTATCCGCCCCGCCGTTCAGGCGCTGCAGGATCTGGGAATGCACCGCGAGGTGCAGCTGGTCGTCTCGGGTGGCATCCGCAACGGCGCGGATGTCGCCAAGGCGCTGGCCTTGGGCGCGGACGCTGTGTCCATCGGCACCGCCGCGCTGATCGCTCTGGGGGACAACGACCCCAAGTGGGAGGCCGAGTACAACGCTCTTGGGACCACCGCCGGTGCCTATGACGACTGGCACGAAGGGCGCGACCCCGCAGGCATCACCACCCAGGACCCCGAACTGATGAAGCGTCTGGACCCGATCGCCGCCGGTCGCCGTCTGCGCAACTATCTGAACGTGATGACCTTGGAATGCCAGACCATCGCGCGGGCTTGCGGGCACAACCACGTCCACAATCTGGAACCCGAGGACCTGTGCGCCCTGACCATGGAAGCCGCCGCCATGGCGCAAATCCCGCTGGCAGGCACCAACTGGTATCCGGGCAAACCCGGCTTCTGATGCCCCGTCATGGGGGCCTCGGCCCCTTTGGCTCCAACAGGGATAAAGGGAATAAGAATGAGCAAATTGTCCAAGTTCGCCGAAGATAACGGCGTCAAATATTTCATGATTTCGTACACTGACCTATTCGGTGGCCAGCGCGCCAAACTGGTTCCCGCCAGCGCCATCGCCGGAATGGAGGAGGACGGCGCAGGCTTTGCGGGCTTTGCCACATGGCTGGATTTGACCCCCGCCCACCCCGATATGCTGGCCGTGCCCGACCCGGACGCGGTGATCCAGCTGCCGTGGAAAAAAGACGTGGCATGGGTCCCCGCCGACTGCATCATGGAGGGTCAGCCCGTTGGCCAAGCCCCCCGTAACGTCCTGAAGAAACTGATTGCCGAAGCCGCCGAGGAGGGCCTGCGCGTCAAAACCGGCATCGAGGCCGAATTCTTTCTGCTGACGCCCGAGGGCGACAAAATCTCAGACCCGCTCGATACGGCGGACAAGCCTTGCTATGACCAGCAGTCCTTGATGCGCCGCTATGACGTGATCGCTGAAATCTGCGACTACATGCTGGAACTGGGGTGGGGCCCCTATCAGAACGACCACGAGGATGCGAACGGCCAGTTTGAAATGAACTGGGATTTCGACGACGCCCTGATCACCGCCGACCGCCATTCGTTCTTTAAGTTCATGGTGAAATCGGTCGCGGAAAAGCACGGGCTGCGCGCGACCTTTATGCCCAAACCGATCCCCGGTCTGACCGGCAATGGCTGCCACGCGCACATTTCGGTCTGGGATCTGGAGGGCAAGACCAACGCCTTTGCCGGCGATGCGGGCGGCCAGATCGGAGAGGTCGGCCTGTCAGAGCAGGGCGGGTATTTCCTTGGCGGGATCATGAAGCACGCCGAGGCTTTGGCCGCGATCACCAACCCCACTGTGAACAGCTACAAGCGGATCAACGCGCCGCGCACCATGTCGGGGGCCACTTGGGCACCCAATACCGTGACGTGGACCGGCAACAACCGCACCCACATGGTCCGCGTTCCGGGCCCCGGCCGGTTCGAACTGCGCCTACCTGACGGGGCGGTGAACCCCTATCTCTTGCAAGCCGTGATCATTGCGGCGGGCCTGTCGGGCATCCGCGCCAAGGCCGATCCGGGCAAACGCTGGGACATCGACATGTACGCCGAGGGGCACACCGTCACCGGCGCCCCCAAGCTGCCCTTGAACATGCTGGATGCGATCCGGTCATTTGACGCCGATGCGGGCCTAAAAACGATGCTGGGGGACGATTTCTCGGCCTCTTACATCAAGATGAAGCATCAGGAATGGAACAGCTTCGTCTCGCATTTCACTGCATGGGAAAAGGACAACACGCTGGACATCTGATCCGACGCTTTCACCGAGCGGGGCTTCTCCTTCCGGCCCCGGTCCCAACTGGCCCGGCATCCCAGCCGGGCCTTTTCAGACAACAGTCATCCCGAGACCCCCCATGAAATTCTCTGGCATCCGAGTGCTGAAAGAGGCCCTGACCGGCCACAAGGGCTGGAAGCCCCTTTGGCGCGATCCCGATCCGAAACCGGCCTATGACATCATCATCGTGGGCGGCGGCGGGCATGGTCTGGCCACGGCCTATCATCTGGCGGCGACCTACGGGATCACCAACGTGGCCGTGCTGGAAAAGGGGTGGCTGGGGTCCGGCAATATCGGGCGCAACACCACGATCATCCGGTCGAACTATCTTCTTCCCGGCAACCAGCCCTTCTACGAATTCTCGATGAAACTGTGGGAGTCGCAGGAACAGGACCTGAACTTTAACTCGATGGTCAGCCAGCGGTCGATCATCAACTTGGCCCACACGGATGCCCAGCGCGATGCCTACCGTCGGCGCGGGAATGCGATGCACTTGTCCGGGGCAGGGGGCGAGCTGCTGTCGCGCGATCAGCTGCGCGAGATGCTGCCTTTCCTGAATTTCGACAACGCCCGCTTCCCGATCAAGGCCGGCCTGATGCAGAAACGCGCCGGCACCGCGCGGCATGACGGCGTGGCCTGGGGCTATGCCCGTGCGGCCGATATGCGCGGCGTGGACCTGATCCAGAATTGCGAAGTAACCGGTTTCGACATCACCGATGGCCGCGTCACCGGCGTCCAGACCACTCGCGGCCCGATCAAGGCAGGCAAGGTCGGCGTGGCCGTTGCGGGCAGTTCCAGCCGCGTAATGGCGATGGCCGGAATGCGTCTGCCGATCGAAAGTCACGTTTTGCAGGCCTTTGTCTCCGAAGGGCTGAAGCCTGTGATTCTCGGTGTCATCACCTTTGGCGCGGGGCATTTCTATGTCAGCCAGTCGGACAAGGGCGGGCTGGTCTTTGGCGGCGACATCGACGGCTACAACTCCTATGCCCAACGCGGCAACCTGCCCGTGGTCGAGGATGTGGCCGAAGGCGGCATGGCCCTGATGCCCATGATTGGCCGCGCGCGCCTGCTGCGCAGTTGGGGCGGGATTATGGACATGTCGATGGACGGCTCTCCGATCATCGACCGCACGCCGCTGGATGGTCTCTATCTGAATGCGGGCTGGTGCTATGGCGGGTTCAAGGCGACGCCTGCGTCCGGCTACTGCTTTGCCCATCTGCTGGCCACGGACACCCCCCACACCACTGCCACCGCATACCGGCTGGACCGGTTCAACCGCGGCTATGTGATCGACGAAAAGGGCGTAGGCGCCCAACCCAACCTGCATTGAAAGGGGCCAAGCGATGCTGATCCCTCATCCCCTTCTTGGCCTGCGCGACAGCCAGGAATTCACCTATTTGGGCGACGCCAGCCTGATGAACCGCCCCGATCCCAGCGCCGTGACCGCCGAGGCGGACTTCTGCGATTACGTCTTTCTGCGGGACAACCCTGCGGGCGTTCACCGCGAATTGTGGTTTCACGAACAGGGCGACCGGTCGTGGCTGATCGTCACCCGCAACACCCTGACCCACGAGATTTTGGGCGCGGAACTGGCCCGTGACCTGCCCGCAAGAGGTGCGAAATGACCCGTCTGTCCGGTGGTCTGATCGACCGCAAAGCGCCGCTTGGCTTTACCTTCAACGGCAAGACCTATCAGGGGTTCCAAGGGGATACGCTAGCCTCGGCCCTGCTGGCCAATGGCGTGCAACTGGTGGGGCGCAGCTTCAAATACCACCGCCCGCGCGGGATTTTCACCGCCGGGTCCGAGGAACCCAACGCGCTGGTCACCCTGCGCAGCGGTGCCCGAGCCGAGCCCAACACCCGCGCCACTGTGGCCGAGTTGTTCGCGGGCCTCGAGGCCCGATCCCAGAACCACATCGGCCCGCTGGAACACGACCTGATGGCGGTGAACGATCTGCTGTCGCCATTCTTTGCGGCGGGATTTTACTACAAGACCTTCATGTGGCCCCGCGCGTTCTGGGAGCGTCTCTATGAGCCCGCCATCCGCCGCGCCGCGGGCCTTGGGGCGCTGTCCACGCTGCCCGACCCCGACACCTATGACAAAGGCTTCCTGCACTGCGATCTGCTGGTCATCGGCGGCGGCGCGACCGGTCTGAGTGCCGCCCTGACCGCCGCCCGCGCTGGGGCCGAGGTCATTCTGGCGGACGAAGATTTCCGTTTCGGGGGTCGCCTACTGGCCGAAAGCGATCTGCTGGACGGGGCCCCCGCAACCGACTGGGTGGACCGGACATGCGCGGAACTGGCCGCGATGCCCAACGTCCGCCTGATGCCCCGCACGACTGTTTTCGGCACCTACGATCACGGGATTTTCGGCGCGGTCCAGCGTGTGGCCGACCATTTGCCCGACCCAACCGGTCAGGTGCGCCAGACCCTGTGGCGCATCACCGCGAAACGCAGCGTCTTGGCGGCGGGCGCGATCGAACGGCACATCCCCTTTGCCGACAATGACCGCCCCGGCATCATGCTGGCCGGAGCCATGCGCGCCTATGCCAACCGTTGGGCCGCCGCGCCGGTCCGCAAATCCGGCGATCCGGTCGCGATTTTCACCAACGGCGATGATGGCCACCGCACCGCGCTGGACCTGCTGGCCAAGGGCGTTCCCGTCCTCGGGGTCATCGACACGCGCCCTGCTGTGGCCGCGTTCGGCGCCTATCAAGTCTTCTCGGGCGGCACCGTCACGGGCACCAAAGGCCGCCACGGCCTGACTGCCATCGAGATCACCCGAAATGGCCAGTCGAGCTGGCACAATGTCGGCGCCCTTGGCGTGGCGGGGGGCTGGAACCCCAACGTGCATCTGGCCTCTCATCATCGGGGGCGGCCGGTATGGGATAACGACCTGCTCGCCTTTGTCCCCGGCGCTGACGGGCCAAAGGGGATGTTCCCCGCAGGTGCGGCACGGGGCAAGGGCGGGACCCACGCAGCCCTAACCGACGGCATGGAAATGGCGATCGCCGCGCTGTCGGACATTGGGGTCAGCGCCAGCCCCATCGCACTGCCCGACACGCCCGACACCCCCGCCAAGCAGTCCGCCTACTGGTACGTTCCCGCGAAGAAACGCGCTTGGGTCGATTTCCAGAACGACGTCACGGTCAAGGACATCACCCTGTCCCACACCGAAAACATGCGCTCGGTCGAGCATCTGAAACGCTGGACCACGCTCGGGATGGCGACCGATCAGGGCAAGACCTCGAACATCTCGGCGCTGGCGGTGATGGCGGATTTGACCGGAGCGACGATCCCCGAAACCGGCACCACGATCTTTCGCCCGCCCTATACCGGCGTGTCCCTGTCGGTGCTGGGGGGGGGCGATACGGGCCATCATTTCCGGCCCCGCCGCCTGACCCCGACCCACCACTGGGCCACCGCCCAAGGGGCCGAGTTCACCGAGGTCGGCCAATGGATGCGCGCGTCCTACTTCCCTCGCGCGGGCGAAACCCATTGGCGGCAGTCGGTGGACCGAGAGGTTCTGACCGTCCGCCACGACGTGGGCCTGTGCGATGTCACGACCTTGGGCAAGATCGATGTCCAAGGGGCCGATGCCGCCGAATTCCTGAACCGCATCTACTCCAACATGATGGGCACGCTGAAGGTTGGCATGGTTCGCTATGGCCTGATGCTGCGCGAAGACGGGCATCTCTACGATGACGGCACCTGCGCGCGTTTGGGGGTGGATCACTTCGTCGTCACGACCACTACCGCCAACGCGGGCGCTGTCTATCGTAACATGGAATTCGCGCACCAATGTCTGTGGCCCGAACTGGATGTGCAGTTGATCTCGACCACCGATGCGTGGGCGCAGATCGCCGTGGCGGGCCCGAAATCCCGCGCTTTGCTTCAGCGGATCGTGGACGGGTTCGACCTCTCGAACGAGGCGTTCCCCTTTATGGCCTGCGCGGAGCTGACCATCTGCGGCGGACTTCGGGCGCGGCTGTTCCGCATCTCTTTCTCGGGGGAATTGGCCTATGAAATTGCCGTGCCTGCCCGCTATGGCCATGCCCTGATGGAGCGGTTGATGCATGTCGGCGCGGACCTTGGCGCGACCCCCTACGGCACCGAGGCGCTGGCCGTCTTGCGCATCGAAAAGGGCCACGCTGCGGGGGCTGAACTGAACGGGCAGACCACGGCGCTGATGCTGGGACTGGGGAAAATGGTGTCCCCCAAGAAGGACTCGATCGGCGCGGTCATGTCGCGGCGCGAAGGGTTGGCGCAAGAGCGGCGGCGGTTGGTCGGGCTGATGCCCGTTGAACCCCAGTCGCAGATCCCCGCCGGTTCGCACCTGTTTACCAAAGGAACCACTCAGAACATGGAGACCGATCAGGGCTGGGTGACCTCGTCCTGCTACTCCCCGTATCTGAACAGCTACATCGCGCTTGGCTTTCTGGAAGACGGCGACACCCGCATGGGCGAGGTGATCACCGCCGCTAACCCCTTGGAAGGGCAGAGTTTCGAGGCCAAAGTCGTTCCCACCCATTTCGTTGACCCCGAAGGAGGGCGCCTGCGTGACTGACCTGATCCCCTTGACCGCCCTTGGCGCGGTGGACGCCCGCACCGCCCGTTTCGGTGCGCTGACCTTGACTGAGGATGACAGCCTCGGGCTGGCCTCATTAACCCTGCGCAAGGGGCAGGCGGCGCCGACACCGTTTGGCCTAACCCTGCCAGAGGTCGGTGCGATGACCACCAGCGGCCCCTATGGGGCCTTCTGGACCGGCGCAAACCAGTGGATGATCATCGGCGCGGGGCAGGGGACCGGCGACTTCGCCGCCCTCGTCCATGCCGAAGCTCCAAACGCCAGCATCACCGAGCAAACCGACGGTTTCGCGGCGTTCCACATCACTTCGGCCGCAGGGCCTGACCTGATCCCCGCCCTGATGGCCAAACTGGTGAACCTGCCCCCAGCGGCCTATGCCCCCGGTCACGCGACCCGCACGGGGCTGGAGCATATGACCGTCTTCGTCCTGCGCCCCAGCGACACCCAGATCTCCGTGATCGGAATGCGCAGCTATGCCGCATCCCTGTGGCACGCGATCAGCGTTGCCGCCGCGCGGCTGGAACACGTGCCCGTCTGACCCATTCCAACTGGCCCCCGACAGGAGACCGCCATGACCCAATATTGCCTGACCGTGACCTGTCCGTCAGCGCGCGGCATCATCGCCGCCATCTCGACCTTTCTGGCCGATCACGGGTGCAACATCACCGACAGCAGCCAATTCGACGATCTGGACACAGGCCAGTTCTTTATGCGCGTGGCCTTTGTCTCCGAACAGGGCGCGGGTCTGACCGATCTGGAGGCCGCCTTTGCCCCTCTGATCCAGCAGTTCGCCATGCAGGCGGCCTTTCATGACGAGGCGCAAAAGATGAAGGTCGTGGTGATGGTCAGCCGCTTTGGCCACTGCCTGAACGATCTGCTCTATCGCGTCAGGATCGGGGCGCTGCCCGTTGAAATCGTTGCGGTTATTTCCAATCACATGGATTACCAGAAGGCCGTGGTGAACGCCGACATCCCCTTTCACTGCATCAAAGTGACCAAGGAAAACAAACCCGACGCCGAAGCCGCCATCATGAAAGTGGTCGAGGACTCCGGCGCCGATCTGATCGTTCTGGCCCGCTATATGCAGATCCTGTCGGACGAGATGTGCCAGAAAATGTCGGGGCGGATCATCAACATCCACCACTCTTTCCTGCCGTCCTTCAAGGGGGCGAACCCCTATAAACAGGCCTATGCGCGGGGGGTGAAGTTGATTGGCGCGACCTCTCATTACGTGACCGCCGATCTGGACGAAGGCCCGATCATCGAGCAGGACATCGTGCGTGTCACCCACGCCCAATCGCCCACCGACTATGTATCCCTTGGCCGAGACGTGGAGGCGCAGGTGCTGGCCCGCGCGATCCATGCGCACGCCCATCACCGGGTCTTTCTGAACGGGAACAAAACGGTGGTGGTTCCGGCCTCGCCCAACGCCTACGGCTCGGAAAAGATGGGCTGAGATTGCGGTTTTGCAGGGCACTGTAGACCCAAAAGTGGTCTGCCGCCTCTGGACCAATTGTGATCCACTGCGTAAAATCGCCTTCGCTTTCACGCTATTGCGAAGGACCGCCCGTGCAAAATCCAGCCTCGTCTCCTGATGGAGCCTACCTTCCCGGCGCGACCGTCAAATACGTGATCGAAACCCTGTCCACCCGCATCGCGACGCAGGAATACGCGACCGAGGAACGCCTGCCCTCCGAACGCCAACTGGCGCAGGAACTGGGGGTCGCCCGCAACACCGTGCGAGAGGCGCTGGACCATCTGGAAAGCCGCGGTATGATCCGGCGGCGGCCCGGATCGGGTTCCTTTGTTACCTATGATCCCAATATCGATGGACAGACCCTGTCGCCTGTGGCCGCGGATACCGGCCCCCTTCAGCTGCAAGTCATGCGCGGCATCATCGAGCCCGAGATGGTCCGGCTGGCCGTTGTGAACATGTCCCCCCGCCAGATCGAAGCCCTGTCCGTTGTCCTGTCCAAGATGGAGCGGGTGCAAACTGACGCCACAGCCTTTGTCCGGTTGGAAGAGGAATTCCACCGTTTGCTGGCTGAGGGCACCGGAAACCCCTTGCTGATCGCCTGCTATAATTTGGTGCTGGACGCGCGTCGGCAGTCGTTCCGCGCGGCCATGTATCGCCGCTATCTGACGCCCGTGCGGCTGGCCACCTATCAGCGCGGCTACAACGGTCTGTTCAACGCCATCGCCGCCCGCGACATAGAAGAGGCGTCCGAGTTCATGAAGCTGGCTCTGATCGAAGACCAACGGATGCTTTTGCAAGAGGACTGATTGGTCCAACCGGTTTCCCGCACTGAACCAGTCGCAGTTTGATCCCTTGATCGGCGGGTTGGCGCTAGACTCACCTCTGGCCCGCGCTCTGCGTTCCATCGAAAATGCCTGAACCAATGCGTTCCGGCCATTTCCCCCACGCTTAATTCTTCATCAAAGATGCGGACCAAGGTCCGCTTTTCGCGCCTGTGCATGGAAATATTTTTTCCTAAGGCGAAAAAAGTTTGTCTGAAAGTGATTTCAGGAGCCCAATCAAACCCGTCGAGGGACCACAAATTAGAATTGGTATAATCCAGTCGGGTCCTCTCGCAGACTCTCACAAGTCTCACAGGACGAGGATAACGCATTGGAACAAGATCTTGCTTCCCTGGCCGCCGCAGTGGCGGAGCTGACGGAGAAGTCGGCCGCGACCAACGGTACTTTCTCCGAAACTTTCTACTTTCTGACGATCCCTCTCATGGTGCTGATCCACGCCGGATTTCTGGCCTATGAAATGGGCGCGTCACGTTCGAAAAACGCTCTGGCCTCGGGGATCAAGAACATCCTCGCCTTCGCGATGATCGTGCCATTCTTCTACTTTATCGGTTGGTGGATTTACTGGGCCTTCCCGACCGGCCTGACCTTGAGCGAAGGTGCAATGGGCATCTCGGGCCTCGCTTATGCCAACGACATCGCCCTGCCGTGGAGCCAGTATATGGGCCCCAATCTGGATGACCGGTCCTCCGGCGTGTTCTGGGGCGCGTTCGTCCTGTTCGCGGCGACCACCGCGTCGATCCTGTCGGGCGGCGTGATCGAGCGGATCAAGCTGACCGGCTTTGTGGTTCTGGCCATCATCCTCGGGGCGTTCGTGTGGATTTTGGCCGCTGCTTGGGGCTGGCACGCGGACGGTTGGCTGGTGACCAAATTCGGCTACCACGATTTCGGCGCAGCGGGCGTTGTGCACATGATCGCGGGCTTCTTCAGCCTTGGTGTTCTGATCAACGTCGGCCCCCGCATCGGCAAGTTCAACGCCGACGGCACCGCAAACCACATCGCGGGCCACTCGATGCCCATGACCCTGATCGGCCTGATGCTGATTATCGCGGGCTTCTGGGGCTTTCTCATGGGCTGCGTCATCGTCCCCGGCGAGGCATGGAGCTGGAGCAACACAATCGAGGGCACCATCTATGGCACGCCCATGACCCTGTCGGGCATGACCTTTAACACCCTGATGGGCTTTGCCGGTGGCATCATTGGCGCGTGGATGATCACCCGCGATCCGTTCTGGATGATGTCGGGCGCCCTAGGCGGGATCATCTCTTGTGCGGCCGGTCTGGACCTGTGGTACCCGCCGATGGCCTTTGTGATCGGCTTTGTCGGCGCCTGCGCGATGCCCTTTGTATCGTCGTTCATCGAACGCCGCGGGATCGACGATGCGGTAGGGGCCTTTGCTGTGCACGGGTTCCTGGGGATGTGGGGTCTGCTGTCTGTGGGCATCGCCGCCCAAGGCTACCCCGCGCTCTTCGGCGAGAACGTGATCACCACCTCGTTCACCGGTCAGCTGGTTGGCGCGATCGTCATGGGCCTGTTGGGGTTCATCCCCGGCTATGTCGCCTCGTACCTGCTGAAGGTCACCGGCCAACTGCGCGTCCCCGCCGAGGCTGAAATTCTGGGTCTCGACAAGGTCAAGGTACCTGCATCGGCCTATCCCGAAGCCCTGCACCCCTCTGTCACTCCTGCTGAATAACCCCTTACCCCTGAAAGGAATGCACTATGGAAGCTCCCTTTGATGCAACCACCTGGGACGGCGTAACCGGCGCAGTCTATGCCGGCTACGGATCGGTCGAGGGCCTCTGGCTGGCCGTCTGTCTGGCCTTGGTCGTGGCGGCCGTGGCCTTTGGCTGGCGACACGAAGAGCACGCCTACAAAGCCACCAAAAAGGGCTGAGCCCTCGGGCGCTGGCAGGCCCCAACCCTGCCAGCGCACCCAACACCCAAGCAATTTCCCAAGGACCGATAGAATGATCGCATCATGGAGATTTTCCGCACTGGCAGACCGGCACCGCGCCATGGGCTCGGCGCTGGAGGACTGGAGCGGGATGGGCACCGCATGGAGCTATGACAAGGACCAGACCGAAGAATATCTGGCGATCCGCACCAAGGCGGGGGTCATGGATGTCTCGGGCCTGAAAAAAGTCCACGTGATCGGCCCCCACGCCCAATACGTGATCGACAAAGCCACCACCCGCAATATCGAGGCCCTGAAGCCGGGCCGTTCGACCTATGCCACGATGCTGGACGATCGAGGCAAGTTCATCGACGACTGCGTGATTTACCGGATGGGGCCGCACAGCTTCATGGTGGTGCATGGCTCGGGCGGGGGGCACGAACAGCTGACCCGCTATGCGGCGGGGCGCAACGTGGTGCTGACCTTTGACGACGATCTGCACGACATTTCCCTGCAAGGGCCGCTGGCCGTGGACTATCTGGAACAGCACGTGCCAGGCATTCGCGATGTGGTCTATTTCAGCCACATCCAGACAACCCTGTTCGGCAAACCCGTAATGATTTCCCGCACCGGATACACCGGCGAACGCGGCTACGAGATTTTCTGCCGCCGTCAGGACGCCCCTCTGATCTGGGACACCATCGTGGCCGAAGGGGCAGGGATGGGCATCATCCCCACGCGCTTTACCACGCTGGATTTGCTGCGGGCCGAAAGCTACCTGCTGTTCTTTCCCTATGATAACTCGGAAAAATACCCGTTCGAGGACGAGCCCGCCGGTGACACCCTTTGGGAGCTTGGGCTGGAGTTCACCGTTTCCCCCGGCAAAACCGGCTTTCGCGGCGCCGAGGAACATTACCGCCTGAAGGGCAAGGAACGGTTCAAGATATTCGGCGTCAAGCTGGAGGGCACCACCCCCGCCCCCGAGGGCGCGCCCCTGCTACAGGATGGCCAGCCTGTCGGCGTTGTGACCATGTGCATGTATTCCGAGCTGAACGGCCACAACGTCGGCATCGCCCGTATGCCCGTAGACTGCGCGGTTCAGGGCACGCCGCTAGCCGTGTTGATCGACGGGCAGGCGGTGCCCTGCATCGCCCACACCATGCCCTTCTACGATCCCGAGAAAAAGCGCCGCACAGCCAAGGGCTAACCCCCTTTGGCCGCCATCGGGGCGCGACCAAGGCGCCCCCTGATTGCCTTGTCTGACAGGAAGATCGCCTATGCCAACCGTCGAATTCTCGCCTTCGATTGACAGCCGTCCCACCTATGCCCCCCTGAAATCCCACGGCTCTGCCCCCGCGATTATGGTGGCCGATACCGCCGGGGCCGATGCCCTGCTGGACCTGATGGCCAGCGATAGCGCCGTCACCGACAAGGCCCAAATTGTGCTGATCGCCCCCGCCTCGGACAAGTTGGCGCGGATGGACCTGATGGTGAAAACCCCCGTTCATACCACCCCCGATCTGGACACCGCTGGCCCGCTGGTGCGGCAGCTTTTGTCGACCGCGCGGATGGGGACGCAGATGTATCTGGCCGGGTCCGAAGGGATGATGGGTGCGCTCTGCGCCCTTGCCACCGCGTGTGGATTGCCGATGGATGCGATCCAGACCGAACATCGCGGCACCGCCGCCCGCCGGATGCAATGCGTCCACTGCAAAGGCATCACCGAAGACGTCACCACCGATCCCTTTGAATGCAGCCATTGCGGGCTGACCCTGTTTGTGCGCGACCACTTTTCCCGCCGCATCGGCGCGTTCCAAGGGGTCTGCGTGGACGCCGAAACCCCCGGCCTGATCCCCACCACGCAGGAGATCCGCCCATGAAGAAGCTGACCCTGAGGGTGGCCGAAATCACCGCCCTGTCGCCTTTGGTCAAACGTTTCCGGCTGATCCATCCGGACGGCGCGCCCTTGCCCCTGTTTTCCGGCGGGGCCCATATCACAGTCGACATGCCCGAGGGCGATCTGATCCGGCGCAACTCTTATTCTCTGGTGTCGAACCCCTATGACGGGGCGGGCTACGAGATTGCCGTCAGGCGAGAGGATAGGGGGCGGGGCGGTTCCCTCTATATGCACACACGCGTGTCCGAGGGTGACTTGCTGACCGTTTCTGCCCCCAAGAACCTGTTCCAACTGGACCTGCGCGCGCGCAAGCATGTGCTGATCGCGGGCGGCATCGGCATCACGCCGTTCCTGTCGCAACTGCACCAGCTGGACATCTTGCAACAACCCTATGAGCTGCACTACGCCGCCCATTCCCGATCCGAAGCCGCCGGTCTGACCCTGCTGCCCGATGCGCCCCACATCCACCTGCACATCTCGGAAGAGGGCAGCCGCATGGACTTGGGGGCCATTCTGGACGGCCAACCCTTGGGCAGCCACGTCTACACCTGCGGTCCCGATGGCCTGATCCGTGCCGTCGCCGATCAGGCGGCGCGCCTCAATTGGCCAACCTCTGCCATCCATTCCGAAGCCTTCACCGCGCCGCCCCCCGGCGAGCCCTTTGAAGTGACTATCGCCTCGACCGGCCAGCACCTGAGGGTAGGGGCCGACCAAAGCCTGCTCGAGGCCCTAGAGGCCGCCCATGTTCCTGTCGATTATTCCTGCCGTGGCGGGGCCTGCGGGCGCTGCGAAACCGGCGTCTCGGCCTGCAATGGCCAGATTCTGCACCACGACCACTGGCTCAGCCCCGACGAACAGGCCAGCCAGACCAAAATCATGCCCTGCATGTCGCGTTTCAAAGGCGCGCGGCTGGAACTCGATCTCTGAGGTTTTCCGATGACACGCCATTTTAACACCGAAACCTTCCGCGGCGATTACACCTATCACAACTCGCCCGAGGCGATCCGCCGCTTTCCGTTTCCCTTTGATCAGGACACCTACACCTATTCGGTGAACATCGCGCCGCACCCCGGTGGGCCTACGGGATCGACCTTTGAATTCGCGTTCGATGTGGACGAACACTACGTCTCGGAAATGCAGGACCGCGCGATCACCTTGGCCGAGGACCCCAACCGCTGCCAATCGCTGCCCCATATGGAGCTGGCGGGCTGGGACCTGCTGGAACTGATCATGGTGTCCAAGGCCCGCGACTATCCCGACCTGTTCACCCTGAACCGCGACGGCGACCAGTGGCACTGGATCAACCGCCCCTTGGGGATCGAGCAACGGTTTACCTTTCTTGATCCGGCCACGCTGCCCTATGGCCCGCTGGAATACATCACCCGCCAGACCCAAGGCGATTTTGCCTTGCTGCATGAACGGGACCGCAACCTATGGCTGGACGCGGGCATGATCACGTCCCAAGCGGACTGGTCGCTGGATTTCGACGTTGGGATGAACTTCTTCGAATGGCACGCACCGGTGCCCAAAGCCCGCCAGATGGGTGTCTTCGACAAAGCTTTGAAATTCCTGTTGGCCGTGGAACAACAACAAGCCTACCGGCGCCTGAACTGGACAATGACGGTCAACCCGCGCCTTGATACCAGCCCCGAGAACTACCACAAATGGGGGCCTGAAAAGCGCAGCATAACGCCCCAGAATGTCGGTCAAAAACAGTTCCTGCGGGTCGAATTGCAAACCTTCTGGCGGCTGCCTCGGTCGAATGCCCTAGCATTCCCGATCCGGTGCTACCTGTGCTGCCTAGAGGACCTGTGCACCAACCCCGAATGGGCCCGCCGTCTGCATCTGGTCCTGCGCGACATTGATCCGGTGCTGGCCGACTACAAAGGCTTCGCGGTGAACCAGAAGACGATCGTGGAGTATCTGGCCGGATTTTCGTGCGTCTGAGTGGACGCCCTAGACTACCCCTAATATCGCGTAATCCATCTTATGTTAAATCTTCCGAAAGATGCTCGGGGCGATCTGTTCCATGCCCGGATGGTCTACGATCATCGATTCAGAATGGCCGACGAACAGATGGCCGCCTTTGCGAATGCGGGAAACGACGCGGGCGATGACCAGTTGTTGGTCGTCAGGCTCAAAGTAGATCAGCACATTGCGCAGGAAGGCGACGTCGACGTTGGGGCTGATCGGATAGCGATCTTGCTTGAGGTTCATGCAGGCGAACTTGGTGCGGCGGCGCAGTTCGGGACAGAACCGGACCTTGCCGCGCATGTCGCCGTGCACGCCCGTCATCAGGTACTTGCGGCGTAGGAAACCCGGAATACGGTCGGTCTGGTTGAACTTGTAGATGCCGTTGCGGGCCAGCTTGACCATGCGCGGGGAAATATCCGTGCCGATGATCGCATAGTCCATGCCCGTGTGCAGGGTCTGCAGCTCTGACAGCACCATGGCGGTGGTATAGGCCTCGGCCCCTTCGGAGGAAGCCGCGCTCCAGATGTTCAGGCGGAAATGGCGGCCGGGTCCGTGATCCTCGGCCATGTCGGGGACGATGGTGCCAGCCAGAAAGTCGAAATGCGCTTGTTCGCGAAAGAAATAGGTGGTGTTGGTCGTCATCAGATCGACGGCCGCCGCCAATTCGCGATGCAGGCCCGGATTGGTCAGCATCGCCCGCAGGTATTGCTCGACCGTCGAGAAGTCGGTCTGGGACAGCGGCTTGCCCAGCCGCTGCCTGATCATGCTTTCTTTGGCCGGACCGATCGAGATCCCCGTGACCGCCTGCACATGGGCGCGAAACGCGCTCATGGGGTCCGCGATAAAGGCAGTCATGTCCTCTTCGACAAGAATTTCCGGAACGATAGCGTTCATACAGGGACCCCGGTTTTATTCTGCGGCTTCGAAGAAGCCACCTCCGCCAAAGCCCCCGAACAGCTCGGATATATCCAGCAGCGTCAGAGGACGTTTGTTGTAACGGGCGGTTCCCAGCACCGCCCGCTCTCGCCAGTTCAGCAGACGGTCCAGTTCGATCGTCTCGAAGCTGCCCTCGTCGATGCGGATCACTTCGCGGACCTTGTCGCAGCGCAGGCCGATCAGACGATCCGCGACCTCGACCACCACAAAGCGGGTGTTTGCGTCGTCATAGGTGCTCATGAACCCCATGAGCGAGCGCATGTCCGCAATCGGAATAGAGCTGCCCCGCAGATCGATCAGTCCCATCAGGTGCATGGGCGCATTCGGAAGGCGGGTGATTTCCCGCACATCCAGAATTTCGCGCACATGATCAATCGAGATGGCATAGAGCCCGTCGTCGATTTCCAGCGTCAGGAAAGGAGCCGTCAGATCCATTTACGCCCTCACTCTGCCGCGTAACGCGAGAATTTCTCGTCGTTCTCGTCCATCGCGTCGTCACCGAAGTCGAAATCCAGCTCTTCTTCCATGTCCTCGTCGTACTGCTTGGCCTTCTTGGGGCTGGCCTTGGACTTGGAGGGGCTCAGACTATAGGAGAAGCCGCCACCCGAGGATTTCGCCGCCTTTTTCGCGGGTTTACGCGACTTGGACGGTGCGGCTGCAGGGGCCGAGGACCGGCGGCGCTTGGTGCTGCGGGCGCGCGGCAGTTCGAAGAATGTGATCGCATCCTTCAGGTTCTCGGCTTGCGAGGACAGCTCCACCGCCGAAGAGGACAGCTCTTCGGAAGAGGCGGTGTTCTCTTGGGTGACCTGATCCAGCTGGCGGACTGCCGTGGTGATCTGGTCCGTACCCAGCGCCAGTTCACGCATCGCCCCCGAGATTTGCGAGACCAGCATCGAGGTCTGCTCGATTTCGGGAACCAGAGTGTTCAGCATCTCGCCCGCTTTGGTCGCGGTTTTCACGGTCGCGCTGGACAGGGTCGAGATTTCGTTGGCGGCTTCCTGGCTGCGTTCGGCCAGCTTGCGCACCTCCGAGGCGACCACGGCGAACCCGCGACCATGCTCCCCTGCCCGTGCGGCCTCGACCGCGGCGTTCAGGGCCAGAAGGTCGGTCTGACGGGCGATTTCCTGCACGATCATGATGCGCTCGGCGATGGTGGTCATCGCTTCGACAGCCTCGGCCACCACACGGCCGCTTTCACGGGCGGAAATGGCCGACGAGTTCGCCATTTGCTCGGTTTCGGCGGCGTTCTCGGCGGATTGCTTGGTGTTTGCGGCCATCTGCGCCAACGAGGCGCTGGTTTCCTCGGTCGAGGCGGCCTGTTCGGTCGCACCCTGGCTCAGCTGCTCCGAGGTCGCGGCCACTTGGGAACTGCCCAGCGTCATGTTGTCGGCCGCAGCATTCACATCGGCCACGATCATCCGCAGACGTTCGACCATCTCGTTGCTGGTGTGCAGCAGATCGCCAAGCTCGTCATTGGTGGTCACATCAACGGTTTTGGTCAGGTCACCCTCGGCCACGCTGCGGGCCAGTTCGTTGGCACGGCCCAGACCCTTGGAGATGGACATGACCATATACAGCGCAACACCGATCCCCAGAACCGCCGCAACCCCGATCAAGGTCAGCGCAAAAGAGCGCGCCTCTTCGTAGAGCCGGTTCGAGTCAACGGCCTGCTGGTTCATGATGGCCTGAATCTGATCTGACAGAACGTTTGCAGCATCGCGCGCTTCTTGAAAGGTGCGACGACCTTCGTTCAGCAGCAGATCGACGGCGGCGGAATCGTTCCCCCCACGCAGCATGGCAATTGTGGTATTGTGGTTGTTCATTGCGGCGGACAGACGCGGCTCGAAAACGCCGATATACTGGGCCAGATCACCCGCATCCAGTTCACGCAGTTCCGTCATAAAGTCGGAAATGGAGGCGTCGGCCTCGGTGGCTTCTTCCAGAAAGCGGATACGCTCGGTCCGCTCTTCGGCAAGGGTTGCATCGCGCAGGGATTCTTCGGCCAGCAGAAGCTGCGCCTTGGCACGTTCAGAGGCCTTGAGCTGTTCAGACCGCACCTCGACAAGTTGATCGAGACGCTCTGAGAGCGCATGGAAAGACGTCATGGTCGTCTGCATCGCGTAGCCAGCGAGGCCCAGCACACCCACAAAAGCGAGGATAAGTTTGAGTTTGATGGTAAAGCGCATGATCTGCTCCTTTCAGGATGCTGGGTCGCGTTTGACCGCGATGTTGCGCATGATGATCTGTTCAAGGTCGGGCACGATGACAAAGGCATCGTTGTCCCGGTAAAGGCCCACCAGCAGGTCCGACGGCCAGTTGTGGCTGACGCGGGACAGGGGCTCGATGGTGCCTGCGGGGATGCTCGACACACTCAGCACCGCATCCGCCAGCAAGGCAATTTGCACAGGCCCTCTGGCGGTTGTGACGGTGACCACCACGATACGGCTTTTGTCTGTGCGCTCGCTCGTGGGCAGGTTCAGGATATCGTTGATGGTGACTTGGGGCACAACGGTGCCACGAATGTTCACCACCTTGGGCGCGAAGGGCCGCGCCGAAGGCACCCGCGTTTCCGGAAGCGGGTCCAGAATTTCGCGGATCATGATGGTGTTGATTGCCAGACGCTGCCCGCCGATCACGATGATCAGAAAAGTGGCTTCGGCGCCCGAATGCATGGTCATGCGGAAACCTCCTCTGGGGACATGATGGCGTGACGGACTTCGCGACCGGCCTCGATCAGGTGGATCGGATCAAGGATCAGCGCGACCGTCCCGTCCCCAAGGATCGTGGCGCCCGAAATCTGGGTGATGTCCTCATGCAGGGGGGACATCTGTTTGATCACGGTCTGGCTCTTGCCGATGATGCGGTCCACGACGATGCCCACATGTTCGCCGCTGGCCGAGATAACGATCAGCACCTGCGGGCCGGTGAACAGGGGCGGACAGCCCAAGACCTTGCGCAGGCGAACAAACGGCACGAAATCCCCGCGCACGTTCAGGAAATCGCTGGAGGTGGTGCCTGCGTATTTGTCGGCGGGCAGGTCCACGATCTCGTTCACGATGGAAACGGGGATGGTGTATTTCTCGTGGTCGACCTCGATCAGCAGACCTTCGACGATGGCTAAGGTCAGGGGCAGACGCAGAGTGATCTCGGTGCCTTTGCCTGCGGTGCTCTGGACATCGACCTTGCCGCGCAAGCCGTCGATGGTTTTCTTGACCACGTCCATGCCGACGCCCCTGCCCGACAGTTCAGACACTTGGGACTGGGTGGAGAAGGCCGGCTCGAAAATCAGATTGAACAGGCGATCCTGACTGACGGCCTCGTCGGGGGACAGGATGCCCTTTTCGATGGCCTTGGCGTGGATGCGGTCCGCGTCCAGCCCTTTGCCGTCGTCCTTGACCGTAACGATCACTTCGGAGCCGATGTGTTCAGCCGAAATCTGGATGCTGCCGGTGGCCTTTTTGCCGTTCGCGGTGCGGATTTCGGCCGGTTCGATCCCGTGGTCCATCGAGTTGCGGATGATGTGCACCAGCGGATCGGCCAGCTTCTCGATCATGGTTTTGTCCAGTTCGGTCTCGCGGCCGATGACCTCGAAGGTCACATCCTTGGACAGGGTCATACACAAGTCCGCCACCAACCGCTCAAAGCGCGAGGCCAGCGTGCCAAAGGGCACCATGCGGATCGACATGGCCGTATCGCGCAGCCCCAGCGACAGACGGTTGATCTGCTCGGCCAAAGCCAAAAGGTTCGGGTCCTTGGACAGACGGGCCAGCTCGCTCAGGCGGGCTTCGGCGATGACCAACTCGCCCACCTGATCGACCAGACTGTCCAGCTTGGATGTGCCCACACGGATCGACGCCTCGGCCTGCGCGGCGGGGGCCTTGGGGTGGGAGCTGGCAGAAGCCCCCGCCGGCGGCCTCGCAGGCTGTGCCGGTGTGCCGGACGCAGCGGGCGCGGAGCCATAGTCCTTGTCGACGTCGAAAAACAGGAAGACGGTGTTCAGCGCGGCCTCGTCCACATCGGCGGGCAGCTTCATGTGCCAACCGATATAGCAGGTCTCGGGGTCCAGATCGTCGAGCCCTGGCACCGCGGAAGTGTCGGCCTCGATCTCGGTCGCGCCAAGTTCGCGCAGCTCTTGCAGGATGAGCGCGGGGTTTGCCCCCAACTCCAGAACCTTGCCCTTGAGCCGGAATGAGAATGTCTTGGTCAGGTTGGTCCCTGCCCCGGCACCCTCGTCCGCGTGAACAGAATTGGCCAGACCGCTCAGGATCGCGGCACTGCGCGCGGCGGTGATATCGCTGGGGTTCACCAGATCGGGCAGCAGGTCGCTGGCCTCGAAAGACAGGCGGATGACCTCTTGGTTGACGGGGGCGTTCCCTTTGCGGAACTCGTCAAACAGGGTCTCGAAGGCGTGGGCGAATTCCGACAGCTGGGTCAGCCCGCACATGGCGCCGCTGCCCTTGATCGTGTGCAGCGCGCGGAAGGCGCCGTCGATGCTGGACTGGTCGGTAAAGTCCTTGCGCAAGGACAAGAGGCTGGTGTCGAACTGCTCTTTCAGTTCGCGCAACTCCTCTAGGAAGATTAGCAGAACCTCATTGGACATGGTCACCTCCGGTCAGCGGGGCCAGCACACCGGACAGGCCGCACTCTTGGGCAACCTTGTGAACCTCGGGGTCCGGGCATGTGATGGTGACTGCCCTGCCCTGCGCTTCGGCGCTGGCACGAATGGACAAAGCGAACTGCAACAAGCCAATAGGCGAGGGAAATCCGGTTGGCAGTTCAACCGAGTCCACAGTTCCCGATTTGAGCGAGGCAGACAGTGTCTGTGCCTCCGGGACAATGTCCTGAAAGCCCTCGCAGTGTAGCGAAAGTGTCATGATGTAGTCCGTTCCCGTTCCGGCAGGCTGGCTGCCAAAACCCAAATTTCTCCCACATCAATGATGCGCCCGTTGGCGCTAACCGCCTATGCCGTAAGACAGGCGGAATCGGGGGATTAGGAACGTGAAAACGTCCGAACGCGTGTATCGTCGGTCATCTGACGTAGGGTCACTTGACTGGTTGAGAGGTCGGCAATTATCGCTTTGGACAAAGCTAGCTTTGCAAAAAGAATTAGTTACTTCGACCAATGGTCTGTGTCAGCAGGCCCGCCACGAATCGCTAGAATCGGCCTCTAAATATCTGAAAACTCTAATATGAGGGGGTTTTGCGCGCCATTTTCAGGCGCGCGGGGTCATTCGGCGGCTGCCGCTGGCGCATCTTCTGTAAACTTGCAGCACAGGTTTGGCATGCTGTGGACCGCACATTTGTGGTTCAATCGCCAGCGGGCGCTGCGCAGTGCTGCCGTGATCGCCAGATACAATTGCGCCGGCGACACCCAATCCTTGGACACAAAGCTGTCGAAGTCGTGGGCCTCGAACGCTTGCAGCAGGTCGGTCTCGGTCTTGGCCGAGCACAGGGCGATCCCCGCGTGTTGGCCCCGCTTGGTCAGGCGCAGACGGTGCAGCACCTCCAGTTGGTCCGGCCCCATATCGTCCAGCCCCAGAACGTAGACATCCACGGCCGCAGTATCCTCAAGCATCCGCTCGGCGTTCTGGAAATACAGAACCTCCAGCTGGGGAAAGCCCCGCAACATAGAGACCAGAGCATCGGCATGATCCGGATTACGTTCGAAAATGGCTACAATAGTACGGGACAAACGGCACCTTTGATTTGATAGATCGATAAGGCTTATTTTCCGCCAATCTTTGCTGTCGCAGCAATATGGCCGTCGGTTTGTTCTGTGCCGCCTTAGGATACTCGGCTACCTCCCTACGAGGCGGCGCTACCCCGATCTGCGGTCTAATCTGCAAATTTCGCAATGCGTTCATCGGGATTGGCGCAAACACAGGCTGCCTATCTTATGGATGCGCCACACAAAAAACCCTGCGGATTGCGCCGCAGGGTTTTGATTCATCAGACCTGAGTCGGTGTCAGGTGTCAGATCAGATCGGTCGGCAGCACGGACGCCGGAATGTTCTGATAGCACACCGGACGCAGGAAGCGGCGGATCGACAGGGTGCCAACGCTGGTCGCGCCAAAGTTCGTCGACGCCGGATAGGGTCCGCCATGAACCATGGTGTCGCTGACCTCGACCCCGGTGGGGAAGCCGTTGGCCAGAACGCGGCCTGCCTTGCGCTCTAGCACAGGCAACAGGGCGCGGGCGGCGTCGGCGTCGCTGTCGTCCATGTGGATGGTGCAGGTCAGCTGGCCCTTCAGGCTGCGGGCAACCTGCATCATCTCGTCCATGTCAGTGGCCACAACGATCAGACCCAGCGGACCAAACACCTCTTCGGCCAGATGCTCGTCCGCCAGCCACTGGGCCGCAGAGGTGCGATACAGATAAGGAGTCGCGTTGCGCAGATCACAAACCGAAGTCAGCAGCTCTTGCACGCCGGTACCCGCCGCCACGCGGTCACGACCACTGCGATAGGCCGCCGCGATCCCGTCCGTCAACATGACCTGAGCGCCAACCGCCGACAGAGCGTCCCGCGCAGCCTCGGCAAAGGCTTCGCCCTCGGCCCCTTCCAATACAACCGCGATACTGGGGTTGGTGCAGAACTGCCCTGCCCCCATGGTCAGCGAACCGGCCCAACCCTGCCCCAACGCAGCGCCGCGATTGGCCACAGCGTTCGGCAGCATGAACATCGGGTTCACGGACCCCAGCTCGCCAAAGAACGGAATGGGCTCGTCCCGCTGCGCGCACAGATCAAACAGCGCACGGCCACCGGCCAGCGATCCGGTAAAGCCAACAGCCTTGATCAGCGGATGCTGGACCAACGCAGTTCCCACATCACGCTTGCCGCCCTGGATCAGGCTGAACACACCCTTGTGGACGCCGCATTTCTCGATCGCGGCATGAATGGCTTCGGCAATGATCTCGCCGGTGCCGGGATGCGCGGAATGGCCCTTGACCACAACGGGGCAACCCGCTGCCAACGCCGCCGCCGTATCCCCACCCGCAGTCGAAAACGCCAAGGGAAAGTTCGACGCCCCAAACACAGCCACCGGACCAATCGGGCGCTGCATCATCCGCAGATCCGGACGGGGCAAAGGCGCTCGATCCGGCAGCGCCTCGTCATGGCGGCGGTCCAGATAGTCACCGGCCAGAATGTGGCTCGCGAACAGACGCAACTGGCCAACGGTGCGGCCCCGCTCGCCGATCAGGCGGCCCTCGGGCAGACCGGTCTCGGAGGTGCCAATCGCCGTCACAGCCTCGCCGCGCGCATCAATCTCGTCGGCGATGGCGTTCAGAAACGCCGCCCGCTCCTCGCGCGAGGAATAGCCATAGGACCAGAACGCCTCCTCTGCGGCCTGACACGCCGCATCAACCAGCGCAGGGGTCCCGACCGAGAACGCAAAAGCCTCGCCATGGGCAGGCTCCGACTGGAACGTCGCTTCGGTGCCGATCCATTCGCCGGCCACCAGATGCTTGCCGTGGGGGGTAAAAGTCATATCCAAACTCCTCTGCCCGCGCGCCGCTGCCACGTCAGGCGATCCTTGCTTCTTCTTGCTAAAATACTCCCGCCGGAGGCAAACGCCACCGGCCACAAGGCCCAAGGTTTCCCTTGGGCCCCGCCAGATTACAAGCCTTTGGCTGCGCGCCAGGCTTCGTATTTCTTCATGTTCTCGTCTTTGGTGCAGGGATAAAGGCCGATGATCTCGGCGCCCGCATTCACCTGCTCCAGCACAAAGGCCTCATAGCTTTCCATGCCCAGACATTCATCGGCCAGTTCCTCGGCCAGATGCGCGGGGATCACCATGACGCCGTCGCGGTCACCCAGCAGGACGTCACCGGGGAACACAGCTGCATCGCCGCACGAAATCGGAACGTTGATGTCCATAGCTTCGTGCAGGGTCAGGTTGGTGGGGGCCGACGCCTTGGCGCAATAGGCGGGCATGTCCAGCGCACCGATGCCCTCGACATCGCGGAAACCCGCGTCCGACACCACGCCTGCGCAACCGCGCACGGCCAGACGGGTCACAAGGATCGAACCGGCGGTCGCGGCGCGGGCGTCCTTGCGGCCGTCCATGACGAGAACCCAACCTGCGGGGCAGGTTTCAACGGCCACACGCTGGGGATGGTCGGCATTGCGGAACACGGTGATCGGGTTGCGATCCTCGCGCGCAGGGATGTAGCGCAGGGTAAACGCCTGCCCGACCATGTTCTCGGTCATGGGGCCACACGGCGCGGCACCCTGAATGAACTGGTTGCGCAGGCCACGCTTGAACAGCGCCGTTGCGATCGACGCGGTCGAGATTTTCTTGAACTTGGCGCGGGTCTCTTCCGAGAGGATATAATCGGTCATGTCGAACCTTTAAAAAATGTCGGGCTCGCCCGCGGGCTTGCCGAAGTCGGATTGCAGGAAGTCGAAGTCACAGCCCTGATCGGCCTGCGTCACGTGTTTCGAGAACATATAGCCATAGCCCCGCTCAAAGCGCGGTTCCGGCGGGGTCAACGCGGCGCGGCGGGCCTCTAGCTCTGCCTCGTCCACCAGCATGTCGAGCGAGCGGTTGGGCAGATCCAGACGCACGACGTCGCCGGTTTTCAGCAGGGCCAGCGGGCCGCCGACATAGCTTTCGGGGCTGACGTGCAGCACACAGGCCCCATAGGACGTCCCCGACATCCGCGCGTCCGAGATGCGCAGCATATCGCGGTGGCCTTGCTTGATCAGCGCCTTGGGGATCGGCAACATCCCCCATTCAGGGAAGCCGGGACCACCCTGCGGACCCGCGTTGCGCAGCACCAGAACGTGGTCGGGCGACACATCGAGGGTTTCGTCGTCGATGGCGGCCTTCATCTCTGGGTAGCTGTCGAACACCAGCGCGGGCCCTTCGTGGACGTGGTACTTGGGATCACACGCCGCCGGTTTGATCACCGCACCGCTGGGGCACAGGTTCCCCTTCAGCACCGCCAGAGAGCCCTCGTGGTAGACGGGGTTCGACAGGGGGCGGATGACGTCGTCATTATAGACGACAGCGCCCTCAAGGTTCTCGCCCATGGACTTGCCGGTGACGGTCAGCGCCGAACAATCCATGCGGTCCTCGAGCTGCTTCATCAGCGCGCGCAGGCCACCCGCATAATAGAAGTCCTCCATCAGGTAGTCTTTGCCCGAAGGACGAACGTTCGCGATCAGCGGCGTGGTGCGGCCCAATGCGTCCAGATCATCCAGCGTCAGGTTGACGCCCGCACGGCGGGCCATCGCGATCAAGTGGACGACCGCGTTGGTCGAGCAGCCGGTGGCCATCGCGACAATCGCAGCGTTGCGGCAAGCGGCATCGGTGACGATCTGGTCGGGGGTCAGATCCTCCCACACCATCTCGACAATGCGGCGACCGCAGGCGGCGGACATGCGCTGGTGGTTGCTGTCCACCGCGGGGATCGAGGACGCCCCCGGCAAGGTCAGCCCCATCGCATCGGCAATCGCCGTCATGGTGCTGGCGGTGCCCATAGTCATACAGGTGCCAGCCGAGCGGGCGATCCCGCCCTGAACACCCAGCCATTCCGCATCGCTGATATTACCGGCGCGGCGCTCGTCCCAATATTTCCACGCGTCCGAGCCAGAGCCCAGAATTTTGCCCGCGTAGTTGCCGCGCAGCATCGGACCTGCGGGCAGATAGATCATCGGAACGCCCGCGCTGATCGCGCCCATGACCAGACCGGGGGTGGTCTTGTCACAGCCGCCCATCAGCACCACACCATCCAAGGGATGCGAGCGGATCATTTCCTCGGTCTCCATGGCCAGCATGTTGCGATAGAGCATCGAGGTCGGCTTGGTGAAGCTTTCGTCCACAGACAGGGACGGCATCTCGACCGCAAAGCCGCCCGCTTGGGCGACCCCGCGCTTCACGTCCTGCACGCGCTCTTTGAAGTGCGAGTGGCAGGTGTTCAGCTCGGACCAGGTGTTCAGCACACCGATCAGTGGCTTGCCGATGTAGTCTTCGTCGGCATAGCCAAGCTGCATCATACGGCTGCGATGGCCAAAGCTGCGCAGATCATCGGGGGCAAACCAACGCGCCGAGCGCAGGTCCATCGGGTCTTTTTTGGTCATATTCTTATCCCCTGAAAGCAAAGGTCAGCCAGCAGACAAACACGGTGAAGATCAGGCCGATGACTTCGGGCCAGTTACCAAAGCTGTGGCCGTCGCGGATTTCCTCGAGGTCGAATTCGGGGGCCACAACGTCTTCTTCCTGACGGGTGAGTTCTTGATCGGACATGTTCATTTCCTTTCCCCTCAATCCAGCATCGCAGGCAGCCACAGGGCCAGATCAGGGAAGACCAGCACAAGGAACAGTCCCACAGCCTGAAGTGCGATAAAGGGCAGAACAGCGGCAAAGATTTCCTGAAGCTCGATGTCTTTGGGCGCGACGGATTTCAGGAAGAAACACGCAGGGCCAAAGGGCGGCGACAGGTAGTAAATCTGGATGTTCATGGCGAACAGCACACCGAACCACACCGGATCAAAGCCAAGGTCGATCACCACAGGGGCAAAGATCGGCACGGTGATAAAGATGATCGCGATCCACTCAAGGAAGGTCCCCAGAACCATCACGATCAGCATCATCACGACGATCACCCAGATCGGCCCGATATCAAGCGAGGTCAGAACGCCGCGCAGGAACTCGCCCCCGCCGATGCGGTTGTAGATCCCGATCAGCGACACCGCACCAATCACCAGCCAGATGATCGAGCCAACGGTCAGAACGGTCTGGCGCATGGCGTCGCGGGTCATGGTCCAGGTCAGTTCCTTGCGGATGGCGGCCACGACCATCGCTCCGACGGCACCGATTGCGGCGGCTTCGGTCACGGTGGCAACGCCGGAATAGATCACACCCAGAACAGACCCGATCAGGATGCCGGGCAGGATCACGCCCTTGAGGAACTTCAGACGCTTGTGGAACGGCAGGCCCGTTTCGGGGATGTCATAGATCGGCGCCAGATCGGGGTTCGCCCGAACGCGGACCAGAATGTAGCCAATATACAGGATCGCCAGGATCAAACCGGGCACAGCCGAGGCCGCAAACAGCTTGGTGATCGAGACCTGAGCCGCCAGACCGTACACGATCAGCACGACCGACGGGGGGATCAGGGTCGCCAGCGCACCAGCGGCACAGATGATGCCGATCGACAGCTTGCGGTCATAACCAAGGCGCAGCATCTGCGGCAGGGCGATCAGGCCCAGCATCACGATCTCACCGCCCATGATGCCCGACATCGCAGCCAGAACCACGGCAACCACACAGGTCTGCACCGCAACCGAGCCGCGGAAACGTCCGCCCATGATGGCCATTGAATCGAACAGAGTGTTGGCGATGCCGGATCGTTCCAAGACGTTCGCCATGAAAACAAAGAACGGAACCGCGATCAGCTCGTATTTATGCAGCACTTCGCTGACGTTCGCGGCCACGATGAAAAAGCCCGCGCGCTCGCCAAAGTACAGAACCGCCGTCGCCAGCGAGACCGTCAGTGTCGTGATCCCCAGCGGGATCCCCAAGGCCATCAGGCCCAGAAGCGATACGACGATCAGAAGGGTGATAATCTCAATGCCCACCGGTCACGTCTCCTTCGGTGCGCTGCGCCCAACGGATGATGTTGGCCAGAAGTTGCAGAATATAGAAAATGCAGCCCACAAAGATCAGGACCTTCAGATAGGTCGGCTGGATCGAGTTGAGCGCGGTGCCCGAGTATTCGGTGCGGCTCAGAACCTTGGCTGCTGGGTGGTACAGGGCCATCGACAGAGTGATCACCGCGCCGGTGGCGACAATCATCTGGATCAGGCGGAACACCCGCCAGACGCGCTCGCCCACCAGTATTTCCAGCATGGTGATCGAGATATGGCGATGGCGTTCGGTGACATAGCCCACCGACAGCACCCAGGCGCTTGCACACAGGGTCATAGCCAGTTCGGTGGACCAAAGCGTCGGTGCATCAAAGCCGTATCGCGCGACCACCTCATAGGCAGACACACCGATACACGCGAAAAAGAGCACAGAGCAGGCCTGACCGACGAATACACTCACGCCGTCCATAATGTCGGCGTAGAGGGCAAGAATGCGTTTCATCGCAACTCCCCGGAAATCAGGTTGAAAGATAAAGAGGTGCCACCCTGTCGGGACAGGGCAGCACCAGAGGGGGACCGTGGATTACTTGAACAGGCCGATCTGGGTCATGTACGCGATGTGCGCATCCAGAGCTTCTTTGGCCAGTTCGGATTTCTTGGCGTACTCTTCCCACTGGACGCGGGCGACATCACGCAGCTGATCGCGGTCTTCTTGGGCCCAGTTGATGACTTCGATCTTGTCGCTTGCGTCATCGCGGGCAGCCAGAGCGGCGTCCTGCTTGGCGACTTCGGCCGCCATTGCGTACATGGCGTCATACCACCACTGGTGCAGCGCGGCCTGATCTTCGGCCGAGATGCCGTCCCATTTCTCTTTGTTGATAGTGAACTGCATCGAGGGCATCGAGTGGATGCCGGGGTACAGCGGATAGGGCGCCACATCGTGCAGGCCGGTCGCGTCATTGTTCACATAGGCCGAGGCATCCGCCGCATCGACGATGCCCTTTTCAAGAGCGCCGAACACTTCGGAGAAGGGGATCGACACGGGGCTTGCGCCCGCCGCCGAGAAGACAGCCGCTGCCAGACCTTCGGGCGAACGGATTTTCTTGCCTGCCAGGTCTTCGAAGGTGCGGATCGGGGTGCGTGCGGGCAGCGCCTCGCGCGAGTAGGGGCCACATGCCACAACGTGCACTTCGCCGCCGGTGACCGAGTCCGCTGCTTTCTGCATCATGGCTTCGCCGCCGCCGTCCTTGCAGAAGCCCAGCATCTGCTCGGGGGTGTCGTAGCCGGAAATCAGGTCGCCCATGATGGCGTATGCGGGCTCGAGGCCTGCGAAATAGTTCACCGAGGTGAAGTCGCCGTCCAGAACGCCAGCGGCAACCGCGTCGGGGGTTTCCTTGGCAGGCACAACCGAGCCGTTCGGGGTCAGCACGATGCTGATGCGGCCTTCGGTCATTTCCTCGATCTTGGGCAGCCAGTTTTCAGTGATGTACTGGGTCGAGAAGTCGCCTGCGTTGAACGACGTCTGGATGTTCAGGGTTTCGGCGCTTGCGGCGGTGCAGGCCAGCGCGGTGGTGGTCGCCAGAACTGCGAAAGTGGTTTTTGTCATCGGTGTCCTCCCGTTTTGCCGCGGGCCCTCCCTGCGGCAATTGATGTACTAATATATTAGTGCATCTCCCGCAAGAGGGTTGTATAGAATTCCCGTTACAGACGAGCAAACGCAGGACAGGTATGGGAATTCTTCCAGAGACAGCATCGGGCGGCCAAACGGCCAAGGCCCCCTCTCGGCAGCGGATCAAGCGCGGATCTGCAAGCGTGCAGTTGCACGATTCCCTGCGGGAACGGATCGTCTCTTTGGAATTGAAGCCCGGCCAGTATTTGTCGCGCAACGAAATCGCCATGGAATACGGGGTCAGCCAGACCCCTGTGCGCGATGCCTTGATCAAGCTCGAGGAAGAAGGGCTGATCGTCACCTACCCCCAATCCAAGACCGAAGTGACCCGCATCGACGTGGATCACGCGTTGGAAACCCATTTCCTGCGCCTGTCGGTTGAGTTGGAAGTCACCCGCCGTCTGGCCAAAGCGCAGGACAAATCCCTGATCGCCAAGGCCCGCGCGATTCTCGCCATGCAAGAGGCTGCTCGGGATGCGGGCGATCTGGAGGCCTTTTCCAAGCTCGACCGCGACTTCCACATGTCGCTCTACGAGGCCGCGGGCGTCGGGAACCTGCATCTTGTGATCTCGGACCGGTCGGGGCATATCGACCGACTGCGCAAACTGCACCTGCCCGATCCGGGCAAGCGGATGCAGATTTTGCAGCTTCATGCGCAGATCCTTGACGGAATTCAGGCCAGCGATCTGGCCGCCACCGAGGCCGCCGTGCGCGAGCACCTGACGGGCACCTTGGCCAAGGTCGCCGATATCCGCGCCCGCCACGCGGATTTCTTCTAGGCTATCCGGGTTTCCGTCAGGCCAATCAGCCAGTCCGCAAACCGGTGCGCGGCGGGGGTGTCGGTCTGGATGGTCAGAAAATACCCCTCTTTCGCGGGAATGCTGCGGGGGTCGGCCATCACCAGCCGCCCCGAGGCCAAGGCATGCCCCGCCAACACCGCACTGACCAGCGCGACCCCGTTCCCTTGGGCCGCCAGCCCCAATGCCGCGCCATAGGTGTCCACGAACAGGCTAGGGCGCAGCCCCTGAACCCCCATCGCCTGCCCCCAACCGGACCATCCGTCCGACGTCCCCACGGATTCAATCAGCGGCAGGGCTGCAACCCCACCGTCTAGCTGGGGTGACTTCAGCGCAATCAGGCGGTTCGGTGTCAGCGCCCGCGCGCGTGGGCCCGCTTGCTTGCGCGTGCCAAAGAATATCTGCAAGTCCGCCTGCGCGGCCGTGAAATCATCGGGCCAGATCGTACTGAGCAGCCGCAAGGACACCTCGGGCCGGTCTGCCAGAAATTCCGGCAGCGCGGGCCCGATCACCCAATCGATCATGCTGACGGAGGAGGCGATGGTCAGGTGATCCCCTTCGGCCACCAACCCGAACTGAGCTGTTGCGGCGGACAGGGTTTCCAGCGCGGCCTCGACCTTGGGCAGCAGTTTGCGCCCGTCATCGGTCAGGGCCAGCCCCCGCGCCTGCCGGATGAACAGAACCGCCCCCAGCCGCGTCTCCAGCGCCCGAATTTGCTGACTGACCGCCGATTGAGTCATCGCCAACTCCTCGGCCGCAGCGGTGAAACTCAGCCTGCGGGCAGAGGCCTCGAACGCGCGGAACCAGTTCAGGGGCGGTAGGGATTTCTTCATGGTGCAACCCAGCCATTAGTCATGCTTATGCCTGAGGGTGAGTTTCCTTCGTTTGTCCAAAATGTCCATGCCGATCATAGCTTTTCCCAACAGAAACGAGGGAAGCGCATGGAACCTGAAATCCGTAAAATCGTGACCTATGACGAAGAGGTCCTGATCGAGGGCTTTCGCAAAGCCGAAACCCCGTGGCGCATGTTCGCCGTGGCAGCCGTGGTCAAGAATCCTTGGGCTGGCCGGTACGTCGAGGATCTTAAACCCGAAATCCACGCCTATGGTCCGGTGCTGGGGCAGTTGCTGACCGAACGCATGGTCGCGCTGGCCGGAGGCGGGGACAAGATCGAAGCCTATGGCAAAGCTGCCGTCGTCGGTCTGGACGGAGAGGTCGAGCACGCCTCGGGGCTGATCCACACCCTGCGCTTTGGCAACCACTATCGTCAGGCGGTCGAGGCCAAATCCTATCTGTCGTTCACCAACACCCGTGGCCCCGCGAACGCGGCGATCATGGTGCCTCTGATGGACAAGAACGATGCGGGCCGTCGCTCGCATTACCTGACCATCCAGTTCGCGATCCCCGATGCCCCCCGTGCCGATGAGATCGTCGTTGTGCTGGGAGCGGCGACCTCGGGGCGGCCTCATCACCGCATCGGCGACCGGTATCAGGACCTCAAGGAACTGGGAAATGATCTGGACAACCCGGCCTCGGTCTAGGGTTGGGGATCTGGCAGCGATCACTTGCGGGGACGGCCCGCTGGTGGTCCTGCTGCACGGCGTTGGCCTGCGGGCCGAGGCTTGGGGCGCGCAGATCGACGCGCTGTCGGGGCGCTACGGGATCATGGCGCCGGATATGGCGGGACACGGGGACAGCCCCTTGTTCGAGACCCCGCCCGCGCTGGCCGATTACACCGATCGGGTGGCGGCCGCACTGGACCGACCGGCGATTGTGGTGGGCCATTCGATGGGCTCGATGATCGCGCTGGATCTGGCTGCGCGCTATCCGGATCGGGTCTTGGGGGTGGCGGCGCTGAACGCCATCTTCCGCCGGTCCGAGGCCGCCAAGGCCGCCGTTCTGGCCCGTGCCGCCTCGCTGGATGGGGAAACGGTTGCCGACCCGGAGCCGCCCTTGGTTCGCTGGTTCGGCAACAGCCCCAGCCCCGAACGCGCGGCCTGCGGCGACTGGCTGCGCAGCGCCGATCCGCGCGGGTACCGCGATGCCTATAGGGTCTTTGCGTCCTGCGACGGCCCCGATGATGACGCCCTGACGGGCCTGCCCTGCCCCGCCCTGTTCATGACAGGGGCAGAGGAACCGAATTCCACCCCCGAGATGTCGCAGCAAATGGCGGCGTTGGTGCCTGACGGCGCCACGCTGGTCCTGCCCGATGCTACGCACATGATGCCCATGACCCACGCCGCGCAGGTGAATGCGGCGCTAGAGCAGTTCATAGAAAGGTGCCTGAAATGACCGCGTTCGACCCGCGCGCCCTGCGCAGCGCCTTTGGGCGGTTCATGACCGGCGTGACCGTAGTGACGGCGCGCACGGCCGATGGCACGCCTGTGGGGTTCACGGCGAACTCCTTTACTTCGGTGTCGATGGACCCGCCTTTGCTGCTGGTCTGTCCGGGCAAGTTCCTGTCCACCTACGACACCTTCGCCACCTGCACCGCCTTCGCGATCAGCATTCTGGCCGAAGGGCAAGAGAACACCGCCACCACCTTTGCCAGCTTCAAAGGCGACCGGTTCGCTGCAGTCCCCCACACGCTGGATGCGCGCGGCATTCCCCTGATCGACGGGGCCATCGCGACATTCTCTTGCACCACCCATTCGGCGACGGCGGCGGGGGACCACACCATTCTGATCGGTGAGGTCACCGATTTCACCAGCCCCGGCGGGCGGGGATTGGGTTATGCGAACGGGCAGTTCTTTAGCCTCGGGCTAGAGAGGTCGGCGCGCGACCCCTCAGCCAAGGTCAACCTGTGCGGCGCGGTGCTGCGCTACATGGATCGGGTGCTGCTGGAGCAAACCGATCAGGGCTACCGCCTGCCCCTGTTCCGGACGCCGGACCGGATGGGCCTGCGCGATACGCTGGCCGCAGGGCTAGCCGCGCGTCACGTGGCTGCCGATCTGGGGCCGGTCTATTCCGTCTACGAGGACGCCGCCACAGGTGAACACTTTGCTTGGCTTCTGGCCAAGGTCAGCGCGGTCGAACCGACCTCGGGATTGGTCGCCGTGCCGATCGACGACCTGCCGGGCCTGCGCTTTGCCTCGGCCCCCGTGGGCCGGATGATGGCCCGTTTCGCGGCGGAATCCCGCACGCGCGATTTCACACTCTACCTCGGGGATGCGGACCGGGGTGAAATCCACGCATTACAGGAAAGGGGCTGAACCCATGGAATTCTCTCTCTTTGCGCATATGGAGCGCCTGACCCCCGACCAGTCCCACGCGACCCTGTATTCGGAATTTGTGGACCTATGCAAAATGGCCGATGACGGCGGGATGCGCGCGATCTGGACCGGCGAACACCACGGGATGGAGTTCACGATTGCCCCGAACCCGCTGATGTCCTTGGTCGATCTGGCGCACCACACCAAGAACGTCCGCCTTGGCACCGGCACCGTGATTGCCCCCTTCTGGCACCCGATCAAACTGGCCGGAGAGGCCGCCGCCGCCGACCTGATGACCGGAGGCCGCTTGGAACTGGGGATCGCCCGCGGGGCCTATTCCTATGAGTACGAGCGCGTGATGCCCGGTTTGGACGCGTGGGAGGCTGGCCAGCGGATGCGCGAAACCGCCCCCATTCTGCGCAAGCTTTGGCAGGGGGATTATGCCCACGAAGGGCAGTACTATACCTTCCCGTGCAGCACGTCCTCGCCCAAGCCGGTGCAGCAAGACGGCCCGCCGATCTGGATCGCCGCCCGCGATCCCAACAGCCACGAATTCGGGGTCCACAACGGGTTCAACATTCAGGTGACCCCCCTGTGGCAAGGCATGGAGGAGATCAACTCCCTGATGGACCGGTTCAACGCTGCCTGCGCCACCCACGAAGGGCCCCGCCCCAAGATCATGCTGCTGCACCACACCTATGTGGGCAGCGATGACGAGGATGTCGGTCAAGCCACCCGCGATCTGTCTCGCTATTACGCGTATTTCAGCGCGTGGTTCCAGAACAAGCGACCCATCTCCCAAGGCCTGATCGCCACCCTGTCGGACGACGAAGTCAACGCCAACGCCATGATGGCCCCCGACAATCTGGCCCGCGATCTGACCGTCGGCACCAAGCAGCAGGTGATCGACAAACTCAAACGCTACGAGGATCTGGGCTATGACGAGTTCTCGTTCTGGATCGACAGCGGCATGAGCGCCGAGCGCAAGCGGGCGTCCCTGTCCCGCTTTATCGACGACGTGATGCCCGCCTTCCACTAAGCCCGAGGAGAGACCCATGCAGCATTTCCAGCTGTTCATCGACGGAGCCTTCTGCGAGGGCGCGACCAGCCAGACCATGACCACCCAGAACCCCGCCACGGGGCAGGATTGGGCGACCTTCGCCTGCGCTTCGGCTCAGGATGTGGACCGCGCCGTCGGCGCCGCCAAACGGGCGCTGGACGATCCAGCGTGGCGGGGCCTCAGCCAGACGGCGCGGGGCAAGCTCTTGTACAAACTGGCGGACTTGATCGAAGCAAACGCAGAACATCTGGGCCGGATCGAAACCACCGACAGCGGCAAGCTGCTGGCCGAAACCGCGACCCAGACCCGCTATGTGGGCGACTACTATCGCTATTACGCGGGCCTCGCGGACAAGATCGAAGGCGCGGTTCTGCCCATCGACAAACCCGACATGCATGTGTTTACCCGCCGCGAACCCATCGGCGTGGTCGCCGCCGTCGTGCCGTGGAACGCGCAGATGTTCCTGACGGCGACGAAACTGGGGCCCGCCTTGGCCGCTGGCTGCACGGTTGTGCTCAAGGCCTCAGAAGTGGCCCCCGCCCCGATGCTGGAATTCGCCCGCCTGATCGCCGAGGCTGGGTTCCCCGCAGGCGTGGTCTCAGTCATCACCGGCGATGCCGAGGGCTGCGCCATCCCTCTGACCCGCCACCCCGACGTGGACCGCATCGCCTTTACCGGCGGGCCGGAAACCGCGCGCCATGTGATCCGCAACTCGGCCGAGAATTTCGCCGTCACCTCACTGGAACTGGGGGGGAAATCCCCGATCATCGTGTTCGAGGACGCCGATCTGGACGGCGCTGCGAACGGGCTGATCGCCGGGAATTTCGGTGCCTCGGGCCAAAGCTGCGTGGCCGGATCACGCGGGCTCATTCACCGCCCGATCCTGAAGGCCCTGATCGAACGCATCGCCGAAAAGGCCGCTGGCATCGTGGTCGGCGACCCGCTGGACGGTACCACCCACATCGGCCCCCTCTGCACCAAGGCGCAGGTCGCGAAAATCGGCGACACATTGGCCAAAGCCCGATCCCAAGGGGCTACCATCCACTTCGGCGGCGCCCCGCTGGAGCGGGACGGCAACTACATGGCCCCGACGCTGGTGGAATGCGCTGACCCCGACACCGAAACCCTGAAGGTCGAGATGTTCGGCCCCGTCATGTCCCTACTGCCCTTCGACACCGAAGAAGAGGCCATCGCGCTGGCCAATCATTCGGACTTCGGCCTTGGGTCGGGCGTTTTCACCCGCGATCTGGCACGGGCCCATCGGGTGTCCAGCCGCCTGCGATCAGGTATTTGCTGGGTGAACACCTACCGCGCCATCTCGCCGATCGCACCGTTTGGGGGCTTCAACCAGTCGGGCTATGGCCGCGAGGCTGGCGCCGAGGCGGTGCTGGACTATACCCGCACAAAAACCGTGTGGATCAATACATCCGAGCAGCCAATGGCGAACCCGTTCGTCATGCGCTAGGCCAAAGCGGTTGCGCAGGGCCCCCGTCCTGCGCATCTTGCGTCTCGAACTGCCTTTGAACCCCGAGGACCCAATGCCCCACGCCGACCTGTATTATTCTGCCGACCAGACCCTGCCCGTCAAAGAGGTGCTGCAGCAGATCGAAAAGACGATCCACGACTTCGACCCCTCCTCAGGGGCCTGCAAAGGGCGCGCGCATCCGATTGCCGAATTCAATCACAGCCACATCTATCTGCGTCTGGCCATGCTGCCCAAAGAGCACCGGGATTCAGCCTTTGCCAAGGAACTTGCCACACGCCTGTCGCAGGTGCTGGTGCCTCACGCGACAGCCCCTTGCGGCGTGAACGTGAATATCCTGTTTGAATTGGTGAACTACACCTCTGTCACCGTTTGAAACTAAAGGGATCGGGGGGCGCGCTTTCCCCGCGGACCAGAATTCGAAAGGACGCGGCTGCACATGCGCTCGCGTCTTTTTAATTTGCAATGAAT
>NZ_JABCJE010000007.1 GCF_013377535.1 Donghicola mangrovi | reverse complement strand
CGCATTCATAGGCTCTTTTCCCAGGATCAGTCTCCTCCCGCTTTGCGTCATCTGTATGACACAACAGAAAGGCACACCGATTGCTTCAAAGACTTGCTGTCGCACGGGCCAAAGGCTAGCACCGCAGGCTTCAGGTAAAGCAGGGAATAAGAGTATGGCGCAGATCAGGCTTGGCATCGACTTTGGCACCTCCAACTCGGCGGCGGCCCTATATGATGGACGGTCCGTGCAGCGCATCGCATTAGAGGACGGGGCAGACACCATCCCGACCGCCGTATTCTTTCCCACCGACAAAAGCGGCATGCTGGTTGGCGGCGCGGCTTCTACCGCACTGATCGACGGCGAAGAGGGACGTTATATGCGCGCCCTGAAGTCCGTGCTTGGCGATCCCCTGTTCCACGAATCCCGCCTGATCGGAGGCAAACGCCAGACCATCGCCGAGGTTGTGACGGCCTTCTTGATCCGCGTCCGCACCCGCGCCGAACAGCAAACCGGAGAATCCTGCACCTCTGTTCTGTCCGGCCGCCCCGTGCACTTCCATTCCGAAGCGCCGGATATGGACAGCCGTGCGCTGGATGATCTGCGTTCGTGCTACGAGGCTGCGGGTTTCACCGACATCTCCTTTATGAACGAACCCGAGGCCGCCGCCCACGCCTACGGCAATACCAAGTCCATCGACGGGCTGGGGCTGATCGTGGATATCGGGGGCGGTACGTCGGACTTCTCGATCTTTCAGGCGACGGGGCAGAAGGTGAGTGTTCTGGCCAGCCACGGGGTGCGTCTTGGGGGGACGGATTTCGACCATGCGATCTCGATGGCCCATGCGATGCCGCTGCTTGGGCACGGCGGCCAACTGCGCCGCACCTTTGGCGAGGGGCTGCTGCCAGTGCCCGTGTCGATCTACGCCGATCTGGCGACGTGGGCCAAAATCCCCTTTGTCTATTCCCGTGATACCGAGAAACTGGTCGCCGACATGCTGCGCCACGCCGTGGACCCCGACCGGATGGAGCGTCTGCAGACCGTTGTGACCGAGCAGTTGGGCCACGAACTGGCCTTTGCGGTTGAACGGGGCAAGATCGACGCCAACAGCGCCACGCCCGATGCCGCGATCCGCATGGGGTTCATTGAACGCGGCCTGAACGCCCCCCTGACCAAAGGGTCGATGACTGCCGCCCTCGGCCCCCAGCGGGAAAAGCTGCGCAATGCGCTCTATCAGACCTTCATGATGGCGCAGATCATGCCGAACGAGATCAGCTCGATCGTTCTGGTGGGGGGCTCCTCCCTGATGACGTTGGTCGAAGAAGAAGCCCGCGCCGTGTGCCCGATGGCCTCGGTCCAGCGGTCCGAGGCCTTTACCGCCGTGGTGGACGGTCTGGCGATTGCCGCCGCTAGCGCAGGCGATTGACCAAGGGCTGACCGTCCACATACCGCCGAATGTTGTCCACCAAGGTGGCGCAGCGTCGGGCGATCGTTCCGTGGGTCCAGCCGGACATGTGCGGGGTGATCACCACATTCTCCAGTTCGTGGAATGGGAACTTGGACGGATGCGGGTTCGGGGCGTCGGCACTGGGGTAAACATACCACGTGTCGATGACGGCCCCGCCGATGCGGCCCTCGCGCAGGGCGGTGTACATCGCCTCTTCGTCGATCACCGCCCCGCGGCCAACGTTCATGATGATCGCGTGGGGCTGCATGGCGGCAAAGGCGTCCGCGCCGATCATCCCCTCGGTCTCGGGGGCTAGGGGCAGCGTGTTGATCACGATATCCACCTGCGCCAGCATCGCGGGCAGGTCATCCAACCCATATGTCCCCGCATATTCGGTCCCGCCTAGGGGCGAGCGGTTCGCCACATGAACCGACATCCCGAATGCCAGTGCCCGCGCAGCCACTGCCTTGCCGATATGCCCATGACCGATGATGCCGATGCTTTGCGCCCCGAGTTCGGTCCGCAGGCCGGTCGGCTTGCCCGCCCAATAGGTCCAGTCCCCCTGCCGCAGCTGGCTGTCAGCCTCGGCCAGCGGCACGTGGCGCATCAGCAAAGCGCACATCACATATTCGGCGATGGCATTCTCGTGGCCAAAGCAGTTCGCGACAAGGCACCCTTCGGGCAGGGCGTCCATGTTCACCGCGTCATAGCCCGCACTTGGCAGCAGGAACATCTTGCAGGTCAGTGCGGGCGCTCCGGCACGATAATGCACGCCGATCACCACGTCGGCGGTGGTCAGGGCGTCCAGCTCCTCGGCCGTTGCCACCGCATCGCTGACCTGCAGGATCTGGTGATCCGCGCCCAAAGCAGCCTCGACACCGGGACGGAAGGTTTCGGCATTCGCGCCGTAAAATACGATCTTCATGGGAAAGCCTTTCAAAGAACCGAGATCATGCCGCCGTCGGCATATATGATCTGACCGGACACATAGTTGGACGCATCGGACGCCAGATAGATGCAGGTGCCCGCCAATTCCTGCGGCAAGCCCCAGCGGCGCATGGGGGTGCGGCCCTTGACCCACGCGTCAAAGTCGGGGTTCGACAGCAGCGCCTCGTTCATATCGGTGACCATATAGCCCGGCCCGATGGCGTTGGCCTGAATGCCCTTTTCACCCCATTCGGCAGCCATCGCCTTGGTCAGCATTTTGATGCCGCCTTTGGCCACCGTGTAGGGCGCCACCGTCGCCCGCGCCAATTCCGAGGTCAGCGAGCCGATGTTGATCACTTTGCCCCTGCCCCGCGCAGCCATGCGTTTGGCGGCCTCGCGCCCCACGACGAAAGCGGCGGTCAGGTTGATGTCCAGCACGCGCTGCCAATCGGCGGTGTCCAGCTCCAGCATCGGTTTGCGGAACTGGATGCCCGCGTTGTTCACCAGAATGTCGACCTCGATCCCTTGCTGGTCCAGTTCGTGAAACGCGGCAAGGATCTGATCCTCGTCCGCCACGTCGAAGCAGCTGGTCAGCACATCAAAGCCCTGCGCCCGCATTTCATCCGCGGCCTCATCCAGCCGCGCGGGGTTCACACCATTCAGCACAACCCGCGCGCCCGCACCCGCCAGCCCTTCGGCAAAGGCGCGACCCAGCCCGCGGCTGGACCCGGTGATCAGCGCGGTGCGCCCTGCCAGATCGAACAATTTCAGGGACATCACGACACCTCCGAAACACGCACGGTCAGATCGGACCGCTCAAAGAATTGCGGCACCAGTTCAGTGCCAAGGCCCGGCCCCTCCATCGGGTAGACATAGCCGCCCTCGATGCGGGGGACGTTGGTGACCAGCTCGCGGTACCACCCGTTATAGAAGGCGCGGACGGACTCTTGGATCAGGGTGTTGGTCTGGCTGAAACTCATGTGGATCGCCGCCACAAAGCCCACCGGCCCGATACAGTCATGCGGCGCAAAGGGGCGGTGATAGGTGTCGGCCATCGCGGCGATCTTGCGCCCTTCGGTCAGGCCGCCAGTCCAGCACAGATCGGACATCACCACATGAGCGGCGTCCCGATCTAGGTAGTCCTTGTAAGCAAACCGTGATCCCAGAGTTTCCGACGCGCAGGTCCAGACCGAAGTGCTGCGCGCGAACTCAGCCAAGGCCTGCGGGTTGTTCATGCGGATCGGGTCCTCGAACCAGCGGGGGGCATAGGGTTCCAGCGCGCGGGCGATCTCCATCGCGACGGGCAGGTTCCACAGGCAGTGCAGCTCGACCATGATCTCCATCCGGTCGCCCACGGCCTTGCGGATCAGTTCGAACGGCTTGATCGCCTCTTTCATCTGGGCTGCGGTGATGAACATGCCCTTGTTTTCGATCGCGGCGGGGTCAAAGGGCCAGATCTTCATGGCGCTGATCCCGTTCTCCAGCAGATCCTCGGCCAGCGCATCGGCGCGGGTCATAAAGGCGTCCAGATCCTCGTAGGGGCCGTCCGCATTGCGGTTCCACGTATCCACCGGCTTGATCTTGTTGGTGCGGACATAGCGGGTGCCCGCGCAGGTGTTATAGACCCGCACGCGATCCCAGCTTTGACCGCCAAGCATGGTGTGCACGGGCTGGCCCGCGACCTTGCCAAAGATATCCCAGAGCGCGATGTCGATGGCCGAGGCCGCCCGATATTCCACCCCGGTCGAGGCCTGCGCATTCGGCAGGCTGACCATTTCCTTGTGCAGGGTTTCGATATTCAGCGGGTTCTGCCCCAAGAGCCGCACCGCCAACGTGTTGTGGATATGCGCCTCGCAGGCCTCGGCCCCATAGAACGTCTCGCCTAGGCCGGTGATTCCCGCGTCCGTTTCCACATGGACCCACAGGACGTTCGCGAATTCTTCCACACGATAGGTGCGGATCGCCGTAATTTTCATTTCAGAACAACCATTTCCCTACTGGGGCGCCCTCCTCTGGCGGCCCCTCTCCTGAATGCGCGGCCGGTGGCCGACGAATTTCTCTGTTCCATTGAAAGCCAAAGATGTAGGATTCGATCAACACTTAATTGAACTTTGGTGAGTCAAAATGGACAAACCTATCAGACAATCAGAGCCCGAGGGCGAAGGCCGCGTCGATCTGGCGATCCGCTATGTGCGGGACTACATCGCGCAGAACCAGTTGGTGCAGGGGGATGTCCTGCCCAGTGAAACCGCCTTGGCCGAGGAATTGGGCGTATCCCGCGCCGTCATGCGCGAGGCGTTCCGCGCCCTGTCGGCGCTGCGCATTCTGCAGGTGGGGAACGGGCGCCGCGCACGGGTGGGCGAGCCGGACTCGGAAGCCCTGAGCATGATCTTTGACCATACCGTTTACACGCGGCACCTGTCGATCCAGCAGGTTCTGGACGTGCGCCGGACGCTGGAGCTGCGCACCGCCAGCCTTGCCGCCATGCGCCGCAGCGAAGCGGACGCCGACCGTCTGATGGCCATTGCCGAGGATATGCTGACCTCGATCAACGACCCGGAGCGGGTGAAACTGCTGGATATCGAATTCCACGAGGTGATCGCCGCGGCCTCGGGCAATCCCCTGTATGCGACGACCATCGGGGCGTTCCGGATCATCACCCAGCAGACGTGGGACATCAGTTGGCGCAGCCGTCAGACCACCGCGAACCGTCGCGACAATCTGGAATGCCACGCCCGCATCGCCGCCGCGATCAAGGCCCAAGACCCCGAAGCCGCCGAACGCACCATGCGCGACCATTTCGACAGCGCCGTGCGGGCGCTAGTAAATGCAGGCGTGAATTAATCAGCGGGGTGATCGTGGTGGGCGCATTCGCTGTGATCCGCGATCACCTCTAGAACGCGGCATTCCGCGACGGTCCCGTGGGCCCCATGATGGACCATGCGCTCCAGTTCCTCGGCCAGTTGGGACAGGCGGGCGATACGGGCGCGGACCTCGGCCAGTTGACGGCGGGCGATCTCGTCGGCATCGGCGCAAGAGGCCGAAGGGTGCCGCGCCAGAACCAGTAATTCGCGGATCGCCTCGATCGGAAACCCCAGATCCCGCGCGTGCCGGACGAACGACAGGGTTTCCCGCGTCTCTGCCCCATACAGGCGCTGGTTGCCTGCGCTGCGGTCCGGTTCGGGCAACAGGCCAATCTGTTCGTAATAGCGGATCGTGGGCACCTTGACCCCGGTGGCCTTGGACAGTTTTCCGATTGTGAACATGTCATAAAATCCTGTCAAACTTGGATCAGTGTGCCTGAACGGGGCGCCGCTATGCCCATGAACAAATAGGACGCGCGGGGTTTCTTTACAGAGGCCTCGGGCTATGTTCTCTTTGCGACACTACATTGTCGCTTTTGTGCAGGTGCAGAAAAGCATATCCAATTAAGGCGCGCCACTTACGGAGGGTGCGCCCAAAGTCCTCGGGAGGGATGATGTTGAATATCCGGAAACTCGGCGCGATTGCTGTCTTTGGAACCACCACGGCGCTGGCCTCTGGCGCGATGGCCAGCGACTGCGGCGCGATCACCATGGCCGAGATGAACTGGGCCTCGGCCGAACTGATGGCAAATGTCGACAAGATCATCCTCGAGGCAGGCTACTCCTGTGATGTCGAGCTGATCCCCGGCGCGACCAACACCACCTTTGCCTCGATGAACGAAAAGGGCGAACCCGATGTCGCGGGCGAGCTGTGGATCAACGCCGTGCGCAACCTGCTGGAGCCCGCTCTGGCCGAGGGCCGCCTGCATTCCCTGGTCAACGGCCCGATCACCGGCCTAGGCGAAGGCTGGTGGGTGACCGAGAAGTTCGCCGCCGACCACCCCGATCTGGACACGGTCGAGAAGGTTCTCGCCCACCCCGAGCTGTTCCCCTATGTCGAGGACGAGTCCAAAGGCGCCTTCATGGGCTGCCCCGCCGGTTGGGGCTGCCAGCTGTCGAACAACCAGCTGTTCCGCGCCTTTGGCATGGAGGAAAAGGGCTGGGTTCTGGTCGATCCGGGTTCGGCAGCGGGTCTGGACGGCGCGATCGCCAAAGCGGCCGAGCGTGACGAGCCTTGGTTCGGCTACTATTGGGCGCCCACCGCGATCATCGGCAAGTACAAGCTGCAGCCGCTGGCTTGGGAAACCTCGTTCGCCGGTCAGGACAACTGGGACAACTGCATCGTCAAAACCGAAGACGAATGCCCGACCCCCGAGCCCACCGCCTATACCGTGTCGGACGTGCACACCGTGGTCACCGACCGCCTGATGAAAGAGGGCGGCCCCGCGGTCGAATACCTGTCCAAGCGCGTCTTCCCCGGCGAGGCGATGAACGAAATGCTGGTCTACATGAACGACAATCAGGCCACCGGCGAGGATGCCGCCTATCACTTCCTCGAGGCCTATCCCGATGTCTGGAGCGCGTGGGTCAGCCCCGAAGCCGCCGAAAGCATCAAGTCGGAACTCTGATCCCGTCAGAAACAACTCCAGCGGGGGGCCGCCACAGCCCCCCGTTTTGCGTGAAATCCGGACGGATTTCCGGTAATCAATAAAGAAAAGAAAGAGGTGACGGATTTGGAATTCTTCTATGAATTTCCCTCACTGGGCCGCAAGACGATCAGCGGTATGAAGCAGGGCGTCGACGAGGCCTTCAAAGGGTTCTCCCGCGCATATGGTCAACAGCTCGAAGATTTCTTCGATCCCCTGCTGCGGTTCATGATCTGGTTTGAAAAGCTGCTAGAGGCCACCCCTTGGCCCATCGTGCTGGTGGTGATTGGCGCGCTGGCATGGTTGGGGTCGCGGTCGTGGAAGATCACCGTGGGGTCCGTTCTGGCCTTTGTCGCCATCGGCGCCCTCGGCATGTGGGAGGACACGATGGCCACGCTAGCGATCATTTCGGTCGCGACGTTGCTGTGCATTATGATCGGCATTCCGTTGGGCATTCTGATGTCCCGCTCGGACCGCGCCCAAGGGATCATCACCCCCATTCTGGACGTGATGCAGACCATCCCGTCCTTTGTCTATCTGATCCCCGTGGTGATGCTGCTGGGGATAGGCAAGGTGCCGGGCCTCTTGGCTGTGTGCATCTATGCGATCCCGCCCATCGTGCGCCTGACCGATCTGGGCATCCGCCTTGTGGACAAGGATATCCTTGAGGCCGCCGATGCCTTTGGCACCTCGCCTTGGCAGAAGCTCTGGGGGGTGCAGGTGCCGCTGGCCCTGCCCAACATCTTTGCCGGGATCAACCAGACCATCATGATGGCCCTGTCGATGGTGGTGATCGCCTCGATGATCGGGGTCAAAGGCCTCGGGGTGCCGGTGCTAAAGGCGATCTCGAACCAGTATCTGGCGCTGGGTCTGATGAATGGTCTGGCCATCGTGGCGCTGGCGATCATCTTTGACCGCGTCTCCCAAACCTTTGGCAAGCGTTTGCAGGCCTACCGTCAGGGGGGCAAATGATGAGCGGTCCCAAGGTACAGATCAAAAACCTCTACAAAATCTTCGGCAAAACCCCGCAGAAGGTGCTGCCACTGGTCAAGAACGGCCTCGGCAAGCCCGAGCTCTTGGACCAGACGAACCACGTTTTGGGGATCAACAACGTCAGCCTCGATATCCCCGAAAAGCGGATACAGGTGGTCATGGGCTTGTCCGGTTCCGGCAAGTCCACCCTGATCCGCCACATCAATCGCCTGATCGAACCCACCGACGGCCAGATCCTGATCGACGGAGAGGACGTGCTGGCCATGTCCGAACGCCAGCTTCGGGACGTGCGCCGCAAGAAGACCTCGATGGTGTTCCAGAAGTTCGGCCTGCTGCCCCATCGCAAGGTGATGGAGAACGTCGGCTACGGGCTAGAGGTTCAGGGCGTTGGTGCCTCTGACATCCGGAAAAAGGCCCAGCACTGGATCGATCGCGTGGGCCTGACCGGATACGAGAACCACTATCCCGGTCAGCTGTCGGGCGGGATGCAGCAGCGGGTGGGCTTGGCCCGTGCGCTGGCCACGGACGCAGAAATCCTGCTGATGGACGAGGCGTTCAGCGCCCTTGATCCCCTGATCCGCTACGACATGCAGTCCATCCTGCTGGAGCTGCAAGACGAGCTACACAAGACGATCATCTTCATCACCCACGATCTGGACGAGGCTCTGCGCCTTGGGGACAAGATCGCGATCCTGCGGGACGGCGCCATGATCCAAGAGGGCACCGCGCCCCAGATCGTGCTGCAACCGGCCGACGACTATATCGCCGACTTCACCAAGGACATTAACCGCGGCAAGGTCATCCGCCTGCGTGCATTGGCTGCGAATGGCAGTGGATATGACGGGGCCACGATCCCCGCCGGAACCCTGCTGAACGATGCCCTGCAACCCTTGGCGCAGGCGCCGGACCAGACCCTTGGGGTGACGGAACCCGATGGGCGGATGGTTGGCACCGTGACCCTGACCCAAGTGATCAACGCGCTGGCCGGCTGACCCCGCGACCGCCGCCGCAAAAGACGCCACCCCTGACGCACACTGGGGCGGCGTTTGCACAACCGCAGACCGTGCCCTTCCACTAGGCGAAAAAAGCGACGTCTTTTTCTTGCCATAGCTATCCCGATCATGCACCAATTGGTCATGAAAACAGACCACCTGCACGAGGACGCCCCCACAGAGGGGTGGCAGAGGGTCGTTCATAAGGGAGGAAAATCTATGAAAACTTTGCTTGGCCGTACGGCCATCGCCCTTGTTGCTGTCAGTTTCGCAGCCGAAGCCAGCGCCACCGAATGGAACGTTTCCGTCTGGGGCAAGCGTCGCGCCTTTACCGAGAACATCGAAAAACTGGCCGAGCTGGTTGCCGCAAAGTCCAATGGCGACTTCACCATGAACGTCAGCTATGGCGGTCTGTCCAAGAACACCGAGAACCTTGACGGTATCTCGATCGGGGCGTTCGAAATGGCCCAGTTCTGCGCGGGCTACCACGCGGACAAGAACCGCGCGATCACCGTGCTGGAACTGCCGTTCCTTGGCGTGAACACGCTGGCCGAAGAGGTCGCCGTGTCGAACGCTGTCTACGCCCACCCCGCTGTGACCGAAGAAATGGCCCAGTGGAACGCCAAGATGCTGATGACCAGCCCGATGCCCCAGTACAATCTGGTCGGCACCGGCGAGCCGCGTGACACCCTTGCCAAGTTCGACGGGATGCGTGTTCGCGCCACCGGCGGCATCGGTCAGGCGTTCGAGGCTGTAGGCGCTGTCCCGACCTCGGTCACCAGTTCCGAGGCATATCAGGCGATGCAGTCCGGCGTTGTGGACACCGTGGCATTCGCACAGCACGCGCACCTGTCGTTCGGCACCATCAACGAGGCTGACTGGTGGACCGCCAACCTGAACCCCGGCACCGTGAACTGCCCCGTGGTGGTGAACATCGACGCCTATAACGATCTGTCCGAAGAGAACCGTAAAATTCTGGATGAATCGGTCCCCGAGGCGATCGACTTCTACCTGCAGAACTACGGCGAGCTTCTGAAAAAGTGGGACAGCGTTCTGGCGGAAAAGAACGTCCAGACCGTGACCATCTCGGACGAAGAGATCGCCGCATTCAAGGAAAAGGCCGGTGGCCCCGTCCAGCAGCAGTGGATTGCGGAAATGAGCGCGCAGGGCCTGCCCGCACAAGAGCTGTTCGATCTGGTCCAGACCACGCTGGCCGAAGCCCGCAAGTAATCGACATCGCAAGATGACCACAGGCTCCGGAGTCCGCTTCGGGGCCTGTTTCGAATATATCCAAGGGGGAAAGGTATGGCGGGGTCTTCCGCAGTACTGACCGACGACAGCCTGCTGAGCCGGATGGATCAGGGCCTGCTTCGGCTTGAGAGATTTTTCGCGCTGATCGCGGGGTTCGCCGTTTTCGGACTGATGGTTCTGGCGGTGGTCTCGGTGACGGGGCGCAATCTGTTTAACGAACCGCTGCCGGGCTATGTGGACTGGATCCAGCAGCTGATGCCTCTGATCGCCTTTAAGGGGATCAGCTATGTGCAGCGCGATGGCGGGCATATCCGCATGGACATTCTGGTCGCGCAGTTGCGGGGGCGTCCGCTGTGGATCTTTGAGTTTGTGACCACCGCGATGGTTCTGGGGCTGATGGTTCTGCTGGTCTGGGGCAGTTGGGCCCACTTTGACCGCAGCTTCGACTTCAGCAAACCGATGTGGAGCCGCGACAGCACCATCGACATCGGCCTGCCGATCTGGCCCGCCAAACTGTTGGCGCCCGTGGCCTTTTCTGTCCTGTGTCTGCGGACGGTGATCCAGCTGGTCGGCTATGGCCGCGCGATCCTGAGCGGAACTGACAGCCCGATCGCCGTTCCCCTGATCCAGAGCGCGGCCGAACAGGCCGCAGCCGAAGCAGAACATATCGAAGGCAGGGACTAAGCCATGGATTCACTCGAAATCGGCCTATGGGTCACTGGCGGGATGCTGGTCATGGTTCTGTTGGGGATGCGCGTGGCCTTTGCCGCCGCCCTGTCGGGACTGATCGGCCTGATCTGGATTTTCTGGGCCAAAAAGGGGATGGATCCCGACCAATTCATGTGGGCCCTGACGGTGGCAGTGAAAACCGCTGGCCAAGTGCCCCACGGCAAGGTCGCCAGCCAAGCTCTGAGCCTGATCCCCACATTCATTCTGATCGGCTATCTGGCCTATTACGCGGGCCTGACCCGCGCCCTGTTCGAGGCTTGCAAACGCTGGATCGCATGGGTGCCCGGTGGCCTCGCCGTATCAACCGTCTTCGCAACCGCTGGCTTTGCGGCGGTATCGGGGGCATCGGTGGCAACGGCGGCGGTATTCGCCCGTGTCGCCATCCCCGAGATGCTGAAGATCGGCTATGACAAGCGCTTTGCGGCGGGCGTTGTCGCGGCGGGCGGCACGCTGGCCAGCCTGATCCCGCCCTCGGCCATTCTGGTGATCTACGCCATCATCGTGGAGCAGGACGTGGGCAAGCTGCTGCTGGCGGGCTTTATCCCTGGCATCTTCTCGGCGGTGATTTACGGCTTCCTGATCATCGGCCTTGCCCTGTCGATCAAGAACTTCGGCCCCCCTGTGCGCGGCTTCACGTGGCGCGAGCGGTTCGCATCACTGCCCCCTGCCCTGCCCATCGTGGCGGTGGTCGTGATCATCGTCTTCTTCGTCTACAACCCCTTTGGCGGCGACGCTTGGGGCACCCCGACCGAAGGCGGCGCCGTCGGCGCGTTTGTGGTGTTCGTCATGGCCTTGGTCCACGGGATGCGCTGGAACGAGTTCAAAGACGCCATCATCGAAACCGCTCGCCTGTCCGCGATGATTTTCACGATCATCTGGGGCGTGCTGATCTATGTGCGGTTCCTTGGGTTTGCGGACCTGCCGCACGCGTTTGCGGACTGGATCACGTCGCTCCACTACAGCCCGATGACGATCCTGATCTGCATCCTTTTGGCCTATGCGGTGCTGGGGATGTTCATGGACGCGATCGGGATGTTGCTGCTGACCTTGCCCGTGGTTTACCCCGCCGTCATGGCCCTGAACGGGGGCGAAGCTGTCAGCGCCGCTGACGCGACCTTTGGCATGTCGGGGCCCATGTGCGCGATCTGGTTCGGTATTCTGGTGGTCAAGATGGCCGAGTTCTGCCTGATCACCCCGCCCATCGGTCTGAACTGTTTCGTGGTCGCAGGCGTCCGCGATGACCTGAGTGTTCAGGACGTGTTTCGCGGGGTCACGCCGTTCTTTGTGGCCGATGCCGTGACCATCGCGCTGCTGGTGGCGTTTCCGCAAATCGTGCTCTGGTTGCCCTCGATGGCATAGGGTTCTCCGAAGAATCACCACAACCACACAGGCCGGCCCGCTTTCCCGCGGACCGGCCTTTTGATTGGCTGATAGTCCGCGATTTGCGGCGCAATGGTTCTGGTCGCCCGTCCTTCGGCGACCGCCGCGTATACCTTCGGACTATACGGCGGCGTTTTGTGCAGACGTTTTAACAGGATGCGGAGAAATCGCGCCAAGTCCACAATTGGGCATCGCGTTTTGTACTGCACCAAAGCTGCGCGGAGGACCCAATGGACAAGATCAAGATTAACCTGTCGTCGCAGATGACCACCACTCTGGCTGACCTCGAACCCGTCCGTTTCGGTTTCGAGGAGGCTGCCGGCACCGAGAGTGCGGAACTGACCACCGACATAGACGATGATAGCTCTGACGTGGTGCTGTTCGGCATTGCGCAACTGATCATGGTTGCTCTCAAGGAACAAGCCGTCACCAAGGATCAGGTGACAGCAACGCTTCTGACCTCACCCAAACTTGCAGAAGCATTCGTCCGTATCGGGCTGAGCGATGCGGAAATTGCTGCGCTGTCTGCGCGGCATTGATCCCCCTCCTTATTGGAAGACTAACATGAGTAAAGAAATCCTTATCGTCGATGACTCACCGTCGGTGCGTCGAATGGTTTCCATGACGCTTCAGCAGGCTGGCTACTCGGTCACCGAAGCCGTCGATGGCGCCAAAGGGCTGGAGGCCGCGAAGGCCCACCGTTATGCGATGGTCATCACCGACCAGAACATGCCCAACATGACCGGCCTTGAATTCATTCAGGCCTACCGCTCGGACCCCAGCAGTTCGGGCGTTCCGATCATCTTCCTGTCGACCGAAAGCGAAGGTGGACTGAAAGAAGCCGCCCGTGCCGCTGGCGCACTGGGTTGGATGGTGAAGCCGTTCGAAACCGAACAGCTTCTGGCTGTGGTCAAGAAGGTAGCCGGATAATGATGGACGCGGAAACGCAGGAGATCTTCCGTCAGGAAGCTGAAGCCCTCATGGAAGCCCTCCAGGAGGGGCTTTTGGTTCTTAAGGACACCCCCGACGACCTCGAGGTCGTCGCTGGCGTTTTCCGCGCCCTTCATACGATCAAGGGCACAGGCGCGATGTTCGGATTTTCGCGCCTCGCATCCTTTGTCCACAACTTCGAAGCCGCGTTCGAGGCCGTCCGGTCCGGCAAGGCCGTCGTCACCCCCGAATTGGTGAACGTCGCGCTAACCGCCTATGACCTGATCGCCGAACTGCTGGAAGGGGGCGATCCCGATCCGGCCAAGGACGCGGAACTGACCGCCGCCCTGAACGCAGCAACCACAGGAGAGGCCGCGCCGGCAACGGCTGCGGCCCCTGCTGCGAAAAAGGACGCCGCCCCCGCCAAGATTGAATCCTGGGATCTGCAGTTCCGTCTGCCTCAGGACTTCATGGAGATCGGCGGCAACCCCATCGCCATGCTGGACGAGCTGCGTGAAGTTGGCGGCGACAGCGTATCTGTCCGCCTCCTGACCGACCGCCTGCCTCCGATCGCGCAGATGGACCCGCGCGCGCTCTATGCCGGTTTTCAGGTGACCCTGCCCGGCACCATCAAAGAAGGCGCGATCCGCGATGTCTTCATGTTCCATGAAGACCAGATGGAACTGAACCTGACCGCCGTTCACGCCGCCGAGGCTGCTGCCCCTGCCCCCGCAGAGGCCCCCAAAGCCGCCGCACCTGCAGCCCCCGCTGCCCCTGCGGCAGAGCCCAAAGCCGAAACCGCCGCCAAGGCGAACAAGGCCGCATCCGCTGCCGTCGCCCAACTGCGCGTGGCCGCCGACCGCGTGGACCTGATCATGGACCGCGTGGGCGAGTTGGTCATCGCCGAGGCCCGTCTGGCCGCCATCGCCGCCCAACTCCAGAACGAAGCGCTGCTTGGCGTGGTCGAGGACATCCAGCGTCTGGCGCTGGGTCTGCGCGACTCCACCATGGCGCTGCGGATGACCCCGCTGTCCAGCATCATGGGCCGCTTCCGCCGCCTGAGCCACGATCTGGCCGAAACCACCGGCAAGACCTTTGACTTCATCGTCGAGGGCGAAGAGACCGAGCTGGACAAAACCGTGGTCGAAAAGCTGACCGACCCGCTGGTCCACATGATCCGCAACTCGGTCGACCACGGTCTGGAAACCCCCGAACAACGCGCCGAGGCCGGCAAGCCCGAGCGCGGTCTGGTCAAACTGTCGGCCCGCCATGCCGGTGCCGAAGTGATCATCGAGATCATCGACGACGGACGCGGCATGAACGAAGCCGCCATCCGCAAGCGCGCCATCGAGCGCGGCCTGATGACCGAGGACAGCGACATCCCCCGCAGCGAAGTGCTGAAGATGGTGCTGGAGCCCGGCTTCTCGACCGCTGAACAGGTGACCGCTCTGTCCGGTCGCGGCGTGGGTGCGGACGTGGTGAAACAGGCGATTGAATCGCTGAACGGCTCGATCGACATCACCTCGGAGCCCGGTTTCGGCACGACCTTCTGTCTGCGCCTGCCGCTGACCCTAGCCATCATCGAGGGCCTCTTGATCGGCGTTGCGAACGATCGCTACGCCCTGCCCCTGCTGGCCGTCGAACAGATCCTCGAGCTGCCCGAAAAGCTGGCCAAGGGTGACAGCGCCACCGACGTGATCGAACTGAACAACGAACTGGTGCCCGTGCTGCGCCTGCGTCAGGTGTTCAACCGTACCGGCACCCCTGCGGCCCACCCCAAAATCGTCATCGTCGGCGCCAACGACACCCGCGTGGGTCTGGTCGTGGACGAGATCATCGGCACCAACCAGACCGTGATCAAGCAACTCTCGCCGCTGCACAGCCGCCTGAAAATCTTCTCGGGGGCGACCATCCTCGGGGATGGCTGCGTGGCTCTGATCCTTGACGTGATCCACCTTGTGACTCTGGGACAGGAAATCGAGCAGCGCCTGAAAGGAAACGCAGCATGACCAAGAACAAAGGCTATGCCGACCTGATCCCGCGCCTGAACAGCGTGGTCGCCTTCGAGATGGGCGGCGAGTTGATGGCCCTGCCCACCGATGTCCTGCGAGAGGTTCTGGAACTGCCGAACCTGACCCCCGTGCCCTGCGCGGGGCCGTTCTCGGCGGGTCTGATCAACATCCGCGGTGTGGTTCTGCCCGTGGCCGACCTGCGCCCGCTGTTCCGGATGCCGGTCAAGGAAAACGACCGCGAGACCCGCATCCTGATCATCGAAACCACCGTCCACGAAAAGTCGCTGACCGTCGGTGTCATCGCCGAGGCCGTCCACGCCATCGCCGAAATCGACCCCGAAACCCTGCGTCCCGTGCCCGCTGTGGGCACCCGTTGGCCACAAGGCACGCTTCATGCAATGGCCCGCTGGAATGACCAGTTCGTTGCGATCCCGGATGTTGTGCAGATCTTCGAAACCCACATCGCCCAAGAACCCCAGCTCGTGTCGGTAGACTGAGAAAGACCCATTATGCGATTGACCATCAAAGCCAAGCTTGTCGTAACCTGTGCGGTCCTGATCGGCCTGTCCACGACATCTGGGATGATTGCCCTGCGCGACCTTCAAAAGATGAAAGAGCGCAACGAATTCGTCGTGATCGAGAACGTGGACGCCATCGAGCATTCCTTCGAGATGATGCTGCTGCAGGACAAGATCGACGAAGCGATCCGTGATTACGTGCTGTCCAGCGACGTGGCAACCAAGCGCGATCTGGACACCAAGATGCTGGAACTGCGCAACGCGCAGACCGACATGATCGCGCAGGCCCGCGAGCACGCCTTTACAGACGAAGCGCAGGCCACCATCGACGAGTTTGAGAAGCTGCGCGACGAAGTCGCTTCCATGAACAAAGAAGTCATGCAGCTGCTGCTGTTCGACATGACCAAAGAGGCCGGCACCCTGCTGCGTGAAAAGGGCGGCGAGCTGAACGAAAAGATGACCGAAGTCACCGAGCGTCTGCTTGTCCAGAACGACAAGGTGATGGCCGACAGCATGGTTGTTTCGAACGCAGAGTTCCGCAAGACCCAGATCCTGATCTGGACCCTCAGCGGTCTGGCGGCGACCTTGGGTACTTTGGCCGGTCTGTGGATTCTCATGTCCCTGTCGCGCGGCCTGAACCGTGCCAAGGAACTGACCAAGGCCGTGGCCGAAGGCGACCTGACCCGTACCGCGACCCTCAAGGGCAGCGACGAGATCACCGAAGTGCTGCGCCACGCCAACACCATGGTCGAGCGTCTGCGCACCGTCGTGGGCGAAGTGGCCTCGGGGGCCAGCAACGTGTCGACCGGCGCGAACCAGATGGCCAAAACCTCTGAGGAAATGAGCGACGTCGCGACCCAGCAGGCGGCCTCGACCGAAGAGGCGTCGGCCTCGATGGAGCAGATGGCCTCGAACATCGCGCAGACCGCCGAGAACGCCCAAGAGACCGAGAAGATGGCCAAGCAATCCGCCGACCGTGCCCGCGCCAGCGGACAGGCCGTGCGCGAGGCCGTGAAGGCCGTGAACACCATCGCCGACCGCATCAACGTGGTGCAGGAAATCGCCCGTCAGACCGACCTTCTGGCGCTGAACGCGGCTGTTGAGGCCGCCCGCGCGGGCGAGCATGGCCGCGGCTTTGCTGTGGTTGCCTCCGAAGTGCGCAAGCTGGCCGAACGCAGCCAAGCCGCCGCAGGCGAGATCAACGAGCTGTCGGTCCAGACCATCACCGCCGCACTGGATGCGGGCCAGATGATCGACAAACTGGTACCCGATATCGAACGCACCGCCGATCTGGTTAGTGACATCACCCGCGCCAACACCGAAATGTCGGCAGGTGGCACTCAGGTGAATAACGCGATCCAGAACCTTGACCGCGTGACCCAGTCGAACACCGCCGCCGCCGAAGAGATGTCCGCCACCGCCGAGGAACTGGCCGCTCAGGCCGCGACCCTGCGCTCGTCGATCTCGTTCTTCCGCACCGGCGATTACGACACCACCGTCACCGCCGAGGATATCCTCGACATGACCTCGCTGGCCCCTGCCCCCGAGGCCCCCAAGCCCGCCGCAGCCCCTGCGAAAAAGGCCGAAGCCAAGCCTGCACCCAAGCCCGCAGCGGCGGCCCCTGCGCCTGCGCCCGCAAAGGCCCCCGCGGCCACCGTCAAAACCCAAGAGAACGTCGTGTCGTTCTCTCCGGCGCCGATCAAGAATGGCGGGTTCTCGTTCGATCTTGGCGAGACGCAGGATGACGACAAGGTAGATTTCAAACCGGAGCAGCCCCATGCCTGAGCAAAAGAAACAAGCACCGGCCTCTAGCGGCACTTTCCTGAACTTCATGCTTGGCGATGCCCTGATGGCCATCCCCGTCGAGCGTGTCCGCGAAATTCTGGATGCCCGTGACATCAACCCGCTGCCGCAGGCGCCCGACTATATCATGGGCTTTATCGACCTGCGCGGCGACAGCATCGTCGTGGTGGACCTGCGCACGCTGATCGGCCGCCCCTACAAGAAAGACGATCTGGACACCCGGATCGTCGTTCTGTGGGTGCAGGAAGGCGAGCGCGAGCAGGTTCTGGCCCTGCGCACCGACAAGGTAACCGAGGTCAGCCGCTTTGACGGCGACCGGATCGAGCCCATCGAAACCGGCACCATGCTGAACTGGGACCACCGTATCGTCTCGGGTCTGGCGCGCCGCAGCGGCAACTACGTCACCCTGCTGGATCTGGACCGTCTGCTGAGCAGCAAGATCATCGCCAGCCTCGACAAACACATCGAGGACGCGGTGGGCGGTGCACTTGCATGAGCCCCGCGACCGAAACGGCCGAGGATAGCAGAAAGGCACGCTTTCGTGCCATCGTCACGCAGGCAACTGGGATCCAGATGCCTGCTTCCAAACAAAGCATGATCGAAGGGCGGATGCGCCGCCGGTTCTCGTCGCTGGGACTGTCGAACATGGACGCCTATCTTGAGCACCTGTTCGAACAGAACGCGCTCAAGGACGAGCTGCCCCATATCGTGGACCTGATGTCCACGAACAAAACCGACTTCTTTCGCGAGCCTGCCCACTTCAAGTGGCTGATGCACAAGATCATCCCCGAGCACCCCGCCGGTCAGCCCTTCAAGATGTGGAGCGCGGCGTCATCCTCGGGACAAGAGGCCTATACGGCCGCCATGCTGCTGTCCGAGCACGCCCGTAAGGACACCAGCTTCAAATACGGCATTCTGGGCACCGACATCTCTCAGGGGATCGTCGACGAGGCCCGTGCCGGCGTCTATTCCGAGGACCAGCTTCTGGACATCCCCGAGGCCCTGATCGACCGCTATTTCGTAATGGGACACAACTCCAAGGGGTTACGCTGCGGGCGCGTCGTAAAAACTTTGCGTCAGCGCGTGCGGTTCGAGCAGATGAATCTGATCCACGGAAATTATCCCGTCGACACAAATCTCGACGTGATTTTTCTGCGTAACGTCCTGATTTACTTTGATGTTCCCACACAAACCCGAGTCATCCGAGACATCACCGATCACCTGAAAATCGGCGGTCATCTGTTTGTCGGCCACTCTGAATCGATGGTCGTGACGGATTCCCGCTTAAAACAAGTGTCGTTTGCCGTTTTCAAGAAGGAGAGGGCAACATGAATACAGTCAAGAAACATGCCGATGCTATCCGTGTCATGATCGTGGAAGACTCGATCACGGCCCGCACTATGCTCAAGATGATGCTTGAGAGTGCGCCGGATATCACCGTTATGGAAACGGCACGCGATCCCTTTGACGCGGTCGAAAAGATGAAAGCGGGCCTGCCCGACGTCATCTTGCTGGATATCGAAATGCCCCGCATGGACGGCCTGACCTTCCTGCGCCGGATCATGGCACAGCACCCGCTGCCCGTCGTGATCTGTTCCAACCATACCGAAGCCGGATCGCAGACCGCGATGAAGGCTCTGGAGATGGGCGCAGTGGAAGTCATGTCGAAATCGCAGCTTGGCAACTCCATGTCGGACGAAGCCAAGATCCAGATCTGCGACTCTGTCCGTGCTGCTGCCCATGCCCGCGTGCGTCCGAACAAGAAACCGGTCGAACGCCAGCTGGTCGCTGAAAAGAAGCTGTCGGCAGATGTGATCCTGCCGGCGCGCCCCGAAAACGCTCCGCCTGTGCCGCGCACCGAACCGATCATCTCGATCGGCGCGTCTACTGGCGGCACCGACGCACTGGCCAAAGTCCTGACCGGCCTGACCCCCGATTGCGCTCCCGTGGTGATTGTACAGCACATGCCCGAACGCTTTACCGAAGCGTTTGCGCGCCGTCTTGATGGCCTGTGCAGCATCCACGTCAAGGAAGCCGAAGACGGGGACATGCTGGAAAAGGGTCTGGCCCTGATCGCGCCCGGTCATTCGCACGTCACCCTGACCCGTCTGGGTCGTGGCTACCGCTGCAACGTCATCGGCGGCCCCTATGTCAGCCGTCACCGTCCCTCTGTGGACGTGCTGTTCCGCTCGACCTCTCGCGAGGCAGGGGCGAACGCACTGGGGATCCTGATGACCGGCATGGGCGACGATGGCGCCGACGGTATGTGCGAAATGCGCAAGGCGGGGGCAATGACTCTGGCCCAGGACGAAGCCTCGTGCGTCGTCTACGGGATGCCCCGCGAAGCCGTAAAGCGCGGCGGTGCAGTCCGGTCGGTCAGCCTGAACAATATCGCCGGTGAAATCATGAATTTCTCGGCGGGCAAACTCGCATCAAACACCGCAATGGGACGCTAAAACCATGGCAGCCTCTGTACAAAACGAACATAACGCTATCCTGCGCAGCCCCCTTTTCCGTCTGGAATCGGTCTTCAGTCGTGTGACTGACAGCCTGTTCTTTGCCAGTGAAAAGGCCGCGCTGCTCAAGGGCGCTATGGGGGATCTGGTCGAAATCACCAACCAGCACCAGATCGACATCGTGTCTCAGGGGCGCAAGGACATCAACACGTTCGCCACCCAGGTCGACGAGCGCATCAGCCAGTCGTCCGGTTTCCTGCGTGAAATCGGGCGCAAGCGCCAGATGATGAACGCCGAAATCAAGGATCTGGCCCAGAACATCCACTCGGCCAGCATCGTCTCGCTGAACGCCCGCATTATCGCGCAGGGGCACCGTACCCTGAAACAGGGCGAACAGCTGGTCCGTCTGGCCGAGAATATCTCGGGCATCACCGACAACGCCTCGCAGCAGGTTGCCGAGATGCTGAAGGCCACCGAGAGCATCACCAAAGCCCTGCAAAAGCTGCTGGTCTACGCAGAGGACCAGTCGCTGACCCTGGCCGACACCATCCGTCCCGAAATCCGGTCGCTGGAGAAATCTCTCCAGACCCTGAGCCGCGCGCTGGAAAACTCGCACGAGGCGGCGGAATGGATGAACGAATACTACCGCAAAGCCGAAGGCGACGTGATGATGGTCATCCAGTCGCTGCAGGTGGGCGACCGTGCCCGCCAGCGCGCCGAGCACATCCAGCAAATCCTGCACGAAGCTGCATCGTTCCCCACCGGATCGCACGAAAACCAGCTGCTGACCGCGCTGGCCGACATCCAGATGGAACAGGCCGTTCAGGAAACCCTGACCGACGCGGAAAAGGCCATGGTCACCCTGACCGGTCTGGCCGCCGATCTGGACCGCTACCAGCAGAACAACAGCGCCCTGCGCAAGGCTTTTGCCGACCGTCACGAACTGAACAACGGCGTTTTGCAGACCGACCTTCTGAACAAGCAAAAGGCCGAAATGGCTGGCGGTTCGAATGAAAGTCAGGCCCTGATGAACCAGATCCGCGAGAGCGACGAGCGCCTCAAGGAACACAGCCGCAACCTGAACAACGCCGCGTTCCAGATGCAGCTGGCCTCGCTGAACACCATCATCGCCTGTGCCCGCGAAGGCCGCGCCGCAGCCGATATGATCGTGATTTCGCAGCAGGTGAACTCGGTCGTGTCGACCGTGCCCGAGATCTATGTGACCTTCAGCGCCGCCTTGGACAGCACCAAGCAGCACCTCGAGGATTATCTTGCGGGCGTCACCTCTAGCAGCAGCGGCAACATCAACGCCGAAGTCATTGCGATGATCCCCGTGGTCGTCACCGTCGTGTCGGACCTGATGCCCAAGCTGGCATCGGACTCCGAACAGGTGGCCCGCGCGATCGAGGCCAGCGACCGCATGCTGCGCGAACTGGTCAATGACCTGAAGCAGACCAACCGCAAGGGTACTTCGGTCAAGCGCCGCTTCCCGACCTCGCTCGAGCTGGAGCCGCGGTTCCAGCGCGTGTCTGCCCGTATTCGCAAGCTCTACACCATGCAGGCCGAACGTGACCTGCACGACGGCCTGCTGGCGAACTACATCGAAGCCGACGAAGCGCCCGCTCCGGCGGCCAAGAAAGACGATGTGAAGTTCGAGATGTTCGACGAGGCCCCCGCACCCAAGGCCGAAGCGGCCCCCTCGGGTGGCAGCGATCTGTCGGATATCCTGTTCTGATCAGCCAGCCATTGCGCTGACCACAGTCACCGGAACCATCGCGGCGGCGGCCATCAGGACTGCCGCCGTTGCTGCGAACAGACCATCCCGCGTCAGCAGCGCGGTCGAGATCAGCAGCACAGCCAGCCCCAGAATGGACGAGGAAAACGGCACCAACTCCAGAAAGGGCATCGCCCCCCCGCACAGGATGCACATGAACTCCAGCCCTTTGCGCATGGGGCCGCGAACCATGAACAGCATCCGGCGTTTGGCCCGTTCGTCCAGCCAGTCCGCCCCTCTGGTGATGCGGCGCAAGGCTCCGCACAGGCGGGTACCGCTGACCTTCTGGTTCATCACGAATTTCGGCAGCCAAAGATGATCGCGCCCCATAAACATCTGCGAGGCGACAAAGGCGATCGACAGCCCGCACACCGATGAAAACAGGGGAATGCCGCTGAGCGGGGATACCACGAGCAGCGCGGCGGCCATCATCACCGGCAGAAAGGACGTCTGCCCGAACCCCGCGATCATGTCGCGGACGGTCACTTCGGGCTTGTCCGCATGGACCGTCAGGCGATCCACCACGTCCCTCACCGGCCCGTTGGGGCTGTCGGGGATAATAAACCGTTTGGGGAAATACACACGCATCGCAACTCCGGGAGCCATCGAACGATCCGCCGCTGAAAATATGAGGGAAAAGAAAAGGCAGGCCGCACAGCCTGCCGGATGACGCTGATTACTGAGCTTCTTGCGAGGCGTTGGTGATCGCTTCGCCGGTATGCTCGATATCGCGGCCCGCGCCTTCGATGGTCTCGCAGGCGGCAAGGCCGAAGATCACCAGAAACGATGCCAGCACGTAATTGGACTTGAACATCTAAATAACCCTTCCGTGTTTTTCTTTATAAGAAATCAACGCAGAAGGGTTATATTTGTTCCCGATCAGGCGGCCTCTTCGTCATCTTCTTCGTTATCGAACATGATCCCGAAAGTGACGTGAATGCCGTAGCGTTCGGGCAGGTCCTCGACCTCGATCCGGCCTTGCAGTTGCGAGGCAAAGGACTGGATCAGGCTGCGCCCCAAGGAGGGTTCATCAGCGGCAGAGGCCTTCAGGGGCTCGCCCTTGGAGTTCACTATGGAAAAGCACACCTCGTCCTGACCCAGATCGGACAGAACCAGCGAAATCCACCCTGCCCCGTCCTGACGGGCGCCGCAGTATTTGATCGCGTTGGTTACGGCCTCGGTCACCATCAGGGACAGCGGCACGGACTGTTCGGGCGTAATCTCGATCGGGGCGAAGTTAGTGCTGATTTTCACGCGGCTCTTGGCGCTGTCCATACCGCCCACAACGACCATCTGGCTGATGATATCCTCGAGCAGCAGGTCGGCCCGCACCATCGACAGTTTGCGCGCGGTGTACAGATAGCGGTGCACGGCGGCCAAGGCCATCACACGCTCTTGCACGCGGCGCAGCAGGCGCTTGGCCTCGTCGCTGCGAGCGTTGCGCACCTGCATGTTCATGATGCTGCAAATGAGCTGGAGGTTGTTTTTGACCCGGTGGTGGACTTCTTTCAGCAGGATGGTCTTTTCGGTCAGATCCTCGGCCCGCTGGCGTTCCTGATTGCTCAGGCGCTGCGCCATATCGCGGAAGGCTTGGGCGACGGCCTCAAGCTCCTCCGGGGCGTTGTCCAGACGGGCGCTTCTGACCTCGGACCGGCCAGCCGCATAAAGACGCATCCACACCCGCAGGCGCTGGATGTGACGGATGACCAGACGGTGTGTGCCGAAATAGGCGACCAGAATGCCCACGCCCCACATCAACAGCGGGAAATACAGCGCCATCACGCGGCCCATCAGCGGGAACGGCGCGACGTCCTCGGGCTCCCAACTGCCCATGACAAAGGCCTGATCTTCCATGATCGGCACAACGGCGAACTGGCGCTTTTCGCCCTGCTGGTTCAGGCCGGTATAAAGCTGGCGCTGGGGCTGGACGAAATCGTTCAGGGACCGCCCTTGGGGCAAGAAGGCGAAGAGCTCTTCTTCGGTGAAATCCGCGGCCAGGGGCGCGCCGGTGGCGTCGAATATCACCAGATCCACGTCAGAGGTGTTGTTCTGGAGCAGCGTGTTGGCCAGCGCGTAGGGGATCGAAATCCAGACATAGCCCTGACGTTCGGCCACCGGACCAACCGGCACAGCAAGGCTGAGCGCCGCTTGGGGGCCGCTGGAGGTGTTGGACCAGAATTCCGCGTCCCCGTTGCTTTGCTGGATTTTCGAGAACATGTCCCGACCGATGCGCAGGGTCTCGTCATTCATCGCCGAGGCGCAGGCCACGCGGCCCGACGCCGTCAGATACCCCGCCATAGAATAACTGTTGTCGCCTTTGACCAGGCTTTGCAGAACGCCGTTACACAGGTTCGCATCCTCGGCCATAACGATTTCGGTTTCCGCCAGCGCCTTGGCCGCGCCAAGGGCCGACTGGATCAATTCGCGCTCGCGCGAGGCGGCGCGTTCTGTCCGGTCCAGTAGAACGGTTTCGGACAGGTTGTCGGACTCCTTCATCACTTGGGCAGTCTGATAAAAGGAAATGAGCGCCAGCGGTAAAATCGCCAGCGTCATCACACCGATCAGCCGCAGCGCCAACCCACCGGTAGCGCTGCGCATTGCCTCAAGCTTTTCGTCCATCATGCCGCCGGTTTCCCCGACAGTACGGCCAGCGTTCTGGCATCGGTGACTTCGTAGGTCTCGTTCTCTTCCATGCCCATCAGCTCGGCCAGACGCTTGCGGGCGCGGTTGGTCCGGCTTTTGATGGTGCCTACGGCGCAACCACACATGTCGGCTGCTTCCTCATAGGAGAAGCCCTCGGCGCCAACCAGCGTCAGCGCTTCGCGCTGTTCGTCGTTCAGCTGCATAAACGCCACTTGGAAGTCACGCATGGCAAGGCTGCCATCATGGCTGGGTTTGACCGACAATTGACCGGCCATCACTCCATCGGGGTCCTCGACCTCGCGGCGACGTTTGCGATGCAAAGAGTAGTAGGTGTTCCGGAGAATGGTAAAAAGCCATGCCCGCATGTTGGTACCGGGCTGGAAACTGTCAAAGTTGGACCACGCCTTGACCAGCGAGTCCTGCACCAGATCATCGGCGGCGGCACTGTTGCGCGCAAGGCTCAGCGCGAACGCCCGCATTGCCGGCAAGTGTGTCACCAGTTCGTCTCTTGGATCGCTCATGTCGGACCTCACGCATCCGCCTCGCTTTTTTCGGAATCTGTCTCGCTCTTGCGCAATTGCGCAAGAAGTTGGGCGAAACGATCGGGCACAGGCTCGTTCACCGCGGACTGGTAGACGCGACGCAGGTTCTCGTCGATCTGCTCGTCCAATCGGTTTTTGGGCTTTTCGGACATTCGGTATGACCTGTTAAATTTTTCACTCTCTCGGGGAACCAAACACGTTTCGTTGCATTAGGTTCCCGACACGATCAAAAATTTTGAGGAACGAAATGTCTAGCACCGCAGGGACCCCTGATATCTCGGCACAGATTGCAGCCGACCTTCCCTACCTGCGCCGGTATGCCCGCGCGCTCACGGGTAGCCAGACCACTGGTGACAAGTACGCGATTACCACCCTCGAAGCGATTTTGGCCGACCCTGCCATCTTTGACCGCATGACCTCGCCTCGGGTGGCATTGTTCAAAGCTTTCAACTCGATCTGGATGTCCTCGGGCGCGCCGATCGAAGCAGACATTGATTTGACCGGCCCCGAAGCCCGCGCTCAGATGCGTTTGTCCCGCCTGACCTCGGGCACCCGCGAAGCCCTGCTGCTGCAGAGCATCGAAGGTTTTACCGCAGACCAGATCGGCGAGATCGTCGGCGTGTCCGGTGACGAAGCTGCCAGCCTGCTGGACATCGCCCGTGATGAAATGAGCAAAGGTATTCTTGGCAACGTCATGGTCATTGAGGACGAGGCCATCATCGCCATGGATATTTCGGAAATCGTTGCCCAGATGGGCCACGAGGTTACCGGCATTGCCCGCACCAAGACCGCCGCCGTGGAACTGGCGCGCCGCACCCCGCCGGACATGATCCTTGCCGACATCCAGCTGGCCGACAAATCCTCGGGCATCGACGCGGTGAACGAAATTCTGGCCGAGCTTGGTGATCGTCCTGTCGTCTTTATCACCGCCTTCCCCGAACGCCTGCTGACCGGCGACCGCCCCGAACCTGCGTTCCTGATCACCAAACCCTATTCCGAAGATCAGGTCCGCTCTGCCGTGAGCCAGGCCATGTTCTTTACCAGCACCGAAACTCTGCTGGCCTAACCGGTTTTTGTAAGCCGCTCAAAGCTTGTAAGTGGTAAAAGGAAACGCCCCGCGGATCGTCACTGCGGGGCGTTTTCTATTGGCCCCGAGGGGCGGTGGCGCCGGATTACTCCGACGCGATCGCCCGCAGCATCCAAGCTGCTTTTTCGTGGAATGCCGAACGCGCGGTGGCCATGTCGTCGGTCACAGGGTCGTTCGCCTTGCCTGCCAGTTCGACCAGCGCGTGCATCCGGTATGCGATGCGTTCGTGATCTTTGGCCAGCTCTTCGATCATGGCGCGGGCGTCGGGCGTGCCTTCGGCATCCTTGATCACCGAGCGTTCAACGATCTCGGACAGTGTCATCGGCGCCAGAGCCCCCAAGGCACGCATCCGCTCGGCCAGTTCATCTGCGGCCTCGAACAGGTTTTCGTACTGCTCTTCGGTCAGATGGTGGATCGAGTAGAACAGCGGTCCTTCTACGTTCCAGTGGTAGGCGTGGGTTTTGTACAGCAGGCAGTACGTATCGGCCAACACATCGGCCAGTCCGGTGGCGACCGAGGCAGGCTCGGTCACGCCGGTGTTTACGTCCTGGGTTTGCGGGGTGGTTTGCAGAATATCTTTCATGATCCCTCTCCGGTCAGGTGTGAATGTGGGGTGGGCGCAGCGTTAGCTACGCACCAGCCGCGCAATCAGGGTCACCACGAACAGGATCAGGAACAGGAAGAACAGAATTTGCGCGATACCCGCCGAAGCAGAGGCGATCCCGCCGAAACCGAACACGCCGGCAACAAGTGCAACAACAAAGAAAACAAGAGCCCAGTAGAGCATTGGTCTATCCTCTCGACAAAGAATGAAATCTGGCTGCTCAACGTAAGCGAGAGGGAAATGGTTCCCCGAAACGGACTCAATTATTTTCTGGGTGGAATTTCATTCTATAGGGAACCTTTTTGAGCCCCGTGCGTTCTGCTTTCAACGACGCATTCAACTCAAGAGGTTTCCAAATGGCTATGACCAAAACCAACCCCGATGTTAATGATCTTTCGGCTCAGATCGACGCTCTGAAGGCAGATATCAGCCGCATCACCACCACCCTGACCGAGATCGGCTCGGCGAAAAAAGACGCCGCTGTCGCATCGGCCCGCGAAGGTGCAGCCACCCTGCGCGCCGAAGGTGCCAAGCAGGTCGAGTACGCCCAAGCGACCGCCGAAGAGTACGGCGCACAGGCCGCTGACGCGATCCGCCGCCAGCCCGCAGCTGCCGTGGGTATCGCAGTTGCCGCCGGTTTCCTTGCTGGCATGCTGACCGGCCGCAAGTAATGATGTTGCTCCACAGCCTGCGGCGCTCGGTGCGCCGCACGGTGGGGCGTCTTGCGCTGACTTCGGTCGCCGGACTTTTGGTAGCGGTCGGGATTGGGTTTCTGACCGCCGCCTTATGGATGCTGATCGCCGCCACCCACGGCGCCATGATGGCCGCTACGATTATCGGTGGCCTCTATGTGGGTGTAGGCCTGATTATGATGGCCGTGGCTATGCCAAGCCGCAGCCGCCACCATCACCACCATGCCCCCGCCGTTGACCCCACTGCCCTTGTGCTGGCGCAAATCGCCGAAGGGTTTGTCACCGGAATGCGGGCCGGTCGCGCCACCCGCCGCTAAATCCCGAGATTGAATAAAAAAAGCCCCGCCATAAGGCGGGGCAGTTCCCGTTAAGGGATTGGGACGAGCCGCCAGAAATCTGGGAATGTATGACATCCGGCAGGAATGCGGGGGACAAGGGATGGTCCCGCATATCTGTTACTATAACGCAGGAATCGCGATTTGGTTTCCTGTGTTCGTAAAAATTTATTTCAGATCCGTTTCGACCGGGGCCCGAAGAAAAGCCACAGGATAAAGCCAAGGATCGGCAGGAACAGCACCAGCAAAACCCAGATCACTTTGCTGCCCGTTCCACGGTGCGAGCCCACGATCGACACCAGCGCCCAGATGTCGAGCACCAGCACGATAAAGCCGCCAATTCCCGAATATTCCATCATCGTAATTATCCTTCTCCGAATACGAACCGGTGAAAATCTGTCTGTTTCAAGGAACCGCCAGCGCGGTGAAGCGTTCCTTTGGAAACCTTTCTTTTTTGCTTCAGGTTCCAAAATGAACATGACCGCAGTCCAAGAATTTCAGAAAACCCATACCGCTGCTTCTGTAGGTGGGGACGTTTGTGTCGTTCTCAACCCGCGTTCGGGGAAAAAGGACACCAAGCCCGAAACTCCCGACCTGTGCGGCATGATCCAGCAGTCCCTTGGCGGCAATTGCGAGATCAAGCAGGTGTCGCGCGATGCCTCTCCGACGCAGCTGGCCAATCAGGCGATCAAAGAGGGCTATTCGACCGTCATCGCCGCCGGTGGCGACGGCACAATTGCCGGTGTCGCAACCGCCCTGATGGAGACCGACGTGGTGATGGGCGTTCTGCCCATGGGCACCTTCAACTATTTCTCGCGGGGGCTCGGCCTGCCCGAAACCATCCCCGAGGCTGTGTCCGCGCTGGGGCAATCCTCGGTCCAGACGATGCATATCGGCGACATCAACGGACGCATTTTCCTGAATAACGCGAGCCTCGGGATCTATCCGACCATCCTGCGAGAACGGGAGTCCCTGTATAAAAAGTGGGGCCGCAACCGGATCACCGCCTATTGGTCGGTGCTGCTGGGGCTTGCGGGGCTGAAGCGCCCCTATCACCTGAAAATCACCGTCGATGGCGAGACCTTTGAAAAGAAGACCGCCCTGGCATTCGTGGCGAACAGCGCCTACCAGCTCGAGGCCTTTAGCCTCGAGGGGGCCGAGGCCGTGCGCGACGGAGAGCTCGCGCTGTACCTGACCAACGCCACCCGTTGGGGCGAGTTGGCCCGCCACTCCATGAACCTGATCCGCGGCGGCGCCATTCATGGCCGAGAGTTCCAACTGGTGACTGGCCAGACCATTACCATTGAGGCCGCGCGCAAAAACACGATGCTGATCGCCCGCGACGGCGAGAAAGAGCGTATGACCGCCCCCTTCAAATTTACCCTGCGCCGCAATGCCTTGAACGTACTGGTGCCTGATCCGGCATGACCACCCTTTACCACATCTCTGACCTGCACTTCGGGCGGGACCGCCCCGAACTGATCCCCCCGCTGCTCGAGGAACTGCAAAAGGCGGATATCGTCTCGGTGTCCGGCGACCTGACCCAGCGGGCGCGATCCGCGCAGTTTCTGGCAGCGCGGACGTTTCTGGACGGGATCACGGCGCCAACGCTGGTGGTGCCGGGGAACCATGACATTCCCCTGCATAACCCCCTGCGCAGGTTTCTGACCCCCTACCGCAACTACAAACGCTACATCACGCGGGACATGACCCCCGAAATCAGCGCCCCCGATATGACCGTCACCGGCATCAACACCGTTGCGCCTTGGTACTGGCAGCGGGGCAGCATCTCGTCCTCTCAGGTCAGCCGTTTGTGTCGGCGCATTCCGCAGATGCAGGGGCTGAAGATATTGGTGGCCCATCACCCCTTTGATCAGGACGACAGCAGCGACAAAGCCCGCATGAAGGGCGCGACCAAGGCGATGGGCAAGCTGGCCCATGCCGGTCTGGACATGGTGCTAACGGGGCACCTGCACCGCTGGCGATCAGAGCCCTTTGCGGCACGGCACGGGGGGCGGCAGGTCATTCATATCCACGTGGGCACCGGTCTTTCGACGCGCCTGCGCAACGAACAGAACGATTTCGCCATCATCCGCACCGAAGGGGATCAGGTCGAAATCACACGCATGACCGAAGATGGCGGCAAGTTTAACCCCGCCCTGACCCGCGTATTCCGCAGATCAGAGCGGGGCTGGCAAAGCGCTGACCAGAGCGGCTGAGTAATGGTCAGTGGCGGAGACCTGCTTTGCACTCTTGGGGAGGAATTTCAGTCGCTATGGTATGAGGACGTCCGCGCCCCCAATCAAGTTTCACGTGGCAACGAAAAATGTGAAACCTCTTATGACGAATCAAAAAGAGGCGCATCCGCGCCTCTGTCTGTTTCGGTATTTTGCACGGGTCAAAGGGTGGCTAAACTTTGGGATAAGTCACCCATGACCCGATGGTTGCGGTCAGCCCATACTTGCGACAGCGTCCTGACGGCTTTGACCCAGCCGGTACACGACCACCAGCGAGACCAGCGTCGAGACCAGCGTCGCGGCCAGAACCAAGAGCAAAATTCCGACAAGACCCTGAAAACCTACTACAATTCCGTACACAACAAGCACTGACAACGGCACATGGATACCCACAAATGCCACTGCCATCAGCTGGAAGGTGACCTTGTCCATCCCCTGAAGAAGTGATTGCATTACAGACGTCTCCCTTGCTGTTATGCACCTAATCGATCCCACCAGAAGGTAGCCCGATAGATGATAGATCAAGTGTCTCATGAAATCTCTCGGATGGCTACGGGAGAACGCGCGGCCCTTGATCGTGTCTATCGGATGACCTCGGGAAAGGTGTTCGCGATTTTGTTACGAATTCTTCGCGACCGGGCTGACGCAGAAGACGCGTTGCAGAACGTATACGTGAAAGCATGGCGTGGAGCGCCCCGATTTGACCCGTCCCGTAGCGGCGAGGCGTGGATCGCGACCATTGCTAGAAACGTAGCCATTGACCATCTGCGCAGTGCGCGCAGGCATGTACCGGATAGTGATGAGATGGATCAGATTGCAGACCCCAGCCAGACGTCGAGCGACCAATGGCAAATGAGAAAAGATCTGCTACACTGTCTGGAAACCCTGCCCGCCGAACAGGCGCGCGCTGTGGTACAGGTGTATCTTCAGGGGCTCTCCTATCAGGAGGTCGCGGACATCCTCGGGTCCCCGCTGAATACGGTCCGAACGTGGTTACGTCGAAGTTTGTTAAAACTCCGCTCCTGTCTGGGAGGTGACGATGTTACTGAGTGAAGAACGACAGATATTGGCCGCAGAGCTGGCCATGGGCCTGCTCGAAGGCCCCGACGAAACGCGGGCGGAACGCCTGAGGCGCGAGGACCGCGCTTTTGACGATGCCGTCTGGTGGTGGGAGGAAACCCTCTCTGGTGCCATCTCGCAAATTCCGGCGGCTTCGGCCCCGCCGCAGGCGCTGGCTGGCATCCAGACCGCTCTCTTCGGCAAAGAGGTCAAGACCGCCCAAGGCAAGCTGAAGTGGAAGCCGATTGTCGGCGGCATTGTCGGCGTCAAGGCCGTGCTGCTGTCGGCCTATTTGCTGTCCCGTGCGCTGAACACCGAAACCTATGTGGTCGAAACCCGCTATGGCGAGGCAACGGTGACATGGAACACCCGCGCCGGCACCCTGCAGGTCAAGAGCAGCGGCGACACCACGCTGCATCTGTGGAAGCAGACCGCGGATGGCTTCAACTATCTGGGGGCCGCCGGAGCGCGGATCACCGCGGCCATCGCGGCGGGCGACGTGATCATCCTGTCCGCAGACGGTCCGCTGGCCAAAGTCCCCGAACCCGTGGGCCGCGCCACCCTGACCGACGAATAAACAAAGGGGGCCGAGAGGCCCCCAACGTTTTAGTTCCAGAGCGCGTCCATCTCGTCGAACGCATCCCGCAGGGCCTGACTCCAACCCTTGGACAATGCGTCGAACTGGGGATCGTCCGCCTCGATCCGGCGCTGGTCCGAGATCGAGAATTCGTCCGTCCGTAGAACCGTCAGATCCAGCGGCATCCCCACCGACAGGTTCGACCGCAGGGTCGAGTCCATCGACAGAAGCGCCGCCGTAACCGCCGTTTTCAGCGGAGTCTCGCGGGTGATCACGCGGTCGATGATCGGCTTGCCGTATTTATGCTCGCCAATCTGGAAATAGGGGCTGTCCTCGGTCGCTTCGATGAAGTTGCCCGCAGCGTAAACGTGGAACAGACGCGGACGTCCGCCCGCGCGCTGACCGGCCACGATGATCGACGCCAGAGAGCTTTCGCCCATCTGCGCCAAGGCCGAACCGTGACGCTGTTGGATCGCACGCATCGCATCGCCCACGATTTCGGCCACGCGAAACATCGATTGGGCCGACAGCAGGGTCTCGATCCCAGGCTGCGGGTTGTCGATGTTTTCCTGCAGCAGACCGACCACCGCCTGAGTGATGGCCAGGTTGCCCGCACTCATCAGGACAATAGAGCGATCCCCGGGGACCTCCCAGGTGAAGCTTTTGCGGAACTTGGAGATATTATCCAAGCCAGCGTTGGTGCGCGTATCGGACAGACACACGATACCTTCGTTCAGCAGCATCGCCAGACAGTAGGTCACAACAAATCCTCCAGAGGATACCAAGCCCCCCAAATATCCGCGCCGCCCATGCAAAACAAGGGGGCACTTCTACTGGGTGCAGGTCTCCAATTTGCTGCTATCCTCTACTTCCTCGTCGGCGGCGTCCCGATCCACCTGCGAGAAGAAGCCGTAGCTTTCCCCTAGGGCATTCGCGAGCTTGTTGGTTTCCATGATCATGTCGGTCAGCCACTCGTGCAGGCCAAAGTCGATGATGTCATGGGCATCGGCCACACGCAGACGATCGCGGATTTCACGGGCATGGTCGGCCACAGCGCGCTGAGCCTTGGTATGAACGCCGATATTGTCGATGTTGTCGCAGATCGCCTCGTAGGTATAACGCAGCGAGCGCGGCGACTGGCTGTTCACCACCAGCAGGTCCACGACGCGGGGCGCACTGACCTGTTCGCGGTACACATGGCGGAACGCCCGCAGCGCGTTCGCCGCCCGCAGGATCTGTTGCCATTGCAGCAAGTCCAGACCAGCGCCGACCTCGTCGGTTTTGGGCAGCAGCACGTGGTACTTCACGTCCAGCATACGGGCAGTCGCATCCGCGCGCTCAATGTGTTTGCCCAGTTCGATGAACCACAGACGCTCGTCCCGCAGCAGGGTCGCGTTGATCGCGCCGCGGAAATGGAAGCTGGCCCCCAGAACGCTTTCGATAAAGTCGGCGTAGCGGCGTTCGTCCACTGCCTTCATGTCCAGCTTGCGCAGCTCGGACCACGTGCCGTTGATGGCGGTCCAGACCTCGGACGTGACGGCGCCGCGCATGGCACGGGCGTTTTCACGGGCCGCAGCAAAGCACGACAGGATGCTCGACGAGTTTTCGGGATCGAACGCCAGATGGAAGGTCGCGCTGTCGCGATCCGCCTCGTCCAGACGCTCTTCGCCAAAGGTCTCGCGGCAGCCGGCGGCGATGATGATCGACGGCCATTCGGTGTTGCCCGCAGCCTCGGCGCCCGGCAGCCCTTCGATGCGGCGGCCGGCGTCCAGCAGACGAGCGTTGTTTTCGGCGCGCTCCACATAGCGCGACATCCAGTACAAACCTTGTGCGGTACGGCTCAGCATCACAGACGCTCCCCTCGCAGAACCCACGTATCCTTGACCCCGCCGCCTTGGCTGGAGTTCACCACAAGCGATCCCTCGCGCAGCGCCACACGGGTCAGGCCGCCGGGGATCAAGTCAGTCTTGCCTTTGCCCGAAATTACAAAGGGACGCAGGTCCACGTGACGGGGGGCGAGCCCCTCGTTCACCAGCGACGGGACGGTGGACAGAGCCAGCGTCGGCTGCGCGATGTAGTTCGCCGGATTCTTGCGGATCAGTTCCGCGAATTTGGCGATCTCTTCCTTGGTGGATTTGGGGCCGATCAGCATGCCGTAGCCGCCCGATCCATGCACCTCTTTGACGACCAGCTCGGGCAGGTTGTCCATGACGTATTTGAATTCGGATTCGTCCGCGCACTGCCATGTTTCGACGTTCGGCAGGATCGGCTCTTCGCCCAGGAAGAAGCGGATCATCTCGGGGACATAGACATAGGTTGCCTTGTCGTCCGCCACGCCTGCGCCGGGGGCGTTCACGATGGTCACGCCGCCCGCCTTGTAGGCGCGCATCAGGCCGGGAACCCCCAGCATGCTGTCCTCGCGGAAGGCTTCGGGATCAAGGAACGCGTCGTCAATCCGGCGGTACAGGACGTGAATGCGTTCCGGCCCGCGAATGGTGCGCATGAACAGCATGTCGTTCTCGACGAACAGGTCCTGCCCTTCGACCAGTTCGATGCCCATAATGTCGGCAAGGAAGCTGTGCTCGAAATAGGCCGAGTTGAAATGGCCCGGTGTCAGGATCGCCAGCGTGGGACGCCCGTCACAATCATCGGGGGCCACAGACTGCATCGCGGCAGCCAGCATGTCGCCGTAATGGTCCACGGGGCGAATCTGCCCGCTGCGGAACATGCCCGGCATAATCCGCTGCATCACTTCGCGGTTTTGAAGAACATAGGAAATGCCCGACGGCGTGCGGCAGTTGTCTTCCAGCACGTTGAATTCATCGGGACCGGTGCGGACCAGATCCACCCCGATAATATGCGAGAAAATCTCTCCGACAGGTTTGATGCCTTGCATGATGGGTTCATAGGCGGGGTTGCCCTCGACCAGACGGGCGGGGATTTTACCGGCCTTGATGAACTCGCGCTTGCCGTAAACGTCGTTCAAAAACGCGTTCAGGGCGCGGGCGCGCTGGATCGAGCCGCGCTCGATGACATCCCATTCCTTGGCGCAAAAAACGCGCGGCATCAGATCAAAAGGAATTAACCGCTCGGGATCACCACCCTCGCCGTAAACTGCAAACGTAATACCGTTTCTTCTGAACAGACCTTCGGCCTCGCTCTGGCGCTGGCGCAATTCATCCGAAGAGGTTTCTTCGGCCCAGCGAGCGACATCCGCATATGCAGGCTTAATTCCTGCGCGGTCTTTCATTTCGTCGTAATAGGCGACCACTCAACCCCCCGTTTATTCTGGCTATCTTGATAAGAGTGGTGCAGGTTTGCGGTCGGACATCAAGCGCCCCTTAATAGATTTTGCTCACTAAACGCACGGACCGCCTAAAAATATGACAATTACTGTCTCGCTCCGACACCGCACGACCTATCAGTATGACAAGTTGGTCGGCCTTGGGGCCCATATTGTCCGTCTGAGGCCCGCGCCTCATACGCGGACCCCGATCAAGAGTTATGACCTGCAAATTACGCCCGCAGATCACTTTATGAACTGGCAGCAGGACGCGTTCGCAAACTGGCAGGCGCGTCTGGCATTTCCGGAAAAAGCCAAAGAACTCAGTGTCACAGTGACTTTGGTCGCTGAAATGGTGGCGATTAACCCGTTCGATTTCTTCCTTGATGAGACTGCGACCGAGGTTCCCTTTGATTACGGCCGCGACCTGACTGTCGATCTGGCGCCCTATCTGGCGCAGGTCGATCAAGCGAATGATTCGGCCGAGCATCGCGCCGCTTTCGAGCAAGTCATGAAGGACGCACCCCAGCCCGAGGGTGTAACAATTGATTGGTTGGTTTCGCTAAACAGTTACCTGCAGCAGGCCATCGCCTACACCGTGCGGATGGAGCCCGGTGTCCAGACCCCCGGTGAAACGATCACCAAGGCTTTGGGCTCCTGCCGCGACAGCGCGTGGCTGATGGTGGCCATGCTGCGCCGGTTCGGTTTCGCCGCACGATTCGTGTCGGGCTACCTGATCCAGCTGGCCGCCGACCTGAAAGCCGTGGACGGCCCCTCGGGCCCCGAAGAGGATTTCACCGACCTGCACGCCTGGTGCGAAGTCTACCTGCCCGGCGCAGGCTGGGTCGGTCTGGACCCGACTTCGGGTCTGTTCGCAGGCGAAGGCCACATCCCGCTGGCCTGCACCCCCTCGCCGTCGTCGGCCGCTCCGATCAGCGGCGCCCACGAACCCGCCGAGGTCAGCTTTGACTTCGAGATGTCGGTCACCCGCATCGCCGAGCCCCCGCGCATCACCCGCCCCCTGACCCCGACCCAATGGTCCGAGATCGACCGCGCGGGCAACGTGGTGGACGCCAAGCTGGCCAAGAATGACGTGCGCCTCACCATGGGCGGCGAGCCGACCTTTGTCGCCGAGATGAACCGCGACGCCGAGGAATGGACCGTCGGCGCCGTTGGCCCGACCAAGCGCGACTATGCTGACCGCCTGATCCGCCGCCTTCGCGACCGTTTCGCCCCCGGTGGGGTGCTGCACCACGGTCAGGGCAAATGGTACCCCGGTGAACCCCTGCCCCGCTGGTCGTTCTCGTTGATCTGGCGCGGGGATGGCGCGCCAATCTGGTCGGATGTGAACCTGATCTCGGAAGAGAAGCAGACGAATGCCGACCACGCCTCGGCGGCCCGCTTTATGGCGGCCCTGACCAATTCGCTGGACGTGGACCCCGAGGCAGCGATGCCCGCCTACGAAGACCCGCTCGAGTTCATGGAGATGGAGCACAAGCTGCCCGCCGACCTGACCCCCGCCGACAACCGGCTGGAAAATCCGGTGGACCGTCAGCGTTTGGCCCGCGTGTTCGACCGCGGCTTCAAGGACCCCGTTGCCTACGTTCTGCCCCTGCAACTGGCTCAGGCCGAGGACAAGCGCAAGAAGCGCCGCTTCCGCTGGCACGCGACCCGTTGGACCATGCGCCGTGGGCAAATCTTCCTGATCCCCGGTGACAGCCCCGCGGGCTTCCGTTTGCCGCTGAACTCGCTGAATGCGTACCCGGCCGCGGATTTCCCGATGTACCGCGATCCGATGACCCAGCCCCGCGATTTGGACCCCGAGACCGAGGCAGATCTGGACAAGCAGTCCATCGACACGATCCGCCAGATGCGCCTGCGCAGCCAGCAGGACTGGGTGGGTTCGGGCTCGCTAATTTCCAGCCCCGGCAATTTCTCTCGCACTGCGCTGTCGGTCGAACCCCGTGATGGCAAGCTGACGGTATTCCTGCCGCCGACCGCCTCGGGCGAGGCTTATATCGACCTGATCGAAGCCATCGAAGAGGCCGCAGCCGCCAGCGGTGAAACCGTCCGCATCGAGGGCTACGAGCCCCCGCACGACCCGCGCCTGAACGTGATTAAGGTCACTCCTGACCCCGGCGTGATCGAGGTGAACATTCACCCCGCCCACAACTGGGGCCAGCTATGCCAGATCACCGAGGCCCTCTACGAAGAGGCCCGCCAGTGCGGTCTGGATTCGACCACCTTCCAGATCGACGGTCGCCCCGTTGGTTCGGGCGGCGGCAACCACATCGTTGTGGGTGGCAACACCCCCGAAGACAGCCCCTTCTTGCGCCGTCCCGATGTGCTGGGGTCCATCGTCCGCTATTGGCAGAACCACCCGTCGCTGTCCTATCTGTTCTCGGGGCTGTTCATCGGGCCGACCTCTCAGGCGCCGCGTCTGGACGAGGCACGGCACGATTCGCTCTATGAGATGGAGATCGCGCTCAAGGAACTGGACCGTCTGGGCCAGAACCCGCCCCTGTGGCTGGTGGACCGCCTGTTCCGCAACCTGCTTGTGGACAGCACAGGCAACACCCACCGCGCCGAGATCTGCATCGACAAGATGTACTCGCCCGATGGCCCCACCGGCCGCTTGGGTCTGGTCGAGTTCCGCGGGTTCGAGATGCCGCCCCATTGGCAGATGAGCATGGCGCAGGCCCTGATCATCCGCGGCCTGATCGCGTGGTTCTGGGAAGAGCCCTATCGCGGCTCGCTGAAACCGATGGGCACGCATCTGCATGACAGCTACCTGCTGCCGACACCCTTGTGGGAGGATTTCCAGACCGTTCTCAACGATCTGTCCCGCGCCCACGGCGTGCCCTTCGATATCGAATGGTACAAGGCGCAGCTGAACTTCCGCTTCCCCGTGGCGGGTGTGTCTCAGGTCGGCGATGCCACCCTGACCGTCCGCAATGCCATCGAGCCTTGGCTGGTCTTGGGCGAAGAGGGCATCCCCGGCGGCACCGCCCGCTATGTGGACAGCTCGGTCGAGCGGATCGAGGTCCAGCTCGAGAACTTTGACGCGGGCCGCTATCAGCTGCTGTGTAACGGCGTGGTGGTTCCGGTGAAAAAGATGGCCGATGGATCGCATATCGCGGGCATCCGGTTCCGGTCGTGGCAGCCGTGGAAGGCTCTGCACCCGACCATTCCGGCCCACGGGCCCCTGCGTCTGGTTATCTACGATCCGTTCAGCGGCGTGTCTGTGGGCGGTGCGACCTATCACACCTATCACCCCGGAGGGCGGTCCCATGACTTCCGCCCGATCAACGCGCTCGAGGCCGAAGGCCGCCGTATGGCGCGCTTCTTCCCGGGGGCGGACCTGTGGCCGGGCCAGACACCGCAATACTTGGGGACCCATCCGGATTTCCCGATGACACTGGACCTGCGGCGCCTCTGAACGCTGCCTTTTGCACAAAAAACAGTCAGCCCGCCGAAAGATACTGTTTCGGCGGGCTTTTCCATACAGTCTCGTTTGTCAAAGCGCCCGAAAAACAGGCACTACACTGACAACTGCCACCCAGAGTGCGATTGCCCATGCCGCCGGAAGCGACCCCTTTATCCATTGTGCTGGTTGAACCGGACAAGGACCGCGCCATCCAGATCATCGACAGCCTTCAGGCTGCCGGTCACTACGACATTCGCGTCATCGCCCAAAGCACGGGTCTGGCGCGCGCTGTCACCTCCTTTAACCCCGATGTGGTGCTGGTCGATCTGGCGAACCCCTCGCGCGATATCATCGAGGAGCTGTCGCTGGCATCCTCGCCGCTAGAGCGCCCTGTGGCGATGTTCGTGGACCAGTCCGACGACGCCATGACCAAGGCCGCGATCGAGGCGGGCGTCTCCGCCTATGTGGTGGATGGCCTGCGCGCTGACCGCGTGAAGCCCATTCTGGACGCCGCCATCACCCGTTTCCACATGTTCCAGCGCGTCCGCAAGGAACTGGAGACCACCAAGCGCGCGCTCGAGGAACGCAAGATCATCGACCGCGCCAAGGGCCTCTTGATGAAGGCCCGCGGGATCGACGAAGAGGCCGCCTATAGCCTGCTGCGCAAAACCGCGATGGACCAGAACAAGCGCGTGGTCGATGTGGCCTCGGCGCTGGTGACGGCAGCGGGGTTGCTGGGATGAGAACATCGGAACTGACCCTGGGCTTTGTCCCCCTGCTGGATTCGGCGCCTTTGTTAATGGCGCAGGAAATGGGTTTCGCCGCCCAAGAAGGGCTGGACCTGAAATTCGAACGCGCTCCATCGTGGTCGAGCCTGCGGGATATGGTTGTGTTCGGCCGCGTCGATGCGGCCCACATGTTGGCGCCTGTGCCTGTGGCCATGGCGCTGGGACTGGGTGGGGCGCCTGCCCCGCTTCATGCAGCGATGGTGACTTCGGTGAACGGCAACGTCATCGGCGTAAGCCGCGCGCTGGCAGACCGGATGCGCGGCAACGGCGCCGCACTCGACTTCCACGATGCCACCGCGACCGGCCACGCCATGATGAAGTCCGCCGGGGATCGCCTGCGGATCGGCGTGCCGTTCCCGTTCTCGATGCATGCGGAGCTGCTGTATTACTGGCTTGGCGCACTGGGCTATTCCGCGCCCCAAGGGATCGACATCCGCACTGTCCCGCCGCCGCTGATGGCCGATGCCGTTGCGGCGGGCGAGATTGACGCCTTCTGCGTCGGGGAACCTTGGGGGTCTATTGCGGTGAACCGTGGCTACGGCGAATTGATTCTGCCGACCGCCGCGATCTGGAACTTTGCCCCCGAGAAAATTCTGGCGATGCGCAGCGATTGGCTGGCACAGCGCCCTGATTTGGCCAACCGCCTGATCCGCGCGGTCTGGCGCGCCTGCCGCTGGCTGTCCGATCCGGCCAGCCACGTCACCGCCACCGAGATACTGAGCCGCAAAGATGTGCTGAACGTCCCCTCCGAGGTGATCGACCGCACTCTGGCCGGTCAGCTGATCGTCAACCAGAACGGCGACGAACGCTCTTTCCCGAACTTTATCGAGTTCAACAAAGGGGCGGCGAACTTCCCGTGGCGTTCTCAGGCCGCTTGGATTGCACAGCGGATGGCAGGCCGCCTTGGGCTGGACAAATCCGAAGCCATGAGCGCCGCCCGCACGGTTTATCGCACGGACATCTATCGCAGCGCGCTGGCGCAAACCTCGGCCGAATTGCCCGGCGCCTCGCAAAAGGTCGAAGGGGGAATCGAGTTCCGCCAACCCGCCGCCAGCGCCAAGGGCACCCTGATGCTAGAGCGTGACCGTTTCTTTGATGGCGCGGTTTTTGACCCCTCTGCCCTCTAACGCCTGCGTTTTGTGCACTTGCAGCGAAAATTCAACTTTCTCGGGAACAAAACAAAGATTTTCGGAACTTTCGCCTTTTAGACTCGCCTAGCCAAAGGCAGTATCGATGCAGATGCAGCAAAGACGCTACATCTAGCTGATTTCTCCCAAAGATTGGGAAAATAAAGAGCAAAGCCGCTCGACCCGTCGCGATCCTCCCTTCGCGATGCGTGTCAGCGGCTTTTTGCGTTTTTGTCGATTGAACGGCACAACCAACAGAGGAAGTAAAGAATGAAGAAATTCGTGATGGCCCTCGCAGCGACCACCGCCCTGACCGGCGCGGCATATGCGGCGCCTCTGGAACTCGAGAAAGACGAAGTGAAATTCGGCTTTATCAAGCTGACTGACATGGCGCCCCTCGCTGTTGCATACGAACAGGGCTACTTCCTTGACGAAGGTCTGTTCGTGACCCTCGAGGCGCAGGCGAACTGGAAGGTTCTGCTGGACGGCGTCATCGACGGCAAACTGGACGGCGCGCACATGCTGGCCGGTCAGCCTCTGGCGGCGACCATCGGCTTCGGCACCGAAGCGCACATCGTGACCCCCTTCTCGATGGACCTGAACGGCAACGGCATCACCGTTTCCAACGAAATCTGGGACCAGATGAAGCCGAACATCCCCGTTGGTGCAGACGGCAAGCCCCAGCACCCCATCAGCGCGTCGGCTCTGAAGCCCGTCGTTGAAAAGTACAAGTCCGAAGGCAAGCCCTTCAACATGGGCATGGTGTTCCCCGTTTCGACCCACAACTACGAACTGCGCTACTGGCTGGCAGCAGGCGGACTGGAGCCCGGTTTCTACAGCCCCGACAACATCACCGGCCAGATCGGTGCAGACGTTCTGCTGTCCGTAACCCCTCCGCCGCAGATGCCCGCGACCCTCGAGGCCGGCACCATCTATGGTTACTGCGTGGGTGAGCCCTGGAACCAGCAGGCCGTGTTCAAAGGCATCGGCGTTCCGGTCGTCACCGACTACGAACTGTGGAAGAACAACCCCGAGAAGGTGTTCGGCATGACCGCCGAGTTCACCGAACAGTACCCCAACACCACTCTGGCGATCACCAAAGCGCTGATCCGCGCCGCGATGTGGCTGGACGAGAACGACAACGCCAACCGCCCCGAAGCCGTGGAAATCCTGTCGCGTCCCGAATACGTTGGTGCTGACTACGACGTGATCGCGAACTCGATGACCGGCACCTTCGAATACGAAAAAGGTGACAAGCGCGACGTTCCCGACTTCAACGTGTTCTTCCGTTACAACGCAACCTACCCCTACTACTCGGACGCGGTCTGGTATCTGACCCAGATGCGCCGCTGGGGCCAGATCGCCGAAGCCAAGCCCGACAGCTGGTACGACGAAGTGGCAAAGTCGGTCTACAAGCCTGAAATCTATCTGGAAGCAGCCCGCCTGCTGGTCGACGAAGGTCTGGCAAACGAAGCCGACTTCCCCTGGGATAGCGACGGCTACAAGGCACCGACCCCTGCCGAAGACGTCATCGACGGCATCGGCTACGACGGCAAAGCGCCCAACGCATACCTCGAGAGCCTGCCGATCGGCCTGAAAGGCGACCAGAAGGTCGTCGGCACCGAGATCCAAGGCTAACTCCTGAAACTTCGGGGGGCGGCCTTCGCCCCCCGCTTTTCTCCCTTTACCTCCCCTACCTTCCGCAGCCGCAGGAGCCCCGCACATGACCATCGCCGATCCTGAGTTTGCAGCCGCACAGGCCCGCGAGGCCCGCCGCGCCAAACTCTTCACCCGCATCAACTCTGCCGACAAATGGCTCACCGTTCTGGGTCTGGGTTGGGTCACTCCGATCCTGCGCGCCGCTGCTGGCGACAACCCCAAAGGTCAGGCCAAGGAAATCTGGCGCCTTCTCGGGATGCCGGTGATCGCAATTCTCGCCTTCCTGATGCTGTGGGCCACTCTGGCGCCGCAGGTTCAAACCTCGCTGGGTGCCGTACCCGGTCCCGTCGCCGTCTGGGAAGAAGCCGTTAACCTGCACGCCGACGCGCAGGCCAAAGCCGCCAAGCAAGCCAAATTCGAGGCGCAAGTCGCCGCCCGCAACGAAAAACTGATCGCCGCCGGCCGCGCTGACGAGGTCAAAGTCGTCGCCTATACCGGTGCGCCGAGCTACTACCAGCAGATCTGGACCTCGATCAAAACCGTGTTCTTCGGCTTCTTGCTGGCGACCATTGTTGCTGTCCCGCTGGGGATCATGGCCGGTCTGTCGCCCTATGCGAACGCTGCGCTGAACCCGATCATCCAGATCTTCAAGCCCGTGTCGCCGCTAGCATGGCTGCCCATCGTGACCATGGTCGTGTCGGCAACCTACACCACCACCGACGGCTGGTTCGCCAAGTCCTTTCTGACCTCGGCCATCACCGTGACCCTGTGTTCGCTGTGGCCGACCCTGATCAACACCGCGCTTGGTGTGGCCTCGATCGACAAGGATCTGGTCAACGTGTCCAAGGTTCTGAAAATGAACACCTGGACCAAGATCACCAAGCTGGTTCTGCCCTCGTCGCTGCCCCTGATCTTCACCGGTCTGCGTCTGTCGCTCGGTGTGGGCTGGATGGTTCTGATCGCGGCCGAAATGCTGGCCCAGAACCCCGGTCTTGGCAAATTCGTATGGGACGAATTCCAGAACGGCTCTTCCAGCTCGCTCGCCCGCATCATGGTTGCTGTGTTCACCATCGGCATCATCGGCTTCGCCCTTGACCGTCTGATGTACGCGATCCAGGCCGCCTTTACCTTCTCGAACAACCGGTGATCCCTATGTCCGTCATCGAATTCAAGAATGTGACCAAAACCTTCGGACAGGGCCTCCATGCCCACACCGTCCTGAAGAATATCAACCTGACTGTCGAAGAGGGCGAGTTCCTCGTCCTCCTCGGCTTCTCCGGCACCGGCAAGACCACTCTGATCAACCTGATGGCGGGCATCGAGAAGCCCACCCGCGGCACCGTCACCTATCGCGGTCAGGAAATCGACGGCCCCGGCCCCGAGCGCGGCGTGATCTTCCAGAACTATTCGCTGATGCCTTGGCTGACCGTGCACGGCAACGTCATGCTGGCGCTGGACACTGTCTTCCCCAAGATGCCCAAGGCGGAAAAGGAAGCCAAAGTCGCCCATTACATCAAGATGGTGGGCCTGAGCCACGCCACCGCACGCCGCCCCGCCGAACTGTCTGGCGGTATGCGCCAGCGTGTGAACGTGGCCCGCGCTCTGGCAATGAACCCCGATGTTCTGCTGCTGGACGAGCCCCTGTCGGCACTGGACGCCCTGACCCGCGCCAATCTGGGTGACGAAATCGAGGCGATCTGGAACGAAGACCAGAAAACCTGTGTTCTGATCACCAACGACGTGGACGAAGCCATCCTGCTGGCCGACCGCATCATCCCGCTGAACCCCGATGGAACGCTGGGTGACGCCTTCAAGGTGGACATCCCCCGTCCCCGTGACCGCGTCGCCATGAACCACGACGAGGATTTCAAGCGCCTGCGGATGGAGGTCACCAACTACCTCATGGACGTCGGCATCGAAGCCCGCGTCGAAGGCACCCGCCAGCTGCCCAACGTGACCCCGATCCACGGTATCCCCGCCGCCGTCAAAGACGCGCAGCAGGGCATGATCGAAGAGCGTTTCCTCGACTTCTCGCAGCTGCACAAAATCTACCCGACCCCCAAGGGCCCGCTGACCGTCGTCGAAAACTTTGACCTCAAGGTGAACCGCGGCGAATTCATCAGCCTGATCGGCCACTCGGGTTGCGGCAAATCCACCGTTCTGACCATGGCCGCCGGCCTGAACAGCATCTCCAAGGGTGCGATCAAGCTGGACGGTCGCCACGTCGAGGGCGCAGACCCCGAGCGTGCGGTTGTGTTCCAGTCGCCCAACCTGTTCCCGTGGCTGACCGCCAAGGAAAACGTGGCGATCGGTGTGGACAAGGTCTACCCCCGCGCCAGCCAGGCCGAGCGTCAGGATGTGGTCGAATACTACCTCGAGCGCGTTGGCCTTGGCGATGCGATGGACCGTGAGGCATCCTCGATGTCGAACGGGATGAAACAGCGCGTCGGTATCGCCCGCGCCTTCGCCCTGTCGCCCAAGCTGCTGCTGTTGGATGAGCCCTTTGGTATGCTCGACAGCTTGACCCGCTGGGAACTGCAAGAAGTGCTGATGGAAGTCTGGTCGCGCACCAAGGTTACCGCGATCTGCGTCACCCACGACGTGGACGAGGCGATCCTGCTGGCGGACCGCGTTGTCATGATGACCAACGGCCCGCAGGCCACCATCGGCAAGATCGTGAACGTCGATCTGCCCCGTCCCCGCACCCGCAAGGCCCTGCTAGAGCACCCGGACTACTACACCTACCGTCAGGAGGTCCTCGACTTCCTCGAGGAGTACGAGCACGGCGCCAAGCCCAAGGCCAAAGCCCAGAAAGCAATCGCGGCAGAGTAATTGATGACCCCGTTCGCCATCAGCCTGATCGAAGAAACCTTCGCCAAGATCGAGCCTCAGAAGGACGCCTTTGCGAAGCACTTCTACGAAGACCTGTTCGCCACAGCGCCCGAAACCCGTCCCTATTTCGACGGTAAGGACATGGACGAACAAGGCGCCAAGCTGATGGCGGCGATCACCTCTGTGGTGGAAGGCCTGAGCGACATCGAAAGCCTGATCCCCAAGGCCGAAGAGATCGCGCAGAAGCACGTCGCGTACGGCGTCCAGCCCGGTGATTACGACACCTTCGGGGCGTCCTTGATGCGGACCTTGGCCCGCACTCTGGAAGCAGATTTCCACCAAGAGGCCGAGATGGCCTGGGACGAATTATACAACCTGTTGGCCACGGTCATGAAATTCGCGGCCTACGACGTTGGCGGTCGCGGTTTCAAACCCACACGGCCTGCTGGACAGAAACCCTTTTGGAAGTTTTGGTGATGACACAAAAACTTGTTGTGATCGGCGCCGGGATGGCCTCTGGCCGCGCGCTCGAGCACCTCTTCGAGGCGGGGGCGGACTGGGATGTGACCCTGTTCAACGCCGAGCCTCGGGGCAACTACAACCGGATCATGCTGTCTCCCGTTCTGTCGGGCGAGAAGACCTATCAGGAAATCGTCACCCATGACGAAGCCTGGTACCAAGAGCGCGGCGTTGACACCCGTTTCGGCACCCGCGTGACCGAAGTGGACCGCGCGGCCAAGATTGTGCGCGGCAGCGATGGCAGCGAGATCGCTTATGACAAGCTGCTATTCGCGACCGGCTCGAACCCGTTCATCATCCCGATGCCCGGCCACGATCTGGAAGGCGTGATTGCCTACCGCGACCTCGAGGACACCGAGCGCATGATGAACATGCCCGCCGGGTCCAAAGTGGTCGTGATCGGTGGCGGCCTGCTCGGTCTGGAAGCGGCGGCCGGCATGGCGGCCCGCGGCGTCGAAGTCACCGTGGTGCACATCATGGGTCACCTGATGGAGCGCCAGTTGGACGAGCCCGCAGGGTACCTCTTGCGCCGCGCCCTGATGGACAAGGGCATCACCGTCAAGTGCAAGGCCAACTCCAAGGAAATTCTGGGTCAGGACGGCAAAGTCCGCGCCCTGCTCTTGGATGACGGCACCGAACTGCCCTGTGACCTGCTGGTCATGGCGGTCGGCATCCGCCCGAACACCAAACTGGGGGCCGATTGCGGTCTGGCGGTTGGTCGTGGCATCCACGTGGATGACCAGATGGTGACCTCTGACCCCGATGTGCTGGCGGTCGGCGAATGCGTCGAACACAACGGCGCGGTCTTTGGTCTGGTGGCGCCTCTCTATGACCAAGCCAAGGTTGTCGCCAAAACCCTGATGGGCGAAGAAGCGGCCTTCCAGCCCCGTGAAATCTCGACCAAGCTGAAGGTCACCGGCTGCGATCTGTTCAGCGCCGGCGACTTTGCCGAAGGGAACGGCCGCGAGGACATCGTATTCCGCGACCCGGCCCGCGGCGTCTACAAGCGCGTTGTGATCAAGGACAACAAGATCATCGGCGCCGTGATGTATGGCGACACTGCCGACGGCAACTGGTTCTACGGCATGATGAAAGACGGCACCGATATCTCGGATATGCGGGAGACGTTGATCTTTGGTCCGGCCTACCAAGGGGGCGCCTCTGTGGACCCTATGGCGGCCGTTGCAGCCTTACCGGCTGACGCAGAAATCTGCGGCTGCAACGGCATTTGTAAAGGTCAGATCGTTGACGCAATCAATGCGGGGGCCCACGACTTGGCGGGCATCCGCGCCACGACCAAGGCCAGCGCGTCCTGCGGGACCTGCACCGGATTGGTCGAACAGGTTCTGGCGGTGACTTTGGGCGACGAGTTTGTCATGCCCTCTGTCCAATCGGTGTGTGGCTGCACCGACCTCAGCCACGAGGACGTCCGCCGCCTGATCAAATCGCAGGAACTGAAGTCCCAGCAGGCCGTCTGGCAGGAACTGGGTTGGAAAACCGTGAACGGCTGCCACGTCTGCCGTCCGGCGATCAACTATTACCTGCTGGCCGATTGGCCGGTGGAATATCAGGATGACCCGCAGTCGCGTTTTGTGAACGAACGCAACCACGCGAACATCCAGAAAGACGGCACCTATTCGGTTGTGCCGCGCATGTGGGGCGGGATCACCACCCCTGACGAGCTGCGCGCCATCGCCGACGCCGCCGAGAAGTACAACGCCAAGACCGTCAAGGTGACCGGCGGCCAGCGCATCGACCTGCTTGGGATCAAGAAAGAGGACCTGCCCGGCATCTGGTACGATCTGAACCAGGCGGGCATGGTCTCGGGCCACGCCTATTCCAAGGGTCTACGCACGGTGAAAACCTGTGTGGGCACGGATCACTGCCGCTTTGGCACACAGGATTCGACCGGTCTGGGGATCAAGCTGGAAAAGGCGCTGTGGGGGTCGTGGACTCCGCACAAGGTCAAGCTCGCGGTCTCTGGCTGCCCCCGCAACTGCGCTGAGGCGACTTGCAAGGACGTTGGCATCATCTGCGTGGATTCGGGCTACGAGGTCAGCGTCGCTGGGGCGGCAGGCATGGACGTCAAGGAAACCGAATTCCTTGCCAAAGTGCCGACCGAAGCCGAAGCGCTGGAACTGACCTGCGCCTTCATCCAGATTTACCGCGAGAACGCCAAGTATCTGGACCGCGCCTACAAATGGGTCGCCAAAGTCGGCCTCGATTGGGTCAAGGAACAGGTCGTTGATGATCTGGCCAACCGCAAGGCGCTGGCCGAACGGTTTGAGCTGTCCCAATCCATCTACCGCAAGGATCCGTGGGCGGATCTAGCCGCGCCTCAACAGGCCGAGCGTTTCGCCCCCGTCGCAGATTTCACCCTGGAGGCTGCAGAATGAGCTGGACCGACATCGCCGCACTGGAAGACATCCCCGTGCGCGGCGCACGGATCGTGAAAACCCACGCGGGCTGCATCGCGGTGTTCCGTACCGATGACGACGAGGTCTTCGCGACCTCGGACCGCTGCCCCCACAAGGGCGGCCCCCTGTCCGAGGGCATCGTCCACGGCAAGTCCGTGACCTGCCCTCTGCACAACTGGGTGTTCAGTCTGGAAACCGGCGAGGCTCAGGGCGCTGACGAAGGTCAGATCGCCACCTACCCCGCCCGCGTCGAGAATGGCCGCGTTCTCATGGATCTAAGCGAAATCAACAAGGTAGCAGCATAATGGATGGTGCAGATCTTCCCCGCTCCGTATCCCGCCGTTCCGGCCCCATGGCAGCTGGCGCGACGGTCTGTACCACTTGTCCCTATTGCGGCACCGGTTGCGGCGTGCTGGCCACGCCCGACGTATCCGGCGGCCTAAGTGTCAAGGGTGACCCCAACCACCCCGCGAACCTTGGCCGCCTGTGCTCCAAGGGCTCTGCCCTTGGAGAAACAGTTGATCTGGACGGTCGCCTGCTGCAGCCCAAGCTGCATGGCAAAGATGTCCCATGGAACGACGCGCTGGATTTGGTGGCGCGCAAGTTTCAGGACGCGATCGACCGGTACGGGCCCGATTCCGTGGCCTTCTACGTCTCGGGTCAGCTGCTGACCGAGGATTACTATGTGGCCAACAAGTTGATGAAAGGATTCATCGGCTCGGCCAATATCGACACCAACTCGCGCCTGTGCATGGCCTCTACCGTGGCGGGCCACAAGCGGGCGTTCGGCACCGACACCGTCCCTGGCGTGTACGAAGATCTGGAGACCTGCGATCTGCTGGTTCTGGTCGGCTCGAACCTCGCGTGGTGCCACCCCGTGCTGTACCAGCGCGTCGCGGCCGCCAAGGCCGAGAACCCCAAGATGCGCGTGATCACCGTCGATCCGCGCCGGACGGCAACGTCCGACCTCAGCGATCTTCACTTGGCGTTGCAGCCGGGCACCGACGTGGCCCTGTTCAACTATCTGCTCGCGGAAATCGCTGAGCGTGGCGCAGTGGATCAGAGCTTTGTGGACAGCCATGTCGAGGGCTTCGACGATGCGCTCCAGTCCGCGATGGCGAACAATCCCGCTGTGACCGGCCTGTCTGCCGCGGACCTGAAGGCCTTTGCCGACATGTGGATCGGCACCGAGAAGGTTGTGACCGTGTTCAGCCAAGGCGTGAACCAGTCCTCCTCGGGCAGTGACAAGGTAAACGCGATCCTGAACTGCCACCTCGCCACCGGTCGCATTGGCCGCGAGGGGATGGGCCCGTTCAGCGTCACCGGTCAACCCAACGCCATGGGCGGGCGCGAGGTTGGCGGTTTGGCCAACATGCTGGCCTGCCACTTGGACATTGAGAACGCCGAGCACCGCCATGTGGTCCAGAACTTCTGGAACGCACCGCGGATGCCCGAAAAGGCAGGGCTGAAGGCCGTGGACATGTTCCGCGCCATGTCCGACGGCAAGATCAAGGCCCTGTGGGTCATGTGCACCAACCCCGCCGTGTCCCTGCCCGAAGCCGACGCCGTGGCCAACGCCATCCGCGACTGTGACTTCGTTGTCGTCAGCGACCTGACCGACCAAACCGACACCGCGAAACTGGCCGATCTGGTCCTGCCCGCCACCGGCTGGGGGGAAAAGGACGGCACCGTCACCAATTCGGACCGCACCATCAGCCGTCAGCGCGCGGTGCTGCCCGCGCCCGGATTGGCCCGCCACGATTGGGCGATCATCGCCGATGTGGGTCGCCGGATGGGATACGCCGAGGCGTTCGACTATGAAACCGGTGCCGAGATTTTCCGCGAATACGCTGCGCTGTCGGGGCTGGCTGCTGACATGGGGCGGGACTTTGACATTTCCGGCCTGAGCGACATTTCCGACGCCGAATACAACGCGATGAAACCCCAGCGCTGGCCCGTGACCTCGAAGGGTCCGACCGGCCGCATGTTCGGCGACGGCAAGTTCTTTACCCCCTCGGGCAAAGGGCGGATGCTGGCGCTGACCCACCGCGCGCCCTTGTCCCAACCGACCGCCGAATTGCCCTTCCGCCTGAACACCGGACGGGTGCGCGACCAGTGGCACACGATGACCCGCACGGGCAAATCGGCACGCCTTACGCAGCACATTGCCGAGCCTTTCGCCGAATTGCACCCCATGGACGCACAAAGGCTCGGCGTTTCGGATGCGGACCTGATCCAGCTGTCGAACCCCAATGGCGAGGCGATCCTGCGTGTTCTGATCACCGACCGAGCGCAGGCCGGATCAATCTTTGCGCCCATCCACTGGACCGGCCAGAACGCCCCCACGGGCCGCATCGACCGTCTGGTGACCGCTCATGTGGACCCCGTCTCGGGCCAGCCCGAGAGCAAAGCCAGCGTCACCGCCGCTGAGCGGTTCGACGCGACTTGGTACGGTTTCGCTGCCAGCTCCAAGGAATTCACGCCGAACGCAAGCTACTGGGCCTTGGGCCGCAGCAACTCTGGCTACCGCGCGGAATTGGCGGGCCTGCAGATCAAGGACGACTGGGAAGACTACGCCCGCGACCTGTTCGGCATGCCAAACGCCGAAGCCGTGGTGTTCGACGATCCGACCAAGGGCATCGCCCGCGTCGCCCTGATGGAAGAAGGCCGCGTTCAGGCTGTTCTGTTCGTCGCGCCGGACCCTGTTGCCCTGTCTCGCACCCATGTGATTTCGGAATTGGGCAAAGCTGGTCCAGAATTGTTGGCAGGTCGGCCCGGCGCCGACCAACCCGATCCGGGGGCCACGGTCTGCGCCTGCCTAAACGTGGGCATCAACACCATCCTCAACGCAATCACCGAGCAGGGCTTGACCTCGGTCGCTCAAATCGGTGAGGCACTCGGAGCGGGAACAAGCTGTGGCTCTTGTCGGCCAGAGCTGGCACAATTGTTGGCCAAACGTCCCGTTCCGGAGGCTGCTGAATGAACCAACTTGCTCCTTTCGTCCGCATTCTGGGCCGTGGCCCGGGGCGCAGTCGCAATCTGACCGCCGAAGAAGCGCAGGAGGCCATGGCCATCATCCTGCGCGGCGAATGCGCCCCCGAGGCGGTTGGCGGGTTGCTGATGCTGATGCGGTACAGAGGGGAAGAGCCTCAGGAGATTGAGGGGTTCGTGCGCGCCTTCCGCGCCACGCTGCCGGAATGGCAGGGTGACCGTCCGGCGCTGGACTGGCCGACCTATGCCGCGGGCCGCAGCCGCGGGTTGCCGTGGTTCCTGTTGTCCGCGCGGATCGTCGCGATGGCGGGCCATTCGGTGCTGCTGCACGGTTGGAACAGCTATCAGGCCGAGGGGGCGGACGTCCGCTCGGCGCTGCCGTTTGTGGGCATTCCGATGGCGGCCGATTATGCCGATGCGAACCGCCTGCTGGCCGAAGGGCAGATCGCCTATCTGCCGCTGGAAAACTTTGCGCCTCAGGCGCTGGCGCTGCTGAAGCTGCGCGATGTATTGGGCCTTCGGTCCTGCATTAACACCACCTGCCGCGTGATGAACCCTGCCGAAGCACCTGCTCAGGTCCAAGGCGTGTTCCACCCGCCCTATCTGACGCTTCAGGCCGAAGCATCCGCCCTGCTGGGGCAACCGCAACTGTCCGTCCTGAAGGGCGGCGGCGGCGAATTCGAACGCAACCCCGCAAAGCCGATTGCCTTGCACGGGCTGCGCGATGGTCAGCTGTGGAACGGGATGGCGAACCCCATTCTGGACGTCCACCAGCGCCTGTCCGAAACCGACACCCCGCACGAGGCCGAGTACCTGACCAAGTTCTGGGAGGGCACCCACCAAGACCCCTATGCTGAGGCGATCGTTCTGGGGACCGCCGCTGTCGCGCTGGAAACGGTCGGTGCCGCTGCTGACGGTCAGGGCCTTGCACTTGCACAAGACCTGTGGGCAAAACGGTCGGCAACCGTAACGGCCTGATATTTCGGGTTACAGGAGTAGTGCCATGAAATCTTTCCCCATGTTCCTGACGATGGCCGGTCGCCGCGTGGTGATCGTGGGTGGAGATGAACAAGCCGCTCAGAAATCCCGTCTGATCCTGAAGACCGAGGCCGAGATTGTGTTGGCCGCGCCAGAGTTAGAGCCCGAGCTGGCGGCCTTGGTCGATTCGGGGCGTGCGAGCCACTATGCGGGTCCGATCACGCCCGATCTGTTCCGTGGGGCCGCGCTGGTGTTTATCGGCACCGGCTGCCCCGGCATCGACGCCAGCATACACGCCATCGCCAAAGAGGCGGGTGTCGTGGTGAACGTGGTGGACCAACCCCATCTGTGTGACGCGACCACCCCGTCGCTGGTGGACCGCGATCCGGTCGTCGTCGCCATCGGGACCGAGGGCACCGCGCCCGTCCTTGGCCGTCAGATCAAGACCCAGATCGAAACCATGCTCGACCCGCGCCTCGGGGGCTTTGCCGCTTTGGCGGGGCGTTTGCGCGATGCCGTGGCCTTCCGCGTACCCAAAGAGGCCCGCCGCGAATTCTGGCGCCGGACGTTCAGCGGCGCGGCATGGGACAAGCACCGCTCGGGCGCCGAGCGCGAAGCAGCTCAGATGCTAAAAGCCGAGATCGAGGCTGGCGGGATTGCCGAGCCGACCGTGGGCAGTATTGCATTGGTCGGCGCCGGACCGGGCGCGCGCGATCTGCTGACCATGCGCGCCGTGGCCCGCCTGCAAGAAGCGGACATCATTTATTATGACCGTCTGGTCGATCCCGACGTGCTGGAACTGGCCCGCCGCGACGCCGAGCGTGTGTTCGTCGGCAAAGAGGTCGGCGCGCACAGTTGGCCTCAAGACAAGATCAACCAAGTCATCGTCGCCAGCGCCAAGCAGGGCAAGAAAGTGGTCCGCCTGAAGTCCGGTGACCCCTCGCTCTTTGGCCGCAGCACCGAGGAAATGGCCGCCGCCGAAGCCGCGGGCATCGCGGTGGAAATCGTTCCCGGCGTGACATCGGCCAGTGCAGCAGCGGCCTCCCTGAACCGAGCGTTGACCGAACGCGGGCAGACCGACCATGTGGTGATTTCGACCGGCACCTGCCGCCCCGGCGCGCCGAACCCCGACTGGGGCCGGATGCTGAACGAAGGCGCGACCTTGGCGCTTTATATGGCCGTGGCCCGCGCCGGAGAGATCGCGGACACCCTGATGGGCAACGGTGCCCCCGCCGACTGCACGGTGGAAATCGTGGCCCGCGCCAGCCATTCGGACGAGGCGATCTGGAAAACCACTCTGGGGGATCTGGCCCGCACCGTGGCCGAGGATGGCGTGGAAAACCCCGCCATTATACTGGTGCGCCGCCCCAAGATCATCGAACCAGAGGCGCAGCGGGCGAAGGGCTGATCAGCCCTTCATCAGCGCATTGCGATCCACAAGGAACCGTTCGGACAACGGCAGGCTTGCCGCGCCCAAGGCACGGGCGTCGCTGCCTATGGTGCCCGCCTGAATGTGGGGCAGCTCGATGCCTGCGGTGTTCAGGCTGGACGCTTTGTCTTGGGTACGTTTGACCAGCTCTTCGCGGATATCCTCGGGCATCCAACCGTCGATCATCACACAGCCAAAGTCGATCAGCGATGACGCCGAGGCGATGGCATAGGCCAACCCTTCGCTCGCGTCCTCGATCCATGTGTCGATCAGGCTTTGGGGAACCGACCAGCTTTGGGGGTTGGCCCAGATGGCGTCTGCGGTCAGGCCCTGTTCGACCATCGCGTTTTCCAGACAAGACAGCGAGGCCACGTCCACCAACTGGGTCAAGCGCGTGCCATTGAACGCGATCGGGACCGAACCCACCGCGCCCGCGTTGCCGGTTTTGCCGGTGTAAACGGTGTTATCCAGCACCAGACCGCCGCCCACAAAGAACCCGATGAAGAAGTAGAGAAAGTCGTTGGGGCGCCCGTCGGCCTCTCCGAACACAACCTCTGCGCTGCAGGCGGCCGAAGCGTCGTTCTGCAGGAACACGGGGAAGTCGCAGCGGCTCTCGATCTCGGCGCGGATGTCGCGGGTGCGCCAGTCGTCCATCGCATCGGGCGCCAGACCCAGCGATTTGGCCCAGTCCCACAGGCGGAACGGCACGGCGATTCCCACGCCGGCGATACGTCCACGCTCTTCTTCCGAGAGTTGGTCGAGCAGTTGGGCGATGCCGTGATTCGCGAACATCACCGTCCCATCGGGGGTCGGAAAGCGGTGAGTCAGGTGCACGCGGCTGCGGATCACCCCCAGAAAATCGGTCAGAACCAGGTCCAGACTACGCCGTCCGACCTTGAGCCCCAGAAAAAATGCACCGTCCTGACGCAGTTTGATCGGGACCGAGGGTTGGCCGACTTTGCCGCGAACAGGCTCGCCTTTGGTCAGCAGGCCATCAGCCTCGAGCGAGCGCATGATCACAGAAACTGTCTGTGCAGACAAACCGGTTAGCCGCGCAATCTCTGCCTTGGCCAAGGGTCCATGCTGACGGATGAGCGTCAAAACCAGCCGTTCGTTATGGGCGCGTACACCGGTTTGGTTAGACCCGCGAACGCGGCCTACCGTCTTATTACCAGTAGCGGCAAAAGTCTGACTGTCCATTCTCTCTCCCTCAGGCGCCCTTGGTATTCCGCCTGCGCAATCCCCACAAGCTTCTAAAAATCCGGCAGTCTGTCAATATTAAATCAGATTGATTTATTTATTGACGAACGGTCGTGAATCAGGTTTTTCTTTCGGCCAAGGGAGACAGCAATGTCGATCCGGTGACCGTGAGGACGGTCAGTTTTATACTTGGGAGGAACCAAATGAAGACCACTATCAAAACCGCACTGATGGCGGGCGCAGCCGTTGCAGCATCGATCGCAGCAGCTCCTGCAATGGCAGCAAGCCACGAAGTTGGCGCATGCCTCATCACCAAAACCGACACCAACCCCTTCTTCGTGAAAATGAAGGAAGGCGCGATCGCTGGCGCAGAAGCCAACGGCATCAACCTGCAGACCTTTGCCGGCAAAATCGACGGCGACGTAGAAACCCAGGTTGCAGCGGTTGAAACCTGCATCGCATCGGGCGCCAAGGGCATCCTGATCACTCCGTCGGACAGCCGCGCTCTGGCACCCGTTGTGACCCAGGCGCGCGAAGCTGGCCTGCTGGTTATCGCGCTGGACACCCCGTTCGAGCCCGCAGACACCGCTGACGCGACCTTTGCGACCGACAACTTCAAAGCTGGCGTTCTGATCGGCGAGTGGGCCAAAGCGACCCTCGGCGACGGTGCAGCAAACGCGAAAATCGCGCTGCTGGACCTGAACGCTTCGGAAATCTCGGTCGACTATCTGCGCGACAACGGCTTCCTGCAGGGCTTTGGCATCGACATCAAAGACCCCACCGACATCGGTGACGAAGACGACGCACGCATCGTTGGCAACGACGTGACCAACGGCAACGAAGAAGGCGGCCGTACCGCGATGGAGAACCTTCTCCAGAAGGACCCCGAGATCAACGTCGTCTACACCATCAACGAGCCCGCAGCAGCTGGCGCCTATGAAGCTCTGAAGTCGGTTGGCCGTGAGAACGACGTTCTGATCGTATCGGTCGACGGCGGCTGCCCCGGCGTGCAGAACATCAAGGACGGCGTGATCGGCGCGACCTCGATGCAGTTCCCGCTGCTGATGGCCTCCAAAGGCATCGAAGCGATCAAGCATTTCGCTGAAACCGGCGAGAAGCCCCAGAACTCCGAAGGTCTGGACTTCTACAACACCGGCGTCGAACTGATCACCGACAAGCCCGTTGACGGCATCGAGTCGATCACCTCGGAAGCTGGCCTGGGCAAGTGCTGGGGCTAATCCAAGCCTGACCGCCATACAGGGGGGCGGACTATCCGCCCCCCGATTTGTTTATACCTTTCTCTCCCCCGAAACACTCAGTCACCGCAGCTGCATCGCAGGCAGCCATGGAGGAGCGCATGAGCGACGAGACCCTATCCCGACCCAAAGGTCAGGATTTTGAAGCATCCCTCGACCGGAGCGACAAAACCGTCGCCTCCTTCGAGCACAATCAAAAAGGGCTGATGGACCACATCCAGAAGGCCCTCCACGGCAACCCCACCTTGGTGCCGGTTATTGTCCTTGCCCTGTCCGTCGCTGTGTTCGGTGTGATTGCAGGGGGCAAATTCTTCTCTGCCTTCAACCTGACCCTGATTATGCAGCAGGTGTCGATCATCGGTCTGCTGGCTGCCGCGCAGTCGCTGATCGTTCTGACCGCAGGCATCGACCTGTCCGTTGCCGCGATCATGGTTCTGATGAGCGTGATCATGGGCAACACCGCGATTTCGCTGGGTGTGCCGACCTTCTTTGCGCTGCTGATCGGCTTTGCTGGCGGCACTGCGGCCGGTTTCCTGAACGGCCTGATGGTCACCCGCCTGAAACTGCCCCCGTTCATCGTGACCCTTGGCACGTGGAACATCTTTTACGCGCTGAACCTGTGGCTGTCGGGCGCGCAGTCCATCCGCTCGCAGGATATCGACGCCAGCGCCGCCGCCCTGAAATTCTTTGGCGAAGCGTTCAAGCTGGGTTCGGCCCGCGTGACCTATGGCTCGATCCTGATGATCGTCGTGTTCTTTGCCCTGTGGTACCTGCTGAACAAGACCGCATGGGGCCGCCACGTCTATGCCATCGGTGACGACAAAGAAGCCGCCGAACTGGCCGGTATCCGCACTGACCGCACCTTGGTTCAAGTCTACATGCTGGCCGGTTTCATCTGCGCGATTGCTGCATGGAGCAGCGTTGGCCGCATCGGTTCGATCAGCCCTCAGGCGTTCTACGAAGGTAACCTGCAGTCCATCACCGCGGTTGTGATCGGGGGCATCTCGCTGTTCGGTGGGCGCGGCTCGATCCTTGGGGCGCTGTTTGGCGCGCTGATCGTGGGCGTGTTCCAGTCGGGCCTGAAGCTGGCTGGCGTGGACGTGCTCTGGCAGGTGTTTGCAGTGGGTTGGCTGATCATCCTCGCTGTTTCGATTGACCAATGGATCCGGAAGGTGTCGGCATGATGACCCAAGAACCCATTCTCAAAGCCCGTGGTCTGGTAAAACGCTACGGCAAAGTGACCGCCCTGAACAACGCCGACTTCGATCTGTACCCCGGCGAGATCCTCGCTGTGATCGGCGACAACGGCGCGGGAAAGTCCAGCCTGATCAAAGCCATCTCGGGCGCGGTTGTGCCCGACGAAGGCGAGATCACCCTCGAAGGCAAGCGCATCCAGTTCCAGTCGCCGCTCGAGGCACGGGACGCAGGCATCGAGACCGTGTACCAGACGCTGGCCCTGTCCCCTGCCCTGTCGATCACCGACAACATGTTTGTCGGCCGTGAACTGCGCAAGCCGGGCTTCATGGGCAAATACTTCCGCATGCTGGACAACAAGGCGATGGAAGCCTTTGCCCGCGAAAAGCTGAACGAACTGGGCCTGATGACCATCCAGAACATCAACCAGGCGGTTGAAACCCTGTCCGGTGGCCAGCGTCAGGGCGTTGCCGTGGCTCGTGCGGCTGCGTTCGGCTCCAAGGTGATCATTCTTGACGAACCGACCGCTGCGCTGGGGGTCAAGGAAAGCCGCAAGGTGCTGGAACTCATTCAGGACGTCCGTTCGCGCGGTATTCCGATTGTGCTGATCAGCCACAACATGCCCCACGTGTTCGAGGTCGCAGACCGCATCCACGTGCACCGCTTGGGCCGCCGTCTGTGCACCATCAACCCCAAGGACTACACCATGTCCGATGCGGTAGCATTCATGACCGGCGCGGCTGAACCGCCCGCCGAGGCCGCAGCCGCCTGATCTCTCCTGGCAAAGAACAAACCTCCCCTTTCCTGTTCTTTGCGCATTGCGCGGGTTGGTTCACACCAGCCCGCGCTTTTTCTTTGTCAAACGCCCATGCTGCGCTTGCGGCAAAACGGGTGGCAGGCTACGCCCGAAATGAATTTCCAGAACGTTTCGTCAGGTATCGGAGAATTTTCATGAACGCTGACCGGCTCGGATTTGCCGTCGCGCTTGCCCGCAAGGCAGGCCAACTGGCCCAAGAGATGCGCGCTCAGGCCGGTGGTCTGGATTACACCATCAAGGCCCCCGAAGATTACGCCACCAACGCCGACTATGCCGTCGAGGCGCTGATCCGCGAGCGCATTGCCCAGACCTATCCCGAAGATGGCGTACTGGGAGAGGAAGAGGGCCTGAAAGGCCGTCTGGACGGTTGCTGGATCGTGGACCCCATCGACGGGACCACCAACTTCAGCCGCGGTATGGACGATTGGGGGATCTCGATCGCCTATTTCAACGGGACCGAGTTCGAACTGGGTGTGATCTTTGCCCCCGACAAGGACCTGATGGCCAGCGGTCAGATCGGGCGCGGTGCCTGTGTGAACGGTTTGCCCGTGGATTTTGCGCGCGTTCATCCGGATCAAGTGCGGCTGGTGTCCATCGGCTATTCCGACCGCGCGCCGATGCACGAATACACCGACCGCATCGCCCGCATCCGCGAGGCGGGCATGGATCACCGCCGCCACGGCGCGGCGACCATCGGGTTCCTCGGGGTGCTGTCCGGCTGGTTCGACGCGTATTACGAGAGCGTCCTGAACATCTGGGATGCCGCCGCCGGTCTGGCGATGGTCAAGGCGGCGGGCGGTGTGATCCAGCACGGCCCCATCGACGCCTTTGTCCAAGGGCCGGTGCATGTGCTGGCCCATAACGGGCGCATCCCCGACATCGGGCAGATCGTCTCGCCGGTCCGCGCCCAAGCCGCCGAATAACAAAACGCCGCCCCGATCAAGGGGCGGCGTTTTTCTTTTGCTGTTGGGCTCCCCTTAGGCGGCTTTTTTACGGCGCTGGGTGGCCTGACGGACGATCACGTAGAACGCAGGCACCATGAACACGCCGATAAAGGTCGCCGTGGCCATGCCCCCCAGCACGCCGATACCGATGGCGTTCTGGGCTGCGGCCCCTGCCCCCGTCGCGGTCGCCAAGGGCACAACCCCCAGCATGAACGCGAGCGAGGTCATCAGGATCGGGCGCAGACGCAGGCGCGCGGCCTCCATCGTGGCGTCGATCAGGGACTTGCCTTGGGCTTCCAGATCCTTGGCGAACTCGACGATCAGAATGGCGTTTTTCGCAGCCAGACCGATGGTCGTCAGGATGCCCACCTTGAAGTAGACGTCGTTCGACTGACCGAACAGATACGCCGCGGCCAAGGCCCCCAGCACACCGACCGGAACCGCCAGCATGACCGAGAACGGCACCGTCCAGCTTTCGTACAGGGCGGCAAGGCACAGGAACACCACCAGCACGGCAAGTGCATAAAGGTACGGTGCCTGATCGCCAGACTGACGTTCCTGATAGCTGATACCGGTCCATTCCACGCCGTAGCCACCGTCGATGGTTGCGGCCAGTTCCTCCATCGCGTCCATCGCGGCCCCCGAAGAGGACGTGTCGCTGTTGCTACCCGAAATCTCGATCGCGTCAGAGCCGGAATAGCGGGACAGCTTGGGCTGAACCGAAACCCACTCGGTGGTGACAAAGCTCGAGAACGGCACCATCTCGCCCGAGTCGTTGCGGGCGTACCAGCTTTCGATGTCTTCGGGCTGCATACGGTTGGCGGCCTCGGCCTGAACGATCACGGGGCGCAGGTTGCCCTGTAGAACGAAATCGTTGACCTCGGAGCCGCTGAACACCACCGATAGCATCGAGTTGATGTCGGACAGAGACACGCCGAACGCCTCGACCTTTTGCTGGTCGATGTTGATGCGCAGGGCGCTTTCAGGATCGACGCCAGACACGCGGACGTTGGTCAGGCGGCTGTCGCTTCCTGCCTTGGAGACCAGTTCGTTAGCAGCCTCGATCAGGCTGTCGTACCCGTTGCCCCCGTTATCCACGAGGTACATCGAGAAGCCGTTGGTGTTGCCCAGACCCTGAATTGCGGGCGGCTGCATAAAGAATATCTGCCCCGCGCGGTGCCCCATGAAGCGCATGTTGGCACGGGTGGCCAGCGCGCTTGCTGCCTGTTCGGCAGCGGCACGGTCGTCAAAGTCGTGCAGCTTGATGAACAGCATCGCGTTGTTCTGCCCCGTCCCGCCGAAGCCGAAGCCAAGCGCGGCAAACACGCTTTCCACGGTGTCGGTTTCGTCGGTCAGCAGGTAATCCTCGATCTCTTGGACCACAGACAGGGTTTGCTGCGTGGTCGAGCCTTCGGTCAGCTGGACCATGGTCATCAGCATCCCCTGGTCTTCGGTCGGCAAGAAGGACGAGGACAGACGTTCGTAGATCTGCCAAGCCCCCACACCGATCCCGGCCAACAGGACGATCATGATGATCGGCTTGCGCAGGATGCGGCCCACGGTGTTTTCATAACCACGGTTCAGGCGGTCAAAGTTGCGGTTGAACCAGCGGGCGGGCGCGATACCGGCCCCGTGGGTGCGGCGCAACATGCTGGCGCACAGAGCAGGCGTCAGGATCAGCGCCACCACAGCGGACAGCACCATCGCCGAGATGATCGTGACCGAGAACTGGCGATAGATCACACCGGTCGAGCCACCAAAGAACGCCATCGGCAGGAACACCGCCGACAGAACCAGCGCGATACCGATCAGCGCGCCGGTGATCTGGCCCATGCTGCGCTCGGTGGCGGGCAAGGGCTCCAGCTTGTCCTGATCCATCACCCGCTCGACGTTCTCCACGACCACAATCGCGTCGTCCACCAAGAGGCCGATGGCCAGAACCATGGCGAACATGGTCAGCGTGTTGATCGTGAACCCAAGGGCCGCAAGGATCGCGAACGTCCCCATAAGAACCACAGGAACGGCGATGATCGGAATGATGGTCGCACGCCAGTTCTGCAGGAAGATCAGGATCACAAGGAACACCAGAACCACGGCTTCGATCAGGGTATGATAGACCTTCTCGATCGACAGCTCGACAAAGGGCGAGGTGTCATAAGCATAGCGGATCTCGACCCCTTCGGGCAGAGCGGGCTCTAGCTGGGTCAGCACTTCGCGCACGGCGGCTGCGGTGTCCACAGCGTTCGCACCGGTGGCAAGGTTCACACCGAAACCGGCGGCGTTCAGACCGCTAAAGCGGCTGTCCCCGCCATAGCTTTCCTGACCGACCTCGACCCGCGCGACATCCCCCAGATAAACGGCGCTGCCGTCCTCTTCGGTTTTCAGCAGGATGGCTTCGAATTCCTCGACGCTGGTCAGCTGGCTTTGGGCGGTGATGGTGGCGGTGAACTGCTGGCCCTGAACGGTGGGCTGGGTGCCAAGGCTACCGACCGACACGGTGGTATTCTGGGCCGTCACAGCACTGGTGATATCCGAGGGCGTCAGCTGGTATTGCGCCAGCTTCAGCGGGTCCAGCCAGATGCGCATCGCATAGCCCGAACCGAACACGTTGATCCCGCCCACGCCGTCGGCGCGCTGCACGGGGCCCTTGATGGTCTGGTCCAGAATGTCCCCCAGCTGCACCGCGCTATAGCGGCCATCGGTGGACACAAGCGCCCCCACCATCAGGATCGAGCTGGTCGAACGGCGCACGCTGACGCCGGACTGCTGCACGCGGTCGGGCAGCTGGCTTTCGACTTGGCGGACCTTGGTCTGGACCTCGTTCTGGGCATCAATACCTTCGACGCTTTCGTCAAAGGTCAGCGTGATGCTGGATGACCCCTCACTGGAATCGGACACCATATAAAGCAGACCGTCGATGCCGGTCATGGCATCCTCGATCGTCGAGGTCACAGAGTTCTGCACGGCCTCGGCAGTGGCACCGGTATAGGTGGCCGAGACGCGGACGGTGGTTGGCGCAATGTCGGGGTACTGGGACACAGGCAGCTGCGTCAGCGAAAACGCCCCCGCCAGCATGGTCACAATCGCCAGCACCCACGCAAAGACGGGTCGGTGAATAAAGAAATTAACCAAAGAGCTTACTCCGCTGCGGGGGCGGGTTCAGCCGCCGCGTCAGAGGTTTCCGGCGCCGCATCGGTCACAACGCCATCCGCGTCGATGGTCACGGCAACGGTTTCCACCTCGGCATCGGCGCGCAGGTTTTTCAGGCCGTCCACGATCAGCATGTCGCCCGCCGAAACACCATCGGTCACGACCCAAGCGTTCTGGTAGGTGCCTGCAGAAGTCAGCGTGACCTGCTGGGCCTTGCCATCCTTGGCGACAAAGGCGGTCAGCTTGCCGGTGGCGCTGCGGTCGGTGGCGCGCTGAGGCACCAGAACCGCGTCGGTCTCACCAACGGTCACGTTGGCGCGCAGGAACATGCCAGGCATGATCAGGTTATCGGGGTTATCGAACTGCATCCGGAAATCCACCGACCCCGTGGTCGAGGACACCAGACGACCGGGGCTGACGAGAGACCCCTTGATGTCATAGCTCTGGCCGTTTTCCAGCGTCAGCGACACGTCCAGTTTGTCGCCCATCTTCAGCTGGCCGTCCGCGATGCGCTCACGGGTGCGCAGCAGGCGCGCGCTGGATTCAGTCAGGTCTACATAGATCGGGTCCAAGCGGGTCAGCGTGGTCAGCGCGTCCGACTGGTTGGCCGTTACCAGCGCCCCGACCGAGAATTCCGACACTTCGGGCACACCCTGAATGGGCGCGCGGATTTCAGTACGGTCCACGTTCAGCTGCGCGGTCTTTAGCGACGCTTCGGCCGAGCGTTGGTCAGCCTCGGCCTGCATCAGCGCCACCTCTGCGCTCTCTACATCCTCGCGGGTCACCCCCACCCCGTCGAGTTTGCGATAGCGTTCAGCGGTGGCCGTGGCCGACTGCACACTGGCCTTGGCACCGGCCAAAGCCGCCTCGGCGGCGGCCAGCTCTGCCTCGTAAGAGGCGCCTTCGATCCGGTACATCAGATCCCCGACCTGCAAGGGCGCGCCCGGCGTATAGACGATTTCCTCGATCACGCCTTCGACGCGGGGGCGGATGTCGGTCTGCTCAAACGCAACCGCACGTCCCGGCAACGTCACCTGATAGGGCACCTTGGCCTCGGTCAGTTCAATCACGCCAACCTTGGTTTTGGAGGCCCCACCCGGAGCCATCTGGGCAAATGCAGGCGCAGCGCACGCCAACAACAGCGCCGCCCCAAGGGCTAATCTGCGCGGTCTGGAAAAATTGGGGAGTGTTCTCATGAGGTGACCCGATCTCGGCTTCTTATATCAAAGGTTTGCGACGGAATGCGGCGCGTGAACTATCTACGTACAGGTAGTATGCATTCTGTCGCGGGTAGATGCTGCAGTTGCAAAGTTCACGGGAATGTCAGCGCAAACACGCGCACCAAGCCCCTTTTTCACCCGCTTCCCTGCATCTGCGCAGGGTTTTCTGCGCATTTCAGCAGGGACCGGCACCACAGTCTTTGCCTTAGCTGCACTTTCGCTCTAATGGGGGTTAATCAAGAGAAGCATCCCATGTCCAAGATCCCGTCTAGCACCGACACCGCCTTTGATCGTTTGATGGCCGAAAAGACGCCCGCCGACAGCCGTCAGGCCCGTCAGCTGGAGCGCCGCAAGATGATCACCGAGGCCGTGATGGCCGAAGGCACCATGCGGATCGAGGACCTGACAGACCGTTTCGGCATCAGCCTGATGACCGTCCACCGCGATCTGGATGAGCTGGTCAGTCTGGGCCTGTTGCGGAAAACCCGCGGGATCGTGTCCGCCGCGCCGACGAACCTGATCGAAAGCAGCGACATCTACCGCTCGTCCCGCCAAGTGGCCGAAAAGCGCGCCATCGCCGCCAAAGCGATGGAGTTCGTCGAACCCGGTCAGGCGATTTTCCTCGATGACTCGACGACCGTCTGGCAGATGGTCGAGCTGCTGGAAAGCAAGACGCCTCTGACCGTGCTGACCAATTCGCTGCTGATGATCAACGAGTTGAAAGAGGTTCGCGACATCGCGCTGATCGCTTTGGGCGGGCAATTCTATAACTGGTGTAACGCCTTTATGGGCCGGATGACCCGCAGCCAGATCGCGCAGGTTCGCGCCGATACGGTCTTCGTGTCTATGTCCGCGATCGCCAATGACGTGGTCTATCACCAGTCGCCCGAGATGGTCGAAACCAAGCGCGCCATGCTGGAATGCGCGGACAAACGCATCCTCTTGGCCGACCACACCAAGTTCAACCACCGCGCACTGCACAGCTTTGCCTCGCTGACGGAATTCGATGCGGTGATCGTGGACGACAACATCGCCCCCGAGGACCTGCGCCGTATGCAGGACAAGGGCATCAACGTCGCCATCGCCGAGGTCGGTAAAGCCAAATCCCGCACCGTCCGCATTTCCGGTTCTTCCGACGAGGAAGAGTAAAAAAGAGGGGGCCCGGAGGCCCCCTTAGTGCACGGAAACTTGTGCAGAACTCGTTAATTCACAATCGTCGCTTCGGTCGCGGCGCGCAGTTCCTCTTCGGTGACGCCGTCTGCCAGTTCGACCAGCTTCAGGCCGCCTTCGACCACGTCCAGAACACCGAGGTTGGTGATGATGCGGTCCACAACCGACTTGCCGGTCAGGGGCAGAGTGCAAGCCTTCAGCACCTTCGACTCGCCGTGTTTGTTGGTGTGGTCCATGACAACGACCACGCGGCCCACGCCGGCCACCAGATCCATCGCGCCGCCCATGCCTTTGACCAGCTTGCCGGGGATCATCCAGTTCGCCAGATCGCCGTTTTCAGCCACTTCCATCGCGCCAAGGATCGCCGCTGCGATCTTGCCGCCGCGGATCATGCCAAAGCTGGTGGCCGAATCGAAATAACTGGTCTCGGGCAGTTCGGTGATGGTCTGCTTGCCCGCGTTGATCAGATCGGGGTCTTCATCACCCTCGTAGGGGAACGGGCCCATGCCGAGCATCCCGTTTTCCGACTGCAGAACGACCTGCACGCCCTCGGGGATGAAGTTCGGAACCAGCGTCGGGATGCCGATCCCGAGGTTCACATAGGTGCCGTTTTCCAGCTCCAGCGCCGCACGGGCGGCCATTTGATTGCGATCCCAACCCATATCAGGCCTCCTTCTTGCGCACGGTGCGCTGTTCGATCCGCTTCTCGTGGTCACCCTGAATCAGGCGGTGCACGTAGATGCCGGGCAGGTGGATGTGGTCGGGGTCAAGGCTGCCTGCGGGGACGATTTCCTCGACCTCCATCACGCAGATCTTGCCACACATCGCGGCGGGCGGGTTGAAGTTGCGGGCGGTCTTGCGGAAAATCGCGTTGCCGGTCTCGTCCGCTTTCCAGGCTTTCACGATGGAAAGATCGGCGAAAATGCCTTCTTCCATGATGTATTCCTGACCGTTGAAGATTTTCACGTCTTTGCCTTCGGCAATCACGGTGCCCACACCGGTTTTGGTGTAGAAACCGGGGATGCCGGCGCCGCCAGCGCGCATCCGCTCGGCCAAGGTGCCCTGCGGGTTGAATTCCAGCTCCAGCTCGCCCGACAGGTACTGACGCATGAATTCCGCGTTTTCGCCCACATAAGAGCTCATCATTTTCTTGATCTGGCGGGTATCCAGCAGTTTACCAAGGCCAAACCCGTCCACACCGGCGTTGTTCGAGGCAACGGTCAGCCCTTTGACGCCGCTTTCCACAATCGCATCGATCAAGAGTTCGGGAATCCCGCAGAGGCCAAAGCCCCCCGCCGCGATCAGCATGTCGTCGCGCAAAAGACCCTCAAGGGCCTCGGCCGCGCTGCCATACACTTTGTTCATTTCGTCTCCTCCAAAGAGTTGGTTCGATTGGCAAAGATCGCCTTTGCCTGCGCCTGCGACGGCGCGATGGCCTGACGGGGATCAAGGATTTGCACCCAGTCGATCCCGTCGGGCCCGATTTCGGACAGGGCTTCGGTCAGGGTTTTGCCCTGCCCGTTCACCAGTTTCAGAGCATCCTTCACCAGCGTCTGCGCCTCGGCCCGCGGCATGTGCACGGCAAGGGCAAAGCTGGCGGCCTCGGACATGATCGCGCCGCCGTTTGCGTCCAGCATCCGCGCCATGTTGTCGGGGAAGGCTTGCAGGGTCGCGGCCAGATCGGCCCCGTGACGCAGGGCAGCTGCCCCCGCGATCAGGATTTGCGGCAGGGCGAACCATTCCATCGCCCAACGGCCGCCGTCCCGCTCTTCTGCGGGGCTGGCCGCCATAGCGAGCATGGGGTTCAGCGCGGTGGCATAGGCGTTCAGGGTAACGATCGCCTCGGACGCGACGGGGTTGGATTTTTGCGGCATGGTCGACGATCCGCCGCCCTTGCCTGCCTTGCCCTCGGCGGCTTCGGACCGGCCCATCAGGATCAGGTCGCCCGCCATCTTGGCCAGAGCTGCGGTCAAGCGGCCCACCCAAGCACCCACGGCCATGACCGCGCTGCGATCACCGTGCCACTGAATTGCAGCGCCAAGGCCCAATTCAGACGCCAAGGTCGCGGCGATGTCTGCCCCGTGGGGTGCCACGGCCAGATTGTTGCCTGCGGCTCCTCCGAACTGGACCCGTGCGATACGAGACTTGAGCGCGGGCAGTTCTGCCTCGAGCGCGATCAGCGGCGCGGCCCAAGTGGCGATCCGCATGCCAAAGGTGATCGGGGTCGCCACTTGCGAACGGGTGCGCCCGCCCATGACCACGTCGCCGAATGCTTCGGACTGCTGCTGAAGCGCGTCGATCAGAACAGACACGCGGCCCGCGTACAGGTCCAGCACATCGCGCAGGGCCATCGCGGTCGCGGTGTCCACCACGTCTTGGGATGTCGCGCCCCAGTGCAGAGCCTGCCCCGCCTCGCCGCACGCGCCGCGCAGTTGCGCGACCAGCGCAGGCACGGGCACACCAGCGGATGCGGTCCCCTGCCCCAATCCGGTCAGGTCCGCGTCGAACCCGTCCAGAGCCGCAGCGATTGCGTCAGCACTGCCGGTTTCGGTCAGGCCAGCAGCCTCGGTCGCGCGGGCCAAGGCGATCTCGAAGGCGACCATATGCGCGGCGACCGCCTCTTCTGACAGAAGGGCGGTGGCCTGCATATCGCCATAGAGCGGCGCCATCACGGCGCCAGTCAAAGGGGTCGGGGTCATGCGATTGCGGGGACCTTGAGGTTCAGCATTTCACGCGCTTGCTGCCAAGTGGCAACGGGGCGCTCGTACTTGTCGCACAGATCAACCACGCGCTGCACCAGTGCCGCGTTCGAGGGTGCCAGTGTGTCGCGGTCGATGCGGACGTTGTCTTCCAGACCAGTGCGGGCATGACCGCCCGAGGACACGGCCCAGTCGTTCAGGGTGATCTGGTGGGCACCGATACCGGCGGCGCACCAGTTGGCATCCTCGCCGAACAGGCGGTGCACAGTTTTGATGTAGTAATCAAAGACATCGCGGTCCACGGGCATCGCGTTTTTCACACCCATCACGAACTGGACGTAGGGGGTTTCCGCGATCTGGCCCTTCTTGAACATGTCGGCGGCCTTGAGAATGTGGCTCAGGTCGAACGCCTCGATCTCGGGCTTCACGCCATATTTCACCATCTCGGAGGCCAGCCAATCGACCAGTTCCGGCGGGTTCTCGTAGACGCGGGTGGGGAAGTTGTTCGAGCCAACCGACAGCGACGCCATGTCGGGCGACAGGGGCAGCATACCGCCACGGGTCTGGCCCGCACCGGAACGGCCACCGGTCGACAACTGCACGATCATGCCGGGGCAATGCTTTTCCAGACCCTCTTTCAGACGCGCAAAACGCTCGGGGTCCGAGGTCGGCTTGCCTTCGTCGTCACGCACGTGGCAGTGGGCGATGGTTGCGCCAGCCTCGAAAGCTTCCTGAGTGCTTTCGATCTGCTCTGCCACAGTGATCGGCACTGCGGGGTTGTTCTCTTTGGTCGGCAGCGAGCCGGTGATGGCCACGCAGATAATGCAGGGTTTGGTCATGTTCGCGTCTTTCATGCAGAGGGGCGCCCACGTATGGACGCCCCGAATGACTTAGATGTCGAGGAAAACCGTCTCGCCTTCGCCCTGAAGGCGGATGTCGAAGCGGTATTTGCCGTCGGCGGTCTTTTTCGCGATCAGCGTGTCCACGCGGGGACGCTGTTCGATGCGGGCCAGCAGCGGATCGGTGCTGTTGTCCTCGTCCTCGAAGTAGATGCGGGTTTGCAGGCCGATGTTGATGCCACGCGCGCAGATCCACAGCGAGATATGCGGAGCCGAGAACCCGCCACCACGGGCCGGAACCTGACCCGGCTTGACGGTGCGCAGGGTGAACTCGCCCGAGTCCGCGTCCGCAGCGAAACGGCAGTGGCCGGTGACTGCGGGGTCTGCGCCCTCTTGGCCGGCGAACTTGCCAGCCGCGTCGGGCTGCCAGCTTTCCAGCAGCGCGTCACGCAGCGCCCAACCGGTGCCGTCGAACACGGAACCCACGATCTCGATCACTTCGCCCTTGGCGCCATCGGCGATGGGGCTGGTGGCGATCTCTTCGTCATAGTAGCCAGCGTTGCCCGCATAGGTGGGCATCAGGCCGATATGGACGTAGGGGCCAGCGGTTTGCGAAGCGGTTTCAACCAGATAATCCAGCTTTTGTACCATCTTACATACCCTCCAGCTTGTTCTCGAACATGGTCTGGCGGCGGCCGCGCAGAACGATGTCAAACTTGTACGCCAAGAAGTCCAGCGGACGCGACGCGCTCATGTCCAGCGGAGCGACCAGACGGTCGAGCTGGCTGCGGTTCTTGATGGTCGCGGCGATGGGGCACAGGTTGATCAGCGGATCGCCTTCGAAATACATCTGGGTGATCAGGCGCTGGCCAAAGCTGTGACCGTAGACCGAAATGTGGATGTGCATCGGACGCCAGTCGTTGCCGCGGTTCGGCCAGGGATAAGCCCCGGGACGGACGGTCAGGAACTGGTAGCCACCGTTTTCATCGGTGATGGTCCGGCCACAGCCGCCAAAGTTCGGGTCCAGCGGCGCCAGATAGCCGTCTTTCTTGTGACGATAACGGCCACCGGCGTTCGCCTGCCAGATCTCGATCAGGGTGTTGGGAACGGCGCGGCCGTTCTCGTCCAGAACGCGGCCGTGCATCAGGATGCGTTCGCCCACAGCGGGGGCTGCGCCCTTGGTCCAGTTCAGGATCAGGTTGTTGTCCAGTGCACCCAGCTTGTTGTGGCCGAAGGTGGGGCCGGTTTCCTCGGAGAGGCCGGATTCCATCGACAGCAAAGGCAGGTTCGGGGAACGGGAAACAGTTGTTTTATATGCGGGGTCATACGCAGGCGGGTGCGCCTCGCGGTTCCGCGGAATAAGCGGGCCTAGATCAGTCATCAGATGCCGCCTCCATTTCGGCATAAGTGGCTTTCGCCAATTTCAAGGCATGGTTCGCGCGCGGGACCCCGGCGTAGATGGCAACATGCTGGAAGGCCTCCAGAACGTCGCGCTTGCTTGCGCCGGTACGGGCAGTGGCCCGGATATGCATGGGGATCTCTTCAAAGTTGCCGGTCGCTGCCAAGAGCGCCAGCGTGATCATCGAGCGTTCGCGGCGGGAAATGCCGTCCGAGGCCCAGACGGTGCCCCATGCGCTTTCGGTGATCAGGCTTTGGAATGCGAGATCGAAATCGGTTTTGTTGGCCTCGGCGCGGTCTACGTGGGCGTCTCCCAGAACCGAGCGGCGGACTTTCATGCCGTTGTCGTAGCGGTCAGACATTATGCGGTGGCCTCCAGAAATTCAGTAATCAGTTTGGCAACCACTTCGGGCTGCTCGACGCAGGGCAAATGGCCCGCGTCTTCGATGATGTGGAACGCGGCGTTGCACAGTTCCGCCGTCGCCTGAACCAGCGCGGGGGGCGTGCTGCCGTCCTGATCGCCCGCCATCGCCATCACGGGCAGGGTCAGGGCGCGGGTGCTTTCGGTCAGGTCAGCCGCAGCGATGGCCTGACAGCAGCCGATGTACCCCTCGGCGGGGGTGCGGGTCAGCATGTTGCGCCACGCGGCCATCTGCGCGGGCTGGCCGTTGCGGTAGGTCGGGGCGAACCAGCGTTCCAGAATAGGGTCTGCCAGCGATTCAATGCCGCCCTTGCGGACCGCATTCACGCGGGTGTTCCACATGTCATTGGTGCCGATCTGGGCTGCGGTATCCATCAGGACCAACGCTTTGACCAGATCGGGACGCTTGGCCGCAAAGCCCTGCCCGATCAGACCCCCGATCGACAGACCGACAAAGGTAATGTCCTTCAGCCCCAGATGCTCGGCCAGATTTTCGGCGTCGCGCACCAGTTCGTCCATGGCATAGGGCGCCTCGGGGCAATCGCTCAGGCCGTGACCGGGCTTGTCAAAGCGGACGATACGCAGACCTTGGGGCAGCAGGGGCAGCAGCAGGTCCCAGACCCGCAGATCGGTCCCGAGCGAGTTGCCAAACATCACCACGCGGCCATCCCGCGGACCTTCGTCGCGGAAATGAAGCATCATCTGATCGAACAAAACTGTCTGCATAAGAATCTCCCTTCGCAGGTATTTGACACGGGAACGCTGTCATGAAAATTATAAGTTGAGAAAAGTCACATAACCCCAGAGTTATGAAATGATCGACCCACACATCCGGATGCGCCACATCCACTGCTTTCTGGAAACCGCGCGCCTTGGCAGCCTGTCGGCGGCGGCAACCACGCTGCACGTCAGTCAGCCCGCGGCCTCCAAGACGATCAAGGAGTTAGAGGATATTCTAGGGGTTCCCCTATTTGACCGCAGCGGGCGCAGGCTGGCGCTGACCACTGCGGGCAAGCTGTTCCAGCAGCACGCGGGCGCCGCGATGATTGATCTGGAGCGCGCGCAGGATCTGGTCCGAGAGGCCCCTCGTGCCCCGTCCCGCCTGTCTGTCGGTGCCCTGCCAACCGCCGCAACCTTTTTGCTGCCCGAAGCCGCGCTGCGTCTGGCGGAAATCCACCCCGAATGCCTGCTGCGCGTCACCACCGGCCCAAACTGGATGCTGCTGTCCCAACTGCGCGAAGGCGCTTTGGACATGATCGTCGGCCGGATGCCCCCCGCTGGCGCGGTTGAGGGGCTGACCTTTCGCCAGCTCTATTCCGAAAAGGTGGTCCCCGTTGTGCGCCCTGGCCACCCCCTGACCCGCCGCGATTGGGACCTACGGGAGCTGGGGGATTACCCCCTGATGTTGCCCCCGTCGGGCGCGGTGATCGCCTCTTCGGTGCGGTCCTATCTGCACTCCATCGGCCTGACCAACGTGACCCCGAAATTCGAGAACGTCTCGCTCGCCTTTGGGCGCCGCGTGGTGCAGCAGTCCGACGTGATCTGGTTCATTTCCCACGGGGTGGTCGGCGCGGAGCTTGAGGCAGGCACGCTCGCCACCCTTCAGTTAGAGGGCGACTTGCTGGGGGGCCCCGTCGGCGTGTCGATGCGGGATCAGACCATGACCTCGGCCGAGCAGCGGGCGTTCGTCTCGATCCTGCTGGAAACCGCCAAGGCCCATCCGACGCGCATGAACGGCGGCGATTAACCGCCTGTCTGGCAGGTATTCCCTACCCTGTATACAACTCGGGCCATTTTCCATACAACCTTGAGTACTTTTCATGTATGCAACGGCCCACTGTACCGCTCACAGATATTGTTGTTATGCTTATTTCCATTATCGAAGACGACGCCCTGCACCTGCAGATATTGACCCGATGGCTTTTGAAATCCGGTAAATATCAGGTGCAGCCTTTTGAGACGTCCGAGGATTTCTTTAACCACCGACAGGCTTCGGGGGACGTCGAACGGGTGCTCATTCTGGACGCCTGCGTCGAGGGCGCCCTAAGCTGCGATCTGATCCACCAGATCAGACGCTCTAGCGGAGAGGCAAGCTGCGTCGGGATCGTTTTGGCCTCTAGCCTGCCGGATCCCCAGAACGCCAATGTCATTGAAACCTGCGATATCGATGCGTTTCTGAACAAGGATCACATCAACCCGACCGGCCTAGAGATCGCAATCACGCTCGCCGCCCGCAGTGGGTCCCGCCGGCGCCACGCGATGCTGCGGAACAAGGCGCTCAGCCAGCCCTGACGACCGGCCTCTGGGGCAGAACCATGACTTCGCGCTCCTCATCATAGGCGCGTTTAGCGGCCTCGATCACAGCGACGACTGTCGGCTCGTTGATCATCACCCGCGGCACATAGAGATAGACCTCTTCCTCGAGGGTCGGGAAGCCGCCCATCAGCCGCAATCCCCCGCAATGGGCCGCGAAATCCATTGGCAGAATGGCCGCATAGGGGGCCTTTTTCAGCAGCGGGGCGATGGCCGTGCCATCATCCGTCGAAAGTTTGGGCGCGCCGTAAGCGTGGCGCAGCGCCGTATGCAGCCGGTCATCCCCACGGGTGTCCAGCAACATGACCCAGTCACGAATGTCGCTCTGGAAGTTCGCACCGCACCAGACAGCGCGCCGGGATGTGCCAACTTGCAGCCCCACCAGATCACCCGAATCCCGACTGTCGGTCGTCAGGTGCATCACCAGATCCGCATCGGTCAGGGCCGTGTTGTCGCCAACCAAGGTCACCGACCCGTTCTGCATCCGCGCCATCGAAAGCGCCAGTTCACCCATCACCGGCGAGGCGCGCAGGCCTGCGTCCACCTTTAGCAGGGCACGCTTGCAGCCGGAGGCTTTGGACAAGCGTGCCAGACGCCCTTCGGTCTGCTCGGCCCAGGAAATGATTTCCAGCGCATAGGGGGTCGCCGTCCAGATCACACCTTTTTTGGTGAAAAGCGGCTCTCCCATTTGTTCAGAGAGTTTGTGCACCCGGCGCGAGACAGTGGCCACGTTCGCCCCCAGATAATCAGCCGCAGCGGACATGGTCCCGAAACGGTGCAGGGCGAGGCAAATACGCAAATCGTTCCAATTTTCCATGACCAAATGTAATCCCGGCTAAAATTTCCGCGCACTCACAAGGTAGGAACTGAAAATACAGTCCCCCAAGCAGTCCGGACACAGCTACTTCATAGTTATGTCCGAATTGAGGCGAGCTACATTCCAGTAATACAATGTTTTGCAAAATTGCAATATATAGCCCGCAAATAAAGTATACACCGTCAACGAAATTACTCAAATCCTCTGAGCCAATCGCCCATTTTCAGGCGAAAGGGCGCCCAAAAAAGCGCCCTTGCTATTGATTGCATTATTGGAAACCTAGCGACCGGAGCGCATCAACATTGCCTGTATCTGAGCCATAATCTCTGGCGTAATTCCATTCAGATTGGGCATTTCGGTGGTCGCCTTTTGCCTTCTGCGCAAACGGAACCGTTGCATCTGGGCTTTGACCGACTGGGTCGAGGCCTCCATTTCCGCAGCAGCAGCGGCCAATTCGTCCGATTGGTTGGTCACAGACATACTGCTTTTGGTTATGTCATTGACCGCCTGACTGATCTGGGTGATTCCCTTGGCCTGCTCGGAGCTGCTCATAGCGATGGTTGCCATCAGGCCGTCGATCTTTTCGATATCGCTAGTCAGGGTACCAAATGCCGTCTGGGTTTCATCCGCCAGCGCAACGCCGGTCCGCACCTTGTTCCCCGAGCTTTCGATCAGATCAGAGGTCTCCTTCGCCGCCTGAGCGGACCGCCCCGCGAGATTGCGCACCTCTTGGGCGACCACCGCAAACCCGCGGCCATGCTCACCGGCCCGCGCAGCCTCGACCGCGGCGTTCAGGGCCAGCAGGTTGGTCTGGAACGCGATTTCGTCGATGACCTTGATAATCTTGGCGATGTCCTGAGAGGCCGAGCGGATGTCCTGCATGGCGTGAACCATGTCAGTCATCTTTTGCTGGCCTTCGGTCGCAATCCCCCGCGCCGTGCGGACCACCTTGCTGGCCGAGGCGCTGGAATCCGCGTTGCTGCGCACCATCTGGTCGGTCTGCTCGGTCGTGGCCGAAATCTGTTCGATCGCGGTGGACTGGGACTGCGCGTCGCCCGACAGCGAATTGGCCGACGAACTGATCTGCGAGATGGTCACGGAAATCTGGCTGATCTGCTCGTTGATCTCGTGGATCGTGATGTTCAGGCCTTCGTAGGCGCGCTCCAGCGCCTCCATGATCGAGCGGTAAGAGCCACGGAACCGCTGCGGATCGATTTCACGGTCCAGCGCACCGTCCACGATCGCCTGCGAGACCTGCTCGATCTCTCCGATCACGGTACGGAAGGCGCCGCGCACCTCTTCAACGGCTGCGGTGATCTTGGCGCGGTCACCGGGCAGGCGAGCCATCGCAAAGTCGAAGTCCCCTTCGGCAAAGTTGCGCATCGCGTTGATCAGGGTTTCCTGCGTGTCGAGGTGGCCGCGCACCATCTCGTTCACCTGTTCGGCGATGGCGGCGTATTCGGTGTCCAGCCCTTCGGTCGACATGACCTCGTTGATCATGCCTTCGCTATGGGCGCGGGACATGGTGACCACGCCGTTAATCAGAAGCTCGACCTGTTTTTGCGCCTCGATCAGATCGGTCTGGTCCTTCCACTCGACAAAGATCGAGACGACATTGCCCGCCCCGTCGAAATTCGGCGTCGCGCGGAAGCTCAGGTGTTTCCCCCCGATCGAGAATTTACCGTCATGCGGACTGGTCATCCCGCCGACAAGACGGCGCTGGTATTCGGGCTTTTTGTGGAACTGGTCGATCGACTTGTTCAACACATCGCGGGCCTGAAAATGGGGCAAATCCTGACGGATCGCCCCTTCTATGGCCTCGAACATCTTGTAGGCGGCATCGTTGACAAAGCGGATGACCAGTTCGCTGTCAGCGATCATAACGGGGTTCGACAGAACGTTCAGCGCCTCCAGCGCATTCACGTTCTCCCATTCGCCGTGCACCAGCTCAGAGGCGGCGGGGCGAGAGATCATTTGGACCATGTTTTGTTACTTTCCATCGAATGTTTGCTTTTCGGGCGGATCGTCGAAGGAAAAGAGGCGCCAATCATAAGTGGAACAGGACGTCCGTGACATATCGAACTAACGTCACCAACTATCCTGAGATTAGCGTAATGGGGTTATATCTTCGCAAAGACCGGATTGCGATATGACCTTAAGTAAATGCTTTTTGCACCATTTCGGTCAGGCGCGAATGGGGGATTGTTACCGGATTTCCCTTCATTGAAGAGGACATAGCCGACGCAGAGGCCACATTGGCCGCATCCGGTGCCTCGGGGGTCAGGTCGGCCAGTCGGGGCAGTCCGGCGGCGTCCATCCACTGCTCCAGCGCGTCAATTGCCTGTTCTTCGGGCACTGACAGGGCCTGACCTATCCATAATTTCACCTGTGTCAGACGGGCGCGGGTGGTTTCGGGCAGGTCCTCGGCCCCTTCGTGGTCGCGCAGAACAGGGCACAGGAAGCGGCCGCACAGAACGCCATGGGCGATGCCGGTGGTGCCCCCCAGCACGCCTGCCACCCCGTGAACCGCCCCCAAACCGGCATTCGCCAGCGCCAGACCGCCATAGACGCTGGTCAGCGCCAGATCATCGCGGGCGGCGAGGTCCTCGGCCTGCATCAGGCGGACCAGCGCGGACAGCCCCCTCGGGATCGCCTCGCGGCAGAGGGCATCGGTCAGCACGGTGGCGCGGGACGACAGATAGGGCTCGATCACCTGCACCACCGCATCTAGGCCAGAGGCCAGCGTCACACTGCGCGGGCAGCCGTCGGTCAGGGCAGGGTCGATCACGGCCAGATCAGCCAGCATCCGGTCATCGCGCAGGCTGACTTTGCGGGCGGCCTCGGGGATGCCGATGACGGCGTTCTTGGTCACCTCGGCCCCCGTGCCAGACGTTGTGGGCACCGCTACAAAGGGCAGCGGGGCGGCCTCTAGGGGTTTACCCTCTCCGACGACCTCTAGGTATCGCATGGGGCCAGCGGGGGCGGGCACCAGAGCGGCCAAAGCCTTGGCCAGATCCAGCGTGGAGCCACCGCCCACGCCCACCACAGCATCCACCTGCGCGGTGCGGGCCTGATCGACCAAGCCCAGCAGCAGCGGCAGGTCAGGCTCGCCAGCGCTGTAAACCACTGTCACCGCCGCGCCAGCCGCCGCGATGTCCCGCTCCAGCTGATCGGCCCAATCGACCGACCGTCCGCGCACCAGCAAGACGCGCTGACCCAAGGCCGCCACGGCAGGCGCGACCAGCGCAGCTTTGCCTCGGCCAAATTCGATGCGAGCGGGGGCGGCCAGAGCGAACTGCATCAGACGCTCATCGTGGCCTGAACGGCGCGCTTCCACGCGGCGTATTTCGTTTCGCGGGTGGCCTCGTCCATCGCGGGGGCAAAGCTGCGCTCGACCGCCCATGTTTTCGCGAAGTCCTCCATGGCGGGGTAGACCCCTGCCCGCATCCCGGCCAGCCAAGCGGCCCCCAGCGCGGTGGTTTCCAGCACAGTCGGGCGGTCCACCGGCGCACCGATGATGTCCGACAGGAACTGCATGGCCCAGTCGCTGGCGCTCATGCCGCCATCGACGCGCAGGGTGCCTGCCCCTTCGTGGCCCTGCCAATCGGCGGTCATCGCCTCTAGCAGGTCGCGGGTCTGGAAGCCGACGCTCTCTAGCGCGGCCTTGGCGAATTCGGCGGGGCCAGAACCACGGGTCAGCCCATAGATCGCGCCGCGGCATTCCGCGTTCCAGTAGGGCGCCCCAAGGCCCACAAACGCGGGCACAAGGATCAGGTCCTGCTGGGGATCGGCTTGCTCGGCCAAGGGTTGGGTTTCGGCGGCATTGCGGATGATCTTCAGCCCGTCGCGCAGCCACTGCACCACCGCCCCCGCGATAAAGATCGAGCCTTCCAGCGCATAGGTCGGCTTGCCGTCCAGCTGATAGGCGATGGTGGTCAGCAGACGGTTCTGCGAGCGGACCGGCGTGTCGCCGGTATTCAGCAGGGCAAAGCAACCGGTGCCATAGGTGGACTTCATCATCCCCGGCTGGAAGCACGCCTGCCCCACGGTCGCCGCCTGCTGGTCCCCCGCCACCCCGAGGATCGGGATCTCGCAGCTGAACAGATCGGCGCGGGTCATACCGAAATCGCTGGCGCAATCGCGGACCTCGGGCAGCATCTGCATGGGGATGTCCATCAGATCGCAAATGGTCTGCGACCAGCGGCCCTTGCGGATATCGTACAACAGGGTGCGGGCGGCGTTGGTGGCATCTGTCACGTGGGATTTGCCGCCGGTCATCTTCCAGATCAGGTAACAATCGACGGTGCCGAACAGCAGCTCGCCCGCGCGGGCGCGGTCACGGGCCCCGTCGACGTTATCCAGAATCCACTTCAGCTTGGTCCCCGAGAAATAGGGGTCCAGCAGCAGGCCGGTGCGGTCGGTGAACATCTCTTCGTGGCCGGCGTCGCGCAGCTCGCGGCAATAGTCGGCGGTGCGGCGGTCCTGCCAGACGATGGCGTTATAAACGGGCTGGCCGGTGGTCTTGTCCCAGACCAGCGTGGTTTCGCGCTGGTTGGTGATCCCGATGGCGGCGATCTGGGTGGCGCTGATACCTGCGCGCTCGATCACTTCTCGCGCGGTTCCGGCGGTGGTGGACCAGATGTCGGCAGGATCATGTTCGACCCAGCCCGATTTCGGAAAATGCTGGGGGAATTCCTCTTGGGCTGTCGCGCGAAGCTTCATTTCGCTGTCAAACAGGATGGCTCTGCTGGACGTGGTCCCCTGATCGATGGCGAGAATATAAGTCATCGCAACCCTCCTCTGGCGCGGAAGTTTCCCCGTGGGAACTGTCTCGAAATATTAGGAAAAATGCAAACGGGTTGGGCGGGGCCAAATGCGGCCCCGCCCGGGGAGGAAATTACTTCCAGCTTGCGATCAGATCGTCGTAGCTGACGGTCTTGGGCTCTTCACGCTCGTTCTCGAGCTTGGCCTTGGGCGAGCCCGGCTGCGACAGCCAGTACTCGGGGTCCTGCTCTTCGTTCAGCTTGGGACCGATGTCGCCCTGAACGCCTGCGCGCTCCAGACGCTCCAGCACTTTTTCCTGATCGGCGCAGAGCGCATCCAAGGCCTCTTGCGGGGTCTTGGCGCCCGACATTGCGTCGCCGATGTTCTGCCACCACAGCTGAGCCAGCTTGGGGTAGTCAGGAACGTTGGTACCGGTGGGCGACCACTGGACCCGTGCGGGCGAGCGGTAGAATTCCACCAGACCACCCAGTTTCGGCGCGCGCTCGGTGAACGAGGGGTGCTGAATGGTGGATTCGCGGATGAAAGTCAGACCGACGTGCGATTTCTTCACGTCCACAGTTTTGGAGGTGACGAACTGCGCATAGAGCCATGCTGCCTTGGCAGCATCCACGGGGGTCGACTGCATCAGGGTCCAGGAACCGGCGTCCTGATAGCCAACCTTCATGCCTTCTTCCCAGTACACGCCGTGCGGGCTGGGAGCCATGCGCCACTTGGGGGTGCCGTCTTCGTTCATGACGGGCAGGCCCTCTTTGACCATGTCGGCGGTGAAGGCGGTGTACCAGAACATCTGCTGCGCGATCTCGCCCTGTGCGGGAACGGGACCGGCCTCGCCAAAGGTCATGCCTGCGGCTGCGGGCGGCGAGTATTTCTGGAGCCATTCGATCGCTTTGGTCACAGCGTAAACGGCTGCCGCGTCGTTGGTTGCGCCGCCACGGGCCACGCAGGAACCGACGGGCTGGCTGTTTTCGTTGACGCGGATACCCCATTCATCGACGGGCAGACCGTTGGGTTCGCCCTTGTCGCCCATGCCAGCCATCGACATCCACGCATCGGTGTAGCGCCAGCCAAGGCTCGGGTCTTTCTTGCCGTAGTCCATGTTGCCATAGACCTTTTCGGGGCCACCCGCATAGGACATGTCGCGGCCGGTAAAGAATTCGGCGATGTCCTCATAGGCCGACCAGTTGACCGGAACGCCCAGATCGTAGCCGTACTTTTCTTTGAAGTCCGCTTTGGTCTTTTCGTCGTTGAACCAGTCGTAGCGGAACCAATAGAGGTTCGCGAACTGCTGGTCGGGCAGCTGGTACAGTTTGCCATCGGGGCCGGTGGTGAACTGCTTGCCGACGAAATCGTCGATGTCCAGACCGGGGTTGGTCACGTCAGCGCCTTCGCCTGCCATCCAGTCGGTCAGGTTGCGGGCCTGCTGGTAACGCCAGTGGGTACCGATCAGGTCAGAGTCGTTGATGTAGCCGTCATAGATGTTCTGGCCGGACTGCATCTGGGTCTGCAGCTTCTCGACCACGTCACCTTCGCCGATCAGGTCGTGGGTGACCTTGATACCGGTGATCGCGGTAAAGGCGGGCGCCAGAACCTTGGATTCGTATTCGTGGGTGGTGATGGTCTCGGAGACGACTTTGATCTCCATGCCGGCGAACGGCTGCGCGGCATCGACGAACCACTGCATTTCGGCTTCTTGATCGGCGCGGCTCAGCGCGGACAGATCACCGATTTCCTCGTCCAGGAATTTCTTCGCTGCGTCCATGTCCGCGAATGCGGGGCCGGACAGCAGGGTCAGAGCGATCCCCAGTGCGGTGGTGGATTTGAAAAACGGGTTCATAGTTTCCTCCCTAATTGAACCGTTTCTACTGATGGGCCAGCGGTCGTTGCCGCTGGCAGGTGTCAGCCATTAGACCCAGCGGAAGACCGCAAAGGCATACACAAGGCAAACACCCAGCGCGTAGGGCTGGTTTTCGCCCACCAACCCCAGCCAAGCGAGGTTGATGAAGGCCGAGCCCAGTAGCGTGATGAACAAGCGGTCCCCACGCGTCGTCTCGATCCGCAGGACGCCCGTGCGGGGCGTCTCGGGGAATTTGATGGCCAGCACTGTAAAGGTGATCAGCAGTGCGGCGATGATCCCGAAGAAGGCGGCGGTTTGCCACGTCCAAGCCATCCAAGCCATTGTATGGTCTCCTTTCTTCGGGGGTTATACGCGGCCCAGGGCAAAGCCCTTGGCGATGTAGTTGCGGACGAAGTAGATCACGAGCGCACCGGGAACGATGGTCAGCACACCGGCGGCGGCCAGCACACCCCAGTCCATGCCCGATGCGGACACGGTACGGGTCATGGTGGCGGCGATGGGCTTGGCCACGACCGAGGTCAACGTGCGCGACAACAGCAGTTCCACCCAAGAGAACATGAAGCAGAAGAACGCTGCCACACCCACGCCACTGGCGATCAGGGGGATGAAAATCTTGATGAAGAACCGGCCAAAGCTGTAACCGTCGATATAGGCGGTCTCGTCGATTTCCTTGGGCACACCGCGCATGAACCCTTCGAGGATCCAAACGGCCAGCGGCACGTTGAACAGGCAGTGCGCCAGCGCCACGGCGATGTGGGTGTCGAACAGTCCGACAGAGCTATAAAGCTGAAAGAAGGGCAGCGCGAACACGGCAGGCGGCGCCATGCGATTGGTCAGCAACCAGAAGAACAGGTGCTTGTCCCCCATGAAGCTGTAGCGGCTGAACGCATAGGCTGCGGGCAGCGCCACCACGATGCTGATCAGGGTGTTCATCACCACATAGATCAGCGAGTTCACGTAGCCCATGTACCAGCTGGGATCGGTCAGGATCGTCGCATAGTTCTGGAACGTCAGATCACGGGGCCAGAGCGAGAAGCTGCTCAGGATCTCGGTGTTGGTCTTCAGGCTCATGTTCACCAGCCAGTAGATCGGCAGGATCAGGAACACGAGGTAGAGGCCCATCACGATGGCGCGGGTGTTTACGTTGACAGCAGGTTTGCTGCGGACGGCGGATTGATTGACGGTCATGTCGGCCACTGGATCAGCCCTCCCGCTTATCAAGGTTGGTCATGACGGTGTAGAACACCCACGAAATCAAGAGGATCACCAGGAAGTACATCAGCGAGAAGGCTGCTGCCGGACCCAGATCGAATTGCCCCAAAGCCATCTTCACGAGGTCGATCGACAAGAAGGTGGTTGCGTTGCCGGGGCCGCCGCCGGTCACAACGAACGGCTCGGTGTAGATCATGAAGCTGTCCATAAAGCGCAGCAGGATCGCGATCATCAGAACACCGGCCATCTTGGGCAGCTCGATGTAGCGGAAGACGTTCCAGCGGCTGGCCTGGTCGATCTTGGCCGCCTGATAATAGGCGTCGGGGATCGATTGCAGACCGGCATAAGCCAAGAGCGCCACCAGCGAGGTCCAGTGCCACACGTCCATCACGATCACGGTGATCCAAGCGGCATAGAAGTCCTGAGTGTAGTTGTAGCTGATGCCCAGTTTATCGAGGGTGTACCCCAGCAGGCCAATGTCCACGCGGCCAAAGATCTGCCAGATGGTGCCCACCACGTTCCACGGGATCAGCAGCGGCAGGGACATCAGCACCAGACAGAAGCTGGCCCAGAAGCCCTTTTTCGGCATGTTCAGGGCGACGAAAATGCCAAGCGGCACCTCGATCGCCAGAATGATCGCCGAGAAGATCGCCTGACGGCCCAGTGCCGCCCACATACGATCCGATTCTATCAGTTCTTCGAACCAGGTCAGACCGGCCCAGAAGAAGACGTTGTTCCCGAAGGTATCCTGAAACGCATAGTTCACCACGGTCATCAACGGGATCACCGCCGAGAACGCCACCAGCAGCAGCACCGGCAGGACAAGGAACCATGCCTTTTGGTTGACTGTCTTTTCCATCAGGCGGCCTCCCCTTTGACGCGCCAGTCGTTGGCGTAGACGTTGACGTGGGCGGGGTCGAAGCTGACGCGGTTCATATCCGCGCTGATCGGGGTGCCCTCGCTGGCGATAATGTTGATGTCGTTGCCAAAGAACTCGGCGCGGATGATCTTGTGGCGGCCCACGTCCTCGATCCGGCGGATTTTCACGGGCAGGCCATCGGTGTCGGACAGGGTCGCGAATTCGGGACGCACGCCGATTTCGATCTTGCCATTCAGGGGGCCGTAGCCACGTCCCAGCTGCACATAGCTGCCGTTGATATAGGCCTTGTCGCCATCCACTTTGGCGGGGATCACGTTCATCCCCGGCGAGCCGATGAAATAGCCCACGAACGTATGCTCGGGGGTTTCAAACAGCTCCTCGGGGGTGCCGATCTGAACCACGCGGCCGTCATACATGACCACCACTTTGTCGGCAAAGGTTAGTGCCTCGGTCTGGTCGTGGGTCACGTAGATCATGGTGTGACCGAATTCGTGGTGCAGCTTTTTCAGCTGGGTGCGCAGTTCCCACTTCATGTGGGGGTCGATCACGGTCAGCGGTTCGTCGAACAGCAGGGCGTTCACGTCCTCGCGGACCATGCCACGGCCAAGGCTGATCTTCTGCTTAGCATCAGCGGTCAGGCCGCGCGCCTTGCGATCCAGCTCGGTCTCCATGCCGATCATCTGCGCGATCTGGTTGACGCGGCTGGCGATATAGCTGGGCTTTTCACCGCGGTTCTTTAGCGGGAAGGCCAGATTTTCGCGCACGGTCATGGTGTCGTAGACCACGGGGAACTGGAACACTTGCGCGATGTTCCGCTCGGCGGTGGGGGCGTGGGTTACGTCCACACCGTCAAACAGGATGCGCCCCTGCGATGGGGTCAGCAGGCCCGAGATGATGTTCAACAGGGTGGACTTGCCGCAACCGGACGATCCCAGCAGGGCATAAGCCTCGCCGTCGACCCAATCGTGGTCCAGCTGCTTGAGCGCGAAATCGTCTTCGCTGGTGGGGTTCGGCAGGTAGGAGTGCGCCAGATTATCGAGGGTAATTTTCGCCATCTTTCCCGCTCCTTACGCTGCGACCGCATAGGCGGCAGGCGCCACCAGCTGTCCGTTTTCACCAAAGATGTAGACGTGGCTGGGGTCCAGATAGACATCCAGCGGCGCGCCAAGCGTCAGGTTGTGCACCCCGTGCACCAGCCCCACCCATTTGTCGCCGTGGTGATCCAAGTGAACAAAGGTCTCCGAGCCGGTCAGTTCGGTCACAACGAGGTTGGTGGTAAACTTCACCGCATCCGCCGTGTGCTTGCCGATCTCGACATGGTTGGGACGAAAGCCCGCGATGTAACGGCCGTCGGGCAGGTTCGCCAAAGCACCGGTCGCAGGGGTTTTCTGGCCCTTGCCGAACATCAGAACGTGGCCGGTCTTGCTGATCTGCAAGAAGTTCATCGGCGGGTCACTGAACACGCGGGCCGTGGTCGCATCGACGGGCTGGCGATAGACGGTCGGAGTCGGCCCGAATTGGGTCACGCGGCCTTCCCACAGGGTGGCAGTGTTGCCGCCCAACAGCAGCGCCTCTTCGGGTTCGGTTGTCGCGTAGACAAAGATGCTGCCCGACTCTTCGAATATCTTGGGGATCTCGATCCGCAGCTCTTCGCGCAGCTTGTAGTCAAGGTTCGCCAGAGGTTCGTCCAGCAGCACCAGACCCGCGTTTTTCACAAGGGCCCGCGCCAGAGCGCAGCGCTGCTGCTGTCCGCCCGACAGTTCCAGCGGCTTGCGCTGCAGCATGGGGGTCAGCTTCATCAGGTCAGCGGCCTTTTTCACCGCTGCGTCGATCTCGGACGAGGATTTCCCCATCAGCTTCAGCGGCGAGGCGATGTTGTCGTACACGGTCATCGACGGGTAGTTGATGAACTGCTGGTACACCATGGCGACCTTGCGGTCCTGCACGCGCATACCGGTCACGTCCTGACCATTCCACAGAATCCGCCCCGAGGTCGGCACATCCAGCCCCGCCATCAGACGCATCAGCGATGTCTTGCCCGACAGGGTCGGCCCCAGAAGCACGTTCATCGTGCCCGGCTGCAAGACGAGATCCGTCTCGTGTATATGGGTCTGGCCGTTCACGACCTTGGAGACCCGCTCAAGAGCGAGAGCCATCTCTTTCTCCTCCCTTCGTCCGGTTGGGTTACTGGGCCGCCTCAGCGGCTCCCTCCCCCCGAACGTCCTTCATCCACTGATCCAACGCCGCGACCTGTTCGGCCGTCATCCGCAGACCCAATTTGCTCCGCCGCCAAATGACGTCCTCTGCCGTTTGCGCGTATTCGCGTTCCATCAGCCAGCGAACCTCAGCCTCGGTCAAGGTTGCCCCAAAGTCACGCCCCAGTTGCACGGCATCCCGAACGTGACCCAGCACCTCTGATGCCTCTGACCCATACGCGCGGATCAGACGACGCGCCCAAAAGACGGTCAGGAACGGAAATTCTTTTTGCAGATCAGCGATCAAGCGATCCACGTCCGCCACCGCGAAATTCCCGCCGGGCAAAGGCACCCCTGCCGTCCACGTTCCCTTGACCTTGGGGAAGTGTTTCTGGATGTGCTCCAGCGCGCTTTCGGCGAGTCGGCGATAGGTTGTGATCTTGCCGCCAAAGACGTTCAGCACGGGCGCGCCGCCCTGCGCATCGACCTTCAGCGTATAGTCTCGTGTGGCCGCGGTGGCGCTGCTGGCCCCGTCATCATAAAGCGGACGCACGCCCGAATAGGTCCAGACGATGTCGTCCTGCGTGACCGGCTGCTTGAAGTAGTCCGAGGCGAAGGCCAGCAGGTAATCCCGCTCTTTGTCGGTGCAAACCGGTTTGATCGAGGGATCGCTATGCTCGGCGTCGGTGGTACCGATCAGGGTAAAGTCCTGCTCGTACGGGATCGCGAAAATGATGCGCCCGTCGGTGCCTTGGAAGAAATAGCATTTGTCGTGATCGTAAAGCTTGCGGGTCACGATGTGGCTGCCGCGAACCAGACGCACGCCCTCGGTGCTGTTCGAGCGAATTTTGCCGTGAATGATGTCGCCCACCCACGGGCCACCGGCGTTCACCAGCATCTTGGCGCGGAAGTTACGGACAATACCGGAATTGACATCCTGAACCGTAACATGCCACTGGCCACCGTTCCTCTCGCAGGACAGAACCTTGGTGCGGGTCATGATCTGGGCACCGCGCGCCTCGGCATCGCGGGCGTTCAGGATCACCAGACGGGAATCCTCGACCCAGCAGTCGGAATATTCGTACGCGGTTTCAAAGCGGTCCTGCAGGGGCGCGCCCTCGGGGCCGGCCTTCAGGTCAACAGTGGTGGTGCCGGGCAGGATCTGACGGCCCCCAAGGGTGTCGTACATGAACAGACCCAGACGGATCAGCCACGCGGGGCGGCGCCCCTTCATCCACGGCATAAAGGTGTTCAGCAGACGCGAGGTCGGGGTCGAATTCTCGAACCGCATGTCCTGATGGTAGGGCAGCACAAAGCGCATCGGCCAGCTGATATGGGGCATCGCCTTCAGCAGGACTTCGCGCTCGATCAGGGCCTCGCGGACCAGACGCACCTCGAAATACTCCAGATAGCGCAGGCCGCCATGAAACAGCTTGGTCGAGGACGACGACGTCGCCGAAGCCAGATCGCCCATCTCGGCCAGCGCAACGCTCAGACCACGGCCCGACGCATCACGCGCAATGCCGCACCCGTTGATGCCGCCGCCAATGATGAACAGATCGTAAATCTGCTGGGTTTCGTCCGTTCCCGACACAGGGTCCTCCCTCAACCGCCCTTCGGTTCGAGGCAAAAGCTAGCCCTGAGCGCATCAAAAAGAAAGCCAGAATGTTCGTTTGTGTTCGCTTTTGAATAACCACATGAAATCATATGACAATTCCGTGACAAATTTCCAAATTTCCGCAGCGCAGAACAGGATTTCTGCGCGCGCAAACCCCTGCACGCATGATTCGAACCTGATTCGCCGCTGATTCCTTGAATAACGAAAAAAACCGCGCATAATCGCGCGACCTACCGGAGGAGAGCCATGTCCCAAACCCTACGCCATCCCGAAATCCTCGAGATCGCCCGCCGTGAAGGCAAAGTCACGGTCGAGGGGCTTGCCGCGCATTTTGGCGTGACCCTCCAGACCATCCGGCGCGACCTGACCGATCTGGCGGATGCGGGGCGGCTGGAGCGTGTGCATGGCGGGGCGATCCTGCCTTCGGGCACCTCGAACATCGGCTACGAGGAACGCCGCTACCTGCATTCGGACGCCAAACACGCCATCGCCAAGGCCTGCGCCGCGCGCATCCCCGAGAACGCCTCGATCTTTCTGAACATCGGCACCAGCACCGAGGCCGTAGCCGCCGAACTGCTGCGCCACCGCGATATGATGATCGTGACGAACAACCTGAACGTGGCCAACATCCTTGGCCAGAATTCCGACTGTCAGGTGATTGTGGCGGGGGGTACGCTACGCCGCTCGGACGGGGGCCTTGTCGGCAACCTGACCGTGCAAGCCATCGCGCAGTTCAAATTCGATCTGGCGATCATCGGCTGCTCGGCACTGGACGAGGACGGCGATATTCTGGACTTCGACATCCAAGAGGTCGGCGTCAGCCAGGCCATTCTGCGCCAGTCGCGCAAGACGTTCCTTGTGTCCGACGGTTCGAAATTCCAGCGAAATGCCCCCGCGCGCATTGGCTCTTTGGCGGAACTGGACGCGTTCTTTACCGACCGTCCGCTGCCCGGCGATCTGGGGGAAAAGTGCAAACGCTGGAACACCGAGGTGGTCATCGCCAAGCCGTAAATGACCAGATGACTGCCGCGCTAGGCGTCTGTCTTTGCTACGAATTTTCTAGGAAAGTTTTGGTAGCGGAGGAGGGACTTGAACCCCCGACACGCGGATTATGATTCCGCTGCTCTAACCAACTGAGCTACTCCGCCATCTGGTGGACGCTCACTTAAGGCCACGGTAAGAGATGGTCAAGCGGGAAAAACGAAGAAATGGAATTTTAATGGATTTTCTTTCCAAACTGGCCTCGGCCCTGCCGGACACCCCGATCCTGACCGGGCCTGATTGCGCGCCTTGGGTGACCGATTGGACGGGCGCTTGGCATGGCGAACCGATGGCGGTGATCCGACCTGCCAGCACGGCAGAAGTCTCGCAAATTATGGCGATGGCGCATGCTGCGAACGTGCCTGTGGTGCCCGCAGGTGGCCGCACCGGACTGGTGGGCGGCGCCCATGCCCCCGACGCGCTGGTGGTCTCGCTGGACCGGATGAACACCATCCGCCAAGTCACCCCGCGCACCCGCACCGCCATCGTCGAGGCTGGCGTCATCCTGCAATCCTTGCGCGAATCTGCCGCCGAACTGGGGATGCAATTCCCGATGACCTTCGGCGCCCAAGGGTCCGCCACGATCGGCGGCATCCTGTCCACCAACGCGGGCGGCTCGAACGTGCTGAAATACGGCAATACCCGCGATCTGTGTCTGGGGATCGAGGCTGTGCTGCCCGACGGCACCGTGCTGGACCTGATGTCCGAACTGCACAAGGACAACACCGGCTACGCCCTGAAACACCTGCTGATCGGGGCCGAGGGTACCTTGGGCATCATCACCGCCGCCGTGCTAAAGCTGTCCCCTACCCCGCGTGTCCGCTCGACCGCCTTCTTGGCCTGCCCGTCCCTGACGGACGCCCTAACCACCCTGAACCGCCTCCAAGAAGCCACCTCTGACGCGGTCGAGGCGTTCGAATACATGCCCGCCCACTACATGACCGCCTACGCCGAGATGCACCCGCAGGCGCGCCAACCCTTTGCCGACATCCACAGCGTCAACATTCTGGTCGAACTGGCCTCGACCGCCCCTCGCGATGCAGCCCTCTCGCCCGAGGGCACGACCGTCCTGCAAGACACCTTCGAGAGCACCCTCGCCACCCTCTTCGAAGAAGGGCTGCTGACCGACGCGACCATCGCCACGAATGACAGCCAGCGCGCCGCTTTCTGGGCCATCCGCGAATCCGCGGCCGAACTCTCTCTGGCCGGTCCCCGTGCGGCCATTGTGAACGACATCGCGCTACCCTTGGACGAAATCGCCAGCTTCCTTGATCGGATGAACGCCCTTCTGCCCACGCTGGACGCTGACGCCTTTGACATGACCGTCGCGCATCTGGGGGATGGCAACATCCACTACACCGTGCGCCCCTCTGACAAAGCCCTCAAAGACACCATCATGTCCGCGGTCGAGGCCGAAGTCCGCGCCCTCGGCGGCTCTTTCTCGGCGGAACACGGGGTGGGTCAGTCCAAACTCTCCAGCATGACACGGCACAAGAACGCCGCCGCACTGGACACCATGCGCGCCATAAAACAGGCCATCGACCCCACGGGGATCCTCAACCCCGGCAAGGTGATCCCGCCCGCATCTTCTTCTTTGTAAAAATACTCACGGCGCCACGCCCACCACAGGGCGCGGCGCCGCAGAACTCAGAGCGCCTCTGAAAACGCAGCGGCCATCAGGTCGCGCGTATATTCGGTCTGCGGATTGGCAAAAACCTCTTCCGCCGTTCCAGCCTCGACCACATCGCCGTTCCGCATCACCATCACCTTGTGGGACAGCGCCCGCACGACCCGCAGATCGTGGCTGATGAACAGATAGGCCAGCCCGTATTTCCGTTGCAAATCGCGCAGAATATCCACGATCTGAACCTGAACGGTCATGTCCAAAGCCGAGGTCGGCTCGTCCAACACCAGCAACTTGGGCCGCAAGATCATCGCCCGCGCAATCGCAATTCGCTGACGCTGACCACCCGAGAATTCATGCGGATAGCGGTGCATGAAATCGGGGTTCAGGCCGACTTCGGTCATCATCTCGGCCACCAACTGGCGCTTGTCCTTGCCGGGATCAACGCCGTGCACGCCAAGCCCTTCGCTGATCACCTGCTCCGCGGTCATCCGGGGGCTCAGGCTGCCAAAGGGGTCCTGAAACACGATTTGCATGTCGCGGCGCAAGCGGCGCAGCTCTTTGGTCCGGTACTTGCGCACATCCTGCCCGTGCAGCCAGATGCCGCCGGTGCTTTCGATCAGGCGCATGATGGCCAGCGCGGCGGTGGTCTTGCCCGAACCGGACTCGCCCACGATCCCCAAGGTTTCCCCCGCGCGCAGGGTCAGGCTGGCGTCGTTCACCGCCTTAACATGCCCAACCGTCCGCTTCAGGAGCCCCTGCTGGATAGGGAACCACACCCGCAGATGCTCGGTCCGCAGCACCTCTGGCGCGTCCTCAGCCAAGGGCAGCGCAACGCCCTTCGGCTCGGCCGCCAGAAGTTTCTGGGTGTATGGATGCTGCGGGTTCGCGAAAATCTCGGCCGTGGGGCCGCTTTCGACGATCTCTCCGTCCTTCATCACACAAACGCGGTCCGCGATCCGGCGGACAATGCCCAGATCGTGGGTGATGAACAGCAGGCTCAGCCCTTCGGCGCGTTTCAGTTCTGCGAGCAGCTCTAGGATCTGGGCCTGAATGGTCACGTCCAGCGCAGTGGTCGGCTCGTCCGCGATCAACAGTTCCGGCTTGTTCGCCAAGGCCATCGCGATCATCACGCGCTGGCGCTGACCGCCCGACAACTGGTGGGGATAGGACCCCAGCCGCGTTTCGGGGTCACGAATGCCCACGCGATCCAGCAGATCAATGATCCGGTCCCGCGCCTGATTGCCCACAATCCCCTGATGCAGCGCAAGGCTTTCGCCAAGCTGCCGCTCCAGCGTGTGCAGCGGGTTCAGCGATGTCATCGGCTCTTGGAAGATGAAGCTGATGTCGTTGCCGCGCACCTTGCGCAGCTGCGCCTCGGTCGCGGTCACCATGTCCTGCCCTTGGTAGCGGACAGCGCCCGATACTTCGGCAGCGTCCCCCAGCAGTTGCACCGTGGACAGCGCGGTCACGGATTTCCCCGAACCGGATTCGCCCACCAACGCAACGGTTTCACCCTTGGCCACGGCAAAGGACACGCCTTTGACCGCCTGAAACACCTGCCCATCCTGCCGGAAACTGACTTTGAGGTTATCGACCTCGAGAACATTCGTCATTTGAAGGTTTTCCTCGGGTCAAAGGCATCGCGCACGCCTTCGAAGATAAAGACCAGCAGCGACAGCATGATCGCAAAGGTGAAGAACGCGGTGAAGCCCAGCCACGGCGCGTGCAGGTTCTGTTTGGCTTGCAGCGTCAGCTCGCCCAAGGACGGGGCCGAGGAAGGCAGGCCAAAGCCCAGAAAATCCAGACCCGCCAACGTGCTGATCGTACCGGTGATGATAAAGGGCATCATGGTCAACGTCGCAACCATCGCGTTCGGCAGCATGTGGCGGAACATGATGGTCCAGTTGCTGACCCCCAGCGCCTTGGCCGCGCGAACGTATTCCAGATTGCGCGCACGCAGGAATTCGGCCCGCACAACCCCCACCAGAGAGGTCCAGCTGAACAGCACCGTCAACAGCACCAACAACCAGAAACTGCGCCCCAAGATCGCGAACATAATGATGATGATATAGAGCGACGGCGTGGCGCCCCAAATCTCGATCACCCGCTGGAAAATCAGGTCAAGCCATCCGCCAAAAAAGCCCTGAAGTGCGCCTGCAACGATGCCGATGACCGACGCGAAGGCGGTCACAATCAGGGTAAAGACGATCGACAGACGGAAGCCGTAGATCACACGCGCCAGCACATCGCGGGTCGTGTCATCGGTGCCCAGCCAGTGATCGCCATCGGGCGGGCTGGGGGCCGCGCGGCCAATGTCGTTCGGGGTGTCATAGCTGTAGGGGATCGGCGGCCAGATCATCCAGCCTTTCTGGATGGGCTCGCCCTCGACCGTGCCTTTGTCTTCGGCCTCAACCAGATACCCTTCGGGGTCGTCCCAGCACAGGTCCGAGCCGCCCGTGGTGATCAGGCATTTAACCTCGATGTCGCGGTAGATGGCTTCGGTTTTGAAGTCACCGCCGAAGGTCGTTTCGGGGTAGAAGTTGAAGACCGGCGTGTAGATTTCGCCCTTGTAGCTGACCACGATCGGTTTGTCGTTGGCCAGAAACTCGGCAAACAGGGACAGGCCGAACAGCACGCAGAACAGGATCAGCGACCAGAACGCCCGCCCGTTTGCGCGGAAATTGCGCCAGCGGCGCTGGTTCAGAGGGGACAGAGCCATCAGCCTTCCCTCCGCTCAAAGTCGATGCGGGGGTCAACCACCACATACATCAGGTCCGACAGAATGCCGACAACCAGACCGATCAGGCCGAACACAAAGAGCGTCCCGAAAATCACCGGATAGTCGCGGGCCACCGCAGCCTCGAAGCCCAACCGGCCAAGGCCATCCAGCGAAAACAGCGTCTCGATGATCAGGCTGCCGCCAAAGAACACGCCGATGAACACTGCCGGGAAACCGGCGATCACGATCAGCATCGCGTTGCGGAATACGTGGCCATAAAGAACCGCCTTTTCCGACAGGCCCTTGGCGCGGGCGGTCATCACGTACTGCTTCTTGATCTCGTCCAGAAAGCTGTTTTTCGTCAGCAGGGTCAGGGTCGCGAAGGCCGAGATCGTGCCCGCCAGAACCGGCAGAGTGATGTGCCAGAAATAGTCGATGATTTTGGCGCCCCAGCTCAGGTTATCCCAGTTGTCGCTAGTCAGCCCCCGCAGCGGGAAGATCTGCCAATACGACCCACCTGCGAACAGAACGATCAGCAGGATCGCGAACAGGAAGCCTGGGATCGCATAACCAACGATGATCGCGCTGCTGGTCCAGACGTCGAAACTGGTGCCATCGCGCACGGCCTTGGCAATCCCCAAGGGGATCGAGACGATGTAGGCAATCACTGTGGACCACAGGCCCAGCGAGATCGACACCGGCATCTTTTCCAGCACGATCGAGAACACCGGCGCATCGCGGAAGAAGCTGCCACCGAAATCCAGATGCAGGTAGTTCCACATCATGATGCCAAAGCGTTCGACGATGGGGATCATTTCCTTGTGGCACTCGGGGTGCTTCAGGTCAGGCGTGCCCTCGAACCCTTCATCGCAAACCACGCGGGCAAAGCCATATTCGACCTCGAGCTTGGCGATAAACTCGGGCGGCAGGCCGCGGGCGCCCAGATAGCCGCTGTCGGATTCGCCGCCCAAGTTGGCATCCTTGCCACCGCCGGCGATCCCCTCGAACACGTCGCCCTCGCCCTGAAAGCGGGCGATGGCCTGTTCGATCGGTCCGCCGGGGACGAACTGTACAAGGGCAAAGTTGATGATCATGATCCCGATCAGCGTCGGGATCACCAGAAGCAATCGCCTCAGAATATAGGCGCCCATTCGGCAAGCCCCCTGACTTCAGTTCTTAGCGCAGCACGCCTGCGGATTTGAGTTTTTCCGCCTTTTCAGCGTCGTACCACCAGAAGTCCATATACCCCAGATCAAAGCGCGGCAGCGTCTCGGGGTGACCGTACATGTCGTAATAGGCAACCCAGTACACGTCGTTGAACCAGGTGGGGATCAGGAACTGCTTGGCGCGGAACACACGGTCCAAGGCGCGGGTCGCAGGTTCGATTTCCTCTAGCGTCTTGGCGGCGACGATTTCGTCGATCAGCGCATCGACGCCCTTGTCGGCCAGACCGGCGGGGTTGAACAGGCTATAGGCCGCATCCTCGGACCCGAATTGCTGTGACAGGCCAGTCGAGGGGTGCTCGTACATCGGGTAGGCCGCGTAGATCATGTCATAGTCGCGGTCACGGCGGCGGTTGGTGTACTGCGCGGGGTCGATCCGGTTGTACACGGCATCCACACCCAGCGCCTTCAGGTTCTCGATAAAGGGCAGAATGATGCGGTCAAAGGTCGGGCTGTCCTCGATGATCTCGAGGCTCAGGGTCTGGCCATCCTTGCGGCGGATACCATCATCGCCTGCGATCCAGCCCGCCTCTTCGAGCAGCTTCGACGCTTTGCGCAGGTTCTTGCGGTCCAGCTGGCTGTCGCCAGAGGTGTGGGGCATCACGGGTTCGGCGGTCTGGATACCCTCGGGCAGCAGATCCTTGTATTTCTCTAGCAACTCCAGTTCGTGGCCCTCGGGGCTACCCTTGGCCGCGACGGGGCTGTTCTCCCAGAAGGAGGAGCGCTGTGCGAACAGGCCGAACTGCACCTGCTTGTTGGTCCATTCAAAGTTATAGGCCAGTCCAATTGCCTCGCGCACGCGGATGTCCTGGAACTTTTCCTTGCCCAGATTGAACACGAAACCGGCCGCTGCGGGAATGTTGCCATTGGGCAGCTCCGCCTTGACGACATAGCCGTCCTTTAGGTTCGGGAAGTCATAGGCCGTGGCCCAAGAGCGCGAGCTGTTCTCCGCGCGGAAGGTATAGGCGCCGGCCTTGAACCCCTCCATCGCGGCGTTGGCGTCGGCGAAATACTCGACCCGGATGGTGCCAAAGTTGTTGCGCCCCTTGTTGATCGGCAGATGGTCACCCCAGTAATCGTCGCGGCGCTTGTAGACCACGCGGCGGTTGATGTCGTAGCTGTCGAGGATATAGGGCCCGGAGCCGATGCCCGGCTCCATGCGGCTTTCGTCCAGACGGGCGCCGGTTTCCTCGTACCATTTCTTCGAGAACACGGGCTCGCCGCCGACCTGATCGATCAGCGCGCGGCGCGGGATGTCGGGGGCAAAGGTGTACTTGACGGTGTAGTCATCCAAGGCCTCAACCCCCAGCACGCGCTTGCCCACGGCCTCGCGGTAGCTTTGCAGGGACTGCTCCATCATCAGGTTGTGGCTGAACACCACGTCATGGGCGGTCATGGGTGTGCCGTCGGAAAACTTGGCCTCGGGGCGCATGTGGAAGATGACCCACGACATGTCCTCGGGGTACTCGAGGCTCTCTGCCAGAAGGCCGTAATACACCTCTTCGGCGTCGGACACGCCGACCAGCAGCGATTCAAACGGGATCGAGGCCAGCGACGCCGCCTGCCCCTTGCGGGAATAGGGGTTCATGCTGTCGAAGGTGCCATCTGCAGAGATCGCAATCTCGCCGCCGCGGGGGGCGTCGGGGTTCACGTAATCCAGATGATCGAAATTCTCGGGGTAGTTCAGCGCACCAAAGAACGAATAACCGTAGGTCTTGATGATCTTGGGCTCTGCGTCCTGCGCCCGCGTCATGCTGGCTGCCGCCAGAACTGCCAGACCGACCAGACCGCCCCACAACATCTGCCGCAACTGCGGACGGGGATCAGGGCGCGCCACACTGCGGACTGCGGCCTGACGGGAGCGATTGGGATGGTGCATGAAAACCTCCTGATTTGTCGCGTACACGAACGGCTTGTTCGCAACGCTAAAGCGGGAAGCAACCAAGGTGCAAGTCGAGGATGCGTGAGCATTCGTGAACATTGGTTTAAAAACGAAAAAGGCCACCCCGAAGGATGGCCAAATTCTGGTCCTGATGCCTTTGGCGCGATTAGCTGCCCAGGCTCTGGAGGTATGCGATCACGTTTGCGCGGTCTTCGGGGCTCTTCAGACCGGCAAAGCCCATTGCGGTGCCGGGTGCGGCAGCTTTGGGGTTCTCGATGAAGTGGTTCAGGTTTTCAGGGGTCCAGACGTCGCCGACCTGCAGCAGAGCGCCCGAGTAGCTGAAGCCTTCGGCCGAGTCGATTGCGCGGTTTACAACGCCGTCCAGGTGCGGACCGGTTGCGTTCGAACCGTCAACCTTGTGGCAAGCGGCGCACTTCTTGAACACCTTCTCGCCTTTGCCGGCATCTGCGCTGGCAAGCAGGGTTGCAAAGTCAGGGCCCTCTTCGGCCTCTGCCGCGCCACCTGCATCCGCAACTTCGATGACATAGCCCTGCGCGTGCTCGTCACCGTGGCCTCCGCCCATTGCGTACACCTCTTCAGCAACCCACTTGCCGAGAAGGAAAATCAGAAAGGCGCCGCAAAATCCGCCCAGAACCTTGGTGAAGGTCATAGTATCAAGCATGGCTCGCGTCTCACTTCGTTAGCTGTTGCGGCTTCTTATGCGCTTCCCCCCAATGGACGCAAGGTGTAGTTACCGCGACCAAACGCCCGATTTGGCAGAAATGGACGAAATTCATGACAAAACGCATCGCTTTCCAGGGTGAACTTGGCGCTTATTCCCATCAGGCATGCCGTGAAGCGCGCCCAAATGATGAAGTAATGCCCTGTGCAACCTTTGAAGACGCGATTGCTGCTGTAAAATCGGGCGAAGCGGACCTTGCCATGCTGCCGGTCGAGAATTCGACCTATGGCCGAGTCGCCGATATCCACTATCTGCTGCCGGAATCCGGTCTTCACATCGTCGACGAAGCGTTCGTGCGTGTCCGAATCACTCTGTTGGGAATCAAGGGCACCCAGCTGTCGCAGGTGAAATCCGCGATGTCCCACTCGATGCTGCTGGGCCAGTGCCGTTCGTTCCTGGCCGAGCATGGCATCCAGCGCGTCACCGGCGCGGACACCGCAGGCTCTGCCCGCGAGATTGCCGAGCGTAATGACCCCGAGCAGGCCGCGCTGGCCAGCGAACTGGCAGGCGAGATTTACGGGCTGGACGTTCTGGCCAAGGACATCGAGGACGAGGGCACCAACACCACCCGCTTCCTGCTGATGCGTCCGGCGATCGACCTGACCCGCCGCGGAACTGGCAAGATGATGACAACCTTTGTCTTCCGCGTCCGCAACATCCCCGCCGCGCTGTACAAAGCGATGGGCGGCTTCGCGACCAACGGCGTCAACATGACCAAGCTGGAAAGCTACATGGTCGGCGGGCACTTCACCGCGACCCAGTTTTATGCGGACATCGAAGGCCATCCCGAGGACGACAACGTGCGCCTCGCGCTCGAAGAGCTGAGCTACTTCACCGATCACCTGAAAATTCTGGGTGTCTACCCCGCCTCGCCCCGCCGCGAGGGCTAAGCCAAAGGGCCGCGTTTACCGCGCGGCCGCCTTTTCAACGTCGCGGGCAAAGCTAGCGATGCGCTGCTTGAACTTCTTGTTAAGGCTTTGTTTTGCCAGCTTGAACGACTGGATCAGCAGGCGCGCGGGCAGCGTGCGGGGCTTCAGATCCAGTTCGATTTGCAGGCGGGTGCGCTTCTTGGACAGGGGCGTCAGATCCACCATCAGGTGATGGGTCATCCCGCCCGATTTCCCCTCGAAGGTCATGCCGTTGGGCGCGTCAAATCCGGTCAATTGAGCATCCAGATGGCGTTCCTTGCCGCGCATCACGAAGTCCATCTCCCATGCCATGCCGACCTTGGGTTGCGTGCTGTCGTCCAGACGACGGATTTTCACGCCACGACGCAGGGCTGCGCGCTCGAACTGGTCGAGGTCGCTGACCTGTGCGAACACCTGGTCAATCGGTAGGTCGATATCTTCTCGGGTGCTGAACTTCATGCTGCCACTAATTCCGTAATTTCCGAAAAACTCAAACTATCTTTCAATCTAACCGGTCTTCGAGCCACTTCTGCAACAGGAACTGTGCGATGGCGCCCTTGCGAGCCGGTTTCAATGTCGGGTGCTGCCCCAGAAAGGCCTGAGCGATCTCTTCTCGTGTGAACCAGACGGCGTCTTCTAGTTCGGCGGGGTCGATGTTGATGGTCTTGGTTAGCGCATCGCCGCGAAAGCCCATCATCAGGCTGGCCGGAAAAGCCCAAGGCTGGCTGGCCAGATACTCGACGCGGCCCACTTTGATGCCAGCTTCCTCGAATACCTCGCGGCGCACGGCGGCCTCTAGGGTTTCACCGGGCTCAACAAAACCGGCCAACAGCGAATACATCTGGTCGGGCCAACCGGGCGACCGGCCCAGCAGAACCGAATTGCCGTGAGTGATCAACATGATGACCACCGGATCGGTGCGCGGAAAATGCTGCGCCTTGCACGATTCGCAGCCACGCTGCCAACCGGCCTGCCCCATGTCGGTCTTTTCACCGCAGTTGGCGCAGAACCCGTGGCGGCGGTGCCATTCGATCATCGCCCGCAAGGTCGCGGCAAGTTCCGCATCGCGGACGGTCAGACGGGTCATGATGGCGCGCAGTTCGGCGAACACCTGATCCTTGGCCAAGGTCGGATGGGACTGCGCCGTGGTGTCAACAAACCCGCCCAGTTCCGAAGCATCGAGCCCCTCGGGCCACCAATCCTTGAGCCAGTGGCCGAACACAGGGCGGTCAGCCTCTAGGCCCAGAAACAGGGCATCGGGTTCGCATTCGTCCAACAGGGGATGATCGTGGGGCAAACGGACCAGAGTGTCCTGATCCTCGCCCTCTACCAACGGCTTGCCCTGCCACAGAACGATGTGAGTACCCTTTGGGTCCGCGCGCAATTCTTCCAGCCGCTCGGGTTTGCCGCGCAAATAGGCGGCGCGGTCCAAATCGGAACCGCCAAAGGTTACTGTCTCTGCGTCACGCATGGCCGACCCCACTGGTTTGGTGGCTTCATGCCACGCAGTTGCACGCGCAGCAACGCCTTGTCTGACAATTCCTTACCGTCATTCACGCGTCATAGTTGCGCTTTACGCAGAAAACGGAAATTTTAGGGAGTATGTTCGGATGTCAGTTATTAAACCAACACTTACGCGACGCAGCTTTCTGGCCGCAACCGCCGCAGGCAGCGCTATGATCGTTCTGCACCCGTTTTCCGCCCGTGCTGCGGCCAATCAGGCCCATTTGCGCATCATGGAAACGACGGACCTGCATGTCCACGTATTCCCTTACGATTATTACACTGACAAACCGGTCGATACCGTAGGTCTGGCCCGCACCGCATCTTACATTCGCGAAGTCCGCTCCGAGGCGACGAACAGCATTCTTGTCGACAACGGTGATTTTTTGCAAGGCAACCCCATGGGCGACTACATTGCCTATGAGCGGGGCATGAAGGACGGGGATATGCACCCCGTCATCACCGCGATGAATACGCTGGGATTCGACGCAGCCACTTTGGGCAATCACGAGTTCAATTATGGGTTGAGCTTTCTGTTGAAAACTTTGGCAGGGGCGGCCTTCCCTGTCGTGTCGGCGAACATCGCGACCAAGGCGGGCGCGACCCCGACTCAGGACCAGACGCTGGTGAAGCCCTATGTGATTCTGGACCGCACCGTGACCGATGGCGCAGGCCAGTCGCATCCGATCCGCATTGGCCTGATCGGCTTTGTCCCGCCGCAGATCATGAACTGGGATTCCAAGCATCTGGTCGGCAACGTGGAAACCCGCGACATCGTCATGACCGCCGAAGCCTACGTCCCCGAGATGAAAGAGGCCGGTGCAGATGTGATCATCGCCCTGTCCCACTCGGGTATCGGATCGGCCCAGCGCACCGACGGGATGGAGAACGCCTCGGTCCCGCTGGCCGAGGTGAACGGCATCGACGCCCTGATGACCGGCCACAGCCACATGGTTTTCCCCGGCCCGACCTTTACCGCGACCGACGTGATCGACCCCGAGGCCGGCACCATCCACGGCAAACCCGCCGTCATGGGCGGGTTCTGGGGCAGCCACATGGGCCTGATCGACCTGATGCTGGAACGCGAGGGCGGCACATGGCGCGTGGTCAGCCACTCTGCCACCGTGCGCCCGATCTACGAGCGCGGCGAAGATCGCAGCATCACCCCGCTGGTCGAAAGCGACGCCGAGGTTCTGGCCTCGGTCCGCAAGGAACATGACGAGACGCTGGAATATGTGCGCCGCGCCGTGGGTAAAACCAGCGCGCCGCTCTACAGCTATTTCGCTTTGGTGGCGGATGATCCGTCGGTCCAGATCGTGTCGAACGCGCAGATGTGGTACATCAAGCAGATGCTCGAGGGCACGGAATACGCCGCCCTGCCCCTGCTGTCCGCCGCCGCGCCGTTCAAGGCCGGTGGTCGTGGCGGTCCCGACTATTACACCGACGTCCCCGTGGGCGATGTCGCGATCAAGAACGTGGCCGACCTGTACCTCTATCCCAACACGATTCGCGCGGTGAAGGTCACGGGCGCACAGTTGAAGGACTGGCTGGAACGCTCGGCCGGTCTGTTCAACCAGATCAAAGCAGGCGAGCAGGACCAACCCCTGCTGAACCCCGACTTCCCCAGCTACAACTTCGATGTGATCGACGGGGTGACTTATCAGATCGACCTGTCGCAGCCCTCGAAATTCGGGCCCAAGGGTGAACTGCTGGTGCCCGAGGCGAACCGCATCGTGAACCTGTCCTATGAGGGGGCGCCTGTTCAGCCCGATCAGGAATTCATCATTGCCACCAACAACTACCGCGCCAGCGGCGGCGGCGAGTTCCCCGGTGCGATGGGCGACACCATCGTCTTCGAAGGGCCGGATACCAACCGCGATATTCTGGTCCGCTACATCGTCGAGGCTGGCACCATCAATCCGACCGCCGACGACAACTGGTCCTTTGCCCCGATGGAGGGCACCAGCGTTGTCTTTGAAAGCGGCCCCAAGGCCCGCGCCCACATGGCCGACATCAAGACCGTGCAGATCACCGACGCAGGCGACGGAGCGGAGGGTTTCGCACTCTTCCGCATCACGCTCTAAGCTGATAGCGGTAACTTCGATCGAGGGGCGCCCTGCGGCGCCCTTCTTGCTGTCAGGAGAGCGTAATGAAGTTTGACGCGGTTATTTTTGATCTCGACGGGACGCTGATCGACACCGAGGCACTGGGGTGGCAGGCGGGACGCATCGCCTTTGCCGAGCAGGGCATCGTACTGGAAGAGGACCTGTTCCACCAGCTGGTCGGCAAGGACAAAGCCTCTGGCGGCAAGATCATCCGCGCCCATTATGCGGACGTGGACATGGATGCGATCAACCGCCGCTGGGAAGAGGTCGTTGGCGATCTGTATTCGGACGGCATTCCCCACAAGCCAGGCCTGCTGGATGCGCTGGCCGCGGTGGACGCGGCTGGTCTGCCCAAGGCGATCTGCACCTCATCCCAGCAGGGCGAGGCAGAGCTGAAGATGTCGGTGACGGGGCTGGACGCCTATTTCGACGTGGTGGTGACCGTCGCCCATGTGGAGCGCGCCAAGCCCGCGCCGGAGCCCTATTTGCTGGCCGCGCAAAAGCTGGGGGTCACCCCGGGCCGTGCGCTGGCGTTCGAGGATTCGGAAACCGGCGCGCAGGCGGCTTTTGCGGCTGGCCTGACCGTGATTCAGGTGCCTGACGTGATCCCCTCGTCCCGCCGGTTTGCGCATTTTGTGGCCGATGACCTGCTGTCGGGGCTGAAATGGGCGGGTATCGGGGCCTGATCCCTGCCCTCTTGCAATCTGCGGACAGAGGCACTAAGTGAGGTCTTGAGAGGTTGGCGCGGGCGAGCGCCTCGCCAACCCGGTCAGGTCCGGAAGGAAGCAGCCGCAACGAGCCCCGCTTGGGTCGATGTTCAACCTCTCACCTTATTCCCCGACATTCTGATTTCGTGGAACCCGCGTCAGTGGGGGCTTTGCCCCCGTCGCGCTGGCGCGCGCCTCCCCCAGAGTATTTTTACGAAGAAGAAAGCAGGGGCGCTGGACCTTTGACAGGGTGAGCCTTAGGTTTGCCACGGAAGAATTGAGAGGCCCCATGAGCGAGACCGGACAGACTGCCTATCAGGTGCTGGCGCGGAAATACCGCCCCGAAACCTTTGCCGATCTGGTCGGTCAGGACGCGATGGTGCGCACGCTGAAGAACGCCTTTGCGGCGGACCGGATTGCGCAGGCGTTCATCATGACCGGTATTCGCGGGACCGGGAAGACGACCACCGCGCGGATCATTGCCAAGGGCATGAACTGCATCGGGCCGGACGGGAATGGCGGGCCGACGACCGAGCCTTGTGGTCAGTGCGAGCATTGCACCGCGATTATGGAAGGGCGTCACGTCGACGTCATGGAGATGGACGCGGCCTCGCGCACCGGTGTGGGCGATATCCGCGAGATCATCGATTCTGTGCATTATCGGGCGGCCTCGGCTCGATACAAAATCTATATCATCGACGAAGTTCACATGCTGTCGAACAGTGCGTTCAATGCGCTGCTGAAGACGCTGGAGGAGCCTCCGGCCCATGTGAAGTTCATCTTTGCGACGACCGAGATCCGCAAGGTGCCTGTGACGGTTCTGTCCCGCTGTCAGCGGTTCGACCTGCGCCGGATCGAGCCAGAGGTGATGATTGCACTGCTGCGCAAGATCGCCACGGCTGAAAGCGCCGAGATTTCTGATGATGCTTTGGCGCTGATCACGCGGGCGGCCGAAGGGTCTGCGCGGGATGCGACCTCGCTCTTGGATCAGGCGATCAGCCATGGGGCTGGTGAGACAACGGCGGATCAGGTGCGCGCGATGCTGGGTCTGGCGGACCGCAGCCGCGTGATGGACCTGTTCGAGATGGTCATGGGCGGGGACGCCGCCGGGGCGCTGACCGAACTGGGGGCGCAGTATGCGGATGGGGCCGATCCCTTGGCCGTGCTGCGCGATATGGCCGAGATCACCCATTGGATCAGCGTGGTGAAGATCACACCTGATGCCGCCGAGGACCCGACCATCAGCCCCGACGAGCGTCGCCGCGGTGTTGATCTGGCGAACCGTTTGCCAATCCGCTCGATGACGCGGATGTGGCAGATGCTGCTCAAGGCGCTGGAGGAAGTCAGCGCCGCGCCCAACGCTATGATGGCGGCCGAGATGGCGATCATTCGGCTGACCCACGTGGCCGAGCTGCCCAGCCCCGAAGAACTGGTGCGCAAGCTGCAACAGGACCCGCCGCGTGGCCCCGCGCCGACTGGTGGCCCCGCTGGTGGCGGCGGTGGCACGGTGACCGCCCGCAGCCAGATGCCCGCACCGACCCATTCCGCGCCCACCGGCCCCGTGGCCCGTGGTGGCGCGCAACCCGCTGTGGTGCAGGCCAGCCCGCTGGCGGCCTATGCCACCTTTGAAAACGTGCTGGAGTTGATCCGCACCCACCGCGACGTGAAGCTGCTGATCGAGGTCGAGAATTACTTCCGCCTCGCAAAATACAGCCCTGGCCGGATCGAATGCGAGATGACCGATCAGGCGCCCCGCGATCTGGCGCAGCGCCTTGGGGCGCGGTTGCAGAACTGGACGGGTGCCCGTTGGGCCGTGATCGTGGTAAACTCTGGCGGTGGCGAGACCATTGCCGAGGTGCGCGATGCTGCCGCCCTTGCCCTGCGCAAAGAGGCAGAGGCCCATCCCATGTTCAAGGCCGTGCTGGCCCTGTTCCCGAAGGCGCAGATCACCGAAATCCGCAGTCAGGCGGACCAACAGGCAGAGGCCATGTCAGAAGCCCTGCCCGAAGTCGAAGACGAATGGGATCCTTTCGAGGATCAGTAATCCCCCGAAAACAGGAGATGACCAAATGTTCAAAGGTTTGGGCGGTCTAGGCGACATGACCAAAATGCTGAGCGCGGCCAAGGAAATGCAATCCAAAATGGCCCAGCTTCAGGAAGAAATGGACAACATGACTGTCACCGGCGAGGCTGGCGCGGGCATGGTCAAGGCCACGGCGAACGCCAAAGGCAAGGTCAAAGCACTGGACATCGACCCCTCGATTTTCAGCGCCGAAGACAAAGAAGTGGTCGAGGATCTGATCCTTGCCGCGATCTCGAACGCGCAGGACAAGGCGCAAGCCAAAGCCGCCGAAGAGATGCAGAAGATGGCCGCAGAAATGGGCCTGCCTGCGGACATGAAGCTGCCGTTCTGATCCCATGAGCAGCACCCGCGACATCGACAAATTGATCGAGATGATGGCCCGCCTGCCGGGTCTGGGGCCGCGTTCGGCCCGTCGTGCGGTGCTGCAAATGATCCGCAAGCGGGGGCAGCTGTTGGCCCCTCTTGCCGACCAGATGGCCAAGGTTGCCGCCTCTGCCCGCGAATGTCTGAACTGCGGGAATATCGGGACCGAGGACGTCTGCGATATCTGCCGCTCGGAAAAGCGCGCGACTGGCGAGATTTGCGTTGTGCAGGACGTCAGCGATCTGTGGGCGATGGAGCGGGGCGGCGCGTTCAGTGGCCGCTATCACGTGCTTGGCGGGACGCTCTCGGCGCTGGATGATATCGGGCCCGAGGATATCCGCATCCCCCAATTGGTTGCCCGAATCAACAATGAGGGGGTGACCGAAATCATCCTTGCATTGAACGCCACAGTGGACGGCCAGACAACCGCGCATTACATCGCCGACCAATTAGAGGGCCGCGTGCGCATAACTTCGCTGGCGCAGGGCGTGCCGATCGGCGGAGAATTGGACTATTTGGACGACGGCACCATTTCAGCCGCGCTAAAAGCACGCAGATCAATTTAATTTTAATAAAATGGAACTAATCTTGCTTCACCGGGTTCTCTAACCGGAAATTTATTGAGGCATTACAATGACCGTAGAACGTGATCGCTGGCAGGACGAAGAACGCTTCTGGCTCGATGGTCCGGCATTCTATCGTGACACTATGGCGGATGATGCAGTGATGGTGCTGCCCAAACCCGCTGGCATCCTGAACCGGCCCGACATTCTGGAAATCATCCAGAACGCGCCCCGTTGGGATTCCGTTTCCTTTGAAGACGAGATCGCTATGAAGCATGGCTCGGCGTTTGTGCTGGCCTACGAGGCCGTCGCCCAGCGCGGCGACGACACCTATCGCGCGCTGTGCAGCTCGACCTACTGCGAGGCCGACGCGGGTTGGCAACTGATCGCCCACAATCAGGTGCCGGTCTACTGATCCGCCCCAAATCGCAGACAACAAAAAACCCGGCGCAAGGCCGGGTTTTTCGTGTGTTCTGATTGGCGACTTATTCGTCGTCGTCCTCGTCGTCGCTCGACGCGGGCAGGTTAAAGAAGCTGTCCGCGCTGCGGCTGTCGTCGAAGCGGGTCTCTTCTTCTTCGTCCTGCGAGCTGCCGAAGCTGAAGGTTTCCAGACCTTCGATCGCGGTGGGCAGACGGGGCTCGGACGAGTCCATCGCGAGGCTCGCCTCGGTGCTGACCAGTGCGCGACGCTCGTCGTCGGTCATCACGCCTTCGGCACGGCGCTTCTCGGCGGCTTTCTGAACGGCGAGGTCCAATTCCGACTGCTTACACAGGCCCAGAGCGACGGGGTCGATCGGGTTGATGTTGGCGATGTTCCAGTGGGTCCGCTCGCGGATCGCAGCGATGGTCGGTTTGGTGGTACCAACCAGCTTGGCGATCTGTGCGTCTGCCAGCTCGGGGTGGAACTTGACCAGCCACAGGATCGACGCGGGACGGTCCTGACGCTTGGACAGCGGGGTGTAGCGGGGGCCACGACGCTTTTCTTCGCCCTGGGCCGCTTTGTTGAACTTCAGCTTCAGCTTCTGCAGGGGGTTCGCCTCTGCGCGCTTGATCTCGTCGGCGTCCAGCTGGTTGTTCGCGATCGGGTCGAAACCACGCACCGAACCGGCCACATCGCCGTCCGCAATGCCCTGAATCTCGAGCTCGTGCATGCCGACGAAATCTGCGATCTGCTTGAACGACAGAGTGGTGTTGTCAACGAGCCATACAGCCGTTGCCTTCGCCATGATCGGTTTGCCCATGTGGTCACTCCTTGAATAGACTTCCCCCGTCGCCCGCCTTCGGGGCTGTCCCGCCGCGGCGGAACTGTTCACATTTTACGGGGAACTAGAGGGCGATATAGCGTGAAACGGCCAAAAGGAAAAGGGCAAATGCGTTGGGTATGGGTACTGCTACTATCGGCCGTGATGGCTCAGGCCGAGGGTGAAAAGGCAGGCGAGTTCGATTACTACGTCATGTCCCTGAGTTGGTCGCCCTCGTGGTGCGCCATCGAAGGGGACGCCCGCGATGCGGAACAGTGCGACACCGATCTAGGGTGGAGCCTGCATGGCCTTTGGCCGCAATTTCACCGCGGATATCCCAGTTATTGCAATACGCTAGAGCGCGCCCCGTCGCGCCGTGAAACCGATGCGATGGCGGACATCATGGGCTCTGGCGGGCTCGCTTGGCACCAGTGGAAGAAACACGGCGTCTGCGCCGGACTGAGCTCGACCGCCTATTTCGACCTGTCGCGCCGCGCTTACAATTCGGTGAAGCGCCCCGATGTGTTCCGCAAACTGGACAAAGAGGTCAAACTGCCCGCCACCCTGATCGAGGAAGCCTTCATCAAGGCGAATCCCCAGTTCGAGCCGGACATGTTGACCGTGACCTGCACGGACCGCCGCATTCACGAGGTCCGTGTGTGTCTGTCCAAGGATCTGGAACCCGTCCCCTGTGGCCGCGATGTGGTCAAGGACTGCACGCTGAAGGATGCGCTGTTCGCCCCTATCCGCTAGGGGCGAACGAGTGGGTCAGACCTTCAGGACGATCTTGCCGATATGCCCGCTGCTTTCCATGCGGGCATGGGCATCAGAGGCCTGATCCAGCGCGAATTCGCTATCCATCACGGGCTTGATCTGGCCGGCGCTCAGCAGCGGCCAGACCTTTTCGCGCAGTTCCGCGGCGATGTGCGCCTTGGCCAGATCGCTCTGAGGGCGCAGGGTGCTGCCGGTGATGGTCAGGCGGCGCATCATGACTTGGGCAAAGTTCAGCTCGACCTTCGGCCCTTGAAGGAAGGCGATCTGCACCAGACGCCCGTCATCGGCCAAGGCTTTGACGTTGCGCGGCAGGTAATCGCCCCCAACCATATCGAGGATCAGGTTCGCCCCGCCTTCGGCCCGCAGAACGTCCACGTAATCCTCTTCGCGGTAGTTGATGGCGCGCTCGGCCCCAAGCTCCACGCAGGCGGCGCATTTCTCGGCCGATCCGGCGGTGGCGAAGACGCGGGCACCGAAATGGCGGGCCAGCTGGATCGCCGTCGTACCGATGCCCGACGAGCCGCCGTGGATCAGGAACCGCTCACCGGCCTGCAAGCCGCCGCGCTGGAACACGTTGGACCATACGGTGAAAAACGTCTCGGGCAGACAAGCGGCCTGATCCATGGACATGCCCTCGGGCACTGGCAGGCAGTGGGCCGCAGGGGTCGCCACGTATTCCGCATAGCCACCACCAGGCAGCAGAGCGCAAACCTGATCGCCGACCTTCAGGCCCGACACACCCTCGCCCACTGCGCTAATCTCGCCCGACGCCTCTAGGCCCGGCAGATCGCTGGCACCCGGAGGCGGATTATAGAGCCCCGCACGTTGCAGCGCGTCAGGACGGTTCACACCGGCATAGGCCACGCGGATCACAACCTCGCCTGCCTTGGGCTCGGGAATAGGGCGCCGCGCAGGGGTCAACACTTCGGGACCGCCGGGTTTGGCGATTTCGATCACGCGCATGTCTTGGGTCATCTCGTCCTCGGGTCAGCTCTGGGATTTGGGGGCCATGTGACCTGGCAATCCCTGATCGTTCAAGCGCGAAGGGGCCTTGATGTGCGAAAGTACCGCATTCGGGCCAGCCATCAACTTGGACAGGAAGGGGCTTTTGCGCACCGTGGCTTTCAGCTTTTCTATCTGCATGACGTTCTCGATCCGGCGGTCGAGGAAGGCCCAAGTCGCCTCGTGCCCCTCGCTGTCGTCCCCCAGCCAATAGAGCACGGTCGAGGAATAGACCCCCGCCAGGGTCGCGCGCTTGGTGTACCAGTTCACATCATCCGAAGTGTCGCCGATGGCATTCCAGATCGCATCACAGGTCTGCCAGACCAATTTCGAGCCATCCGCCGCATTCTGGGGCAGCGAGAACAGGGTCATGCCGCGGCGAACCAACTCCTTGTCCTCGACCAGCTCCAGTCGGGTGCGGACGGCAAAGGTGATCTTTTCGCGGATCTTCATTTCGGCCACATCGGGCTGCGCCATGCGGTCCAGCATCTGCGCGTCGCCGTCCTGATGGAAGGCAATCGCCAGATCGACAGCGCCGCGCGGACAGACCGCGCGGGCCAGAACGGGGTCCATCCCTGTGTCGGACAGGGCAGCCTCGAACGCGGGGCGGGTCCAGCCGTCAAAGGGGACGTGCATCTTGATCGCGTCGAGAAGCTGTGCTTTGGGCGAGTCGGTCATATGTCTGCTCCGTCTGTTTGTGCGGATGCTAGACAAACTAGGGCGCCGATGCTATAGGGCCACTTCCTGCTATTGATTGAAACTCTAGACTAGAAAGGTGGTGACACCGGTATGCAGGTCAGTGTTCGTGACAACAATGTCGATCAGGCGCTCCGCGCCCTGAAGAAAAAGCTTCAACGTGAAGGCGTTTTCCGTGAAATGAAGCTTAAGCAGCACTTCGAGAAGCCCTCTGAAAAGAAGGCACGCGAGAAGGCAGAAGCGATTCGCCGCGCTCGCAAGCTGGCACGTAAAAAGGCCCAGCGCGAAGGTCTCTAATAGACATTTGTCGCACTGAAAAAGAATTGAGACCCCCGAGGCGACGCCGCGGGGGTTTTGCTTTGTGCGCCTTGCGGCGCAGGCCTACGGCCATGGGTATTTTTACCAAGAAAGAGGGTTAGGCAGTGGTGCCTAAAGCGAGTGTTTGCTCGCGCAGCCAGCCCATAAAACCGCGCGGGTTGCTGGACCATTTCGCGATCTCGTCGCGATCAAACACGTTGCCGACCACGGGGGCCTGCGGTTTGTTCAGGGCGTGGACCACTTCGTGCAGCAGCAGGCCTTGGCGCAGGGTGGCCGAGGTGCGGTTGGCCATCTGGTACCAACGCGAGTTCGAACCGGGGAAGAAGATCGGCAGCACGTCCGCTTTGGAGCGCTGGATCATTTTCGCGGTGAAGGGGTTCCATTCACGCTCGATCGCAGGGCCGAACATGGTGTCAGACGAGGCCACGACGCCCGAGGGGAACAGAACGATCGCGCCGCCATCCGAAAGGTGGTCCATCGCGCGTTTGCGCATGATCAGGTTCTGCTGGAGCGCGTCCTCTTCGTGCGCGAACGGCACGGGGATCATGAATTCGTCGATCTCGCCCACGCCAGTCAGCAGCGAGCGGGTCAGGATTTTGTAGTCCGTGCGGCGGCGGCCCATCAGTTCGGCCAGCACCATGCCGTCGACCAACCCATGAGGGTGGTTCGCGACCACGATCAGGGGGCCGGTGGCGGGGATGCGGTCGATCTGTTCCTGCGGGGTTTGCAGGTCGATGCCCATCACCTCGAGCGCCTGTTTCCAGAAGGGCTGGCCAAAGGGCACACCCATCGCCTCGAACCGGCGGATCATGCGCAAAAGGCGCAGCTTGCCGGTCAGGAACTCCATCGTCTGGATGGTGCGGCGCTGGAAGGCGTTATCGAAGGTGGTCGCATAGGACAGGCGGCGCCGGTCATAGGACTGGTCCGAGAGGTTCCCCCCGTCACCCTGACCACGCAGGGGCGCGGGGGCTTCGGATTCGGGATGGGACTCGGGGCTGCCAGTCAATTGCGAGGTCTCCTGCACGGATTACATGTCCTCGCCGAAGCGGTTCGACACCAGCGCGTCCAGCGCGTCGGCCAGCTCTTGGGCCTGGGGACCGGTGGTTTCCACATCGATCGAGGTGCCGACCGATGCCGCCAGCATCAGAAGGCCCATGATGCTGTCGCCAGAGGTGGACATGCCGTTGTGAGTAACCTCGGCGCGGGCGTCAAAGTCTTCGACGACCTCGACAAATTTGGCCGAAGCGCGGGCGTGCAGGCCCTTGACGTTAATGATCTTGAATGTGCGCGAAACTGAATGTGACATGGAAATTCTTAGTCTGCACTGACGTCGCAGCTGTCAATATATTTCCGACCGGCCGTCAGGGCGCACTGGGCCGCCTCGGGGACGTTCAGGTGACGGCTTTTGGCCAGCTTAATCAACATGGGCAGGTTGGCACCATAAAGGATGCGTCGGTTTTTGGGACTGCAGGCCATGAGGCTAAGGTTCGACGGAGATCCCCCGAACATATCGGTCACAACAATAACGCCATCACCGCTGTCTACCGCGTCTGCGGCCGCGATGATTTCCTGCTGTTTTTGCCCACGATCATGATCCGGTTCGATCGAGATAGCGCTGATCCCCTGCTGGGGGCCAACAACATGCTCGACCGCGGCCAGATACTCTTTGGCCAAACCACCATGCGCGACGATTACAATCCCGATCACGCCTTGCCCATCTTACCTTTGGCAGGCCCAGAATAGACCTGTCTTTCCAATTCCCGATGTCTAATTGACACCTGCCATCCGGCAGTTGCAAGGGCTTTGGACAGGTTTTCTGCAAGTGCAACCGAGCGATGCTGTCCCCCGGTGCAACCAAACCCTATCGAAAGATAGGATTTTCCCTCCTGAGCGTATTGCGGCAACAGGAACTCTACCAGCCCGCGGACACGGTCGAAAAACTCGTTATAGCGGGGGTCGGCGGCGATGTAATCAACCACAGCCTGATCCTGACCGTTCATCGCACGAAGCGCGGGCTCCCAATAGGGGTTCCGCAAGAATCGGGCGTCAAAGATCATGTCGATGCCGCGCGGGGTGCCCCGCTTGAAGGAAAACGACTGGACCGACACGGCCAGCTTGCCCCCCTCACCCACGGCGAACTGACGCTCGATCTCGGCTTTCAGCTCGTGCGGGGTCAGCTCCGAGGTGTCCAGCAGGATGTCGGCGCGGGCACGGATGGGGGCCAGCAGGTCAAGCTCTCGCTCGATGCCAACCTCGGCGCTTTCGGCGGGGGACAGGGGATGGCGACGACGGGTTTCGCTGTAGCGGCGTTGCAGAACGTCGGCGCGGGCGTCCAGATACAGCAGTTGCACACCGCTGTCGGGGTTGCGGGCCAGATCCTCGAGCGCGTCGAGCATCGCGTTCATGCTGAAATCACGGTTCCGCACGTCCAGACCCAGCGCGAGCAGGTCACCGGCGGCGGCGTCCTTCATCACCGAGGGCAAGAGGCGCAGGGGGAGGTTGTCGATGACCTCGTACCCCAGATCCTCGAGCGCGTTGATCGCGGTCTTACGTCCTGCTCCCGAAGGGCCGGTTACCCATAGTACGCGCGGCGATTGCTCTGACATAACCCCGTCATTCCTCATCTAAACCCTTGCTTAGATATTGCATAAGAGCGGCTGCGAAATAACCCCTCTCTACCTTTTGAAGCAGGGGGATGTGCAGGCCGAACACAGTCACGACACGGCGCGGAGGCAGGCGATCAACCTCGGGGGTTTGCATATCAACGAACAGGGTGACGGGGGCACTGCCAACGGGATCGGCGCGCAGGATGCCAACGCCCCGCGCCTCGATCCGGCCGCGGATGGTGTCGGGGCATGTGGCGATCAGGCGATCCCCGTCTCGGGTCAGGATCGTGCGGTCATCGGCCACCAGCCTTGCCCCCAGCGCCATCATCTCTAGCGCCAAGCCGGACTTCCCCGCGCCCGATGGGCCGAACAGAACCACCGCAGACCCATGGGCCATAACAGTAGAGGCATGGACCATCGCTGGCCCATGCCCCTGCTGGATATCGGTAATCGGAACGGTCCGCATCAGATTACAGCGGCAGACCCACCACGAAACGGGCCCCCAGCGGATCGGTGCTGGGGTCGGCGTGGGTGGCGCGGATGTTCTCGGCCCAGATGACGCCGCCGTGCGCCTCGACGATCTGTTTCGAAATCGCAAGACCAAGGCCAGAGTTATTCCCGAACTGCCCCTCGGGGCGGTGCGAGTAGAAGCGCTTGAAGATCTTGGTCAGGGACTGCTCGGGGATGCCGGGGCCGGTATCCTCGACCACGACCAGCACGCGGTTATCGCGCTGACGGGCCCAGACGCGGATCGCATCGCCCTCTTCGCAGAAGGAAATCGCGTTGGTGATCAGGTTCACAAAGACCTGCGCCAAGCGCGCCTCTAGGCCTGTGATCTCGATCGGCTCTTCGGGCAGGTCAGAGATAAAGTCGATGCCCTTCATGCGGGCGTCTTCGCCCAAGTACTGGATCAGGTTCCCCAGCATCACGAGCAGATTGAACGCCTCTTCCTCTTCGCGAACCAGTTCGCTGTCCAGACGCGAGGCGTTGGAGATGTCGCTGACCAAGCGGTCCAGACGGCGGACGTCATGCTCGATGACTTCCAGCAGCTTTTCCTGCTGCTCTTGCCGTTTGGCAAACCGGAGCGTCCCCACCGCCGAGCGCAAGGACGCCAGCGGGTTCTTGATCTCGTGGGCGACGTCGGCGGCGAACTGTTCGTTGCTGTCGATCCGCTCGTAGAGCGCGCTGACCATACCGCGCAAGGCCTCGGACAGGCGGCCGATTTCGTCGGGGCGGGCCGACAGATCGGGGATGCGGACGCGGCCGGGGCTGTAACGGGTGCGGTTGCGATCGCGGCCAATCTCGGCGGCGGCGGCCAGATCGGACAGCGGGTTCGCGATGGTCGAAGCCAGCAACAGGCTCAGGCCCACGGACACGAACAGCGCGACGATGAACATGCGCAGCACGCGCTCCCGTTCCACGCTGACCAGTCGGTCGATCTCGGTCGTGGAGCTGGCCATCGCGATGGCCCCCACGGGCAGGTCGCCAACCATGATCGGGGTCGCGACGGTGAACACGGTGTCACCATAGGCCCCCACGCCGGTAGCCATGCGGGTTTCGTTGATACGGGCGCCGCCGATCATGTCGCGAACGATTTCCTCGTTCTGGACACCGGCGGGCAGCGAATCAGTCGGAGCAAAGAATCGCACCATCCACTGCCAGACAGCCTCGAGGGCATCGGTAATGTAGGTGTCGTTTTCACCGACATTGGCCAGCTCGGCACGGCTTCGGCTGCCCTCGGCGACGGTCAGAAGGTTACCGTTGCCGTCGAAAACATAGACCTCAGTACCGCGGTACAAGGACATGCCGCGCAGGGTATCCTCGGCCCCGATTCCGGTGATGTTTTCCACCCCGGATTCGGCCTGAGTCATCAGGCGCGCCTCGAACACATCGGCGACCAGCTCGGCCTCGGCAGCCAGCGAGGTTGCCCGCTGCAAGGCCAGCGATTCCCGCGAGGGGTTCAGGTACAAAATACCCGCCAGCAGCACGATCAGGCCCAGCAGGTTAAAGGTGATAATCTTGCGCGCCAGAGGCGAGGTGTTCAACGTCAGAACACCGCGCTTGGCAGCCGTTTCACGCTCTACGGTGTCGTGCAGCGCTTCCGGAGAAACGTAATCGTCGCCAAGCACAATATCAGCGGACCGCACGGCCCGCTTACGCGCTGCTGAGCTGTCCCCGACCTCGACCATCACTCTTCGTTGTACCGGTAGCCAACGCCATACAGCGTTTCAATGGCGGAAAAGTCGGAATCAACCATACGCATCTTTTTGCGCAAGCGTTTGATATGGCTGTCAATTGTACGGTCATCGACATAGACCTGATCGTCATAGGCCACGTCCATCAGCTGGTCGCGGCTTTTGACGAATCCGGGTCGTTGGGCCAGCGCCTGCAGTAGCAGGAATTCTGTAACCGTCAGTGACACATCCAAACCCTTCCACGTCACCGCGTGGCGCAGGGGGTCCATGGTCAGCTGGCCACGGGCCATGACTTTGCTCTCTTCGACTTCGCCTTCGGAGTCGCCATTCAGGGCTTCCTGACGGCGCAGCAGGGCGCGGATACGCTCGACCAGCAGACGCTGGGAGAAGGGCTTTTTGACGTAGTCGTCAGCACCCATGCGCAGGCCCAGAACCTCGTCGATCTCGTCGTCTTTGGAGGTCAGGAAAATAACGGGCATGGTGGTTTTCTTGCGCAGACGCTGCAGCAAATCCATGCCGTCCATGCGGGGCATTTTAATGTCCAGCACAGCCATGTCGGGCAGCTTCTTTTCGAAGGCCTCGAGCGCGGCCTGGCCGTCATTATATGTTTCTACTTCGAACCCTTCTGCCTCAAGGGTCATGGCAACCGATGTCAGGATGTTGCGATCATCATCCACCAGAGCAATTCTGGACATAACTCATTCCTTGTACTGCACGACTATTTTTTCTTACAGTTATGCAAGTTTTCAGGGCCCCTTCGCAATCCTTTTTGCGATTCGAGGATTCGGAGCTATATTACCCGCAGAAAGATGTTAGCGGACCAATTCTGACAGAGTGTCGCAGACCAAAGTCCAACTTCGTGAACATGTTTGCGATAAACTGAATTTGGTTGCGCTAACAGCAGCTTAGCATCCTATTCAATTCTCTTTTTCTCGTGCTATGGACCCCTCTACCGACCTGTCGTGTAATTGTTACGACATCGGGGCCCTATCAAGTTTATGACCGCTGGCGCGGACAGGAGTGAAGAAAATGGCATTTGGACGGGTAAACCCGCAGCATCGGCTTGAAGATCAAGGGATCAATGAGCTGGGTAATGTCTATTACAACCTCATGGAACCCGCGCTCGTCGAAGCAGCGGTGAAAAACAACGAAGGTCGCCTCGGTCGTGGCGGTGCTTTCCTGGTGACCACCGGCAAGCACACCGGCCGTTCGCCCAAAGACAAATTTGTCGTCCGTACCCCCAGCGTTGAAGACACCATCTGGTGGGAAAACAACGCTCCGATGGAGCCCGCAAAGTTCGACGTCCTGTACGAAGACATGCTGGCCCACATGAAGGGCAAGGACTACTACGTTCAGGACCTTTTCGGCGGTGCAGATCCGGCGAACCGTCTGGACGTGCGCGTAGTGACCGAGCTGGCATGGCATGGCCTGTTCATCCGTCACCTGCTGCGTCGCCCCGACCGCGAAGAGCTGGACGAGTTCGTTCCCGAATTCACCATCATCAACTGCCCGACCTTCAAAGCGGACGCCGAGAAGCACGGCTGCCGCAGCGAAACCGTGATCGCGCTGAACTTCGACAAGAAGCTCATCCTGATCGGCGGCACCGAGTACGCAGGCGAGAACAAGAAGTCGGTATTCACCCTGCTGAACTACCTGCTGCCCGCCAAAGGCATCATGCCGATGCACTGCTCGGCCAACCACGCCACCGGCAACCCCGTTGACGCGGCTGTCTTCTTTGGCCTGTCGGGCACCGGCAAAACCACCCTGTCGGCAGACCCCTCGCGCACCCTGATCGGTGACGACGAGCACGGCTGGTCGGACAAGGGCACCTTCAACTTCGAAGGTGGCTGCTATGCCAAGACCATCAACCTCAACGCCGAAGCCGAGCCCGAGATCTACGCGACCACCACCAAGTTCGCGACCGTGATCGAGAACATGGTTTACGACGAAGAGACCCTAGAGCTGGATTTCGACGATGACAGCCTGACCGCCAACATGCGTTGCGCGTACCCGCTGCACTACATCTCGAACGCGTCCTACTCGGCTCAGGGCGGCCACCCCAAGAACGTCATCATGCTGACCTGTGATGCGTTCGGTGTTCTGCCTCCGATCGCGCGTCTGACCCCCGCGCAGGCGATGTACCACTTCCTGTCGGGCTTCACCTCGAAGGTTGCAGGGACCGAGCGCGGCGTGACCGAGCCCGAGCCCACCTTCTCGACCTGCTTCGGTGCGCCCTTCATGCCCCGTCGCCCCGAGGTGTACGGCAACCTGCTGCGTGACAAGATCGCCAAGCACGGTGCAACCTGCTGGCTGGTGAACACCGGCTGGACCGGCGGCGCCTACGGCACCGGCAAGCGTATGCCCATCAAGGCAACCCGCGCCCTGCTGACCGCCGCTCTGGACGGCAGCCTGAGCACCGTCGAGTTCCGCAAGGACCCGAACTTTGGCTTCGACGTGCCCGTGGACGTTCCCGGTGTGCCCGAAGTGCTGCTGGATCCCCGCCGTACCTGGGGTGACACCGCAGCCTACGACGCGCAGGCAGAGAAACTGGTCAAGATGTTCTCGGACAACTTCGAGCAGTACCTGCCCTACATCGACAAAGACGTTAAGGCCGCTGCAATCGGTTGATTGGAGTGAGGGGGCGCTGCCCCCTCTTGCCTTCGGCAATTCACCCCCGGGGTATTTTGCCAAAGTGAATAAGCGCCGCCGGTCCTGTTTTGGGCCGGCGGTTTTCGTTTAGCCCATCAGGCCGCGGCGGATCAGGTTCAGTCCTGCGATCATCAGGACGAACAGCGTGGCTTTGCGGAAGGCCGCTTGGTCGATCCGGTCGTTCACCTTGAGCCCCAGCCACATGCCGATGATGGCGGGCGGGACGATGGCGATCGAGAACGGCAGGGTTTCAACGCGCACGACGCCTGAACCGATATGAGCGAACAAGAGGACAATAGCGCCGAGGCCGTAGATCACCCCTTGGACCCGAATGTGGTCGCGTTTCGGGGTATCAAGGGCAGTCAGGTAGGCCACCGTGGGCGGGCCCCAGACTCCGGATAGCCCGCCGATGAAACCGGCAAAGGCGCCGATCCCGATTTCGGTGGTTCGGGTCGACGGAGAGGCGATGCGCAGGGGCATTCCGGCTAGCTGCGTCGCAGCGAAAATCACGATGGGGACCCCGATGATCAGCAACATCGCCTCGACCGGGATCACGCGGACCAGTTGGGCGCTGAGCACCAGCACCACCAGCAATGTGCCAAGGTAGCCGCGGAACTTCAGCAGTGATTCCCATGCGGCGCGGGGGCCTTGTCGCAGGGCTTGCATCCCGTTGGTGATCACCGTCGGCAAGATCAGGCCCGCCAGCGCCAATTCCGGCGAAATAACAGAAGACAGGCCGGAAATGAGAATCATAGGCATGGCGAATCCCACCATTCCTTTGACCACTCCGGCGATGAAGGCGACACTTAGGGCCAGCGCAAAGGCCGATGGCGTCATCAGATGTGTAACGAGTTCCATTTCAGGGCTTTAGCACGGCCGTTAGCGCAGTAGGTGAAAAATTCAACGCGCAATATTGGGCATACTTTCGTGCTGACTTGGGTATTTTTATTGCGCTGCGCCTGCAAAGGCTCTAGTTCTCTGCACAAGCATTATAGGAGATGACTCATGGCACATGACGGACAGGACTTCGCAGCGCAGACCGCGACGCTGCTTCCCGATTTGCTTGGCCTGACCGAGGCCGCAATCGCGCCCGCCGAGGCGATCCTTGAACAGGCGCTGAACACCGTCCGCGCCATTGTCAGCGACGGCGGCCGCATTTCGAACGATCTGGTCGAACAGAACCAGACTGCAGCCCACGGCGTGGCTTGGCTGGCGACCTATGTCGAAGCCCTGCGCGAAATGCACCGTTGGGCCATCGCCCTGAAGGACGAGGGCAAGTTCGGCGAGACCGAGCAGCTGATCCTGCAGATCGCCTTTGGCGAATACCTGAGCCAGATCGCTGGCGGCATCCTGATGAACCAGGGCGAGATCGTGCGCCTGTCGGATCTGGGTATGCCTTCGGACGCGGTGACCGGCCTGATGACCGACGCGGTGAAGACCCTGATCGCATCGGGCAACACTCAGGCGGCGCGCGTGCGTCTGGTCGCGATCATGCGCGAGACCCGTGCGAACCTGACCACCGGCAACACCGGTCTGGAAGACGAAATGGAGATGATCCGCGAGCAGTTCCGTCGCTACTCGCAGGACCGCGTGGAGCCCCATGCCCACGAATGGCACTTGAAGGACGAGCTGATCCCGCTGGAGATCATCAACGAACTGGCCGAAATGGGCGTGTTCGGCCTGACCATCCCCGAGGAATACGGCGGGTTCGGCATGTCCAAGACCGCGATGTGCGTTGTCTCGGAAGAGCTATCGCGCGGGTATATCGGCGTTGGTTCGCTTGGCACCCGTTCGGAAATCGCGGCAGAGCTGATCCTGGCTGGAGGTACCGAAGAGCAGAAGCAGAAATGGCTGCCTGCGCTGGCATCTGCCGAGAAACTGCCGACCGCTGTGTTCACCGAGCCGAATACCGGGTCCGACCTTGGCAGCCTGCGCACCCGCGCAGTGAAGAATGCCGATGGCGACTATGAAGTGACCGGCAACAAGACCTGGATCACCCACGCGGCGCGTACCCACGTGATGACCCTGCTGGCGCGGACCGATCCGTCGACCGACAACTACAAAGGTCTGTCGATGTTCCTGGCCGAAAAGACCCCCGGCACCGACGAAGAGCCCTTCCCCACCCCCGGCATGACCGGCGGCGAGATCGAGGTTCTGGGTTACCGCGGCATGAAGGAATACGAACTGGGCTTCGACAAATTCGCAGTCAAGGGCGAGAACCTCTTGGGCGGCGAAGAAGGTCAGGGCTTCAAACAGCTGATGCAGACCTTTGAATCGGCCCGTATCCAGACCGCAGCGCGCGCTGTTGGTGTGGGTCAGTCGGCGCTGGACGTTGCAATCCAGTACGCCGAAGACCGTAAGCAGTTCGGCAAGTCGTTGATCGAATTCCCCCGCGTGGCCAACAAGCTGGCGATGATGGCGGTGGAACTGATGATCGCGCGTCAGCTGACCTACTTCTCGGCGCGTGAGAAAGACAACGATCGTCGCTGTGACCTCGAGGCCGGTATGGCCAAGCTGCTGGGGGCCCGTGTGGCTTGGGCAGCGGCGGACAACGGTCTGCAGATCCACGGCGGCAACGGCTTTGCGCTGGAATACACCATCAGCCGCATCCTGTGTGATGCGCGCATCCTGAACATCTTTGAAGGTGCTGGTGAAATTCAGGCGCAGGTGATCGCGCGTCGCCTGCTGGGTTAAGGTGCGTGGGGCTCTGCCCCACACCCCGGGGTATTTTACCCAAGATGAAGAAGCGCCGGTCCTTTATGGGGCCGGCGTTTGACGTTTCAAGAGGTCGAGGAAACGGGCGCGGCTTTCCGGCAGGGGTTTGTCGCCAAAGGATTTGGCGAGGTGGTGTTCGAGGAAATAGCCCGTCAGCTGGAAGCCATCGAGGATTTCGGTGTCGATGACGGGGCCTTGGCCTAGAAGGCACTGGGGGAGCGGCAAGAGTTTCGGGGCCCATTCGCCTGCGCCTGCGGTACTGACCGCGCGGCCCGAACGCGGGGAGACATAGGCGAGGTCGTCCATGTCGCCGGTCACGGCGCAGCGGGTGAGGTCTAGGCCGAAGCCGAGTTCTTCGAGAAGGGCGAGTTCCCAGCGCAGGTACGCCAGCGGAAAAGCCGCGGGGTGGGCCAGCAGGTCCATCAGCGTGACCGAGCGGATATAGAGCGGGTGATGCGCCTCGCGCTCTGGCAGGGAAAAGCGCAGGAGGGATGTTGTGGCGTTCAGGCCCGCCAAGGCGATCCGGTCGGACAGGGCCGCGCTGCGAGAGCGGATAGGCTCGACCGTGTAGGTGCCAAGCTGATCCTCGGTGCGAGCGCGCCATGTGACGTCCACCTGGTTTCCGGGCTGAAGAACCGGCGCAATTTTACGCGAAATGCCGCCGCGCACGATGCCCGCAGTGCGGCCATGCGTTTCGGTGAACACTTCGATAATGGCTGCCGTTTCGCCGTGTTTACGGGCGGATAGCAGGATGCCTTGGTCTCTCCATTCCATCTGGCAACTATGGGGCGGTTTCGGGGGCCTGCAAGGGGTTGTGAACCTGCATTGTGCCAATGACTGGTTTTGCGCAAAGTCCCCTCAACCAGAGGGGAAACGCTCAATGTTCGAAAAACGCCTGATCGGGCTTATCGCAGGGCTGGCCGTGGGCAGCCTGATTATCCAGACTTTTGTGGACTTGGACGCGGATGGCGGCACGGTTGCCAGCGTCTGGTGGAATATGGTGCGCTATTACACCATCCTGACCAACCTGACTGTCGCGATCGTGTTCGGCGCAATGGCCCTGAGCGGCAAGCGGCTGAGCGCCCATTGGTCGGGAGCGATCACTTTGCAGATCGTTCTGGTGGGGATCGTGTTTCACGCGCTGCTTGCGGCATCCCACGAATTCAAATCCATCATCGGAGAGGTGTCAAACCACGGGTTCCACACGGTCGTGCCCGCGCTTTGTTTCTTGTGGTGGCTGACCTGTGCGCCCAAATCCGGTCTGGGTTGGCGCAATGCGCTGCAGTGGGTGATCTGGCCGCTGGTCTATGCGGCCTATGGCATCTGGCGCGGGTCGCTGGACGGGAAGTACCCGTATTACTTTTTGGATGTACCGGAACTGGGGCTGCTTGGCCTGCTCAGGGAAATGAGCATCGTCGCCGCCGGATTTCTGGTCTGCGGGTTTATTCTGGTCGGGATCGCCCGAATTCACAGACCTTCGCTGTCCAGTAAGTGACGCCCTTGGCGATCCTCGACCTCGATCACCCAGAGATCGGGGTCAAAGGATTGCTGGCGGCAGATGGCTTCGTCGACCTCGAATTCGGGCCCAGCGGCCAAGGTGGCCCAGACCCGTTCGCCCGACATCAGATCATAGGTGCGGTGAAAGGCCTGCGCCTGCCCGTCCAGCGTGGCCAGTTTGACCAGCACCGCCCCCGCCGTATCATCGCCATGGGCGGTGACATAGGCAGGAATGTCGGCCAGCCGCAGCCGCGCCAGATAGGCGTGCACCCAGAAATCCGAAGTCAGACGGGCCATCAGTTCCCGTCTTTGAAGTCGAGACCCATTTCGCTATAACGCTCGGCTTCATCCAGCCACTTTTCGCGGACCTTTACCTGCAGGAACAGGTGCACCTTGCGGCCAAGGAACTCTTGCAGCTCTTCGCGGGCCAGCTTCGAGATCGCTTTGATCGTCTCGCCCTTGTGGCCAAGAATGATGCCTTTGTGGCCGTCGCGCACGACATAGACCACCTGATCGACGCGGCACGAGCCATCTTCACGCTCGTTCCAGTGCTCGGTCTCGACGGTCAGCTGATAGGGCAGTTCCTGATGCAGGCGCAGGGTCAGCTTCTCGCGGGTCATTTCGGCGGCGATCATGCGCATGGGCAGGTCCGCGATCTGATCCTCGGGATAGAGCCACGGGCTCTCGGGCAGCTGGTCGGCCAAATATTTGCGCAGATCGTCCACGCCATAGCCACGCTCGGCCGAGATCATGAAGGTCTGCTCGAAGGCGAACCGTTCGTTCATGTCCTTGGTCAGGGCCAGCAGCACATCGCTCTGGACGCGGTCGATCTTGTTAATCGCCAGAATGACTTTGCGGCCCTTGGCCACGTCGCCGAGGTTTTCCAGAATGCGCTCGACACCCTCGGTCACGCCGCGGTGCGCCTCGATCAGCATGACGATCACGTCCGCGTCCGCAGCCCCGCCCCAAGCAGCAGCGACCATCGCGCGGTCCAGACGGCGGCGCGGCTTGAACAGGCCGGGCGTGTCCACGAACACGATCTGGCTGTCCCCTTCCAGCGCGACGCCGCGGATACGGGCACGGGTGGTCTGAACCTTGTGGGTCACGATAGAGACCTTGGCCCCCACCATGCGGTTCAGCAGAGTGGATTTTCCGGCGTTGGGTTCACCAATCAAGGCGACGAAGCCTGCACGTGTGGTCATGGGTCTCTTTTCGAATCTGGGTCTGTCAGGAATTCAGCGGTCTTGCCGCCCTGCGCGCGCGGTGTAAACCCCGCTCAGGATAATCACACCGATACCAACCCACGTTAACAGATCAGGCCACTCTCCGAAAATGGCAAAGCCAAGGATCAGTGCAAAGAGCTGCCGGGTGTAGCGGAATGGGGTCACGGCGCTGATATCACCGGTGCGCATCGCCTTGGTCAGGGCGCTATAGGCCAGAACGCCGGCGCTGGTGGCAGCCATGATCGCGGCGACCGTGGGCAGCGGCGGCATCACGGGCTGTTCGCCCATCACCAGCGACAGGATCACACCGGCCAGCGTCAGAATGGCAAAGCCGAGCGATCCCAGCTGTTCCGTCGACATGGTCGCGGGGCTGGCACGGGTCGCCAGATCACGGCCCGCAAAACCAAGGGTCGCCAGCACCGCAAACACCGAGGTCGGGTCAAACAGCGCGGGCGTCGGGCGGATAATCAGCAGCACACCGGCAAAGCCCATTGCGATCGCCAGCCAGCGGCGCCAACCGACCCGCTCGCCAAAGAACACAACGGCCCCGACCACCACCACCAAGGGCGCAGCCTGCAGGATCGCACTGGCGCTGGTCAAGGGCGTCAGCGCCAAGGCCAGCGCAAAGAACAGCCGCCCGCACAGCTCGCAAATCGATCGCAAGATCAACGCGGTAGACAGCAGTTGGGGATGCCAGACAGGCTCGCTGCGGCGGCGCGACAACAGGGCGAAGACCGCCAGCCCCAAGCCGCCGAACATCATCAGCGCCTGACTGGTCGGGATCGACTGGGTGGCGTGTTTGAAGAAGGAATCCTCAACGGAAAAGGCCGCCATCGCGGCGGCCATATAGAGGCTTCCCCGTAAGTTCGGGCTCAAGCTTCTTTGCCTTCGAGGCTGTCCAGCAGGGCCTTGGCGGCGGCCTGTTCGGCGGCGCGTTTGGCACCTGCGGTGGCCTTGGCCGTCTCGCCCGATTCCAGCTTGACCGACATGGTAAAGGTCGGCTGGTGCGGGGGGCCGTCGCGGCTGACCTCTTCGTATTTGGGGGGCTGCTGGCCACGGGCCTGCGCCCATTCCTGAAGTGCGGTCTTGGGATCGCGGGCGTCAGCCTCGACCTTCTCGACCCGCTGGCCCCATAGGCGCAGAACGACCTCGCGTGCGACTTCGAAACCGGCGTCACGGTAAACGGCGGCAATCACCGCCTCCATCGCGTCCCCGAGCAGGGCCTGCTTGCGGCGACCACCGGACATCATTTCCGAACGGCCCAGTTTCAGCACATCACCCAAACCGATCTCGCGGGCGATGTCTGCGCATGCCTCTTTGCGGACCAAGGCGTTGAAACGGGGGGCCAGCAACCCTTCGGCGGCGGCACGGTCGGCCTTGAGCAGCGCCTCGGCCATGACCAGACCCAGCACCCGATCTCCAAGGAATTCGAGCCGCTGGTTATCTTCGCGCGTGGGCGAGGACATGGAAGGGTGCGTCAGGGCGCGCAAAAGCAATTCGGGGCGACCAAACTGGTGCCCCAAACGCTTTTCGAAGTCTTTCAGGTCGGCAGAGAGTTTCAATCGATCCTCTTGAAGAAACGGTCAGCGCGCCAGGTCCAGAAGAAAAGCATCGAGCGGCCCGCCGACGAGAACATGATGCGGTCCGCACGGCCCACAATGTTTTCGAAGGGAACGTAACCGACGCCACCGATCGACTGCGGCACGCGGCTGTCGGTCGAGTTATCGCGGTTGTCACCCATGAAGAAATAGTGCCCCTCGGGGACGGTGTAGATCGGGGTCTGGTCCGAGGCCTGACGCGCGATGTTCAGGATGTCATGCTTGACGCCGTTGGGCAGGGTCTCGATCTGGCGGGTTTTGGTGCACAGGGCGCCTTCGCCGACGGGGCCGTTTTCACAGCGGGGGTACAGACGCTCGGGGCCTTGGGCCTTGAAGACCTCTTCGAACTGGCCCGCATCTTCCAGCTCGACAGCTTTGCCGTTGATGTGCAGCACGCCGTCAACCATCTGGATTTCGTCGCCGGGCAGACCGATCAGACGCTTGATGAAATCCGCACCGCTGACGGGGTGACGGAACACCACCACATCGCCGCGCTGGGGCTCGGACGCCAGAACGCGCTCGTTATCGCCCTTGAGGAAGCCACACAGATCCTCGGCGTCGATGTTGATGCCCAGACGGGGGACACGCACGGTCGGGCAGGACGCGTAGGAATAGCCATAGGCCATCTTGTTCACGAACAGGAAGTCGCCGATCAGCAGCGTATCCTTCATCGAACCCGAGGGAATCCAGAACGGCTGGAAGAACAGCGTGCGGAAGACGCCAGCGATCAGAACGGCGTAAACGACCGTTTTGATGGTTTCGACAATAGCGTTTCCGGCTTCGGACTTGGCGGCCATAAATAAATCACTCTCGGCGGCGGGTTGATGCCTGTTTCATGGGGGTCAGGGCGTCAGGTGTCAAGCGATGCAGGGGCTATGGGACGCGCTTCGATCACCACAAAAGCCTGCGCCCAAGGGTGATCGTCGGTCAAAGTCACGTGAACGATCGCTTCGTGCCCTGCGGGGGTCATTTCCACCAGCCGTTCGGCGGCCCATCCGGTCAGGTGCATCACCGGCTGGCCCGAAGGCAAATTGCTGACCGCCATGTCCTTCCAACTGATGCCCATCGCCAGACCGGTGCCAAGCGCCTTGGAACACGCTTCCTTGGCGGCCCAGCGTTTGGCATAGGTACCGGCCTCGTCCTTGCGGCGCGCTGCTTTGGCTTGCTCGAGTTCGGTAAAGACGCGGTTGCGGAAACGGTCGCCGAACCGGTCCAGAACGCCTGCGATCCGGTCGATATTCGCCAGATCACTGCCAATCCCCAATATCATGACGCGACCATCAGGATTTTCAGGCTGGCCGCCCCGAACAGGGCCGCAAACGTAAGTTCGAACCCGCGGCGCGCACGTTCATAAACGCGGATCGCCCCCGCGCTAGAGAACAACACCGCATAGACATAGAGCACAAAGGCCGAGGCCCCCATTAGCACCCCTTGCAGGTGGAACAGGTCCCCCAGCGGCGCGTCGGGCGGTAGAACCAGCGCAAAGACCGAGCCCCATGCCAGAACGGCCTTGGGGTTGGTCAGGTGGATCAACAGCCCCTTGAGATAGATTTTGTGCGGTGCGCCATCGGCCACCTTTGCCTTGATCTCACCAGCCGGTTTGATCGCCGAACGCAGGGATTTCAGCGCCAGAAACAGCAGATAGGCCGCGCCGATGTACTTCATCGCCTGAAAAATCCAGACATGGGCCTGCATCAGCGCCCCAAGGCCAAGAATCGCCACGGTCGACCAGAACGCGCTGCCGGTCAGAATGCCGGTGGCAAAGGTCACGGCTTGACGCCGCCCCGACCGCATCGCGGTGCCCATAATCCCCAGCGTGGCCGGCCCCGGAGAGCCGACCATCAGCATCCAGCCCAGTACAAACAGGGCCAGTTGGGTGCCGGTCATGCGCGCGCCTCGTCCATCAGGCGGCGCATTTCCTGAATCGAGGGCACGAGCCCACGGAAAATCGCCTCACCGATTAGGAAGTGGCCGATGTTCAGCTCCATCATCTGGGGCAGCGCGGCGATGGGCTGAACGGTGTCATAGGTCAGACCGTGGCCCGCGTGGACCTCGAGGCCCAGATCATGGGCGAATGCGGCCATCTCGGTGATCGAGACCAGCTCGCGGTCGCGATCCTCGAACCGGCCTTCGGCATGGGCGTCGCAATAGGCACCGGTGTGAATCTCGATAACCTGCGCGCCAATGCGGTGCGCTGCTTCGATCTGGCGCTTATCGGCGGCGATAAAGATCGACACGCGGCAACCGGCCTCGCGCAGGGGCGCGATAAAGTGGGCCAGCCGGTTTTCCTCGCGCGCGACTTCCAGACCACCCTCGGTGGTGCGTTCTTCGCGCTTTTCGGGGACGATGCAGACCGCGTGCGGTTTGTGGCGCAGGGCGATCTTCTGCATTTCCTCGGTCGCGGCCATTTCAAAGTTCAGCGGGACCGACAGGATCTCCATCAAGCCGTCGATATCCGCGTCGCTGATGTGGCGGCGATCTTCGCGCAGGTGGGCGGTGATGCCGTCAGCGCCAGCTTCCTCGGCCATTTTGGCAGCGCGCAGCGGATCGGGCACAGCGCCCCCGCGTGCGTTCCGGACAGTGGCCACGTGATCGATGTTTACCCCAAGACGGAGTTTGCCGAGCGGTTGCATATGCGCCCCCAGATATTCGTTAATCCCCCGCGGGCTCTTGGTCCTTTGGGTGTTTGCGTTTCTTTAGCGATGCCAGACGGGCCGCCAAAGCCCCGCGCCGCCGTTTTTGGTAGGCACGGATAAGGGGCAATGTGACGTAATAGCCAACAATTGACAGGACCAATCCAGGTAAAATTCCCCCGACCAGATAGGGAAAGAAGACCTCGTGGTAGAACACTGCCAGCCGGCTCCAGTCCGCCGTGCCACCGGTAAAGATCACCATCGCATTGTGCAGCAGCTCGTCGCCCGCATCAAAGAATTTGTGGACCAGCGATTTATCCAGCCGGTGCCCATGTTCGATATCCAGCAGGAAATAGCCCGTCTTCATCGCGATCACCGCGATCGGCACATAGGTCAGCGGGTTGCCAAAGAACGTCGCCAGAATCGAGGCAAGGATATTGCCCCGCATGATAAACGCCAGACCGGCCGCGATGAAAAAGTGCAGCCCGTACAATGGGGTAAACGTGGTGAAAAGGCCCGCCATGATCCCGCGGGCGATCTTTTCGGGGCTATCGGGCAGGCGGTAAACCCGATGGCGGACGTAATGGAACGCCCGCGTCCACCCCCCTTTGGGCCAGACGAGGTCTTTGAAGATCTGCCATAGCGTTCGTTTTTCACGACGCTTGAAGACCACGCCGACTACCTCTCTGACCTGCCACCCAAAGCATGAAGACGCTCTGCGTCACGGCTACGGGAAATTTCCGCCACATCACTGTCAGCTTGTAACGCTGTCATGACACGGTGAAGGTGTTCCACATCTTTCAGGTCAACATCAACCTCGAGCCGGTAAAAATCCGGTTTCCGGTCAACGAAGTAGAGGTCAGAGATATTCGCCTTCTGCTCGCCGATTAGGGTGCAGATGCGGCCCAGAACGCCCGCGTCGTTGCTGATAGTCAGGTCCAGCGTTACCGGATATTTCGCCGGATGCTCGCCGCTGTGCCAGTAGATGTCCATCCAGCGTTCGGTCTGATCCTCGAACTCGGCCAAAGCCTCACAGTCAATGGCGTGCACCATGACGCCCTGACCGCGGGTGGTGATGCCCACGATCCGCTCGCCCGGAACAGGCTGGCAACAGGGCGCGCGGGTAAAGCTTTGCCCCGGCTCCAGACCGATCACGGCGCGCTTGGGTTCAACCTGAGACGAGGCCGCGGGCTGCAGGTTCGGATAGATCGCCGCCACAACTTCGGAGCCGGTGATCTCGGCGCTGCCAAGGCGGGCCAGAAGCTCTTCGGAATCGGGAATACGCAGGGCGGTCGCGGCGGTGGTCAGAGCCTTCTCGGTGGCCTTCTTGCCGACGTGTTCGAACGCCACGCGGGCCAGTTCACGGCCCAGCTTGATGAACCGCTCGCGGTCCTCGGCGCGCAGAGCACGGCGGATCGCCGATTTCGCGCGGCCGGTCGCTACGATATCCACCCACGTCGCCTGAGGAGTCTGCCCCTCGGCGGTGATGATCACCACGGACTGGCCGTTTTTCAGACGGGTCCACAGGGGCACGCGCAGGCCGTCAACCTTGGCACCAACGCAGGCGTTCCCGATACGGGTGTGGATCGCGTAGGCAAAGTCGATGGGGGTCGCGCCTTTGGGCAGCTTGATCACTTCGCCCTTGGGGGTGAAGCAGAACACCTTGTCGGTGTACATCTCCAGCTTCACCGCCTCGAGGAAGGCGTCGTGATCGTCATCCTCTTCGAAGCGTTCGGTCAGACCGGCCAGCCACTTCGCGGGGTCCACAGCAAAGGGGTTCCCGCTGCGCTTACCGTCGCGATAGGACCAGTGCGCGGCCACACCGGTTTCGGCCACATCGTGCATCTGACGGGTGCGAATCTGAACCTCGACCCGGCGACCATCGCGTCCCGACACCGTAGTGTGGATCGAGCGATAGCCGTTCGATTTCGGCTGGCTGATGTAATCCTTGAACCGGCCGGGGACCGCACGCCAGCGCTGGTGGATCGCTCCCAGCGCGCGATAGCAATCCTCTTCGGACTCGGTGATAATACGGAAACCATAGATATCGGAAAGACGGCTAAAGCCCTGATCCTTGGCCTGCATCTTGCGCCAGATCGAATAGGGCTTTTTCGCGCGGCCAAAAACTTCGGCCTCGATATCCTGCTTTTCCAAGAGGTTGCGCATGTCACCAGTGATCCGGTGCACCACATCTCCCGCCTCTTTGTGCAGCATGACAAAGCGGCGCATGATGCTGGCGCGGCCCTCGGGGTTCAGCACGCGGAACGACAGATCCTCGAGCTCTTCGCGCATCCACTGCATGCCCATACGGCCTGCCAGTGGGGCAAAGATTTCCATGGTTTCGCGGGCCTTTTGCGCCTGCTTTTCGGGACGCATGGCTTTGATCGTCCGCATGTTGTGCAGACGGTCGGCCAGCTTGACCAGAATCACGCGCAGGTCCTTGGACATGGCGATGAACAGCTTGCGGAAGTTCTCGGCCTGCTTCGTCTCGGTCGAGGAAAGCTGAAGGTTGGTCAGCTTGGTGACGCCATCGACCAGATCGGCCACCTCGGTTCCGAACCGCTCGGCGATTTCGGTGTAGGTGGATTTGGTGTCTTCGATGGTGTCATGCAGAAGCGCGGTGATGATGGTTGCATCATCCAGTCGCTGCTCTGTCAGAATCGCGGCAACCGCGACGGGGTGGGTGAAATAGGGTTCGCCCGAATGGCGCACCTGCCCCTCATGCATAAGGCGGCCATAGTCATAGGCCGCCTCGATCAACTCGGCATTGGTTTTCGGGTTGTAGTTACGGACCAGGGCAACCAGGTCTTGCGCTGCAATCATTCCAGTTAGCCCTGTATCGGCAATTACTTCTGACCCTGAGCTTCCATCAGAGCGCGCAGCAGCTTCTCTTCGGACATGTCGTCGTCTGCGGGACGATCGGCAACCTCGGCACCCATGAGCAGAGCCATCGAATCGTCTTCGGGCTCGTCAACCTCGATCTGGGTCTGGTTGGATTCGATCATGCGCTCGCGCAGCGAATCAGCCGACTGGGTTTCTTCTGCGATTTCGCGCAGAGCCACCACAGGGTTCTTATCGTTGTCACGATCGACAGTCAGAGACGCACCAGCAGAGATCTCGCGTGCCCGATGGGCAGCAAGCATAACCAGATCAAAACGGTTCGGAACCTTGTCGACGCAGTCTTCAACGGTAACGCGGGCCATGGGATCTCCACTCTAGGCAAGCTGTAGAAGGCGCTTATTTATACGGGCTCGGGGTAATTTACAACCCGTGATCCTTCGATTGCGCGCACAGAATCAACCTCTTCGGGGGGCAGATCGTTCAACAACTCGCGCGCGCTGCGTTTCAGGACCGGATGCACCCACTCTGGCGCAATGTCCAGCAAGGGAACCAGCACAAATGCCCGATCCTGCACGCGCGGATGCGGTAATATAAGGTGCTCGGGGGCCTTCACACGCTGCTCTTCAAGTGACAGATCGCGCCAGTTGCAGTAAGCAACCATGTCAGGAAGAACCCGATCATTGAACGATATCAAGTCGATATCGATTACACGTTCGCCCCAACGAACGATCCTTTTGCGCCCAAATTCCGCCTCTATTTGGTGGCAAAGCTGCAAAACATCAGACGGATCAAGGGGGGTCATTGCAGAAATCGCACAGTTGACGAAATCCGCGCCGATCCCGGCAGGAAACGCAGGTGTAAGGTAAAATTTCGAAACAGCCGTGGGAAAAACGTGGCTTCTACTGAAAAGATTGGCTACTTTGAGTTGCAGCTCGATATTTTTTGAAACCTCTTGTTCCTGATTCCCGCCGATTGAGAAAATGACCTGATTATACTTTTTCATGTTTCCCACCTCATTATTGATGAACTCCCTTACCTTGAGTTCTGAGGACAACAGTTTAATTCATTCTAAGATGCCGAAGTAAGACCACTCACCTTCACCACGGCATCATAATACCGAAAGGAATTTTTATGTTTTACAAGGACGAGCGATTGGCTCTGTTCATCGATGGCTCCAACCTGTACGCGGCCGCCAAGTCGCTTGGGTTCGACATCGATTACAAGCTGCTTCGACAGGAATTCATGCGCCGCGGCAAGCTGTTGCGCGCATTTTACTACACTGCCCTGCTGGAAAACGACGAATACTCGCCCATCCGCCCGCTGGTAGATTGGCTGCACTATAACGGCTTCACCATGGTGACCAAGCCGGCCAAGGAATACACCGACAGCCAGGGCCGCCGTAAGGTCAAGGGCAACATGGACATCGAGTTGACCGTCAACGCGATGGAACTGGCGCCCCATGTGGACCACATCGTGCTGTTCTCGGGCGATGGTGACTTCCGTCCGCTGGTCGAAAGCCTGCAGCGTCAGGGTGTCCGCGTTTCGGTCGTTTCGACCATCCGCAGCCAGCCCCCGATGATTGCCGATGAACTGCGCCGTCAGGCAGACAACTTCATCGACCTGAACGACCTCAAAGAGGTGATCGGCCGCCCTCCGCGTGATGTCCCCGAACGCGCAGACGCAGGCAACGACGCCGAATAATTCTGGATGACGCGTATTCTCGCGCCATCCTGTTAAAGGACGTATGAGTATCGGCCCCAAAGGCAGCCCGCCACGCGCGGCACCGGATGGGGCCTATATCCCCCCCCCTGACAGCATTATGAAGCCCCGCCGATTGCGAAGGCGCGCCCCATGCACTAGGTCTGGGGCAAGAATGCATGACAGGACGGGTGCCATGACCAAACCCCAGCTCACCATCTATCTTGCGGCGCCGCGCGGCTTTTGCGCAGGCGTGGACCGCGCGATCAAGATCGTCGAAATGGCGATCGAGAAATGGGGCGCCCCCGTTTATGTCCGGCACGAGATCGTGCACAACAAATTCGTGGTGGATTCCCTGCGCGACAAGGGCGCTGTCTTTGTCGAGGAACTGGATGAATGCCCCGATGACCGTCCGGTGATCTTCTCGGCGCACGGGGTTCCGAAATCCGTGCCCGCCGCCGCCGCCAAGCGCGAGATGATCTATGTGGACGCCACCTGCCCTCTGGTCAGCAAGGTCCATATCGAGGCCGAGCGTCACTATGACAACGGCCTGCAAATGATCATGATCGGCCACGCGGGCCACCCCGAGACCCTAGGCACCATGGGCCAGCTTCCCGATGGAGAGGTTCTGCTGGTCGAAACCGTCGAGGACGTGGCGCAGGTCGATGTCCGCGATCCGTCCAAGCTGGCTTTTGTTACTCAGACCACTCTTTCTGTGGACGACACCACCGATATCGTCGCCGCCCTGCGCGAGCGGTTCCCCGCGATCGTCGGCCCCCACAAAGAAGACATCTGTTACGCCACCACCAACCGCCAAGAAGCGGTCAAAGCCATCGCCCCCGATTGCGACGCCCTGCTTGTGGTCGGTGCGCCCAATTCGTCGAACTCCAAACGCCTTGTCGAGGTTGCTGCGAAAAATGGCTGCAATTACGCGCAGTTGGTGCAGCGGGCCACGGATATTGATTGGCGCGCACTCGAGGGGATTAGCTCGCTGGGGATCACCGCCGGAGCCTCGGCGCCCGAAGTTCTGGTGAACGAAGTCATCGACGCTTTCCGTGATCGTTTCGACGCCACCGTGGAATTGGTCGAAACCGCGCAAGAGAATGTGGAATTCAAAGTGCCTCGCGTATTGCGTGTGCCCGCGTAATCCCATTCAGCTATATGATTTACCTCAAAGCGGAGTTTTTGGGAGTCATTAAGGGGTGAACTAATTTCAAAGGCCGTAAGGCCATCAGTGATTGGAGTTAGTATGACCAAGATCCCTTTGCCCGCTTTGTTTCTGGGCTTTGCCGGCGTTATCCCGTTCGCATGGGGGGCGGCCTGCATTCTGTACCCCGAACTGAACGAATGGAGCCTGATGACCCTCGGCTCGCGGATGTCGGCACCGTACATCCAGCTTTCCTATGGCCTGATCGTGTCCTGCTTTATCTCGGGGATTCTGTGGGGCTTTTCCGCGACGGTCGAGGATGACACCCTGCGCACATATGGTCTGGGCCTGTCCTGTCTGCCGACCATCTGGGTGTTCTTCATGGTGGGGGATGGCACCTTTACCTCGGCGGTGAACCTGATTGTTGCGTTCGTCGCGCTACTGGCGCTCGACGTCTATTACAATTATCTGGGTATGAACCCGAAGTGGTGGCTTCAGCTGCGCGTTATGCTGACCATCCTTGTTGTCATCTGCCTGGGAATTACAGCTTTTGCCTGACCTATACGCCTACACCGACGGAGCTTGCAGCGGAAACCCCGGACCCGGAGGGTGGGGCGCCCTGTTACAGGCCAAAGTCGGTGAAGACGTGGTCAAGGAAAAGGAGCTCAAGGGCGGCGAGGCCGACACCACCAACAACCGGATGGAACTGTTGGCAGCGATCCACGCCCTTGAGACATTGGAACGCCCCAGCAAGATCACCGTGGTGACCGACAGCGCCTATGTCAAAGGCGGCATCACCCAGTGGCTCTATGGCTGGAAAAAGAACGGCTGGAAAACCAGCACCAAGAAGCCCGTGAAAAACGAAGACCTTTGGCGCCGCCTCGACGAGGCCCGCCAGAGGCACGACGTGACGTGGGAATGGGTCAAGGGCCACGCTGGCCACCCCGAAAACGAGCGCGCCGATGAACTGGCGCGCGCAGGCATGGCCCCGTTCAAGTCATGACTGCGACGGACCTGCTGGATCTGGCTTCGGTGTTCGTGTTCGCCCTGTCGGGCGCACTGGTCGCCAGCCGCCAGCAGCTGGACCCTGTGGGGTTCGGCTTTGTGGCGTGTCTGACGGCGCTCGGGGGCGGGACCCTGCGGGATTTGCTGTTGGACCGGAACCCCGTGTTCTGGATCGCCGAGCCGCACTCTATTCTAGCCGCTTTGCTGGCCGCCGCTTTGGTGTTCCTGATCGCCCCGCGACTAGAGAGCCGGTACAAAGCGATCCGCTGGCTGGACGCAGTGGCGCTGTCCTCGGCTGTAGTGGCGGGGGTTTCTGCGGCCCACGAAACGGGCCAGAGCCCGATGATCGTCACCATCATGGGCATGATCACCGGCTGCTTCGGCGGGCTGATGCGGGACGTGGTGTGCAACGACGTGCCCTTGGTGCTGCGACACGGGGAATTCTATGTCACCGCCGCGCTGGCTGGATCGGTGACCTCGGCGCTGCTGGCGCTGGTGATCGCGGACAGCACTGTGTATCTGCTGGCGGGTGCGGCTGTGACCTTTGCCCTGCGCGGGGGCAGTCTGCTGTTCGGGTGGAAGCTGCCGAACTACCGGCACGAGCCCCCCAAACAGTGATTACTTGCGGTACCGCGTCGGCACGATGATCAGCGCCCCGATCGAGGACGCGATCGCGTTCAGCCCCGGACTGCCAAAGCCGATCCCGAACATGATCGTCACAAAGTAGAACAGAAACGCCCCGCCCACGCAGATCACGATGGACGGGATATAGCCGTTGCGTGTGAAACCCGAGCGTTCGGACACATAGCCCACGATCCCTGCGACCACGACAGTGCCGATCAATACGGGAAACATCGCTTACTCCGAACCCAAAACCTCGCCCGTTTCAATGGGCCAGCCCCGTAGGAATGTGTCAATGTCCTGCGCGCCCTTGCCAGCCCGCTGGGCCTTGGTGATGCGCACAGCGCCCGTCTGGCAAGCAACCGTCAGCGCCGGGCCGATCACGGTGCCCGCAGCGCCCTGCCCGTCGGCCAGTTCAGCGCCCAAGAGCTTGATCCGCTCGCCCTTGTGCACGGTCCATGCGCCGGGAAAGGTCGCAAGGCCGCGGATCTGGCGGCTGATCTCAATCGCAGGCTTGGCCCAATCGACAGCGGCCTCGGCCTTGTCGATTTTGTGGGCATAGGTCACGCCCTCTTCGGGCTGCACCTCGGGAGTCAGGGTATCGAGGGTCGATAGAGCCTCAACAATACACTCCGCGCCCATCGTGGACAGGCGGTCGTGCAGCTGATCGGTGGTCTCGGTCTCGCCAATCGGGGTTTCACGGCGCAAGAGGACGGGGCCGGTGTCCAGACCCGCCTCCATCTGCATGATGCAGATGCCTGTGGCCGCATCGCCCGACATGATCGCGCGATGGATCGGCGCGGCCCCGCGCCAGCGCGGCAGAAGCGACGCGTGAATGTTCAGGCAGCCCTTGGCGGGCGCATCCAGAACCGCTTGGGGCAGGATCAGGCCATAGGCCACGACCACCGCCACATCCGCATTCAGCGCCGCAAAGTCCGCCTGCTCTTCCGCGCCCTTCAGGCTGACCGGATGGCGGACGGGCAAGCCCAAAGCTTCGGCCCGTGCATGGACAGGGGTTGGGCGATCCTTCTTGCCGCGGCCCGCGGGGCGGGGCGGCTGACAGTAGACGCAAACAACCTCGTGGCCCGCCTCGACCAGTGCATCCAGCACCGGAACCGAGAAATCGGGCGTGCCCATGAACACAACCTTCATTGGAACTTCCTCGATTTGCGGACCAGCATGTCTCGTTTCACCTTGGACAGGTGGTCGGTGTAGAGCTTGCCGTTCAGGTGGTCGATCTGGTGCTGCACGCTCGTCGCCCAGAGGCCAACGAAATCACGCTCCACCACTTCGCCAGTCTCGTCCATGAACCGGACGGTCACCGCTCGGGGACGTTCAATCTTGGCCGATACGCCGGGCAGGTGGGGGCTGGCCTCTTCGTGCTCTCGCAGTTTGACCGAGGCGTGCAGGATTTCAGGGTTCGCCATCCGCACCGCCTGACCGCGCTCGTCACTAGCATCCACAACCGCCAAACGCAGCAAGACACCGATCTGGTTCGCGCCCAAGCCCACTCCGGGCATCGCCTCCATGGTGTCGATCATGTCCTGCCAGATTGCGCGGATCTCGTCGGTGATGGCCTCAACAGGCGCGGCGACGGTGCGCAGGCGCTTGTCCATATAGGGCAGAGTCTTGCGTCTCACGAGCGGGCCCGTTCTTTCTTCAGCTTCATGGATTTGCGAGTGATCATCTGGCGCTTCATCGGGCCAAGATAATCAATGAACAGCTTGCCGTTCAGGTGGTCGATCTCGTGCTGCACACAGGTCGCCCAGAGCCCGTCAAAATCCTGCTCCTGCAGGTTCCCGTCGCGGTCCAACCAGCGCACGCGCACCTCTTTGGGGCGGGTCACTTCGGCGTATTGCTCGGGGATGGACAGGCAGCCCTCTTCGTAGACGTTCAGATCGTCCGAGTTCAGGATGACCTCGGGGTTGAACATCACCATGGGGTGCGCGGGGGCGCCCTCGTCCTTGACGCAATCCATCACGATCAGGCGGCGCAAATCGCCGATCTGCGGCGCGGCCAAGCCAACGCCGGGGGCGTCATACATGGTTTCCAGCATATCATCGGCCAGCTTGCGCAGCTCGTCCGAGATATCAGCCACAGGGGTGCAAACCTTTTTCAGGCGCGGGTCGGGATGGATCAGAATGGGGCGTATCATAAAAATTCATCTAGGCGATGCGGGCTGATCGCGCAACGCCCCTTGCACAGCAGAAATAGCCCGATAGCTTGACCGCACGGTTAAAAAAGGACGCACCCCATGAATTTTGACGAAATCATCGACCGCGTGGGCACCCATTCCTCGAAATGGGACCAGATGGAGCCCCTGTACGGCGTATCCCCCAAGGACGGGATTTCGATGTGGGTTGCGGACATGGACTTCCGCCCGCCCGCCTGCGTGCAAGAGATGCTGGAAAAGATGACCGCCCACGGGGTCTACGGCTATTTCGGCGGGGATCAGGATTACAAGGGCGCGATCCAGTGGTGGATGGAGAACCGCCACGGCTGGAAAGTGGACGCCAAAGCGATCCTGACCGCCCACGGTCTGGTGAACGGCACCGGCCTGTGTGTGGACGCGTTCACCAACCCCGGCGACGGTGTGGTGCTGTTCACCCCCGTTTACCACGCCTTTGCCCGCACCATCCGCGCGGCGGGCCGCGAGGTGGTCGAATGCCCGCTGGTGATTGAGGACGGCATCTACAAGATGGACTTCGATGCCTATGACGCGCAGATGACCGGCACCGAAAAGATGGTGATCCTGTGCTCGCCCCATAACCCCGGCGGCCGCGTCTGGACCCTGGACGAACTGAGGGGCGTGGCCGAATTTGCCAAGCGCCACGACCTGATCCTTGTGTCCGACGAAATTCATCACGATCTGGTCATGCCGGGCAACAAGCACCACGTCATGGCTGTGGCGACGCCCGACATCATGGACCGTCTGGTGATGATGACCGCCACGACCAAGACCTTTAACATCGCGGGCAGCCACACCGGCAACGTGATCATCCCCGACGACGCCCTGCGCGCCAAGTTCAGTGCTCGCATGATGGCGCTCGGGATTTCCGGCAACTCGTTCGGTCTGGAGATGACCACCGCCGCCTACAGCCCCGAGGGCGCGGCGTGGGTGGATGCCTTGGTCGAGTATCTGGACGGAAACCGCCGCCTGCTGGACGAGGCGCTGAATTCCATCCCCGGCGTCACCTCGATGCCGATGCAATCGACCTATCTGGCGTGGGTGGATTTCGCAGACACCGGCATGTCCGGCCCCGAGTACAAGAAGCGCATCGAACAGGACGCCCGCATCGCCGCCAACCACGGCGAAACCTTTGGCAAAGGTGGCGAGACCTTTATGCGGTTCAATTTTGCCACCCCCCGTGCCCGTGTGGCCGAGGCGGCAGAGCGTTTGAAAGCCGCCTTTAGCGACCTTCAGTGATCAATGGGCTGCCCCGTTAGAGGCGGGGCAGCAACCCAGCCGGTGCGTTGGGATCGCGCGCGAAATCCACGGGCGCTTTGTCGGACGCCAGCGTGCTGCGCTTGAACTCATAATGCATCTCGTCGCCCGCCACTTCGGACGCGACGACCAGCGCCTGAGACAGGTGGTTAGCCCCCTCGAAGATGTCGACCAGACCGCGCAGACGGGGCGCATCCACGGCCGCAACCGAGAACCCGTTCCGCCACATCCGCAGCACCGCATAGCTTTGGCCGTTCACTTCGACCCGCAGACGACTTGTACGACGTTGGTTTGCAATAATCGCATCCCTAAGCCCGTCTTCCACATCTTTTGGCAAAAACGTTGACATGTTTTCCTCCGTCCTCATGCCAAGGATGACACGCACAACGCTAACGTCAAGTTTACCAAAGGAAACTCCGACGAACGTAGCGCGTTGCAGCAGTCGTGCAACGCGCATGCCAATCGCCGGTTCCCGTGGTTTAGCTTAACGCTGCCGCGACCACTTCGGACAGCGGCGTGGTGGGTCGGCCGATCAAGTCAGACAGGGTTTTGCCCTTGTCATACAGGGCTCCCTTCGATGCCTCGACGTCAAAGCTGGCCAGTGCTGCGGCGAACCCTTCGGGCAGTCCGGCCTGTACCAACGCGGCGGTATAATCGGCCTCGGGCAGGTTCACATAGGGGATGTCCTTGCCGGTCTGTTTCGAGACCTCGGCTGCCAATTCGGACAGGGAGTAGTCCGAATCGCCCGATAGCTCATAGGTCTTGCCCCCGTGGCCTTCGGTTGACAGAACTGCAACTGCTGCAGCTGCGTAATCGGCACGAGAGGCCGACGAAATCCGGCCTTCGCCAGCGGACCCGATCAGGGCGTTGTGCTGGACGGCAGCAGGCAGGCTCATGGTGTAGTTCTCGGTGTACCAGCCGTTGCGCAGCAGGGTGTGGGGGATGCCCGATGCTGCCAGTGCCTGCTCGGTGCCCACATGTTCGGGGGCCAGCGACAGGGTGTTGGTGTCAGCGTGCAGCAGGCTGGTATAGGCGATGAATCCCACGCCCGCCTCTTTGGCGGCGGCGATCACGGCGGTGTGCTGCGCCACGCGTTTACCCAGATCACTGCCCGAAATCAGCAGCAGCTTGTCCACGCCCGCCAGCGCAGGCACCAGCGTCTCGGGCGCGTCATAGTCAAAGGCGCGAGCCTCGACGCCCAGATCGGCGGCTTTCTCGGGCGAGCGGACCAGTGCGACGATCTGATCGGCGGGCACAACGGCCTTTAGCTGTTCGATAACAATGCGGCCCAGTTGTCCAGTGGCGCCGGTGATTGCGATGGTCATGGTAAAATCCTCAATGGTGTTTCGATTGAGGGGAACCTAGACATAGCACTTGTATTTCGTAAGTACGTACATAAATGTTAGTATGAACTTTTTCACCGGAGGCCCCATGACCACCCTCAGCGAAGCGATCCACAGCGGTGCCCTGCGCGGCAATGTGCTGGCCAGCACCTGCCCGTCCCGCGATATCCTGAAACACGTCACCAGCCGCTGGGGCGTGCTGGTTCTTATCGCCCTTCAGGGGGGCACCAAACGGTTCGCCGAGCTGCGCCGACTGATTGGCGGTGTCAGCGACCGGATGCTGGCCCAGACCCTGCAATTGCTGGAGGAAGACGGCTTTGTCCTGCGCCACGATCACCAAGAGGTGCCGCCCCGCGTCGACTACACCCTGACACCCATGGGCGAGGAAGTGGCCGAGCATGTCCGCGCCCTTGCCGACTGGATCGAAGGCAACCTGCCCCGCATCATGGCCTACCAGTCAGAGCCCGCCGAAACCGTCTGAAAACCGCCTTCTGTGCGCATGTGCAGTGATCCTGCGCGAAGCTAAGACTGTGCACAGGCCCGTGATCACCCTAGGTTCTGCCCAGACAGATGATGAGAACTTAGGCAATACACGAGGCCCCCATGGGACTGCTGATCGACGGCAAATGGCACGACAAATGGTACGACACCAAAGAAAGCGGCGGTAAATTCGTTCGCGATCAGGCCAAGTTCCGCAACTGGGTCACCGCTGACGGCAGCGCCGGTCCTTCGGGCATCGGCGGGTACAAGGCTGAAAGCGGACGCTACCATCTCTATGTCTCCTATGCCTGCCCTTGGGCGCACCGCACGCTGATCTTCCGCGCGATCAAGGGGCTGGAGCCCCATATCAGCATAAGCGTCGTCCACCCCGAGATGCTTGGGGATGGCTGGACCTTTGGAACCGATTATCCGGGGGCGACGGGGGACACGCTCTTGGGCAAGGACTTCATGCACGAGGTCTATACCAGCGTGAAACCCGACATGTCGGGCCGCGTCACGGTGCCGGTGCTCTTTGACAAGGAAACGAACACCATCGTCTCCAACGAAAGCGCCGAGATCATTCGCATGTTCAACAGCGCCTTCGACGATCTGACCGGCAACACCGACGATTACTGGCCCGTTGCCCTGCGCGACCAGATCGAGACCCTGAACACCCGCATCTACGACACCGTCAATAACGGCGTCTACAAGGCCGGTTTCGCCACCACCCAAGACGCCTATGACGAGGCTGTGCATCCTCTGTTCGACAGTCTGGACTGGATCGAGCAGATCCTCAGCGCGAACCGCTACCTGACCGGCGACACTTTGACCGAGGCTGACTGGCGCCTGTTCACCACGCTGGTGCGGTTCGACTCGGTCTATCACCAGCACTTCAAGTGCAACCGCAAGCGGATCATCGACTACCCCAACATGTGGGCCTATGTGCGCGAACTGTACCAGCGCCCCGGTGTCGCGCCGACGGTCAATCTGGATCACATCGTCCGGCACTACCACTACAGCCATGATACGATTAACCCGAACCGGATCATCCCGATCAATCCGGTGCTGGATTTCGACGCACCTCACAATCGCGGCTAATTTGTGCTTGCCCTAGGTCGCTCAATCGGCAACCTGCGCCTTCGATAGGGAGGTATCGGGCATGCAACCTGAAGTCAGGGATCACGGGGGCGGAATCGACGCGGCAGTCGCCAAGTACGGCGGCACCCGCGATGGTTGGCTCGACCTGTCTACGGGTATCAATCCGGTGCCCTTTCCCGTGGGCGAGATTTCGGCAGACGCATGGAACGCCCTGCCCGACAAGAACGCCCAGAACGCTCTGACCGACGCCGCACGCCAGTTCTGGAACGTCCCCGACAGCGCGCAAATTCTGGCCGCGCCGGGGGCCTCCAGCCTGATCGCGCGCATTCCGGCGCTGGCCCCAGCGGGCACCGTCCGCATCCCCGCGCCCACCTATAACGAGCACGCTGCCGCCTTTCGCGCCTGCGGCTGGACGGTAAGCGACGCAGGGACCGACGCGCTGGTGGTTGTGCACCCGAACAACCCCGATGGCCGCGTCTATCACCCCGCCGACATGACCGCCCCCCTGACGATCATCGACGAAAGCTTTTGCGACATCTGCCCTGCGGCCAGCATGATCCAACTGGCGGCCCAGCCGAACGTTCTGGTGCTGAAATCCTTTGGCAAGTTCTGGGGTCTGGCCGGTGCGCGCCTTGGCTTTCTGATCGGCCAACCCGAACTGATCGCCCGTATGCGCGACATGATCGGCCCTTGGGCGGTGTCCGGCCCTGCGCTGACGATCGGCGCCCGCGCCCTGACCGACATCGCTTGGGCCAACCAGACCCGCCTGCGCCTTAGTGCCGATGCGAACCGTATGGACGAGATGGTCGAACCCCTCGGGGCCCGCGCCGTGGGGGGCACGCCCCTGTTCCGCCTCTATGAGGTCGAGGACGCCGCCGCATGGCAGGACAAGCTGGCCCAAGGTCACGTCTGGTCCCGCATCTTCCCCTATTCGAAAACGTGGATCCGCCTTGGCCTGCCCGCCCCCGACCGCTGGGACCAGTTCGAGGCCGCCCTATGACCGCAGCCGCCCTGATCGTTGCGATGATCCTCGACGCCGTCTTTGGCGAGCCTGAGGCCCTGTGGAACCGCCTGCCCCACCCCGCCGTCCTGATGGGCCGCACCATTGATTGGGCCGACAAACGCTTTAACACCGGCGACAACAAGCGGCAGAAGGGCGTTATCGCCCTTGGGCTGCTGATCCTGTTCTGGGGCGCGATTGCCGTGGCGCTGTCCAGCCTTGGCTGGATTGCCCAGATCATCGGGGCCGCCATCCTGCTGGCCCAGAAATCGTTGGTCGATCACGTGGCCGAGGTTGCCACCGGCCTGACCCAATCGATCACTCGCGGCCGCCGCGCCGTGTCGATGATCGTGGGCCGCGACACCGCCACTCTGGACGAGCCTGCCGTCGCCCGCGCCGCCATCGAATCCGCCGCCGAGAATTTCAGCGACGGTGTGATCGCCCCCGCCTTCTGGTTCCTGATCGGAGGGCTGCCAGGCATCGTCATCTACAAGCTGGTCAACACCGGCGACAGCATGATCGGCCACCGCACCCCGCGACACGAACAGTTCGGCTGGGCTGCGGCCCGTCTGGACGATGTACTGAACTGGATCCCCGCGCGCCTTTCCGCCGTGCTGATCCTGCTGACCCATGGTCGCCCCGACCTGTGGCGCGGCCTGCCGACCGAGGCCCGCCAGCACCGTTCCCCCAACGCCGGCTGGCCCGAAAGCGCCATGGCCCGCGTTTTGAACGTGGCCCTGTCCGGCCCCCGCGCCTATCACGGGCAGATGCTGGATTTCCCGTGGGTCCATCCCGCAGGCGACCGCACCCCCGGCCCCGCGCAGATCAACGCGGCGTGCGGTGCGCTGTGGCGTGCTTGGGTGGGCATGGTTCTGCTGGCTGTCGTGGTCGTGATCGTCTGACACTTGCCCGTCACAGGTGCGCTGCTAGGGTCGGCTGGATTGTTTGACCTACAGGAATTTCCGATGCGCCTTCTGACTGCCAGCCTCTTTGCCCTTGGCCTTGCCCTGCCCGCCCATGCCCAAAACTGCGGTGGCGACTGGGGCACCTTTATCAACGGGCTGAAATCCGAGGCCATGCAGCGCGGCCATTCCCAAGCCACCGTCGATGCGTTCTTCTCGGGGGCGCAGCAGTCTGCCGCCGTGCTCAAGGCCGACCGCGCCCAAGGGGTCTTTCAGAAAGACTTCATCGACTTTTCCAAGATGCTGATCAGCAAGAACCGCATCCAAGCCGGTGCCCAGAAATGGCAGCAGTACCGCAGCACCTTTGATCGCATTCAGGCGCAATACGGCATCAACCCCGGTGTTCTTCTGGCCTTCTGGGCCTTTGAAACCGATTACGGCGGGTACCAAGGCGACTTCAACACCCGCAACGCGCTGGTAACCTTGGCCCATGATTGCCGCCGCCCCGATCTGTTCCGCCCCCAAGTCCTGTCCGCCATCCGCCTGTTCGAGAACGGCGATTTCGATCCCCAGTCCACCACGGGCGCTTGGGCCGGTGAAATCGGCATGGTCCAGATGCTGCCCGGCGACATTCTGGAAAACGGCGTTGACGGCGACGGCGACGGCCACGTGCGTCTGAAAACCTCGGCCCCGGATGCGCTGATGTCCGGCGCGCGGATGCTCTCCAGCCTTGGCTGGCGCGCGAACGAGCCGTGGCTTCAGGAAATCACCGTCCCCCAAGACATGGACTGGAGCCAGACCGGCCTACTGACCCGCAAAACCGCCGCCGAGTGGCAGGCGATGGGCGTTCAGGCCCGTAGCGGCGCGCTGCTGCGCCCTGATCTGCCGTCCTCGATCATCCTGCCGATGGGCCGCAAGGGGCCTGCCTTCCTCGCCTATCCCAACTTCAACGTCTATTTCGAGTGGAACCAGAGCTTCACCTATGTCCTGACCGCCGCCTATTTCGGCACCCGTCTGGAAGGTGCGCCCGCCTATGCCGCTGGCAATCCCGAGCCCGGCCTCAGCGGCCCGCAGATCAAACAGCTTCAGCAGAAATTACAGGCGCGCGGCTATGACGTGGGCGGCGCCGACGGCATCCTAGGCGAGAAATCCCGAGAGGCCGTTCAGGACGCGCAAAAGCGCCTTGGCCTGCCTGCCGACGCATGGCCGACCCCTGCGCTGCTGAACCAGCTCTGATGCTGCGGCTGGCCACACAGGACGATCTGGAGCAGGTCGTCCAGCTCTACCGCCACCTGATCCCCGAAGAAGAGCCCTGCGATCTGGCCATCGCAGCGGCTTCGTTCCGGCGGTTGCTGGAATGGCCCGGCAGCGGGATCATCGTGGCCGAGCAGGACGGAGCGATTCTGGCCAGTTGCACGCTTGTGGTCATCCCGAACCTGACGCGCGGCGGCAAACCCTATGGTCTGATCGAAAACGTGGTCACCCATGCGGACGCCCGCCGCACGGGCCTAGGCCGCCAAGTCCTGCATTTCGCCACCGAACAGGCTTGGGATGCAAGCTGCTACAAGGTGATGTTGCTGACAGGCGCAGACCGCCCCGACAACCACGCCTTCTACGCCGCCGCCGGTTTCGAGCAGTCCAAAACCGGCTTCCAGATGCGCCGCCACCCCAAGCGGGCTTAGGCGACCATCGACTCGGCTTTCTTCAGGTCCACAGACACCAGCTGACTGACCCCTTGCTCGGCCATCGTCACGCCGAACAGGCGGTCCATCCGCGCCATCGTCACCGCGTGGTGGGTGATGATCAGGAAGCGGGTCTCGGTCCGGCGGGTCATCTCATCCAAGAGATCACAGAAACGGGTCACGTTCGCGTCATCCAAGGGCGCGTCCACCTCGTCCAGCACACAGATCGGCGCAGGGTTCGCAAGGAACACCGCAAAGATCAGCGCCAGCGCCGTCAGGGTCTGTTCGCCGCCCGACAGCAGGCTCAGAACGCTCAGCTTCTTGCCCGGCGGTTGGCACATGATTTCCAGACCGGCGTCGAGGGGATCGTCGCTCTCGACCATGACCAGCTTGGCCTCGCCACCGTTGAACAGGTGCGTAAACAGCAGGCCAAAGTTCTCGTTCACCTGATCGAAGGCCGCCAGCAGACGCGCGCGGCCCTCTTTGTTCAGGCCGGAAATGCCGGTGCGCAGGGTTTTGATCGCCTCTTCCAGATCGTGCTTTTCACCGACCAGAGTGTCATGCTCCTCAGAGACTTCTTTCATGTCCTCTTCGGCGCGCAGGTTCACAGCGCCCAATGCCTCACGCTGACGGCGCAGGCGCAGGACGTCCTCTTCCAGCGCGTCGGCGGGCGGCAGTTTGGCCGGATCAATCCCGATCCGCGCCAGCAACTGCTGCGGCGACACTTCCAGTTCCTCTTCGATGCGGTCGGTGGCGTGCTGCACCGTCTCGCGGGCACCGTCCAAGCGGGCCTCGGCACGGGCGCGGGCCTCTCGGGCCTCGCTGGCCTGACGCTCGCAGTCGCGGCTGGCGATATCGGCGGCCCGCAGCGCAGTTTCCGCCGCAGCCAAAGCATCCCCTGCCGCGCTCCGGCGGCGCTCGGCATCCTCGATCTGCTCGTTCATTTCCTCGCGGCGGATCGCGATCTCCTCGGGCGCGGCGCAAGCCTCGTCGAGTTCAATCTCGGTGTCCTCTTTGCGCAGGCGCAACTCGTCGGCGCGCTGGTTCGCGGTCTCCAGACGGTGGCGCCAACCGGACAGTTCCTGCGTGACCTGCTGGCTGCGCTTCAGGCGGGCCTCGCCCTCGCGCTTGATGGTGTCCCACATGGACCGGCGGGTCATCATCGTCATCCGAGAGGCTTCGACCGTCATTTTCAGGTCTTCGATCTCGGCGCGAGCGGCATCCAGATCGCCCAAGTCCTTGGCGGCGGCCTGCGCCTCGGCCAAGGCTTCGCGCGCGGACATCGCATCATCGGAATGGCGGCGCACAGACAGGTCCAGCGTCTCCAGCTTGCCCTCGGCCAAGTTGCGCTCTGCCTCAAGGCGCGACAGGCGGCGGCCAGCCTCGGCCACCTGCTGGTCAGCCTTGCGCCGCGCGTCCCGAGCCGCCGCATCCGCACGGTTCAGATCGGCCAGTTCGGCGCCCATATCCTCGTGGGCAGCGCGGGCGTCTTCGGCGCGCACTTCGGCCTCTTCCAACTCTTCGCGCAGGCGTTCCAGACGGTTCAACTGCTCCAGTCGCAGCGCCGCGGCAGAGGGCGCATCCTCGGCGTTCGCGTGCAGACCGTCCCAGCGCCACAGGTCGCCATCCGCCGTCACTAGGCGCTGACCGGGGGCCAGAACCGCGTGCAGACGCGCGCCATCCTCGGCCGTTACGATCCCGATCTGGGACAGGCGGCGGGTCAGAACCTTGGGCGCCTGAACCACGTCAGACAGCGGGCGCACACCTGCGGGCAAGGCCTGTGGCACCGCGTAATCGGGCAACAACGTCCACCCGCTGGCCCCCTCATGCACCGCAGGCTGGCGCAGGTCATCGGCGAGCGCGGCCCCCAACGCCTTTTCGTAGCCGGCGGTCACATGCAGCTGATCCAGCAGCGGCGCACTGTCGGATTCGTCCCGCGAGACCAGCTTGGCCAGCGCACCAACCTCGGCCCGCAGAGTGCTTGCTGCGCCCTCGGCCTCGGCTCTTGCGGAACGCGCGGCGCTCTCGCGGTCTTGGGTCTGAGCACGGGCGCTTTCGGCATCGGCCAAAGCAATCTCGGCGGCCTCGGCGCGGGCCTGAGCGACCGCTTCCTCTTCCTCGGCGCGGGCCAGTTCTTCGCTGGCGCGGGCCAGAACACCGCGCGCCTCGGCCACGGCCAAGCGGGCCCGTTCGCCCTCGGCCTCGGCCTTTTCCAGCGTGCGGCGCGTGTCCGCCAGCAAGCGTTGAACCGACAGGTGGCGGGCCGACAGGCGGGCCACATCTTCGGTCTTTTCGCTCAGGTCCGCCTCGCGCTCGGCCAGAACTGCCGCCGCCTCCGAGGCCATATCGCTGGCCTCTGCCAGACGTTCATCGTGCCCCTCGCTGGCCTTGGCCAGTTCGCGGGCCTCCCACTCCAGCCGGTCAATGGTTTCGCCCGCATCGCGGTTCAGGCCCGCCTCGCGGTCAATGTCCTGCGCCAGTTGAGTGATGCGCGATTGCAGGGTTCGGATGCGGTCCGTGGCCTGCTTTTCCTGATCAGACAGGGCATCGCGGGTCACAGTCAGGCGCTGCAGGATGGCGTTCGCAATCGCCTCTTCCTCTCGCAGAGGGGGCAGCAGCTTTTCGACATCCTCGCGGGATTTGGTGGCCTTGCGCGCGTCCGCCTCGGCGTGGGACGCGGTCAGGCTGGCCTGACGCAGAACCTCTTCGGCCTTCAGGCGAGCATCATCGGCCTCGCGCCAGCGGCGGTACAGCAACTGACCTTCGGACTTGCGCAACTCCTCGCCAATGGCGCGATAGCGTGACGCCTGTTTGGCCTGACGCTGCAACGTCCCGATCTGCTGGCCCAATTGGTCAATCACATCGTCCACGCGGGTCAGATTGCCCTCGGTCGCCTTCAGCTTCAGCTCGGCCTCGTGGCGGCGCTGATAGAGGCCCGAGATCCCCGCAGCCTCTTCCAGAATGCGGCGACGCGCCTTGGGTTTGGCGTTGATCAGCTCGGAAATCTGGCCCTGACGCACCAGCGCAGGCGAATGCGCACCGGTCGAGGCGTCAGCAAACAGCATCTGGATATCACGCGCCCGCACGTCCTTGCCGTTGGCCTTGTAGGCACTGCCCACGTCGCGAGTGATCCGGCGCACCACGTCGATGCTTTCCTGATCGTTGAAGCCCTGCGGTGCCAGACGATCGCCGTTATCCAGCGTCAGACACACCTCGGCAAAGTTCTTGGCCGGACGGCTGGAGGCCCCCGCGAAAATCACGTCTTCCATCCCGCCGCCGCGCATCGCCGTGGGGCGGTTTTCGCCCATCACCCAGCGCAGCGCTTCCAGCAGGTTGGACTTGCCACAGCCGTTCGGACCGACCACACCTGTGAGACCGTCGTGGATGATCAGATCCGTCGGGTCTACAAAGCTTTTGAAGCCTGTCAGGCGTAGTTTCGTGAACTTAAGAGGCATCAGATTCCTGTCCGAGTCGTAGGGTGCTTATTTTGCAGGCGGCAAAACGCATGAGTCAACGGATGGGACGCACGATCTATTGTGTAAGACGCGCTTATCCACAAGATATTGCGAGTTTTGGGGAGAGACAGAAATGACAATTACCGTGATCGAGGGGAATCCGCGCAACCCCCGTTCGACCGCACTGCTACAGGCCAGCCATGCCCTGATGCAATCGCTTTATGACCCGACCAGCTGTCACTTTTTGTCGATTGATGCCCTGTGCGTGCCCACGATTACCTTCTTCGAGGCGCAGATTGACGGGGTGGCCCTTGGCTGCGCGGCGCTCTCGCTCAAGGGGGATTATGCCGAGGTGAAGTCGATGTTCGTCGATCCCGCCGCGAGGGGTCAGGGGCTGGGGGATCACCTGATGGAGCGCCTGATCCAGCAGGCCCGCGACCAAGGGCTGGCGTGGATGCGGCTGGAAACCGGCACGGGGCTGGACGCGGCCCACGCGCTGTACCACCGGCACGGGTTCACCAATTGCGGCCCCTTTGGCGATTACCGAGAGCATCCCGATAGCGTTTTCATGGAACTGCCCCTGTCCTGACGCCCCATTTTTGAGCATTCTTGCCCTGTCCGCCGTGGTCATATAAACTGACCAATCAAAGACGAGGCCCAAATGCCCTTTCAAAAAGTTCTACCGGAAAAGCTCTCGACTTCGGTCGTGCGTCAGATCGAACAGTTGATCCTGCGTGGCATTCTGCGGCCGGGCGAACGCCTGCCGTCCGAGCGGGAGCTGTCCGATCGCCTTGGCGTCTCGCGCCCCTCCCTGCGCGAAGCGGTGGCCGAACTGCAGGACAACGGCCTGTTGGAGACCCGCGCAGGCTCCGGAGTGTTCGTGGCCGAGGTTCTGGGAAACGCCTTTTCCCCCGCGCTGATCCGCCTGTTCGCCGCCCATGACGAGGCCGTGTTCGACTACATCGCCTTTCGCCGCGACATAGAGGGGCTGGCCGCCGACCGCGCCTGCCGCATGGCATCGGACACCGATCTGCGGGTGATCGACACCGTGTTCAAACGGATGGAAGCCGCCCACCCCAAGCGCAACCCCGCCGAAGAGGCCGCCATCGACGCCGACTTTCACATGGCGATCATCGAGGCCAGCCACAACGTCATCATGCTGCACATGTTGCGGTCCATGTTTGACCTGCTGCGTGAAGGCGTGTTCTATAACCGCAACGTCATGTTCAAGCAGCGCACCACCCGCGATGACCTGCTGGAACAGCACCGCGCCATCAACGTGGCCCTGCAAAAACGCGATCCGGTCGAGGCCCGCGCCGCCGTGATCGCCCATCTGGACTATGTGGAAACCGCCCTGCGCGACGAAAAGCGCGCCCTAAGGAACGAGGCCGTGGCGCTCCAGCGGTTCCAGCACGAGAAAGACCGTTAACCGGCCTTCCGGTCCGACAGGCAGCTCCAGACAAACAGCCCGCCAAGGGCAAAGTTCGCCAGCGAGATGCGCAGGAACGGGTCGCTTTCGTGGCCCTGTATCCATTCATAGGCCGACGTCGCCCCCAGCCCGAACATCAACAGCGCCGACATCTGGCAAATGGTGCTGCGCACGCGCCCAACCGGCAGATCGTGCAGCCGGAACAGCAAGCCCCCCCACGCAAACAGAAACATCGCAGTGCGGCGGGCGATGGTGTGGGGCGCGGTCGAGCCCTCGATGAAGATTTGGTCAAAGAACATCAGTGGCGCGAACAGCAAAAGAGTCCCGATCACGAACATGATCGCGGCAGTCATAATCGCTGTCGCCTTGAACGTCATAGCCGTCTCGCACGCCGACCTATCTCCCGCGCGCATTCCCGCACGAAAGCCCCGACCGATCAACCAAAAAGAAAAAAGCCCGGACCGCATCGCGATCCGGACTTCACTGTCCCTGTAAGACCTTTGGCCGTTAGTGCAGCTTGGCTTTTACTTCTTCGATCGAGCGATCGATCATCGCGCCGGATTTCTCGGCGGTCATTTGCTTGGCCAGGATGTCGCGTGCAGCGCCAACAGCGGCAGCAATCGCGGTGTCGCGAACTTCGCGAACAGCGGCTGCTTCGGCCGATGCGATCTGCTCTTCGGCAGCTTGCAGGCGGCGTGCGATCGACTTCTTCAGGTCGTCCTTGGCCTGAACAGCAGCAGCTTCGGCTTCGGCTTTGGCGCCAGCAACGATGCTGTCTGCCTGCGCCTGGACTTCTTTCTGCTTGCGCTCGTAGCTGGCGAGCAGGCTCTGGGCCTCTTCACGCAGCTGACGGGCTTCTTCCAGTTCGCCTTTGATCTCGACGGCGCGCTTGTCCAGCATGCCACCCAGAAGACCCGGGACCTTGAAGTAGACCAGGATGCCGAGGAACACCACGAAGGCGATCAGAACGACAAAGTTGGTGTTGTGCAGCGAGAAGAACGGACCCGATGCTGCCATTGCCGGCGAAGCGGCCAGTGCGGCGGCGAGGATGATCAGTGTACGCATTGTGCTTAGCCTTTCATCCGCGAGGTGACTGCTGCTGCAACCGAGCGGCCGTCCACATCGCCACCCAGAACTGCAATGAGTTCCTTGGCGGTGTCTTTGGCAACTTCGGCAGCGCTTTCGGCGGCGCTGGCACGGATCTCGGCGATTGCCTTTTCCGATTCTGCGGCCTTGGCGGCAATTTCTGCGTCTGCCTTCGCCAGCGCGGCATCAAGGTCAGCCTTGATTTCGGCGCGGGTGGCTTCGACGATTTGGTTCGCCTGCGAGCGGGCATCAGCCAGTGCCTTTTCATAGGCGGCTTCAGCCTCTTTCGCCTTGAGCTTCAGCTCTTCGGCGGCGGCGATGTCATTCGTAATGGTTCCCTGACGCTCGGCCAGAACGGCGGCGATACGCGGCAGAGCCACGCGCGACAGGATCAGGTAGGTCGCGACAAGCGCGACAACGAGCCAGAAGATCTGGTTCGAAAAGGTCTCGACTGCGAGCTGGGGCATACCTGCCGACTCGGCTGCGGCGTGACCTGCTGCAACGGCTTCAGCGCCATGCGATTCAGTTGCCATGTTATGCGTCCTCCGTGGCCCGTCCTTGGTTCGGACCCGAAGGCCCGATATTACCGGGCGAGTGTCGTTATGACACCCGCCCGACCGTAAGGAATGAACCCGTAGATTAGACGGCGAACATCAGCAGCAGAGCAACCAGGAACGAGAAGATGCCCAGTGCTTCTGCGAACGCGATACCGATGAACAGGGTCGCGGTTTGGCCACCAGCGGCCGAGGGGTTGCGCAGTGCGCCTGCCAGGAAGTTACCGGCGACGTTGCCCACACCGATAGCTGCCAGGCCCATACCGAACGCCGACAGACCGGCGCCGATGAACTTACCCATTTCTGCGATCGAGCCTTCCATAACATTTCTCCTTACGTTGGAATGGCGATAATTCAGTCCTGTCTGCGGGTCCGAGCCTTAGTGGCTCGGGTGCAGCGCGTCCTTCAGATAGACGCAGGTCAGGATGGTGAATACGTAGGCCTGGATGAATGCTACCAGCATTTCGAGGCCGTACATGGCGGTGATGCCCAGGATTGCCAGCGGCGACAGAGCGACCAGACCGGCGAAGGCAGCGAACACTTTCATCACAGCGTGGCCTGCGGTGATGTTACCGGCAAGACGGATGGAGTGGCTGACAGGGCGAACAAAGTAGGAAATCACTTCGATGACGGCCAGAACGGGACGGATGGCGAGAGGCGCCGAGGTCACCCAGAACAGGCCCAGGAAGTGGCTGCCGTGCTTGACGAAACCGATGATCGTCACGGCAAAGAATACTGCGAATGCCAGGATCGCGGTTGTTGCGATCTGTGCGGTGTTGGCAAAGCTGGTGGGGATCAGGCCCAAGAAGTTGTTCATCAGGATGAACATGAACAGGGTCATGATGTAGGGGAAGTACACCAGCGCGTCCTTGCCGGTGACGTCTTCGATCATCTTGTGAACGAAACCGTAGGCCAGTTCGCCGATCGACTGACCGCGCGAGGGGACGATGGCGCGGCCGCGGGTGCCGACAACCATGATCAGGAACACTGCCAGAACGGTCAGACCCAGCCACAGCATCGCGTTGGTCGGGGTGTAGAAGCTTACTTCACCACCGTGACCAAACAGAGGCTGGACCTTGAACTGATCCATCGGGTGGAAAACCAGGCCAGTACCTTCGGCTGCGTGTTCGGCCGCTGCTGCGTGTGCATTATCCGCCACTGTTACGTCCCTCATCATCCTGCGCGGCCGTCGCCGCTTGTTTCTCTTGGATCTCAGTCACCGAGCGGAGCATTGTCTTCACGCCCGCGATGAAACCCAGCAATGTGAATATCGCCATAAAGATCGGCATGGTGCCAAAAACAGCATCCAGACCGTACCCAATGCCGAAACCGATCAGAAGACCGGCTACCAGTTCAGTCACCATACGCCACGCAACCTGCGCTTGCGTATAATGTTCGTCACCCCGGGGCTCAGGCTCGGCATGAGCCTTTTTCACTTCCGAGATCCGCGCCTCGAGGCGCTCAAGGCGCTCTTTTTCGGCTGGATCGATCATCTGCGCTACCCTTGGGCTGTTGAGGGTTGGATAGGTGTCACAGCCCCGTGAGTCAAGCGACAGAATGTCCACCCTAAGTCGTTGATTTCATTATACCCAGATTCCGTTTGCGCCACCAGCACCCCCTGAAAACCGGCACGAAAGGCGCATTTGGCATATTCAACCAATCGGTTGACGTTCGCAGATTCCTGCCTCATGCCGTGTTTTATGGACCAGCAGCTCGACCTCGTATTCGCCGCTCTTGCCGACCCGACACGCCGCACGATCCTGTCGATGCTGCTCGAGGATGATATGGCCGTGACCGATGTGGCGGAACCGTTCCAGATGTCTTTGGCGGCCATCTCCAAGCACCTGACCATTCTGGCCAACGCGCGCCTCATCTCTCAGGAAAAGCGCGGCCGTGTGAAATGGTGCAAGCTAGAGCCCGACGCCCTGCGAGAGGCCAGCATCTGGATGCAGGGGTTCGGTCAGTTCGAAGCCATCAATCTGGACGCCTTCGAACGCTTTCTTGAAACAGAACTGTCAGAGCCCGAGCTTACCGCCAGCCCTGAGCACGATCCTTCAGATACTTGAGGAACGTCTGGACCTTGGGCGTGCGGTGCAGGTCCACGTGGGTCACGATCCAGATGTTCGAGGCCCATTCGTCGCGCGGTTCGCAAATCTTGACCACGCACGGGTTCAGCTGCCACTCCCAATAGGGCATGAAGCCGATCCCCGCGCCATCCAGAATGGCTTGCTCGATCGCGCGCGAATCCTCGCTGCGGAAGGTGACGCAATCGCGCGGGATGTTGTCCTTCATCCACATGTAGAACGGCGCGCGGCTGTCGATGTTGTCCTGCCCCACAAAGCGGTGGTTGCGATAGTCCGCGGGGGTCTCGGGCTGGCCGTGTTTCTCGACATATTCCTTCGAGGCGAACAGCGTGACCTGCTGGCGAAAGAACGGCTGCACCACGTTATCCGGCTGATCGGGCGCATTGCCTGCGCGGATCGCGATGTGCGCCTCGCCGTATTCCAGACGGAACAGACGCTCGCCGGTCAGAAAGCGCACGACCACATCGGGGTGTTCCTCTTGGAAGCCCTTCAGCACCGGCACGATCAGCGGCGACAGCTGCACCAGCGAGGTGATCACCAGCTCGCCGCCCACACCGGCGCCCTGCCCTTTGATCCGGCCTGCCAACTGGCTGAACTGGTCGTCGGTGGCCTGCGCCACGCGGAACAGGTCGTGTCCGGCTTCGGTCGGGGTGTAGCCACGGGCGTGGCGCTGGAACAGCTTGACCCCGAGCCGCTGCTCTAGTGCGTCGATGTGGCGGATGACCGTCGCGTGGTGAACCCCCAGCACATCGGCCGCTCCGCTGACGGTCCCCATGCGTGCCACCTGATAGGCGGTCCGCACCTCGTCCCAGTTTTCCATGCCCATTTCGTAACCGATCCCCGGTAAAATTACTGTGCAAGATCACACATACCCTACCGTATTTCTCGCAATTGCGTTCGGAAAAGCAATGCCCAACTGTTGTGAAAGAACGAAAAAATGTTTCTCCCTCCTTCACCAGTGGAACCAAAGAAATGAGCACCACCGTCCTCCGTATCGATAGCTCTGTCCGCAAGGAAGGGTCGATCTCTCGTGATCTGACCGACCGTATTGTGGCCAAGCTGGCACCCGAAACCGTCCTGACCCGTGACCTGACCGAAGAACTGCCGCTGATTGACGGCAACTGGGTTGGCGCGAACTTTACCCCCGCCGATCAGCGCACCGACGAACAGAAGGCCACTCTGGCCCTGTCCGACGCCATGATCGAAGAGCTGAAATCCGCAGACACCGTCGTCATCGGCGTTCCGATCTACAACTTCGGCGTTCCCGCCCGCCTGAAGGCATGGGTCGACCTCGTGGCCCGCGCCGGCGTCACCTTCCGCTACACCGAGACCGGCCCCATCGGCCTGCTCGAAGGCAAGCGCGCCATCATCGCCACCGCATCGGGCGGCGTGCCGGTTGGCTCGGCAACGGATTTCGCGACCACCTACCTCAAGCAGGTTCTGGCCTTCATCGGCATCACCGACGTGACCATCATCGCCGCCGACCAGCTGGCCATTGACCCCGAAGGTTCGGTGAAAAAAGCGCAGGACGCTGTGGAACAAATCGCCGCCTGAGCGGTTGCATATCCAAAGGCCGCGTTCCTCCCTCATTCTCCGCGGCTTTATAGATGGCGCGCCCCTCCTCCTCGGGGCGCGCCTTTCTTGACTCTGGCGCCTGTTTCAGGCATAGGCGCTGGGAATCCTCCGGAAGTCATGATGCTTCCGGTCCCATGGCTATTGCCGGGATCGCCCTCCATCAGCGCGTTGCGCCCATGGGGGCGCTTGGCGTATGTCGCATCATTGCCTATCTAAGGCGCATTCTTTAACGGTCTTGAAAGGGCTTGGCATGTTCGAAAATCTATCTGAACGCCTTGGCGGAGTCTTCGACCGGCTGACCAAAGCAGGTGCGCTGTCCGAGGACGACGTTAAAACCGCCCTGCGCGAAGTGCGGACCGCACTGCTGGAGGCCGACGTATCGCTGCCCGTCGCACGCGACTTTATCAAAGCAGTCCAGAAAAAAGCGACCGGCGCGTCGGTGACCAAATCGGTGACCCCCGGCCAGCAGGTTGTCAAAATCGTCCACGACGAACTGGTCACCTTTCTAGCGGGCGAAGGCGAGCCCGGTAAGCTCAAGGTCGACAACCCGCCCGCACCGATTCTGATGGTCGGTCTGCAGGGCTCGGGTAAAACCACCACCACCGCGAAACTGGCGAAACGCCTGAAAGAGCGTGAAGGCAAGCGCGTGCTGATGGCCTCGCTCGACGTGAACCGCCCTGCGGCGATGGAACAGCTGGCCATTCTGGGTCAGCAGATCGGCGTCGACACCCTGCCCATCGTCAAGGGCGAAGATCCCGTCACCATCGCCAAGCGCGCCAAGACTCAGGCCGCGATGGGTGGCTATGACGTCTACCTGCTGGATACCGCGGGCCGTCTGCACATCGATCAGGAACTGATCGCACAGGCCGCCGCTGTTCGCGACGTTGCCAACCCCCGCGAAACCCTGCTGGTCGTCGACGGCCTGACCGGTCAGGACGCCGTGAACGTGGCGACCGAATTCGACGACAAGATCGGCGTGACCGGCGTTGTCCTGACCCGTATGGACGGTGACGGTCGCGGCGGTGCGGCTCTGTCGATGCGCGCTGTCACCGGCAAGCCCATCAAGTTCGTCGGCCTTGGCGAAAAGACCGACGCTCTGGAAGAATTCCACCCCGAACGTGTCGCTGGCCGGATCCTCGGCATGGGCGACATCGTCTCGCTGGTCGAAAAGGCGCAGCAAACGCTCGAGGCTGAACAGGCCGAGCGGATGATGAAGCGCATGATGAAGGGTCAGTTCAACATGAACGACCTGAAGAACCAGCTTGAGCAGATGCTCAAGATGGGCGGTATGCAAGGCATGATGTCGATGATGCCCGGCATGGCCAAGATGGCCAAGCAGGTGCAGGAATCGGGCATGGACGACCGCATCATCAAGCGCCAGATCGCCCTGATCAACTCGATGACCAAGCAGGAACGCGCCAACCCCGCCCTGCTGCAAGCCAGCCGCAAAAAGCGTATCGCTGCCGGTGCGGGCCTTGATGTGTCCGAACTGAACAAGCTGCTGAAAATGCACCGCCAGATGGCCGACGTGATGAAAAAGATCAGCCAGAAGGGCGGCAAAGGCATGCTCAAGCAGGCGATCTCGGCCATGCGCGGCAAAGCTCTGCCCGGCATGGAAGGCGATTTCGATCCCGCGTCGATCGATCCCAGCAAAATGGACCCCAAGCAGCTTGAAGCCACCGCGCGCAAGCTGGGGATGGGCGGTCTGCCGGGTCTGGGTGGCATGCCCGGCTTGGGCGGTATGCCCGGCATGTTCGGCAAGAAGAAATAATGACCAAGGCTCCCACCATAACGACTGCGCGCCTGACGCTGCGGGGCTTCGAGCTCGGGGATTTCCCCGTGTTCTCGGCCTTCTATGCGTCCGAGCGGTCGAAATATTGTGGGGGCCCTGCCCACCCCGAAAGCAGCTGGCGGATGCTGGCCTGTGAAATCGGGCACTGGCAGCTGCGCGGCTATGGCCGTTGGGCCGTGACCCTGACCGAAACCGGCGAGCTGATCGGCAACGTTGGCCTCTGGAACCCCGAAGGCTGGCCCGAGCCCGAAATCGGTTGGGACATCTACGAAGGCTTTGAGGGCAAAGGATACGCGACCGAAGCGGCCACCGCTGCCCGCACCCATGCCTATGACGTTCTGGGCTGGGACACCGTTGTCAGCCTGATCATGCCCCCGAACGAGGCCTCGAAAACCGTCGCCCGCAAGATGGGCGCGAAATTCGAGCGCATGTTCGACCACGTGCGCTACGGCCAAGAAGAAATCTGGCGCCACCTCTCTGCTGCCGACCTGATGGACGGCGGAATGGAGGCCTACGCATGAGCCAGTTCACCAGCACCAAAATCCCCGAACTGCGCACCAAGCGCCTGGTTTTGCGCGGCCCCGAGCCGCAGGATTACCCTGACTTCAAAGCGACGTTCAGCAGCTATCGCTCGCGATTTATGGGCGGCCCGCTGAATGCCTATGAGGCGTGGATGCTCTATGCGGCCGAAATCGGTCACTGGGAAATCCGCGGCTATGGCATGTGGATGATCCACGACGCCGAGACCGACGAAACCTACGGCATGGCCGGCGGCTGGAAGCCCGCAGGCTGGCCCGAGGCCGAGATCGCCTGGATCATCTGGCCCCGCGTCGCAGGCCGCGGCATCGCACTCGAGGCCGCCGAACGCGTGCGCCGCTATTTCTACAACGATCTGGGCTGGGAAACCGCCGTCAGCTATCTGGACCCGAAAAACCTCGACTCGATCCGCCTTGCCGAACGGCTTGGCTGCAAAAAGGATCACGAGGCTCCGTCGGTCGATGGCAACGACGTTGTGTATCGCCACCCCACCCCTGCGCAGTGCCGGTCCAGCCAGATTGCGGACGCGATCGCGCAGGAAATCGGTTTCTACCAGAACCCCAATTTCAAACCGGAAGGATGGGCCCTTGACTGACACCGTGACCCGCGCTGCCGAAATCCTAAAAGGCCACCGCGAAAGCATCGACCGTCTGGATGCCATCCTCGTCTATACCTTGGGCGAACGGTTCAAGCACACACAGGCCGTTGGCCGCCTCAAGGCGGAACACGACCTGCCCCCTTCGGATCCCGCACGCGAAGCGACCCAGATCGCCCGCCTCGAGGATCTGGCGATCCAGGCCGACCTCGACCCGGAATTCGCCAAGAAATTCCTGAACTTCATCATTCAGGAAGTGATCAAGCATCACGAAGCCAAACAGAAGGACGCCTGAGCGCGGCCCACTCTGAAAAACAAACAGAAACACCCTCTAAGGAGATACTCCAATGGCAATGAAAATTCGTCTGGCCCGCGGCGGCAGCAAAAAGCGTCCTCACTACGCAGTAGTCGCAGCTGACTCGCGTATGGCACGCGATGGCCGCTTCATCGAGAAGCTGGGCACCTACAACCCCCTTCTGGCAAAAGACGACGAGCGCCGCGTTGTTCTGAACGTCGAGCGCGTTCAGTACTGGCTGGGTCAGGGCGCACAGCCGACCGACCGCGTTGCACGCTTCCTGGAAACCGCTGGCATCGTTGCCAAGAAAGAGCGCGCAAACCTGAAAAAGGGCGAGCCCGGCAAGAAAGCAAAAGAGCGCGCTGAAGAGAAAGCTGCAAAAGCAGCTGAAGCAGCTGAAGCAGCTGCCGAATAATCTCGGCAGTCATGACAGGGTTTTCGGACACCTTCCGGTCAGAGCTGGACCAGCTCATGCGGTGGCGGCGCGACGTGCGCCACTTCCGCACCGATCCGGTGTCCGAAGATCTGTTGGTGGATCTGTTTGGAACCTTTGCTCTGGCACCCTCTGTAGGGCTGTCAGAGCCTTGGCGCCTGATCCGCGTGACCAGCGCCGCGGCCCGTGCTGCGGCGCTGTCCAATTTCCGCGCCGCCAATGCGCAGGCGCTTGACGGCTATTCCGGTGACGACGCGCAAACCTACGCGACGCTCAAACTCTCCGGTATGCAAGAGGCCCCCGTCCAGCTGGCCGTCTTCTGCGACGACAGCACCACCAAGGGCAAAGGCCTTGGCGCGGGCACCATGCCCGAGATGCGCCGATATTCCTGTGTTTCCGCGATCATGCAGTTCTGGCTGGCAGCGCGCGCCCATGGTTTGGGTGTGGGCTGGGTGTCGATCCTTGATCCGCAGCAACTGTGCCGCGACCTCGAGGTGCCCGCTGATTGGGCTCTGGTCGCGTATCTCTGCATCGGGTATCCGACAGAAGATAACATCACCCCCGAGCTGGAGCGCAAAGGCTGGGAGGCCCGCTTGACCGACCTGCCCCTGCAAACCCGCTAACCCCGAAAGAGACCCGCCATGTTCGGCCTGATCCGCCTGCCATTCCTGTTGGCCGTCGCCTTTGTGGCGGGCATGATGTACGAACGATCCGAGAAGGGAAAGCTGTGCGACCAGATCGGCGGCGAAACCCAGAATGGCCTATGTATCATGAGGACGGAATGACCGAACGCGTTCAGGTAGGAACCATCGGCGGCGCATATGGCGTCAAGGGCGAGATCCGGCTCAAGAGCTTTTGCGCGATCCCCGAGGATATCGCCGACTATTCGCCGCTGACCACCGAAGACGGCAGCCGCAGCTTTGACGTGACCATCAGCCGCCAGATCACCAACGGTCTGGCCGCGCGCCTGTCCGGTGTGGACACCAAAGAACAGGCCGACGCCCTGCGTGGCCTCGCGCTCTTTGCGCTGCGCAGCCAGCTGCCCGAAACCGACGAGGACGAATACTACTACACCGACCTGATCGGTCTGGATGTGTTCGACACTGGCGGCAACCCCTTGGGCAAGGTCAAGGCCGTGCAGAACCACGGCGCGACCGACCTGTTGGAAATCTTCGGGCCGGGGCTGAAAACCACCGTGCTCCTTCCCTTTACCAAAGAAGCGGTTCCCACTGTGGACATCGCCTCGGGGCGTGTGATCGTTGATCCGCCCGAGGGCCTCTTGGAATAACGAATACCGATGACTGACGCTCCCAACCGCTCTCATGGTCGCAAGGCCATCCGCATCACGGCCCAACCGCGCGACCTGATGGACCCGAACCCCGAACTGGCGGGGGTCTGGACCGCGCGCGTGATCACCCTGATGCCCGACACCTTTCCGGGCATTTTGGGCGAAAGCCTGACCGGCAAAGCCCTGCGAGAGGGGCGTTGGCAGTTGGAAACCATCAACCTGCGCAGCTACGGCGAGGGCAAGCACAAGAACGTCGACGACACCCCCGCAGGGGGCGGCGCCGGCATGGTCCTGCGCCCCGACGTCGTGGGCCGCGCGGTCGAGGACGCCATGTCCGGCACCCGCGGCAACTGGCCGATCCTCTACATGTCTCCCCGCGGCAAACGCATCGACCAGCAGATGGCCCGCACCCTGTCGGCTTGCGACGGCGTCACCATCCTCTGCGGCCGGTTCGAGGGCGTGGACGAGCGCGTTCTGGAACACTACGGCATTCAGGAGGTCTCTCTGGGGGATTTCGTCATGACCGGAGGCGAGATCGCGGCCTATGCGCTGCTCGACGCCACCGTCCGCCTGCTGCCGGGCGTCCTTGGCAACGCCGAGAGCATCGAAGAAGAGAGCTTTTCCAACGGGATGCTGGAGCACCCCCAATACACCCGCCCCGCCGAGTGGAAAGGCCGCACCATCCCCGACGTCCTGATGTCCGGCCACCACGGCAAAGTGGCCGAATGGCGCAAAGCAGAGTCAGAGCGGATTACTCGGGAGCGACGGCCTGATTTGCTGGAGTAATTCCACTAATTCTTTCTTTTCAAAGAAAGAAAAGCCCCAGCAAAAGCTGTAATCACTGCTCCGATAGGCGCGAGCACGCCGAAAATAACTTCTACGGTAAGGAACCTGTGGAGCAGCACTACAGAGGATAGGGTGCCGAAAGACGATATAAGCGAAACGCTAAGAATCGCTGCTAACTGCAAAGCATATTGCTGACGGAAAGCGTCAAAGAAACTTTCATTTGGACCAGTCTTTTTGAGTCTAAGCATCTTCAACATTTTCCTTGAGCAAGAAGCTCTCTGCTAACATCAACCCTACGCCTAATGCGCATGTTCCCATGCAAGTGCGAGCAAAAGAAAGAACATAAGACGGAGCCGATGGGTTCCTTTGCTGTCCTAAAATTATAATCACTAAGAAGATAAAAAACAGTGCGAAAAAGGATACCATCAACTTGTTCGCACTGACTTCCACGACAATTTGAGAGTTGCGTGTGGAGGAGTTCACGATCAAACCGACAATTATGGCACCGAAGCCGCTAAAGTACAAATTAAGCGATTGATCTGCCAATTCATAAAAATTTTTTTGACCATCAACATAGGTCGCGGACATCGCAGCTAAAGTTACAGCGACGGTCCAGAATAATTTGGCTAGCATCAGTCCTCCGCAGGACGCTTCAAACAACAAGAAACTTCGTAAAGCTATAGGTTGCAAAGTGAGAACTCAATCAATCAAATGTGGCAAGAATAGGGCAGACATCCCCACCCCTTGCCAACCCCAGCAAAACCTGACATATCGCGCGCATTCCGCACGAGTCCGGCCCCAGTGCGATTCCGTCTTCTTCTGACGGGAATCGAGGCCAAAGCTTTTGCTGGATGCTCGAAGTAAAGCTGATCTGACCCTCTGGCGGGCGCTCCGGCGGACCCGATAGAAGACCTAGAGTTCTGAGGCGGCACCAGACCTTTGTGGGTCAACCACAAGCAGTTAGGAGATTTGCGATGGACATTATCGCACAGATCGAAGCGGAGCAGATTGCTGCGCTGGGGAAAACCATCCCCGACTTCAAAGCCGGCGACACCATTCGCGTTGGCTTCAAGGTGACCGAAGGCACCCGTTCGCGCGTTCAGAACTATGAAGGCGTGTGCATCAGCCGCAAGAACGGCAAAGGCATTGCCGGCTCGTTCACCGTTCGCAAAATTTCGTTCGGCGAAGGCGTAGAGCGCGTGTTCCCGCTGTACTCGACCAACATCGAAAGCATCGAAGTTGTTCGTCGCGGCCGCGTCCGTCGTTCGAAGCTGTACTACCTGCGCGCCCGTCGCGGTAAGTCGGCTCGTATCGCCGAAGTCACCAACTACAAAACCAAAAACGACGCATAAGGAGAGTAGTCATGAAAAAAGACATTCACCCCGACTACCACTTCATCACCGTCAAAATGACCGACGGCAGCACCTTCGAAGTCCGTTCGACCTACGGCAAAGAAGGCGACACCCTGTCGCTGGACATCGACCCCACCGTGCACCCCGCATGGACCGGCGGTTCGTCGCGCCTGCTGGACCAGGGCGGCCGCGTCTCGAAGTTCAAAAAGAAATACGAAGGCCTGGGCTTCTAATCCCTGCCATATCGGTTTCGATAGCGCCGCTCCCTCGGGGGCGGCGTTTTCATTTGGTGCGCCGCGCAATCAAATCCGCATAGCTGTCGGGGTCCACAATCCGCAGGGTGTCCAGCGCGCTATGGGCGCGGGCGGTCAGGTCGCTCTTGTGGTGGCGCTTGACCTCGTCGACGTCTGTAACCAGCTTGCGCAACTTCTCGATCTTGTCGTTTTCCTCTCCCTCGAACAGGCCCGCGCGGTCGATCAATTCCAGCAAGGCATTGGAAATCCAACCCAATTGCTGGCCATATCCCGCCACGTCGGTGATGACCTTGGCCTCGATCTCGGGCTTGCCAGAGTAGGAAGGGCTAAAGAATTCGGGCCGGATATCCTGCACGATGTTCCCCGACCAGGGCATCTTGAACAGGCTGTCAAACTGAATGTGGGGCAAATCCATAACGGTAGTCCTTTTTGCAAAACCTATCCGAAATGGTTGCAGCAAAGGGCCAATACGCAAATGCAGGACGCCCTGACTTCCCACACACTCCACGAAAATGTGAAAAATCTGCCCACAGAATCACGCGGACTCTTGCCCAACCCCGCACCGACTAGGCATAAGCATAACTAAAACGATATCCGGTTCCGAAAAAATCAGAGGACACCATATATGGCGCATATCATTGTCGTTGGGAACGAAAAGGGCGGCTCCGGCAAATCGACAACATCGATGCACATCGCCACGGCGCTTGTCCGGCTCGGGTTCAAGGTCGGCGCGCTCGACCTCGACATGCGCCAGAAAAGCTTTGGCCGCTACGCTGAAAACCGCGCCCGTTTTCTGGCCAAGGAAAAGCTGGACCTGCCCAGCCCCAACTACATCGAACTGCCCGAGATCGACCCCGCCTCGATCAAAGAAGGCGAGAATATCTATGACGTGCGCCTGTCCTCTGCCGTCCAGCTGCTCGAGGCTGACAGCGATTTCATCCTGATCGACTGCCCCGGTTCGCACACCCGCCTCAGCCAGATGGCGCACAGCCTCGCGGACACGCTGGTGACCCCACTGAACGACAGCTTCGTGGACTTCGACCTCTTGGCCCGCACCGACGCCGAGGGCGAGAATATCCTTGGCCCGTCGGTCTATTCGGAAATGGTCTGGCACGCCCGCCAGCTGCGCGCCCAGGCCGGCCTGACCCCGATCGACTGGATCGTGGTGCGCAACCGCATCGGCGCCCAGAACATGATCAACAAAAAGAAAATGTCCGCCGCCGTGGACAAGCTCGCCAAACGCATCGGCTTCCGCGTCGCCCCCGGCTTCTCGGAACGCGTGGTCTTCCGCGAACTCTTCCCCAAAGGCCTGACCCTTCTGGACCTCAAGGATATCGGCGTCACCCAGCTTTCGATCTCGAACATCGCCGCCCGCCAAGAGCTGCGCGACCTGATCAAAACCCTGAACCTGCCCGGCGTCAAAGTGAACTTCTAAGACCGCCACAGCCACCAAATGCACAAAGGGCAGACCGGAAATCCGGCCTGCCCTTTCTGCTTTGTCCAAATACTCAAAGGGCGCCGTCACCGGCCACGGGGCCACCCCTCAGATCAAGGGGCCCAGCTCCGCCACAACCTGCTCGTAAACCGCCCGCTTGAACGGCACGATATTGGCGACCAGTTCAGCCGCAGGCAGCCAGCGCCATTCGCTGAACTCGGGGTGCGGGCGATCAATCACGATCGCCGTGTCGGGACCGTTGAACCGCATCAGGAACCACTTCTGCTCCTGTCCGCGATACTTGCCCTTCCAGATCTTCGGCACGATGTCGTGGGGCAGATCATAGGCAATCCAGCCCGCAGTCTCACCGACCACATCCACCATATCCACCGAAATGCCGGTCTCTTCTTCCAGCTCGCGCAGGGCGGCTTCACGCGGGTCTTCACCCTTGTCGATCCCGCCCTGAGGCATCTGCCACGCAGGCACCTCGCTATCCAGCCGCTGACCCACCCAGACCAGACCGTCGGCGTTCACGATCATGACGCCGACGTTCTGACGATAGGGCAGCTTTGCGATGTCCTCGGGGCTCATTACTTCTGTCCCAGAGCCGACATGCCCTTCAGCAGGTCAACCGCATAGGCCAGCTGGTAATCCTCGTCCCGCAGCTTCGCGGCCTCTTCGGCCTTGGCGCGGTCCTCTTCGATCTGGCGGATCTCGTCCTCGGTCAGGCTGTCGTTGGTCAGGCTGCCACGCAGATCGGCCTCGGAACGGGTGCGGTTTGCTGCCGTATCATCCTCTGCCTCGGCATTGACGGCCACACGGGGCTGTTCAACCACGATATCCGGCGACACACCCAGATTCTGGATCGAGCGACCCGACGGCGTGTAATACCGCGCCGTGGTCAGGCGCATCGCGCCGCCACCGCTCAGCGGCATCACCGTCTGGACCGAGCCCTTGCCGAACGACTTGGTGCCCACGATCACCGCGCGGCGGTGATCCTTCAGGGCGCCCGCCACGATTTCCGACGCCGACGCCGAACCACCGTTGATCAGAACGACCACGGGCTTGCCCTCGGCCAGATCACCGGGGGTTGCGTTGAAACGCTCGCCATCCTCGGGGTTACGGCCACGGGTCGAAACGATCTCGCCTTCCTCAAGGAACGCATCCGCCACCAGAATAGCCTGATTCAGCAGACCACCGGGGTTGTTGCGCAGGTCGATCACGACGCCGCTCAGGTTCTCCATTCCGCCCGCTTCTTCGGCGGCCTTCTCCAGACCGTCGCGCAGGTTGTCAAAGGTCTGGTCGTTGAACGTGCTGACGCGCAGAACCACGGCCTCGCCCTCGGTGCGGCTGCGCACGGCGGTCAGGCGGATGGTGTCGCGGATGATCGTCACGTCAAAGGGGTTCTCCTCGCCCTCGCGGACGATGGTCACCTTGATCTCGGAGCCAACCGGCCCGCGCATCTTTTCGACCGCTTCATCCAGCGTCAGGCCAAGCAGGCTCTCGCCATCAACGTGGGTGATAAAGTCGCCGGACAGAACGCCCGCTTCTTCGGCAGGGGTGCCATCCATGGGCGCCACGACCTTGACGAAGCCCTCTTCTTGAGTGACCTCGATGCCCAGACCGCCGAATTCACCGCGGGTCTGAACGCGCATCGCTTCGGCATCCTCGGGGGGCAGATAGCTCGAGTGCGGGTCCAGCGACACCAGCATCCCGTTGATGGCGGCTTCGATCAGCTCACCGGCGTCGACGTCTTCGACATACTGCGCACGAATGCGCTCGAAGATATCGCCGAACAGGTCCAGCTGTTCGTAAACGCTGGTCTGGGTCTTGCCTTCTTGGGCCAGCAGCGGGCCCGCGATCTGGGTCGAAGCCAGAAGCCCCGCAATCGCGCCCCCGCCAACTGCCATCAGAAACTTGCGCATTCGTGTCATTCCTTGTCCGTCTTGAACCATTCGTCGGGATCGACCGGTTCCTGGTTCTCTCTCACTTCGAGATAGAGCGTTTCTGTATTCTGTCCGGTGTCAGCCTGCGTCAGGATTTCTCCCTGTGCAACACCTGCGCCGTGCATCATGCCCAGCGGGTGGCCTGCTGGCAGCACCTGTCCGACCTCACCGTAAACCTGTTCCATGCCCGCAAGCACGAACAGAATGCCGGGGCCGGGTTCGATTATCATCACGTTTCCGTAGTCCAGCAGCGGTCCCAGATAGCGGATCGTGGCCGCAGCGGGGGTGGTGACCAGCGCACCGGGCGCCGTGGCGATCACCCAACCGGGCCGCACAATGCCCGCCGCATCGGGCTGACCGGCCGCCCGCAGGATCGTCCCCTGCACCGGCAGTTCCAGCATCCCGCGCTGTTCGTGCACGTCGGGGCCGCCTTCCAGCTCTTCGCCCGCAACGATTTGTCCCAGATTGTCCGCAAAACTTCCCAGCGATTCAGACGAGGCCACCAGCACCGCCGTCTTCACCGGATCGGCGGTGAACTTGGAGGGCAGGTCCGTCCGGTCGGAAATCGCGGCACTCAGGGCGGTGCGAGCCTCTTGGGCGCCGCGCAAGCCTTCGCGCAGGGTGTCCGCAGCCGTCTGCTGCAGCGCCCGCAGGGTTTTCACCTCGTCCAGATCACGGGCCAAGGAATCCGCCTCCGCCTGCAAGGCGGGCGACACTTCGGACAGGATCATCCCCGCCCGTGCGGTGCCCGTGGGCCCGTCGGGGTGGGTCAGTTGCACCGGCGCAGGACTGCGCCCGATGGTCAGCAAACTGGCCAGCAAATCCGCCACCTGCCCCTGAGCCGAATTCAGCTCCTGCGTCAGGGCCTTTTCCCGAATAGCGGCCTGCCGCAATCCGGTGCGCAAGGCCGCCAGTCCCGCCTCATAGGCCTTGACCGTCTGGGTCAGCGCCGCCACGCGGTCCCGCGCCCCTTGGGCATGGTCCAGCGCCACGGCGGCTTCTTCCAGCAGGCCCTTGGCCCGCAGCGCGGCCGAAGCCGGGTCCTCTTGCGCCACCACAGGCGACGCAAGCAGGCCAAGGCACAGAACGACTGCGCGGCGCATCATCACTTGATCAGGCTCTCGCCGGTCATTTCCGCAGGAACGTCCAGACCCATCAGCTGCAACACGGTCGGCGCCAAGTCAGCCAGACGGCCATCGCGCAGTTCCGCACCCTCGGGGCCGCCCACCAGGATCACCGGCACCAGGTTCAGCGTGTGCGCGGTGTGTGCGCCGCCGGTCTTGGCATCGACCATCACTTCGCAGTTGCCGTGGTCCGCCGTCACGATCATCGCGCCGCCCTTGGCCTCCAGCGCGGCCAGCGCCTCGCCCAGACCGCTGTCCACCGCTTCACAAGCGGCCTTTGCAGCCTCCAGATCGCCGGTGTGGCCGACCATGTCGGGGTTCGCATAGTTCACCACGATCATGTCGTAATCGCCATTGATCGCCTCGACGAACTTGGCGGTCACTTCGGGGGCCGACATTTCAGGCTGCAGATCATAGGTCGCGACCTTGGGCGATTTCGGCATAAACCGGTCTTCGCCCTCTTCGGGGACCTCAACGCCACCGTTCAAGAAGAACGTCACGTGGGGATATTTCTCGGTCTCGGCCAGACGGAACTGCTTCTTGCCCTGCTTGGCGACCCAAGCGCCCAGCGTGTTCACGATCTTGCGCTTGGGGAAAGCGGTGGTCATGTAGTCGTTGTGACCGTCCGAATATTCCACCATGCCCAACAGCGCCGACAGGTTCGGACGCTCGCCAACCTCGAAATCGCTGAAATTCGGTTCACCGATCGCACGCAGGATTTCACGGGCACGGTCCGCGCGGAAGTTCAGGCAGAAGATGCCGTCGCCGTCATGCACGCCCTCGAACCCGCCGATCACGACCGGCTTGATGAATTCGTCCAGAACGTCCTGCTTGTAGCTGTCTTTGATCGCATCGGCGGCGGTTTCGGCCTCAAAGCCCTTGCCGTTGATCATCGCGTCATAGGCCAGCTGCACCCGTTCCCAACGGTTGTCGCGGTCCATCGCATAGTAGCGGCCCGACACAGTGGCGATGAACGCACCCTCGGGCAAACGCTCTTCCAACTCGGCCACGTATTTGTCGGCAGACTTGGGCGCCACATCGCGGCCATCGGTGATCACGTGCATCGCAACGGTCACGCCCGCATCGGTGATCGCCTTGGCGGCGGCCAGCGCGTGCTCGGTATGGCCATGGACACCACCGTCCGAGATCAGACCCATCACGTGAGCCATGCCTGCGGTCTCAGTCACTTTGGTGATAAAGGCCTGCAGCGCCTCGTTTTCATAGAAAGAGCCATCTTCGATCGACAGGTCGATCTGACCCAGATCCATCGCCACCACACGGCCCGCGCCGATGTTGGTGTGACCTACCTCAGAGTTGCCCATCTGGCCGGTCGGCAGACCTGCGTCGGGGCCGTGGGTGATCAGGCGGGCATGGGGGCAGTCGTTCCAGATACGGTCAAAGTTGGGCGTCGCTGCCAGCGCGGGCGCGTTCGCCGGACTGTCATCACTCAGTCCCCAACCATCCAGAATACAAAGAACAACGGGCTTGGGTGCAGTCATGGTGTTACCTCCTAGGCTTGCCCTCTCCTAGCGCAAGGCAAGCGCGGGGTGAACCATCCCTGTATCGGCTAACTGGATTTTTTGGTCAAAAACCGGCCGCAGCCCCACCAAGGGCGCTTATTCGCGGTGATACGGCGCGTTCGACAGGATCGAGGCCGCGCGATACAGCTGCTCGGTCAGCATGACCCGCACCAGCATGTGGGGCCACACCATCTTGCCGAAACTGATCGCGAAATCCGCCTCGGCGCGCAGGGACGGGTCGATCCCGTCCGCCCCGCCAATCACAAAGGCCAAATCCTGCGTGCCCGTGTCACGCCACCCCGCCAGCTTGTCCGCAAAATCGGGCGAGGTCATGAGCTTCCCGCGTTCATCCATGACGACCAGCCGCGCACCACTGGGGATCGCCTTTCGCAGCAGATCCGCCTCGGCGCCCATACCGCGGGACTTCTTGTCCTCGACCTCAATGACCTTCACCGGGCCAAGGCCCAACGCCCGCCCGGTCCGGTCAAATCTGGTCATGTAGTCGTCAATAAGCGTGGCCTCGGGCCCCGACCGCAGTCGGCCCACCACGCATAAATGCACGCGCATCGTCAGTCCCTGAAGGCGATCAGGCCTTGGCCGAACCCGCAGGCAGCCACATCTTTTCCAACTGGTAGAACTCGCGCACTTCGGGACGGAACACGTGAACGATCACGTCACCGGTGTCGATCAGGACCCAGTCACCGCCTTCTTTGCCTTCGATCTTGGAATAGATGCCAAAGGTCTCTTTCAAACGATCGACCAGCTTTTCAGCGATCGACACAACCTGACGGCTCGAACGGCCCGAAGCGATGACCATGTAATCACCGATCGACGAAATACCGCGCAGATCGATCTGCACGACATCTTCTGCCTTGTCATCATCAAGAGAAGTCAGGATACGGGACAAGATTGCTGCGCTTGTCACTTCGATACCACCGACACCATTGGCCGGAGAGTTTTCAGCAGGCTGGGCTGCTTGGTTCGTCATAGTCAGGACTTGGTCCTCCTAAGTATAACGCCGTAAACCCCGACGCCGGGTGTATCTTTAGCCTACCACTTTTATGGCTTTGCCTCAATCGCGCAGGGCGATGGCCCGCGGCGACTCAGTCGGCGCGCCTTCATAACGGGCGATTGATGCATCCGCCACCTCTGGATCGGAAAAATCACCGAACATGTGAAGCCAGCCAAAACCCGCGCCCAAAGACGAAATCAGCAGGATTTGCAGCAGACATAAGGGCTTCTTGAGCAAGGGCACGCGGTAACCGTCCATTCGGGAATCACAAGCCGCGGCCTATAGCACGCGTTCCCCTTGCAGCTAAGCCCTTGGCGCTGTATTTCCACCGGCATGATGGCTTTTTTCGACATGGATGATCGCGCACGCCTGCCGTGGCGCTTCTTCGGTGCGACGCACACCGTTCTCGCCCGCCTATAAGGCGGTCCCGAAGCCATTCACCATCATCAATTGCAAGATATCCACGGGAGAGGACCATGACCGCCCCGAAGACACTCTATGATAAAATCTGGGATGCCCACGTCGCCCACGAGGCCGAGGACGGCACCTGCCTGCTTTATATCGACCGCCACCTGGTTCACGAAGTAACCAGCCCCCAGGCGTTCGAAGGCCTGCGTATGGCCGGTCGCAAGGTTCACGCGCCCGAAAAAACCATCGCGGTTCCCGATCACAACGTCCCCACCACCGAGGGCCGTGAAGATCCGTCGAACATGCCCGAGGACAGCCGCATTCAGGTTGCCGCTCTGGACACCAACGCGAAAGAGTTCGGCATCCACTACTACCCCGTGACCGACGTCCGTCAGGGCATCGTGCACATCGTCGGCCCCGAGCAAGGCTGGACCCTGCCCGGCATGACCGTCGTTTGTGGTGACAGCCACACCGCGACTCACGGTGCGTTCGGCGCGCTGGCCCACGGCATCGGCACTTCGGAAGTGGAACACGTTCTGGCGACCCAGACCCTGATCCAGAAGAAGTCCAAGAACATGAAGGTCGAGATCACCGGCAAACTGCTGCCCGGTGTGACCGCCAAAGACGTTGTTCTGCGCATCATCGCTGAAACCGGCACCGCCGGCGGCACCGGCTATGTGATCGAGTATTGCGGCGAAGCGATCCGCAACCTCTCGATGGAAGGTCGTATGACCATCTGTAACATGGCCATCGAAGGCGGCGCCCGCGCTGGTCTGATCGCACCCGACGAGACCACCTTTGAATACGTCAACGGTCGTCCCCACGCCCCCAAAGGCGCCCAGTGGGAAGCCGCTCTGAACTGGTGGAAGACTCTGTACACCGACGAAGGCGCGCACTTCGACAAGGTGCTGGTCATCGAAGGTGAATCGATCGAGCCCACCGTCACCTGGGGCACCTCGCCCGAGGACGCACTGCCGATCAGCGCCGTCGTTCCCACCCCGTCCGACTTCAAAGGCGGCAAGGTCGAAGCGGCTGCCCGCTCGATCGAGTACATGGGTCTGACCTCGGGCACCCCGCTGACCGACATCGAGATCGACACCGTGTTCATCGGTTCGTGCACCAACGGCCGCATCGAAGACCTGCGCGCCGCTGCCGAGATCCTGAAGGGCCGCAAGGTCAAGGACGGCATCCGTGCGATGATCGTTCCCGGTTCGGGTCTGGTCCGCGCGCAAGCCGAAGAAGAAGGTCTGGCAGACATCTTCCAGGAGGCCGGTTTTGAATGGCGTCTGGCAGGCTGCTCGATGTGCCTTGCGATGAACCCCGACCAGCTGAAGCCGGGCGAGCGTTGCGCAGCAACCTCGAACCGCAACTTCGAAGGTCGTCAGGGCCGCGGTGGCCGCACTCACCTGATGTCGCCCGCGATGGCAGCAGCTGCTGCGATCACCGGCAAGATCACCGACGTGCGTACGCTGGCCTAAGAAATCCCGCCGCCTGCGTCAGGTGGTTATGTATGTACGCAAGCCATACGTGACCCAGACGCAGGCCATACCCACCTTTTTCGGAAGGAAAACAGGATATGGACAAGTTCGAAAAACTCAGCGGGATCGCCGCACCCATGCCGTTGATCAACATCGACACCGATATGATCATCCCCAAGCAGTTCCTGAAAACCATCAAGCGTTCGGGCCTCGGCGTGAACCTGTTCGACGAAATGCGCTATGACGGCGAAGGCAACGAGATCCCCGATTTCGTGCTGAACAAGCCCGCATACCGCGAGTCCGAGATCATCGTCGCCGGTGACAACTTCGGCTGCGGCTCGTCGCGCGAACACGCCCCTTGGGCGATCAAGGATTTCGGCATCAAGTGCGTGATCGCACCCAGCTTTGCCGACATCTTCTTCAACAACTGCTTCAAGAACGGCATCCTGCCCATCGTTCTGCCCCAAGAGCAGGTCGACGTGCTGATGAAGGACGCAGAAAAAGGCGCCAACGCCCGTATGGAAGTGGATCTGGAAGCCCAGACCATCACCACCTCGGACGGCGAAGTCTTTGCCTTCGAAGTTGACGCGTTCCGTAAGCACTGCTTGCTTAACGGTCTCGATGACATCGGCCTGACCATGGAAAAAGCACCTGCAATCGAAGCTTTCGAATCGCAGGCAGCGCAGGCACGTCCTTGGGTCTAAGACCCTGACAAACCACAACATCTAGAAGGGGGTCATTTTATGGCCCCCTTTTTGCTTACAGTTTGATGCAGAATGGCACCAGCTTTTCCCCGAATTCGCCCCAATATGTAAGTAACTTACTTACAGGTATTGAGACCTGATCCAGATGTTGGCAGCATTATGTCAAGATTGAGGCATTCCGCACCATAAGCGGATCAGGTGGGTCAAAAGGCACGGCAAATGATGCCAAGCCCGCCCTGGTAGAGAGGTAGAGCAGTGATCACTCGTTTTGTGAGCGCACTCGTGCGCGCGATATTTGTTGTCCTGCTGATTGCAACCCCGTGGCTGCTGATGCCCGGACCCAATGACAGCGCCCCCATCGTGCTGCTGGTTGCGATCTTTGTCGGGTGGCTCGTGTTCTCGGAATACATGACCGAATACCCCAGCCTGATCGAGTTCCGCGACGCGCCTCCTTATAACCGTCTGCGGTTTGGTGCACTGTTCGCAACCGTTCTGGTGCTGACCCTGATCCAGCGCGGCGTGCAGTATCCCACGCCCATCAGCCAGATTTTTACTTCGATTTCTCATGTGGTTGGCGCCGCGATGGACTTCCCGTTCTCGCCCGTGCGGCTGATGATGCTGACCCTGCCCGAAGGCACCCACAGCGCGGACTATGACCTGCTGCGCCGCACCGCCGGCATCGCCTACCTCATGTCGCTGATTTCGCTGGTTTTCTTCATCTTTATCATGTGGCTCAATGGTTGGCCCCGCCAGAACGGCAGCTTCAATGTCTGGACCAACCTGCCCACCTTTGACCCCACCGGTGGTGGCGATGTGGTGGGCCGCCTGAACCGCGACGCCAATCTTTACGTCGCCTTAGGGTTTCTGCTGCCATTCTTGATCCCGGCGATGCTGAAAATGGCGTCCGGCATCATTGACCCCATCGCTGTCGACCAACCGAAGTCACTGATCTGGACCATCAGCCTATGGGCGTTCATTCCGTCGAGCCTTCTGATGCGGGGCATTGCCACCGCGCGCGTCGCGTCGATGATCGCCGACAAGCGTCGTCGCTCGATGGATCGCGACGCCGAGGATTTGCACGTTTTCGGCTGATTTTACTGGGCTTTCTGGCTTGCCTTGCGGGGCTGGCCAGCGCCGATCCCATCCGCATCGCGACCTATAACACAGAGCTCGGCCGCAAAGGGCCGGGCCTTTTGCTGCGTGCGATCCTGGCCGGCGACGATCCACAGGTCGAGGCTGTGGCCGCCGTCATCGCCCACGCACATCCTGACATCCTGCTGCTTCAGGGAATCGATTACGACCTGCGCGGGCACACGCTGACCGCCTTGGCCGAAGGGCTCGCGCGACACGGCATCGACTACCCCCACCGGTTTGCGGGCCTGCCGAACGCCGGATTGCCGATCGCGGGCACTGATCCGCCACAATTCCACAGCTTCGGACGATTCGCGGGCAGCGGCGGTATGGCGATCCTGTCCCGCTTCCCGATTGAGGCAGAGGAGGCGAGAGATTTCTCGGAGATGCGCTGGCGCGGGCAGGCGTGGACGGTCCCGCCCGACATGGCCCACCCCGACCAGCGCCTCTCGACCATGGGTCACTGGGACGTGCCTGTGCGCCTCCCGACCGGAGTGCTTCACCTCTTGGCCTTTCACGCCACCCCACCGGTGTTCGACAGCCCGCAGGATGAAAACGGCCTGCGTAACGGCAACGAGATTGCGTTCTGGCAGCACTATCTGGACGGGGATTACGGCCCTGCGCCGGAACGTTTTGTTATCCTTGGGGATTTCAACAACGACCCCGAATTGGGAGAGGGGGTGAAGCCCCCCTTGCGCGCTCTGCTGGCTGACACCCGCCTGCGTGATCCCACGCCGAATACCCCCACCGTGGACTGGTCCGGTCTGGGTCTGCCCCCGATGCGCGTCAGCTATGTTTTACCCGACAAATCGACCCGTGTGACCGGCAGCGGTACGGTCTGGCCGCCCCCCGATGATCCCCTGTTACAGACGGTTAATTCCGCCAGTCGACATCGTTTGGTGTGGGCCGACATCGTTCTGCCCCCCCCGACGCAAGAAAACCTCTCGAAGCCTGCAAAACAACGCGTCCGGTTCCTTGACCCCCATCGCGCCAATCGGTAGGCCATCTGGCAAATCTTGGGACATTCAAAAGGACCAACGCCAATGAGCAATCCTTCGCTTCTTATCCTTGCCGGCGACGGCATCGGCCCCGAAGTCATGGGCCAGGTACGCCGCATCATCGACTGGTTCGGTGACAAGCGCGACCTGAAAATCGACGTGAGCGAGGATCTCGTCGGTGGCGCGGCTTACGACGTGCACGGCACCCCGCTGCACGACGACACCATGGCGAAGGCTCAGGAAGTCGACGCGGTTCTGCTGGGTGCCGTTGGCGGCCCCAAGTACGACGTTCTGGACTTCTCGGTGAAGCCCGAGCGTGGCCTGCTGCGCCTGCGCAAGGAAATGGACCTCTACGCCAACCTGCGCCCCGCACAGTGCTTTGACGCGCTGGCCGACTTCAGCTCGCTGAAGCGTGACGTGGTTGCTGGCCTCGACATCATGATCGTGCGCGAACTGACCTCGGGCATCTACTTTGGCGAGCCCCGCGGTATCATCACCGAAGGCAACGAGCGCGTGGGCATCAACACCCAGCGTTACACCGAATCGGAAATCGCACGCGTCGCACGCTCGGCGTTCGAACTGGCCCGCCGCCGTGGCAACAAGGTCTGCTCGATGGAGAAGGCCAACGTAATGGAATCGGGCATCCTGTGGCGCGAAGTCGTCCAGAAGGTCCACGACGAAGAATACCCCGATGTGGAACTGTCGCACATGTACGCCGACGCAGGCGCCATGCAGCTCTGCCGCTGGCCCAAGCAGTTCGACGTCATCGTGACCGACAACCTGTTCGGCGACCTGCTGTCGGACGCGGCGGCGATGCTGACCGGCTCGCTGGGTATGCTGCCGTCGGCGTCGCTGGGTGCCCCCATGGCAAACGGCCGCCCCAAAGCCATGTACGAGCCCGTACACGGTTCGGCCCCCGATATCGCTGGCCAGAACAAGGCAAACCCGATCGCCTGCATCCTGTCGTTCGCAATGGCCCTGCGCTACAGCTTCGACCAAGGCGCTGAGGCCGATCGTCTGGAAGCAGCGGTTGCCAAGGTTCTGGAAGACGGCGTGCGCACCGCTGACCTCTTGGGTGAAGAGGGCGTAGAGCCCGTCACCACCGTTGGCATGGGCGACGCGGTTCTGGCAGCGCTGGACGCCAGCCTCTAATCGGTTCGCAAGATCACGAATGCATGAGGGGGCCCTTGCGGCCCCCTTTCTTTTTCGGTTCATGGGAATAAGGTCAGTAGTGCCCCCATAATTTCCGAATACCCCTAGGAGAGCCCCATGCCGAATTCTCCGCTTCCGGCACAGTCGAACATCAAAGGCGCGGTCTTTGCGCTGATGGGCTTTGCGTTCTATGCGCTGCATGACGTTTTAGTCAAAGTATTGGGGGCGCATCACCACCCCTTCCAGATCGTGTTTTTCAGCGTTCTGCTCAGTTTTCCGTTCCTGACTGTCGTGCTGATCCAGCGCAAGGAGCCTGCCTCGCTTCGCGCAGTGAAGCCCGCGTGGACCTATGCGCGAACGGTGGCCGTGGTGTTTACCGGCGTGTGTGCGTTCTATGCGTTTTCTGTTCTGCCGCTGGCCCAGGTCTATGCGATGATCTTTGCGACGCCGCTGCTGATCACCATTCTGTCGATCCCCGTTCTGGGGGAAAATGTCGGCCCGCGCCGTTGGGCCGCTGTGGTAGTCGGCCTGATCGGGGTGATCGTGGTGCTGCGGCCCGGCTCGTCCGAGATCACCTTGGGGCACCTTGCCGCGTTGGGGTCTGCGGTGGGCGGGTCCTTTGTGGCCATCATCGTGCGCCGCATCGGGTCCGAGGAAAGCAGCATGGTCCTGCTCCTCTATCCGCTGATCGCGAACGTGCTGCTGATGGGCGCGCTGATCCCGCTGGAATACCGCCCGATGGAGCTGTGGGAACTGGGTACCGTGGCCGCTGTGGCGCTGCTTTCCTTGCTGGGGATGACCTTCATGATCCGCGCCTACAAGACCGGCGAGGCCGGTATCGTGGCCCCCATGCAGTACAGCCAGATGCTGTGGGCTATCTTCTACGGCTACATGTTTTTCAACGAATATCTGGACGTTTACACCATGGTTGGCGCGGGAATCATCATCGCCAGCGGGGTGTACATCGTGGTCCGCGAGGGCTCGAAAAAGGACACCGTGGCGCCGGTCACCAACACCGCCGTCCGCTTCGAAACCGGCACGACCCCGCGCTACACACTTTTATTCCTGCGCAAAGGCAAGAAACGTCAAAGCACCCTTGCCAAGGAAGACGGAGTCCGGTAATCGGCACGGCACGGTCGGAGTGTAGCTCAGCCTGGTAGAGCACTGTCTTCGGGAGGCAGGGGCCGGAGGTTCGAATCCTCTCACTCCGACCAATAAAACAAGGCGCCCCTTCGGGCGCCTTTGTTCTTTTCCAGACCTCGCATCAATGAAAATCACGACTGGGGAACAGGCGTTTGGCCTGCTCGCGCGGGTGACGTGCAGAGGGGCTGATGCGGGTCTCGCGCGGGGTTTCGTCGGCTTGGGGCAGCGTATCGCCGACCACGCCCTCCATCGGGTGGCCCAGTTCGGACAGGCGGTGGGACAGGTCGTCGATCCGGTCCGCAATCAGGTGGGTCACGATGCCTTCGCGCTCGATCCGGCCGGTCACCCGCAAGAGCCGCCCCGCCATCACCGCCTTGCGGTAGCGTTCGTACATCTTGGGCCAGACCACCACGTTGGACACGCCGGTTTCATCCTCGAGCGTCAGGAACACCACCCCCGAGGCCGTCCCCGGCCGCTGCCGCGTTATCACCAACCCGCACACCGTCAGGTATTTCAGGTCGGTCTTGGGCAGCTGGTCGTTGGGCGTCAGGTCGGGGATCGTGGGGCGGATCAGCTCCATCGGGTGGGCGCGCAGGGTCAACCGCATCGAGACGTAATCCTCGACCACCTCTTCGCCCAAGTGCATCGCGGGCAGGATCACGTCGGGCTCGAACAGGCCCTCTCCGTCCATCGGGTCCGCGAACAGGGGCAAGGGTTTGGGCGCGCGGATTGCCTTGATCTTCCACAGGGCGTCGCGGCGCGTCAGGCCCATACTGGTATAGGCGTCGGCCTCGGCCAGCCGTTCCAGCACCTTGGGGGACAGGCCCGCGCGCATCCACAGGCTTTGCGGATCGGGATAGCCGTTGCCCCGCGCCGACGAAATCCATTGCGCGTCATCCTTGCGCAGGCCCTTGATCTGCCGGAACCCCAGCCGCAAAGCCCACCGCCCGTCCGAGCGCCGCTCCAGCGTGTTGTCCCATTCGCTGTTGTTGACGCAGACGGGGCGCACCTCGACCCCGTGTTCGCGCACATCCCGCACGATCTGCGCGGGAGCATAGAACCCCATCGGCTGCGAGTTCAGCAGCGCACAACCAAAGATCGCGGGGTAATGGCATTTCAGCCACGACGACACATAGGTCAACATGGCAAAGGCGGCGGCGTGGCTTTCGGGGAAGCCATAATCCGCGAACCCCTCGATCTGGGAAAAGCACGCCTCGGCCACGTCCAGCGCATAGCCGTTGTCCTGCATCCCCTTCAGGAACCGCTCGCGGTGTTGGCCGATCGTCCCCATCCGCCGGAACGAGGCCAGAGACCGCCGCAGGTGGTCCGCCTCTTCGGCGGTGTAGCCGGCCCCGACTACGGCGATCTGCATGGCTTGTTCCTGAAACAGCGGCACCCCCAGCGTTTTGCGCGTGACCTCCTCTAGCGCGGGACCAAAGGGTTCGGGCCGTTCCAGCCCCTGACGGCGGCGGACATAGGGTTTGACCATCCCGCCCTGAATGGGGCCGGGCCGGACGATGGCGACCTCGATCACCAGATCATAGAAGGTCGCCGGCTTCATCCGCGGCAAGAAGTTCATCTGCGCGCGGCTTTCCACCTGAAACACCCCCACCGCGTCGGCCTTTTGCAGCATGGCATAGGTCGCGGGGTCCTCTTGGGGGATGGTGTCGATGGTCAGGCGGGTGCCCTCCTTTTCCTCTAGCAGGGCCAAGCATTTGCGGATGCAGGTCAGCATCCCCAAGCTCAGGATATCGACCTTGAGGATGTTGAGCGTGTCGATGTCGTCCTTGTCCCACTCGATGACGGTGCGCCCCTCCATCGCGGCATTCTCGATGGGGCACATTTCATCGAGCCGCCCGTTTGTGATGACAAAGCCGCCCACATGCTGGGACAGATGGCGGGGAAAGCCGATCAGCTCGCCGATCAGACGCAAGGTCTGGGACAGGCGGCGTTCCTCGGGGTGCAGGCCCAGTTCGCGGATGCGGTCGGTGTCGGTCCCCTTGTTCGTTTGCCCCCAGATCTGGCCGGAAATCGCAGCGGTCAGGTCGGCGCTCAGGCCCATGACTTTGCCGACCTCGCGGATGGCGGCGCGGGTGCGGAAATGGATCACGGTGGCGCACAGGCCCGCCCGATGGCGACCGTAGCGGTCATAGATCCACTGGATGATTTCCTCGCGCCGTTCGTGTTCGAAATCCACGTCGATATCCGGCGGCTCGCCCCTGTGGCGCGAGATAAAGCGTTCCACCACCATGCCGATCATGTCAGGCGACACGTCCGTGATCCCCAAGAGATAACAGATGATCGAGTTCGCCGCCGACCCCCGCCCCTGACACAAGATACCGCGCCGCCGCGCCTCTTGGACGATGTCGTGGACGGTCAGGAAATAGGCGGCATAGTTCAGGTCCGCGACCAGGGTCAGTTCCTTTTCCAGCAGGGTGTGCACGCGGTCAGATGCGCCATCAGGATAGCGCCGGATCAACCCCTCTCGGGCCAAACGTTCCAGTCGCTGCTGGGGGCGCTCGCCATTGGCGATTTCGTCGGGATAGTCATAGGACAGCTCGGACAGATCAAAGCTGCACCGCGCGGCCACCTCGAGCGTGCGGCGCAAGGCAGCGGGGTGGTTGCGGAACAGGCGGGCCATATCCTCGGCCCCCTTCAGGCGGCGTTCGGCATTGGGCAAGGCGCGGCGACCGATCTGGTCGATCATGATCCCTTCGCGCAGGCAAGTCAGCACGTCGGCCAACTGGCGCCGCGCCGCACGGTGCATCAGCACATCCCCTACCGCTACCATCGGGGTCGAGGCCCGCAGCGCCAGCGCCGCGCACCGGTCGAACCACAGCTGGTCCGTCCCATCATAACGTGGCACCGCCCCCAGAAAGACAAACCCCGGAAAGCGCCGCTGCATCCGCTGGATCGGCCCCAAGGCCGCCGCCAGATCATCGGGGGGCAGAGCGATCAGGATCATCCCCTGACACCATTCCTCTAGGTCCGGCAGGTCCAGCAGGCACTCGGCCTTGGTCGCGCGGCGTTTGCCCAAGGTCAGCAGCCGCGACAGCCGTTGATAGGCGGGCAAATCTGTGGGCAGGGCCACCCATTCCACCGGCCCGTCGCGCAGCACCAGTCGTGCCCCCACGATCAGCCGCGGCAGTTGCGCCCCCCTTGGCACGGGCAGATCGACGGGCAACCCCACCTCTTGGCGCGAGCAACTGTCCACCTGATGGGTCGACCGGATGCGCAGGGCTTCTTCGGCCTCTTTTCGCATGTTGCGCAGGGCCGTGTAGGCCCGCACCACCCCCGCCAACGAATTCCGGTCGGTAATGGCAATCGCCTCAAGCCCCAGTTCAGCGGCCCGCAGCATCAGCTCTTCCGGGTGGGAGGCCCCCTTGAGGAACGTAAAATTCGAGGTCACGCACAGTTCGGCATAGCTCATGCGAATTCTCCTTCGATGTACCAACCGGGGGATTGGGGGGTGTAAAACATCCATAAACGGGGGCCTTGGCGGGTCTGAACGCGCCAGTAATCACGCACGCCCGTGCGCCAGTTCTGATCCTCGAACCACCATTCGGGGGCGATGCGTTCGGGCCCCTCGGCCCATTGGGGGGACAGGCGCATCCCCCGCCATCTGAAGCTGTCGGGCAGCGCGGGGGTATCGGCAAAGGCGGGCTCTGGCGGGAACAGATTGACGGGGCGGGGCAGCAGATCGGTCCAAGCCGCCTCCGGCTGGCTGAATGCAAACGGCGAGACCGAGAACCCGCGCTCCGGAACGTGGCTATCCGCAGGCAGAAAGCGCAGCACATTCTCCAAGTCCAGCCGCGTCCCGAGGCTGGTGACTAACAGAGGCAGCATTTCCCCTTCGGTCGAGGCAGCGTCAAAACCCGGCTGATGGACGGGCAGATGCAAGACCTGCGTCGCCTCAAGCCGCAGCTGATCGATCCCGTAACCGGCGTCCACCTCTTCGACGCCCTTCTTGAACAGGGGCAGAATGCGAGCCGGATCGCGCATCGGGGCGGCGAGGCGCAGTTCGATCTGTTGGCTGTCCATATCGACGCGGCGGATGGTCAACAGGATCACACGCGCGCCGGCTTCGTTTGCTTTGAGCTTGTCACAGAGGGGCTGCAGCAGCCGCTCGATCCCGTGCATGACATCGTCATCGGTTCCGATGGGTTCTGGCAAGGACAGCCGCATCCCGTAATGGGGCGGATCGGGTTCGTGGTGCACCGGCTCTGGCATGTGGCCGAGCACTTGATCCAGGCGGCAGAGCAGATGGGTTCCAAACCGGTTCGCAACCGGCGCTCTTGGTTTCGCGGCTAGGTCTGCGATTGTCCTGATGCCGATGCGCCGTAGGGTCACAGCCAGGTCCGGATCAATCCGCAGCGCCTCGATTGGCAGGTTTGGAATATCGGCCTCTGGCCAGCCCTCACCATAATGGGCCATCGCCCAAGCGGCGGCCCTGGTCCCCGCAACAGCGCACTTCACGGACAAGCCCACACGGCGGAGGTGCTTGCGGATATCCCCGAGCATCTGTGTTTCGCCGCCCCACAAGTGTGCGGCTCCGGTGATATCCAGCGTTAACCCATCGTGGCCATCAATTGCGACGGTCGGGCAATAGCGCATCGCCCACCGACGGATGGTTTCCAAAAACCGGGCGTCACTCACCGGGTCTGCCGGGGCGCTCAGTAGGCCCGGGCAAAAGCTTTGTGCGTTACCGAGTGTCATGCCGAGACGGATGTCCGCGTTCTCGGCCTGCTGGTTTCGGCAATAGATGAGGTTAGTGTTGTTCTTTTTAAACGCGATGACGAAGGGAGCTTTTGTCGGGCACAGCCGTAGAATGCGGTCGCTTGGCAACCGGTTCAACCAGAGAGCAATGTGCCTTTCGCGTGATCTAAGAACCATGTCCGAGTCATATGTTCGCCTTTTGTTCTTATAGCAAAAGTGAA
>NZ_JABCJE010000063.1 GCF_013377535.1 Donghicola mangrovi | reverse complement strand
CGCGGATGGCTCAGATGCGTGCCCGTGACCACAACCGCCCGCGCCCGGCTAATGAAGTCCTCATCAATGTCATCCTCGCACAGCGCCATGTCCGCGCAGTTCTCGCGATAGAAGATCAGCGGGAACTGTTCCTCATCCCGAATACCCAGAATGACCAAAGCCGTTAGCCGCTCCGGATCGGTCTTCACCCCGTCCGTACACACCCCCTCGCGCGCCAGCTGCTCGAGGATAAACCG
>NZ_JABCJE010000062.1 GCF_013377535.1 Donghicola mangrovi | reverse complement strand
CGGCCGAACCAGCTGTGGCAAACCGACTTCACCTATCTCAAGGTCATCGGCTGGGGTTGGTTCTACCTATCGACAATTCTCGATGATTACGGTCGGTACATCATCGCATGGAAGCTCTGCACGACGATGAAGGCCAGCGACGTGACCGACACGCTGGACTTGGCCCTGCAGGCGTCAGGCTGCGAAAGGGCAACAGTTCGGCATAAGCCACGGCTGCTATCGGACAACGGAGCCAGTTACATCTCTGGA
>NZ_JABCJE010000061.1 GCF_013377535.1 Donghicola mangrovi | reverse complement strand
TTCCATTCACGGATGTCCTCAAACCAGGACTGCCCCTCGGGACTGGGATCAAAGGTCACCACCGTCCGCCCAGACAGAGGCCCCCGCCGCACAGTGAACGACCCGCGTTCTGCGAAGCCCTCGGACAGCAGGCTTGCTGTCGCCGCGAGAAGCGGATTTTGCTTGCTGCGTCTGGCATTGAACCTGCCGGTCGCAATCTTGGGGAGCAATCTGCAGATGCTAAAGGAGGTGACTAGTCTGGGATTTCCAGAA
>NZ_JABCJE010000060.1 GCF_013377535.1 Donghicola mangrovi | reverse complement strand
GTGATCAGGTCGTAGGACTTGAGGATGCGATAGACCGAAGCCTCTGACACAAAGTACTTTTCCGTGTCGGTGAACCGCACGGCCAATTCGCGCGGCGACAGATCGCTTTCCTTCAGGGCCAAGTCCTTGATCTTCTCGCGCACCGGCTGAGGAATACGGTTCCAGACCCGTGATGGTCTGGGGCTGCGATCCTCAAGCGCCTCGGGGTCGCCCGACAGATACCGGTCATACCAACGGTAAAAGGTCGTTCTGGGGATGCCGAGCGTATCCAGCGTGCGC
>NZ_JABCJE010000006.1 GCF_013377535.1 Donghicola mangrovi | reverse complement strand
CTACACCCTGACCCAGGATGACGTGGATGCGGGCACCGTCAACAACCTCGCCACGGTCACCGCCAGCAGCCCCTCGGGCACCGGCGATGTCACAGATATTTCCAGCGCCACCGGCACCGGCGATGCGGCCACGGAAACCACTCTGACCCGCGCCCCCGCGCTGACCGTCACTAAGGCCGTCGCCCACACGGACGCGGACAGTGACGGCGTGGTCAGCCTTGGCGACACCCTGACCTACACCATCACTGCCGAGAACTCCGGCAACACCACGCTCACCGGCCTGACCCTGAGCGATGACTTCCAGCGCGCCGACAGCACTGCGCTGACCGCGACCCTCTCGGTCATCAGCTATTCCACCGGCAGCACCGATGCGGCCTTCCTGCCCGGCGGCACCGCTACCGCGACCCTGACCCATGTGGTCGATCAGGACGACGTGGACGCAGGTGGCCTCAGCAACAGCGCCACCGGCACCGCGTGGATCGACCTCGATGGCGACACCCTGCGCGCCTCCGACAGCTCCGAAGATGTCACCGACACCACAGACAGTGCGGTTGCCACTGAAATCACCGGCACCCCCGCCATCGCCCTGCGCAAGAGCGGTGTACTGAATGACGATGACGGAGTGCTCGGAACCTCGGTCGGCGATACGATCGATTATCTGCTCGAAGTCCGGAACACCGGCACTGTGACCCTGACCAATGTGCAGATCGACGATCCCCTGTTCGGCGGCGTGGTCAGCCAGACCATTCCCGCGCTGGCACCGGGGGAAACCGACAGCACGACCTTTGCGATCACTTACGAAGTGACCACCGCGGATCTTGATCGCGGCTATGTCAGCAACCTTGCGCTGGCCACTGCGACCTCGGCAGAGACCACGGTCAGCGACCGCTCTGGCCCGACCTTTGACACCGACGAAGAAATCATCACCTTTCTCGGATCGATTTCCGGCCACGTGACCGATGGCATCCACGCCAAAGAGGGCGTGACCGTCGTCCTGATCGACCAGTCCACCGGCCAAGAAGTGGCCCGTGCAGTGACCGGTTCGGACGGGGGCTATGCCTTTATCCAGCTAGAGCAGGGGACCTATGCGATCTGCTTCTTGCCACCCGAAGGCGCGGCCGTGCATTCCCATTCGTCGCTTGGCGATGCCCATGGCGATCTGGTCGAGGACATCGTGGTTGCCGCCGGCGCTGACCGACGAGTGACCGATGTGGACGCGATCGTGGTTGACCCCAGCGGTGTGGTCTACAACGCGATCACCCGTGCGCCGATCTCTGGCGCGACCGTAACCCTGCTGCATAACGGCGCCGAAGTGCCTGATGCGTGGCTCGACACCGCAGCAGGCGACGCGAACAACGTGGTGACCGGCGCGGACGGCATGTATTCGTTCCTGCTGCAATCGCCAGCGGAAACCGGCACCTATTCGCTGCGCGTCTCGCATCCCGATTACAGCTTTGTCTCGCAGATCATCCCGCCGCAGGCAGGCGCGATTACCACAACCCTCGGCTTTGGTGTCGAGGAAATCGTGGCCTCGCCCGAGGCTCCTGCGGCCAGTGGCGGCGACGCGACTTACTATCTGGCGTTCGACTTCACCTTTGGCGACTGGACCGACCCGGACACCCTGTCCAAGGGTGTGATCCACAACCACATCGCCATGGACCCTGCGGATTTTGCCACGGGCGTCCGCGTGACGAAGGTGGCCGATGACAGCGGCCTGTCCGACCGCCCCCAAGTGGGCGAGGTCATCACCTATGCCATCACGGTCGAGAACACCGGCGATCTGGACTATGACACCGTGGTTCTGGACGACCCGCTGACCGCGGACGAAGCCCTGACCGCCGAGGCTGGCGTTACCGATGACGGCATTCTGAACGCTGGGGAAATCTGGTCCTATACCGCCAGCTACACCCTGACCAAAGCCGACCTGAAGCGGGGCAAAGTGTCCAACCTTGCCACCCTGAGTGCGGACCTGATTGCTGGCTCGAATGCTGTTGTCGGTGCCACCCCGACCGGCGCGGATATCGGCGGCACCTATGTCTATGAAAGCGCCCCGGACGGGAACGCAACCGCAGGCACCGGCAACGGCACTGCAACCGTGGTGAAATTCGGCGCGGAACTGATCGAGCAGATCAAAGAAGACCTGACCGCAATCATCGAGGACGACATCCGTGTCACCATGCAGCGCCAGACCGAGATGGTCTCTGGCTGGCGCGTGGATGCGCTGGAGCGGATGAAACGCGCCATCGCCGATCGCGACGGGCTGCGGTCCTATCGGACCAGCGATCCCCTGAGCGGCCATGTCGAAGCCAGCAGCGGCCTGTTTATTCTGGACAGCGCCTACACCAACGAAAGCTACAACGAGTTCAGCCACAAATGGACCATCGACAGCGCAGATCTGGTGTTCTCGGAGGATGAGGCCCTTGGCACGCAGTATCAGCTGACCTTCAACCGCCGCTGGGAAACCTTGGGCGAGCGGGACAGCCTGTCGGGCCGCTACATCGGCGCCTACATGACCCGCACCACGGTCGACAATCTGGCAGACGGGCAGATCAACGGCTTTGGTCTGGATGCGGGCCTTTATGGGGCAGGGCGCCTGAAGCAGCAGTTGTTCTATGACTACCACATCGGCGCGGTTGCGGGGAAACACAGCTATGATTTGGACTTTGCCCGCGACGAGACGATCAACGCGACAGGCGACTTCACCTACTATGGCGTAACCGGCGGCTTTGCCCTGTCGGGCGAGATGCTGGTCGGTGACACCACGATCAAGCCGCGTGTGGGTCTGGACGGGTTCTATACCCCCCAAACCGAAACCGATGTCACCGCGACCAGCGGGCCCTTTACCGAAACCGGCACCCTGGGGATCGACAGCGTGTCCAGTGGCCGCCTGTTCATCGAGACCCGCTTTAGCAACGATCTGCTCCAAGCCCATGACGGCAAGGGTATATGGGACAACATGGACGGGCAGCTGGACCTGACCCTGCGGGCATTCTGTGATGCGTTCGACGATCTGGATACGCGCTGCGGTCTTGGCGGCGGGGTCGAATATACCTCGGCCGAAGAAGACGGACGCACCCGCCATATCGCGCTGGATCTGGACCGCTCGGGCGAGCATGTGGCCGCAAGGCTCGGCTTCGGGCTGGAACGGCGCTTTGCCAAGGATCAAGGCGTTTCGACCCTGAGCTTCCGCTCGACCGAGGCTGGCGCGCCCACTGTGGCCTATGAGGTCAAGCTGGACTTCTGACGCCAAACAGCACCAGAAATAGAAACGGCGCGCAGGGTTCTGCGCGCCGCTTTTGTTTGCCGATCCGATGGACCGATTAGTTCATCGCCTTCACGGGGCCGAGGTTCAGGAAGAACGTCTCGCCCGAGCTGTCATCCACACCGTCGTTGTCGGTGACGATCAGCATGTTGCCTTCGCCGTCAAAGGTCAGACCTTCGACCTTGTCCACAACGTAGCCACCAAAGGCCTTCAGGTCGGGGATCAGGTCACGAACGACTTCTTTGGTCACGACGGGCAGCTCGCCACCCAGCGGGGCAGGGACCAGATCCGCAACAGCCACTCGGGTGATCTGCTTGATCTTGGCCGCGTCACCGATCTGGTTGTCGCGTTCGATGAAGTAAACCGCATCACCGTGCAGAGTGATTTCCGACAGGCCAACCCAGCCAGCGTCACCCTTGTCCAGCGGGTAGCGAACAGCGCCCCACTCTTCGGTTTCGGTGTTGTAAGCGACCAGCTTGACCATACCTTTGTCGTCGTCAGCCCATTCGCGCTGAACGGCCATCCACAGGGTGTCGCCGATCTTGGTGATGCCTTCGAAGCCAAAGCGCTTCTCGACAGCCATCAGCTCTGCGGGCAGGCCGATTTCTTCTTTGATCGCGCCTTTGGCGTTCACGTGGTACATGGCGTGGGGCACAACGCGGTCGGTACGACCTTCGCTTGCGATCCAGAAGCCGCCTTCACCGTCCGCCACGATGCCTTCCATGTCCAGTTTCTGGGCAGGCTGTCCAGCGCGGGTCACGCGGATGGCTTTCTCGATCTTCGCGGGGGTCTGGGTCGCGTCGATCTGGAAGATGGTGGGCTGGAAGCCGTAGAAGCTGTCGTTCACCGCGTAAACCTTGCCATCAGCAAAGGTCATGCCCGACAGAGCGCCCCAACCGATCAGCTCGTCCGCACCGGCCGAAGTGATGGTGGGATAGGCTGCGGGTGCATCCTGATATTCGTAGATCATGACGTGGGCGCGGGCTGCACCGTCTTCGCCAAGGTCGGCTTCGTTTGCGGTCGCCAGCAGGTTGCGCGAGGGGATCGCCACTGCGCCTTCGGGGCTGATGCCCGACGGCAGGATCTGCTTCAGCACGGGGTTTGCAGGGTCCGTCATGTCGTAGACGCCCGCAACCGACGCGCGCTCGGCCAGAACAAACGCATAGGGGGTGTCGCCGAAGGTGGCGATTTCCATGCCCTCGGGCTCGATGCCTTTGGCATCCGAACGCTTGTCGGGATAGTGGCCGGTCTGGATCACAGCGTGCTCAAAGGTGTTGCCGCTCTCGTAGACAACGGTGCCGTCTTTGTGGAACACGGTGATGCCGCGCGAACCGCCGTCCATGTCGCCTTCGTTGGCGATGACGAAGTGGTCGTTGTCGATCCAGCCCAAGCCATCGGGCTCGCGCAGGCGGCCCATCTGGGTTTCGGTAAAGATCAGCGCGCCGCGCTCGTCGGTGGCGTCGATCTCGGTCAGGTCAACCGCACCTGCCGAGAAGTGGTTCATGACTTTGCCGTCAGCGCCAATGATGACGATGGCGTTGTTTTCCTGCAGGGTGACAGCGATCTCACCCAGACCGTTGACGTCCGCGAACTCGGGCTCGGGGTCCTGAGGCGCGATTTCGGTCAGACCGGTGACGTCGATCTTCAGCATCTCTTCGCAAACCGGCGCGTTGTCCTTTAGCGGGAGCTTGACCATGTAGCCTGCAGGCTCTTGACCAACGCGGCCGTCACCGAAGTCCTCATCGCGCTCGTTTTCGATCGCCAGGGTCACGAACGAATTGTCCGCCGATTTCGCGATCGAGTCCGGCTGACCACCCAGATCACATTCCGACACAACCTCGCCCGAGGCGACGTCGACGGTGACCAGCTTGCCCGAAGGCTGGGTGTAGCTTTCCGAGGTGTTCACGCCAACCAGAGCGGTCTGACCTGCCACCACAACCGAAGTGGGCTCGCCGCCCATATCGACGTTGCCCATCGCCTTGGGCGCTTTGGGGTCGGTGATGTCGATGCGGCCGATCACACCCAGAGGGCTGTCGGTGTACACCAGAGTCATGCCGTCCTCGGTTGCCGAAATGATCTCGGCCGAGGTTTCACGGTTCAGGTCTTCGCCCTCTGCCATGTTGGCCGGGGTGGCAAAGCTGGCGATACGGTTGAAGTTCATTTCAGCGGCAGCTTCATGCGCAAAAAGCGCGATGGCTGCGGTCAGACAGACACGCGTGCGGTTCATAATGGTATCCCCGTTGGACTTGTAATCGAAACGTGCATGAACGGGGTAGGTATCGGTTCCTTGAAGCTTTGATGAAACTAAAGTGACGATTGGACAAAGGGGCGATATCCCCTTTTGCATTTCCGTCGATTGAGGTCATCCAAGGCGTTTTGGGCCTGCTCCGGAGTGCCAAAGGTTTCCGTCCGCAATTGCCCTGCGGACCCGATCCGCCCCCAATTGCGTACCAAAGCGACCTCGCCGAACAGGGTCGGTTGCAACATCGCTTCGTAAAAACGCGCCATATTGCGCTGGGGATCGCAGCGGGTCAGGCGAAGGGAAGGGGACAGGGGGTGTGACATGGGGCAACCCTCTCATCCTGCGGGCCCTAACGTCCAATTCATTTCTTGAATCAAAGGAAGCCCACCGATTCAGAATGTTGATGGGACCCGCCAAATCCGGTTTTCAGCCCATGCCTTTGAAAGGTCGATCCAATCGCTCCGAAGGAAAACTTTTTAGGTAAGCGATATTTTCGCAAATCGCGTCAGCTTGATGCCCGATAAAAAGCGGTGCTCATATGACAGTTTTTTGCAATTCGGCATAACATTCCGCAATCGCAATGAATTCTCCGCCCTTCAGGTAAGTTGATTTTTCCGCAAAGCTTTGCCGCATTATTGCCTTTGGTAAGCTGAAAAACATTTCCGTCACAATTCACATTAAAATCCGTGACTTAAGGCGTTGCACAAGACTCACGATAGTGTGATGAGTTATGCAATCATGGCGATTTTGACATGAAATTTTGCAATTATAGACGGAGCCAGCCATGTCGCTAGCCACCCATGTAGATTTCAATCGCAATGCCGAAACGCTGGCGGACACAACTGATTTGCCCACGGGCGTAAAGCTGACGGGAACCGGACTGGACGGCCTGCTGACTTTGGTCGCGTCGGATCAGGCGCTGAACCTCTATGTCACCAGCTTTGATATCCAGAAAGCCATTTCGGCCATGGCCGAGCTGAACGCGATTATCGTCGAGTCGATCCACGCAACCGGAATTGCGACCGATGGCGAAATCAACACTCCGGATATGTATGCGCTCTCGGAGTATATCACCGAAAATTATGCAGACGAATGGGCCGAATTCCACGGCGACGACGAAGGGACCGAGGAAACCGGCTTCCATCTGGTGCAAAATGACGGGGCGCGGTCCACTCTGTTTGGCGAAAATGCCGTGAATACGGTGATCGACGGACTTTACCATCTGGGCTTCGGCACCAGCGGCAACGCCCTGATCAACGAAGACGGCAACCGCAATGTTCAGGTCGATGACGCGGCCTTCTGGCTGAATGCGTTGCTGGCCCAGGATATGGCCAACGGCGTCTTTGCGAATGACGTCGCCCCTGCGGCGATTGCCACGACCGGAACGGGTCTGGACGCGCTGGTGGCGATGATCATGACCGACGAGCGGTTGAACCAGCGCCTGTCCGATGCGGATTTGCGGGGGGGGGCCGAGGCCGCAAACACCATGAACACCATCATCATCGAGGGGATCAAATCGCTGGGGCTGGCCAATGACGGCACCATCACCGCCTCGAACGTGACCGCGCTGTCCGACTGGATTCGCGAGAATTACTATGATGAATTCGTGGCCGCCCATGGCGACGACGAAGGGACCGAGGAAACCGGTTTCCATCTGGTCCAGAACGATGGTGCGAACACCCGCCTCTTTGGCGAGAACGGCGTGAACACCGTGGCGGACGGCATTTACCATCTGGTCTTCGGCTATTCCGGCACCAACCTGATCAACGAGGACGGCAACCGCAACGCCAATACCGAAGATGTCGCCGACTGGCTGAACCGTCTGCTTGCCGATGATATGCAGGCGCTGGCCAATCCCGACGTCGCGGAAAAAGTCGTTGGCACCACGGGCACCGGTCTGGACCGTCTGGTCGCGATCATCGTGAATGACGATGGCTTGAACCGGAACGTCTCGGACAGCGATCTGCGGGGCGGGGCCGAAGCGGCCAACACCATGAACACCATCATCATTGAGGGGATCGAGACACTCGGCCTCGGGGATGACGGGAAGCTGACCACCTCGGAAATCCTGACCTTGTCCGACTGGATTGCCGAAAACTACTACGACACCTTTGTGGCCGCCCACGGCGATGACGAAGGGACCGAGGAAACCGGTTTCCATCTGGTCCAGAACGACGGCGCTGAAACCCTGCTGTTCGGGAATAACGCGGTGAACGCCGTGGCGGATGGCATTTACCATCTGGTCTTTGGCTACAACCGCTGGAACCAGTTGGTGAACGAAGACGGGAACGGCAACGCCCGTGTCGAAACGGTAGCCTACTGGCTGAACGAACTGCTGGCCGAGGATCTGGAGAATTGGCGCGCTGCGGCCGGAACCGGCACTGCGGTGGAAACCGGCTTGGACCAGATCCTCGCGATCATCGCCGATGACCCGGAGTTGAACAACCGTCTGCCCCTCACCGAGATCCTTGACGGGATGGCCGCGGCCCAAGGCATGAACGCCATTATCATTGAGGCGATCAAGGACACAGGTGTTGCCGCCAACGGCACGCTCTCTGCTGGGGACGTGCGCGAGATTTCCGACTGGATCAACGAGAACCGCTATGACCAGTGGGTGACACTGCACGGCGACGACGAAAGCGACGAGGAAACCGGCTTCCATCTGGTCCAGAACGACGGCGCGGTCACCCGCCTTTATGGCGAGAACGCGGTGAATACCGTGGCGGATGGCCTCTATCACTTGGGCTTTGGCTATAACCGGTGGGGTCAGCTGATCAACGAGGATGGCAACGCCAACGCCTCGACCACCGATGTGGCCTATTGGCTGAACGACCTGCTGGCGGACGAACTGGCGGACGGGTCGCTGGTGGCCGAGGTGAACCCCTATCACGTGGCGACCACAGGTACGGGTCTGGACGCGATCACCAATGCTGTCTTTTCGGATGACGTGCTGTCGCGCAACTTTGCCACCTCTGATCTGAACGTTGCCGCCACTGCGGCGGACGGGCTGAACAGCATTCTTCTGCAAGCCATCCACGAGACCGGCACCGCCAATAATGGCGCCTTCGATGCGAACGATGTGCGCCTGATCAGCGCGTGGATCGCCGAAAATGCCCAAGCGGAATGGGACGCCCTCTATGGGTCCGACAGCACCGCCAGCGACGGCTTTGGCAAGGTCCAGCGCGAAGGCGCGGTCGAAACCGTCGGCAACGAGAACGTCATCGACAGCATGGCGCGCCTGATCTACGCGATGGGCCACACCATCACGTGGAACGTGGAAATCCGCGATGCGAACGGCAATTACGTTGGCCGGGTCGAGAATGCCGCGAACTACCTCAATATCCTGTTGGCCGACGAGCTGACCTCTGGCGCGCTGGTGAACTCAGAGCTTCTGGCAACCGATGCCAGCAGCTTTGCCGATGCGTTGATCGTGGATATCGACACGCCCATGACCTTTGGCAACGGCGAGACAGCTTTGCTGATTGCCCACGATGCATCTCAGGAAGTTGCGCAGGGCGCGATTGCGGTTACCTTTACCGCCGACACGATCGAAAGCTGGAATGCCCGCACGCTGGTGTCCAAGGACTTCCGCTACTTTGAAGAGGGCGGTCACCTGACCATTCTGGTCCGCAACGAACGGGTCGAAGTGCGTCTGGAGACCACCGACACGACCTATGTTCTGACCTCGCCCGCGGGGATATTGCAGGCCGGTGTGTCCACCGACATCGTGGTGAACTTTGGCGAGAATGGCGCGCAGCTGTATCTGGACGGCGCCTTGGTTGCCGAAAATGCGGATGCCATCACCACCTGGCTGAACAACGACAACCCCATCGCCATCGGCGAGTCCCGCATGTGGGCGTGGAACGATGGCAACACGAACCACAACCTTTTTGATGGCGAGATCACCTCGGTTCAGGTGTATAACCGCAACCTGACCTCGCAAGAGGTTCTGGCGCTGGACAATGACCTGCCCGAAGCTGTGGCCGAGGCCGTCGATCTGCCCGAAGGTGCAGTCCAGACCATGGGCAACGGCCTGACCGGCACGGTTTACGATGTCAGTTCCTCGTTCGCATCGATCCAGAAACTGATCACCGGGATCAGCAGCGGCACCCTGGCCGCCACGCACACGTTTGACGCGGACACGGTCAGCTTTGCGGGCACCAATACCCAGAGCCTGACCGACTTCCTGTCCACCAAAGGCACCGTAACCTCTGGCGATGGCAGCGCGGCTGTCCAGACCATGGGTATGCATCTGACCGGTTATATCTGGCTGGACGCGGGCGAGCACAGCTTTACCGTCCGCTCTGATGACGGCTTTGCCTTGGCGATTGGCGGGGCCGAACTGATCAGCTTCTCGGTGGCGCGTTCGATCGGGGCCACCACCGGCACCCAGACCTACGAGGCGGGTCTCTATCAGATCGACCTTTATTACTATGAAAACACCGGCGGGCAGGTGCTGGAACTGTCCTTGGACGGCGCAGCCATCGAAACCGCGCAGCTTTATACCAGCCTGGAGGCCTACCTCTCGGCCACCGAATACGACCCGAGCGCCAATGAAATTGTGCTGACTGGCACGGGTTTGGATCAGATCCTCGACTGGATCGCCGACGATGACGGCCTGCAACTGAACACCCTGATCACCGACCGCGCCGAGGCGATCGAGGCTGCGAACGGCATGAACCAGATCATCGTCGAAGCAATCAAGGCCCTTGGTGCTGCGGATGACGGCACCATCAGCACGGCCGAAGTCTATGACATCGCCACCTGGATCAACGAAAACCGTCTGGATCAGTGGCTGGTTCTGCACGGCGATGATGACGGCGACGAAGAGACCGGCTTCCATCTGGTGCAAAACGATGGCGGTCAGGCCTTGGTCTATGGCCAGAAGGCGATCAACACCGTGGCCGACGGGATCTACCATCTGGGCTTTGGCTACAACAACCAGCGCCTGATCAACGAGGACGGCAACAACAACGCCAATGTCGAGGATGTGGCCGACTGGCTAAACCACATTCTGGCCGGTGATCTGGCGGATGGCACCCTTGTGTCGGGCAACGACGCGGTGGTCGAAGGCACCACAGGCACTGGCCTCGATCAACTGGTCGAGATTGTCGGCACCGACACAGAACTGGACCGTAAAATCGCCGAGTCCGATCTGATCCGCGCTGCAGACGCCATGAACACCATGAACGCGCTGATTGTTCAGGGCATTCAGGAACTGGGTCTGGCCAATGACGGCGTGATCACCGCCGCCGAGGTTGCTGGCCTGTCTGACTGGGTTCAGGCCGACGCCGACCGGCTGGCCGCCTTTGTCGAAGCGCACGGCGATGACGAGGGCGATGAAGAAACCGGCTTCCATCTGGTGCAGGGGGATGGCTCCTACACCCGCCTTTATTCGCAGAACGCGATCAACACCGTGGCTGACGGCGTTTACCACCTGCCGTTCGGCTATGCGAATGGCCGCCTGATCAACGAAGATGGCGCGGCGAACGCCTCTTTGAACAGCGTGGGCGAGTGGCTGACGAACCTCTTGGCCGACGACATGGAGGCGCTTGCGAATGCAGATGCCACCGCCGTGGTGCAGGGGACAACCGGCTCCGGCCTTGACGCCTTGGTTAACGGGATCGGCGCGGATCTGGGGCTTCAGACCCGCATCACTCTGGCCGAGATCAACGGGGGGGCGGCCTCGGCGGACGGGATGAACCACATCATCGTCGATAGCATCAAGGCACTGGGATACGCCAATGACGGCACCCTGACCGAGAGCGAAATCCGCGGCCTGTCCGAATATATCGCCGCCACCTACGCGGATGGCGCGGACAGCGCGTGGCTGACCCTGCACGGGGACGACGAAAACGACGAGGAAACCGGCTTCCATCTGGTCCAGAACGATGGTGCGAACGCCCGGATTTTCAACGAGAACCTCGTGAACACCGTTGCGGACGGGATCTACCATCTGGGCTTCGGCTATAACACCTCGGGTCGCCTGATCAACGAGGACGGCAACTCCAACCAGACCATCGCGGATGTGGCGGACTGGCTGAACACCTTGCTGGCCGATGATATGGAAGCCTTGGCCAATGACGATGTGGTCGCCTTTACCGGCACCACCGGCACGGGGCTTGACCAGTGGGTCGATCTGATCCTGTCCGATATCGGGCTGAACCAGAATATCTCGATCAACGAGATTACCGAGGGCGCCTATTACGCCGATCAGATCAATACCATGATTGTGGACGGGATTATTGCCACCGGCATCGCCCGCAACGGCAGCTTCAGCGCCAGCGATATGCGGGTTCTGTCGAACTACATCTCGGAAACCTATTACGGCGGGGACGCGAATTCCGCCTATGCGATCGCCCACGGCGATGACGACGGGACCGAAGAGACCGGCTTCCATCTGGTGCAGAACGACGGGGCCAGCGCCGAAATCTACGGTGAAAATCTGGTGAACACGGTGCTGGACGGGGTCTACCATCTGGGCTTTGGCTACAACACCAATGGCCGCCTGATTAACGAAGACGGTAATTCCAACCAGCGCCTGTCCGATGTGGCCTATTGGCTAGAGGCTGCTTTGGCCGCCGATCTGACCAGTGGCGCCTTGGTGACCGAGGCATCAGCCAATCCCTATGTCACCGGCTCGACCGGAACGGGGCTGGATGCGCTGGTCGATCTGATCACCGACGACGACAACCTGAACGCCAACCTGACCACCACCCAGATCGCCGAGGCCGCAACCGCTGCCGATGGTCTGAACACCATGCTGCTCGAGGCGATCCTTGCCACCGATGTGGCACGCGACGGCGCTCTGACCATTTCCGACCTCAAGGATATCTCGGTCTGGCTGCAAAACACCTATGCCGAGGAATGGGCGAATCTGAACGGATCTACCACCTCTGGTTTCGGGCTGGCGATGGATGCGCGCACCTCGCTTTATGACGAGTGGGCGGTGCAGACGGTGATGGATGGCCTCTATAACCTCGGGTTCGGCTACCGCTCGGACCGCGTGCTGAACGAGAACAACAACACTGATGAAAAGCTGTCGGAAATGGCGATCTGGTTGTCTGACCTCTTGGCGGACGAACTGGCGGACGGCTCGCTGGTGGGGCAGACAGTAACCGCCGAGAGCTTTGACGCGGTGCCGGTGATGACCCGCACGGACCTGTCGGTGCAAAGCTCTTCTCAGGCGGAACTGCGGTATGTGGATGCCACGGCCGAAGGGTCGATTGTGACCAGTTTCACGCTGGACGCGATGAACGACAACACCCGCTACACCCTGTTCTCGCGGGGGGCAAACGGGGATGCGGACGGGTTCTATCGGGTCTATGTGCTGAATGGCGAGTTGCGGATGGATGTCCGTCAGGGCAGCAAATACGCCTATCTCAGCAGCATCGATCTGGGCCTGAAAGCGGGCAAGGAATACACCGCTGCGCTCAGCTATGACGGGGACACGATCAGTCTGTATCTGAACGGTGTCAAAGTCGAAGCCGAGAACAACCCCGATATCGACTTCGCCGCGATGGATCAGGACTTGATGCTGGGGGCGACCTTTAGCACCGGATCGGCCGGTCAAATCTGGCCATGGTGGAGCTTTGACGGCACCATCAGCGCGCTGTCGGTCTATGACGAGGCGCTGAGCAACGCCGAAATGGACTACCTGAACACCTCGGGTAGTTGGGTTGAGGCGTTAACCGTCGACAACGTGGCCTTGGCAACCGATGTCACGGGCGAAGGCGATGGTCTGAACGGCGCGCTTTACGATATGGACAGCGCGATCGGGTCGATCAGCGTTTACCGTACCTTGACCGACGGAGCCGATGCCGACCTTACCTTTGAAGCCAAATCGATGGAATTCACGTCGGCGTCCAATAGCACCCTCGACGCCTTTGTCGCCTCGGGCGGCGAAGTCACCGAGGGCGACGGGTCGGACCGCGCGGACACCTTCGGCGTGACCCTCGACGGATTTGTGTTCATTGAGGCGGGGACGCACACCTTCGATGTTTACAGCGACGACGGGTTCTCGATGAGCATCGGTGGCGAGGTTGTGGCGGAATACGCGGGCCTTCGGTCCCCTGAAACCACCCGCGCCGAAGTGGTGTTCACCGAGACCGGCTACTACCAGATCCACATCGACTATTTCGAGAATGGCGGCGGTCAAGTGCTGCGGGTCGAGATGGACGATGACATTCTGGACGAAGAGGTTCTGTTCAACACCCTGCCGGAACTGGTTTAACCCTAATCTAAAGGCCCCTTCGCATCGGCGAGGGGGCCTTTTACTTTAACCTGCCAGCCGCAGTTCCCGAAGGTGATCGGGCAACAATCCCGTCCGCGAATAGGTGCGGGCAGGGGACCCATACGCCATAGCGGGATCAAACCGCTGCAGATCGGGGAAAAGCTCCAACACCTCGGACTGCGCGGCAATGTTCATGCTGCGGATGGCGGTGCGGCCAGGGTAGAGGCTCTCGCTCGGCAGACCGTTCGCAAAAACCACCTCGTGCTGGTCGAACAGCAGATGGATGTAGGTGACCGATCGGCACCCCAGCATCTGCCGCGCCGCGCCACCGGGCAAACGCGCCAGATGGATCGCGCGGTACAGAACCTCGTCTCCGCCGCGCAAATCGGAGCGCAGCAACACCCCGTGCTGGGGCGATACAACCAGATCGCGGTCAAACCCGAAAAAGCTGTGCTTCAGCAAAACGGGCCGCAAATGGGGCTGAGCCGTCAAAACCGCCCCATCCAGATGGCGGTACCCGATCCAGAGCAGCGGCTTCACCCCGTTGTCGCGGGTCACCACCAGATCACCGGCTTTCAGCGACTGGATCGGAACATCGCCAGAGGGCGTGCGGATCAGCGTGCCATGGGTGAAACAGACCACTCCGGTATTGTCCTGGTTAAAGGAATAACGATCCCCCGTCGCACCGGTAAAGGTCAGTGATCCAGTGCCGAACTGGGTGTTATCCCCGTAATCGACCGCATTCCCGCGGGTATCGACCGTGTTCGACTGGTTAAGGATACCGTCGTCCCGTTGGTCCGCCCAAAGCTCGTAGAGGGTGTCATAGTAACCGGACAGATCGACGAAATCGTTGTTCGCCGTATCACCGTCGTTAATCGCGCCCGTGTTTCCGAAGTTGAAATCGGTGATAACGTCCGACCCGCCGGAATAGACAAAGACATCATCCCCACTGCCGCCGGTCAGCGTGTCATTGCCCGACCCGCCGTCCAGCGTGTCATTCCCCAGACCGCCCGCCAGACTATCGTCGCCATCTCCGCCGGACAGCACATCCGCGCCGCCGTTCCCGGCCAGCGTGTCGTTCCCCAGACCCCCCTCCAACGTATCGGTGCCTGTGCCTGCGGAAATGCTGTCATTCCCGTCGCCACCATAGAGTTGGTCCGCACCGGCCCCACCGTTCAGTGTGTCGTTACCCTCTTCACCATAAATGGTGTCGCTACCCGAGGTTCCAGTGATGCTGTCATCGCCCGCACCCGCCGAGATAATCACGGGGGCCGAGGCCGCGCTGCCGTCAAACAGATCCGCCAGATCGGTCAGGTTGAACGCCTCGATCTGGGTGAAGGTCACCGCAGAACTGCCCGCCGTCAGGGTGCCAGCCTCGTCGCCCGACAGGACCACGTTCACACCGGTCAGCGTGATGCCAGAGGCGTCCAGCAGATCGATATCGCTCAGGTCGGCGTCTTCACCGCCCGCAACAACATCGGTGCCGAAGTTATCCTCGAGAACGATGGTGTCGTTGCCTTCGCCCGCGTAGATCGTGTCGTTGCCTGCGCCACCGGTGATGCTGTCATTGCCCGGATCGCCCACAAGGTCCGGATCATTCAGCCCCGTGTCGATAATGGCGACGCCGCTGTCGTAATCACTGGCCGAGACCAGCAAACCGCCCGCCACGTCGATATCTTCGGAATCCAGCAGCTCGGCCCCGCCCTCGGGGCCATCGGCAACGGTGTTGGTCAGGGTAAGGGTGACCGTACCGTCGCCATTCACCGTGATACCATAGAAGTTCAGACCGCTCTGTTCGCCCCCCACCACAAGGGCGCCGCCATCATCGGTCTGAAGGAAGGCCATAGAGGAGATGTCGATAACCGCATTATCGAGCTGCCCCACCAGCGTCAGGTCATAGCTGGTCGTCCCGTCCACGCGGAAGATGACAACGTCATCGTCGGTGCCGCCCACGAACAAATAGGTCTGACCGTCAATCTCGGCGAACGCGCCCGCGGAAACGTGCCAGAGGCCTGTCTCGGTTGGCGAAATCAGGTCGCGGGTCAGCGCCTCACCGGCAGGGTTGGTGTCCCCGGCGCCTGCAGCGTCATCGGCGCGGGCGTCCTGAATGGTCAGCTGGCCGTTGCTGTCCAGCGTCCACAGAGCAATGCCGTTCTCGGAACCGCCCGTGATAACAAAGGTCTGACCGCTGCTGTTGGTAAAACTCTCGAGCAACGACGAAGAGCTTTGACCGCTTTCCGCCAGAAAGTTCTCGGCCGTGCCGCTCTGGTCGTGCTCTATATCGGTCTGGGTCAGCCGCCCGTCCAACCCGATCTCATAGACCGTCAGCGCATCGGCCGATCCCCCCGCCGTCGCCAGAAGGAAAGATTTCCCACCAACCTCGACCGCGCTGAGTTCCCCAACTTCGTCCAGATTAACGCTGGTCAGGTGGTCAACATAGGTCAACGAGCCATCAAGGTTAACCTTAACGATGCCGATCGTGTCGGTGTCGTGGTCGGCCGTATAGACATAGGTCACGCCAGAGCTCAGCGTGATGCTGCTCATGGCCTCGATGTTATGGAAACCGTTGCCGATGCTGGCTTCGGTCACCTTGCTGATCTGGGTCCCGATGATCTGCCCATAGGTCGACGAACTTGGATCGTTGTCGATCTGGTAGCTGGCAATCCCGTCGGTCGAGGCCAAACGCTCGGACGTGATCATAACCAGCTTGCCGTTCGGCAGCTCGATCAGCTCGACCGCACGGGTTTGCCACGCCTCGGTCTGGTTCTCGTCCTGAAGGTTGTCAGAGTTGGTCGGGTTCAGCGTGCCAAACCGCACGTCCCCTTCTGTATCGCCATAGATCAGGTCATTGCCAGCGCCGCCCTCGATCGTGTCAGCGCCGCCGCCACCCTCGATCGTATCGTTGCCGCCGCCGCCGTGAATGACGTTGTCGGTGCCGTCGATCTGGTCGCCGTGAGAGTCAACATGGCCAAGGCGCATGTTGTCCGCACCCTCGGTCCCGTCGATGATGTCGTTGGTAAAGCCGTTGTCCACACGGCTCGCCGCCATCACCGCATCGCTGGACACCACCGAGTTGAAGGTCACTGATTCAATCGGCTTTTCCGAGATCAGCGCCTGTTCCGCTTCGCCGCCCACGGGGTTCGGGATGATGAACGTCTCGCCCGTCGTGGTCTGCGCGATCCGGATGTTGTAGGTGATCGAGGTCCCGTCGGTGAACCGCACCGTCGAGGAATACACCGCGATCCCGTCGAAGGTGTAGTTCGTTCCGTTAACCGAGAACTGGTCGTTATAGGTGTTGTTGTTGGTGTCGTAGTTTGTTCCGACATCCCCGACCATAGACAGGCTAAAGATGCTGGCCGCTAGGGGCACCCCCTCGCTTCCGTAGGTTTTCCCGACGAGCGAGGATGCATTTTCGGAATTGTTGTCACCTTCGACAACGTCAATTGCAGACGCGACCCCTAGAAAAATGACGTCAAAAGTCGTTGACACCAGTAAGCTCCCAAGTTGAACCCACAGCTTTCACACCGCTGCACAAACGTCCGTGGAATCCGGACCCATCGGATATTCAACGGTGCTTTGTTGGTCTTCTTTACTTGGACAGGGTGCACATACCCTTAATAGACATGTGGGTATCGGGAGATACCAAGAGCGTGGAAGAAGGCGCGGCCATCGCAGGGTGTCTGCCGCCTAGCGTCGTCGGCGCGTGACGGACCAAGGCCTGCGCTCCCAGCGGGCGCAATTCGAAACCAAATCGACTGCGAATCTTAGCTCACAGCTCCCCGATCTTGGGCATTTCGCATCTTTCTGAACGGAAGTTTCACGCGACAAGCGGGGATAATATTTTACCGGTTTCTTTATATGTGAAAATCAAGGTTTCAAATCAACTCGGGAAAACGAAAACATAAATGCAAGTGACCCATGATAAAACCCAATAGCATGCAAAAGTCTTTCCCATCACATAAAATTTAGCAAAAAATAATCACAAATAAAACTTGAGAGCAATGATGGTGAAATTTGCAATAGCAGGTATTATAAAAGGCAAATCTAACACAATTCATAATATGAAACAATTAATGCACATCACAAATTATTTGGAGTGACGCAAACACATGGAAATATAACATAAATTCAGATATCAATCCGAATTACACCAATAGGAACACCTAAATCCCATTTGGATATTTTGACCAGCAATAATTCAGGATGCCAGCCATGAAACCATCAGCAATTTGTCTCGTCACTATGGTTTTGTCAGCTTTGTTTTCTACTGCCGCCGTTGCGGGCAGCTTGGCCAAAGATGATCCGGCAGAAGAGCCTGTGATCGTCAAAGGTGCCACAAGCGATCCGGAGACCGTTTTCTTCAAAGCTCCACTGGAGAACTTGAACCTTGTTCAAGGCGGCATCGGTGTGGCAGGTGTACCCTTTACAGGGATCGCGGCTTTGGCATTGGGCGCAATGGCACGCAACTCGGGCAATGCCAGTGGAAACGGCTCGACTTCGAGCACCTCTTCCACGTCTTCGACGTCGTCAACCAGCGGAACGAATTGACCTGAAGGCGGGCCCGCCTCAAGTTTTGGGCACCTAGCCCCGACAGCGCAGAAAATCTGCGCTCGAAAACAAGCTTGGCGTTAGCTCTGCCAGACTCAGGTCCAAAGCCTCCTTCCGCCAGAGCCAGAAATATTCAGACCCGCAATGCTGGCAAACCCACGCCCGTACTGTCAAATCCGCCATCTGCGGCGACGACTTGGCCGGTCACATAGCTTGCGCGCTCAGAGCACAGGAACACGATGACTTCGGCGATTTCGCGTTCCGATCCATACCGGTTCAGCGGGATGGCATCGTGATAGGCGGCTATAATCTCTGGCGAGTGGACCGCCATCGCCAGTTTCGTGCGGACAGGACCGGGGCAAACGCAGTTTGCGCGGATGCCGTATTCCCCCAATTCAGCGGCCTGCTGTTTCGTCAACTGGATCACCGCAGCCTTGGAGGTGCCATAGGCCACGCGCAGGGTTGACGCTCTGAGCCCCGAGATAGAGGCGATGTTCAGCAAAGCCCCCTTGGTTTCCTTAAGGGACGGAATTGCCGCCTGGGACACAAGGAACACACCGTCGAGGTTCGTCTCCATCACGCGGCGCCAGCGGGCAAAGTCTGTGTCCTCGATCGGGCCGAAATCCGCGACACCGGCGTTGTTCACCACCGCGTCGATGCGGCCAAAGGCCGAGCGGACGGCCGCGATCGTCCCGGTCACCTGATCTGGGATCGAGACGTCATAGACAAAGGGTTTGGCCTGATCCAGTCCCTCGGCCGCCAGCGCCAGTTCGTCGCCGTCGCGGTCAATCATGGCGACCTGCCAGCCCTCTTCGATCAAGAGCTTGGTCGTGGCAAGGCCGATGCCACGGGCCGCGCCCGTGACCAGTGCAATCTTTTGCGTCATGTGTCTGTCCTAACTTGCTGATGTGCCCATCAAAGTTCCCATCCCGCCATCGACCCGCAGATCAACGCCGGTGATAAATCCCGCCGCGTCGGAGGCCAGAAACAGCGCCGCTTCGGCGATGTCCCACGCGGTGCCCTGCCGCTTCAGAGGGACCTGAGCGGCGCGGGCGGCGCGCACGGTTTCCATGTTCTGGCCGGGGGCGATCATGGCGGCCACGTGGGGGGTGTCGATCATGCCCGGCACGACCGTATTCGCGCGAATGCCGCGCGGGGCGTATTCGATGGCGATGCTGCGGGCAAAGCGCTGCAACGCGGCCTTCGAGGCCTCATACCCGATATAACGATAGGGCCCGTTGTTCAGCCCCGCGAGGCTAGAGATATACACGATCGCGCTGCCTGCACCCATGTGGGGGACGCAGGCCTTGGTCGCGTGAAAGGCCGCATCCAGATTGATGCTGAACACCCGCTGCCAGTCCGCAAAGTCGGTATCGTCGAGGCCCCCTTTGACGCTGGTGCCGATATTGAAGTGCAGCACATCCAGCCCGCCCATCTGGGTCATCGCCGCGCCTGCCATCGCAGTGGCAGCCAAAGGGTCGGTCATCTCGCCAGCAAAGGTATGGGCCGTGCCGCCCTCTGCGATGATCAGCGCGGCGGTTTCGCCAGCGGCGGACAGGCTCCGGTCCACGCACAGCACCTCTGCCCCTTCTCGGGCGTACAAAACGGCGGCCGCTTTGCCATTGCCCCAGCCCGCACCGACCGAGCCTGCGCCGATGACAGCGACGCGTTTGCCTTTCATGCGTCCGCTCATTGGAACATCCTTTCCGGCAGCCACAGCGCAATCTGCGGATAGGCGATGGTGAGCCCCAGCAGCACCAGTTGCAGCAAGACAAACGGGATGATGCCGCGGTAAATATCCCTGATCGTCAGGTGGTTAGAGGCCGCCCCGCGCAGGTAGAACAAAGCAAACCCGAAGGGCGGCGTCAGAAAAGATGTCTGAAGGTTCAAGGACACCAGAATGGCAAACCAATAGATCATCTGGGCCTGTTCCACATGGCCACCAAGGTCCATCAACTGCACCACTGGCGCAAAGATCGGCAGCATGATCAGGGTGATCTCGATCCAGTCAAAGAAGAACCCCATGACAAAGATCATGCCCATCATGGCGAACAGTAGCCCCCAATCGCCAAAGGGCAGGGCGCGGGCGGTCTCGACGATAAAGTGCTCTCCTCCAACTTTGCGGAAGATGTAGGAGAACGCGGTCGCGCCGACAAAGATGAAGAACAGCATCCCCAGTTGCTTGACCGAGCCGTCCATGCTTTCGCGCAGGACCTCCATATTCAGGCGTCCCCGCAGCAGCCCCAGCAGAAGCGCGGCAAAGACCCCGACGCCAGAGGCTTCGGTCGGGGTGGCAACACCGCCTAGGATCGAGCCCAACACAGCGATGATCATCACCAGCGGCGCCAGCACGGATTTGGCTGTCTCCAGCCACAGGCCGTCGCGTTCATGGGGTGCAGGCGCGGGCGCTTTGGGGGCCATGCCTGGTTGCAGCCAACTGCGCACAACGATGTAGATGACATAGAGCGCCGACAGCAGCAGACCCGGCAGCAGCGCCGCCACAAACAGCCTGCCCAAAGAAATGCTCAGAAGATCGCCCATAAAGACCAGCATCACCGAGGGTGGGATCAGAATGCCGAGCGTTCCAGCGGAGGCGACCGTTCCCGCCGCAAGCCCCTTGTCATAGCCGCGCTCGACCATCGTGGGGATCGCGAGCATGGCCAGCATCACAACTGACGCGCCGATAATCCCCGTGGCCGCTGCCAGAATGGTGCCCATCAGCACCACAGCCAGCGCCAGCCCCCCCGGAATGACCCGCATCAGGCGTTGCAGGGTAACCAGCAGATCCTCGGCAATGCGGGTTTTCTCCATGATGATGCCCATGAAGATGAACATCGGCGCGGCCACCAGCACCGCGTTCTCGATCGTCCCCGAGAAGATACGGTTCGGCAGCAGGGTCGCCTGCGCCAACCGCATATCGCCCGTGATCAGCGCCAGAATGCCAAAAACCAGCGATACCCCCATCAGCATGATCGCCACCGGCGCGCCCGAGAACAGCGCGAACACCAGTGACAGGAACATCAGGCCCGGAAGCGAGGAAGAAAGCAGCTCTATCATACCATCTCCTGCACCAGATCGGGGCGTTTCAGAGCGACGATCGCGCGCAACATCACCGACAGACCGCCAAAGATGGTCAGGACAGCCCCGATCGGAATGGCAGATTTGATGATCCAGCGGTTGGGCAGACCAACACCGCCCGGGCTGCCCTCGGCGCGGGTGTAGCTGCGCCACGCAAAGTCAGAGCCGTACCAGACCAGCAGCACCATAAAGGGGATCAGCAGCAAAGCGACGGCCAGAATTTCGATCCAAAGGCGGGTTTTGGGGTTCATGCGCTGGGAAAACAGGTCGATCCGCACATGGGCGTTTTCCGTGTAGGCATAGCCAAAACACAGCACCGCGATGGCTCCGTGGATGTGCCACTCCAGCTCTTGCAGCTTGAACGACCCCGTCGAGAAAAAGCGCCGCCCGATCACGTCATAAAGAATGACCGCCATCAGGACCAGCAGCAGCCAGCCGCACAGGCGCGCAACCACACGGCACGGCCCTGCCAAACGATCCGAGACCGCAAGCAATCGTTCCATCACCCAAATCCTCTGAGGAAAATGCGGGAAGGGGCGGCAACAGGGCCGCCCCGCACCGTTTATTTGATGTAGGCCAGATCAGCCCATTTCGCGAAGCCTTCGCGGAAGTCAGACAGGCTCTTCCATGCTTTGGCAAAGTTCTCGTCAGCAGCGACTTGTTCGGCGACGACTTCGTCCCATGCTGTGCGGAAGGCGCCCATCATCTCGTCGTTCCACGTGTGGACGGTGACGCCTGCAGCCTCCAGATCGGCGAGGGGTTGCAGCTGCTTGGCCTCACCCTGCGCGGCGGTATAGGCGACGTTCGCCGCACAAGCGGTCTGGATCGCGAAACGCTGCTGCTCTTCCAGACCGTCCCAGACGTCCTGGTTCGCGATAAAGGTGATCAACGAGGTCTGCTGGTGCCAACCGGGGAAGTAGTAGTGGCTGGCGTATTCGTTCATGCCCACCGCTTTGTCGATCAGCGGGAAGGACACCTCTGCCGCGTCGATGGTGCCTAGGCGCAAACCGGTCAGGGTATCAGCCACCGGCATCGACTGCGCTTCGGCGCCAAGTTTCTGCATGACCTGCGCCCCAAGGCCAAAGACCCGCATCTTCAGGCCCTTCAGGTCCTCGGGCGAGTTGATCTCTTTGGCGAACCAGCCCGAAGCTTCGGGAACCAGAATGGCGCAAAGCTCGGTGTGGATGTTGTAGGGTTTGGTGATCTCGGCCCAGATGTCTTTGCCGCCGCCCTCGTACCACCATGCGGTATAGGCGCGGATGTCGGGGCCGAACGGAACCGAGGTAAAGATCGCCGCCGAAGGGATAATGCCCTGCGCGAAACCGGGGCTGTACCAGCCAGCATCCACCGCGCCGGTCGAGATCGCGTCCCACATTTCGTTGCCACCGACGATGGCGCCGGGTTCGTTGAACTCGATGGTCAGCGAGCCGCCGGTCAGGGTCTCGACCTGCTTGGTCAGATTGACACCGCTATCGCCAAGCAAGGGCAAGGACGACGGATAGACGCTTTGCATGACCAGAGTTTCCGCGTGGGCAGCACTGGCCAGCAGGGTCGCAGCCAAGGCGACCTTTCCAAAAGTCTTCATGATTTCTCCTCCCGATTTGAACCCTGCGGCGAACCTCCCAATCCGGCCACAAGGTCATGATATCCACAATATGGACGTTTACATGCCATCTCATGATACGAGTTGAATTTTCAGTATGTAAACAAAAAATCGAAAAAACTTGCCAAGGGTGTGCCGATCGCTCAGCATGTGTTGGGAAGAGGAGAATACATGTCCATAATGTGGATATTTAAATGACCACGGCGCAGGTAGAATCAGGCGGCGCACAAAGCGTCGATCGGGCGCTTTCCTTGCTGACGTTGATCGCGCGCTGGGGCGGGGAAGAGGTGCCTATGACAGCCCTGACCGCGCAGTCTGGCCTGAGCCGCCCGACCGTCCGGCGGATGCTTCTGGCGCTTATGCGGTCGGGTCTGGTCGAACAGAACCCCGTATCGCGGAACTATGCGCTGGGGCCCGAAAGCTATGTGGTCGGCCTGATGGCGCAGCGGCGGTTCAACCTGCTGGACTTCGCGATGGACAGCCTCAAGGATCTGGCCGCCGAAAGCGGTGACAGCAGCTTTGTGTCCATGCGGCGCGGGGCCTATTCGGTGTGTCTGCACCGCGAGGAGGGGTCCTATCCGATCCGCACCCAGGCGCTACAGGTCGGCTATCGTCATCCCTTGGGGGTGGGCGCTGGCGCGATGGCCATTCTGGCCGCCATGCCCGACGAAGAACTGGCCATGATGCGGCAGGAAATCACGCCTCTGCTGGCCAAGGGCTATGACCGATACACGCCCGAAGTTGTGGACCAGAGCATCGCCCAATGCCGCCAGAACGGATGGGCCCTGAACCCGGGGCTCTATCTGGCGAACTCTTGGGCCATCGGGGTGGCGATCAAGGCCCCCACCGGCGACGTGCTGGGGGCGCTGTCCATTGCGGCCATCGATTCCCGCATGGGCGAGGACAGACAAAAAGACCTGGCCAAGATGCTGCTGCGCGAGGCCGCCAAGATCGAAGCCAAGCTGCGCCGCAAGCTTGGCTACACCTGACATCGGTTCCAAGGAGGGGGAGAACCATGACACATCCGCAAATCGTGGGTTGGGCCCACAGCAAGTTCGGCAAAGCGCCCGAGGAAAACCTGATCGACCTGATTGCCAGCGTCGTGCCCGATGCCCTGACCCACGCCGGGGTCGAGGCCGCGGACGTCGATGGCATCTATGTCGGCGTCTACAACAACGGCTTCTCGCCTCAGGCGTTTGAGGGGTCTTTGGTCGGGATGGCGGTGCCGGAACTGGCCCATGTCCCCGCGATGCATCTGGAAAACGCCTGCGCGACGGGGTCGGCAACGCTCTATGCGGCGATGGACTTTATCGCAGCGGGGCGGGGAAAGATCGCGCTGGTCGTCGGGGCCGAGAAGATGACCAGCACCCCCACATCGCAGGCGGGGGACATCATGCTGACGGCCTCTTACCGTGCCGAAGAGGGCGAGTCCGAGAACGGATTCGCCGGTGTCTTTGGCCAGATCGCCAGCAGCTATTTCCAAGCGAACGGGGATCACAGTCTGGAACTGGCGATGATCTCGTCCAAGAACCACGCCCACGGGATGCTGAACCCCTATGCCCACATGCACAAGGACTTCAGCGTCGATTTCTGTAACACCGTCAGCGACAAGAACCCGCTGGTGGCAGGGCCTTTGCGCCGCACGGATTGTTCGCTGATTTCGGACGGGGCGGCGGCTCTGGTCATCGCGCACCCCGATGTGGCGGCAGATCTGGAGCGGGCGATTGCCTTCCGCGCGCGGAACCAAGTGAACGACGTGCTGGCCTTATCGCGCCGCGATCCGACAGAGTTTGCGGGCGCACGAGGCGCTTGGCAGAAATCGTTGGCCGAGGCAGGCGTAACGTTGGACGACCTGAGCCTCGTGGAAACGCACGACTGCTTCACCATTGCCGAGCTTCTGGAATACGAGGCCATGGGCCTCGCCCCCCGTGGTCAAGGCGGCCGCGTGATCCGCGAAGGGATAACCCACCGCACTGGCAAGCTGCCGGTGAACCCGTCGGGAGGTCTGAAATCGCGGGGCCATCCGTTGGGGGCCACGGGCGTGTCCCAACACGTCATGGCCGCGATGCAGCTCGCGGGCGACGCGGGCACCATGCAGATCGACGGCGCGACCATGGCGGGCGTTTTCAACATGGGCGGCGCGGCGGTGGCGAACTACGTCTCGATCATGGAGCGCGTGAAATGAGCGCCTCGATGAACCGTGACCCCAAGCTGCCGTGGAGCACCCGCACCACTAACCTCGCCCACTTCCTGACCCGCAACGCCGCCCGTCTGGGGGACCGGCCCGCGATCATCTGGGGGGACATGACCATCACGTGGGCGCAGCTGGACGCCCGCGTCAGCGCCCTTGCCGCCGCGATGAGGGACCGGTTCGGCATCCAGCACGGTGACCGGGTGCTGGTGCAATCCCCCAACAACAACCAGATCACCGAGATTATGCTCGCCTGCTGGCGGGTGGGCGCGGTCTGGGTGCCCTCGAACTTTCGCCAGCGCGCGGACGAAGTGGCCTATCTGGGCCAGAAGGCCGACGTGTCCCTGATGTTCTGCGAACAGGACTTCGAAGGCCACGCCACCGCCTGCATCGAAGCCGCCCCGAAACTGGAACAGGTCATCTGCATCGGCAACGGTTTTGGCACGGGTTACGAAGGCCTGATCGCTGACTACATGGGGCAGGACATCCCGAACGCCGATGTGGACCGCGATGATCCGTGCTGGCTGTTCTTTACCTCTGGCTCGACCGGTCGGCCCAAGGCGGTTGTCCTGACCCACGGCCAACTGGGTTTCACGACCCTGAACCACCTGAACGACCTGATGCCCGCCACCACGCCCGATGACGTCAGCCTTGTCGTTGCGCCCCTGTCTCACGGGGCGGGGATGCACCAACTGGTCCAGATCGCGGCGGGGGCCGCCAGCGTTCTGGTGCCTGCGGGCAAGTTCGACCCCGAGGCCGCGTGGGAACTCGTCCAGCGCTACAAGGTGACCAACATGTTCACCGTGCCGACCATCGTCAAAATGCTGACCGAGCATCCGGCGGTCGACGCCTATGATCACAGCTCCCTGCGTTACGTGATCTACGCCGGCGCCCCCATGTACCGCGAGGATCAGAAGCACGCCCTGCGCAAACTAGGTCATGTGTTGGTGCAATACTTCGGCCTTGGCGAAGTAACCGGCGCGATCACCGTGCTGCCGCGCCATGACCACCACGTTGAGGACGGCCCTGACGCCCGTGTCGGAACCTGCGGGATCGAGCGCACGGGTCTGCACGTCACCGTTCAAGGGGACGACGGCCAGATCCTCGGCCCCCATCAGACCGGCGAAATTTGTGTCGCCGGCCCCGCCGTTTGCGCGGGCTACTACATGGACGACGGCGCGAACGAGAAAGCCTTTCGCAACGGGTGGTTCCGCACGGGCGATCTGGGGCATCTGGACGAAGAGCGGTACCTCTACATCACGGGGCGGGCGTCCGACATGTACATCTCTGGCGGGTCGAACGTATACCCGCGCGAGATCGAGGAACTGCTGCTGACCCACCCCGCGGTGTCCGAGGTCGCGATCCTTGGCTGCCCCCACCGGACTTGGGGCGAGGTCGGGCTGGCGGTCTGTGTTTTGGAACCGGACCAGTCGGTGGATGACACCGAACTGAACGCTTTGCTTGCCGCAAAGCTGGCCAAATACAAGCTGCCGTCCCAGTATATCTACCTGACCGAGATGCCGAAAACCGGCTACGGCAAGATCACCAAAAAGCTGGTCCGAGAGGAGCTAGAGGCCCAAGGCCTCTGGCCCGGCGAGCTGTCATGAACAGCCGCGAGGTGATCCGGCATCCCGGCCCCCCAGCGCCAGAGCCTTATTCCGTGGCGCGCGGGACAGCGCATCAGGTCAGCGTGACACTACCCAAGGGCGCGGTGCTGATGCAGGCTGTTGCGGATGCCATGGAGGCTGCTGGCTGCGACAGCGGGGTGATGGTGATGGACGGGCTGCAAATGGGCCCGTTCGATTTCGTGATGCCGGGCCATTCGAACGATGGTGTTCACGCGGCGTGGTACAGCGCGACCCACAGCCGGACCTCTGGGAGGATCGAGGCAGGCACGGCGATCATCGGCAAGCGGGACGGTGCGTGGTGGCTGCACTGCCACGCGGTCTGGCGGTCCGAAGCAGGGACCGAGATCGGCCACCTGCTGCCCGATGCGGTCACCCTGTCCGCGGATTGCGAGGTGACGCTCATTGCCTTTTCCGGCGGGGCATTTGACGTGTCGATGAACGCGGAAACGCTGTTTCCGATCTTTCACCCGACCGGCGGCGCTGCGCAGGGCAACGCCTTGATCGCCAAGGTGAACCCGCACCACGATATCCACCAGACCCTAACGACGATCCTCCAGGGTTCCGGTTTTGCCCACGCGACGGTCTATGGCATAGGCAGCCTGATCGGCGCGGTGTTCGCAGAAGGCACACCCATGGCCTCGCCGATTTCCGAGGTGCTCATCGCGCCCCAAGCGCGGTGGGACGGGGCACTGACTCTGCCCATGATCTGCGTGGACCCAGCAGGCGATCGGTTTAGCGGAGAGATCAGCGCAGGAACCTCGCCCGTCTGCGTGACCTTCGAAGTTCTGGTGCTGGAAACCGCCTGACAAGCAGTCCAGCGGCCCCGATCCGAGGCCGCTGTCTTTTCAATTTAGAACGGGTAGTGCTGGTTCGGGTCCTCGATGGTGATCCAGCGCTGGACGGTGAATTCCGCGATCCCCGCTTTGCCGCCGAACCGCCCGTAGCCCGAGGCTTTGACCCCACCAAAGGGCATTTGCGGCTCGTCCGAGACGGTGGGACCGTTGATGTGGCAAATCCCGCTCTGGATGCGGTTGGCCGCGTCCATCGCCCGCGTGATGTCCTGAGAGAACACCGCCGCCGACAGCCCGTATTCGGTGTCATTTGCCACCGCGATGGCCGCGTCCGTGTCGGCCACACGGATGATGGATTTTACGGGACCAAAGCTTTCCTCGGCGTAGATGCGCATCTCGGGCGTCACACTGTCCAGCAACGTGGCCGCATGGATTGCGCCGTCACGGGTGCCGCCTGCGATGACCTTGGCACCTTTGGCTGTGGCATCGGCGATCAGACCGTCCATCTTTTCGGCCGCGGCCGGGGTCACAAGCGATCCCAGAACCACTTTGTCCCGCGGATTGCCGTAGGGCAGGGCAGCCGCCCGCGCCGCCAGTTTCGCGACAAAGGCATCCGCCACCGCATCCACAACGATGATCCGCTCGGTGGACATGCAGATCTGCCCCTGGTTCATGAACGCGCCAAAGATCGCCGCGTTCACCGCGCCGTCCAGATCAGCATCTTCGAGCACGATCAAGGGGGCCTTGCCACCCAGCTCCAACAGCGCCGGCTTCAGGTTTTCGCCCGCCAGACGCCCGATGATACGGCCCACGCCGGTCGATCCGGTGAAGTTCACGTGGCGCACTTCGGGGGCCTCGATCAGGGCTTGGACCACGGCGGGGGCATCCTCGGGCGCGTTCGAGATGACGTTCACGACGCCCGCCGGAAAGCCTGCCTCTTGCATGCAGTCGCCGATCAGATGGTGTACACGGGGGCACAGTTCGGATGACTTCAGCACCACCGTATTCCCGCAGGCCAAGGCCGTGGCAATTGCCCGCGTCCCAAGGATCACCGGCGCGTTCCACGGCGCGATCCCCAGACAGACCCCGCGCGGTTTGGACACCGACATCGCCAGCGTCCCCGGCTTGTTCGAGGGGATCACCTCGCCCCCGATTTGAGTGGTGATGGCCGCAGCCTCGCGCAGCATTCCGGCGGCCAGATGGGCGTTAAAGCCCGCCCACATGGTGGTCGCTCCGGTCTCGCTCACCATCGCCTCGACGAACTCGACGCTGCGGGCGTCCATGATGTCGGCAGCTTTGGTCAGGAGGGTCCGGCGCGTTTCGGGGCCGGTCTTGGACCACTCGGCAAAGGCCGCATCGGCGGCCCGCACCGCCCGCAGCGCATCCTCGACCGAGGCGGCGGCGGCGTGGGTGGCAACCTCTCCGGTCACCGGATCGGTGCGCTGGAAGGTGCGGCTTTGTTCGGCAGGGCAGGCCATGCCGTCGATCAACAGATCAAGACTCATTTGCGGTCTCCTTCAGGACAGGCCGTTGCTGGTGGCGTCGATGTAGGCGCGCATGCCGCCATCGCAGGGAATATTGATGCCGCGCAGCCAGCCAGAGCCGTCCGACAGCAGGAACACCACGACCGGCGCGATGTCTGTGGGGCGGCCGGGGCGGTCCATGATGCGGGCGTCCTCTTCGGCGCGCTCGCCTAGGGTTTCAAGGAAATCGCCAAGGATCGGCGTGTCCACGGGGCCGGGGCTGACGGCGTTCATGCGGATGCCGCGGTCGCGCCACGTCCAGCGGTTCTCGTGGGTCCATGCAACCAGCGCCTGCTTGGTGAAGAAGTAGCTGGTGTCCTTGGTGATGGCCTGATCCGCACAGAAGGCGGGCACATCGGCGTGGGTCAGATCGGCGGCGGCCTTGATTTTGGCGGTCTCGGCTTCCCATCCCAAACCGGCCAGCGAGGCCAGATTGACGATGGCCGCGTTGTCCGCAAGGCTGTCCACCAGCCCCAGCGTCAGCTTTTTCAAGGCCACTAGATTGACCGTCACGACAACGTCGACGGGGGCGGTAGGGGGAACGCCCGCGATATTGGCGAGCCCATCCGCCTTGAGCGGCTTCAAAGTCTCGATCAGGGCATCCAGTGCGACCTCGTCGGTCAGGTCGACCTGATGGAACCCGTCCAGCGCCACGGTGGGCGCGTTGCGGTCGATGCCGATCACCTTGCCGCCCGCCGCTTTGATCTGCTGCGCGACCTCCTGGCCGATGCCAGAGGACACGCCGGTCACGATGATTGTCTTGTTTTCCAACATGATGCGCGCCCTTATTCCGCCGCCACAGGGGCGGGTTGCATGTCATAGCCTTCGGGGTGGAAGGTGCCGTTTTCATCGCGGAAGCTGTGGGCAAAGTCCGGCCACACCAGCGTCAAACGGCCGGAGCGGTCGTCCACGTACCACGACTTGCACCCACCCGCGAGCCAGACGGTGCCCTGCGCCATGGTGTCGAGTTTTTCCATATAGGCGTCCTCGGCGGTGCGCTTGACCTCGATGACTTCGATAGATTGCTCTTCGATCTGCTGAAGGGCGCCCATGATGTAGTCGACCTGCGCCTCGATGATATAGACGACCGAGTTGTGCCCCAGACCGGTGTTCGGCCCGTTAATGATGAAGAGGTTCGGATACCCGTTCACCGCGATCGAGTCATAGGCCTGCATCCCGCGATCCCAGTGGGCGTCCAGACTGATGCCTTCGGAGCCAAAGATGCGGGCGGCAAAGGGCGGGCGGACAGCCTCGAACCCGGTCGCAAAGACCAGCACGTCCAGCTCGTATCCGGTGCCCGAGGCGCCATAGGCCATGTTACCCTCGACCCGTTTCAGGGCGGATGCCTCGAGCGTTGCGTTCTCGGCGGCGATGGCGGGGTAGTAGGTGTTGGAAATCAGCAGACGTTTGCAGCCGATTTCATAGTCCGGCGTCAGTTTGGCCAGCAGGTCGGGGTCTTTGATATGCGCCTCGCGGTGACCAACGGCCAGCGCCTTGGCCTCGTTGAGGAAGCGCGGGATGTTGCGGCGTTGGGCAAAGTTGAACTCGCCCGACCAGAAGATCTCCGAGCGCAGATCCTCCACCACCGACGGATCGCGGCGGCACATGCGGCGCTCGCCTTCGGTGAATTCGCGGTCCCAGCGGGGGATCATATAGGGGGCCGAGCGTTGGAACACGACCATCTCCGAGGCGACCTTTTGCATCTCGGGGACGATCTGGATCGCCGACGCGCCAGAGCCCACGACGCCGATCCGCTTGCCCTCGAGCGAGACAGAGTGATCCCAGTTGGCCGAGTGGAACACATCGCCGACAAAGCTGTCCAAGCCCTCGATCCGGGGCATATGCCCGTCCGCAAGGTGGCCGGTGCCGGTGATCAGGATTTTCGCGACATAGGTGCCTTTGGACGTTTCGACGACCCAGCGTTTGGATGCCTCGTCCCACGTGCTTTTCAGCATGTCGGTGTGGAAATGGATGTGGGGCAGGATGCCCTCGTCCTCGGCGCATTTGCGGATATAGGCCTGAATTTCCCCACCCGGAGAGAACACGCGCGACCAGTCGGGGTTTGGCAGATAGCTATAGGAATAGAGGTGCGAAGGCACATCGCAGGCAATCCCCGGATAGTGGTTATCGCGCCAGGTGCCGCCCACATCGCCCGCGCGCTCGATCGCGATGAAATTCTCGCGGCCCGCACGTTTGAGCTGGATCGCCATGCCAAGGCCGGCAAAGCCGGTGCCAACGATCAGGATATCGGTTTCGGTGGTCATTGCCTTGTCTCCTCAGGGTTTCTGCGCGGGGATGATGGTGCCTGCGGGGAATTCATCCGGCTGGCGGGTAAAGCGGTCGACATAGTGGAACAGCTCGGCCGCCCGTTCATGGACCACCGCGTGCCCCGAGGGGATTTCCGCATAGCGCGCGTCTTCGATCGCGCCGAACAGCTGTTTGGAGTGATGCTTGGGCACCATCATGTCGTAGGTGCAGCCGATCACCAGCGTCTTGGCGGCGATCCCTTCGCATTCGGCGGCGATGTCGATGCGGGTATTCAGGTCCATCTGCTTGTCGACAAAGGGGGTGATCTTCAGCATACCCGCTGCGGCCTTCATATCGGTCAGGGTCCGCATGTTCATGAACGCGGGCGAAAACGCGCAGAAGGTCATGTACTGCGTGATCGAGGCACTGTCCTGATCGCGCAGCTGGCGCCACACGTCATTGCGCATTTTCTGGTGGGTGTCGGTGCGCAGCCAGCCCGCCGCCAGGATCAGGTTCGCGACCTTGTCCCCCATTTCGTAGGCGGTCAGGGCGGCCACACAGGCCCCCAGCGAATAGCCCATCAGGGTCACGGGGCCTTCGGGAACTTCGGCGGTGATGACGGCTTTGACCTGCGCGACCAGATCGGCCAGCTCCAGCGCGTCGCCTTCGGGTTCGGACCAGTCCAGCGCGATTACCCGCTGACGGTACGCCATCATCGGGAAAATATAGCCGTAGTGCCCGTCGATCGAGCCCGCAGTGCCGTGCACCAGAACCAGGGGCGTGCGGTCATTCTCGGGGCCAGCCACGCGGTAGCGGACACTGACGCCGCCGACGGTGACTGCCCCTTCGCGGAAGGGTTGGTTGTCTAGCATTTCAAATCTCCTCCAGAAATAGCCTCTCTGGTCGCAGCCCGAACGGGTGCGGTGCCGCCGGGCCAAACCCGGACGGAGGCTGGTTTTGTCGCAAATCAGGGGCCTACGCCCCCGAGGGTGATCAGGCCGTGGGGATGTGATACCCCCCGTCCACGTAAATCGGTTGTCCGGTCACATAGGGCAGCGCCCCCGACGCGAGCGAGGCCGCAACCGCGCCGATATCTGCCGTCTCGCCCCAGCGTTTCTGGGTGACGGCGCCGCTTTCGATATAGGCGTCGATCTTGCCCGTCGGGGCCGAGCCGGTCATCTCGGTCCGGATGAAACCGGGGCGGATTTCGTGCACCGCAATTCCGTGGCGCCCCAACCGGTCCGCATATAGCTGCGCGGTCATCGACAGGCCCGCCTTGGAAACGCAATAGGGGCTGCGGTCGGTCGACACATGGCTGGCCGCGATCGAGGTGATGAATGTGATGGACCGGTACCGATCCGTGTCCCGCGCGATCATCCGCTTGGCCACCGCTTGGGTAAAAAAGAACGTCCCGCGCAGGTTCACACCCAGATTGCGGTCGAATGCTTCGGACCCCAGATCCAGAATGTCGGTCAGCGGGCGGGCCGCGATACCGGCGTTGTTCACCAGCGCATCCACCGGACCCAAGGCGTCTTCGGCGGCCTCGATCGCGGCGGTGTGGGCATCCAGATCGGACAGGTCCATCTGCCCGAAATAGGCCCGCGCCCCCAGTGCCTTCAGCTCTTGGATCACCGCATCGGATTTCTCGTCCAACACGATGTCCAGCGCGGCCACATCAAAGCCCGCTTTGGCCAGTGCCAGCGCGATCCCGCGGCCAAGCCCTTGGCGGGCGCCTGTGACCAGTGCAACAGGTCTGCTCATTGTTAAACCTCCAACCATTCGGCGCGTACTTCGGGGGCGTTCATCAGCCCCGTAGGTGTGCCCTCGAACACAATCTCGCCGTGGCCCATGACATAAAGCCGGTGCGAGATATCCAGCGCGATCACCAGTTTCTGTTCTACCAGCAGGATCGACACACCTTTGGCCGCGATCCGCTCCAACAACTCGCCCACAGCGGCGACCATCTTGGGGGCGAGGCCCTCGGTCGGTTCGTCCACCATGATCAGATCGGGATCGCCGATCAGGGTCCGGCAGATGGTCAGCATTTGCTGCTCGCCCCCCGACAGCGACCCAGCATTCGTTTCCGCACGGGTCCGCAGCACGGGAAACAGGTCAAAGATATCCTCCATCGACCAGCGCCCTTCGCCCTTGGGCTTCAGGCCCAGGATCAGGTTCTCGCGTACCGTCAGATCGGGGAAAACGTCACGGTTCTCGGGGACATAGCCGATACCCGCATGGGCGATCCGGTGCGGCTTCTGCCCGCCAAGGGACTGGCCGCCAAACTGCACCTCGCCCTTGGTGGTGACCGCGCCCATGATCGCCTTCAGCAGGGTCGAGCGCCCCGCGCCGTTCCGCCCCAAGAGCGAGACAATCTCGCCCCGTTTTACGTCCAGATCGACCCCGTGCAGGATGTGGCTCTTGCCGTACCACGCTTGAAGGCCGCGGACCGACAGCAGGGTTTCGGCAGTGATGTTCAGCTCGGGTTTCATGCGGCTTCCTCCTCGGTGGTGCCAAGGTAGGCTTCTTGAACAGCGCGGTTCGCGCGGATTTCCTGAGGCGTGCCGGTGGCGATGATCTGACCATAGACCAGCACCGAAATCCGGTCGGCCATCTCGAAAATGACACCCATGTCATGCTCGACCATCAGCAGGGTTTTGCCCTCGGTGACCTTCATGATCAGTTGCAGGGCGGCTTCGGTTTCTGAATGGTTCATGCCCGCCATGGGTTCGTCCAGCAGCAGGGTATTCGCTCCCGAGGCCACAGCCAGCCCCAGTTCCAGCGCCCGCTGTTCGGGATAGGTCAGGCTGTCGGCGGTATCATGCGCGCGGCGCGTCAGGCCAAGCTGATCCAGCAGGCGCTCGCATTCGATGGCCACGTCGGGCAGTGTTGGGGTCTGCCTGAAAATCGAATAGCGATGGCCCAGTTTCCACAGCACGGCGCAGCGCAAGTTATCCAGCACACTCATCTGCGGAAAGATGTTGGTGATCTGGAAACTGCGCGACAGGCCCGCGCGCACGATTTCGGCAGGGGGTTTGCCCGCGATGTTCTGCCCTTGGAACAGGATCTGCCCCGAGGTGGGCGCGATCCGGCCCGAGATCAGGTGGAACAGCGTGGACTTGCCTGCGCCGTTCGGCCCGATCAGGGCGTGGCGTTCGCCCGCACGCAGGTCCAGATTGACGCCGCGGATGATTTCCACCGGACCAAAGGACTTTTTCAGGTCTCTAAGTTCGAGCGCGTTGGTCATGCGGTCTCTCCTTGGCTGAGGGTGTGGCGCAGGGTGTCCAGACGGTCCAGCAAGGGGCGCATGGCAGCGATGCCACCACCGGCCAGCACAGCGCCAAGACCCCAGGACAGCACCGATCCGGTGTTCAGCGGCAGACCCAGCACAGTGATTTCAGGGCCCAAGGGGGCGTCCAGACCGGCGCGGTAAGCCAACTCGATTAGGATGATCGTGCCGATCAGGGTCATCAGACCGGCCAGCCCGATCAGAGCCAGCATCGGTGCTTGGGCGGCGGCGGTGCCAGAGCGGGCCAGCGCGATCCCGTCCATCAGAATACCGGCCAGACCGGCGGGCTGCACCATCACCACAAAGATGAACAACAGGCCAAAGTACATCATCCACGCAGGGGAAATATCGGACAGCCAGATCTTCATCAGACCGATCACAATGGCCCCCAGAACCGGCCCGAAGAAATGCTTGGTCCCGCCGATATAGGTCATGAGCAGCACCAGCATACAGGTGGCCGCGCCCATCTCGTTCACGGTCATGATCTCGAAATTCAGGGCAGCGAGCGATCCGGCGACACCGGCCACAGCGGCGGCGATGGCATAGGCCAGCATTCGCACACGGCGGGCGGAAAAGCCTAGAAATTCAATGCGCTCGGCGTTGTCGCGTACGGCGTTCGTCAGCAGACCCAAGGGCGTTTTCGAGAAATAGTACAGAATGCCCGCACAGATCAGGAACCACACCGCGATGATCACATAGATGTCCACGGTCGGGCCGTAATCCATTCCGAACGACGCCCCAAGTTCCATCCGGTCGATGGCGATCCCCTCTTCGGAGCCATAGATCGAGGGAAAAAGCGCCGCCGCCGCATAGACCAGCTCTGCCAGTCCGAGGGTAATCATGGCAAAGGGCATCCCTCCGCGGCCAGAGGCCAGCCAGCCCCCGAACACCCCGAGGATCAGCGCCCCGAACCCGCCAATCGCGGGGATCAAGGGCAGGGGAAAGCTAAGCCCCGCCTCGGCCATGTGCAGGATCGCGTGGGTGGCGATAAACCCGCCAAGCCCGAAGAACGTCCCATGCCCCAAGGACAGCAGCCCCGTCTGACCCAAGAGAACATTATAGGACAGGGCAAAGATCGCCATCGTCCCCAGATAGTTCAGGGTCGAAATCATGGAATTGCTGCTGAACAGCAAAGGCAGGATGACCAGCATCGCGGTGATGGCCAGCCACGGCAGGGCGGCGGTCAGGCGCGTATTGGCACTGCGCGCGGGCGTATCGAGTGTGCTGACTGACATATGTTTATCCTTTCAGCATCAGGCGCGCTTGCCGATCAGGCCCATGGGGCGGAAAATCAGCATCACAACCAGCAAGAGATAGGGAATGACGGGGCCAACCTGAGACACCGAGACGTTCCAGATATCGGACACCAGCGCACCAAGGGCGGCGGGGGGCTGGGTCACTCCGATCAGGCCAAAGACATCCGCAACGGACAGGTCGATCGCCACGGCAAAGGTCTGGATGAACCCCACCAGCAGCGAGGCGATAAAGGCCCCGGCCAGCGATCCCAGACCACCGACCACCACGATCACAAACAGGATCGGGCCAAGGGCTGCGGCCATCGACGGCTGGGTGATCAGGATCGGGCCGCCGATCACACCAGCCACGCCCGCCAGCGCAGAGCCGACACCAAAGACAGACATGAACACCAGCGGCACATCGTGGCCAAGCATGGACACCATCTCGGGGTGGGTCAGCGAGGCTTTGACGATCAGACCAACGCGGGTGCGGGTCAGCAGCAGGGCAAGACCCGCAAAGATCGCCACCGACATAATCAGCATGAACAAGCGGAACGCAGGGTAGCCGGTGCCAAAGATTTCAAAGGCAGTGAAATTCAGCGCCTCGGGCACTTGATAGTCCATCGGGCTGCGGCCCCAGATCATCTGGATCGCTTCCTCGATCACAAAGGCGACGCCGATGGTAAACAGCAGCTCGCCCAAATGGCCGAATTTGTGGACACGGCGCAGGCCGTAGCGTTCGATCAGGGCGCCGAACAGGCCGACCAGAACCGGCGCGATGATCAGGGCCGGAAAGAACCCGACGATCCCCGAAATCTCGTAGCCGAAATAGGCCCCGAGCATAAAGAAACTGGCATGGGCAAAGTTCAGAACGCCCATCATCGAGAAGATCAGCGTCAGCCCAGAGGCCAACAGGAACAGCAACATGCCGTAGAGCGTGCCGTTCAGCAGAGAGAATGTGATAACTTCCGCGCTCATGTCACAGCCCCGAGAAATTCGGCTTGAGCCCCGCGCGGGGCCAGTCCATGGCAATCAACTGCCCCGAACCGGACAGGGTGATATAGGCGGTCTTCATATCCGGCCCGCCGAACGCGATGTTGGTCGAGAAGGGGTCGGGCATTTCGACGGTCTCGACCTCTTTGCCTTCGGGCGAGATGACGGTGATGCAGCCGGGGGTCAGACCTGCGCAGCAGATGTTTCCGCATTCCTCAACGGCAAGGCTGTCGTACCGTTTGAACCCTTCGACTTGGGCCAGAACGGCCTCGCCGGGTTCAAAGGGGTTGGGCTTGTGAATTTCACCTTCTCCAATGATATCATAGGCATAAAGGCGGCCGGTTTCGGTTTCGGCCACATAAACGGTCTTTTCATCCGGCGACAGGCCGACACCGTTCGCGGTGGTGATGGGCCACGCGATTTCACAGGCGAAAGAGCCGTCGGGCTTGCCGTAATAGAGCCCCCCATGCAGGAAGCTGCGGGGCGTACGGGTGCCATGATCGGTGAACCACAGGCCGCCGTCGCGGTCGATCACGATGTCATTCGGCATCAGCAAGGGGTGCCCGCCGATCTCTCGGTAGAGCTCGGTGACTTCGCCGGTGGTCAGGTCCACGCGCTCGATCCGGCCGCCGCTGTATTCTGGGTTGCCGCCCACGGGCTGGGTTACGCCCCCCGGATCACCCCAAGCGAACCCGTCGCCGTTGTTGCAGATATAAAAGGCCCCATCCTGCCCCACGGCCGCACCATTGGGTGCGCCGGACAGGGTGACCACGACCTCTTTGGTGCCATCGGGGGAAATACGGGTCAGGCAGCGGTTCTTGATTTCACAGACGATCACCGAGCCGTCCGGCATCACAACGGGGCCTTCGGGAAACCCGAGGCCGGTCGCGACGGTTCTGTAGGGATAATTGGTCATTCTTTCCTCCTCACACCAACGATACGTGCGGGGCGCAAAACACCGTCGTTCCGCGCCCCGAGGGAGATATCAGGGGCGCTTCATCTTGCATTCGGTGGGCAGAGTGATCGCCTCGGCCGGAATGAGCGCGACGTTTTCCCAGCCCCAACCGGTGCCTTCTTCGTCCAGCGCGCCTTCGGGAACGTCGATGAAACGGGACACAGCCATCTGGGTCACCATCTGGTGGTTCTCGGGGCGGCTATGGGCGGGGGCGCCGTAGATGGTCTGGAATTCGATCCCTTCGAGGCTGGCGATCAGCGCGTCAACCTCGTTCGAACCCGCCTTCTCTGCGGCCAAGGCCAGCGCGCGCATCGCCGAGCTGTCCCCGGGGAAGGCGCCTGCCGAGATGCCGGTCTTCTCGCGGAAGGCCACTTCGTGCGCTTGCAGATCCGCGTTCTGGATGCCCGCGTCACCATCGAATACCGAGTAAACTTTGCCATTCAGGCCCGATTGCGCCATCGCGGTCGGTGCGCCGGGGCCGGTGGAGAAATAGGTGTACCACTCGGCGTCGAGCCCCGCTTCGCCCGCGGCCTTCAGGACCAGCGCCAGATCCGCGCCCCAGTCCGAAGTGATCACGGCCTGCGCGCCAGATGCCTTGATCTTGGCGATATAGGGGGTGAAGTCGGTGATTTTCTGCAGAGGGTGGGTGTCATCGCCAACCCATTCGATATCGGGGCGGCTCGCGCCGACCTTGTCGATGACCGACTGGCGGGTGGTCTGACCCGAGGAGCCTTCGGCGTTCAGCAGGTAGACCTTGGTGATGTCGGTGCGGTCCTTCAGATAGGTCGCAAGGCCAGCGGTTTTGGTGTCCGCATCCAGCACCCAAGAGAAGCTGAAATAGCTGCATTTCGCGCCAGTAATCGCGGGGTCATGGGACGCCCCGTCGAAAACAATGACCTGATGATCGGGGTTGCGGCGGTTGTATTTGTTGACGAAATCCACCAGCGCAAAGGTGTTCGACGACGACACCGAGGTTTGCAGAATGCGCGCCCCCTGATCGATCGCCTTCTGCGCCTGAATGGCGGTTTCCTGCGGTGACATCTTGTTGTCAAAGGTCAGGACTTCGATCTGCTGGCCGTTCAGGCCGCCCTTGGCGTTCACCTCGTCCACGGAATAGCGCAGCACCTTTTCGATGCGCTCGGTCACGACGGCGGCAGGACCCGAAAAAGGGTCGATCATCGCGAATTTGAAAGTGTCCTGCGCGTGGGCTGCGGATGCGGCCACCAAAGCAATAACGGATGCGAAAACAGTTCTGGTCATATGCGTCTCCCTAAGGGAAATCTCTCCGGTCCCCTCGGGCGGTGGCCTTTGGGGGTGTCCGTGCGGACATCTACCTGCGATTGAATTCCCGTTTCTCCAAAAGGCCTAGGCCCAATCACCCGACACGTCTCTCCTCGTGATGTGTGGCGGGTGCTCCCTTGTGCAGCCTATGGTGTAAAACTCGGGTCAAACGGTCAACTCATAGAGTCCAACATGCGGACCTAAAGCTGAATTTTTTGCGCCCATTAAGATGGGGATTTGTGAGGATTGCGGATTATATATCTGTTATTAAATGATATATCGAATTTCTTGTGCGAAAACAGAATGGACTCTTTCAGGGCCTGTCGCCCAAAAGAGTCCATCAATCGAACTTAGTAGGTGGCTCGCCCGCCGGACATATCGAACACGGCGCCAGAGTTGAACGAACATTCCGAACTGATCATAAAGCAAATCATGGCCGCGCATTCCTCGACCGTACCGAAGCGCCCCTGAGGGATTCGCGACAAAGAGAACTCGATCTGTTCTTGCGGAAGTTGTTCCATGAGGGGCGTATTGATCAGCCCCGGCGCAAAACAATTGGCACGAACGCCGGTCGCGGCCAGTTCCTTGCCCAAAGATTTAGTGAAGCCGATGATCCCAGCTTTGGCCGCCGAATAACTGGAGGCATTCGGGTTCCCCTCTTTGCCCGCGACAGAGGCAATCGTCGCGATGCGCCCATAGTCCCGCGCGACCATCCCATCAACGACCGCCCGCGTGCACAGGAACACACCCCCCAAATGGACGTCCAGAACCCGCTTCCAAGACATGTATTCGTGCCCCAGCACCGGATGGGTCGGGCCTGTAATCCCCGCCGCCGTTACCAGAATATCAACCTTACCAAAGGCTTCTTCGGTCGCCGCGAATGCCGCGCTCACCGACGCCTCGTCCGAGACATCAACCGCAACCCCAAGCGCCCCCAACTCTGCGGCGGCCTCTGCTGCGCCACCCATGTCCCAGATCGCCACTTTCGCGCCCTCGGACAGCAAACGCTGCGCCACCGCGCGCCCGATCCCGCGCGCACCGCCGGTGATAACGGCGACCTGATCTTGAAACCTTTCGGCCATGAAACCTCTCCCTTGATGTCAAGAATGTCCGACATGCAGACTTTTTGAAATACGGTCATGGCGCATACAATTCTGATTTCTTTGCAAGCTCTGTGATTGATCGGGCCACCAATCTGCCCCATAAGTCCGAATAGTGGTCTTTCGAGGGGCATCATGGCAGAACAAGAAGACAAGGCAGGCAAAAGTCAGGTGGTCGAGCGCACCTGCTTGATTCTGCGCGAACTGGGGCGGTTCGGCCCCGGCGGAGCACGGCTGATCGACCTGACCGAACGCACCAAGCTTAGCCGCCCGACGGTTCACCGGATGCTCAGCACGCTGGTCGCGGAACAATTCGTCGAGCGCACCCGTGATAGGGGGTACAGACTGTCCTCGCAAATCTATGAACTGGGCCTGAACGCCCCCAGTCCCGTGGGCGACCCCGCACGTCTGCGCCCCATCGTGCAGGCGCTGGCCGATGACTGCGGCGACACGGTGTATCTGGCGATGCGAACCGGTGATTTCAGCCATTACCTGCTGCGCTGCGAGGGTGCCTATCCGATCCGGACCCACGTTGTGTCCGCCAACCAGACGCTGTCGCTGGTCTCGACCCACTGCGGGCGGTCATTGCTGGCCTCCTTGTCCGAGGACGAATCCGAGCAGATCATCAGCCGCGCCCAAACCGACAAGCGCCTATTCGGCGAGGCCGAGCCTGACGGCCTGCGGGACGAGGTTGAAGCCATTCGCAAACATGGCTTCGGGTGGGCGCGGGACGTGACCTTTATTGGGGTTGCGGGCCTGACCGTGCCGGTTCCGAATCCACGTGGCAGTTCCTTTTTGGCGATGAGCATTTCGACCATCCCCCAGCGCCTGACCAAAGAGCGGGCCGAGAAAATCCTGCCGAGCCTCAGAGCAACGGCACTGCGAATTTCCGAGGCCGTGTCGGGGCAGTCCGGCGCTAGCTGATGCCTGTCAGAACTTGGGCATTACCAGCGCACAAGGCACCAACTGCATCTCGGCCGCATCCTGACCCGATTGCATGGTCTGGAATGTCAGATCCAGCAGGGCACCCACGTCTTGCCGGACCATCCCCACACTCTGCGAAAGCAGCGCCCCAAAGGGGTCCCAGTCAAACGACCCATAACGGATTTCGGCGGCCCGCTCGGGGGGCAAGGATTGCAGCCAGAACACCACCCCTTCGAGGGTGATGGTGGAGTTCACGAAAATCCCGTGGGGAACATGGTCTAGCGCGGTCAGGGTATGGCGGGCCTTTTCCGGCGCATAGCCATTCGTGATCAACCGCTCATCGGGCACGGAAATGCTGCGCTCGGAATGGGCCTCAAGGAAACCCCGACGGCGCTCCCGCGTGTTGTGATCGTCAGAGCGGCCACCGATGAACAGCAGCGGTTCGACCACGCCAAAATCCCGTTCGCAGGCGTCCAGAATAACCCGCGTCAGGTCGCGCGCGGCGGTAAAGTTATCGGACAGGATCGAGGGCGCTTTGGTCCCGGGCAGGTCGAGGTTCAGGGTTTTTACCCCCGCCCCGCGGCACAGATCGGTGATCTGATCGGGGTCCGTCGCGCCGGTGCAGATCAGGTAGTCTACCTGATAACTCAGCATTTCACGGGCGGCGGACAGTTCCAAGGCAGGGTCCCGCTGGGTGCAGGTGATCACGGGGAACAGGCCAGCGGCGCGGGCGCGGGTCTCGAACTCCTCGGCCATCGCGCCGAAAAAGCGGTTGTCGTATTTCGGCAGGATCATCCCCACGATGTTCGACCGCTCGCGCCGCAGAACGCTGGCCTGAATGTTCACCGTGTAACCGTTATCCTGCGCCGCCTTGAGCACTTTGTCCGCCAGTTTCTGGCTGATTCGACGCTTCTTCCACGATCCATTCAGGACCGAACTGACCGCAGTGGGGGACGTTCCGACGATTTGCGCCAAATCGTAAATCGTTGGCCGCTTTGAAGAATTGCTGTCGGTCACGTCCGCTCTTTCCTGTTGGATGTGCCCATATTGACAGGGTTAAAATTCGGTGGCAATCATGCTCCATCGGTTGAGCATTTGTTAAACAGTCTGCTCAACCGAAAGAGCGACCTTGAGGAGGGTTGTGGGAGGGTAAACGGTGCACAGGCGCTCTGGCCCCGCGGTTCGCGGGTCGGTCTGATGTTGCCGGCCATCTTTTCCATGAACGGGGTCGCACCATTCTGGAGGAGAAACATGATGAAAAAACTGATGCTTACTGCCGCCGCCGCGTCGCTGACCGCAGGTGCAGCCATGGCCGAGACTGCCACCGTTGCGTTCCTGATGCCCGATCAGGCGTCCACCCGCTATGAGCAGCACGATTACCCCGGTTTTCAGGCCGCGATGGCCAAACTCTGCGCGGATTGCACGGTGATCTACCAGAACGCCAACGCCGACGTGGCCCTGCAACAGCAGCAGTTCAACTCGGTGATCGCGCAGGGCGCCAAGGTAATCGTTCTGGACCCCGTTGACAGCTCGGCTGCGGCGGCACTGGTGCAGATCGCCCATTCGCAGGACGTCAAAGTCATCGCCTATGACCGCCCGATCCCCGACATGCCCGCTGATTTCTACGTCTCCTTCGATAACGAAGGCATTGGCCGCGCGATCGCTCAGTCGCTGGTCGATCACCTGAAGGCCACCGGCGTTGCCGATGGCGAAGGCGTTCTGCAAATCAACGGCTCGCCTACCGATGCGGCGGCTGGCCTGATCCGCGACGGCATCGACTCTGCGCTGGATAACTCGGCCTACAAAACCCTCTCGGAATTCGACACCCCCGATTGGGCGCCGCCCAAAGCACAGGAATGGGCCGCTGGTCAGATCACCCGTTTTGGCGGTGAAATCAAAGGTATCGTGGCCGCGAATGACGGCACCGCAGGTGGCGCTATTGCCGCGATGAAGGCTGCTGGCGTTGACCCGCTGCCCCCCGTCACGGGCAACGACGCGACCATCGCGGCGCTTCAGCTGATCATCGCAGGCGACCAGTACAACACCATCTCCAAGCCCTCGGAAATCGTGGCAGAAGCGGCGGCCAAAGTCGCCATGACCTTGATCGAAGGCGGCACGCCCGAGCCGACCACCACGCTCTACGACACGCCCTCGCAGCTGTTCGTGCCCGCCGTGGTGACCCAAAAGAACATCAAGGCAGAGATCTTTGACGCGGGCATTCAGACCGCAGCCGAAGTGTGCACGGGTGAGTATGCGGCCGCCTGCGCCGAACTGGGTATCGAGTAACGCATCCGGCGGGGGCGGCATCACCTGCCCTCGCCACCCTTGGGGAGGAGAGGACCAATGAACAAAGGCGATCTGATCCTGAAACTGCGTGGCGTGTCCAAGCAGTTCGGTGCCGTTACGGCGCTACAGGATATCGAACTCGACGTCCACGCGGGCGAGGTTGTGGCTCTTGTGGGCGACAACGGAGCAGGGAAATCCACCCTGATCAAAGTTTTGGCGGGGGTGCACCAGCCTACCGCAGGCACTATCGAATGGTGCGGGCAGCCCGTATCGCTGGACAGCCCCGGCACCGCGCTGGAATTGGGGATTGCGACCGTCTTTCAGGATCTCGCGCTGTGCGAAAATCTGGACGTGGTGTCGAACCTGTTCTTGGGCCACGAGATCGACCCTTGGGCCTTGGACGAGGTCCAGATGGAGGTTCGCGCGTGGACCCTTCTTCAGGAACTCGCCGCCCGCATTCCGTCGGTCCGCGAACCCATCGCGTCCCTCTCGGGGGGGCAGCGCCAGACTGTGGCCATTGCCCGCTCGCTGCTACTCGACCCCAAGATTATCATGTTGGACGAACCCACCGCCGCTCTGGGTGTCGCCCAAACTGCCGAGGTCCTGAACCTGATCGAACGGGTTCGGGATCGAGGCCACGGGGTCATTCTGATCTCTCACAACATGGAGGACGTCCGCGCCGTCGCAGACCGGATTGTCGTGCTGCGTCTGGGGCAGAACAACGGCGTCTTTACCAACGAAACATCCCATCAGGAATTGGTGGCCGCGATCACGGGGGCGGCTGAAAACAGCGTCTCCAAGCGCATGGCCCGCAAACAAGAGGAGGCCAGCGCATGAGCGACGCATCCCAACGACTCGACCGCGCGGACAGCCGCGTCCGTCATGACGAAGGCATCGCTGGCGCCCTGCGCGCCCTGATCGACCGTGTCCGTTCCGGTGATCTGGGAATGCTGCCCGTCATCGTCGGTCTGATCGTCATTTCAGTCGTCTTTTCAACGCTCAATCCGGTGTTTTTGGCCCCGAACAACCTTGTGAACCTGCTGTTTGATGCCGCCGCGATTGGCCTGATCTCGCTCGGGGTGGTTTGCGTGCTGCTGCTGGGGGAAATCGACTTGTCCATCGGCTCCATGAGCGGGTTGTCGTCTGCCTTGGTCGGTGTACTTTGGGTGAATACGGGCGTTCCAGTGGCGCTGGCGATCCTTGGCGCGGTGCTGGCTGGCATGGTGGTCGGCCTGATCTACGGCTTCCTGCGCAACAAGTTCGAGATGCCGTCCTTTGTCGCCACCCTGTCCGGCCTGCTGGCGCTGCTTGGCCTGCAACTGTACCTCCTCGGGTCCACCGGTTCGATCAACTTGCCCTACACCTCGGCGCTGGTGAAGTTCGGTCAGATCCTGATCATGCCCGACTGGCTGTCCTATCTGGCGGCGATCTTGCCCGGCGTTTTGATGGTCTTCTTCGGCCTGAAAACCATGGCCCGCCGCCGAGCAGCCAACCTGTCTAGCGCGGGTCGCTCTGTCCTGTTCGCCAAGGCCGGACTTCTGACCGCGGGCCTTCTGTTCTGCGTCTACTACCTGAACCTCGGGCGGGGTGTGCCGTGGATGTTCGGTGTGTTTACCCTGTTCGTAATTGCGCTGGATTATGCCCTGCGCCGCACCAAATGGGGCCGCTCCATGTTCGCCGTGGGCGGCAACGCCGAGGCCGCGCGCCGCTCTGGCATCAGCGTGCAGAAAATCCGCCTGTCAGCCTTTGCGCTGTGTTCTTCGCTGGCAGCTCTGGGCGGCGTCTTCGCTGCGTCCCGTCTGGCATCGGCCAGCCAACAAGCTGGCACCGGCGACGTGAACCTCAACGCCATCGCGGCGGCAGTCATCGGCGGCACTAGCCTGTTTGGCGGTCGCGGGTCGGCTTGGTCGGCCCTGCTGGGGGTCATCGTGATCCAGGCGATCTCGAACGGCCTGACCCTGCTGAACCTGTCGTCTTCGCTGCGCTACATGATCACCGGTGCCGTTCTGGCCATCGCTGTGATCGTTGACAGCCTTGCCCGCCGCTCTCGTGCCCGCCACGGCCGCGCCTAAGGAAAACACCAATGACCAAACTGGAAAACAAAACTGCTGCCATCACCGGCGCTGCCTCTGGCATAGGTCTGGCCTGCGCCAAAGCCCTGCTGAACGAAGGCGCCAAAGTCGTCCTGATCGACCGCGACGCCGAGAAACTGCAGACCCTCTGCGATGAACTCGGCCCCAACGCGCACCCGCTGGTGCTGGACCTGTTCGACGGGCCAGCGGTCAGCGCCATGGTCCCGCAGATCGAGGCGCTGGTAGGGCCGCTCGACATATTCCATGCGAATGCCGGCTCTTACGTCGGCGGCGCAGCGGCCGAAGGGAATCCGGACGAGTGGGACCGGATGCTGAACCTCAACATCAATGCGGCCTTTCGCTGTGTGAACGCTGTCCTCCCGGGCATGATCGCGCGCAAAGGCGGGGATGTGGTGTTCACCTCTTCGGTCGCCGGTGTCGTCCCCGTGGTGTGGGAGCCGATCTATACCGCTTCCAAATTCGCGGTTCAGGCGTTCCTGCATACCACCCGCCGCCAAGTCGCGCCCCACGGGGTGCGCATGGGGGCGGTGCTGCCCGGCCCTGTGGTGACGGCGCTTTTGGACGATTGGCCCAAGGAAAAGATGGACGAAGCTTTGGCCAACGGCTCGCTCATGCAACCAGAAGAGGTCGCGGATGCGCTGGTCTTTATGCTGACCCGTCCCAAAGGCGTTGTGGTCCGCGATCTGGTGCTGCTGCCCAACAGCGTGGACCTGTGACATGGGTTGCGTGATCGGGATCGACGTGGGCACCGGCAGCGCGCGGGCGGGGGTCTTTGACCTGTCGGGCGCGATGCTGGGGTCCGGCAAATGCGCCATCGCCCTGCACAAGGGCGCAGGCGGCATCGTTGAGCAATCCAGCGAGGACATCTGGAACGCGGTCTGCACTTCGGTAAAATCGGCGGTGACTGCGGCAGGCGTGGACCCCGCCAGCGTGCGCGGGATCGGGTTCGACGCGACCTGTTCGCTGGTGATCTTGGGCGAGGGCGGCGCGCCACTGCCCGTGGCCGAGGATCGCAATATCATCGTCTGGATGGACCACCGCGCCCTTGATCAGGCCGAGCGGATCAACGCGATGGGCCATGATGTGCTGTCCTATGTGGGCGGGCGGATTTCGCCAGAGATGGAGACCCCCAAGCTCCTGTGGCTGAAGGAGAACATGCCTGACCTCTATGCGCAGGCATGGCAGTTCATGGACCTGACCGATTTCCTGACATGGCGGGCCTCGGGTGATCTGGCGCGGTCCATCTGTACGGTGACCTGCAAGTGGACCTATTTGGGCCACGAAGGGCGCTGGGACGACAGCTATATCCGCGCCATCGGACTGGGGGATCTGGCGGACCAAGGGTTCGAGCGGATCGGCACGAACGTGGTCGAGGCAGGCACGCCCTTGGGCACTGGCCTGACCGCTCGGGCCGCATCGGAGTTGGGCCTGCCCGAAGGCACCCCCGTGGGCGCAGGCCTGATCGACGCCCATGCGGGCGGGATCGGGTCAGTTGGCGACAATCCGCAGGTACGTCTGGCCTATGTATTCGGCACCTCGTCCTGCACCATGACCAGCACAACCGAGCCCGCCTTTGTCCCCGGCGTCTGGGGTCCTTATTTCAGCGCGATGGTCCCCGGCCTCTGGCTGAACGAAGGGGGCCAGTCAGCCGCCGGCGCCGCCATCGACGCCCTGATCCTGCACCACCCCTACGCCCCCGCAGCGCAGGCGCAGGCCAAGCAAAACGGTATGTCCTTGCCCGATTGGTTGGCAACTCAGGCCCAAACCCACGACGTTTTACAGACCGTCAAAGGCTTGCATGTGGTGCCAGAACCCCTTGGCAACCGCGCGCCCCATGCGGACCCGAACACCCGCGCCGTGATCAGCGGCATCGGGATGGAGAATGACCTGTCCAGCCTGATCGCCCTCTATCTGGCGGGGCTTTGCGGGCTGGGTTACGGCCTGCGCCAGATCACCGAGGCTCAGGCCCGCACCGGCACCCACGTGCAGGAAATCGTGATCAGCGGCGGGGCGGGGCGATCGGCTTTGGTGCGGCAAATTCTGGCGGATACGACCGGCCTTCCGGTTGCCGTGCCACGGACCGAGGAGCCTGTTTTGCTAGGCTCCGCAATTCTCGGAGCAGTTGCGGGCGGAGTTCATGGCTCGGTCACGCAGGCGATGGACCAGATGTCGGCTCTGGAGGCAACGCACCAGCCCGATCCCACCGCGGTCGCCCGCCACGCCGCGCGCTATGCGATATACGAGGACTTGCAGGCCATCGCCCGTCGCGCGGTCAGCGCGTAAGCCTTCGCGGGCGCCGCACCCTGATGCCCGCGAAAACCGACCGTCAGACCAGATCATCCTCTTTGCTCTGGCGCAGGCGGTAATCCAGTTTGGCGCGGCTCAACCCCAAGGTTCGAGCGGCGGCAGAGACGTTGCCTCCCGCCTCGGCCAAGGCTTGCCCTTCGATGCGGGACACCAGCGCGTCAATCCCGATCCCCGCTTCAAAGAAGGGGCGCAACTGCCCAAAAAGTCGGGAGAAATCGCCATCGTGGGACACCTCAGGCGCAGCGCCAGAGACACCTCTGGCGGCCTCGATATCCGGCGCGTCGATCAAGGGCGGGTTCACCGCACAGATCGCCGCCCGCATCAAAGTGGCGCGCAGTTCCGGCAGGTTCCCCGACCAATCCCCGAACATCAGGGCCTGCCGCGCGTCTTCGGTCAGGCGGGGGGGCACGTCCTCTTCGGTGGGGCGCATCCGCATCAAGTGGGCGTCCGCCAGTGCAGGGATATCCGCCGCGCGGACCGCCAGCGGGGGCATGGCCACCGGCAGCACGGACAGGGCATAGATCAGCTCGGCCCGAAGCCGTCCGGCCTGATGCAACTGGGCCAACGGCTGCTGGGACAGGCCGATCACTTGCAGGTTCACTGGCCCCGCGCCGAAGGTCTTGATCATCTCGATCAGGGTCAGTTGCAGGTCATCGGGCAGCGCGTCGATGCCTTCGACGATCACCGTGTGGCCTGCGGTGCCGGTGGCGGCGATGGCCTTGCGCACGTCCTCTAATAGGTCGGGCAGACGCGCTGAGTTTGCGTGACAGCGGTGGATTTTGCCGTGGGCAAAGCGGGCCGCGTGCAACCAACCCGCCGCGATCCGGCAGCCCGAGCCTTCGGGGCCCGTGATCAGGGCGTTCAGGCGCGCCCGGGCGATGCGATCCAGATCGGCGCGGACGGGTGCAACGACCAACTCCTCGAGCGTGCGGGTGCTGACGCTGTCTTGTAGGCGGTCAGAGGCTTTGCGGCGGGCGGGGCTTTCGGCGCGGGTGGACAGGACCTCGTCCAGAAACATGCGGACAAAGGGATCATTCTCGCCCCAGCCATCCACGGTTTTGCCCACCACGCGGCAGGATTTGTCGCCCATCGCGGCGCAGCTGACCTCTTTGTACAGGACCAGTTTGCGGAAAAAGACGCTGGCATAGCCTGCCGCGTATCCGGTCTGCGCCCAACAGACGGGCGCGAAAGCCCGCCCGTGGCGGCGGGAATATTCCGTCGCCTCGACCGACTGGTGCCACAGGAAATCCCCCGAGAACCGGTCGTTCTTGAAGTCAAAATCGTTGTGCAGGGTCTCGACCCGCACCGTGCCGGTCATCATATGGAGGCGCGTGCCTGCGGTGAAAGCATCCCCGACGTCCAGATTGGGCCACTCCTGCCGGATGAATTCCGCGTCCTCGCGCCCGTTCCGGTAGCCAAGGCGCATGAGCAGCACCATGGCCTCGTGTTCACCAAACCGGCGGACCAGTTCGTCCTGCAGGTCAGCGCCAAAAGTCGCCCGCGCCAGAACCATCCGCGCGCCGTTCAATTCGATCGCCCCTTTGGAGGGACTAAACTCTAGCGTGTCCAGCAGGTCCGCCAGCGTCGGGCGGCCCCCACGGTGGAGCAGGCGTTCTTCGTCTTCGGATGTTTTCATGGGGCCACATTGCGCATTTCATGAAACCATTTCACCAAATAATGAAGCTGCGCCGCAGCAAAATCGCCTTGATTTAAAGGTTTCCCGCGCAGTCAGGAAAAATTTTACCGCTGAAATTGCCAGACAATCTGGCGAAATTGCTCCATGCCGCAGAGCGGCGACGATTTTTTATTTTGACGCAAATATCGCCCTGCCGGTCTGCTGAACCTTGCCCTGAACACAGGGAGATCGGGAGGAAAAATGAACGAACATCGACTGATTACCAAGCTGCCGCCAGAGCCCCACGAGGCGATGATTCACCGCTTTGGCAAAGAAGGCGCCTTTATCCCCGGGGACGACAAGAACAACCCTTGGGTGCCCTTTGGCGAGCACGCAGCGATCAAGCATCTGGCCTTTGACATCCGCCAGAACTCGGCCGCGAACATCCTGTGGGTCAAGGGCGGCGGCCGCATCGGCACCCACCGCCATCGGGGCGTTGTGTCCGCTGTCACGCTGGAAGGGTCGTGGGGCTATTACGAATACGACTGGGTCGCGCGCCCCGGTGACTTTGTCTACGAACTGCCCGGCACGGCGCATACCCTATATTCGGACGACCCGAACGGCATGAAGGCCCTGTTCTGGCTGAACGGCGCGATCGAGTTCTTCGACGACGAGGCGAACTACGAATTCACCGCCGACGTGTTCTGGTTCATCGACCATTACGTCAGCTACTGCGAAGCCAACAACATCCCCGTCAACAAAGACATGTTCATGTAACGGCCCCCGCGCCGAAGGAGGAGAGCGCATGTCTTTGGAGACGATGTTCAACGTGACCGGCAAATCGGTCGTCGTGACGGGCGCGGCCTATGGCTTGGGTCGGGCCTATGCGGAAATCATGGCGCAGCAGGGGGCTTTGGTCACCTTGATCGACCTGAACGCAGACCAGTTGAACCGCACCGTGACCGAGATTTCGGAGCGGTACGGCAAGGTCTACGGGATTGTCTGCGACGTGACGGATCGCGCAGGAATGAACGCCGCGTTCGATGAAATCGCGGACCATCAGGGCGGGATCGACGTGGTGTTCGCCAATGCGGGCGTGGATGCCGGACCGGGGTTCCTGACCCCCGAAGGCCGCCGCAACCCCGAGGGCGAGATCGACAACCTGCACGACGACCACTGGGACAAGGTGATCGGGGTAAACCTGACCTCGATCTACTACACCATGAAGCTGGCGGCGCGGCACATGAAGCGGCAGGGGCGGGGCGGGTCCATCATCGCGACATCGTCGATTGCAGCCTTCTATGTGGATGGCATTGTGGGCACCCCCTACATGCCCGCCAAGGCCGGTGTCAGCCATCTGGTCAAGCAGCTGGCGATGGAGCTGGGGCGCTATGACATCCGCGTCAACGCCATCTGTCCGGGGCCGTTCATCACGAACATCGCAGAGGGCCGCATGGCGAATGTCGAGGATCGCCAAGCCTTTATCCGCTGGTCCTGTCTGGGGCGCGTCGCCGAAACCGACGAGATCAAGCCCCTCGCGCTCTATCTAGCGTCGGGTGCGTCGGCCTATGTGACCGGCTCGCAAATGGTCATCGACGGGGGGCTGATCCTGCGCCCCGCTCAGGAAATCGACTGACATCACACAGTTCGGGGCGGCGCTGACGTTGCCCCGTGGGTCTGGCGGACCTGCCAAACGGGCCTGGGAGGCGCCCTTGGTTCGCCGTTTTCAAGGGAGGAAAGAGACATGACACTGACCATCAATCCGCACACCGTGAACCGCCGCACCCTGCTCAAGGGGCTGGGGGCTGTCACTGCGGCCACCATCGCCCTGCCGCGCGGCGTGCGGGCCGCGGCCAAGACCATCAAGATCGGGGTGATCAGCCCTATGACCGGCCCGCTGTCCCTGTTCGGCGACACCGACGACTATACCGCCAACAAGATCATGGATCTGGTCAAAAGCGGCATCGAGATCGGCGGCGAGACCTATAACATCGAAATTCTGCTGCGGGACGCCCAATCGAACCCCAACAAGGCCGCTGAAATCGCGGGCGATCTGATCCTGAACGACGAGGTGCACTTTATGCTGCCCGCCTCGACCACGGACATCAACAACCCGACCGCTGACCAGTGTGAACTCTATGGCGTGCCCTGCATTTCGTCGAATTCGCCATGGCAGGCGTTCGTAATGCCCCGTGGCGGCGCCGAGCAACCCTTTGAATGGACCTACCACTTCTTCTGGGGCCTCGAGGATGTGCTTGGCACCTTTACCGGCATGTGGAAGTCGATCGAGACCAACGGCAAGGTCGGGATGCTCTTCCCCCGCAACGCCGATGGCGAAACCTGGGGCAACAACGATTACGGTCTGCCCCCTGCCGTACGTGACGCGGGCTTCGAGGCCTTTGCCCCCTCGATGTTCGAGCCCCGCACCAACGACTTCTCGGCGCAGATCGCCGAGTTCAAGAACAACAACTGCGAGATCGTCGGCGGCATCACCTATGTGGCGGACCTCAAGACCTTTATCACCCAGTGCAACCAGCAGAACTACCACCCCAAAGTGGTGACCGTCGCCGCCGCGCTGTTGTTCCCCTCGGGGATCGAAGCGATGGGCGATCTGGGAGAGGGCATGTCCTCGGAGGTTTGGTGGACCCCTGCGTTCCCCTACAAATCCTCGCTCACCGGTCAGACCAGCCGCGACTTGGCGGACATCTGGGAATCCGAGACCGGCAAGCAGTGGACCCAGCCGCTGGGGTACGCCCATGCCCTGTGGGAGGTCGTTCTGGACAGCCTGAAGCGCTCGGAAAACCCGATGGACCGGATGGCCAACCGCGACGCGCTGGCCGCGACCAATCTGGACACTATCGTCGGCAACATCCGTTTCGGCGAAGGCCCCCACGCCAACATCTGCAAGACCCCCATCTTTGGCGGGCAGTGGGTCAAGGGCGAGAAGTGGCCCTTTGACCTGAAGATTGTGGACAGCAGCCTGAACCCCGACGTTCTGCAGCCCGAAGCGCAGATGTCCCCGATCAGCTGGAGCTAAGCCCCTATGCCCGATCGTAAAATCCTTGTCGCCGAAGGGCTGACCAAGCGTTTCGGCGCCGTGACCGTGGTGGACGATGTCAGCTTTTCGGTGGCGGCGGGCGATGTGCTGGGGATCCTTGGCCCGAACGGGGCAGGGAAAACCACGCTGTTCAACCTGATCAGCGGCGATCTGGCCGCCAACGGAGGAGAGCTGTCGCTTGACGGCTCTCGCCTCTCGGCCGAGCCGCCCTACCGGCGGTGCCAACGGGGGATCGGGCGCACCTATCAGGTGCCCCAACCCTTTGGCGCGATGACGGCCTTTGAAAACCTGCTGGTCCCCGCCATGATGAGTGCCAACCTGCGCGAGGCCGAGGCCTATGACCACTGTGCGCGTGTGCTACGTGACTGCGGGTTGTGGGAGCACGCGAACACGCCTGCGGGCAGCCTGACCCTGCTGAACCGCAAACGGCTGGAGCTGGCGCGGGCGCTCGCGGGCAAACCGAAACTTCTGCTGCTGGACGAGATCGCAGGCGGCCTGACCGACGCCGAAGGGGCTGAACTGGTCGCCCTGATCCGCCGCGTCCGCGATCAAGGCGTCACCATCATCTGGATCGAACACGTGCTGCACGCCCTGATGGCCGTTGCCAGCCGCATCATGGTGCTGAACTTCGGCGTCAAAATCGCCGAGGGCGCCCCCGACGAGGTGATGCAGAACCCCGAAGTCCAGCGCGTTTACATGGGGATCGAGGCATGAGTTCACCTATTCTGTCGACCCACGCCCTGACCGGCGGCTACGGCGATTTTCAGGCTCTGTTCGGCATCGACCTGCATCTGGACAAGGGCGAGGTTATCTCGCTGATCGGTGCCAATGGCGCGGGCAAGTCTACCTTTCTGAAGTCGATCTTTGGCCTGCTGCCCGTGGCCCCCGACATGGTCCGGTTTGAAAATGCGCCAGTCGGCGGCACTCCCGCTCATCAAATGGTCCGCAAGGGCATCTCGATGGTCCCCGAGGGGCGGCGCCTTTTCACTGGCATGTCGGTCGAGGAAAACATGCGCGTCGCCATCGACAACGCCCGCATGTCCGAAGCCGAAGGCCCGTGGTCCCGCGAGCGCCTGTTCCAGCTGTTCCCGATCCTCAAGGAAAAGCGCCGCCAGCCCATCGAAAACCTGTCCGGCGGGCAGCAGCAGATGGTTGCCATTTCCCGCGCACTGCTGTGCCAGCCCAAGGTGCTGCTGTGCGATGAAATCAGCCTTGGTCTTGCGCCCAAAGTGATCCGCGAAATCTACGCCGTGTTGCCGGAAATCAGCGCCGCCGGGACCTCGATCGTGCTGGTGGAGCAGGACGTGACTTTGGCCCGCGAAGCCTCGGACCGCCTGTATTGCATGTTGGAAGGGCGCATAACCCTGTCCGGCATTTCCCAAGACATTTCCCGCGAGGCCATCGCCTCGGCCTATTTCGGAGCGTGACATGCAGTGGCTTGATGCAATTATTCAAGGGGTTCTGCTGGGGGGCATGTACGCCCAATACGCCCTCGGGATGGCGCTGATGTTCGGGGTCATGCGGATCGTGAACATTGCCCATGGGGACGTGATGATCCTGCTGTCCCTCATCGTGATTTCGCTGGCGGGCGTGCTGCCCCTTGGCAATATCGGGCTGATCGTGGTGATCGTGCCGATCGCGGTGCTGCTGGGGTGGGTGCTGCAGAAATTCATCCTGAACAAAGTGGTCGGGGCAGACCCGCTGCCCTCATTGATCGCGACCTTCGGGCTGTCGATTGCCCTACAGAACCTGATGCTGGAGGTCTGGTCAGCTGACACGCGCAGCCTGCCCAACTCTGGCATCGCCAGCGCCAGTTTCGAGATCGGCGGGATCTACTTGGGTGTCCTGCCGGTGCTGGTCCTGATGTGCGCGGTCGTATTGACGGGCGGGCTGGACGCGGTGCTGCGCTACTCCCGCTTTGGCCGTGGCCTCCGCGCCGCCGCCGCCGATACCGAGGCCGCCGCCATGACCGGCGTTGACCCGAAACGCATCTATGCCATCGCTACCGCCATCGCGGTCGCCATTCTGGGTCTGGCCGCGGTGTTCGCCGCTCTGCGGGCCACCGTGTCCCCGTCCGACGGCTCTGCCCAACTAATCTACGCTTTCGAGGCCGTGATCATCGGCGGCATGGGGTCGCTCTGGGGAGCATTCCTTGGGGCGATGGTGCTGGGGGTGGCGCAAGCTATCGGCCTTCGGATCGACCCCGGCTTGGGCATTCTGTTCGGTCATCTGGTGTTCCTCGCGGTGTTGGCAACGCGCCCCGAAGGCATCATGGCACGTAAGAAATAAGGGGCTTTTGCAATGACACAACCGTTCCAACATGCCCGAGTCGTGCGGGCCACCCCTTCCAGCCGCATCGCCATGAGCCTGTGCGTGATCGTGCTGGTGGGCCTTGTGACCATGCCGTGGTGGGCCTCTTCGGGGAATATCCGGTGGGCGATTGAACTTAGCTGCTATCTGGCGATTGCGCAGATGTGGAACCTGCTGGCGGGGTATGCCGGGCTGGTTTCGGTGGGGCAGCAGGCATTCATCGGGGTCGCGGGCTACATGCTCTTCGTGCTCGCGCAGAATTTCGGGCTGAACCCCTTTGTGGCCGTGATCCTGTCGTTGATCGCGCCTGCGGTGCTGGCGGTGCCGACCTATCTGCTGCTGCGCCGGCTCGACGGACCTTATTTTGCCATCGGCACTTGGGTTGTGGCCGAGGCCGTGCGCCTGACCACCTCCAACATCGACTACCTGAATGCGGGCGCTGGCCTGACGCTCCGGGTCATGACCCAATACAGCCAGCATGAACGGGAAATCGCCTTTGTTCTGCTGTGCGCACTGCTTTTGGTGGCGACCATCGGGGGCAGCTATTGGCTGCTGCGGTCCCGCGTTGGGCTGGCCCTGACTGCCATGCGGGACAACCCCATCGCAGCGGCGAGCCAAGGGGTCAACGTCGGCCAGTTGCGCTTCCTGATCTTTGTCGCGGCGGCAGTGGGCACGGGTTTCGCGGGCGCGATCTATTACATGGCGCAGCTGCGGATCACACCGGCGGCGGGGTTCGATCCCTTCTGGGCCTCGATGTCGATCTTTATCGTCATGGTTGGCGGCATCGGCGCGATCGAAGGGGCCATCGTCGGCGCGCTGATCTACTTCTTCGCGGATCGTTTGTTCGGGGAATACGGCTCGGCCTACCTGATCGTCTTGGGCCTCTTGACGCTGATCATCGCGCTTTATGCCCGTGGCGGGGTCTGGGGTCTGCTGAAGAAACTGGGGGATCACCCGTGGTTCCCCGTGCAACGCAAACTGGTGCTGGAGGACAAACGATGAAGGCTGCGATATTCGACGCCATGGGTCAGCCCCTACGGATCGGAACCGTGGACACGCCCGAAGCCGCCGATGGCCAAATCCTGCTCAAGGTCTGCCGCTGCGGGATCTGCGGGTCGGACTTGCACATGACCGAGGACCCGACCTTTGGCCTGACGGGAGGCGAAGTCATCGGTCACGAGTTTTCGGGCGAAGTGGTAGATATCGGTGCGGGCGTCACCGGCCTGAAGGTCGGCGACCACGTGTCCGCGGCCCCCCTGCGCGGGTGCGGCACCTGCGCGGCCTGCATCAAGGGGGAACCGGCGTGGTGCGCGAACTTCTCGCTCATCGGGGGTGGTTACGCGGAATTCGCTGCCGTGGACGCCTTTCAGTGCCGCAAACTGCCGTGGGGGATTTCCGCGGTGGACGGCGCCTTGGCCGAACCTTTGGGCGTGGCCCTGCACGGGGTCATGCGGGCGCGGATGCAGCCCGGCGCGCGGGTCGTCGTGGTCGGCGCGGGGGCGATCGGGCTGGCGGTGGCCTTTTGGGCGCGCAGGCTAGGGGCGGCGCAGGTCGTAGTGGTGGACATGCACGACCATCAGCGCGAACGGGCGATGGACCTTGGCGCGACCCACTTCCTGATCAGCGGCCCCGATCTGGATTGCCGCGTGGCCGAGGCCTGTGGCGGGCCCCCCGAGATCGTCTTTGAATGCGTCGGCAAACCCGGCCTGATCGACCATTGCATCGGGCTGGTTGCCCCGCGCGGCCGCGTTGTTGTGCTGGGGCTGTGCACGGCGCCCGATCACATGGACAGCTTCCGCGCCATCTCCAAAGAGGTCGAGATCGTGATGTCCGTATTCTTTTCCATGCCGGAGTTCGAGATGGCCATTCGGGCGCTGGATGCGGGCAAATATGCGCCGCAACATCTGATCTCGGACACGGTGTCTTTGACCGCGATGCCGGTGGCGTTCGAGGCCCTGAGGCAGCGCACCACCCAGTGCAAGGTGTTGATCGATCTCTCGGCCGCCTGACCACGAATGAACCCAACGGAAAAGCCCCCGAATTTCGGGGGCTTTGCTGGTTTAGTCGTCCAGCTTGGCCTTGGCGTCGGCCTCGCCCTGCACCCAATAGCCCGACGCCTTGAGCCATTCGCGGGGATGGGTGCGCTCGGTCAGCATGTATTCCTTGGCGGCGCGGGCGACGCTGGCCTCGGCCGCGATCCAGATAAAGCCGCGCCCCTCGGGCAGGGGCAGATCGCGCAGGGCATCCAGCACCGGCGCGGGATTGGTGGCGGCGCTGGCAGGGCGGTGCACCCAATGGGCGGTCAGGTCGGCATCACTGGTCCATGTTTGCTCTTCGGCCCCGTCGATCACCGCCCCAACGGTGATGACCTGAACGCCTGCGGGCAGTTCCTCGACCCGCCGGCCCATTGCGGGCAGGGCGGTTTCGTCGCCCACCAGCAGGTACCAGTCGAAAACCGGCGCGATCACGGCAGAGCCACGCGGCCCCCCGATTTGCAGCTGGGTGCCAACGCCCGCGTTCAGCGCCCAATCCGTCGCGGGACCGGCATCGTGGACGGCGAAGTCCAGCGTCAGACGGTTCGCCGCCGCATCAAACCCCCGAGGGGTATAGTCGCGCATCGCAGGCTTGTCGGTGCCGGTGTCGAAGAACAGTTTGATGTGATCGTCGAACCCGAGGCTGGTGAAACCTTCCAACTCGGGACTCTCCAACTCGACGCGGATCATGTGGGGCGTCAGGCGCTGGGTGTTGGTGACGGTCAGCGTGCGGCGGCGGATTTCGTGGCGGTGGCGGGTAATGATCTGGTTCATATCGGGTTCCGAAGCCTGATCGGTCAGGCCGTTAATGGTTTCAGCGGCGGCATGAATGGCCTCGGCCATGGCCGCGATTGTGGTGGTGTCGGCGGTGCCCATCCGGCCGCGCAGGGCGGCTTTGAGGGCGTCCATCGCATCCCGGACAGGAAACGGGACGTTGTGGCGACCGCCGCGATGGGGCAGGGCGCTGCGCACTCGTTTGTGGTTCGCCACCGCATAGGCCGCGCCCGCATCGGTGATCTGGCACAGCTTGCGCTTGCCATCGGCGGCCTCGCAACTGATCAGGCCTTCGTCCTCGAGCTTGGAGAGCACGGGGTAGATCACTCCCGGACTGGGGCGATAGGCCCCTGCGGTGCGCGTTTCGATTTCTGTCATGATTTCATAGCCATGGCGGGGGGCGGCGGCGATCATATCCAGCACCAGCAGACGCAAGGTGCCGTTGTCAAAGGGGCGCTTTTGCCGCCCTCGGGGGTGGGCCCGCCCATCGGGCCCGTGATGCTGTTTCATCTCTTCAATCCATTTCGATATATCGAACTAAATGTTATATCGAAAATCGAAACGCAACCCCGCGGGCCGCCCGATCATCAAGATGTGAAGGGCCAGCAACCATCCGCCTAGAACCAAAGTATCGCCAAGCGTGTGCGGAAAACCCGTGTACACTTGATCGCCAGAGGGGGAGGGCCGATGGGGGATTTACGGCACGTTCAGGAAATCGAGCAGGTTCTGGGGGGCGGCGCGACGGGACGGGACAGCTTTGTCTCGGCCTCTTGGCGGCGCTGCGTCGAGCTGTACGGCATGGACCCGGCGCGGAACGATCCCGCCCATATCGTCACCGAGGCCGAGCTGCGCGAGCATCGCAAGCAGGCCGAATGGATGATCGGGGCGGCACGGTCGGGACTGCAAAGCCTGTTCCGGCAGGTGGCAGGGCAGAACTATGTGCTGCTTCTGACTGATGCCAAAGGGGTCTGCGTGGACTTTTTCGGCGATGATCTGTTTGTGGACGATCTGCGGGGGGCGGGCCTCTATCTGGGGTCCAACTGGTCCGAGGATCTGGCGGGAACCTGCGGGGTCGGGGCCTGCATCGTGACCCAAGAGCCCGTGACCGTACATCAGGACGACCATTTCGGCAGCGCCCATACGCGGCTGTCTTGCACGGCCGCGCCTATCTTTGACAGCTTGGGGCAGTTGGCGGCGGTGCTGGACATTTCGCTGCTGCGGTCCCCCACGCCCAAGACCAGCCAGAACCTTGCCATGAACCTCGTGACATCCGCCGCGCGGCGGGTCGAGATGGCGAACCTGATGGCCGAAAGCCGCCGTGACTGGGTGCTGCGCCTGTCCTCTAGCCCCGAATTTCTGGACGTGGACCCCGAGGCCGCCGTGCGGCTGGACGGATCGGGCAGAGTGATCGGCTATACCCGCGCGGCGCGGCGGCTGTTTCCCGATGGGGCAGTGATCCTTGGGCAGCGGATCGAAGAGGCGCTTGGCCTGTCCGTCGATGATCTGCCCGACCTGATGCGCGACCGCCCGACCGAGGAGCGTATTGTCGAGACCCGCGATGGGGGCGCCTTGTTTGGTCACGCGATTGCCCCTCAGGTCAGCCGCACCCCGCGGCCCCAACCTCGGGGCGGGGTGATCGAGGGTCTGTCTGGCGGCGATCCGGCGATGATGCGCCTGCTATCCCAAGCCGAGAAAATCGCCCGCACCAAAGTGCCCGTCCTGATCACCGGCGAGACGGGCACAGGCAAAACCAAGCTGGCCCGCGCAGTGCACATGGCCAGCGGGGCGCACGGGTTCGTCAGTCTGGACTGCGCGATGGCCACGCCTCACGGCTTGGCCGAATTGCGCGGACAGGTCTGCGGGGCGACGACCCTGCTGCTGCGCCGGATCGAGGAACTGCCCGAGGATTGCGCCGCCCCCCTGACCGCCCTCTTGGATGCCGCCCCCGATCTGCGCCCGCTGGTGACCAGTTGCGTGGGACCCGCCGATCTGGATGTGCCGCGCACGCTGTTCCATCGGCTGACCGGCAGCGTCCTGACCATTCCGCCCCTACGGCAGCGGCAGGACTTGGGCTGGCTGGTGGATCGGATGCTCCGGCGGCGCACTGCCAGCGAAATCCGGCTGTCTCCGTCCGCGAAGGCCGATCTGCTGGGGCGCAGTTGGGCCGGAAACCTTCGCGAACTGGAGCAGGTGCTGGATGTCGCCCTTGCTATGGCCGAGGGGAATGTGATCGACCTGCCGGATTTGCCCGCCCCCTTAGGCGAGGCGCGCGCTGAAACCGATGACACCCTCGAACAGATCATGGAAGCGTGCGAGTGGAACATGTCCCGCGCCGCGCGGCGTTTGGGGGTGAACCGGTCCACCGTTCTGCGGCGTTTGCGCAAGGCGGGGTTGCAGCCGCCCGCCTGACCTGTTGCGCGGCGTTGCGCCCGCAACATGCCGCGCCGCAGAACCGTCTTTCTGGTCGTAAATCGCGCCAATCCCCATAGATTGCTGGCCCAACGCCAGGCGAGGCTCTTCTCCAAGTACACGCGTAGGAGGAGATGCGATGCTTGATTCAACAGTGATGACCCGAACGCAATCGGTGCTGGACAGCCTTAATGCCGCGCTTGCGGCGGGGGATATCGACGCCGTCAAAGACCTGTTTGCCACCGACAGCTATTGGCGCGACCTGATCGCGGTGACGTGGAATCTAAAGACCGTCGAAGGCCCCGAGGGCGTGGCCGACATGCTGACCGCTCAGTTGCAGCACACCCAGCCGTCGAACTTTGAAATTCAGGCAGGCGAGATGCCGACCGAGGACGGCGGCGTGACCACCGCCTGGATCACCTTTGAAACCAAAGCGGGCCGCGGTTGGGGTCTGATGCGCCTAAAGGATGACCGCATCTGGACCCTACTGACCGCCCTGCAAGAGCTGAAAGGCTTCGAGGAAAATCGCGGGAAACGCCGCCCCATGGGCGCCGAACATGGCGCGCAAAAGAACCGCTCCAGCTGGCTGGAGCGCAAGCAGGCGGACGAGGCTTCATTGGGGTATGACACCCAGCCCTATACGGTAATCATTGGCGGAGGGCAGGGGGGCATCGCCCTTGGGGCGCGGCTGAAACAATTGGGGGTGCCGACCATCGTGCTGGACAAACACGACCGCCCCGGTGACCAGTGGCGCAGCCGGTACAAGTCGCTGTGTCTGCACGACCCGATCTGGTACGACCATCTGCCCTACATCAAGTTCCCCGACAACTGGCCGGTCTTTACCCCCAAAGACAAGGTCGGTGACTGGCTGGAGATGTACACCAAGGTCATGGAGATTAACTACTGGAGCCGCTCCGAGGTCGAGAAGGCGACCTATGACCAAGAGACCGGCAAGTGGACGGTCGAAGTGAACCGCGATGGCGAGAAGGTTGTGCTGGAGCCGACCCAACTGGTGCTGGCAACCGGCATGTCCGGCAAGATGAACATCCCCAGTTTCCCCGGCATGGACACCTTCAAAGGGACCATCCAGCATTCGTCCCAGCACAAGGGCCCCGATGACTGGACCGGCAAGAAAGTGGTCGTGGTGGGGTCCAACAACTCGGCCCACGATATCTGCGCGGCCCTGTGGGAGGCCGACGCGGATGTGACCATGGTGCAGCGGTCCTCGACCCATATTGTGCGGTCGGACAGCCTGATGGAGATCGGCCTTGGTGCGCTCTACTCCGAAGAGGCCGTGGCCAGCGGCATGACCACCGAGAAAGCGGACATGGTCTTTGCCTCGCTGCCCTACAAGATCATGCACGAGTTCCAGATCCCGCTGTATGACCAGATGCGCGAACGGGATGCCGAATTCTATGCAGGGCTGGAAAAGGCAGGGTTCGATCTGGATTGGGGCGATGACGGCTCGGGCCTGTTCATGAAGTACTTGCGCCGCGGGTCGGGCTATTACATCGACGTGGGCGCCAGCCAGCTGATCATTGATGGCGAGGTCAAGCTGGTGAACGGACAGGTGGACCACTTTGACGAAACCGCTGTGGTTCTGGCCGATGGCACGCGGCTAGAGGCTGATCTGGTGGTGATGGCCACGGGCTTTGGCTCGATGAACGGTTGGGCCGCCGATCTGATCAGCCAAGAGGTCGCGGACAAGGTCGGCAAGGTCTGGGGTCTGGGGTCGGACACCACCAAAGACCCCGGCCCGTGGGAGGGCGAACAGCGCAATATGTGGAAGCCGACCCAGCAAGAGCACCTGTGGTTCCACGGCGGCAACCTGCATCAGTCGCGCCACTATTCCCTGTATCTGGCCCTGCAACTCAAGGCGCGGCTCGAGGGTCTGGAGACCCCTGTTTACGGCCTCCAAGAGGTGCATCACCTGAAGTGATGCGCCAGACGGTCCCCCCGACGCCTCTCCTGCGTCGGGGGAATTTCCCCAGATTTCCCGAATATTGGATCACATTATGAAAGTTGCGCGTTGGCACGGCGTGAAGGACATTCGCGTCGAAGACATTTCCGAACCCACCCCCGCCGCTGGCGAGATCAAGATCAAGGTCGCCTGGACCGGCATTTGCGGCAGTGACCTGCATGAATATCTGGCTGGTCCGATCTTTGTCCCCGTTGCGGAAAACCACCCCCTGAGCCACGACAAGGCCCCCATCACCATGGGCCACGAATATTGCGGCACCGTCACCGAGCTTGGCCAAGGTGTCAGCGGCCTGTCGGTCGGGGACCGCGTGGCGATCGAGCCGATCTTTGCCTGTGGGGAATGTGCCGCCTGCATGGAGGGCAAGTATAACCTGTGTGCCAGTCTGGGGTTTGTGGGGCTCTCGGGCGGTCACGGAGGCTTTGCCGCCTATTCCGTGGTGCCCGCGCGGATGGTGCACAAGATGCCCGACGATCTGTCGATGGAGCAGGGCGCCCTGGTCGAGCCCGCCGCCGTTGCCCTGCACGCCGTGCGTCTGTCCAAGATCAAGGCCGGTGACAAGGCCGCCGTGTTCGGTGCGGGCCCCATCGGCTTACTGGTAGTCGAGGCGCTGCGCGTGGCCGGTGCTGCCGAAATCCACGTGGTTGAACCGTCAGAAGTGCGGCGGGCCAAGGCGCTGGAAATCGGCGCGACCACTGCGATTGACCCGACTTCGACCGATGCGGTTGCGGCGATCGTTCAGGCCACCGGCGGCGTGCATGTGGCGTTCGAGGTCACCGGCGTGCCGCAGGTTCTGCCCCAGTGCATCAACGCCACCCGCCACGAAGGCCAGACCCTTATCGTGTCGATCTGGGAAAGCGATGCCTCGTTCCAGCCGAATACCGCAGTGCTCAAGGAACGGCAGCTTCAGGGGACCATCGCCTATCGCAATGTCTATCCGGCGGTCATGGCGCTGATGACCCAAGGCTATTTCAGCGCCGAAAAGCTGGTCACCAAACGCATCGCGCTGGACGACATCGTGGCCGAAGGCTTCGAGGCGCTGGTCGCCGAAAAGTCCCACGTCAAAATTCTGGTCGAAGCGCCGGAATAACCGCGCATACGTCTCCCTCTGCGCGTCGAACCGGCCGGAATGCTTCTGGCCGGTTCTCTTTTGCGCCCTGAACAATCCCGAGCATCCATGAAGCAGGTTCATCAAAGCTATGAACTTTGCCCCGATAGTTCACAAACAGGTCCGCCCTTACATCCCGTTCATGACGCAGACAGGGCAATCCCGCCCATCCTGCGAAACGAAACCAACATGGAAAGGCGGCCCGAGATGACCAGAAAGACCCCATCGCAAGCCATCGCCCAAACCCGCAGCGACGACGGCCTGATGCGCCGTGATCTGCTGAAAATGGGCGGCGCGTCGATTGCGGCCTATGGCGCGGCGTCGATCCTTTCCACCAACTTAGCAAAGGCTCAGACGATGTCGGATACTTGGGATAAAACCTTCGCACGCAGCGAAACCGTGGACCACGAGAAGGTCAGCTTTGTGAACCGTTACGGGATCACCTTGGTCGGGGACCTGTACCTGCCCAAAGACCGTCCCGAAGGCACCCTGTCCGCAATCGCCATCAGCGGCCCCTATGGCGCGGTCAAGGAACAGGCCTCGGGCCTTTATGCCCAGACCATGGCAGAGCGCGGCTTTGCCACGCTGGCGTTCGACCCCTCTTATACCGGTGAAAGCGGCGGAGAGCCCCGCAACGTCTCTTCGCCCGATATCAACACCGAGGATTTCAGCGCGGCCGTCGATTATCTGGGCCTGCACCCCGCCGTGAACCGCGAGCATATCGGCATCATCGGGATTTGCGGCTGGGGCGGGATGGCCCTGAACGCCGCCGCCATCGACAAGCGGATCAAGGCCGTGGCCACCAGCACCATGTACGATATGTCCCGCGTGATGTCGAAGGGCTACTATGATAGCATGACCGCCGAGCAACGCGCAGGTACGCTGCAGCAACTGGCCGAACAGCGTTGGAAAGACGCCGAGGCTGGTGCCCCCGCCTATGGCCCCGTTTCGCTGGAACTTCAGGGCGGAGAGCCCCAGTTCGTGGTCGATTACGCCGCCTACTACAAATCCAAAGAGCGCGGCTTCCACCCCCGCGCGATCAACTCCAACGGTTCGTTCACCATCACGACCCCGCTGTCGTTCATGAACATGCCCCTGCTGACCTACATCAACGAAATCGCGCCGCGCCCCACGCTGCTGATCCACGGCGAGAACGCCCATTCGCGCTATTTCAGCGAGACCGCCTATGAAAACGCGGCAGAGCCCAAAGAGTTGATGATCATTCCCGATGCGAACCACACGGACCTTTATGATCAGCTGGACAAGATCCCGTTCGACAAGCTGACCGCCTTCTTCGGGGAACATCTGGCGTAAAACCCTATCGGACCAGAGGGGTTTGGTGCTCATGTCCCCTCTGGAATTCGAACGCAGCCGGGGCGTGCCATGGGGCGCGGCCCGGCTGTTGTGTTTCAGGCCCCACCTTATTGCCATAGTTTTTCTAATGCCAAAGGCGTGAAACTTCTCCTTTGCCCGAATGTCCGTAATCCACTTAGCTGGATAAAACGGATTGCACCGCCGCGCCCCTCGGGCCTCGGCGCGTGCCAGTGCAGGAGACCCCGACATGACGCCAAGGATGGTGCTCGAAGGCATTTACACCCCGGTGATCACACCGTTCGACGCCGATGGCGGCATTGATTACAACGCGCTGGCCGAGCTGGTGGAAACCCTGATTGCAGCGGGCGTTCATGGCCTGATCTCGGGCGGGTCCACCGGTGAAAACTATGCCGAAACCGTCGAGGAACGTCTGGCGCTGGCGCGGTTCATCACCGACCGCGTGGCGGGCCGCATTCCAGTGATCGTCGGCACGGGCGCGATGCGCACGCCGGACTCCATCGCGCTGGCCGTTGGCGCCCGCGACATGGGCGCAGATGCGATCCTGCTGGGAACACCCCCGTACTCGGTTCCGACCGAACGCGAAAACGCCCTGAACGCGCTGGCCATCGACCGCGCCGCCGACCTGCCCATCATCCTCTATAACTACCCCGGCCGCATGAGCGTCGAGATGGGGCGCGAGTTTCTGGACCGCGTGGGCCGGTCGCGCAACTTTATCGGGATCAAGGAAAGCTCTGGCGATATCAACCGCTTGCACCTTCTGGCGCGGGATTACCCCCATATCCAGACCAGCTGCGGGATGGACGATCAGGCGCTGGAATTCTTTGCCTGGGGCGCACGCAGCTGGATTTGCGCAGGCTCCAACTTCCTGCCCGAAGAGCACATCTACCTGTATGAAACCTGCGTGGTTCAGGGCGATTTCACCAAGGGGCGCCGGATCATGTCGGCAATGATGCCGCTGATGCGGGTGCTCGAACAGGGCGGCAAGTTCATTCAGTGCGTCAAGCACGGCGTTGAAATCACGGGCCTGAAGGCAGGCCCCATGCGCCCGCCGCTCAAGGGCCTGAACAAAGACGAAAAGCGCGAACTCGAACAGGTGGTCCGGACGCTGAAACTGGCTGTCGCGGCGATTAAGGAAGGAAACTGACCATGGCCGATCTGCTGACCCGCGCGGAATATCAGGCGCTTGCTGCCGCGATTGACATGCCCACGAACGCCTTTATCGACGGCACCTACCGCCCTGCGATCTCGGGCAAGACCTTTACCTCGACGAACCCAGCCACAGGTGTCGCCCTCTGTGACATCGCCGCCTGCGGGGCCGAAGATGTGGATTTCGCAGTGTCCAAGGCCCGCGAAGCGTTCGACGATGGCCGCTGGTCGAAACTCCACCCCGCCGAGCGCAAGGACGTGCTGATCCGTCTGGCCAAACTGATGACCCGCAACGCCCGTGAACTGGCCGTTCTGGAAAGCATCGACAGCGGCAAAACCATCTATGACTGCGAGACCGTAGACATCCCCGAGTCCATCCACGTGATCAAGTGGCACGCGGAACTGATCGACAAGATTTACGATCAGGTCGCCCCGGCCTCGGACAACCACATCGCGATGGTCGTACGCGAGCCCGTGGGCGTGGTCGGCTTGGTACTCCCGTGGAACTTCCCGCTGCTGATGCTGGCGTGGAAGATCGGGCCTGCCTTGGCCGCCGGTTGCTCTGTAGTGGTGAAACCCGCCGCCGAAACCACCCTGACCGCCCTGCGCATGGCCGAACTGGCCCATGAGGCGGGCGTGCCCCGCGGTGTGTTCAACGTGGTCACCGGCTCGGGCTCCGATGTTGGCGAACCTCTTGGTCGCCATATGGATTTGGACATGGTGTCCTTTACCGGCTCGACCGTGACGGGCCGCCGCTTCCTGCATTATTCGGCGGACAGCAACCTCAAGGAAGTGGTGCTGGAACTGGGGGGCAAGAACCCCTGCGTCGTTCTGGACGACGCCGAAGATCTGGATGCGGTCGCGGCCCACGTGGTCAACGGTGCCTTCTGGAACATGGGTGAGAACTGCTCGGCCGCGTCGCGCCTGATCGTGCAGTCGGGTGTCAAAGACGCCCTGCTGGAACGGATCAAAGCCCACGCCCGCGAATGGGTCGTCGGTGATCCCCTCGACCCGCAGGTCCGCGTCGGCGCGCTGGTGTCCCCTGCGCATTTCAAGAAGGTCTGTTCCTACCTCGAGGCCGCGCAGGCCGAGACGATCCACCTTGGCGGTAAAATCATCGGCGAAGGCTTCATCGAGCCCACCATCGCCGAAGTCAAAGCCCGCGATGCCAAACTGGCGGTCGAGGAAATCTTTGGCCCCATCCTGACTGTGATCGAGGTCGCCCATTTCGAAGAGGCTATCGCGGTGGCCAATGACACCGATTACGGGCTGGCCGCGTCGATCTTTACCGCCAATGGCAAACGGGCCCTGCGCGGGGCGCGGGCGCTGCGGGCGGGCACCGTGACGGTTAACAGCTTTGGCGAGGGGGACATCACCACGCCCTTTGGCGGGTACAAGCAGTCGGGCTTCGGGGGGCGGGACAACTCGATCCACGCCCATGACCAGTACACCCAGCTCAAGACGATCTGGCTGGACCTGACCGACACCTCCGACGCCTGCGCCGATTAACAGCGAGACACCCCGATGAGCCGACACGACGCCAAACGCCAGCCGCGCTTTACTGGCCCCGCAGGGTGGGCAGCGATCCTGCCCCCCGCCGCGCCGCGCGCCGTGTTTCAGGGCCAGACGGGGTGTGACGTTGCCATCATTGGGGCGGGCTATGCGGGCCTGTCCGCTGCGCGCAAACTGAAACAGATCGATCCAGCGCTGGACGTTGTGGTGCTGGATGCCGCTCAGGTGGGCGAGGGGGGCACGGGCCGCAACTCGGGTTTCATGATTGATCTGCCCCACGAACTGACCGCCTCTGGCTACGAAGGGGGTGGCGAGGCGCGCGATCGCCTGCTGACCCGTCTGAACCGTCAGGCCATCGACTATGCCGCCGAAGCTGTGGCCGAATTCGGTATGACCTCTGGCATGTTCCAGCGCATCGGCAAGGTGAACGGGGCGGCCTCTGACGTGGGTATGTCCGCCAATAGGGCCTATGCGGGCCATCTGGCCGCCTTGGGCGAAGACTATGAAATGCTGGATGCGCAGGCCATGCGCGATCTGACGGGCAGCGATTATTACCTCGGGGGCCTTTACACCCCCGGCACGGCGCTGATCCAACCGGCGGGCTATGCCCAAGGGCTGGCACGGGGCGTCGAGCGCAGCGGCGTGCGGATTTTCGAACGCTCTGGCGTGACGCGGATCGAAAGCGTCGCGGGCGGCTGGCAGCTGACCACCGATCGCGGCACCTTACAGGCGCAGCGGGTTATCATGGCGAACAACGGTCATCTGGAAAGCTTCGGCTTTGCCAAGGGGCGGCTCATGCACATCATGCTGAACGCCTGCATGACCGATGAATTGACCGACAGTCAGATGCGCGCCCTTGGCGGGGCGGAAAGCTGGGGTATCACCCCTGCCGACCCTATGGGCACAACCGTTCGCCGCATCGGCCCCGCCGAGGGCGGCAACCGCATCATCGTCCGTCAGGGCGGCTACTACCGCCCCGAGATGACCACCAGCCCCAGCGATCTGGCCCGCGTGTCCCGCATCATGCGCAAGAAGTTTGAGGACCGCTTCCCCTTGCTGAAATCGGTGAAGTTCGCCTTTGGCTGGTCGGGCCACCTGTGCCTGTCCAAGAACGGCGCTTCGGTGATGCGCGAACTAGAGCCGGGCCTGTTTGCGGCCTGCGTGCAGAACGGCCTTGGGACCGTGCGCGGCACCTTGTCGGGGATCGGCGCGGCGGAACTGGCTTGCGGCCAGACCAGCGACATCACCCGCTATTTCGCTGCCGAAGAGGAACCCGCCCGCCTGCCGCCGCATCCATTCGACACGATCGGCGCAAACGCCTATCTTCGGTTCAAAGAGTGGCAATCCCGCCGCGAGTGACCCTATGCCGCCTATCATCCGACGCCGCCATCTGCCCTCCTTGGGATCGTTCGCCACCTTCGAAGTGGCGGCCAAACACTTGAGCTTCACTCTGGCCGCCAAAGAGCTGAACGTCACCCAAGGCGCGGTCAGCCAGCAGATCCGCTTGCTGGAAACGGCGCTGGAAACCCAGCTGTTCCTCCGCAAACACAACGCGCTGGAATTGACGGACGCGGGCAAGGCGCTGCAGGAATCCGTCACCGCCGGTCTGGACCGGATCACCGCAGGCGTCGCCGCCATCACCGCCGAGGACGAGCCCCAGACCGTCACCATCTCGGCCACAGACGGCATGGCGCGGTTCTGGCTGGCCCCCTTGATCCGCAGCTTCCGCGCCGCCAATCCCGATGTCGGCTTTGTGGTGCTGGCCTCGGATTCCGATGACACCCTGCGGAACTATGCCCAAGTCGACGTGGCCATCATCTGCGGCAACGAACGCTGCGAGGTCGGAGAGGAACTGCACTTTCTGTTCCCCGAGGTCGCGCAGCCCGTTTGCAGTCCCGACTATCTGGCGCAGCACGGCCCCTTTGACAGCGCCAGCAGCCTGAACGGTGCGGACCTGCTGAACCTGCACGACAGCCACTGGAACGCGGACGCGATCGGCTGGCAGCCCTTGGGGTGGGCCGAGTGGTTCCGCGCCCAAGGCGCCGTCTGGGACAAGGCCCCTTTGGGCCTGAACACCAACAAGGTCGGCCTACTGATCGACGCCGCACTGGACGGCGAGGGGATCATGCTGGGGTGGCACCATATGATCGCCCGCTACATCGCTGATGGGTCCTTGGTCTATGCCCATCCGGCGACCATCACCGTGGGGCGCGGGAATTTCCTGAACTATCGCAAGGACTCCATGCGCCGTCCCGCTGTTGCTGGATTTGTCTCGCATTTGCTGGGGTCTTTGGGGGGCGAAGGGCAGTAAACGCGACTATTGCCGCAGTTTTTCTAATGCCCAACAGGACGAATTTCTGGTTTGCTGCGGGGCCGCGACGCCGGCGATACTGCTTCAATTCCGTAGAGCAAAACGCGCAATAAAAATCCCGCAGGCCCTACTGAACCGGGAAAACACAACGGTTTTCACACCAGACCACGCCGATCCGGCGAACCACACCGCATGTTCACCAACGGGGGCCGTTGGGGCAGGGCCCAACACAGGAGAAGATGATGCGGACCGCTATCATTTCCCACATGCCGGTCTGCCTATCGGAGCGGTCGCAATCCAGCTTGACCGCCTTTCGACACCTGCGCTTGGATAGGAGGGCAATGCCATAGACGGAGTACCAACGGCATGACAGGCACCGATCCCATCGTGCCCGCCGGCGCGGCCTTTTACCCCTTGCCCGAGGGCCAGCCGACCCGTGCCTATGCCTTTATTCTTGTGCCCGGTTTTACCCTGCTGGCGTTCAGTTCGGCGGTGGACCCCTTGCGAATTGCGAACCAACTGGCGCAGCAGCCGCTGTATAAATGGAAGCTGATGTCCGAAACCGGCGCGCCGGTCGCCAGCTCTTCGGGGATTGCGGTGTGCGTCGATGGCCAGATCGAGCAGATGGACCGTATGACCCGTGCCTTTGTCTGCGCGGGTAATCCGCCCAAGGCCGCCGCCGTGTCCAAAGTCGTCTCGACCATGTCGCGCCACGCCCGTTTCGGCGGAGCCGTGGGCGGCGTCTGCACCGGAGCCGTCGCCCTAGCCGAGGCGGGCCTTCTGACCGACCGCCGCTTCACCCTGCACTGGGAGAACCAGCCCGGTTTCATCGAGGATTACCCCCTTCTTAGCCCGTCACCCAACCTTTTCGAAATCTCGGGGCCGGTGATGACCTGCGGCGGCGGCGCAGCGGCCACCGACATGATGCTCTCCCTCATCGCCGAGGATCACGGCACCGAATTCGCTGCCATGGTGTCGGACATGTGTCTGCGCAAAGTCATGGTCGGGATCGAAACCGAGCAGCGCAGTTCCCTGTCGGTCCTGATCCGCTCGCGCAATCCCGGCCTGCTGCGCGTCGCCAACCTAATGAGCGAAAACATCGAAGACCCCCTTCTGCTCGACGACCTGTCCCGCGCCGCAGGGTTTTCGCGCCGCCACGTGGAGCGGATGTTCGTCTCGGTCCTCGGCGTCACCCCCAGCGACTATTACCGGGGCCTGCGATTGGACCGAGGGCGCAACCTGCTATCCACCACCAACATGGGCCTATTGGATATCGCACTGGCGTGTGGCTTCAGCTCTGTCGCGCATTTTTCCAAAAGCTTCAAAGCCCGCTTCGGCGTCGCCCCGACCAAGTTCAACCGCCGCGTAAGGGGCGAGCGAAGCAGGGGGTAGTATACTGACCTGAGGAGAGGCAGCTGATGCGTGTTATCACGGCGCCTGACTTATAGACAAAAATTCCCTTGACGCTGGCAGCACCGAGAGAATTTTTCTTCCCTTACTCGCTAAGGTAAACGGCTTCGCAAACTCTGGACCATGAAGCAGCCAGAATTTTTCACGTAAACTTCACCTTCTCCATCAGACGAGTTCACAACGTCCATCACGCGGTTAAATCGCTCGCTCAAACCCGCAGAGCTTGACGAACGACCGCAGCACGAAAATGCTGTGACCGATTTCACCAACACCCGCATTTAGTCCAACCTCCCGAAAACAAAGCCCTAGAGATGACTTCCCATGTCCTCACGGCCCTTCTTCGGGGCACACAAAGTCAGTTGTCCTTGGGGGCCACAAAGCAACTGCGCTCCTTGATCGGGCCAAATACGCAAGTTCGCCACTCTCCCAGAGGGCGCCCGATGACGACCGACGGGACTTTCGTGTCGATCAGTCATACGCAGGGCTATGTGGCGGCGGCTTGCTCCGCAGATGGAAAGATCGGAGTCGACTTGTCCGGCCCCGAAGATTTGCCCCATCTGACGCCTGCGGCCTCATTCTTTCTGTCATCAGAGGAAGAAGGGGTCTCCCTGAACTTGCCGGAGCACCAAAGGTTGGAGTACCTGCAAAAGCTCTGGGTGTTGAAGGAAGCCCTGCTAAAGGGGGTCGGCATCGGGCTTGGGCTAGACCCGCGTGGTTTGTCGTTCGATTGCAGGGGGAATGAATGGCGATGCCACGCTGCGCCGCGCTGGCGTTTCGATGTCCGCGAGATCGCTCCTGGCTTTGTGTGCGGCCTTGCGATCAAATCCCAATATGCCAGAGTCGAGTGGCACTCGTCCTGCTAACGTACCAGTTTAACGCGAACTAGTGCTGCTTCACGACATCTCTCAAACGCGTTGTACACGGACCGAATCCCTGCAGGCTCAACAGGAATCCGGAGGCCCGATTGTTTTCAAACCCGAAGCGGAAGCGGCCAGCACCGATACCCTTTGGCAATTGATCGCCGATCCCATGCTCTGCCCCAATGGTTGGCCTGCTTTCACTTAACCACTTCAAGCGAGCATCATTTTCGCCTTCGAGACAGTAGAAAACTGCCTGGGGGCAGACAGCAAACGCCATCGGCCTTACACTCAGAAATCCACGAAACCGAGACAAGAAACCGGCTTCGAGACTTCCTTGTCGATGCTGCAGCGCAGTTCGCTGTATTTCGCCATTCGGCTTGAGTTTAGATGCAACAACACCCATAAGTTTGCAATATTTCCGATGCCGTCACACCCGTTACTCTGCCTTTGAATGCCCTGCGCCACGGACGAACCGGATCCATGCAGCAGCACCTAAAAACAGCCTCCTACAGTTTATTTTATGGAAACAATGGCGTAGTCATTGGCCATGCCGCGCCACTCATGCGGTGACCATTACCCACTCACTTTTTATAAGTTTTTGCTATTTTGTTTTACGAGGTGCCTAGTAATGGACGGTTCGATCTTTTCCGAAATGGAGTCTGCAGTCGCATCCTATTGCCGCTGCTTTCCCGCCACCTTTGTACGGGCGCGCGGGGCTGAACTGTGGGATGACAAAGGCAAGCGATATCTTGATTTTCTGGCTGGCGCGGGGGCGCTGAACTACGGACACAACAATCCGGTGCTCAAGGCCGCTTTGATGGACTACATCGCGTCCGATGCCCCTTGCATGAGCCTTGATCTGCACACCGAGGCCAAGGCGGAGTTCCTTCGGACGTTCAGGGACGTGATCCTGACGCCGCGCCAGATGCAGTATCGCCTGCAGTTCACTGGCCCCACCGGCACGAATGCCGTTGAAGCCGCCATGAAACTGGCGCGCAAAATCACCGGGCGTCAAACCATCGCCAGCTTTACCAACGGCTTTCACGGCATGAGCCTCGGGGCGCTGGGGGCCACGGGGAACGGGTATCATCGCAGAGGGGCAGGGGTCGGATTTACCGGCACGGCGTTGCTGCCGTTCGATGGCTACATGGGTCCGGGCATTGATACGTTGGACTATTTCGAAGCCCTACTGACTGATCCGTCATCTGGGTTTGACCTGCCTGCCGCCATCATTCTGGAATGTTTGCAAGGCGAGGGCGGCCTGAATGCGGCCCGTCCCGCGTGGCTGCGCCGCCTGTCCGATCTGTGCAAAACCCACGGGATTATCATGATCGTGGACGACATTCAGGCGGGTTGCGGACGCACAGGGGATTTCTTTTCCTTTGAGGTTGCGGGCATTCGGCCCGACATTGTGACCCTGTCGAAATCCTTGTCAGGTTACGGCCTGCCCCTCTCCGTCGTGATGATCGCCGAGGGGCTGGATCACTGGCTGCCTGGTCAGCACAATGGCACCTTCCGAGGCAACAATACCGCCTTTGTGACCGGTCGCGTCACGCTGGACCATTACTGGCAAACCGAAGCTTTCTCTGGCCGGATCAAGGCGCTTGGCCACCGCGTTCGAAATCATCTGAGCCACATCGCGGGCGATTTCCCGATGGATATCATTGGCTTGCGGGGGCGCGGGATGATGCAGGGGCTTGTGTGCTCGGATCCGGATCATGCGGCGCTTGTGACCCGTCTGGCCTATGACGCCGGGCTGATCATCGAACGGGCTGGCCCACGGGACGAAGTTATCAAGGTCTTTGCCCCGCTCACCATTTCTGACGCGCAGCTGGACGAGGGGCTCGAAATCCTGCGTCACGCCTTTGAACGGGCGGACCAGCGGCGCAGCATTCGCGCCGCCTGAGGCGCGATCCAGTCCCCAAAATACAGGAACTTCCAGCTATGGATGGCCAGATTTTGCTGTCGCCCGAAACGGGCGCTCCCCCTCCGTTTGTCCTGAAGTCAGGCGGGGTCGACACCCCACGCTGGCACCACGGCGAGCGGCTGCATCACCTGTTCGAGGCGCGGGTCGATGCCGCTCCCGACAATGTCGCCGTGCGAACCGCCGAGGGTGACATCACCTTTGCCGACCTTGATGCGCGGGCGAACCGGCTGGCGCATTACCTTCTGGCGCAGGGGTTTGGACCGGGCGACGTGATCGCCCTGCTCTTTGACCGCTGCGCCGAAAGCTATATCGCCATGCTCGCGGTGCTCAAGATCAACGCGGCCTATGTGCCGCTGGACCCCGTCTTTCCGGCGGATCGCATCGCCTATATCGCGGGGGATGCGGGCGTCAGTGCGATCCTGACCCAGTCGGCATTCCGCTGTATGGCGCGCGCCGCAGACCTGCCTGTGATCGCCCTCGATACCGACGAACCCGAGATCGCGCAGATGCCCGCCCATCGCCCGCCCACGCTTCCTGAGGTCAGCGATTTGGCCTACGCGATCTATACCTCGGGCAGCACTGGCCGACCCAAAGGTGTCCCCATCGACCACGCAATGATCGTGAACTTCGTGCGCGTGGCCGCCGAAACCTATGGCTACACGCCCGAGGATCGCGTCTATCAGGGTCTCACGCTGGCCTTCGACTTCTCGGTCGAGGAAATCTGGGTTCCGCTGCTGGCGGGTGCGTCTTTGGTGCCGAACCAGTCCGGGGCCTCCTTGGTGGGCGAGGATTTGCACGCCTTCTTGGCCGAGCAACGCATCACCGCCATGTGCTGCGTGCCGACGCTTCTGGCTACGTTGGATGCGGGGTTGCCCGATTTGCGGCTGGTCATCGTCTCGGGCGAGGCGTGTCCCGCCGATATCGTTGCCCGCTGGCACAGCCCGACCCGCGCGATCCTGAACGCCTATGGCCCGACCGAGATCACCGTCACCGCCACCATCGCTTGGCCTCAACCGGACCAACCTGTCACCATTGGGCGTCCGCTGCCGACCTATAGCGTGGTGATCCTGGACGCCGAGACGGGTGAGCCCTTGCCCCAAGGCGCGGTCGGGGAAATCTGCATCGGCGGGATCGGCCTGTCGCGCGGCTATCTAGGCCGCGATGACCTGACCGCCAAGGCGTTTGTGCGCGACCGGATCGGGCTGCAGTACAATCCCTCGGGGCGGATTTACCGGACCGGCGATCTGGGGCGGATCGCCGATGACGGGCAGATCATCTATATGGGGCGCATCGACACGCAGGTGAAAATCCGCGGCTATCGCATTGAATTGGCCGAGATTGAATCGGTCATTATGCAGATCGAAGGGGTCCGACAGGCCGTTGTGAACACCCACACCCCCGAGGGGTCCGAGGCCCCCGAACTGGTCGCCTATTTCACTGGAACGGCCAGCGCGGCGGACATCGCCGCCACCCTGCGCCAGAGCCTGCCGCCCTTTATGGTGCCGGCATTTTACGAACCGCTGGACGCCATCCCCATGCTGCCCAGTGACAAGGCCGACCGCAAAGCCTTGCCCGCGCCGACCCACGGGCGGATCGGGGCAGTGGACGCGGAATATGCCGCCCCCGAAACACGCCTCGAAGCTGATCTGGCGAATATTCTGGCTGGGATCATTGGGCAGGAGAAGGTTTCAGTGACAGCGGATTTCTTTGCCGGACTGGGGGGAAATTCCCTGATCATGGCCCGCTTTGCCGCCGAAATCCGGTCAAAGCTGGGGTATGCAGGGTTTTCGCTAAAGGATCTGTATCGCAACCCGAACATCCGCGCCTTTGCGGGGCATCTGGGGACCGATGGGGCCTCTGCCGCGCCCTATCGCCGGACCACCAAGGCCCAGGCCCCCAACCTCTTGGCCTATTGGGGGACGGGCCTTTATCAAGTGCTGGCGAGTTTTGCCTATCTCTATGCGGGGACATGGACGACCCTTCATTCGATCAGCTGGACCTTCCGCGCGGAAACGATGCTGACGGCCTATGCCCATGCGGCGGTCGCGTCGATCGGGACATTCGCGTTCTTTTCGCTGGCGCCCGTGGTGATCAAGTGGGCCCTGATCGGCCGGTGGCAGCCAACCGAAATCAAGCTGTGGTCGCTGGACTATTGCCAGTTCTGGACGGTCAAGACTCTGACCCGCCTGTCGCCCTTGGCCATGGCACCGGGGACGCCGCTATATACCCTTTACCTGCGGCTCCTCGGGGCGAAAATCGCGTGGTCCGCGCTGGTGCAATGCGCGCCGCCTGTCGTCACCGATCTGTTCGAGGTCGGAGAGAACGCCGTGATCGGTCGCGGAGTCTTTGCCTCTGGCTACGTGGCCGAGGACGGGTACATCCGGACCGGTTTTGTGCGGATCGAGGCAGGTGCCTTTGTCGGGGATGGCAGCGTTCTGGGGATCAACACCCGCATCGGGGCAGGGACGGAACTTGGCCATGCCTCGGCGGTCTACGACGGTCAGGAATTGGCCGAGGGGATGCGCTATGTCGGCTCTCCGGCAGAGCCCTGCACGGAACGGTTCCAGACGCTGGCAAACGGCCCCGTGTCTGGCGCTCGACGCGTGATCCACGGGCTGCTCAGTCTGGGGATGGCAACGCTGGTGGTCGGGCCGGCCTCAATCGTCGCGATGCATTTCCTCTATGCCGCCGAGAGCCACGTTCCCTCTGCCGGAGCGCCCGCGAGCCTGCTGGCGGAATCCACATGGCACGCGCTGCCGGGCATTCTGATGGGCACCGCTGCGCTGTTTCTGGCGGGTGTGCTGCTGCTCTTGGCCAATACGGGTATCGTGCCACGACTGGCCTACCTGTTTCTGTCGCCGGACCGGACCTATCCCCTCTATGGCCGCGCCCATCTGGCGCTGGGGATTGTGCAACGTACGTCAAACTCTCAGTTCCTGAACGCACTTTTCGGGGACAGCAGCTATGTCGTGCCGTTCCTGCGGGCCGTCGGCTACCGGTTCAACGGGATGCTCAACACGGGCACAAACTTTGGCATGATGCAAAAGCACGACGTCCCCTATCTGTGCGAGTTCGGCCAAGGCACCATGGTCTCTGACAACCTGACCATGTCCAATGCCGAATTCAGCGCGGGCCGGTTCCGGTTGGGCAAGGTTGTCTTTGGCGCGAAGTCCTTTCTGGGGAATATGATCATTGCGCCCACAGGGATGGCGCTGGGGGATAATGTGCTGTTGGCGACCAAGGTCCACGTGCCCCTGAACGGCCCCCGTCAGCAGAATACGGGGCTTTTGGGATCGCCCTCCTTTGCCATTCCCCGCGATCACGGGCGCAAGGGGGACTTTGCCCGATATGACGACCCGACCGTCAGGACGGACCGGATCAGGCAGAAGAACCGCTATAACTTGGCCAGCATGGCGCTGTTTCTGCTGCATCACTGGGGCCGGATCGCGATGATGGCCACGCTGGCGCATTTCATGACCGTTGAACTGGGCCTTTGGTCGGCATCGGGCCTGACCCTGATGTCGATGGCGATGATCCTTGCCGCCCTCCTCTGGGGTGTGCTGATCGAGAAGCTTGTACTGGGGTTCAAACGCATGACCCCCCAGTATTGCTCGGTCTATGACCGCTATTTCTGGAGCCACGAGCGGTACTGGAAACTCAGCGCCTCGACCGAGTTGCAGATGCTGAATGGCACCCCGTTCAAAGCGCTGTTCTGGCGGATGCACGGGGTGCGGTTCGGGCGCTATGTCTTTGATAACGGGTTGATGATCATCGAAAAGACCATGTGCAGGGTGGGGGATCTGGCGACCTTTAACCAAGGGGTCCTGCTGCAGGGACATTCGCTCGAGGATGGGGCGTTCCAGTCCGGCCCCATCGAGATAGGTGATCGCGCCGTGCTGGGGGTGAACAGCTTTGTCCATTACGGCGCGCGGGTCGGGCAGGACGCCAAGATCGAAGCGGACAGCTTTGTGATGAAGGCAGAGCAGACGCCGGACGGTGCCCTGTGGTTCGGGAATCCGGCGCAGGAGGCCAAGGCGTCCCTATCCGAGCGCCCTAGGATCGCTGCGAATAGTGCTCTGGAAATGCCGATCCCGCAGCAAAAGATGGCCATTTAGAGTAGCGGCGTTCAGGGGCGGGTTTCCCCTGAACGCCAAATGTCTCAGCCCATTTCGACGGTTTTACCGGTGGTCGCGCTCTCTCTGGCGGCGTCCAGAACGGCCAGAGTATAGGCGCCTTGTTCGGCCGTTACTGGGGGCGGGGTGCCCTCGGCGATCGAGCGGGCGAAGGCTTCGTAATAGTCGTGGTAGCGGCCCTGTTCAGAAGGAACCGCGTGATCGCCCGAGGCCACATGAAGCGTGCCCCAATGGCTTTGGGGTTCGTATCCCCAGCCTGCCAGATCGTTCAGGGGTCGCTTGCCTGCAAAGATCAACTGGGCCTGCACATCGGTACTTTGGCCGACATAGCTGCCCTTGGTCCCATAGGCCCGCAATTCGCGGCAGTGCAGGTGGTTCAGCTTGCTGGCACTGATGTGGGAGCGCGCGCCGCTCGTATGGCACAAGGTGATCGTGAAACCCGCGTCGGTTTTGCCTTCGGGCAGGTCCACGTAGTCCATGTGGGCCTCGACCGTGCGAACGGCCCCTTGGAGCCAGATCATCTGGTCCACCAGATGGCTGCCAAGATCGCGCAGAAGGCCGCCGGTTGGTCCGGCCTCAAGCGTGGCCGGGTCGTCGAAATCCATCCGGCTGTGGACCCGCCAGATCTGACCAAGGGCATCTTCGCGGATCAGTTTCGCAAGCGTCTGCATGTCCGCATCGAACCGGCGGTTCTGGTAAACGGCCAATGTAACTCCCGCCTGATCCGCGGCCTCGCCTAAAGCGCGGGCCTCTGCAGCCGAGGGGGCAAAGGGTTTGTCCGCAATCACATGCACGCCAGCCGCAATCGCCTCCAGCACCAACTCGCGGCGGGTTTGCGGCGGGGTGGTGATGGTGACGGCGTCGCACACGCCAGCCTCGATCATCGCGGTCAGGCTGGGAAAGATGGGCGTGTCAGGCCAATCCTCGCGCACGGCTTCAATGGTGGCGGGGGCGCGGGCAACGATGCCCGCCAGTTCGCACCCTTTGGCCGCCGCGATAAAGGGCGTGTGGAAATGCCGCCCCCCCGTGCCGTAGCCTACGCATCCAATCCGTAAGGTCATCAAAATTCCTCCTTGAAATCAGGGCCTAATGCGGCCCGATCAAATTGCCTGCGGTTTGTAATCCGATGGCGCGCGAGGCATCACGGCCTGCAAGAGGGCCACAGATTTCTCGAGCCCCTCAAGGCTGCCAAGCAGCACATCCTCGTGCTCGATCGAGAGCCAGCCATCATAACCGCCCATTTTCAGACGATAGCAGAACTGGCGCCACCATTCCTCTCCGTGGCCGAAACCAAGGGTGATGTAGGACCAGCTGCGCGCAGGAATATCCATCAGCCCGCCGTTTTCCAGAAGGCCGGTCATGGCCTGAACGCGGGTGTTCAGCAGGGTGTCCTTGGCGTGAACGTGGTAAATGGCAGCGCCCAATTCCTCTGCCACGACCAAAGGATCGGCCCCCATCCAGTGCAGGTGCGACGGATCAAGGTTCGCGCCGATCAGATCGCCAATCTCGGCCCGCAGTTTCAGCAGGGACGGGGCGTTGTAGACGCATTGGTTCCCGTGCAGTTCCAGCGCGATTTTGGTGACGCCAGCGGATTGGGACAGGGCCTTCATCTCAGTCCAGAAGGGGTAGAGCCGCTCCTCCCACTGGTAGCGCAGGATGGTCTGGGTTTCAGGGGGCCAAGAGGCCACGACCCAGTTCGGCATCTGGTCACCGGCTTGGCCTTCGGGCAGACCGGACATGGTGCAAACGGTGTCCAGCCCCAACTCGCCCGCCAGTCGGATGGTCTTGCGCAGGCAGTCCGCTTGGGTGGGATCGGTGGGGTGCAAGGGGTTGCCGTTGGCGTTCAGGCTGATGATCTGCAGGCCCCGCGCGTCGAATTCCTGCTGGAACGCGCGGCGTTGGTCGGCGCTGGCCAGCAGCGCGTCCACATCCAGATGGGGGGCGGTGGACCAGCCGCCGGTGTTCACCTCGACCCCCGAAACGCCAAGGCGCAGTGCATGGTCCAGCATTTCAGTCAGCGGCATCGCGCCAAGGCTGTCGGATACAAAGCCCAGTTTCATGCGTAGAACTCCGGTTTGTCGATCATGGTGACAGAGGTTTTCTGGCCGCTCTTCAGGGCGCGCACGCCCGCCTCGGCCACGACAGCGGCGGCGTATCCGTCCCAACATGAGGACCCATCCGCAGGGAAGTCCCCCGTCTGAACCCAGCGCAAGAAGGCGCGGTTTTGCTGACGGTAGGCATCGTAGTAACGGCCGCGCCAATCGGCCTCGTAGCCGACGGCGCTGGCCATGTTGCGATCCAGCCGAGTGTAGGCGACGTGGTTCATGGCGATGCTCGCAGCTTCGCCCACCAGTTCGGCCCGCACGTCATAGCCATAGGCGGCGTTGTTGTTCACCTCGATGTTCACCAGCTGCCCGTCTGCGGTTTCGAGCACCATCATGACCGGGGCCACAAGGGCATCGGACCGGCGCGGCTGAAAGGCGGAAATCGCGGTGTATTCGGTCCGAAGCACATGGCGGACCACGTCAAATTCATGGGGGGCGGAGTTGGTGATCGCCATCGCGCCGGTGAAATCGGCGGCGGGGGTTTCCACGTTTCGGTGGAAGTTGTGCATCATCAGCGGACGACCAAGGGTGCCATCGGCCAAGGCGCGCTTCATCTGCCCATAGGCGCTGTCATAGCGGCGCATGAACCCCAGTTGGACGTGGCGCTGGCCTGCGGCCATCTCGGCCTTCATCACCTGAATGCACTCGGCCGAGGATTGGGACAGAGGCTTTTCGCACAGCACCCGCTTGCCCGCGGTGATGCAGGCGATCGACAGGGGGGCGTGGGTGAAATCGGGGCTGGCCACAATCACCGCGTCCACATCGGCGCGGGCCACAGTGGCGGCAGGGTCGGTGGCGACATCGGCGGCGCCATGGGCGTCGGCCACGCGGCGGGCGCGGTTCTGATCCATGTCGCAGACCACTTGCAAGGTCGCGCCGGGCATTTCTTGGGCAACAATTTTGGCGTGATCGGCGCCCATCAGGCCTGCTCCGATCACTGCAATCCGGACGGTCATTCCAGTTCTCCGCAGAAAGGGTGGGGTAGTGGGCCCTGACGGATCAGGGCCCACCGGGATGTGCCGGACCAGGAAGATGGGGGTCCGGCTTCTGGGGAGGGTTAATGCTGTGGCGGCGGCGGGTGTCCGGCGTGGCTGGCCATATAAGCCTCGACGTCGGCCCCAAGATTGGCGAGCGCCTCTCCGCCCGCCATCAGGTCGGTGATCTCCTCGCGGGATTTCTCGCCCCGAGCGAACTCGGCGGCCAAGGCCCCGCGGATCAGAACCGCAAAGTGGTCACCGACCGCCATCGCATGTGTCACCTGATGGGTGATGAAGATCACAGCGATGCCGCGCTTGCGGGCCTCCATCACCACGCGCAGAACGTGACTGGCCTGCTTGACCCCCAGCGCCGCAGTGGGTTCATCGAGGATCAGCACCCGCGCGCCGAAATGCAGGGCCCGTGCGATGGCCAGTGACTGACGCTCGCCGCCCGACAGGCCGCCGATCAGGCGGTCGCCGTCGGTGATACGGGTGATCCCGAATTCCTGCACGGCGCGCACAGCAACGGCGTTGGCCTTGTCGCGGTCAAAGACCTTGAACGGGCCGATGCCTTTGGTCGGCTCCATCCCGACAAAGAAGCTGCGGCCCACGCTCATCAGCGGAAAGGTCCCGCCGAACTGGTGCACGGTGGCGATGCCGCGGTCGGCTGCGTCGCGGGGACGCTCGAACGTGACGGGTTCGCCATCCATCAGCATCTGCCCCGAGGTCGGCTTATGCACACCGGCCAAGGTCTTGATCAGGGTCGATTTCCCGGCGCCGTTGTCCCCCAGAAGGCACAGCACCTCGCCAGCGCGGACCTTTAGGGAAATGTCGTGCAATACGTCGATCGGACCAAAGGATTTGTTAACGTTCCGTAGTTCCAGAACTGCTTTGCTCATGACCGGACCTACTTTTTCTTGCTAGACCAGTTGGTTGCCATGATGCGGAAGCTGTCATTCATCAGAACCGCGATCAGCAGCATGACCCCGATGATCAGGGACGACAGGTTGCGGTCAAAAGGGGTGTAGCCGATGCCCTGCTGGACAATCGCCAGCGTCGCAGTGCCAAAGAACACGCCCGCCACGGTGCCAAAGCCGCCGGTCAGCAGCACGCCGCCCACAACCACCGCGATGATGGTGTTGAAGATCAGCGCAAAGTTGGTGGTGGTGGTCGCCGAGTTCGACAGAACGGTTTCACACACGCCCGACAGAGCCGCCGCCATCGAAGCCAGCATGAACAGGCCGATTTTCAGACGGTCGATGGGGATACCTGCGTTGCGGGCGCTTTCTTTGTCGCCCCCCAGCGCGAAGATCCAGTTCCCCCAAGGGGACAGGTGCAGCACATAGTAGAGCACCGCGCTCAGACCCAGCCACCAGAACACCGAGGACTGGAAACCCCAGAAATGGTAGCTGCCGAACAGCGCCTTGGCCCAATCGGGCGAGGTCAGCGCCTGGCTGGTGGTGTCCGTCAGCATCAGCGACAGGAACAGAGTCAGGCCGCTGACAGAAAACAGCGTGGCCAGCGTGACGATCAGCGAAGGCACCTTGGTGCGGACAACGATGGTGCCGTTGATCCAGCCGATCATGCCTGCGATGGCAAAGGTGGCCAGAAGGCCAACGAAAATGGACTGTCCGTAAAATCCGCAAACAATGGCCATGGTCATCTTGGCCGCGGGAACAACCGCGCCGATAGAGATGTCCAGCTCGCCTGCGATCATCAGGAACCCGATCGGAATGGCGATAATGCCAATGGTCGAAGCGGCGTTCACCCAGCTGGATGTGCCGAAAGGCGTCAGAAAATTACGGTCTGCCCCGAAATAGGAAAAGAAAGCAAAGACCAGAACCATTCCCATAAATGCACCCACTTCGGGGCGACGGAACAGACCAGTCAGGGCGCCGCTGATACCGGACGATGCGGGGTTGATGTCAGAACTCATGGTTAACCTCTTGTTGGCCCGCGTCAGAGGCAGGCACGTCCTGTCCGGACAATGAGCCCGGCCGGAGGGTCCGACCGGGCGTTGTGTTCAGGATCGTCGCGGATTAACGCGCGCCAAGCTTCACGCCTTCGATCGCGGTATCCACGTTCGAGGCATCAACAATCGCAGGGCCGGTCAGCACGGGGTCGGTCGCCAGTTCGGTGCCGAAGTCCAGATGCGCTGCCAGCATCGAGGTTGCGAGGAAACCCTGCAGGTAAGGCTGCTGGTCGATCGCCATGGTCTGGGTGCCCGCTTTGATGCGGTCCAGAACGGCGGGGTTCATGTCAAAGGTGCCGACCTTGACGCGGTCCACAGCATTGATCTGTGCCACAGCGTTGGTCGCCGCATCCGACGCCCAAGCAGCCAGAGTGATCACCGCGTCGATGGACTGGTCGCCCACCAGTTCGGACTTGATCGCTTCGGCGGTGCCGGTGATGTCGCCATCAAGGTTGGCGGGAACGCGCAGGATGGTCACTTCGGCACCGTTGGCCTCTGCGCCGTCTTTCACGCCTTCACAGCGGGTCTCGAGGTTGATCGCGCCCGGGATCTGGATGTGGCACAGGATCTTCTTGGCGCCGTTTTTCGCCATGTAGGCGCCGCCTGCCTGACCCGCCACGAACTCATCCGAACCAAAGTAGTTCACGCCGTGGACGTCTTCTTTCACGTTCTGGCCCGAGTTGTACATCATGATGGTGATGCCTTTGTCGGCTGCGGCCTGCAGCGCGGGAACCTGCGCTTCGGGGACCCAGACGGGGATCGCGATGCCGTCAACGCCCTGCGCAACGGCTTGGTTGATCAGCGCCACCAGATCGGGGCCGAAGTTGTCGTAGTTCTGGGTGCGCAGGTAGTTCACGCTGCCGCCGTTCGCCTGAACCACGAGGGTCGCATCATCGACGCCCTTTTTGATCAGGTTGAAGAAACCGTCCTCGATCGAGCCTGCGATCACAGCGATGTCGGCCGCGAATGCGGGGGCGCTGGACAGGGCCAGAACTGCGGCTGCGGCGGTCGCCTTGAGGGTGTTGGTCAATTTCATTTCGTTCTCCTCCCAGAGATGTTCGGCCGGCGGACCGGCAATAGGATCCGTTGCCCTGCAACCCTTCTCCTCTGGGGGTGCAGGCGGATGATTTTGCTTTTTCGCGGGAATTGGGTGGGCTTGGCCCTAGGTCGTGACCTTCGGCACCGGATGTCCGGTTGGCTGCAGACGGTCGCTGCGGTGCACCATTTCAATCACGACACTGGACATGCGACCAAGCCTCCCAAACTCGTCGATGTGGCAGAGCACCTTGGCCTCTGCGGTGTGATGAACCTGCCAGATTGACACAAAGCCAATCAACTGCCCTAGAATGGATCGACGCATTTCGTCTCAAAGCGTGCCAAAAGCATTCAAAATTGAGACACAATGACACAGCGGAGTTCAAAGATGTCACGACCAACCATTCGCGATCTGGCGCAGGCCGCTGGGGTCTCTGTTTCGACCGTGAACAGGGTGATCAATAACGCCGCCGCGGTCAAAGCGGTCACTCGTGACACCGTCCTGCAAGCGGCTGAAGAGATTGGGTTTTACGGCCTTGGCACGATCCAGAATTCGATCATGCAACAGCGCGAAACGCACCGTCTCGGGGTGCTTCTGCAACAGGGGCATCGGGTGTTCTACCGCGACCTCGGGAACGCCCTGATCCGCGCCGCCGGGCAATTTCCGAGTGCCAATATCGAGCTGGATCTGGAGTATCTGGACGACCTGTCCCCCGACAACGTGGCCCGCAGATTCGCCGCCTTGGCAGAGCGGAACCACTCCCTCGGGGTCGTCGCGGCCGAGCATCCGCTGGTCTCAGACGCAATCACGACGGCCTTGGACAGGGGTGTTCCGTGCTGCGCGCTGATCGGGCCTTTATCCGCACGGGGGAATGTCGGCTATGTGGGCCACGACAACTGGAAGAAGGGTCGCATGGCCGCGTGGGCCTTTCACAAGACCTGCCGCAAGCCGGGCAAGATCGGCATTCTGGTCGGGAACCACCGCTACCGGAACCAGGAAATCAACGAGAGTGGTTTCCGGTCCTATCTGCGCGAACACGACGCGGCATTTACCTTGCTGGAGCCGTTATCAACCTTTGAATCCGCCGCCGTTGCCCGCGAGATGACCGAAAAGCTGTTCGCCGAGCATCCCGATATGTGCGGCCTGTTCGTGTCCGGCGGGGGCATCACCGGCGCGCTGGCCGCCCTGCGTGAACGCAAACTGGACAAGGATTTCGTCTGCGTCGCCTATGAACTGTTCGAGGCCACCCGCAACGGCCTGATCGACGGGCTGATCACGATGACCCTGTCCTATCCGATTGACCTCTTTGCCCAAGAGATCATTGAAACCTTGGTCAAAGCGAAAAAGGCAGGGCCAGAGGCCGGGGCGCAACGGGTCAATATCTCGGTCGAGATTCATACGTCGGAGAATGTTTGAACCCTTACCGGACCCGAAAAAGAAAAAGGGCGGCTCGAAAGCCGCCCCCTGTTTCATCCGAAGATGTCGTCCGAACTCTCTGAGAGCAGTACATGTCCGGCCAAGTCGGAAACGCTGCTCAGTCCACTGAGGAATACAGAATTTCCGCGCTCCAGTTCGATGATCACGCCGCCATAAGCCTCGTGGGCATACCGCTCAAGGAAGGCCGCTTCGCTGACGTATCCGGACGTCTGCCAAGTTCCCGAGAACACAAGCGTGTCGTCGGCGGTGAAATCGAAAACGGTGTCTTCCCCAGCACCAAGGCGCGAGAAGAGGAAAGTGTCAGCACCTTCTCCCCCAGCAAGGAGGTCATTCCCGCCCCCCCCGACTATGGTATCGGCACCATCTGCACCGTAAATGGTGTCATCGCCAAGGTTTCCGAACATCATATCGGCGTCATCGCCACCATGCATTATATCGGCATGGCGACCCCCGTTGATGGTATCTGCGCCACCACCACCCCAGATCGTGTCCAGACCGGCGCCACCAGACACGAAGTCATTCCCTGTACCGCCGCGGACTGTGTCATCTCCGAAGCCGCCCAAGACGGTGTCATTCCCGAGCCCCCCGAACACTTTGTCGTCCCCTTGGCCGGCGAGCAAAGTGTCACCACCGTGGCCGCCGTACAGAAGGTCGCCGCCTCTGTTCCCTTGGACGAGGTCATTGCCGAGGCCCCCACGGATGGTGTCATTGCCAAACCCGCCGAAAACGGTATCCGACCCAGCGCCAGCAAAAACGCTGTCGTTGCCTGCGCCGGACCGCAGTGTGTCAGCACCAAAGGTCAGGCTGAAGGTCGGTGACGAAGGCTGTGGCACGACCGGATCGGTCGGCTCTTCAGGAAGCGGCGGCTTAGGGGTGTAGAGTTCAACCTCGGTCGCTGCGCTGGTGACGGTTTCGGAAGTGCCTTGGTCATCGACATAGCTGACCTGCACTTTGATCTCTGCCGCACTGTCAGATTCAGTCAGAGTAAAGGTCGCGCCTTTTTCCCCCTCGATCACCTGATCATTTCGCAGCCATACATAGCTGAGTGTGCCCAAACCGTCGGCATCCGACAGGTCAGTGGTGTCCGCGGTCAAAACATTCCCGACCGAGGCCGTTCCGGTGATAACAACTTCGCCTTCGGGCGCGTGGTTCGCGCTGATCACGACCTCGGTCGAGGTGCCAACGACTGTTTCCAGCGTGCCGTGCTGATCCATGTAGATCATTTTCACGCTCAGCGTTTTACCAACATCCTGACGCGTCAGGGTATAGGCCGCTGCCGTAGCACCAGAGATCGCGACGTCATTCGCAAACCACTGAAGAGTATAGGATTTCCCCAGACCATCCGCATCCTTGAGCACGGACATATCCATGGTCAGGGTCGCGTTTTCCTTGAAGGTGCCATTGATCGAAATGCCGCCCGTGGGGGCATCGTTCACGTTGGTGACTGTGCTCGTGGCCGCGCTGGTGACAGCCTCGCGCGCACCATGCCCGTCGGTGTAGGTGACCTGCACCTTGATCGCCGCGCCCACATCCGCATCCCCAAGGGTATAGGTCGCGGCCGTCGCGCCGCTGATTGCAACGCCGTCCCGCAGCCAGCTGTAGGAGAGGGTCCCCAGACCGTCTGCATCCTTCAGAGCAGAGACATCGGCGGTGAGCGTGCCATCCTCGATCGCGGTGCCACGGATGGTCACGCCGCCGGTGGGGGTGTCATTCACGTTGGTTACCGTCAGGTCGAAAGTCTGGCTTGCGCTCTCGGCGGCATCCGAAGCTGTCAGCTTGAGGCTGAGAGTGCCGGTGAAGTTCGCAGGCGGAGTGCCCACGATCGCATGGGTAGCGGCGCTATAGGACAGCCACGCGGGGGCGGCGGTCCCATCCTCGAGGGTCAGCTTCAGGGTCAGCGGATCGTTGTCGGCATCGGTAAAGATGCCTTTGTCGAGGGTCACATTGATTGCGGTGTCCTCGGCAACCTCGATGTCTTTGATCTCGGTACCGACTTCGGGCGCTGCGTTCGCGACTGCATAGTTCCCCAGACCATCCGCAAAGTTCGCGGTGGTCAGCTTGGTCAGTGTAACGCCCTGCAGGGTGATCAGCTTCGTCGCCGAATAGCCGGTGCCGCTGGCATCCGCATCCAGATAGAACACCACGTCCGCGCCATCCTGCTCGGCCGTGATAAACCCGTCTTCGTAGGGGTTGCCATCGACTGCAAGGCCGTAGTCCGCCTGCAAATAGGTGATGATGTGGCTAAAATCGAGCACATCGCCGCCGGTCCCTGCGGTGAAATCGGTAACCACCGGCGTTTGCGAGGGGATCAGACCCCAGCTGTCCAGAACAATGGTGTCACTGCCCGCACCTGAGGTGATCGAGGTCGCCGTCGCACCCGTCAGGGTCACGGTATCATCGCCGGTCCCCAGATCGACCGAGGCATCCACCGTGACGCCAGAGATATAGACGGTGTCATTATCGTCGCCCGCCTCGATGGACAGCGTACCGTAGTTGAATGACTTGACGGCGATAGTGTCCTCGCCTGCGCCGCCGATTATTGTGACATCAGACGGTGTTATCGCAGGCTTGGGAACTAGCATCATACCGGGACCGCCAACACCGCCCAACGGGTCGAGCGGGTCGAAGCCGGGCATGGGCATCAAGACGGGTGTGAAAACCTGAATCTGCGTGGCACTCAACTGATCATTGCCATCACCACCTTCGATATAGATCGAGGAGGCGGTATCACTGTTGACCGACGCAGAAACGGTGTCATTGCCTTCGCCCGCGTAGATCGTCGGGTTGGCATAGGTCGTGGAGATAAGATCATCCCCAGCGCTACCGTTAAGCGTTTCGTTGACGTCCGAACCGTTAATACTCGTTAAAGATGATACCATGATCGCTCTCGTTAACTAACACACACGTGCGTGCGTTCTTGACTCTAATTGTGGCAGAATTATCCATAAGTCTGGCCGCAGTCATGTCATTTAAGCTTACCAAATGATATCTTTGGTATCTATTTCGGGCTTAAGGCCGCAGTTTCTCTACCCTGATGCGATTGTCGCAGATCGAACTCATTTCCAGGGTGCGCGAAAGCTGAAACAGCAACGTCGGCGCGGTTATCTCGGCGACAACCCTGCTTGGAGGCCACGCCCCCAGCCGCCGCATTTCCATTAGTCGAAGGTATGAAGAATCCTCATTGCACATTAACCAAAAGTAGGGATCGTATCGTAGATTGACCCGCGTTTGGGTGAAATTGGAAATTTTCAAAATGCGTTACTTTACCGATTACCGCCTGATTACCAAAACGTTCGACCAATCGGGCAATTTCATCGAAAGCGGTGAAGCAATCCTGACCGTCGGCACCAAGTCTACCGGTTGGCAAAATCTTGATGTCACAGAACTGGTGAATACAGATCATACGTATCTGCCCTTCGGGACGTTTGCCGATATGGAGGCGGCAATCGATCCAGAGCGCTACAGCGACTATTTCAACTATCAGGTGAGCATTTCCGGCAAGGGAAATACCTACGTCATCGACGATATCGAGCAGGATTTCCGCTCTATCGCAATGAACCTCTTCTCGGTGGGAACGAACGAGCCTGACTACACGTGGGCAAAGGCGCTGGAATTTACATATTCCACCGGAACAGACGATGGTCTTGTTCACACGGCGTTTCTGGTGCTCGACAGCAGTGGCGATTTTGATGCTCTGCTGGCCTCGGCCGACCCCATTGGCCAGTTTCCCAATCTGATCCTAAGTCCGGAAATTCTCGGCGGGAATTGGGGCACGTGGTCATTTTATAACATCGATATTCCGACCGTTCTCCTCCAATACGGAACTTATACCGGAACCGTCGGAGATGATGCGCATAAAGGCTCCTCCGAAGCCGATGAAATGCGGGGGCTGGAGGGGAACGACACCCTTGATGGCCGTTCCGGGGATGACGACATTTATGGCGACGCAGGCGATGACACCCTGGCCGGTTCCGCGGGTCGGGACGAACTCTATGGCGGCGCAGGGAATGACCGTTTGCTGGGGGGCGATGACTATGACAGCCTCTATGGTGCGGACGGGGATGACTATCTGCACGGCGGCGAAGGGCGCAATTACTTTAACGGCGGCAAAGGGAACGATACCCTGATCAGCGCCGGATTTGCGGACACGATGTACGGTCAGGCTGGCAATGACGTTCTGTCCCTGAAGGTTAGCGGCTTGGCCAAAGGCGGCTCGGGCAATGATATCCTTTCTGGTGAAGACGGGGCTCTCAATCTGTTCGGCAACAGCGGGAACGACATTCTTCAGGGTGGCACAGGTCGGGACACCCTGACCGGCGGGACCGGGCGCGACACCCTGTCGGCGGGGGACGGGCATGACACGCTCAAGGGCGGATCAGGCAATGACAAGCTGTACGGCGGCAAGGGCGACGACATCCTGTTGGGCGGATCGGGCAACGATATCCTGATCGGAGAGCATCGCGACCGCGCCGACTATGATGAATGGAACCTTTACGCGGGCAATGACACCCTGATCGGCGGCAAGGGCGCGGATGTCTTTGTTTATACAGGCGGACAGGACGTCATCGTTGATCTGAAAGCGAACGATACACTGGTTCTGGCGCAGGATTTGTTCCTGTATTCGCCAGCCAAATCCGTGCGCACCCTTCTGCGATATGCCGTCGAGGTCGAGGACGATCTGGTTTTTGTTTTCTACGCCCGCAACAGCGACGGCACACCCGCTCAGGGCGATCATACGTTGGTGCTGCTGGACACCTCGATCGACGACATCAGAGCCATGCCCAATCTTGAACTGTCTTGGGCCGAGTAGCGACCCGTTTCCTGGTTTTCCTGTTTTACGATTGTCCCGCGGGGGGTGCGCATCATGTATTACTACACCACTTTCGAGGTCACTCTGGGCAGTTGGGACAAGTACGGAAATAATGTCGGCGGCGGTTACACCAAAATGACGGTGCACCCCGATGCCGAGCCCGTGACGATATCTGTTTCCCCCGCACCCGCCACTTCCGAGACGTCAAGCTATCCGGACATCGGGATTTTATCGCAGTATTCCGCCAGTGCGGGTGCTTACGAGGTTCTATCAGACCTTTTCTTCATGGACCCGAAAGTCGGCGGTGATGGATCAAGGTGGGGGCATCCGGGCGGCCAAGAGATCACGATCGTGGGGCCTCTTTACATGGCGGATTTGTCCATCGACTTCGGGGATGGCACATTCGGCCACACCAAAGTGCTGGAATTCGAATACACTCCGCAAATTGACGACGGTAATCGCCATACCGCCATGATTGCCCTGAGCGGTGATTTGCCTTGGGTTTATGACCTGAACATTCTGGCAGTAGATCCCGTGGACTTCACCGATGGCAGCATCGACTACGTTGCGCGGTGACGCCGGAGAGGACTGGCTAGCGGGGGACGCGGGCGATAACTCCGTCTATGGCGGCGGCGGGAACGACTGGGTCGAAGGGCAAGGCGGCACAGATTTTTTGCGGGGCGGGTCTGGCGACGATACCATCATTGCGGGTGCTGGCAATGACAGCGCCTACGGTGATCTGGGCCGTGACGAGATCATCCTGAACCAAGGGAACGACCGCGCATTCGGCGGCAAAGGCGCAGACACCATCTGGGGCGGGGACGGGCGCGACCGGATCAAGGGGCAGGGCAGCAATGATTTTCTGTCCGGCGATGCGGGGAATGACACGCTATCCGGCGGCAACGGCAATGACGCTTTGAACGGCGGTGCAGGAAACGACCATCTGCGCGGCGGCAAGGGGCATGATGTCTTTATCTATACCTCTGGCCATGACGTGATCTGGGACTTCGGCCCGCAGGATCAATGGCATCTGCAAATACCGGAGTTCGCCGACATGGACCAGATCCCCCTATCGGCCTTGTACGGCTACTCCTATCAGGACGGAAAAACGCTGGTCTTCGACTTTGGCGATGGCGACGTTCTGGAATTCAGGAATATGACCTTTAGCGGCCTTAACGACGCGTTGCTTCAATAGCCGCCAATTTCAAAGAGAAATCAGAATGATTTGGGAATACAATTTCAACTTGTTTGTCGGCACATGGGACCTTTCGGGCAGCTTGATCGCCTATGAAAGCTACGCGGCTACGGTTACGCTGCCAGATCGCGTTGAGGCCCTTACCTTTGTGCCGAACAGATCCACGGCTGGCCTGCTGGATTTTGGATTTCTAGCCACCCATGCGGATCTGGGCCTGCCTGCCTCTGTCAGCACCGGCGATTTCTTTGAAAATCTCGTCATCAATAGCGTTCAGCAGGACCTCTCCCACGACCCGATGGCGCTGGCGACGGTCGAATGGACTAACGGTTATATCTTTGATCTCGAGGCAATCTATCTGGAATTCGAGGTCGATATCGGGGCGCCCGAAGGCTATCGGAGCACGGTACTGATTGACCTGACCGAGTATAACCCAGCCCTGACCAATTCCTTGGACGGCTTTTACCAGGTTCAGGAATACGACGAATTTCTGGGGGTTTATTCTCCGTATCTGCCGGCCACCGGATCTTATATCGCGCTCGGGGATATTGGCGACTTCGTCTATGCCACGCAAATTCAGGACCCGACCGCCCAAGGCGACCTGATCAGAGGCACCGCTGAAAATGACTATCTGACGGGCCAAGGCGCGCGTGACACCATTCACGGGAAAGACGGCAACGACGCAATTAATGGCAATGCCGGCGATGACCTGCTGTTCGGCGAGGCCGGCAACGATGATATACGCGGCGGCAAAGGCAACGACACGATCAATGGCGGTGGCGGCAGGGACAATCTGGCCGGCGATGACGGGAACGACAAAATCCTTGGTGGATCAGGAAGTGACAGTCTGGCCGGTGGGGCCGGACACGATCTGATAAAGGGCGGCGGAGGTAACGACTTTATCTCCGATGTGTTCGGGAATGACACCGTTTATGGCAATGGCGGGCTGGACAAGATCGACGTTGTCTGGGGCGATGACCTTGTGTTTGGTGGGGGCGGAGCCGACAAGATCTGGGGCTCCAACGGATCGGACACCCTGTCGGGCGATGGCGGCAATGACACGCTCTTTGGCGGCCAGGACAACGACATCATCCGAGGCGGCAAGGGCGCGGACATTCTGGTAGGAGATGCCGGTGACGACCAGTTAACCGGCGGCAGCGGGGCCGATGAATTCCGCTACAGTGTGGGCCACGACGTGATCACCGATTTCAGCGCCGAGGATAAGCTACGTCTGACAGAGGCCTACTGGTATAACGTCGAGAGACCACGTGATCTGGCCCAATATGCCCACCAAGACGGGGACGATCTGATCTTGGACTTTGGCAAAGGCAACATTCTGGAACTGCGCGGCATGACCTATGAGGGCCTGCACGACGTGATCCTGCATTAACCCGCGTCACAGGCTCTCGCGCAGATACAACCGTGTCGGGGTTTGCGCAGGCCGTGAAGGGATGGCTGCGGCGAGCAGTTTTGGCGCCCGAATGCGCATTGAAATCCTGAACGACGAAGTCCTCTATACGTTCGAGAAATCCAAGGTCCTCATTGAGAATTTGAGTAAATACTATAACACGAAGCGCCCGCTTAGCCCATTGGGCTAACTGTCCCAAGCGCCCGAGGCCGTTGCTCCATTGGATCGACGGCTAACAATTTGCTGACTTCAAACTCGGCCAGTCAGGCGAGGCTGCTTAACGGCTCTGAGCCATGTGCTTGCCTCGGTCTGCGGCATTGATGGCGGCTCCGCTAAGGCTGTGCTTTTACCTCACGTCGCAAAGGCCCTTGATCCAGCAAGCCTGCGGCGGCTGAATGATATATTGGATGGGCGTGCGCTGAGAGACGCGATGTTGTGTCTAAAGCAGCCGAAAGGGTTGAGAGAATTGGATTTTAAAGCCGGAGATAACGCGCTTGTGTTGTATTACGATCGAAGAGATTGGTTCTTTAAAAAAAGTTGAACAGGATATCGAAGCGGTTCTCAAAGCTTCTTTTCCATAATTTGTCATAACATTGATTATGGGTTAATTTTGTCGGCACACGCCCTCGCCGGTTCATCGTAACCCCCAACGGCGCGGAACTGTGGGGATCGGACGAGCTCTCCTCCGAGGTTCATGTGATCGACGCCCGTACCTGCGAAGTCAAAGAGGTGCTGTCATTCTTGCCACCCGGTTTTCGGCCTGTGGATGTTACGCCCGTGGGCATGGCCCTGACCACCGATGGCGCGACAGCGCTGATCTCTTTGGGACGCGCCAACCATGTGGCAGTAGTGGATGTGGCCATCCGAGACGTGCGCGCCTATGTTCTTGTCGGAAGTCGTGCATGGGGCGTGGAGTTGTCCCAGACGAAACGCTGGCCTGCGTTGCGAACGGCCTGTCCGACGACATTACAATTATCGATATGAATAACCTGCGGCCCCTACGGTCCATTCCCGTTGGCCGCACGCCCCATTCCGTGAGGGTCGATCATTGATCCGCACCCTGTGTCTGCTGATTTTCTTGGTCCCCCTGCCCTGCTAGGCTGGCGATTTAAGGATCGGCTTTCTGGGCCTTGATAACGACGGGCGCTATACTCAAGATTGGGGCTACGCGCGACTGGTCGCCCCGCCTGCGACCGAGACGATCGAAGCAGCGCAAATGGCGATGACGGATCTGGCGACCGTGACCGACACGCTCGGGATTCCGGTGACGCTCGACGCAAGGCGGACGTCTGCGGCTGCGTTACTTCGAACGGCAGAGATGATGATTGACGCGGGCACACACCTGATCGTCCTGGACTTGCCCGCCCCGCAGGTCGCAACACTGGCCGAGGCGGTCAGTGATCGCGCGCTTCATGTCAACGCCACGGCTCCCCCTGACGACTTGCGGCACGCATGCTTTCCCCAACTGCTGCAGAGCGTTCCCTCTTTGCGTATGCAGGCCGACACATTGACCCAATACCTGCGGTTCATGAATTGGCCCCGCGCCCTGATCCTAGAGGGAGAGCATCCCGGAGATATCCTTTGGGCAGATGCCTTTACCACCTCGGCTGAGCGCATGGGTCTCCAGATCACAGCACGGCGTACATTTACGTTGGATCGCAACCCCGCACGGCGACAAGAGAACAATATCCGACTACTGACCGGTAATGCGCGATACGAAGTGATTTTCGTTGCGGACACACGCGGCGAGTTCGGACGGTACATTCCCTACGCCACCCAAGATCCCCGTCCCGTGATCGGATCGGTCGGTTTAAGTCCGACCTCTTGGCATTGGGCGCTAGAGCGGGATGGCGCCACGCAAGTGTCCTCAAGATTTGATCGGACCTACGGAAGGAAGATTACCGCAGCGGATTGGAATGTCTGGATTGGAGTAAAATCACTGATTTTAGGGGCCGCGAAATCCGGTCACACCGACCCCACTGCCCTGCGCAGCTACTTGGTGTCTGATCGGTTGCGGCTGGACGGTTCCAAGGGCGCTCCAATGAATTTCCGGGACTGAAGCGGTCAACTGCGCATGCCGCTCGCGCTCGCCACATCAGAAGCAGTCATTGCGGTAGCCCCGCTGGACGGGTTTGAGCATCAGACAAACACACTCGACACTCTGGGAAGTGATCGGCCGGAATTTCAATGCAACTGAGCTAGTTGTGTGGCGTTGTGCAATGACCCATGTGTGGATGCTCAGCTGAGGTTAAGGTTGCTTTTGCGTATTGGGAATGAGTGATCGTTGAACCACCCCAACTTTACCGAAGGGAAAAACGCTCAGAAAATGGTCTGTTATGGAACTTAGAAAGCAAAGTAGCCCGGATCAAAGAATTGGAACGGGATGTCCGCGAGTTGTATCTAGCCCATGAAATCCTGAAGTAGGCATCAGCGTATTTTTCCATGGCTCATTTTCGGCGAAAGCAGACATTGGCTTGGATGATGTCCTAGGAAATGGTGTAGCTCAGTGCGGGCCTCGTGCTCACTGGCGGGCCGAGCTGATCAGTCGCGCTGCGCTACAGGCAAGCTGACGATGACAGTGCTTAGGATTAGAAATCGATCTGGGGGATCGATTCCCTGAACCACGCAGATCGGTGCCAACGTTTCCAGTGTCAGATAGCGGCCGCGCTGCACGGTCCATTCTTCGGTCTGTTCCATCAGGATTGCGCCGACGAGGCGGCGGATCGAAGCCTCATTCGGAAAGATCCTGACCACGTCCGGGCGGCGCTTGATCTCGCCGTTTAGGCGCTCAATCGGGTTGGTGGAGTGCAGCTTCGTTCGATGCTGCTGGGGAAAGGTCATGTAGGCCAGCACATCCTCCTCGGCGCCGTCCATGAGGGTCGCCAGCTTTGGCAGTTTCGGACGCATCTGATCCGCCACCTGACGCCACTGCGCTTTTGCGGCAGCATGATCTGGCTGAGCGAAGGCCGTTGCAATGAAGACCGCGACCACCCGCCGACTGCTCTTGCCCGCATGGGCTAGGGCATTGCGATGGCAATGGACCCGGCAGCGTAGCCATGTTGTCGCCAGAACGCGGGCGGTGGCCGCCTTGATGCCCTCATGAGCATCGGAAATGACCAATTGGACACCGGTCAGGCCACGCCGCACAAGATCGCGCAGAAACTCGGTCCAGAAGGGTTCCGCCTCGGAAGCCCCGATAGACATTCCCAAAACTTCACGGCGGCCATCGGTGTTCACCCCCACCGCGATGGTGACGGCGACGCTGATGATGCGCCCGCCCTGACGCGCCTTGAGATATGTTGCGTCGATCCAAAGGTAAGGCCACTCGCCTTCGATCGGCCGCGTCAGAATGGTGTCGACACGGTCATCAATCTCTTAGCACAGGCGGCTGACCTGGCTCTTGGAGATAGCGGTACCGCCCCCTCTCGGCAGCATCCTGCGGATGCGCCTGCCGGGCAGTGATTGCGTTGGGCCAGCCTCTCGCTGCTCTTCTCGCCGTAGTCTGGACCAGTCTTGGCGCCAACCTCCAGCTCCATCAGCCGTTCGGCTGCAAAGCCAATCATCTCGCGCAGTAAATCTGCATCGCCACTATGTTCGACAAGTGAGCGAAGTTCATCACGGGTTGGTCATACAATGGCCGGCAGGGCCATGCGCAGCATGGTCCCGAGAGGCGGGTGTCGTCCTTGGATCAGATTGGGTCTCGCCACCTGAAGCTACACCACGTCCGTGGACGTCACCTTGGCCTGCCGGGCAGCGGGAAGTTGAGCGCCCGTTTCGCAAGGTTCGGCCTGTAACGCTTTTATTCAAGAACATCGTGGATTTTTCGGGGCCGAGCCGATGTTTGAAATTCTGTAGATTGCTCCGACCACGTAATATGAACGACGCGCTATTTTTTCGTGACCCATCCCGGGCCGCGGTCCGAGCAAAGTCCAACGCATCCTTAATGATTTAAGATCGAATCGCTCCGGAAGGAGAACTACAAGCTCTGAAGCGCGGGAAATATCCGGCATGTTTTGCGGCGAGATAGTAAAGACATTGCTCGCTGTAAAATTGAGCGGTCGACAAGGTAAACCGTCAGTTCTTGGCGGACAGTCCCAACCAGCTTTGGGCGTCGGACTTTACCTTTGTGTCCACTCGTTTGGGCACGGTATGCGTGGCCTTCGTCATAGACGCGGATTGTCTGCTGGCGCCCTTACCTGCCGGTGTGCGCCTTTCTATCACCTTTGATCGCGGTACGGAATTCTCTGCTTGGCGGCGCTTCGACACAACAACGCGCTAATGCTTGGCTCACCACGCGCATAAGGAGATATTCGAAACGAGACTGACGAAAGTCCATAACCGCTTGGATTAAAAAGACCTATCCAAATCTGCACTTCATCCTGTGACCACAAAAAAGGCCGCCCTGATCTCTCGGGGCGGCCAATTCATTTCGTTAACCGGTCAGGCGATCAGAAGTGAACCGAACGCGCGGTCGCTGGGGCCTGAAGCGGCGGTGCGAACTTGGTCAGGTTGATGCCTTTGACGGCGGCTTTGTATTCCTCGGTGCTGGGGGTACGGCCCAGAATGGCCGACAGGACGACCACGGGGGTCGAGGCCAGCAGCGATTCACCCTTCTTCTCGGCGCTGTCTTCTACGACGCGGCCCTGGAACAGGCGGGTCGAGGTCGCCAGAACGGTGTCACCCTTTTCTGCCTTTTCCTGGTTGCCCATGCAGAGGTTACAGCCGGGACGCTCGAGATACAGGATGTTCTCGTACTCGGTGCGAGCGGTGTTCTTGGGCGCCAGATCGTTGAACTCGAAGCCCGAGTACTTCTGCAGGATGTCCCAGTCGCCTTCGGCCTTCAGCTCGTCGATGATGTTGTAGGTCGGTGCGGCCACAACCAGCGGTGCCTTGAACTCGACCTTGCCGTTGGCTTCTTCGAGGTTTTTCAGCATCTGAGCGACGATCTTGATGTCGCCCTTGTGTACCATGCACGAGCCCACAAAGCCCAGATCGACCTTCTTTTCCGCGCCGTAGTAGGACACGGGGCGGATGGTGTCGTGGGTGTAACGACGCGACGGATCGGCGTTGTTGACATCGGGGTCGGCGATCATGGGCTCGACGATCTGGTCCAGATCGACCACGACTTCGGCAAAGTACTTGGCGTTGTCATCGGGGGTCAGCGCGGGCTTCGCACCCGAACGGATTTCCGCGATACGCGCGTCTGCTTTGTCGATCAGGCCCTGCAGGGTCTGAGCCGCGTTGTCCATGCCCTTGTCGATCATGATCTGGATGCGGCCTTTGGCCAGTTCCAGCGAACCGATCAGGGTTTCGTCGTTGGAGATACAGATCGAGGCTTTCGCCTTCATTTCTGCGGTCCAGTCGGTGAAGGTGAACGCTTGGTCCGCCAGCAGGGTGCCGATGTGCACTTCGATGATGCGGCCCTGGAAAACGTTGTCGCCGCACTGCTGCAGCATCTGCGCCTGGGTTGCGTGCACCACGTCACGGAAGTCCATGTGGTCGGCCATTTTGCCTTTGAAGGTCACCTTGACCGATTCAGGGATCGGCATGGTGGCTTCGCCGGTTGCCAGCGCCAGAGCAACAGTGCCCGAGTCCGCACCGAAGGCAACGCCTTTGGACATACGGGTGTGGCTGTCGCCGCCGATGATGATGTCCCAGTCGCTGACGGTGATGTCGTTCAGCACTTTGTGGATCACGTCGGTCATCGCGTGGTATTCGCCCTTGGGGTCGCGCGCGGTGATCAGACCGAAGTCGTTCATGAACTTCATCAGACGGGGGATGTTGGCCTGAGCCTTCTTGTCCCAAACCGATGCAGTGTGGCAGCCCGACTGGTACGCGCCGTCAACGTTCGGCGAAATGGTGGTCGCCGCCATGGCTTCCAGCTCTTGGCTGGTCATCAGGCCGGTGGTGTCCTGCGAGCCAACGATGTTCACTTTGACGCGGACGTCCGAGCCTGCGTGCAGGACTTTGCCCTTTTCGACGCCAACAGCGTTTGCGTTGAAGATTTTCTCAACAGCGGTCAGGCCCTGACCTTCGATGCTGACTTCTTTCGAAGGTGCAAAGACGGGGGTTGCCGCAACACCAAGGGTCTCGGCCGCGAACGTCTGCAGCTTCTTGCCGAAGACGATGGCGTAGGAACCGCCCGCCTTCATGAACTCCACCTTCTGGGGGGTGAAGGCCGAAGCAACGCTGACCAGCTCTTCGCCGGCTTCGTTCAGCAGCTTTTTCTCTTTGGTGTTGATGGTCAGAACGGTACCGGTCGCGACCGAGTACTTCTGCTCCAGCACGGGGTTGCCATCGTTGTTCAGGATGACTTTGCCGTCTTCGTCGGTTTTCTTGACCCAGTTCTTCAGGTCCAGACCGATGCCGCCGGTCACGCCAACAGTGGTCAGGAAGATCGGCGAAATGCCGTTGGTGCCTGCCACAACGGGCGCGATGTTCACGAAGGGAACATAGGGGCTGGCTTTTTTACCGGTCCACAGCGCCACGTTGTTCACGCCCGACATACGCGACGAGCCCACACCCATGGTGCCTTTTTCAGCGATCAGCATGACGCGCTTGTCAGGGTGCTGCGCCTGCAGGTCCTGAATTTCTTTCTGCGCTTCGGGGCTGATCATGCACTTGCCGTGCAGTTCGCGGTCCGAACGCGAGTGCGCCTGGTTGCCGGGCGACAGAAGGTCGGTCGAGATATCGCCTTCGGCGGCGATGTAGGTCACGACTTTGACTTCTTCTTCAACTTCGGGAAGCTTGGTGAAGAATTCGGCCTTCGCGTAGCTTTCCAGAATGTCCTTGGCGATCGCGTTGCCATCTTTGTAGGCAGCGGCCAGACGGTCCATGTCAGCTTCGTACAGGAAAACCTGGGTCTTCAGAACGTCGGCAGCTTGGGCCGCGATGTCTGCGTCCGCACCCAGCGACAGGTCCAGCAGAACTTCGATCGAGGGGCCGCCCTTCATGTGCGACAGCTGCTCGAACGCGAATTCGGGGCAGATTTCTGCAACAACGGCTTCACCCAGAATGATCTTCTTGAGGAAAGCAGCCTTGACGCCTGCGGCGCTCGTGGTGCCGGGCAGGGTGTTGTAGATGAAGAAGTTCAGCGAGTCTGCGCGGTGCTCGTTGCCTGCGTCCTCGATCTGCGCGATCAGTTCGGCGACCAGCGCGCCGTCATCGATCGGCTTGGGGTGCAGGCCTTCGCCTTTGCGGGTTTCGATTTCTTCAAGATAGGCAGTGTACAAGCTCATGGCGATCCCTGCGGTTCAGTGGTGGGGCAGCTTGAAAGCCGAGCGGCAAGAACAATTTGGCGAGCGGCGGCAAGCTGATTGTATGCGGATGTATACCAAGTGCGTTTTTGAGGCAAGAGGCTCGGTAACGGCAATATGTCCCAGCAGGCCCGGAGTCGAGAAAAACCCGCAGATTTCGCCTCGAAACGGGCCAATGGTCGATATGTCGCGCCGCAAAACGGGGCCTTGGCACGCCCTGCCCGTTTTCTCGCCGGAGCAGAGTCGCGACTGTGCATGGACTCAAGGAAAGAAGATCCGGCGATGCGGGACGGCCTGAGTGCCGCCAGAACGGGCACCCTCCCCCAGTTGGGTGATGCGGAATTGCTCATCTGACGCTGGGTCACTTGTATCATCACGATATTGCGAAAGACCGTACTGGACAGACGCCCTGCGCCCTGTTCGGCTGGGGTCATGCGCATTGCACTCAGCCCGATATGGCACAGGTCAGCGCGCGATTGGTAACTATAGAATTTCCCGAAGTCCGGAGCACCGGCGGAGGCATGGCATTTTCCATGTCCCATTTCAGAAGGGCCTATGTGATGCGCATTAGCGTAAAGAATATTGTGTTTGCCTGCCTAGGCACTGTTTCTGTTTTCCTCGGGGCTCAGGCCGCCCAAGCCCAGAGCAACACCACCGATCCCGCGTTCTGTGACCAATACGCAGGCTATCTGCGCCGTACGGTCACCCAAGCCATCCAGATGAACCCGCGCTGTCTGGACTGGGATCGCGGTGTCCACGACGTGTACCAGATGCACTACGACTGGTGCCTGAGAAACCCGCGCGACAGCGTGGCCGGTGCCGCCGATCACGTGCGCGATCTGGTCATCCAGTGTACCGGCGACTGGTTCGAACCCTCGCCCTTGCAAACTGTCGCGCCGCCCCCCGCCCCGGCTCCGGCCTACGCAGCTCCGCAGGGCAGATGGCAGTTTTCGGGCGGACGTGGCATTTGCGAAGCTGAACTCTGGGACAACTCCAAACCCGAATTTTTCGGCAACCTCCTGCGATTGGAGCTTTGGGACGGGAAAATCCGCTTAATTTCAAGCTACACAGGTGGCATCGGGGCAACGACCTTCGTGTCGGTCAACGGACAGCAATTCCCGCTCAGCTGGGACTCTGAATCCGATACCATCTTCAGCTATGTGGACATGCCCCTGATTCAGGCCATGAAATCTGGCAACCAGATCGACCTTGGCTTTGACAACCCCGTTCTGCGCTACACCCTGAGCGGATCGTCCGCAGCCATCGACCAGATGCTGCAATGTGCGGGCATGGGCGCTCCGAAACCCAAGCCCGCCCCCGCCGCATCCAAAGGCCCCAAGGTGATCTATGGCAGCTGCAAGCTGATCGTGGACGGTGTGCAATATGTGAACATGCCCGCCAACTGTCCGATCTGGATGGACACCGATGGCACCTTCTGGATCAACACCGACCGCGAGAACTACTTGGGCGACTTCTTTGCAGAGATCAGCCCCTTTGGTGACGGGACTGCCGGTGGCCACTGGAACGCCGAAAGGGGCGCGACCCACGCCCAAGCCCCGCTTGGCGAAGGGTTCCGCTTGGGTAAGAACGGCTGCTGGTCGAACGCCCGCGCCACCGTTTGCGCAGCGCGCTAAGCGCAAGGGCCGCCAGCGACTTGGCGGCCCGAACCTTTGGATTTTTCAGATGATCAAACTTGTATTTTCTCTGGCCGTTGTGGCGGGCCTGATGTCGGCGGCTGCGGCCCATGCGGGCGGCAAGCCGGTTGACTGCGAACTGACCGTGCGAGGCAGCACCTATATCAAAGGTCAGTGCCAGTTCTTCGCCAGCCAAGGCGGCTCGTTCCGCATCCAGAACGAAGACTATTTCGCGGACGTCGCGGTCGAGGGCAAGAACACCGCCCTTGCATCCTGGAACGGCGGCAAAGGGGTCAGCCACGGCGGCGCGCCCTTGGGCACCTTGCGCCGCGAAGGGGCCTGCTGGACCGCCCCCGGCACACGGATTTGCGCGACCGCCTACTCGGCCGCCAAAACCAAGGCCCTGATGGCGCAGCAACCTGCCGGCTATTCCCTCACCCCCGGCTATGGCGGCGCGAGCCAAAGCTGCATCGGCGTCGAAGGCCCCCTTGCCCCCGGTGCCACGCCCGCTCTGCGCAATTGCCCCAACCCAGATGACTATATCTTCTCGGTCGGTTCCAATGGGGCAATCGGGGTCGATAAACACCCCGAGCTCTGCTTTGGCCTCGAGGCGCCGGGCATGGGCAAACCTGCCCAACTGGTCATCGAGCGCTGCAACAGCCAGAGCAAACGCTGGAAATGGTCCAAATACGGAAATGACGGCACCGTCAGCAGCCCAGACGGCCAATGCTGGACCATCCCCGAACTGACCCGCAATTCCCGAAGCTTCCCATGGGAGGTGGTCGTCACCCCCTGCACCAAAGGCGCCGTTGAGGCCAGCGGCTTGCTTTACCTGAGTAAAGAGTGACTGTTTCCCGGGGGCGAGCCCACTCCTCGTCCCCAATTTTGTTTTGGCGTGTGCTGACCGAATGAGCGTCCCCGCGCAATGCAGGCTTTCCGGTATCTTACTTGAACGAAACGTCTGGCTATAGATTCCTGCAACTGCTTCACATTCATTTCAGGGACCATTTCCCGCCGAAGCCGTTGCTGCGGAGTATACCGAATGATTGGCTGGTCTGTGAATGACGCGACCTGACCCTTTTGACGAGGCCCCCTTTGATCCGCACCTCTCGCACGAGGGGATGTCGCGCATTTTGTCCATTTTGCCCGAAGAGCGTCGATTGACCGGCGCGGCCCTTGACCAGTGGCTGTCGAATGCCGCCGTCCAAGGCCTCTATCTGGATCAGTCGGGCCGGTTCCACGTGGCCCCGCCCGAGGCCGAGATGATCGGCTATGTCACCGATGAGCAGCTGGATGACGTGTTCACCAAACGCTTTGGCAAAGCCCTGACCCCCGCCGAACTGGCACTGCTAAAGGCCTTGCTGACCAACCTGACCTTGCGCGAAATCAGCGCGGACACCGGCGCGACCTACGAAACCCGCCGGTCACAAGCCAAATCCCTGCTCGCCAAAAGCAGGATGTCCCGACAGGCAGACCTGATCAACATTATGTCGGCCTTGGTCGCCATGTCGATCACCCTGCGCCAAAGCCAGAGCGCCGTGATCAACCGCACCTCGGACGAGGTCGTGCAGCGCCTTTATGGCGCTTTGGGGCGCGTGCATCACCTGACCATGAGCAGCGGACGGGATCTGCATGTGATGGACGTGGGTCCGCCGGGTGGTCAGCCGATCCTGCTCATGCACTCGACCTTTCTGCCCTTCTACCCGATGCCTGCCCAAGCGCAGGATTTCTACGGGCAGAACCTGCGCTTTCTGATGCCGGTGCGTCCGGGATTTCTGGGCTCTCAACTGCCCAAGGGCGAAGCGATCGAGATCACCGACCTCTTTGCCCGAGACGTGGCCGAATTTGTCCGCGCCTTCAATTTCACGACCGTGCCCGTCGTCTCTCATACCATCGGGGTTTTCGCGGCCCTCAAGCTGCTGAAGCATTCCCCCGACCACCGCTCGGCCTTGCTGGTGTCTCCGACCCACATCACCTCGCCCCAGAGCCAATTGCCTCCGTTCATGTACGAGACGATCAAATTGGCCTGCCGTTCGAACAAAGCGATCATGGCAGTGATGGACCTGCTGACCCGCGCGATTGATCTGCCGGAAAAGTTCCGCAGCAGCTTCGGCAAAGTCTATGCGGACAGCCCATCGGATCTGGACATCATCGCCCGAAACGAGCCCCTGCTGGCGGACGTCATCTGGACCGCCTCTCGGAGCATGGCGGGACTCGCGACAGACCACGCCCTGATGCGCAGCGACTGGACCGCGATGCTGCCCCCAGATGCGGGGAAAGTGCGCATCCTGATGGGCGAGACTGATCCCCACTGCGACACCATCGCCGTCTTGCAGAAGCTGGGAAAATCTTCTGCAGATGCGAACATTATCAAAGGCTGGGGCCAGATCACGGGGATTTTTGAACCCCAAGATGTCCTAAGCCTGCATCAATGAATTTCATTCATGGGCGCAATTACGAAACTGCCTCTGGTGAGAGGCCGCGCGATACATACTTAACTGACACATGTTTATTTACGCGCGGAGCGCCCGTGCGATCATCTGTCAGGAGCCCCCATGAAACTCACCATCAATGGTCAGCCACACGACATCGACGCCCCGGGCGACACACCTCTGTTATGGGTATTGCGCGATAATCTAGGGATGACCGGCACGAAATTCGGCTGCGGGCTGGCACAGTGCGGGGCGTGTTCCGTGCTGGTGGATGGGTCCGTGACCCGCTCTTGCGTGACCACGATCGACATGCTGGACGGCTCCGAGATCACCACGATTGAGGCGATCGAGACCGACCCCGTCGGTGCCAAGGTCGTACAGAAATGGGTCGAGCATCAAGTTCCCCAATGCGGCTATTGCCAGAGCGGTCAGGTCATGGCGGCCACATCTTTGCTCAAAGAAAACCCCAACCCGACCGAAGATGACATCCGCGACGCGATGATCAACCTGTGCCGCTGCGGCACCTATAACGACATCAAAGCAGCCATGACCGATCTGGCAGGAGGCGCGAAATGAAGGATTTTGTTCACGCCTTTGACCCCAGCGAATGGGTGCGCCGCCCTGTAAACCTGTCGCGCCGCGGATTCTTGCGCGGGGCGCTCGGGGTCGGTGCTGGCGCGATGGTGATTGGCATCGGGATGCCTGCGGGCAAAGCGCGGGCTCAGGCCGCGATGGCGGCGGGGACCAATGTGCCGGCCTTCCTTGAAATCCGCCCCGATAGCACGATCCGCCTCCTCAGCCCATTCAACGAAGGCGGCCAAGGCATCTTTACCGGCATGGCCCAGATCGTGGGCGAGGAGTTGGATGCCGACCCCGCGACCTTTGTCGTCGAGAATGCTCCGGCGGGCGCGGACTATCTGGTGGTGGGAGGTCAGATGCGGATCACCGGCGGGTCGATGTCAGTGCGCACCAGCTATCCGACCATGCGCAAGCTGGGGGCCTTGGGCCGTGCGATGCTGATTGAGGCTGCGGCACAGCGCCTGTCCGTTCCCGCCGCTGAACTGACCACCGAACCCGGTGTGGTGATCCATACGGCCAGCGGCCAGCGCATACCCTATGGCGATCTGGCCGAGGCGGCGTTCGACCTGCCCGTGCCTGACCCCGAAACCATAACCCTGCGCGATCCCGCGACGTTCCGCTGGATCAAACAGCCCCTACCCCGCCTTGATGCCCACGACAAATCCACCGGCCGCGCGGTCTATTCCATCGACGCCAAGGTGGACGGGATGCTTCATGCCGCTGTCCAGCACGCGCCCCGTCTGGGTCTGATGGCCCAAACCATCCGCAATCTGGACGAGGTCAAAGCCACCCCCGGCATCCGCGCGATCGAGATCATCGAAGGCGCTGTCGCCGTGGTCGCCGAACGCTGGTGGACCGCCAAAACCGCGGTCGAGGCGCTGGATGTCGAATGGGTGCCTATGGTTACTCTGCCCAAGGGCTGGCGCACCATGCCCGCCGATTTCAGCTCTGACGCCTTTGCCGAAGAGCTGTCCAGCACCACCGGCCCCGAGACCGAGGCCGAAATCAAAGGCGACGCCAACGGCACCTTGGACGAGGCGGACACCGTGATTTCGGCCACCTATAACAGCCAGTACCTGCACCATGCGCAGCTGGAACCGCCCTCGACCTTGGCGCGGTTCAATGAGGATGGCTCGCTGGATCTTTGGATGCCCAATCAGGCGCCCGAACAGTTCCAAGGGGTCATCGCGGGCATCACCGGCCTGACGCCGGACCGGATCAACATCCACTCGCCGATGCTTGGCGGGTTCTTTGGCCGTCACTTCCTGTATCCGTCGGCGAACCCCTATCCTCAGGCGATCGAGCTGGCCCGCCGCACGGGCCGCCCTGTCAAAGTCATCTGGACCCGCGAAGAAGAGTTCCTGCGCGATCCGGTGCGCCCCATGGCGGCCGTCCGTTTCCGCGGCGCACTGGATGCGGACGGAATGCCCAACGCCATCGAGGCGATCAGCGTCTGCGAAGGCCCGACCGAAGGCATCTGGGGCCGCGGCGACAAGATCGACCCCACCGCTGTCGAAGGGCTGACCGGCAAAGCCTATGCCGTGCCCAACGTCCGCGTGGCGCAGGTCTATGTGCAGAACCCCGTGATGCTGGCCTATTGGCGGTCGGTCGGCAATTCGATGAACGATTTCTTTTACGAGACGTTCCTTGATGAACTGGCCAACGCTGGCGGCAAAGACCCGCTAGAGGTTCGCAAACACCTGCTGCGGGACAACCCGCGCCTGACCAAACTGCTGGACGAAGTCGTCACCCTGTCCGGCGGCTGGCAACGCGGGCCCTTCACCGCCGAGGACGGCTCGACCCGCGCGCGCGGGATCGGCATGGCCTCGCCCTTTGGCAGCGAAGCGGCGGCGATTGCCGAGGTTTCCATTCAGGACGGCCAAGTCCGCGTTCACCATGTTTGGGAGGTGCTGGACCCCGGCGCCATCGTGAACCCCGCGCTGGTCAAACAGCAAATCCGGGGGGCCGTGGCCTTGGGTCTGAGCCAAGTTCTGCTGGAAGAGGCCGTCTGGACCGACGGCCTGCCCGAAGCGCGGAACTATGACATGTACAGCATCCTGCCGCCCGACCAGATGCCCGAGGTTCACGTGGGTATCATCGAAAGCGGCGCTGCGATGGGCGGTGTCGGGGAACCCCCGCTGCCCGCCGTTCCGCCCGCCGTGGCGAACGCCGTTGCAGCCCTGACGGGCAAGCCCGTGCGCCGGATGCCCCTGTCCCGCATGACCTTCGACAGTTAACAGCGAAAGGGCGGCCATAGGGTCGCCCTTTTTCCACCGCGCGGGGTGGCCGGTTCAGATTTCTCCAGCGGCCGCCTTCTTCATCTCGTCCTGGAACTGACGGCGCAGGCGGCGGCGGGTTTCGGCGGCGCGATGGCGCTTGGCCTCCAGATCAGTCAGGATCGACAGCTCAGGCACCTCGGCGGGTTTGCCGTCATCATCGACCGCCACCATGGTAAAGTAGCAAGAGTTCGTGTGCCGCGATTTGCCTGACCGGATATCCTGCGCCTCGACCCTGATGCCGATCTCCATCGAGGTACGGCCCGCAAGGTTCACACTGGCGCGAAAGGTCACCAACTCGCCCACATTGATCGGCTCTTTGAAGGTCACCTGATCCACCGACAGCGTCACCGCATACCGGTGCGAAAACCGCGAGGCACAGGAAAACGCCACCCGATCAAGCAGGTTCAGCAGCGCGCCCCCGTGCACCTTGCCGGAAAAGTTGGCCATATCGGGGGTCATCAAAACGGTCATCTCGAGCTTGCGGGGATCCATGTCCATATCAGTCACTTTTCAAGCAATTCGCTTTGGTTGCGCAAAGGGTTGCCTCAGGAATAGGCGGTCATGCCACTGATTTGAAGGCGTTTAATGGGATGCGGCGGCCTAGGGCCCGCTCTTTTCAGAGAATGGCCGATTTCATAGCCTCCCTTTCACAAGGGGCCTGCATCGCGCCGCCCGCCGAAAACCTGCCACCAAATGGTTCATGGCCGCACCGCGCTGATCGCACTATATCCTCAGGAAACCGGACGAACGACAAATAGGGTGGAGAGATGAAAAAGACATTTGTGACGCTGACGTTGATCGCGATGGGCACTGCGGCCCTGTCTCATGGCGGGGTTCAGGACAAGAACGTCATGGCCCGTATGGAGGTCATGAAAACCATCGGCAGCCAGATGAAACTGATCGGCAAAATGGCCAAGGGCGAGACCGCCTTTGACGCCGCTGCCGTAAATGCCGCCCTGACCGAGATTGCCGCGCAGGCCGCTCTGGTGCCTGACTCGTTCGAGACACCGGCAACCGATCCCAAGTCCGAAGCCTTGCCCCTGATCTGGGAGCAATTCGATGACTTCACCAAGCTGGCAGGCGATCTGGAAAGCACCGCCGCCAATCTGGCAGGCACCGTTCAGACCGACGCCGATCTGGGTCCGGTGATGGGCCAGATGGGGGCCACCTGCAAGGCGTGCCACTCGACCTATCGCGAATAACGGGTTGGGGCGGGCGACCTTGGCCCGCCCCGATACCCCCTAGACGAATTCCAGATGACCGTGGCTGGGATTGTCGTCGATAATTCCGAGCAGCAAAACTGACCCGCCATTGGCCGTGATGCGCAGGCTGTCTGCTCCATTGACGGTTTCCACCGCGAATGTCAGGTCCGAGACATCGCTTACACCTGAGGCAGCCTCGAAAACAAAGGTATCCGCATCGCGGCCCCCCTTCAGCAGATCATTCCCGGCCCCGCCAGACAGAAGGTCATCCCCTGACCCGGCGCTGATCGTATCCCGACCCTCGTTGCCATAAAGCGCATCGGCCCCGCGCCCACCGACCAGGGAGTCATTCCCGGCGCGACCAAACAATGTGTCCTGCCCCGTCCCGCCAATCAGCTTGTCATTGCCAGCATTGCCATCCAGTTCGTCGTTGCCCGACTGGCCATAAACCGTATCATGCCCGCCTCCGCCCGAACGGAAAATGTCGTGACCCGATCCTAACCGAACCAGATCGGCACCACCGGCGCTGTAGATATAGTCGTTCCCCGCGCCACCGAGCAGCGTGTCATTGCCCGCACCCGCATAGATCGAGTCATTTCCGATCCCGCCGTCGACATAATCATCCCCACCGAGGGACCCATCGTACCAGTCATTCCCGCCCTTCAGAAAAAGGATCTCGTTGCCTTCGCCGCCAACGCGGGACTCGGCAGTTTCCTCGCCATAGGTCACGGGAGTGGGGCGCAGAATGGTTTGGTAAACCTCGGGACCCGATGTATCGGCGGTCTCTCGGGTGAAGGTCAGAACGATCTCACCGCCATCCAACTGTGCGGCGTCCCCGAGCCAGCTGAAATCCCCTTCCCAAGGATCAAGGCTCTCGGACCGCGGGGTATTCACAGCAAAGCTGTCTCCCAGCGCAGTCCCATCGATCGCAAAGCGGCGAGCCATCAGATCGCCCTGAACGCTGGACCCGGTTTCGGCTGTCCAAAGGACCAGCCACCCTCCATCCTGCAACGCCACGACAGTGGAATCATCCTGCGAAAACAGGCTCTTGGCGCCGTTCACGCGGAGCGTTCCGCCAACCGCTTCACCATCGGCATCATAGCGCTGCTGGTAAATCTGGTCCGTCCCCATATAGGATTTCGACCCGTTCGAGGTCCAAGTAACGACCCACCCGCCATAAACCAGCGATGTCACATCCAGATCGCTATGGCTGAACCAATCGTCCGAGTTTGCCTGAACCTGATCCCCCACACGGGCGCCCGAGGCATCATAACGTTGGAAGGCCGCATCCCCACCCGAGGCCCACGCAATGATCCACCCGCCATCCGGCAATGCCGTCAAAACCGGATCGACCTCGTAGTAGTTTGCACTTGCGTTAACCTTCTCGGCATCGCCGACCGGAACGCCGTCTGACCCGAATTGGCGCTGATAGATATCAAGCCCCTGATCGCCGCCACGATCCGCGCCCCATGCAACCACCCAGCCCCCGTCAGCCAGCACGGTCACGGATGGCACCCCAAAGGACACAGAAGCCGGATCTGTGTTCACCGTCCGGACCTCGCCAAACAGCTGGTAGCCCTTCGCAAAAACCATCTGCTTCACGTCGCCATCATAGTAAACAGCGGTCCACCCGCCATTGGGCAACGCCGCGACCGCATGGCCTGCGGTCACTTCGACATCGACGGCATACTCCAGAATGGTCTCCGCCGCAGCCGGAGTCCCTGTGCTGTCATGTATTTGGGAAATCAGCCCCTTGGTCACCCTCGGGTCACTGCTGAGCTGCTCGTACCACGTCACGACCCAACCCCCGTTATCAAGGGCCGTCACTGACGAAAAATTCTGGGAACCGAGGAGATAGGTATTCACCCGTTCTTCGGGCAGGGTCACCGTAAATGGCACCAAGATGATCATACTTTCAGAACGGGGCAGCGATGGCGCATACGCCCACGACATTCAGGTCTGATCGGTCTCCTAGGGCCAGGTTCCCACTGATTTGCAAGTCAGGCTTTCTGACTGGCTGGCCCGTTTAGGGGCCAGCCGATTGGGCATAAGATGTCAGACGATCCCGCCGCCCGCGCCGCTGACTTTGGGACGGATTTCGGCGACTTGAGCACGATAACCACTGGCACGGAAGGTCGCCACGGGATCAATCGCGCCGCCTGTTTCCAGACGCGCCATCGCCAGAATGGGCTCCACATCCGTACGGAAGGCGCGGCGCAACGTGGCGCTGGCCATCAGCGCATCGTTGCCGTCCTGATATCCGGTCAACGCCGTGCGATCCACCAGTGACGCCTGCAAAAACGCCCGCTGGATTTCACAAGCCGAGATCATCAGGCTCTCGATCGGGTCGGTCACGTTGTGGCTCTGGTCGATCATGTGCGACAGGTTCAGGCCATCGGTCCCTTCGGCGTCCACCAACTCGTTGAACACGAGGAACAGGCGGTAAGGATCAATCGTCCCGCTATCCAGATCATCGTCCCCGTACTTGGAGTCGTTAAAATGGAAGCCCCCCAGCTTGCCCTGACGGATCAGGCGGCTGACGATCATCTCGATGTTCACATTGGGCGCGTGGTGGCCAAGGTCCACGAGACACTGCGCCTTGTCCCCCAGTTCCGAAGCGATAATATAGCTTGTGCCCCAATCCTGCACGACGGTCGAATAGAACGCAGGCTCGTAGATTTTATGCTCCGAGAAGATGCGCCAATCGTCAGGGAGATGGCCATAGATCGCCTTCATCGACTCCATATAGCGGTCGAACTGGCGGCCCATATGGGTCTGACCGGGGAAGTTCGAACCGTCTCCGATCCAGACGGTCAGCGCTTTGGACCCCAGCTTATCACCGATCTCGATGCACTCGATGTTATGCTCGACCGCTTGGCTGCGCGTAGCCGCATCGGTGTGGCTTAGCGAGCCGTATTTATAGCTGTGCGCCTGATCTTCCTGATCCTGAAAGGTGTTGGAGTTCATGGCGTCGAACCCCAGCCCGTTCTCCTCGGCTTTGGCCAGCATGTCGGAAGGGTCGGCTTTGTCCCACGGAATGTGCAGGGACACGGTGGGGGTCGCTTGGGTCAGGCCGTGGATGACGCCGCAGTCGTCCAGCTTGTCAAAGATGTGACGTGGCTCGCCCGAACCGGGGAAGCGGGCAAAGCGCGTGCCGCCCGTGCCCGTGCCCCAGCTGGGAACCGCGACGCCGAATGATTTGGCGCGATCCTTTATGGCGGCGATGTCGATGCCGCGGCGGGCCAGATGATCGCCAAGCGCGTCGTAATCGCTGCGCAGGTCCGCTTCGCGTTTGGCGTTCTCGGCCTCGATCACAGATGAATTAAACATGAAAATTCCTCCCAGAAGTGGCCGCGCGCCGGATGGGCACGCGGCGGGCGCGCTTAGCGGGTGAAGGCCTGCACGTTGCCAGCATCCACGTTAATGATGTTGCCGGTCGACTTTGCCGACTGTTCCGAGGCAAAGAAATAGGCCGCTTCGGCGATATCCTCGGGCAGCACGTTGCGCTTGAGCATGCTGCGATTGCGGTACATCTCCTCTAGCCCCTCTTTGTCGGTGCCGTAGGTGCTGGCGCGCTGGTTCAGCCACTCGCCTTCCCAGATTTTCGAGCCGCGCAGAACCGCATCGGGGTTTACCACGTTGACGCGGATACCAACCTCAGCGCCTTCCAACGCCAGACAGCGGGCCAGATGAATCTCCGACGCCTTGGCGGTGCAATAGGCGCTGGCATTGGGCGACGCCGCCAGCCCGTTTTTCGAGGCCACAAAGACCACCGAGCCGCCAATCCCCTGTGTGCGCATAACCTTGAATGCCTCTCGGCTGACAAGGAAATAGCCCGTAGACAGGATCGACATGTTCTTGTTCCACAGGTCGAGGCTGGTTTCCTCCACCGGCGCACTCGATGCGATGCCCGCGTTCGACACCAGAATATCCACGCCGCCGAACTCCACCGAAGTGTAGGCATAGGCGGCCTGAACCGCAGCCTCGTCGGTGACGTTCATCTGCACGGTGCGCACGACATCTTTGCCGAAGGTCGCGGTCAGGCTGTCATAGGTGCTGGCAAGCGCGGCTTCGTCAATGTCGGCGAGCATGACGCACGCGCCTTCGGACAGGTAGCGCGCTGCTGTCGCCGCCCCGATGCCACCCGCACCGCCGGTGACCAGCGCCACGCGGCCCGCCAGCGATTTCGGCTTGGGCATGCGCTGCAATTTGGCCTCTTCGAGGAGCCAGTATTCGATGTCGAACGCCTCTTGTTCGGGCAGGCCGCAGTATTCCGACACCGCCGACGCGCCGCGCATCACGTTGATCGCGTTCACGTAGAACTCGCCGGAAATGCGGGCCGTGGCGCGGTCTTTGGCAAAGGTGATCATGCCGACGCCGGGCACCAAATAGACCACCGCGTTGGGGTCGCGCAGCGCGGGCGAGTTGTCATGCTTGCAGCGGACATAGTAGGCGGCATACCCGTCGCGATAGGCTGCCACCTGCGCGGGCAGGCCCTCAAGAACCGCGTCGATGTTGTTCTGCGCGGGGTCGAAATCCACGACCAGCGGACAGATTTTGGTGCGCAGGAAGTGGTCAGGGCAGGACGTTCCCAGCGCCGCCAAGGGGCGCATATTCGCGGCATTCACGAACTCCAGCACCGCATCGCTGTCGTCAAAGTTGCCCACCATATGCTGTTGGCCCGAGACCATGCCGCGGATCGCGGGCATCAGGCGCGCAGCCACTGCACGGCGTTCATCCGCAGGCAGGCTTTCATGCACGGGACCGCCGAACGCGGGCATACCGGCGGTCTTTTCCTTAAAGAAACCAATGGCTTTGTTGATGATTTCCAGCGTCAGCTCATAGCAAGCCTTCGCATCGTCAGCCCACGTGAACAGACCGTGGCTTTCCAGAACAACGCCCTTCGCATCAGGGTTCTCCAGACAGAACTTCTCTAGCCAAAGACCCAGCTCGTAGCCGGGCTTTTTCCACGGCAGCCAACCGATATCGTCGCCAAAAATCTCTGCGGTCAGCTCGCGCGAATTCTTGGAGGCTGCAATCGCGATAATCGCATCAGGATGCATGTGGTCGACGTGCTTGCGCGGCACATAGGCGTGCAGCGGCGTGTCGATCGAAGCCGCCCGCGGGTTAAGATTAAAGGTGCAATGGGGCAGGTAGCCGACCATCTCGTCCTCGAACTCTACCCCGCGATATTTGCCCTTCAGCGCCCGCAGCTTGTCCATGTAGAGGGTCGCGAACCCGTCCATCTTGATCGAACCAACGTCACCGCCAGAGCCTTTGACCCACAGAACTTCGGCCTCCTCGCCGGTCAGTGGATCGGGCTGGATGACCTTGGCACTGGTGTTGCCGCCCCCGTAATTAGTGATCCTTTTGTCAGAACCAAGCAAGTTCGAGCGATAAAGAAGCTTTTCCGGCTCGGACATATCCGCAGCTTTGGAATCGTCCCATTGCGATTGAAGCCGCGAAGAGGGCGTATTCATTGGTTTTTCCTCCCGAAAATAGGGTAGTGTCGCAAAAATTTTCATCGTGAGGCTGCACAGGGCGCGTCACAATGTCAATCACAAACGATCAGTATTGATCATTCTGCACCTGCATAATGATTATTTTGACAATTTATGATTGACATTGATTGATTCCCCGCGCAGTTTCCCTTGCATCGGGAGGACACGAATGCACGAGAAAGAGCGCCATAGGATCATTTTGTCGGCCGTACAGGACCGCCCCGTCGTGACGGTGGTCGATCTGTGCGCCCTGACGGGTGCGTCCGAGGCCACCATTCGCCGTGATATTGCTGCCCTTCACGTCCAGAAAAAGCTGCGCCGCGTGCGGGGCGGGGCCGAAAGCCTGACCCCGAACCAACTGCCCGGACTGGCGGGGCGACCGTTCTCGGTCAACCAATCAATCAATACCGCTCAAAAGCAAGCAATTGCCCGAGCAGCCGTCGCCATGTGCGAGGATGGAGAGCCCATCATCATCAACGGCGGCACGACGACATTTCAGATGGTGCACCCGCTGGCCAGCCGCCGGCTACAGGTGTTTACCAACAGCTTTCCGATTGCCGAGCATCTGCTGAAGAACAGCAAATGCACGATCATGCTGTCGGGCGGCACCATCTACCGCGAGCAGAACATCATCCTGTCGCCCTTTGACAACGATGTGACCCGCAACTTCTACGCCCGCCGGATGTTCATGGGCGCTCAGGGCGTGGGTCCCTTGGGGCTGATGGAGGCGGACCCGCTTCTTATTCAGGCGGAACAGAAACTTATTGGGCAGGCCGACGAGTTGGTCGTTCTGGTCGACAGCACGAAATTCGAGAACCGCTCCAGTCTGGTCCTGTGCGGGCTGAACCGGATCGACACGCTGATCACCGATGACGGGATCAGCGACAAGGCCGCCGCCATGCTGGAGGCCGCCGACGTCAAACTGATCGTGGCCAGTGTCTCTGCCACGAAGCAAGAGAGTACGGGCACCTGACCGGAGGGGAGATCCACTGGTGCCCATAGGTTTCTTTCAGGGAGGATAGAATGAAGAAACTGACTGGATTGATGACCACCGTCGCCATCGCGACCGGCCTGTTTGCCAACGCAGCCGCCGCCGAGGACGTGCGGATCGCTCTGGTGGTCAAAGCACTGGGGATCGGCTTTTTCGAGGCCGCCGCAAAGGGCGCCGAAGAGGCCGCCAAAGAACTGGGTGACGTAGAGATCATCTACACCGGCCCCACCGAAACCACCGCTGAAGGCCAGATCGAGGTGATCAACTCGCTCATCGCGCAGAACGTGGATGCGATTGCGGTCTCCGCGAACGACACCGACGCGCTGGTCCCCACCCTGAAGAAAGCCATGCAGCGCGGCATTACCGTGATCAGCTGGGACTCGGGCGTGGCAGAGGATGGCCGTCAGGCGCACCTGAACCCCAGCTCGAACGCGCTGATCGGCAACATGATCGTCAAACTGGCCGCAGACCACCTGCCCGACGGCGGTGACGTAGCGGTTCTGTCGGCGACCACCACCTCGACCAACCAGAATATCTGGATCGAAGAGATGACCAAGGTGCTGCCGAACTACCCCGGCATCAACGTGGTCGGCACAGTGTATGGCGATGACCTTGCGGACAAATCCTATCGCGAGGCGCAGGGCCTGATGCAGACCTACCCCGATCTGGACGCGATCATTGCGCCGACCAGCGTTGGCATCGTGGCCGCCGCCCAAGCCGTTGCGGACGCAGGGAAAATCGGTCAGGTCAACGTGACCGGTCTGGGTCTGCCCTCGGAAATGGCGGGCGCGATCGAAAGCGGCGCGTCGAAGTCGTTTGCCATCTGGAACCCCATTGATCTGGGTTACTCGGCCGCGATGATCGCCTACAATCTGGCCACCGACAAAGCCAAAGCCGAACCCGGCGCGACCATCCCCATGGGCCGCATGGGCGACCTGACCCTCGACGAGACGAACTCGGGCGCGATGGCGGACCCGTTTGTCTACGACAGCAGCAATATCGAGCAGTTCAAGTCGATCTTCTGATAGACTGCATTGCGGCGGCGTAGGACTGCCCTGCGCCGCCTTCTTTATTTTAACCAGATAGTTATGGGGCGGACCATGGCCCGAACCGGCTTGGCCGATCCAACGCAGCCCGTGCTGCGGCTGGATGGCATTGTAAAACAGTTTCCCGGCGTGCGTGCGCTGGACGGGGTGCAGCTTGCGCTCTATCCGGGGCAAGTGACCGCCCTGATTGGCGAAAATGGCGCGGGCAAATCCACCATCGTCAAAACCCTGACCGGCATTTATCAACCCGACGAAGGGCAAATTCTGCTGGATGGGCTGCCCGTCCGCTTTCCCACCGCGCAGGCCGCAGGTGACGCGGGCATTACCGCGATCCATCAGGAAACCGTGCTGTTTGACGAATTGTCCGTGGCCGAGAATATCTTTATCGGGCACGCCCCCCGCACCCGTTTCGGCCTGATCGACAAGGCCGAGATGCGCCGCCGTGCCACCGAAATTCTGGACAGCATCGACGCCAAGATCGACCCGGATGTGCGTCTGCGCGATCTGGGGATTGCGTCCAAACATCTGGTTGCGATTTCCCGCGCGCTTTCCATCGACGCCCGCGTGGTGATCATGGACGAGCCCACCGCCGCCCTGTCCCACAAGGAAATCGAAGAGCTGTATGAGCTGGTCGACACCCTGAAAGCGCAGGGCAAAGCGATCCTCTTCATCAGCCACAAGTTCGACGAGATATTCCGCATCGCCGACCGCTATACCGTCTTCCGCGATGGGCAGTTCGTTGGGGATGGCCTGATGGCCGACGTGACCGAAGGCGAGCTGGTGCAGATGATGGTCGGCCGCTCGGTTGATCAGATTTTCCCCAAACGAAGGGCGGTTCTCGGCAATCCCGTCTTGCAAGTCGTCGGCTACAGCCACCCCACGGAATTTGACAGCATCGGGTTCACCCTGCGGCGCGGCGAAATTCTGGGCTTTTACGGTCTGGTCGGCGCTGGCCGGTCCGAATTCATGCAGTCCCTGATCGGGATCACCCGCCCCTCCAAGGGCGTGTGCAAGATGGGCGATGACATCAAGATCATCCGCTCGCCCGCCGAGGCGATTGAGGCTGGCATCGTCTATGTCCCCGAGGATCGCGGCAAGCAGGGCGCCATCACCGCCATGCCGATCTTCCAGAACGTAACGCTTCCGTCCTTGGGCAAAACCTCGAAAAATGGCTTCCTGCAAATGGCCGAGGAATTCAAACTGGCCCGCGAATACACCCAGCGGCTGGACCTGCGGGCGGCGTCCTTGGACGTGCCGGTGGGGTCCCTTTCCGGCGGAAACCAGCAGAAGGTTGTGATCGCGAAATGGCTCGCGACCCAGCCCAAGGTCATCATTCTGGACGAACCGACCAAAGGCATCGACATCGGCTCCAAGGCCGCCGTGCATGACTTCATGTCCGAACTCGCGGCCCAAGGCCTGTCGGTGATCATGGTTAGCTCGGAAATCCCCGAGATCCTTGGCATGTCCGACCGCGTCATCGTCATGCGCGAAGGCCGCATCGTCGCCGAACTCGAGGGCGACGACCTGAGCCCCGAAACCCTTGTCCGCCACGCCGCAGGCATCACCTCGGAGGCCGCCGCATGAACGCCCTTCTGAAATCCCGCGAGAGCATTCTGGTGGGCGCGATCCTTGCGCTTTTGGTGCTGATCTCGACCCGTTTTGCCGGTTTCGTCACCCCAGCCAATCTGGCCGCCGTGTTCAACGACACCAGTCCCCTGATTATTCTGGCGCTGGGGCAGATGGTGGTCATTTTGACCCGCTGCATCGACCTGTCGGTTGCGGCCAATCTGGCGCTGACCGGCATGGTCTGCGCTATGCTGAACGTCGCTGTCCCCGGCTTGCCGATCCCCGTGATCTTGCTGATCGCACTGGCGATGGGGGCGCTGATGGGCACTTTGAACGGCCTCATGGTCTGGAAACTGGACATCCCGCCGATCGTGGTGACCCTTGGCACGATGACCATTTATCGCGGTATTATCTTTCTGATTTCAGACGGAAAATGGGTCAACGCCCACGAGATGAGCCCCGCCTTCACGGCCTTTCCCCGCGCGTCGCTGCTGGGTCTGCCGGTCCTGAGCTGGATGGCCATCATCGTGATCGCCGTCATGGCCGTGGTCATGTCGCGCACCACCCTTGGCCGCAGCTTCTATGCGGTGGGCGGCAACCCCCATGCGGCGGTTTACACGGGCATCAACGTGGGCAAAGCGCAGTTCCGCGCGTTCGTGATCAGCGGCACTCTGGCCGGTCTGGCCGGTTACCTGTGGGTCGCGCGCTATGCGGTGGCATACGTGGACATCGCCGGCGGGTTCGAACTGGACGTGGTTGCCGCCTGCGTCATCGGCGGGATCAGCATCGCGGGGGGCATTGGCACCGTAGGGGGCGCGGTCCTTGGCGCGCTGTTCCTTGGGGTGATCAAGAATGCCCTGCCGGTCGTCGATATCTCGCCCTTCTGGCAACTGGCGATCAGCGGCGCGGCCATCATCATCGCCGTCGTCTTTAACGCCCGCGCGGACCGCACCAAAGGCCGCGTCATCCTGAAATCCGCAGAGCACGCACAATGACCATGGTTGATCACATCAAAACACGCGTCATCCCCGACCGCCTGACCACCCCGACCCAGCGCATCCTGCGCAGTTGGGAGGCCCTGCTGCTGCTGGTTGCCGTCGGGATTTTCATCCTGAACAGCTTTGCCTCGCCCTATTTTCTGGACGCCTGGAACCTGAGCGACGCGACCTTCAACTTTACCGAAAAGGCCATGATTGCCTTTGCCATGGCCCTGCTGATCATCGCCGGAGAGATCGATCTGTCGGTCGCGTCGATCATCGCGCTGGCCTCGACAGTTATGGGGATGGTGATGCAGGCGGGCTTTGGCACGCCGATGATCGTGCTGGCGGGGCTGGTGACGGGTCTTTTGTGCGGAGTGTTCAACGGCGTGCTTGTGACGCGGTTCAACCTGCCTTCGATCGTTGTGACCATCGGCACCATGAGCCTGTTTCGCGGCATCAGCTATATCGTGCTGGGGGACGGAGCCTTCCGCGGCTACCCAGAGGGGTTTGCGGTATTCGGGCAAGGCTATGCGTTCTGGGTGATCTCGGTCGAACTGGTGATCTTTGCCGTATTGGCCGTTGTTTACGGGGTTATCCTGCACAAAACCAACTTTGGCCGCGCCGTCTATGCGGTGGGGAATAATGCGACCGCCGCGATGTTCTCGGGCATCCGGGTGGGCCGCGTGAAGCTGACCCTGTTCATGCTGACCGGATTGATGAGCGGGATCGCTGCCGTCTGCCTGACCTCGCGTCTCGGGTCCACGCGGCCCTCTATCGCCTCGGGGATGGAACTGGAGGTGGTGACCATGGTTGTCCTTGGCGGGGTCAATATCCTTGGCGGGTCTGGCACCATTCCGGGCGTTGTGATCGCGGCGTTTGTCATGGGGCTGGTGACGTTCGGGCTGGGGCTTTTGAACGTGCCGGGGATCGTAATGTCGATCTTTATCGGCGCGCTGCTGATCGGTGTGATCGCCCTGCCGCGCCTGTTCGCCAAGCTGAAAGGGGCCAAGTGATGGAGAAGTATGCCTTTCGCATGACCCTGAATGAGGGGCAGTTGGACGAATACCGCCGCCGCCATGACGAGATCTGGCCAGAGCTGGTGACCCTGCTCAAGGATGCTGGCGTTGCCGATTATTCCATCCACTATGACGCCGAAACGCGGGTCCTGTTCGGGGTCCTGTGGCGGCGCGAAGATCACGGGATGGCTGACTTGCCCTCGCATCCGGTGATGCAAAAATGGTGGGCCCACATGGCTGACATCATGGAAACCCACCCCGATAATGAGCCGGTCGCAATCCCCTTGGAAACGGTGTTTCACCTGCCATGAGCCACATTGCCGTCATCGACGTGGGCAAGACCAACGCCAAGCTGGCCTTGGTCGACAGCACCACGATGTCCGAAGTGGCCGTGGTCACGCGCCCGAACAAAGTCCTGCCCGGCCCGCCCTATCCCCATTTCGATCTGGAGGGGCATTGGGCGTTCTTTCGCGCCGCCCTTCGGGAGCTTCACCAGACCCACGGGATCGACGCGATTTCGGTGACCACCCACGGGGCATCAGGCGTACTGCTGGACGAAACCGGTGGCCTCGCCTGCCCGATGCTGGACTACGAGCATACCGGCCCCGATGACCTGAGCATCGATTACAACGCCTTGCGCCCCGATTTCGCCGCGACCGGTTCACCGCGTCTGCCCATGGGCCTGAACCTTGGGGCGCAGCTGCATTGGCTGCTGGAAACCCAAGACGGGCTGCGCGATCGGTTGGCCCATTTCGTGACCTATCCCCAGTATTGGGGCTACTTGCTGACCGGCACGTTGGCGACCGACGTGACTTCTTTGGGCTGTCATACGGACCTCTGGAACCCGTTCGAGCAGACTTTTTCACCGCTGGTTGGGGCATTGGGTTTGAGCACCGTCATGGCCCCCGCGATGCGGTCGGATGCGGTGCTGGGACATGTCACATCCGCACTCGCGGCCGAGATCGGGTTTACCCGCCCCATCCCCGTAACCTGTGGAATACACGACAGTAATGCCTCGCTTTACCCCTATCTAGGGCAAGAAGCCCCCTTTGCTGTCGTTTCGACCGGCACTTGGGTCGTGGCGATGGCCATCGGGACAGAACCCCGTGATCTGGACCCTGCCCGGGACGTGCTGGTGAACACCAATGCGCTGGGGCAGCCCGTGCCGTCAGCACGCTTCATGGGCGGGCGGGAATACGAGTTGATCCGGCCCGTCCACGCGGCCCCCACCGATGCCGACCGCGCCACCGTTCTGGACGGCATCTTGCTGCTGCCTTCGGTCGAGCCCTCCTCGGGCCCCTTCCAGAACCGCCAAATAGCGTGGATTGGCCCCGAACCCACGGGCGGTCCCCGTCTGGTCGCCCTGTCATGGTATCTGGCCTTGATGACACGCGAATGCCTTGATCTGGCCGGTGCCCAAGGCCCTGTGATCGTCGAAGGCCCCTTTGCCCGCAACGCCGACTATCTGGACATGCTGGCTGCCCTGTCGCCCCATGGCGTGCAGGTGGCCACCAGTCTGACCGGCACGTCTGTCGGCGCGGCCATGCTGGCGGGCAAATCGCATCCACCGAAGCTGAGTTCGCACAGCCAACCTCTACAGGGCGACGCCCTCAGGTCTTACGCTGATGAATGGCGCAAAGCAGTTCGCCAGTAGTCCGCGAACCGACAGCCGTAGAACCCAAAATATTTGCGCTCCTGTTTTGCATAATTTTTCACCTCAGACGTGAAATATTTTCTGAAACATCGATCACGGAATCGTTATTGCGTTGAAGCATTCTGCAGATTGCAGCAAAGGAGGCGCGTGCTTTGCGATATTGATTCCATCGAAGGCACGCATTTTTATTTTGGAAAATCAGATGCTTAAAAATGTCTTTTGCGCCGCGATCGCCGCGAGCGTGCTCTCTTCGGCTGCCTTTGCGGATGTTCGCGATGATGCGAAATGGGCCATTGATCAAGCTGCAGGACAACTTCCGAGCGAAGTCGTAAATGCACTTTCGGTTGGCAGCGGATGCATGATCGACCGCGCAGACGAATATGACGTCGGCCTGCTGGTCGCAGGCAGCGCAGCTGGTGGCGCCTTTGTCCTGTTGAAAGCAGCCAAGCAAGTCGCCCGTGGCAACGCACGCGGCTGTTTGCGGGATCAGGGCGCAGAGTGGGTCATCGACACTCTTGATGCATACGATCCGACCACTCAGGTGATGAACGGCGTCGCAGGCGCGGTCGGCGGACTGTTCGGCCAGTAAATTCTTCGGGGCAGGCTTCAGAGCCTGCCCTGTCCCCCAAAGGGTGCTGACCTACCGCCCCACGAACCGCGCAGGCGTAATGCCGGTGATCCGCCGGAACATCGCGATAAAGGCCGACGCCGTCCCGTAGCCCAAATCCAGCGCCACGCTTTCGACCGTCTGCCCCTGTTGCAGCAGGGAAATCGCGTGAACCACCCGTTCGCGCTGCCGCCATTCCGTCAGCGACATCCCTAAATCCCGCTCGCAGCGCCGCAAGAGGGTGCGCTCACTCAGGCCAAAGGCTTTGGCCAGGTCCGCGTTGCTGCGCGGATCGGCAGGGTTATCGCGCAGGACATCCAGAATGCGGGCCAGTTGCCGGTCACTGCTGTCAGGCACAAAGCTGTCGGTCACGGTGCAATTTGCCAACTCATCCACCAGCACCCGCAGGAAACGGCTCTGCCGGTCCGACCCGTCGAAAACCTGCTCTTTAAGGGTGTCCAGCATCGCCCGCAACAAGGGCGTCACGACCAAAGAACAGGTGTGATCCGGCATATCCCCGCACAAATCCGCGCTGATATAGACCGAAATGTGCACCACTTCGCGCCGGTTGAACCCCAACTGCAAGGCCCCCTCGGGAATCCAGAACCCCATATGAGGCGGCGCCAGCAGGTGCTTGTCCTCGGTCCGCAGTTCGGTCACGCCGGAATAGGAATAGACGAACTCGCCCCACGGGTGGCGCATCTGGGGATAGGAGCCGTTCGCGGGCATGCTCTCGAGCCGAAAGAAAACCGGCGCGGGCAAGCGGTCGCGAAAGGGCGGTTGGCGCAGGTGGGGCGATGTCATGACTGCCTGCAGATATCGATTGGCGGATACGCGCTATATGCGCCCATTTTGCCAGAATAGATAGAGGGCCAATTTGCCAATGACAGGTGCATTCATGAAAAAGCCTATTGATTCCAGAGTGATCGGCGTGATGGTCATTCTCTGCATGATTTGGGGGCTACAGCAGACCTCGATGAAAGTGGTGGCCGGTTCGGTGGATCCCCTGATGCAGATCGGGGTGCGCTCGGGCATCGCAGCGGTGCTGGTCTGGGGCTTCAGCCGTTTGTGGCGGCGGGACAATTGGCACCGCGGCATCTTTCTGGGGCCCGGCCTGTTGGCTGGCCTACTGTTCGCGTCAGAGTTCTTACTGGTGGCCGAGGGCCTGCGGTTCACCACGGCCTCCCATATCTCGGTCTTCCTCTATACGGCGCCGATCTTTGCGGCGATCGGCCTGCATATCGCGCAGCCCGATGAACGTCTGTCGGTGGTCCAGTGGGTCGGAGTCACCGTTGCATTTGGCGGCGTGGCGGCGATCTTTCTGCTGCCCGAGCTTGGTGCCGCCTCCTCCGTCACGCGGGGCATGGTGATCGGAGACCTTTTGGGGCTGGCGGCGGGGCTGTGCTGGGGCCTGACAACGGTCGTGATCCGCACAACCCGCGTGGCTGATGCGCCGCCCACGCAAACCCTGATTGCCCAGTTGTCCGTCGCCGCGATGATGGCGCTGGGGGTATGCTTTGTCACCGGCCGCGCGGGGATCACACCGACCCCGATGGTTCTGGCCAGCCTGTCGTTCCAAACCCTGATCGTGTGCAGCATCAGCTTTCTGGTTTGGTTCGGGCTGCTGCAGGTCTATCGCTCGTCCCGGCTTGGGGTGCTCAGCTTTATGACACCCGTCTTCGGTGTCGCCTTCGGGGCGTTGCTGCTGGGGGAACCCATCACGCCCGAATTCCTGCTCGGAGGGGTCATGGTCTTGATCGGTATGACCATCGTGCAGGCGCAGGAGTGGTTTTTGTCGCGAAAACCAGCCCCTGCCCCGTGTTCATAACGCCATCAGGCAGCATGGTCGGGCCCTGACATCAGGGCCCGCGCCGTCCGCTGTTTACTGGACGAATTTCCAGAGCTGACCGGACACATTCTGGCAGCTGTCCATGAACGAACCGCCGTTCATCGAACCTGCGCGCTGGTTCCCCTCGAGGCACTCGTTCTCGCCCTCACGGAATTGGGTGGTCAGCTTGTAATAGCCGTTGCCCGCCGGAGTAGCCTTCCATTTCTGGCCGGTCACGTTCTGGCAGCTGTCCATAAAGGCGACGCCGTTCATCGAACCGGCGCGCTGGTTGCCTTCGAGGCACTCGTTCATGGGCTCGCGGAACTGGGTGGTCAGTTTGTAGTAGCCGTCACCGGTGGGGGTAGCCTTCCAGATCTGGCCGCTGACGTTCTGGCAGCTGTCCATGAAAGCCGCGCCATTCATCGAGCCTGCGCGCTGGTTGCCCTCGTAGCATTCGTTGTTCCCTTCGCGGAACATCGTGGTCATTTTGAAATAGCCTTCGGGGAAACCTTCGGCCATTGCGCACACGGGCAGGGCCGCAGAAAGCAAAACAGCGGCAGCAGTCACTTTGAAAACAAAAGACATTATAGACCCTCTAATAAATGTCACCTTGGTAAATGCGAACTTTTCTGGATTCGCTAATGCATTTAGATGCCAGTTTTATTTTTTAACAAGGGGAAATGTTTTGCAGAAATCATGACAAAAGGATGACATATCTTGAATATATGAATTACCCATTTAATTCATGAATTCGGAACGAAAATCCTGAATTAAATCCAGCCCTCAGGACAAAAAACCAAGGCCAATCCGAGCCTCCCTACAAAGCCGAGGGCACCCCTGAAGACAATACAGATCGACTAAGCCAATAAATCAAAAATACGCAAATAACCGACAGAAATATAGGTGTATCTCTGAGCCATTCATAGAGATCCAGATAGACCAACCTTACGCACCCCAAAGATGGTCGAAAGAGTGTTGTGCAACAAAACATTCCCAACCATGATGAGTGAAACGCCAAAACCTATTTCCACCAACACGAAACAACATACCTATCGAACCGAATTCCAAAGGCAAACCACAACGTCTTCACCAAATTTAGCACGTAATAAAAAGTACCACACATTTTCCAGAGCAAATTCCAAATGCATCCACTCGCAAAATTCCTTTTGATTTCATCAGCCCTCACCATCGGAACAGCAGCTTCCGCACAAAGCAGTTTACAGGATATTTCACAGGAGTTTTTCAGGATGAAAAACGGAGGATTTGCTAGGTTCGGCACCGAGGCCTGCCTTGATCTGCTGCAAGGCGGCTGGCTGGATATGACGCCCGTCATGGCGCCATGCCATGACAGCGATACCCAATTTTGGCATCTGGTTCCCGTGACGCTGCCCGCGAGACAGTTGCAACTTTATGCGTTGACCTCCAAGGCCAAGGGCGATGGGTTCTGCCTGACGCTGGATGGGAGCTTGGTCGAACACGAGCTTCATCTGACCTCCTGCGACACGCAAATCAGCGACAATCAACTCTTCCAGATCAAGGCCGAGGCCTCGGCGCCCGAAAACACCACCGGTCAGTGGCATACGCTAGAGCCGCTTCTGAGCATTGATCGCCAGCAGTTCGACCAGATGATGCTTGTGGTCGACACGCCGCCCGAGGGCGACGGCTGGCCCCATATCAACGGCATCGACTTTGTCGGGGCGGGGCGCAGTTGGGGGCTGTTCCCGGAGGGTCAGACGGGTTCTGTCCCCGCGCCCTCGCCGGACACGGCGGTTCAATTGGCGCAAATGGTCGGACGCTGGCAGTCGACGACAGACACGAAGGAAGTGATTGAATTCATGAGCTTTGGCTCGGGATACCTGATGATATCGAGCTATGACGGACAGGTGCTGTCCTCTGATCCAGCGTGGTTCCAGCAGACTTGCGACGGCCGCACCTCTATCGCCCCCGAAGGGTTTCTGGCCGTCGGGGATGCGGCCGCCCCCCTTTGTTATGCGGTCACGCTAGAGCCGTCGCGGCTGGATCTGACCTATCTGCCGCGCGGAAACACCTTGACGTACCAACCCGCCGCTGACCTGACGCAGCCTGCCGTGACCGACCGGCGCTGTGGTTGGCTCAGCTTTGCCGGCCCCGCGCCGATGACCGTGGAACTGACCGATGCAGAGCGAGTTTGGCCCCTGACCACGAATGGGGTCGAGGTGGCTGGTCTGAGCACCTTTGGGGCGCTCCGGTCGGACCCGTCCTATGCGCAGGACCAAGGCGTACGGGTGACCCGCTATTGCGGATGTCTGGACATGACCCACGCTGGCCCCAATGTGCAAAACGTCGCCAAATTCCAGCAAAAGCCGCTCAAGGCCTGCTCGGGCGACAAAAAGCTACCCAAGTAGCCCCCTAGCGGATGGTGTAACCGCCATCCGCCACCAGATTTTCGCCGTTGATGATCCCCGCCTGATCCGAGCACAGATACATCGCGGCTGCGGCAATTTCGGACGGGCGGGCGAAGCGGCCCACGGGGATGTCGCGCTTGGCCTGTTCGCCCTTTTCGCCGCTCCAACCGACAAGGGCCATGGGAGTTTCGACAACCGTTGGCGAGATTGCGTTGACCGTGATCCCGTACTGCGCCCATTCCAGCGCCAGAACCTTGGTCAGGGCGATCAGCCCCGCCTTGCTAGCGCCATAGGCCGCGTGTTCGGCAATCGCAACCAGGGCTGCCTGACTGGACATATTGACGATCCGGCCTGCCCCGCTGGCCTTCAGGAACGGAAACGCCGCGCGCGCCATCAGCCACGGCGCGCGCAGGTTGATCGTCTGGGTCAGGTCCCACATCTCGACCGACTGCTCCTCGGCGGGGGCGACCACGCCTAGGCCCGCGTTGTTGATCAGGATGTCGATGCCCGCGGCCTGCCCGATCAGGGGAACGGTGCGCGCGATGGCATCCGCGTCGGTCAGGTCCAGCGTCCACGCGCTGTGCCCCTGCCCCGGCAGGTCCGCGATCATCCCAGTGCAATCGGCCCGATCAACCAGCGCCAGACGCGCCCCGGCAGCGGCAAAAGCCTCTGCCATCGCAACGCCGATCCCACCGGCCGCGCCGGTCAGCAGAACGGATTTACCGGTGAAATCAGTCATCGCGTCACCTCAGATGTCAAAGTTCGTGGGCAAAATCACCTGATCGCGGATCGTCACGGTCCGCTTGCGGGTCAGGGCAAAGACAATGGCGTCCGCGACCTCTTCGGGGTCAATCAACGAACCACTTTCCTTGGCCTTGCGCAGGTTTTCTTCGGGCCAATCCGCCAGCAGAGCAGAGATCACTGGACCGGGTGACACCTGTCCCACACGAATACCGTGGGTCCGCAACTGGCGGCGCATGGTCTGAACGAAACAGGTGATCGCCCATTTCGAACCGGAATACACAGGCTCCCACGCGATGGCGCTATGCCCCGCGACCGAGCAGGTGACCCAGATATCGCCGATGCCGCGGTCCTTCATATGGGGGATAACGGCCAGCGTGTTCTTCATCACCGCGTTGACGTTCAGGTTCAGCATCCGGTCGATGGCGGCGGGGTTCGTCTCGTCCAGATCACCGCCGATATAGGTGCCTGCGTTCAGATAAAGGATGTCGATATGCGGCACTTTTTCTAGGATTTCAGGGACCATCGCATCGCAGCTGGCAGTGTCCAGCAGGTCGGTGACTTGGGCGATGGCGTTGGGCCCAAGCTCGGCGACCAGTTTATCCAGCGCAGCGGTGTCCCGGTCGACCATCACGACCGTGGCCCCTTCGGCCAGCAGCGCGCGGGTGGTCGCCAGACCAATGCCAGAGGCCGCACCGGTGATGGCGGCGATTTTTCCGTTCAGGCGTTCAGCCATTTCAGTTCTCCATAGATAAAATCGGGTTCAGACGGCAAGGAAGCCGCCGTCGATGGGCAGGACCGCGCCAGTGACCATGGGCGCGTCGTCCCCCATCAGCATCAGGATGGAGCGGGCGACGTCCTCGACCTCGGCAAAGCGGCCCATAGGGTGGCGAACCATCATCGGGTCTTTGGCAGCAGGGTCGGACCATGCGGCGGCGGCCAGTTCGGTCATGGTGACGGTCGGAGCCACGGCGTTCACGCGGATCCCGTGCGGGCCAAGCTCGCGAGCCATGACGCGGGTCGCGCCCTCTAGCCCCGCTTTGGAGGCGGCGTAGACCATGTGGCTGTCAAAGCCCCGATGCCCCGCGATCGATGTGACGTTCAGGATCACCCCGCCGCCGCCAGCGGCCACGCGGGCACGGGCGAATTCCTGAGCGCAGATCAGGGCCGCGCGCAGGTTGATGCCCATGACGGTCTCGTAGCCTTCGTCGGTCATCTCCAGCACGGTTTCCAACACGTTGGTCCCGGCGCAGTTGATCAAGCCATCGCAAAGGCCCGCCTGCCCCATCGCGGTGCGGGCGGCAGCGTTGTCCATCAGGTCGGCAGATATGGTTTCGCACCCCGTCTCGGCGGCAAGGCTGTCCAGATCGGACCGGGTGCGGGCGATGGCGATGGCGGTGGCACCTCGGCGGGACAGTTCCTGAACGCAGGCGCGGCCGATGCCTTTGCCTGCGCCGGTGACAATGATGCGTTTGCCCTGAAAATCTTGGGACATTCGGGAAATCCTTTAACGATGGGCCGCACCGGTGCAGGCGGCGTGATAGGTCTGAAGGCTCTGGGTGACGCGCCAGATCAGCAGGTCTTCGGGGTCCAGCGGCGCTCCGGCAAAGCGGGCGGCGGCAGGCAAGTGCTGCCACATCAGGGGCAGCGGCACGGAATGGCCGCGCAGGGCATCGAGCAGTGTTTGGACAGCCGACTGTGCCTCGGGCGTGGTCCAGTAATAGCGGATGCGGTCGGACAGGGAATAATGGCGCAGGACGCGCTGCTCGGCCTCGGACCCGTGGTAATGGCGGGCCCAGTTGGCGGGCTGGCGGGTCATCAGCGCCTCCATCGCGGAGAAGAGCGGCCGCGCGCCATAGTCGGGCAGCATATCACTGGCGATCAGGTCGAGGGCATAGAGCGCCTCTCGCAGCACAAACGTCAGTTCCGGTCCGACCTTCAGAATGGGGAACCCGTCGCGGACGAGTTGGGCCAAGGGGGCGGTGCCTTGGTAGTCGGTGGAATGTGCTTCGAAGATCACCTGAGGGGTGTCGTCCAGCACGGCGGTCAAGCCCTTGGCGGCCTCGGGGCGATAGAGGATCGTGTTCTTGTTGCCGAACTCGACGCCCGGTTGGACGACCAGCCCAAGAACGCGGGCGAAAGCGGCCTCGAGCCCCTGTTCGGTGAACACCTGCCGGTGGATCGCCAGCGTCTGGCGGGCCGCATCTGGGGCAGTCGGAGCGATTGTGGTCAGCTCGTGGTCCGCGCCGCCGGGAGGCGGGACTTCGGTACCGATGATATAGTGGGGCGCGGGCAGATTTTGCGCCTGCGCGGTGTCCTCGGCCACGCGGGCCAGACGGGCGGCGCGGTGGGCGGTGGCGGTGTCGTCCAGCGCCTCGGGCTCGCCCGCACAGCCCATCGAGGCATCCAGATGGATCTTACCGAACCCCGCCGCGACATAGGCGGCGACCATCTGCGCAGCCTGTTCCATCGCCTGATCGGCGGGCAAATGGCGCCAAGGGTTCGGCCCCAGATGATCCCCCCCCAGCACGATCAGATCGCGGGGACAGCCTTCAGTTTCGGCCAGATCATAGACCATCGCAGCGAAATCAACGGGGGTCATGCCGGTATAGCCGCCAAGGTGGTTCACCTGATTGCAGGTCGCCTCGATCAGGACGGTCGCGCCGGTGTCGCGCCCGTGCCTGAGGGCCGCGCGCAGCACCAAGGGATGGGCGGAACAGACCGAAGTAATTCCGGCAGGCTCGCCGCTGTGATACCGCGGCGCGAGGTCGGTCAGAGCTAGGGGCATCAGGTCAATCGCTTTGTTTCTGAAATGAATTGGTCCAGTTCGGTGCGGGTGCCTGCGCCCTCCATCGGGCCACGGAAGGTGACGTTCCGCGCCCCTGCGGCGTTGGCATAGGTCAGCGCTTGTTCGGGCGGCATCCCGAGGCGGCGGCACGCCACATAGGCCCCTCCAAAGCAGTCGCCCGCACCGGTCGGGTCGATTTCCGTGACCGCAAAGGCAGGCGCGTGGGTGCGGGCCCCATTGGGCAGTGCGCAGGTTGATCCCTGCGCCCCGCGTTTGATTGCCACCTCTTTGACGCCAAAATGGAATAGGCGTTCCAACGCGTCCTCTTCTCTAGCATCCGTGGTCAAATCAGCCGCCAGATAGAGTTCATCCCCCGAGGGCAGCAGCAGGTCCGCCATCCCCACCATCTGCGCGAACCGGCGGCCGGTTTCGCCATCCCCGCGCAGTTCCTTGCGCATGTTGGGGTCCAGGGAAATCGTGCCGCCGCGCGCCTTGATCATCGTTGCGGCGCGTTCGGTGATTTCCCAGATCGACTGATGCCCCAGCAAAGTGCCCATGACGTGCAGGTGGCCCGCTCGGGCGCAGACCGCCTGAACGTCCTCCGTCCAGCCCAAAGCCCCCGCCGCCGAGGTCCACATGTTGAAAACAAAATCCCGCGCCCCATCAGGGCGATAGCGGACAAAGGCGGTGCCCGTGGGCAAGACCGAGTCCGTGCGAATGCCACTCACGTCAACGCCGTCCCGTTCCAGCCGCGCGATGTTCACGCGACCGAAGTCGTCATTGCCCACGGACCCCACCATGGCGGCCGATCCCCCGATGCGTCCCGCCTGATCGATAAAAATCGCGGGTGCGCCACTAGGATACGGCCCCACCATCGGAACGGGGTCCAAGAACCCCTCTCCGGTGGTGGTTGCCACGATCTCGGCCAGTATCTCGCCGATGCAAAGGGTCGGTCCCAGCGCGTCGGGCGCTAGGTTGGTTTGGTCAGTCATGTCGGATGGTCCTGCGGATCAGGCGCGGATGTTGGTGGCGCGGCGGCGTTCGGCCTCGGCCCATTTCAGTTCGATGAACTGCTTGGCGTGGGCGGCCAAAGGGTCATTTTCAGTCCATGTGTCGCGCCAGATGGCGCAGGCCAGCGACAGCCCTTCGTCCACGATCGCGGTCGAGAAGCTTTCGAACACCACGTCGCGGTTGTAGCCGATCTCGACTAGCGCATCGAAGACCGGATCCCAGTCGATCGTGCCATCGCCGAGGTAACCTCGATTGGATTCCCCGATGTGGAAGTAGCCGATCTTGTCCCCCGCCATACGGATCGCGGCGGCCAAGTTGGCCTCCTCCATCTGCATGTGGAAGGTGTCCATGTGCAGGCGAACGTGGTCATTGCCGGTTTCAGCGATGAACTTCAGCCCCTGCGCGGTGGTGTTCAGCAGGTTGGTTTCAAAGCGGTTCACCAGTTCCAGCACCAGATCAACGCCAGCGGTCTGCGCGATTTCAGCCGTCTCGGCGATCGCTTGGACAGAGTTCTTCCAACCATCCGTGGTGGGCTGACGGTTATACTTGGTATGCGCGGAATAGAGGATGCCCCCCAGTTTATCGCCGCCCACGTCACGAACAGCACGCACGGCATCGGCCAGCATGGCCTTGCCTGCGGCGACGGCATCGGGGTCCTCGGACGAGACGTCCTTGTCCAAGGGCAGACCCATGGTCACGCCGATCTGTACGTCCAATTCCTGGCTCTTCTTGGCCAGCCGGTCCAGATCGAACAGTTCGGGGCGCAGATAGGCGAACTCGATGCAGCGATAACCATGCTCGGCCGATTTCTCGAGCGCCATCTCGAGACCCTCTTGCGTCTGGCCTCCCGTCCAGACGAAGGAGTGTATTCCAAGGCGTTTCATTCCAGTTTTCCTCCCGAAACGACCGCTATTTGGCGGTCGGTGGTGCGTCAGATAATTCTGCAGACATCAGTAATTCGGCGGTCACATCGTCGGTGACCAAGGTATCCACCAGCCCGCGCTTGCAGGCCGCACGGATGATTTCAACTTTGTGAGGGCCAGCGGCGGCCATGATTTTCTCGGGCACGCGCTGGACCTTTTCCAGCAGCATGCCCACCGCACGGTCATCGACAGCCTTGGATACGGAGTTGCCGTCCTTATCCAGGAACTGCCCCAGAACGTCGCCAATGGCGCCCTGTTCGATCAGGCTGGCGGGGGTCAGTTCGTTTGGCAGCCCGTGGCTGACGAGGAACGACTTGTTCGACACGTTCGAACAGGTCAGCAGCACCGCATCCAGATTATCGAACTTCTGGAAATGTTCGCGCAGGGCGAACTGGGACAGGAACAGATCGCGGTCCAGCCCCTCGGACAGGTAAATCGGGGCGGTCAGGATCGAATAATGCGCGCCCAAAGCCCGCGCGAACCCCGACGCGATCCCGAATGAATTGAACGACGATCCCTGCGCCGTCCCCCCGAGGATCGAGACGACCTCGAGATCGGGGTGGTTCTGCTTGGTCAGACGGGCAATCGCCGCATCCAAGGTCAAGCCCCACGACACTCCGAACGACGACCAGCCCCCCGCCCGCAGGCGTTCCGTCAGCAGAGCGGCCAGCGCCGCCCCCGTAGGCTGGTGGTAATCATAGGCATCGCGGTTCGCGGGCGTGACCACCGCGCGGTCGATGCCAAGGGTGCTTTTCAGGCTTTCCTGCATCTCGATCCGCGTGGTGAAGGGGGACTCGATCTGGATCTTAACCATGCCCAACTGACGCGCCCGCTGGATCGCCTGATTTACCCGCAAACGGGTGACATCCATCAGGCGCGCGACTTCGGCCTGGGTCATCTCGTTCACGTAGTAGTGCCAGCAAACCTCCGTGATGAAGGCTTCGCTGTCCTCGATCAGCTCGCGTGCCATGGTTCGACTTTCCTCCTTGATGCGGTGCGTTGCCGCTTACTGCATCGAAGCACACGATGACATACAAAACATATGTATGGCAATCCCAACATTTGAAATTTTAACACTTGCATGAATCAGTTTACAAATGCATGAATTGCGGCGGGGAGGCAGGGCGACTCAACGCATTGGTGTGCTTGGGGCGCGCTGGAAGCCCGAATTCCAAGGGAGGAAAATCATGAACACCGTATTCAAGCTTGCCGCGTCCGCGCTGGCTCTGTCCTTTGCGGCAGGCATGGCGAACGCCGATGATGCATTCTGGAAAGAGGCCGCCGCCCCCTATCAGGGCGTGACCCTGCGCGGCGTGACGGAATCGTCGCCGCCGTCGCTCTATATCCGCGAAGTTCTGGCGCCCCAGTTCGAAGAACTGACCGGTATTCGCGTCGATATCGAGACCACCTCGTGGGACCAGATGTTCGACAAGGCGATCAAAGATATGGAAGCCGGAACAGGTATTTACGACATGGTGTATATCGAACAGGATATCATCTATTCGTATCTGGCACGGGACTTCTTGACCGACACCACCCAGCTACTGGCGGACCACCCCGAGCTGAAGGCCCCCACCTATGACGAAGGCAATTTCACCACCTTCGCGGACTACTTCAAAGGGTCGAACGGGCACCTCTATGGCATCCCGATGGAAGCCTTTATCAAGATTTATCTCTACCGCACCGACCTGTTCGGGGACCCCGATATTCAGGCCGCTTTCAAAGAGTCCACCGGCCGTGATCTGACCCCGGCGACCACCCACGAAGAGTACACCGAGATCGCCAAGTTCTTCTACGATTACGGACAGAAAAACAACCTTCAGTTGTGGGGCGCGACCGTTCAGGGCCACACCGGACACCCCGCATCGTGGTACGAATACGTCGAAACCATCGCGCCGACTTTTGGCATCTACAACTGGGGCATCAAGGCCGACAACAACTACGCCGCATCGGTTGCGAACGGCGGCGAGATGAACTCGGACACTGCCAAAGAGGCGCTTCAGTGGTGGCTGGACCTGCGCCAGTACGCGCCGCCTGAATCGAACCAGTCCACCTGGACCGAGGTCGGCACCACCTTTGGCGCGGGCCGTGCGGCGCAGGGTCTGGTGTATGGTGAAAACGCGGGCTGGATCGCCTCGGACCCCGAGAAATCGCTGGTCGTGGGCAAAGTGGGCGTCGCCCTGCCCCCGCTGTCCGACGGTGTTCTGGCCGAAGCCGAAGCGGGCGAGGGCTATATCGGCTACTATGACGGCGGCGCGTTCGGCCTGCCCTCGACCTCCAAGAACAAAGAGGCGGCAGCCCTGTTCCTGGAATACATCGGTCAGAACGAAGTCCAGCCCGATTGGGCCGTTGCAGCGCCGCGCGTGACCAATACCGCGACCTATGACGACCCCAAGGTTCAGGACATGAACAAGGAGCTTGGCGGCTACTACGACATGCTGAAGGACAAGGGTTACCTGTTCGCTGGCGCGCCCGCCTATCCGTTCCACGCGCAGCTGCGCGAGGCCGTGGCCCCGACCTTCTACAAGATCCTGACCGGTGACGTCAGCGTCAGCGACGGTCTGGACCAGATGGCCGAGATCGCCGAAGCGACCCTGACCGAACTGGGCTACCGCAAGTAAGCGATCCTCCCAATCGCGAGCCCAAGGGCCGTCACCTTCCCCTATGGGGTGGCGGCCCCCTTTGACCGGCGCAGCTGCGCGCCGGAGCATTTTCGCGCATCGAACATTACAGGGAGCATGACGATGCAATCCAACAGACTGGGATGGATTTTGCTGGCGCCGACGCTGGCCATTCTGTTCTTCTTCGGCGTTTTGCCCTTTATTTACGTGGTTTACGTGTCGTTCCACCAATGGAACCCGTTCGCCGCTGACCCCCACATGATCTTCAACGGGGCGGACAACTTCCGCAAAATCGTCTTTGACGCAGAGTTTCTGAACTCGGTCGGCGTGACGGTACTGTTCGTCCTGTTCGCGGTGATTTCCGAGCTGGTCGTGGGCTATATCCTCGCCCAAGCCTTTATGAAGGAATTCCCCGGCAAGGCCATTTTCCGCACCATTCACACCCTGCCCCTGATCATGGCCCCGATCATCGTGGGCTCGGTCTGGAAGCTGATGATGACGCCGTCCATCGGGATCATCCCCCATTACCTGAACGAATGGTTCGGGATCACCGTGAACATCGGGACCTCGCCCGTGGCCGCGTTCACCACGATCATCATCATGGACATCTGGCACTGGACCCCGCTGGTCACCCTGACCCTGATTGCCGCGCTGGTGTCCCTGCCCCCTGATCCGTTCGAGCAAGCCCAGATCGACGGCGCGAACAAACGCCAGATCTTCTTTCACATCACCGTGCCGATGATCGCCCCCGCCGTTGTGGCCACCGTCTTTATCCGCCTGATGGACGCCCTGCGCACCGTGGACGAGGTCTGGATGCTCACCGGTGGTGGCCCCGGATCGGCCACCCGTTTTGTGGGCGTGCATATCTTCAAAGAGGTCTTCCCCAAGACGAACTACGGCTACGGATCAACGATCTCGGTCATCGTCCTCTACCTCACCATCGTCGCGTGCTGGCTGCTCTATGTCACCATGCTGGCCCCCCGTAACAAGAAGGACTGAGCGCGATGAAAAAGAACAATCCGATCATTGCCATCGTCTTCTGGAGCCTTGTCAGCTTTCTGACCCTGTTCCCGATTTACTGGCTGTTTGTCATCTCGGTGAAACCGGCGGTGCAGCTGTTCTCGACCCCTGATGTGATCCTGTCGGACCCCTATTGGGGCAACTACGCCAAGGTCTGGGGCGATCGCCTGCTGCGCAGCTACATGGTGAACTCGCTGGTGATCTCCACGGGCAACGCGCTGCTGTGTACCATCCTCGGGTTCTTTGCCTGCTATGCCCTGTCGCGGTTCAAAATGGCCGGTAAGGAAAGCCTGTTTTTCTGGACCATCACCAACCGGATGGCCCCGCCCGCCGTATTCCTGCTGCCCCTGTTCCTCTTGATGACCCAAGTCTACGCGGTCGGTGATTTTCGCCTCTTGGACACGCGGATCGGCATGATTTTGGTCTACTGCACCTTCAACCTGCCCTTCGCGATCTGGACCCTGCGCCCCACGCTGGACGGCATCCCCAAGGAACTGGACGAAGCCGCCTATGTGGACGGTGCCTCGAGCTGGAAAGTCATCACCGAGATCGTCTTCCCCCTCTGCCGCCCCGGTCTTGCCGTCACGCTGATCCTGACTTGGGTGTTTGCGTGGAACGAATACCTGCTGGCCGCGACTTTGACGAACTTTAACGCCCGCACCTTGACGACAGGCCTGTCGGAATACGTCACCACCACGGGCACCGAGTGGGGCATCATGGCGACCATTTCGGTCTTTACCCTGATCCCGGCCCTGATCGTCTTTGGCCTTGTGCAAAAGCACATCGTGGCGGGCCTGACCTTTGGCGCAGTGAAAGGCTAACCCCATGAGCAATCACGATAACACGCCCTTGTCCTCGGCCCACCACGAAGAAGAGGACACCCCTGCGGTGTCCTCCTCCAAAGCCGGCTTCCTGCCGATCGAGACCAACTGGTTCGACCGCCTGTTCATCTCGGTCGTCATCTGGGTCGCACTTTCGCTGCTGTGGTTCCGGTTCATCGAGCCGATGGGCCTGAGCATCTGGATTTCAAACGCAATCGCGCTGGCCTTGGCCGTGCTGATCATTTCGAAAGGCTAATTCCATGAAGTCACTCGTGATGGAGCGCAAGCTGGAGCTGTCCTTGCGCGATTTCCCCGAAATCTCGAAGGCCGAGGAAACTCTTGGCCCCCGCGATGTCCGGATCAAGCTGCACACCGTCGGCATCTGCGGATCGGACGTGCACTACTACACCCACGGCAAAGTCGGCCCGTTCGAGGTCACCGAACCCATGATCCTTGGCCATGAGGCGGCAGGCACAGTGATCGAGGTTGGCTCTGACGTGCAGCATCTGGCGATTGGCGACCGCGTCTGTATGGAGCCGGGCATCCCCGACCCCACCTCCAAGGCCGCGCGTCTGGGGATGTACAACATCGACCCCGCCGTCCGCTTCTGGGCAACGCCCCCCGTTCACGGCGTCCTGCGCCCGACCTGCGTGCATCCGGCCGATTTCACTTTCAAGCTGCCCGATAACGTCAGCTTTGCCGAGGGCGCGATGGTCGAACCGCTCGCAGTGGGCGTCCACGCGGCCACCAAAGCGCGGGTCAAACCGGGTGATGTGGCGGTGGTTTTGGGCGCTGGCCCGATCGGCTTGGTCACAGCCCTGTCGGCGCTGGCCGCAGGCTGCGCGCGGGTCTTCGTGACCGATCTGGCAGAGAAAAAACTAGAGATCGCTGCCAGCCTGTCCCCCGCTATCACCCCCGTCCACGCGGGCAAAGACGACCTGACCGCCACCGTCATGGCTGCGACCGAAAACTGGGGCGCAGACATCGTGTTCGAGGCCACCGGCGCGCCCAAAGCCGCAGCTGGCGTGTTCCAGCCGCTGGCCCCCGGTGGCTGCGTGGTCTTCATCGGCGGACAGGCCGATCCCATCGCCTATGACGCGGGCGCGGCAATGGTCCGCGAAGCGCGGGTCGAGAATATCTTTCGCTACGCCCATGTCTTCCCGCGCTGCGTGGGGATGCTGGCCAGCGGGGCCATCGACGTGAAACCGCTGATCACCCGCAATTTCGAATTCAACGACTCTGTGCGCGCCTTCGAGATCGCCGCGTCCGCCCCTGTGGCCGACGTGAAGATGCAGATCGAACTGCCGCAATAAGGAACGACCCCAATGGCTCAGGTAAAAATCGACAACGTGATCAAGCGCTACGGCTCGCTTCAGGTGATGCACGGCGTGAACGTGGACATCAACGACGGCGAGTTCGTGGTTCTGGTCGGCCCTTCGGGTTGCGGCAAATCCACCCTGCTGCGGATGTTGGCAGGTCTGGAAGAGATCAGCGACGGCACCATTTCCATCGGTAAGCGCGTGGTAAATAACGTCCCGCCCAAGGAACGGGACATCGCGATGGTGTTCCAGAGCTACGCTCTGTATCCCCACAAAACGGTCTACGACAACATCGGCTTCCCGCTGAAAATGGCGAAACGGCCGCAGGACGAGATTGATCAGAAAGTGCGCGGCGCCGCCGATATTCTGGATCTGACCAAGTACCTCAAACGCTACCCCAAGGAGTTATCCGGCGGCCAACGCCAGCGCGTCGCCATGGGCCGCGCTATCGTCCGCGATCCGCAGGTCTTCTTGTTCGACGAACCGCTGTCGAACCTCGACGCGAAACTGCGCGTCACCATGCGGGTCGAGATCAAGGAACTGCACCAGCGCCTTGGCACCACCATCGTCTACGTGACCCACGACCAGATCGAGGCCATGACCATGGCCGACAAAATCGTCGTGATGCGGGACGGACGGGTCGAACAGATCGGTGCGCCGCTTGATTTGTATGACAACCCTGCAAACGTCTTTGTGGCGGGGTTCATCGGCTCTCCCTCGATGAATTTCATCCACGGCACCATCGTGACCGAGGGCGGACTGCGCCAGTTCCGCTCGGACAGCGGCTTGATGCTGCCCCTGCCCCACACTTCGGTGCCCGATGGCACCAAGGTCACCTATGGCATCCGCCCCGAGCATATCTCGATCGCCGATCACGGGGTGCCCCTGCGCGTGGTTGTGGTCGAGCCGACCGGATCGGAAACCCAGGTCTTTGCGAAACATGGCAGCGACTTCATCGACGCCATGGTAAAAGACCGGTTCAAAGCGGCCCCGAACGCCGAGGTCCACTTTGCCATCGACCCCGCGAATGTTCACCTGTTCGACCGCGTGTCCGAGCAGCGCCTGTGACCAAAAGGGGCGCCCGCGCGGCGCCCCTCTCTGCCAAGGAAAGCCAATGCCTCAAGCCGTTATCTTTGATCTGGACGGGTGTCTGGTGGACAGCGAAATCCTGTCGATCAGCGCAATTACCGAAGAAATTCAGGATATGGGCGCCCCTCAGGTGACCTATGACTACATTCGGGACCGCTTTCTGGGGGTGTCGATGCGGGTGATCTGCGAGCATGTGGCCGAGCAAACCGGCAAGACCTGCGCCGATGATTTCGTGGATCGGGTAGAGGCCCGCCTCTTTGCCCGCTACCGCACGGATTTGCGCCAGATCGAGGGCGCAGCCGCCATGCTGGACACCCTGCGGGACATGGGCATTCCCGTGGCGATTGCGACCGGTGGATCGATCCGGCGCATGGGGGAAACGCTGGGTGTTTCGGGCTTGGCCGGCTATTTTCAAGGGGCCGCGTTCAGCGCCGATCAGGTGGAACGGGGCAAACCTGCGCCCGATCTCTTTCTGCTTGCCGCCCGAGAACTGGGTGTCGATCCCGCAGATTGCGTGGTGATGGAGGACTCGCCCCACGGCATCCAAGGCGCCCTTGCCGCCGGGATGCGGGCGGTCGGTTTCGTCGGAGGCAGCCATCTGGACCCCATGCGCGAAGCCCATCGCACCCTACTGCTGTCCAAGGGGGCCGAGCGCGTTTGCGACACGATCCCCGAGACTCTGAATGCCATGTTGATCCGGTGAAGGGAAAAGTTGTATGATAAATCACAGGTCAGCTAACGAGTTACGAGTAAAGCCATGAGCTATTTGGGTCTTGATCTGGGCACATCGGGCCTGCGCGCCCTGTTGGTCGATGCCGAAGGCCAGCCCATCGGCGCGACCGAACGCGATTATCCGCTGTCCCATCCTCATCCCGGCTGGTCCGAACAGAACCCCGCCGACTGGATCGCCGCGCTGGATTCCGCGGTCGAGGAGCTGCGCACCACCTATCCCCAGTTCGCCGATCTGCGCGGGATCGGGGTGGCGGGGCAGATGCATGGGGCCACCTTGCTGGATGCCAGCGACACCGTTCTGCGCCCCTGCATCCTGTGGAACGACAGCAGATCCCACGCCGAGGCCGCCGCACTGGACCGCACCCCCAACGTCCGCGATCTGTCTGGCAACATCGTTTTTCCCGGCTTTACCGCGCCCAAACTGGAATGGGTCCGCACCCACGAGCCCCAAATTTTCGAGCGCATCGCCAAAGTGCTGCTGCCCGCTGCCTACCTGAACCTGTATCTGACCGGCGACCATGTGGCCGACATGTCTGACAGCGCGGGCACCTCTTGGCTGGACGTGGGCAAACGGGAATGGTCGGACGAATTGCTGACCCTTGGCCATATGCGCCGCGATCAAATGCCCCGCTTGGTCGAGGGGACCGAGGCCGCAGGCACCTTGCGCCCCGAACTGGCCCACCGCTGGGGCGTGTCCCCACGCGTGGTCATCGCGGGCGGCGCGGGCGATAACGCCGCTGCAGCCTGCGGGATCGGCGCGCTGAACGAAGGACAGGGGTTTGTCTCGCTTGGAACCTCTGGCGTGCTGCTGGCGGCGCGGGACGGATATGCGCCCGCCCCCGAAACGGCAGTGCACACCTTCTGCCATGCCATTCCCGGCCGCTGGTACCAGATGGGCGTGATGCTGTCCGCGACCGACAGTCTGAACTGGTTTTCCCGCATCACAGGTGCCAAACCCGCAGAACTGACCGCCGCATTGGGGCCTGATCTGATCACCCCCGGCACCACTCGGTTCCAACCCTATCTGTCTGGCGAACGCACCCCCCACAACGACGCCAACGTGCGCGGGAACTTCGCGGGCCTTAGCGCAGGGACGACCCGCGCCGACATGACCCGCGCCATTCTCGAAGGCGTTGCCTTTGGCCTGCGCGATAGCTTTGAGGCTTTGCGCGCCACCAACGCCAGTTTTGACGAGCTGATCGCGATTGGCGGCGGCACACGGTCAGCCTATTGGCTGTCGCTGATCGCGACGGTGCTGGACACGCCCATCCGCCTGCCTGCTTCCGGCGAATTCGGGGCGGCTTTGGGCGCAGCCCGCTTGGGGATCGCCGCCGATCAAGGCACCGACGTCACAGACATCATGACACCGCCCGCCCTGTCCGCCAGCATCCAGCCCGTCACCGCGCTGAAGGGGACGTTTGACAGCGCCTATGATGCCTTTCGCGCCAGCTATCATTGGCAAAAACAGGCGCCTCTGTAATCCCCGAAGCCCTACAACGTCGCGTTCCTTTTGACCGTGTTCTTCGGAATGGCTTAGGCTGGAAACCGGAGCCATCACCTTGATGGAATGGGAGGAAACATGACCGACACATCGCCCGCAGTGCGCCAGACGCGCACGGCCGTTCTACACCATGCGCCCGTCGCGCAGCCCTATGCGCAAACGCGGCCCTTGGCGATCGAGAATCTGCGCCTTGATCCCCCCGGCCGCGACGAAGTGTTGGTAAAAATCGCTGCTGCGGGCCTTTGTCATTCCGACCTGTCGGTGATCAACGGGGACCGCCCGCGCCCGACCCCGATGGCGTTGGGGCACGAGGCCTCTGGTATTGTGGTCGAATGCGGCGAAGGGGTCCGCGATCTGGCCGTCGGGGACCATGTGGTGATGGTGTTCGTGCCGTCCTGCGGCCACTGCGCCCCCTGCGCCGAAGGCCGCGCGGCCCTGTGCGAACCCGGTGCGGCTGCGAACAATCAGGGCGAACTGCTTGGCGGCGGCGTGCGGATGCATGCGGGCGATCAGGAGGTCTTTCACCATGTAGGCGTGTCGGCCTTTGGGGAATATGCGGTGGTGTCCGCGCGATCTCTGGTCAAAATTGACAAGGATCTGCCGCTGGACAAAGCCGCCCTTTTCGGCTGCGCCGTCCTGACCGGCATGGGCGCGGTGGTGAATACGGCGGCAGTCCGGCCGGGCCAGACGGTGGCGGTGGTCGGCTTGGGCGGCGTGGGGCTGTCGGCGGTGCTTGGCGCCCTTGCCGCTGGCGCTGCCGAGGTGATTGCGGTGGACGTAGACGATAGCAAACTGGCCTTTGCCAAGGAACTGGGTGCGACCGCCGTGGTGAATTCACGGGCCAAAGGCGCGGTGGATCAGGTCAAAGCCCTGACCGGCGGCGGCGTTCATGCGGCGATCGAAACGGCGGGGGTCGGGCCGGCCTTTGACTTTGCCTACAACATCACGCGGCGCGGGGGGCAGACGGTGACGGCCAGCCTTGCGAACCCGTCGGTCAACGTCTCGATCCAGCAGGTCCGTCTGGTGGGCGAAGAACGCACCATTCGGGGCAGTTATCTGGGGGGCGGCGTGCCCGCGCGGGACATCCCCCGCTATATCGCCCTGTACAAACAGGGGCGGCTGCCGGTGGACCGGCTGATGACTTCAAGCGGTCCGCTAGAGGATATCAACGCCGCCTTCGATCTGCTGGCCGGGGGCAAAACCATCCGGCACATCATCACGATGGACTGAATCCGGCACTTGTGGGGTCGCTCTAGGGCGGCCCCCTTTTCGGTCTAGCGCAGGGTCACACCATCTGATCGCGGGCCGCAGCGGCTTCGGCATCTAGGTGACCGCGCAGCCCCGCAGGCAGGTTCAGGTGCTGCGCCAGGGCGGTCAGGTAGGTCTGTTCCTCGGTCGTATCGGGATCAATCGACAGGGCCGAGGCCAAATAAATCTCGGCGCGCTGTTCGTCAGTCCGCGCCAATCCTGCAATCGCCGCCGCATCCGAAGGTGCCCCGAAATATTCATAAAGGGTTGCCTTTTCCGCCGCCGCCAGTCCCAGATTTTCCACCTGAGCGCGGATGCGCTTGTGTTCCTCGGCGTCGATATGGTTGTCGCTTTGCGCAGCGGATATCATGGCCCGCATGACCGCCAGACGGAAATCCGCACCGGCGACGTCCTTGTCATGCTCGATGTCAAAGCCGCTGTTCGGGGCGGGCTTGGGCAGTTCCAGCGGACCCGAAGGCGCGGTGGGCGCCTTTTGCGCCTGCCAATCGGAATAGGCCTTGTAGGCCAGCCCCGCGACCGCCGCCATGCCACCGTATTTGATGGCTTTGCCCCCCAGTTTTCGGGCTTTTTTCGACCCAAGCATCAGGGCAATCAAACCACCCGCAGCCGCCCCGCCCACGAGCCCCGAGGGCAGTCCGTTAGACTGGCTGGCTGTGCCGTCCTGAGCAGGCCGCTGGGTGCCAAGGAAGCTTTCGAGCAGTTTGTTCACGTCCATCAGGTCTGGTTCCTTTTGTGCAGGGTGTCGGGTTTCAGATGGGGACCCTGCACGGCCCGTTCAACCGCAAGCAGGGCCGAAGCCCGTTCACATATTCTACGTCCAAGGCCGGATTTTCCGCCGAACGGGTTAACCGAACAGCGGATCGGCGCTGTCCAGACCGTCCAGATGCACGCCGTTCAGCGTGATCTGCAGACCATCTGCACGGATCACCGTATCATCGCCGGAATATGACAGATGCAGGTCGCGCGCCTTGAGCCCGTCAAAGGACAGCCGGTCCATGCCCAACTCGAAGTCGCGGATCACATCGCGCCCGTCGCCCGCGCTGAACACAAACACATCGGGCCCGGTGTCGCCCACCAGCGTGTCATTCCCCTCGCCTCCGACCAGAGTGTCCCGATAATCACCGCCGCGCAGGATGTCGTTCCCACGGTTTCCGAACAGCAGGTCCGCGCCGCCCTCGCCGCCCAAGGCATCGTTCCCGTCCCCGCCATAGAGCTTGTCCGCGCCTGCGCCGCCCTTCAGCACGTCCTTGCCCGTGCCACCGTAGAGCTGATCCTTGCCATCGCCGCCCGCGGCGCTGTCATTTCCGCCGCCGCCGCTGATCCGGTCGTTCCCGTCCCCACCCCAAAGGCGATCATTCCCGCCCTCGCCCCACAGCTGATCATTGCTGGAGCCGCCATCCAAACGGTCCGCGCCATCGCCGCCCTTCAGGGTATCCTTGCCCTTGCCACCGGACAGCAGGTCCGCGCCGCCCCTCCCGAGCAAGGCGTCATTCCCTTCGCGCCCGATGATGTAATCCGTGCCATTCGTGCCAGTCAGCGCACGGCTGCCTTTGTCGTCGGCGCTGGGGTCATCCTTGTCGGTGCCGGTCGCTTCGACATTGTCGCCATCCGCGTCGATCCCGTTCCCCATGATCACCCGATCCCCCTTGAAGAACCCGGCCAAAGGGTCCGTCCCGAGCGCGATCAGGTTCTCGGAATAGAGTTTGCTTTCGTGTTGCAGGCCAACGGGATAGGTCACGCTATAAACGCTGGAGCCGCTGGGAACCGAGTTCAGGTTCTGCATTTCGAACACCAGATCGTCGCCGATATGCACATTCGCGCGCAGAACCTGCGTGGCCAGCCAGCTGTTCTTGAGGGTCGGATCGACCACCAGATCACCGTCATTGGCAACCGCTGTATATCCTGTCAGATCAACGTTTTTGACCAGCGAACTCACCAGCCCCGCCGAACCCACTGCCACAGCCTGAACGTCGAGTTTGTCGCTGAAACGGCTACGATCCTGCATCATGAACAGGTCCACCATCGACCCGCCAAGGCTGTGCCCCGTCACCACAACCGCGTCAATTCCGTTCGATGCCTTGTTCGCATAGGCAACCACCGCATCCAGCAGCGCCGAGAACCCGTCGTAATAGGCCTGCAATCCGGACTTGGTAAACGTCTGCCCTTTGATCGCGTTCAGCGTATCATCGGTCCCGCGAAAGGTCAGCACCAGAACCTTGGTCCCGTCCTTCAGGGTCGTCTCCGCCACCAGCGCCTGAGCATCGAAATCCCCGCTGCCGATGTCCCCGCTATAGAGCCCGCCTTTGGCATAGGTGCCTGTGGAACCTGACAATTTCGGAGTCAGAACCGTCCAAGCCGATTTGGCCAGATAACCCGAGTAATCGTCATCCATCCCGCCATCGCCCTTGCCGCGATAGGCTGCGGGCAGGCGGTCCTCGCCGTAGACGACATGGGAAAAGGTTCCAGCAATGGAAAGAGAGATCGCGCGATCCAGCGCGTTGCCCGAAGCAGACATCAAGAACACCATAATGAACCAAGCAAATAAAACGAGACCGGCCCGAAATCTGAACCATCCAAGGGGGATGATCCCGATTTCGGGCCGACCATCAAAGCACTTAATTCACTTTGTGTCGTTTATGGCAACAATCCGCGTGTGACCGCCGCCAAGGCGTTGATCAAACCGGCGCGACGAAGAAGGCGGGAACCTTGTCGCCCTGCTCACGGGCCGCAACGAACCCACGGGCGGTGTCCAAGGCCTCGCGGATGGTGACGTCCATGTCGAGATAGCGGTAGGTGCCGAGGCGCCCCACAAAGGTCACACCGTCGGTCGCATTGGCCAGATCCACGTATTCGTTCAGCAGGGCTTTTTCTTTGACCTGACGGATCGGGTAGTAGGGGATGTCGGCGGGCTCTGCCTCGCGCGAGAATTCGCGGTAGCAGACCGACCCCTCGTGGCTTTCCCACGGAGCGAAATGCTTGTGCTCGGTGATGCGGGTGTAGGGCACGTCCACCTCGCCATAGTTCATGACCGCACAACCCTGATAGTCGCCCTGATAGTTGAACCGCTCGAAGTCCAGAGTGCGATAGCCCAGACGACCCAGTTTGAAGTCGAAATACCCGTCCAGCGGACCGGCATAGAACACGTGGTCATAGCCTTCGGCCATATCGGCGGTGAAGGTGGTGTTCAACTCCACGGTGATGCCGGGGCAATCCAGCATCCGCTCGATCATCACGGTGTAGCCGTTTTCGGGCATCCCCTGAAATTTATGGAAGAAATAGTTGTCATCGTAGTTAAAGCGCACAGGCAGACGCTTGAGGATCGAGGCGGGCAGTTCGCTGGGGTGACAGCCCCACTGCTTCATGGTGTAGCCCTTGAAGAACGCCTCATAGAGATCCTTGCCGACGAAACGCATCGCCTGCTCTTCGAAGGTCTGCGGATCGCTGATCGAGGTGTCAGCCTGCTCTTCGGTGATGAACTTGTGCGCCTCGTCGGGGCGCATGGTTTTGCCAAAGAACTGGTTAATCGTGTGCAGGTTTACGGGCAGCGAAAACACCTGCCCCTTCGAGGTGGTCTTCACGCGGTTCTTGTAGGGCATGAAGGTTTCGAATTCGTTCACATAATTCCAAACCTCTTCGTCATCGGTGTGGAAGATGTGCGGACCGTAGATGTGCACCATCACGTCCGTTTCCGCGTCGCGCTCCGTGTGGCAGTTGCCGCCGATATGGTCGCGGCTGTCGACGATTTTAACCTCGTAGCCCGACTGGGCCAGATGGCGGCCAATCACGGCTCCGGACAGGCCTGCGCCCACGATCAGAACCTTGCTAGCGGCGGAAGATGCTAAAGTCATCGTCGAATACCTTCGTCAAAACATGTCGGGCCCTATAGAGCCGAATTTACCATCTGTTGCAATGTCAGGCTGGTATTCTCGGCGGCGAAGCTTTGCCCATGTTTTGCTACGAAATTCTGGCGCGCAAATAAGTGTCCCAAGGCCCGTTACAAAACATTCACTTGGCGCGACTCCTTTATTTCAGTAATTCATGAAATATGGAAATCGAAACACATGACCAACTGACAGCCCTTGGCCATCCGGTACGATTGGCGGTGTTCCGGCTCTTGATGCGCCGGTATCCGGATCGTGTTCCGGCTGGCGAACTGGCCACTGCGCTGGATGTCAAATCCAGCACCATGTCCACCTATCTGGCGGTGCTTCAGCGCGCCGGACTGGTGCAGCAAACCCGTGTGGGCACATCGCTGCTCTACACGGCGGATATGGCGAACGTACGACAGATGTTCGATTTCCTGCTGGTGGACTGCTGCCGCGGCCGCCCTGACTTGTGTATGCCCAATAGCGCGGGAAATGTTCCTATGACTGACCGGAAATACAACGTCCTTTTCATTTGCGTCGGCAACTCGGCGCGCTCCATTTTCGCAGAGTCCCTGCTGCGCCAGCTGGCAGGGGACCGCTTCAATGCCTATTCGGCGGGAACGCGGCCGAACACTGAACTGAACCCCTTTGCGGTGCAGGTTCTGGCGGACAAAGGGCATGATATCGATGTCCTGCGGTCCAAACATGTGTCCGAATTCACCGGCCCCGATGCGCCCGTGTTCGACTTCGTGTTTACCGTCTGCAACACCGCCGCAAACGAGGAATGCCCCGCATGGGAGGGGCAGCCTGTCAGCGCCCACTGGGGCATGCCCGACCCCGTCAAAGCCGAAGGCACCGACGCCGAAAAGGCGCTGGCTTTCCAACATGCTTACGGCGCGCTCAAGCGCCGGATCGAGGTGTTCACCGCGCTGGATGTCTCCAGCCTTGATCGCCTTGCCCTGCAATCCGCCGTCGATGACATCGGCCGCGACCAGACCGAGTAAGAAGAACCATGACTGTATACGCACTCAACGGCCTTGGCCGTATGGGCAAACTGGCCCTCAAACCCCTGCTGGAAAGCGGCGCGAAAATCGCCTGGATCAACGATGCTGTCGGCGACCCAGAGATGCACGCCCACCTTCTGGAGTTTGACACCGTCCATGGCCGTTGGGATGCGGACTTCTCGCATGATGACAGCAGCGTCACGATCAACGGCACCCGCATTCCCTTTGTGGGTGCCCGCGATATTGCCGATCTGCCGCTGGACGGCGTGGATGTGGTGATCGACTGCACCGGCGTTTTCAAGACCGAAGCCAAGATCGCGCCCTACTTCGAGGCTGGCGTCAAAAAGGTGGTCGTCTCCGCCCCCGTCAAAGACGGAAACGCCGCAAACATCGTTTATGGCGTCAACAACGACACTTATAACTCCGCCGAGCATCGCATCGTCACCGCCGCGTCCTGCACCACCAACTGCATTGCGCCGGTCGTGAAGGTGATCCACGAAACCTTTGGCATCAAGCATGGCTCGATCACCACGATCCATGACGTGACCAACACACAGACCATCGTGGACAAACCGGCCAAGGACCTGCGCCGCGCCCGTTCCGCGCTGAACTCGCTGATCCCGACGACTACGGGCAGCGCCACCGCAATTACCCTGATCTACCCCGAGCTCAAAGGCCGCCTGAACGGTCACGCGGTGCGCGTGCCGCTGCTGAACGCCTCTTTGACCGACTGCGTGTTCGAGCTGGAGCGCCCCACCACCGAGGCCGAGGTTAACGCGGCTTTCGAGGCAGCCTCGCAGGGCGAGCTGCAGGGCATTCTGGGCTATGAGACCCGCCCGCTGGTCTCTACCGATTACACCAATGACAAACGCTCTACGATCGTGGATGCGCCCTCGACCATGGTGGTGAACGGCACCCAGCTGAAGATCTATGCGTGGTACGACAACGAATACGGCTATGCGCACCGCCTGATCGACGTGGCGCTGATGGTCGGGGCCTCGTTGTGAGCCAGCGCCCCGAGGGCCTGTCGGCCTATATCGCTGTCACGGCGGCCTATTGGGCGTTCATGCTGACCGATGGCGCGCTGCGGATGCTGGTCCTGCTGCACTTTCACACGCTGGGGTTCAGCGCGGTGCAACTGGCCTATCTGTTCATCCTCTATGAGGTTGCGGGCATGGTCACCAACCTTGGCGCGGGATGGATCGCGGCGCGGTTCGGGCTGACCTCGACGCTCTATGCGGGGCTGGGGCTGCAAGTGGTGGCGCTGCTGGCGCTGTCCCAGTTGAACCCCGCGTGGGGGATCGGTCTGTCGGTCGCCTATGTGATGGGGGTGCAGGGCCTCTCCGGCGTCGCCAAGGATCTGGCCAAGATGTCATCGAAATCCGCGGTCAAGCTGCTGGCTCCAACCACGGGCGGAGGGCTGTTCCGCTGGGTTGCGGTACTGACAGGCTCCAAGAACGCAGTCAAAGGGGTTGGCTTTCTGCTGGGGGCCGCCTTGCTGGCGGTCTTCGGGTTTGTCGGCGCGGTTCTGGGGATGGCGATCGTGCTGGCCGTGATCCTGTGCGCGGTGGTGCTGTTCATGCCCTCGGGCCTGCCCAAGGGGCGCAAGGGGGCCAAATTCTCGGAAGTGTTCTCGAAATCGGCCAATGTGAACTGGCTGTCGGCCGCGCGGGTGTTCCTGTTCGGAGCGCGGGACGTATGGTTCGTGGTCGGCATCCCGATCTATTTCTATGCGGTGCTGTCTGACGGGTCCGAGGCAGGCAACCGCGCGGCGTTCTTCATGATCGGGACGTTCATGGCGCTGTGGATCATCCTTTACGGTGTCGTTCAGGCCAACGCGCCCAAAATCCTGCGCGCCAATGCCCGCCCCGAGGGCGAGTTGATCCGCGCTGCCCGCACTTGGGCCGGACTGCTGTTCGTAGTTCCGGCGGCGCTGACCCTGGCCGTGGCGATGTCCCCTGCCCCAGAGATGTGGCTGACGGTGACGCTAGTGATCGGGCTTTTGGTGTTTGGCGGGATCTTCGCGGTGAACTCCTCTCTGCATTCCTATCTGATCCTTGCGTTTACCAAGTCCGAGCGGGTCACGATGGATGTCGGGTTCTACTATATGGCGAACGCCGCGGGGCGCCTGATCGGGACGTTGCTGTCGGGCCTGACCTACCAGATCGGGGGCCTGCCGATGGTGATGGGCACAGCGACGGTGATGGTCGCGCTGTCGGCGCTGATCGCAGGGCGCCTGACCGATCCGGCCACTGCACAAACCGCTTGAAAACTGTTTCGAGGGGCCGATCAAAACGGCCCCTCGAAGCCCCTCGTGCGGGGCCAATAGGTCGGCCTAAAAAACCGGCCATCTCGCAGGGTAAATGCCGCCGAAACAGGCGGTCCGGCACTTCGGTCAGGTATACCCCCGCCCGAATTCCACCCCCCTCACAACCAAAGATAAGACCCGACACCCCCAAGATATTTCCGCTCCTTGCTAGGCTTGTCCTAACGAAACCCAGCCCGAGGAGTCAGCACATGCGGCGCGGATCAGTCAGTGACATGGTGGACTTCGTCCGGAATGGATATTGGGAAGAAGCGTTGACCGTACCTGGGGACGGCCACTGGCGCAAATTCAACTTCTCGAGCTCTGGCGACCACGCCAAGAACAACCACCTGACGGTCCACTTCGACGAGGATGACAGCATCCCCGAGGAGATGAAAAAAATCGTCCGCGAAGCGTTCGGCTATGTGGCCGACGTCCTGAACATCACGATCAGCTACCGCGTCGGCGATGGGGACGATGGGGATGTGAATATCCACAAAGAAGATTTTCTGGATTGGGGCACCGACTACGCACATGCGGAGCCCGACTTAGGCTGGTTCGGGGATGCAGGCTATTATCAGGTCAATCCGGATATTCTGTATGAACCCGATGCCTTTGATTTTGATGACCCTTATGCACACCACAATTATGTGATCACATTTATCCACGAAATGTCCCATCTGTTGGGGCTTGGACACTTGGGAACGTACAACGGATCCGGTGACCACGGGTCCGCGCGGACATTTACAAATGACAGCAGCGGCTGGTCCATCATGTCCTACATCGAGCCGGACGAATTCGGACAGGACGGCTTTGGATTCAGCCATCGCGCGGCGGGATATCGCGAGGTCGATCTGCGTGCGTTGGCACTAACCTATAACATCGACTTCAGCATGGAAGAGGACGACACGCGCTGGGGCTTTAATGGGACTGCCAGCCATGACTTCTTGAATGATGTTTTCGACGTCCGCTTTGATCAACGTCAGCTCGAGCAAGGCTTTCATAATACGCCCGGCCTGACGATCATTGACACAGGCGGGCACGATACCCTGAACCTACGCTCGTCCGAGGTTGATCTGAGCTACGGCAGCGTTGTCCGGCTGAAACCTAACAGTTATTCGGACATCGTGGCGGGAACGCGGAACCTCTATATTTTCGATGGCTCGATCATCGAGGACGTCATCTCGGACGATGGCGCAGACAAAATCTATGCAAACAGCGCTGCCAACATGGTCGAGGCCGGCGGCGGCAATGACACCATCCGTGGGTACGGCGGCAAAGACACCCTTTACGGCGAGGCGAACGACGACAAGCTTTATGGCGATGGCGGCAATGACATGCTCTATGGGGGCGATGGTGATGACACGCTGATTGGCGGAAACGGCAAAGACACTCTGATCGCGGACGACGGGGTGGACCTTGTGTATGGCGGCAGGGGCGCGGATACCATCTGGGTCACTGATGGCGGCACCTTTGACGGCCAGCAACAAAATGACACGATGATCATCAACCAGATTTCATCGAAAAACTACACGCTGATCGGCGGAAACGGAAGAGACATTCTGAAATTCAACAGTACTGATCTTGTGGTCGGTTTTAAACTCGACCTCGGCACCCATTTGATCACAGAGTACTCCACCGGCAATGCGAAGGTTGTGGATTTCTCGGGCTTCGAAAAAATCCTTGGTTCTGCGAAAAACGATCTGTTCATCCTGGAGCAGGACAGTGACAACAACTTCACATTCGTCGACGGCGCCCTTGGTGATGACGAAATTCGCGTCAACACCGGCAGTATAACTGTGACGGGGGGTCTCGGGGAAGATGTTCTCAAGGTCTTGGCCGGTGACAATGTTGTCCGCGGCGGTGAAAACGACGATACTTTCAAAGTCTATGAGGTTCTTTCCACGATCGACGGTCAAGATGGATCGGATGGGGTTCTTTTCAACCACTTCGGAACCAGGCTTGTGTCTATCAATACGGACAATAATCGGTACGCCTATGACGTAGGTCTGGACAATCTGACCCCGAGAAACTCTGGCCGAATTAAAAACTTCGAGCAGATCAACGTCGAATTGAGCTTGGCGCTGATGTTCTCGGGTCGAGAAGCCGACGAGACCGTTACGGGCGGGAACCAAGACGACACTATTCTGGGCAAAGGAGGGGACGATAAACTCTACGGCGGGATAGGGTCCGATAGCATCGAAGGCGGAGAAGGCGCAGATGTCCTGTATGGCGGCAACGATGGGGACACCCTGATCGGCGGCGCAGGCGACGACACCATATACGGAGAGAATGGAGCCGACGAAATCTACACTGGCCCTGGCGACGACCGGGTCGAGAGCGGCAGGGGCAGCGACACCATCTATGCAGGCAGTGGCACCGACACTCTGGAAGGGGGCGGAGGCCAAGATTGGTTCTACGTCGAAACGGGCGAAAAGTTTATCGACGGCGGCGATGATTATGACCGCCTGATCTTTCTGGGAAAGATGAACCGCGTCGTCACGCTCGAGGACCTGAAATATGATGACGAAAACGGCCTGATCGTCAGCTACGCCAACATCGAAGAGGTCGAGACCCGCGATGGCGACGACAGCATCACAGGTTCGAGCGGCGACAACCTTCTGGTCGCGAATGACGGCCTTGATACGGTGCAGGGCGGCATGGGCGACGACACCATGTATGGCGGCGCCGGCTGGGACACGCTGCAATTCGGAACCGAGGCGGATATCACCGTTAACCTTGCCGAAAGCACCGCCAGCGGCGAGGGCACCGATGAAATCTACGGATTCGAGACTGTGATCACCAATGGCGGGAACGACACCATCATCGGGGACGATTCAGACAACTCTCTGGTCGCCGGCGATGGCGAGGACCGGTTGGTCGCGGCAGGCGGAACCGATCAGCTCTATGGTGGGGCGGGAAGCGATACCCTGATTGCGGGCATCGGCACCGACTATGTCTATGGCGAAGACGGTTTCGACTATCTCGGCTTTGACGACGCGATCCAAGGGGTCACGTTCAACCTCGGGCTCACGCGCGCCCAAAACACCGGAGAGGGCACGATCCGCGTCGACGGGGTCGAAGGCCTGATCGGCACCAGCTATGGCGACTACCTGACCGGCGGCAGCGATGACAACATCATCTATGGCGAGGGCGGGCGCGACACCCTGCAAGGGGGCCTTGGCAACGACACCCTGTACGGCGGCGCGGGCAGCGACACGTTCGTTTACACAGCTGGCGATGGCAACGACATGTACTATGGCGGGGCGGGCAATGACTGGGTGGACTTCTCGAACTTTGACGAGTCTCTGTGGATCCATCTGGCCAGAGGCAGCATCATCCCGGGCGATCTCGAAGGCGACGTCTGGGACAGCATCGAATGCGTGCGCGGCGGCACAGCGGGCGACACAATCTACGGCAGTGGCGGCGATAACGCTCTGGACGGGAGCAAGGGCAATGACACCCTTTATGGCCTTAGTGGGAACGACGAACTGCTCGGGGGTATTGGCGACGACGAACTGAATGGCGGGGCAGACAACGACATCCTGACCGGCGGCGAGGGCGCCGACCGCTTTGTGATGGAGACCAACCCCGGCTGGGATATCATCACTGATTTCAACGGGGACGAAGGCGATACGCTGGTCTTTACCTACATGCCGGAATACGCGGATGCGGGCCGGATGGGTATGGACAGCACCTTTGCCCCCACGAGCGCCCTGCCCGGCCAAGTCGATATCATCGACGGGATGCTGACGCTGATCCTGTCGGATCAGGACTTTGTCAGCTTCAAGGGCATCGACGATATCGAGGAAATCCGCCCCTATATCGTCTACGAAATCTTCTGATCCCCCGCGGGGTCAGTGGGGTAGCGTCACGATGATCGGCCCTTTGTCCGTGGCCACAACGGTGTGCTCGTACTGAACGCACGGTGCCGGTGGTTCCGCATAAAGGGTCCACGGGTCCTCTGCCTCGGCGGCCCAATGCCCGCCGGTGGAAAGGAATGGCTCGACCGTCAGGACCAGCCCTTTGGTGATCGTGCGGCGGTCGCCGCGGGTGGGCCACGTCGCGATTTCCTCGGGGTATTCGTGCAGGGACAGGCCCACACCGTGGCTGGCCAGATTGCGGATCAGGGTATAGCCGCGATCCTTGGCGAATTTGCCGATCGCGTTCCCGATCCCTGCCAAGGGCTTGCCGGCCCCGACCTGATTGATCCCGATCTGGGTGGCCCGTTTCCCGTCTTTGCACAGCCTTTCTAAGCGCGGATGCACCGCCCCGACGCAGAAGGTCGCGCCGGTATCCGCGAAATACCCGTCCTTGGAGGCAGAGACGTCGATGTTCACCAGATCCCCCACCGCAATCACGCGGTCACCTGGGATGCCATGGGCCACCTCTTCGTTCACGCTAATGCAGGTCGCACCAGGGAAGTCGTAGATGCTTTCAGGGGCGGACAGGGCGCCATCTGCCTCCAGCAGGGCGCGGCCGATATCATCCAGTTCGCGCGTGGTCATGCCCGGTTCGATGGATTGCGCCATCGTGTGCATGGTTCGCGCGACGATCCGGCCGATCGCTTTCAGAGCCTCCAGTTCCTCGGGTTGGGTGATGGTCATGGTGGGCCCTTTTCTGAATGTATCCGGCGACCTTAGCCGCGAGGGCGGGGAATGTCCCGCCCGCTCTGATCACGAATACCGCTCGGGCCCGATGTTCTGCGCCTCGGAATAGCGGTCGCCAGCGGCCCACCCCACGGGCAGGACCTCTTCGATGCGGGCCATGTCCGACGGGGACAGGGTCATTGTCGCGCCTTGGGCCAACTGGCGCAGGTGATCCACCGAGCGCGTTCCGGGGATCGAGAGGATGTGCTGGCCCTGCGCCAGAACCCAGCCATTCGCCAGACCGGCGGTGCTGTAGCCCATCTCGGCCGCCAAAGCCGCAAAAGCTGCCGCTGCCTTCAGGTTCCGGTCCAGATTGGCGCCGACGAAACGCGGGTTGCTCCCCAGAAACGGGTTGCCCGCCGCACGCGTCGCATCGGGGGGCGTGTCGGTCAGCAGGCCCCGACCCACCGGCGAAAAGGCCACCATCGCGGTCCCCTGACGGGCGCATTCCTGATTGAGCCCCATCTCGGGCAGGCGGGTTGACAGCGAATATTCGTTCTGCACCGCATCCACCGGATGGATGTCCGCCGCCTGCCGCAGGGAATAGGGCGCGATTTCGGAAAAGCCGAAGCCGCCGATTTTGCCCTCTTGCTTCAGGGTGACCAGCGTGTGGGTCACGTCCTCGATCGGGATGCGGGTGTCGCGGCGGTGGATGTAGAACAGATCGACCTGCTCGAGCCCGAGGCGTTTCAGGCTGCCCTCCAACTCGCGCCGCAGGTGCGCTTCGGAGTTGTCATAACAGCGCGCGCCGGTCTCGGGGTCCGAAGTGATCCCCGCCTTGGTCGCGATGACAAAGGGGCTTTCGCCGCCGTGGGCCTTCAGGAATTCGCCGATCACAGTCTCGGACCTGCCCATCCCGTAGATGTTCGAGGTGTCGATGTGGTTGATCCCCAGCTCCAGTGCCAAGTCCATGACGGCAAAGGACTCTTCACGGCTGGTCTTGCCATAGAAATCGGAAAAGCTCATGCCTCCGAGGCCGATGGAGGACACGTTTTTGCCGGTATGGCCAAGGGGGCGCTGTTCCATGGAAGCTCCTTCTGGTTGCTTCGGGCATCGAACACCGGATCAGCCGGCAGGCAAAGGGAAAAACGCCCCGCATCCGGATGCGAGGCGTCAAAGGCGCGTTATTGGGCCGGTTGCGCCGGAGCCTCGGCGGGCATTTCCACGGCAGGGGCCTCTGGCAGGGTGGCCTCGGCAGGCGTTTCGGTCGGAGCCTCGACGGGCAGATCAGACACGATGCCTTCGGGGGCAACCGCAGCCTCGGGATTGGAGGCATCCGCGCCCGCTTGGGCGACGACGAAACCAAGGTCCCCGATACGGGTGTCGCGGCCGAAATCCTTGTACCTCAGTTGTCCGTTCACGATATAAAGGCGCGAGGCGCGATAGTTGGTCCATGTCATCGGGTGGCCGTGGGTGTTCCACTCCTTGGCGACCTTCAGGATGTGGGTTTCGCCGATCTCCAGATCCTCTTTGGTGACGGACTCATCCAACTGGTCTGCGGGAACGGTCAGGTCCACGAACCGCAAAAAGTCGGGATCGGCGTTTTCGCCAAGGTTCTGCAAAACGGGCAAAACCTCGGCGGGGTCGGTTTTGCGGTCATCCACCGCGTAATAGCAGTAGCCTTCGTAAATCAGGCTGCCGCCCCCCAACACAGCCGCCCCGATGATGGTGGCGGGGGCCGTCAGAACCGCCGCAACGCCGCCCATACTGCCAAGCAGCCCTGTGGTGCCGGTGGCCGCTGCGCCTGCGCCAGCCGCACCTGCCGCGGTGACGGTGCCGCCACTTACCACTTGGGTCAGGGTGTAAAATCCGGCTGCCTTGGCCGCCGAGCCAGCCGTTGCCACCGCCGCGCCCGAGTGCTGTTTGGCCGCGTTGGCCCCTGCCCCCATCAGCGCACTAGGGCGATAATCACACATTTCCGCTGCCGCACCCGTGCCGATGCAGACCGTGACCAAAGTGCCAAGGATCGCGCGTTTCATCCGGTATCTCTCTGAAAGCCTGAGGAGGTCTATTTGTTCTGGGGATGGCGCGGCACTGCCTTGGCCGCGCACGGCATCGGGGCGCAAATCACCCCATGCTGCAGTTGCAAATAGAGATCAGGCCCGCGCCAATGTCCAATCACGGCGATGTCATGACGCGGGCCTGTGGAGTGTAGGTCACAGTTACCGATGCGGGCCCGTCAGATCAGGATGGGCGCAAAGAACGCGGCCAGCTCTGCATAGCCGTCCAAGGGCAGGATATGGGCGACATACTGGTCGGGACGCACCACGATCAGGCAGCCGTTTTCCCGGTCGATCCCACGCATATCATAGATGTCTCCCAGCCCTTTGTGATCGGTGCAAAAGACCTTTTCATGGTCGCACAGGCCATAGCGACCCTTCTCGGGTTTCAGCAGCGCGGGCATGTTTTCAAACGCCAGCTGGTCAAAGGTCTGCTGGAAAATGGCCCGCACGTCGATCAGCGCGTCGATGTCTTCGCCTGCGCGGCGCGTCCGCACGATGGGCGAGGCCGGATCATGCGCCAGCCAGTCCGCCAAATCGTGGATCGCCCCGCCCTCAGAGGTGTCGTTCCGTCCGCCAAAGGCATAGAGCCGCCAGCGCGCGTCGGCCTCGGCCACGTGACCCAGTTGCATCTGCATCGCGTCGGCCAATCGCACAACCGGGGCCGAGTGGAACCGCTTGCCGATGGGCATTCCGGTGGCCAAATCCTGATGGGCGGCTGTCGAAACCAAATCCGAAGGATCGTATTTCACCGCCAGACCGCCCGTAAATTCGAGGTTCTCGATAAACTGCTTCTGGAAGCGCGGTATCCCTGCGCCGTCCAGTTTCGACTGACCCGGAGGGGCCGACATGATCCGCGCCCAAGCGTGGTCGGTGTCGATCAGGCGCTTTGCCTCGACCCAGCGTTCGGCCGAGTAGCTGCGCAGCAGACGCGCATCGGCGCGGCCGGTCAGCACGTGGATCAGCTTCCACCCAAGGTTAAAGGTATCCTGCATGGACACGTTCATCCCCTGCCCCGCCTTGGGGCTGTGGGTGTGGCAGGCGTCGCCTGCAGTAAAGACGCGGGGGTTGCGATCTTCGCCCTCGGGAACGTCATCGAAACGGTCGGTCAGGCGGTGGCCGATTTCGTAGATGGACCACCAGACGATTTGCTTCACATCTACGGTATAGGGCGCCATGATCCGGTTGGCGGCGGCAATCATATGATCGGCGGTGAAGTTGCGGCTAGAGACCCGCTCGTCGGGGTTCAGCTTTTCCAGTTCTACATACATGCGGAACAGATAGCCCCCTTCCCGGGGCAGGATCAGAATGTTCCCTTCGGTGGCCGAGGCGATCAGGCATTTCTGGCGGATGTCCGGAAAGTCCGTGTTGGCCAGAATATCCATGACGCCCCATGCCTGATGCGCCGCATCCCCGTGCAAGGTGCCCCCGATGGCGGTGCGGACATTGGACCGCGCGCCATCGCAGCCAACCACATAGTTTGCGCGCACAGTCTTGCGGTCACCGGGGTTGATGCTGGTGTTTTCCAGCGTCACGGTGACGGGGTGATCGTCGGTGGTCGGATCGACGGTCAGGTCAACGACCTGCCAGCCATATTCGGGCTCCAGCTTGGACGGAGAGTTGCTCATCACATCCAGGAACAGCTCGTGGATGCGGGCCTGATTGATCAGCGTGTGGGGCATTTCCGAAGAGTCATCCGGCACGTCCTGCACACGGCCCACGCGGCGGATATGCGCAGGGTTCGCCGGATCGGGCGTCCAGAAGGTGGTCTGGTTCACCCAATAGCTCTCGCGCTTGACCTTCTCGCCAAACCCGAAGGCCTGAAACATCTCCATCGTGCGGGTGTTCACACCGTCGGCCTGCCCCTTTTCCAAGGGGCCGGGTTTGCGTTCGACAATCATGGTGTCGATCTCGGGGTATTGCGCCAGTTGCGCGGCCAGACACAGGCCCGCCGGTCCGCAGCCCGCAATCAGCACGTCCACCTTGTCCGGCAAAGGGGCAAAGCGGGTGCGGTCGCGGCGGTTCGGCGCTGCGTTCTGGATGTCAGGATCGCCGCCCCGAAAACCGTTCAGATAGAATTGCATGGTGTCCCTCCCTTGGGCCGCAGGTGCGGCGGCCTTCGGGAAATTAGTATCTATACTTATTATTTTCGGTCAACATAAATAAGTATACAAATCATTTTCCGTCAATATACTGTCTTGCATAGGTTTTCTCAGGTTTTTAGGAGGCGAAAATGAAAGCGCACAGCATGGCGGGCCACCTGATCCGGCGACTCAACCAGCATTCCACGCAGGTCTTCACCCGCCGGATGCAAGAGATGGGAATGGACCTGACCTCTGTGCAATTCGCGGCGCTCGAGGCGATCCTGACCCACCCCGGGATTGATCAGGCGGGGGTCGCGGCGCACATCGCCTATGACCGCGCCACGATTGGCGGGGTGATCGACAGGCTGGTGCAGAAGGGATTGGTCGAGCGTCAAACCAGCAAACGGGACCGCCGCGCCAAAGAGGTGCGCGGCACTGCCCAAGGCCAAGCAGCGTTCGATCAGGTTCTGCCCGTGGTGACAGACCTGCAAACCGAAGTGCTGGGGGGATTGGATGCGGCCGAGGTCGAGATCTTCCTGTCCCTCGCCCGCAAGGTGATCAATGCGGCGGCCGACCAGAGCGAACTGCCCTGACCGGCCAAGACCTTAGACCTCTTCCACCAGGAAGGGGCGCATCATGTCGTTATCCTCATGGCTCAGGATGTGGCAGTGCCAGACAAACTCGCCGGGTTTGTCATAGGTGGCCGCAACGCGAAGCATCTCTTTGGGGCCAACGATCGTGGTGTCCTGCCAGCCTTTTTCCTCGGCGCGGAAGGGCAGGCTTTTCTTGTTAAAGACCATGATGTCACAGGTTTCCCCAAGCACGGCACCTTTGCGCTCGTAACCATATGTGATCTTGCCGTCGCCGGTCAGATCGTCAGGAACACCGTTTTCATCGTTGTCTTCGAAGTCGATCGCGTATTTGCGGACGTTCTGGAACTGCACGAGGTGGATGTGCACGGGGTGCGCGTCCTCGGTAAAGTTGAAGATATCCCAGTATTCCGAGTCCCCCAGCTGCACTTTCTCAGTGGTGTCGGCCATCCAGCTGAGCGGACCGAACTTGCCATCCGGCGTCATTTCGTCGGTGTGCACTTTGCCCGCTTCGGCGGTGCCAAGCTGGGGTTTGATGCGGCCGAACTCGTCCGTGCCCTCGAACAGACCCAGTTTGCGGGTGTGGTCGATGTCGCGCTTCTTGATCGAGGCATAGTCGCTATCAAGCTTGGTGTTGTGCTTGACCAGCAGGTTCTCGGCCTCAAGGCTGGAATCCGCGACAAACTGCAGGATCGAGCCAACAGAGTCATCGATGGTTGCCGCTTCGGCGACGTTCAGCTCGCCGGTGGCATAGTTGATGCCCTTATAGGGCTCCCACGCGGGGCCGGTGTTCAGCAGGGTGACCTTTTCGCCATCTGACAGTTTCGAGAAATCGAACACCACTTCGACCCGCTCGGAGGGCGCCAGAATGAGGAACTCGTTCTTTTCCTGCACGCCGTCGCCGTCAAAGATCTTGCGCGCGTTGGGCAAGAGGCCGCCTTCGGTGCCGACCAGAGTGGCGCGGATGTTGGGGTTATCCAGCTGCAGCTTGTAAAAGCGCGAGTCCGACCCGTTCAGCAGGGTGACCTGCACTTCGCCCTGCGCGACATCCAGTTTGGGCCAGGCCATCCCGTTGGCAAGGATCACATCGCCGAAATACTCGGGCAGCGCCGACACCGCGTCCATGCCGTTCTGTTCGTAGAACTCGTCGTCGATCTCGTCCATGACCATGGTGCCAGAGCCATCGGGCAGCATGTCGCCAGCATGGCCGGGGTAGTAAAGGTTCCCCGCATCGTCAAAGGAGTAGTCCTGAATGACGATATCAACGACATCCTTGACGTTCGGCAGGATGTTTTCTTTGGCCAGATTGATCCGGTCCCAGTCCTGCAGCAGGTACATCCCCGCCAGACCCGCATAGACGTTCAGGCGCGTGATCCCCAGTGCGTGGTCGTGGTACCACAGCGGCGCGGATTGCTGGTCGTTGTCATAGGTAAAGGTGTTCCCCACATAGTCCGACCCGGTGCTGCCGGGGGTGGCGTCGGGGGCGGTGTAGCTGCCGCTCTGTTTGTACCAGGTTTTGCTGAACGAGAACCAGTTCTCGATCGAGCTGATCAGCCCGCCCACGATCGGCAACGACCCAAGAGCCGACCCGGACAGCAGAGTGGTTTTCGTCGAGGTGGTCACATCGGGCGTGTACCACGCCTCGGGACCGCCATCATAATCGGCGTCCGTGTGTCCCCCGTGCAGGTGGCTGACGATCGGAATGACCCCGTTCGCGATCGAGCCTTCGGTGGGATGGGCCATGTGGATCGTTTCATCCACCGGCAGCAGGTGGGCGTCGACGTCCAGTTTGTTTTCCCAAGTGATTTTGAGTGGACGGTTTTCATAAGCCACGATGGTCGGGCCGTGGAAGCCCGGTGTCATTCCCGGAACCGAATAGCCCCAAACTGTGGTTTTCAGCTTGTGCCCGGCCTCGTCATACATCCCGAGGAACTGCTCGCCCTCTTGGATTTGTAACGTCAGGGTCCGGGTGTACCGTGTGTCGATCTTGGGATTGATTGGTAAGTCGTTTGTAAATGCGTAGTCATCATAAACGCGCTGGCCAATAGCGGTCATTTTCGTGATCCTCTTTAAAAAATGAACGGTATAAACTTTGGTTTATTGGTTAAGGTACGCTCTACTTTAGGTTGATTCCACGATTTAATGGAAACAATAGACCGAATTTCCGGGGACTTTTTTCGAACTTGGGGCGTCCCGCAGCAGGCAGACGGCGCAAATCCCGCCACCGCGCTAGAGATTGCCGATATACGCAATGAATTTGTTTCGAAATTAGAAGCATCACAAATTCCGCATGGAGTGCACGCGAAAATTGTGTGGCTTGGATGATCTGGCACCAAGTGGACGAAAGAGGACCACTAACTAGACAGCTTGACTTACATCCGGAAAGCAGCGCGGGACGGTTTGGACCACTGGTTTATGTGGGAACGTTACGTCATTCGTCGCTTGACGTTACGTGAGTCGTGGTGTCGTTCAGGTGCCTTCCTTGCCCGAAAATAGACTAAAAGCGACAAAAACTATGTCGCTTAATGGCATTCAATATTTGCAAGGTTTTGTTTGCGAGAATTAGACCACTCGGTCAAAGATCTGAAATTTATTACAAAAAACGAAATTATCTTCGGATATCTGCAATACGTTCGGGAGGCTGTATTTGGAAAAGAAACGGCCTTCTCTAATATCTTCTTACTAACTCGAAACGGCGGAAAAAATGAAATTGCTACTCTCGGAGATAAAGCTATCTCCACTAGACAAGTTCAGCGATGCAACACTGGAAGGTATTGTTGCATTTTCGAACAAGTGTAACAGCACTTCGAAAATCTTTCGAAATGCCGTCACTGCCGAAGCGAATTTGGCGGCTGACATTTTGCATCAAAGAGCAAAGGCGATGCAAAACGCCCTTGCAGTCGTTCCGGCCTAAGGCCACCTCTTTCGCCCGCATCCACCCGACATATTTCAAAGGGTGCGAGACGGGTGACGTCCTACCTTAGAACCCATTCGCGGATCGGCTCGATCGCATAGGCGTAGTGCCATGTGTTAATGTGTCCTGTCCCCGGGTTGGGGGTTTGCCCTTCGGGGATCACGGTGCCTGCGTCAAAGGTCACGTAGTTGACCCTTGCGCCCTCGGCATCCAGATCGTCAAAGGCAAAACGGAACTGTTCGGCGCTCCAACGGGCGTCCCAGACAGCGCGGGCTACGGGGGTTCCCTGCGCTGTCAAAGCCTCGGTGATGGCGTTCTGGCCCGGAAAGGCCTTAGCGTCGTCCTGACTGACCAGAATGAACAGACGGTTCCCCGCCATCGGGGCGACCTTGGCCGCATCCCATTGGCACGCGACTAGGAAAGTGGTTGCGAAGAAGTCGGGATGCTTGATGTTCATCGCGATCGACAGCATCCCGCCGCCCGACTGCCCTGTGGTATAAAGGCGCGCGGGGTCGATGCTGTAGGTCTGGGTCAGATGGCGGATCAGGTTGATCGTGGTGTCCAACATGCTGGACGCTTCGGAGGTGTCATCCGTCACGATCTCGGAAAACTGGGGGGCCAGCACGAAACAGGGCCGCTTGGCCTGATCCTCGGGCGAGGCCCAACAGATCGCGCCAAGTCCCTGAAGCAATGTGTGCAGCGTGTTGTCGCTGGACGCGCCCGCATCGTGCATGAAGTTCACCAGCGGATAGGATTTCGCAGGGTCATAATCCCGCGGAACGAACAGGTTATAGGGCAGCGTGTCGCCGGTCTCGGGGTCCTGCCAGACAAGCTGCTGGAAATCCTCGACAATCAGGTTGCGGACGGCGCTGGTGGCGACGGATTGGCCATCGGGGGTGGTGACTGTGGCCTCGGGCGTGGCCCAAGTGACATCGGTGATCGAGCGGGTGCCGATTTTCCCCATACCGCCCGGGCCGCGCCCTGACATCTCTTGGCGTTCGGGCTGGATGGCAAGGGTGGCATCCGCATCGTCAGGGGACAGCGCGACAATCACATAGCGGCCAGTGTCCGCGCGATCCGCCGGATTGGTCGAGGTCGCGGGATATACGTCAACGATGGTGCGTCCCTCGACCGCGAAAGCCGCCGCGTCCAGATCGGCGGCAGCGATGTCGGCATCATAGGTCAGCGCGACTGCGACAAACCTCTGACCGTCCCCGAAGACCTGAGTGATGGCGGTGGCCGACTGCACCTGACCGGCCGCTGCGAAAACGGGGGCCGATATGGACGCGAGCGCCCCAAGCGTTGTGAGGCCAAGAATGAATGTGCGGCGGGTGATCATTTGCCTGTCTCCTTTGACCGAGGGGCGCAATCGCCCTTGAGTCTGCATTAATGGTACTGATATGGTTCCTTAAATGGGAGGGCCCTGATCCATGTCAACCGACCCCACAGAAAAAGATGGCTCGACCACGGCGCGTGGCCGTCCGAAAGCGATCAGCGCGGACCAGCGGCGGGACCGCATTCTGACCGCTGCGATGGCTGTGTTCATTGAAAAAGGGTTCGGGCGGTCGACCATGGCGGACATCGCGCGCCAAGGGGGGATGTCCAAGCGCGACCTCTATGCGCTGTTCGATGACAAGACGGCCTTGTTCAGCGCGGTTGTTCTGTCGCGTCGGGATTTGATCCTGAAGCTGCCCCGTCCCAAGGATGAGGCCCTGCCCCTGATGGACGTTTTGCGCAGCATTTTCCGGCTGGATCTGGACGACCAATCTGCGGACGAACGGGATGCTTTGCTGAACCTGATTTCGCGCGAAAGTTTGGTCTTTCCCGAACTGAACGCGATGCTTTACGACACCGGCATCATACGGTCACGGGAGGCGCTGATGGAGTGGCTGGATGAACAGATGACCAAGGGCGTGCTGCCGCGAAATGATCTGCCGATGGTGGCGGGGCTCTTGATGGACGTGGTGTTCGGGGCGTTGCTGCCACGGCGCAAACGTCAGGGCAAAGTAAACCGCACCGCGCAGGCCGAGGAAATCTTGGACCGGATTGCCATTGTTCTACGGGGTCTCCGGACCTGAGCCGCGCGCGGGTTTGAGTGTTTTTTCAAAGAAGAAAACAGCTAGTCTTCGCTGCGTTCTTGGAGGCGAAGTTGGCGCATTCGGACGCGCTGCGCGACCTCGATGTGTTTGCGCATCTCTTGTTCGGCTTTGGCACCGTCGCGGGCGCGGATTGCGTCCAGTACGCGGATGTGCTCCTGCACCGCGCCGATGGCCCGTTCGGGTTGGATCAGCGTCGTGGGGCCCATGATTAGAAGGGTTTTCTGCAGGGTCTGAGTGGATTTCGCCAGAAAGCGGTTCTTGGCCGCGTTGGTTAGCGCGATGTGGAACTGGCGGTTCAGACGGAAGGCTTCGGGGGTGGCGCCAGCGGCGGCCAATTCTTCGTTCATGGCGCAGAGTTCGTCGATCTCGATATCCGAAGCCGCCCGCGCCGCGAGCCGCGCTGCGGTCCCTTCGAGGACAGCGCGCATTTCGTAGAGGTCCATGACCTCGACATATTCCAGAGACCGGATCGTTGCCCCCTGACGGGGCAGATGGGTGACAATGCCGTCCGCCTCAAGCTGACGGATCGCTTCTCGGATCGGGGTGCGGCTGACGCCGAAGCGTTCGGCCAGTTCGGTTTCGCGTAGACGGTCCCCCGCGGTCAGACGGCCCGCCCGCAGATCATCAATCAGGTGCTGATAGGCGACGTTGCCTTGGGGGGCGTCGGAAAAAGAGGCGTCATCCTGCATTGTCATATCTGTTTACCCAATTTATGTATCCAGGTGTATACATAGGGATTCGTTGCCGGTCAACGAATGGTGTTTGGAGTAACCCCGATGAAACAGCAGGCCGTTACTGTCGCGATTGCAGCCATTGGAGCCTCTGTTTTTCTGACCTTTGGACTGCCGCTGCCGTTTCTGTTCGGGCCGATGTTCGCCTGCCTTGGGGCGGCGCTGGCAGGTGTGACACTGCGCGGGTTCGGACAGATTTCTGTCGGGGCGCGGACCATTCTGGGGGTCGCGGTCGGGGCCTCGATCACGCCGGCGCTGTTCGGCCAAATTCCGGGGATGATGGCGTCGGTGGCGCTGATCCCGCTGTTTATCGCGCTGATCGGGCTGGTCGGAGTGCCGTTTTTCTATCGCGTGTGGAAGTTCGACCTGCCCACGGCCTATTACGCAGCAATGCCCGGCGGTTTGCAGGATATGGTCATTTTCGGGACCGAGGCGGGGGGAGATCCGCGGGCACTGTCGCTGGTCCATGCGACGCGGGTTCTGATTATTGTGACCGTTGCGCCGGTGCTGCTGACCCACTTTTACGGAGCCAGCCTGCACAATCCGGTGGGCCTGCCCGCGTCGGATGTTCCATGGCAAGAGCTGGTTCTGATGGTGCTGGCCGCGATAATCGGGTGGAAAGGGGCCGAGCGGATTGGCCTGTTCGGAGCCTCGATCCTTGGGCCGATGATTGTGACGGCGGCGCTGTCTTTGTCCGGTTTCATCCACGTGCGCCCCCCGCGCGAGGCGATCCTGTGCGCGCAGTTCCTGATCGGAACCGGGATCGGAGTTCAATTCGTCGGCGTCACCTTTGCCGAGCTGCGCAAGTTCGTGGCGGCGGGGGTGGCCTATGTGGGGCTGCTGGCGGTGCTGTCGGAAATCTTTGCCCAGATTGTGTCCCGCAACGGGTGGGGTCAACCGGTCGAGGCGCTGTTGGCCTTTGCCCCCGGGGGTCAGGCCGAGATGACCGTTCTGGCGATCGTGTCCGGCGCTGATCTGGGGTTTGTAGTCACCCACCATTTGCTGCGGATCATTCTGGTGATCACCGGTGCGCCGTTGATCGGGACAGCCCTGCGCAAGTGGTCCAAAGGGTAAAGCCGCTTAGAGTTTGCGAAAGATGCTTGGCTCAACCTGCACCAGATCGGGGTGATTGACGGTCATGGATTCAGACATGCCGACGATCAGATAGCCCCCGCTGCGGACACGGGACACCACGCGGTCAATCACGGCGCTCTGGTCCTCGGGGCTGAAGTAAATCAGCACGTTGCGCAGGAATGCCACGTCAACGCCGCCCACGATGGGATAGTGCCGGTCCATTAGGTTCATCTGCGCAAAACGGACGTGACGGCGGATTTCGGGGCTGAAACGGACCTGATCGGCCACCTCGGGGTCGAGCCCCTGAAGCAGGTATTTGCGCCGCAGGGCGGTCGGGATCTCGTTGGTCCGGGTCTTGCGATAGATGGCCAGACGCGCCTTGTGGACCATCGCCTCGGACAGATCGGTTCCGATGATCGAGTACTCCATCCGCGGAAAACGCGCCTGCAGTTCGGACAGAACCATCGCGGCGGTATAGGCCTCGGCCCCTTCGGAGGCGGCAGCACTCCAGAGTTTCAGGCGGAAATCGTTCAGGCCGGCCTCTTGGGCCAGTTCGGGAACGATGGTGTTCGCCAGAAAGTCGAAATGCGCGGCCTCGCGGAAGAAGAAGGTGGTGTTGGTCGTCATCATCTCGACCGCGTTGCGGAATTCAGCGGCCCACAGCGGTTCAGACAGGATGAGTTTCAAATATTGGTCAAGCGATTGCAGACCCGTCGCCGCAACGCGCGATGCCAGTCGGTGGCACACCATCGCGTCGCGGTTAGACTTGACCTCGATCCCGGCGAAATCCGACAGACGGGTGCGGAAAGCGGACAGCAGCGTCCGCGATGCATTAACTGGCCGAGCGTAGTCGAACTCTGTCGTTAGTGCGTTCATCATGGGTCCTCGTGCGGGTGATCACGAGCTTTACGTTGCAAATCCAAAAACGGATGAACTGCCCCCGCACTTTTTTAGTGACCCTGCGTCAAACCCCCAGCCAGCGCCCGCCAGCAAGTCGCCCTGCCAGCCCGCAGGCCGCGATGGCAACGCCGTACCAGAGCAGGAAAAACGCTGCGCTGTCTTCGTCGCAGTGGATGGCGTAAATGGTGGCCGAGGCAGCCCCCGCCAGAATACCTGCGATGGTACCGGTGCGGGCGGGGCGGGGTTCGATCCGGTGGCGTAGGCCCAGAAACAGCGGCACACCCATCGGGATCGCCAAAGCGGGGATCGAGGCCAGACAGGCCGAAACGCTGGTGCCCATCATGTCGCCGCCCGCCAACATCGCGGCCCCCCAAGCCAAGGCCGCCGCAGCTGCAATCGCGCCGAACACCCACAGGGAACGCCGCCCCTCGGGGCCTTTGGCCAGCATGAAAATGGCAAAAAGGCCGATCACGGCGGGCAAGGTCTGTTTGACCAACACCGGCGCGGTTTGCACGGCGGCGATCCAATCCGGTCTGATGCCCCAGAACGCCGCCATGAGCACCGCCGAAACCACAGCCCCCGCCAGCATCCGCCGCACCAGATGCGGAGGCGTCGCCGGAGTATCATCAGCCGCCAGTGCGGCGATCAGTTCATCGGTGTCCATTCCTCTTCCTTTCTCGCTGCGTCGGCCAGTTTGCGTAGCGCGCGGTGCAAAGCAACCCGCAGAGCCACTCCGTTCAGGCCGAACCGTTGCGACAGGGTTTCCGCATCTACACCATCCACCGCATGGCCCCGCACCAGCGCCGCATCCCGTTCAGGAAGGCGCGCCAACGCCTGCTCTAAGTGCAGGCCCGCCAAGGGGTCCACTTCGGGGGCGCCGAGGTCTGTGTGATCCTCGATCGGCTCGTGCTTGCCCTTGGTAGTGGCGCGCAAGGCGTCGATGGCTTTGTGCCGGACGATGATCCGCACCCAAGGCAAAAGGGGCCGCTCCGGGTCCCAACTGCCGCGCTTGAGGTGTATGGCCAGAAGGGCCTCTTGGACCACGTCCTCGACCAAGTGGCGCGAGGCAGGCAAATCACGATTGGCCATAGCGCGCATCCGCGGCGCCAAAAGCGCAAGGCATCGGGCATAGGCCTTGCGGTCCCCCGCAAGCGCCTGCCGCATCAGGTCTTCGATTTCGGCATCTGTCGCTGTCATGCCCCTGTATACTGGCGCAAGGTGACATCTGTTACACGGCCCCGAAAATATTTCCGACTTTCACACAATCGCGACCGGCGTAACAAACACGGCCCCCTCCCGAATACCCCGATGCAGACACCGTGGTCTGCTTATTCAAATCGGAGTTTTCCAAATGACCGCACATACCAAATCCTTCGCCCTGGCCGGTGCCGTAGCTGCAAGCCTGTTCTCGATGATGGCCCCCGCCCATGCCGAAGCGCAGGAGAAATGCTTTGGCGTCGCTCTGGCCGGCGAAAACGGCTGCGCGGCCGGCCCCGGCACCACCTGCGCGGGCACCTCGAAGGTCGATTATCAGGGCAACGCCTGGTCGCTGGTTCCCGCAGGCACCTGCACCACGATCGAACTGCCCGCGATGAAGGACGGCAGCGCCCGTATGGGTTCGCTGACCGCGCTGGATCGCGACCTGCCCCAGAGCTGATCCAGTACGGCGCGGCAGGTGACCCCATCCTGCCGCGCCACTTTTTGTCTGACAGGAGGTTCCCATGGCTCTGCCCGCATCGGCCGGTATCGGCTTTAAACCGCAGCACTACGAAGACCTGACCACCGATGGCCCCGTGGGATGGCTCGAGATCCACGCCGAGAACTACATGTTCGAAGGCGGCCCCCGCCGCGCCATGCTGGCCGCGCTGTCCGAGCAGTTCCCGATTTCGGCCCATGGTGTGGGCTTGTCGATCGGCGGCGAAGGCCCCTTGGACCCTGCCCACCTGAAGCGCCTGCGCGACCTGATGGAATGGCTGAACCCCGCCCAATTTTCCGAGCATCTGGCGTGGTCGTCCCACGGCGGTGCCTATTTCAACGATCTGCTGCCCCTGCCCTATACCCAAAGCACCCTTGCCACCGTTTGCGCCCATGTGGAGACGGTTCAGCAATACCTCGGCCGCCAGATGCTGCTGGAGAACCCGTCCAGCTATCTGGCCTTTGCCGAAAGCACCCTGTCCGAGACCGATTTCCTGACCGAAGTCGCGCGCCGCACGGGCTGCGGGCTGCTTTTGGACATCAACAACGTCTTCATTTCGGCGGTTAATCTGGGAATGTCCGCGACCGCCTATCTGGATGCCTATCCGCTGGAACTGGTCGGGGAAATCCATCTGGCCGGACACGAAGAGCAGACCACGCCGGACGGCGCCCCCCTGCTGATCGACAGCCACGGCGCGCATGTTGCTGATCCGGTCTGGGCTCTTTACGAGCGCACCATCGCCCGCACCGGCCCGCGCCCCAGCCTGATCGAATGGGACAACGACGTCCCCGATTTCGCGACCCTAGAAGCCGAAGCCGCCCGCGCCGACCGCATCTTGCGTCAAAGGCTGGCCGCATGACCCAAGGCACCTTTATTCAAGCGGTCCTGATCCCCGATCTGCCGCCCCCGCCCCAGATCCGCGTGACCGAGGCCGCAACCCGTTTCAATGTCTACCGCAACAACGTGGTGGTCTCGTTGACCGAGGCGTTGCAGGCCGCCTTTCCCGCCATCGCGCAACTAGTGGGGCCAGAGTTCTTTGCCGCGATGGGGGGCGAATTTGTCCGCGCCCATCCCCCGCAGACACCGGTTATGGCGTTCTACGGGGCGGCTTTTCCCAATTGGCTGCGTGGGTTCGCCCCCGTCGCCGCCCTGCCCTATTTGCCTGAGGTTGCCGCGATTGAGCAAGCTAGGCGAGAGGCCTATCACGCAGCGGATGCCCCCCCGTTGACCGGAGAGCAGTTGGCCCGACTGGCCCCTGACGCGCTGGTGACGCTTTGTGTGCAGCCGCATCCCGCAGCCCGTGCGCTGCGCACCGTGCAGCCAGCTTTGGCCGTTTGGGCCCAGTGCATCGGCGTACCGGACTTGGCCCGCGAGACCCCGCCCGAAGTCCTGATCACCCGCCCCGCGATGGCGGTTCAGGTCCACCCTGCCCCCGCTGGTACGGCAAGCACGCTTTTTGCTTTGGCGAATGGCGTTCCCTTGGGCGAGGCATTGGGAGACGTGAACCCCGCCCACATCCTGACCTGCCTGCTCGGCGCTGGTGCGCTGGCCAACCCGAAGGTTTTCCCATGCCCCACCTGATTTCGCGCCTGATCGGCCTGCAAACCGCACCGATGCCCCATGCTTTTGCCCTGCAAGGCCTGATCGCCCGACTGGCCTTTGCCGCCACATTGGCGGGGTATTTCTGGCAATCAGCCCTGACCAAGATCGACGGTTTCGCATTGTCCGTGAACGCCTATGCGCAAATCTTCCCGCGCCAGTTCGAGGCCGCCGGATATGATCCGTCTGGTTTGGGCGTCCTAGCGCATGTAGTCATTCTGGCGGGTACGGTGGCGGAATTCGCGCTGCCCGCTCTGGTCATCGTCGGCCTCTTTACCCGCCTGTCTGCCCTAGGGATGATCGGCTTCATCGTGGTTCTGACCCTGACGGACATCTTTGGTCATGCTGTGGATGCCAGCACCATCGGCGCGCTCTTTGACCGTCACCCCGATGCTGTGATCGCGGATCAACGCCTGTTCTGGCTGTTTCTGCTGGCGTCGCTGTTCCTCAGCGGCGGCGGGTTCCTGTCTGCGGACAGCTATCTGCAACGGCGTAGCACCGAGGCCTAGCGCACCCGAAAATATCAATGTTCAGAAAGTTTTGGAAATCGCGGCGTAGAGCAGTCGGGGGAGGAAGGGAGAAAAGAAAACTGTCTACGCCGCAATTTCTTAACCCGGGTCCAGAGTGTCAGGGGGCGACCCGTAAGATCACGATGACACAACATATTCGCAAAATGCAAACTATCTTTTAGCGAAGAAATCTTCGGAACTAGCCCCAAAGGAGAGTATTTCCGTAGATTTCGCAAAACCCATACCCGAAGAGGCTGTTATTCCCCGTGAGCGACGCCCCGTGCAGCGAGCTGTTGGTTCAGATGATTTTCCAGCACGTGAGGGATCAGGGGCTTGTTCATAACGGTTTCGTCGATGCGGTATTCGATCGAGCTCGCGCTATAGGCCGACAAGAAGACAAAGGGTATCGCCCGTTCGCGCAGGGTTTGGGCGATTTGCTGCGAGGTCTCGCCTCCGCCCAAATTCACATCCAGAATGGCAAAATCGATTTCTTGGGTCGCGGCCAGTTTTCGACCCGCGGCAGCACGGTTCGCAGGCCCGACGACCGAGTGCCCCCAGTCCGCCAGCATATCGGCAAGGTCCATAGCAACGATCGCTTCGTCCTCGACTACCAGAACCTTTAACCCATTTGACTGTGGCAATTCACGCCTCGATTTGACCTACGTTACCTGATGGAACTCCATGCTTGCAGGAAAGTTCCTGACCTGGCGGAAAAATTATTCATCCACTGTCCTACAGAAGGCACCTTTGGGTTTTGGCCCCTGTTCCATGCAACCAGTCCGAAAAGCGCGGTTGCAGTGAATTATCTGGCGTTGCATGATAATCCTGTCCAAAGGATTGACGGCTGATGTCTGAACCGACCGAAATTGAACGGAAATTCCTGATCCGCAACTGCCCCCCTCTGGACGGCTTCCATGCCGAAGAGATCAGGCAAGGCTATATCACTGGCCCCGAGGACAGCACCGAAGTGCGCCTGCGCCAAAAGGGATCGGCCTATTTCATCACCGTCAAATCGGGCGGTACCCTGACCCGGGCCGAGCACGAGACCCCGATCTCCGCCGAGCAATTCGAAACCCTTTGGCCCACCACCAAGGGGCGGCAGGTCGAAAAGACCCGCTATACCGGCGCCCTGCCCGATGGCCGCACCGTCGAACTGGACGTCTTTGGCGGCACCCTGACGCCGCTGATGCTGGCCGAGGTCGAATTCCCCTCCCCCGCGGAGGCGAACAATTTCGCCGCCCCCAGCTGGTTCGGGACGGACGTCACCACCGAGAAGGGTTTCAAGAACAAGGCCCTTGCGCTCCACGGCCTACCCTATCTGCGGATGGGTTAAGAGCGTCCTAACGACGCCCGCCCCTTATCCCCCGATCAACTCAACCGTGCTTGCCCCAGCCCCGCGGCGGGTCACGCGCACCTGAACCGGAATACGGTCCTTCATCGCCTCCACATGAGAGATGACGCCGATGGTCCGGCCTTGGGCCTGCAACGCCTCGAGCGCGTCCATCGCAACATCCAGACTTTCCGCGTCCAAAGATCCGAACCCCTCATCGATAAACAAGGTCGCGGCGAGGCCGCCATGTTGCCCCATCCCCGACAGAGCCAGTGCCAACGCGAGCGACACCAGAAACCTTTCGCCGCCAGAAAGGGATCGCGTCGAACGCACCTCATCGGCCATGTCCCGATCAACGATGTGCAAGCCAAGTTCACCGCCTCCGATCATCAACCGATAGCGCGGTTTCAGATCAGCCAGATGGTGGTTCGCCCGCTCAACCAAAAGCCCCAGCGTGACCGACTGCGCGATCCGAGCGAACTTGTCCCCGTTCCGCGACCCGACCGCAGCATTCACTGCGGTCCAGACATCCGCCTGCTTTTGCGCCTCTGTGATCTGGTCATTCAAGGACCGCAGTGCATCGCGTCGTTTATCATCGCTCGCCAAGAGGCCAGTGATCTCCCCGTCCCGCTTCAAAAGCGTTGCCTGCTGCGCTTCGCAGGCTTGCTTCTGGTCCAGCAATTGCGCGGCAGGTGTTTCAGGAATGCCCTGCTCTTCGATTTGCTTCAGGTCTGCCTTGCGCGCCTCCAAGTTGGCAACGGCCGCAGCCAGCGCGTCATCTACAGCTTTCAACCGCGTCTCGAGCGGTTCGATCTGCGCAGATTGGGCCAAAAGCTCTGTCGCTTCTTCCAAAGTCAGGCCAGCAGTGGCCAAAGCTGCCTCTAGCGCCAGCTTAACTTCATGTTCAGCAGTGACGGATGCATTCAAAGCATTGTTAATACTATCTAATTTCGCCGATGCGGCTGAAAATTCGGCCTTTTTCTGCGCCAAAGCCTCCTGAGCCGCACTCAACGCATCCGCGCACTGCCTGCGCATGTCGTTGTGGCGTGTCCGATGTGCCCCAGTGGCCTCGCCACCCAAAAGCGCGGACCGTTCCTCAACCATCCGCGCAAGTGCTTCATTACGATCTGACAAACGTTTCTGCGCGTCTTGGAGCCCTGCAGCGCCCCCCTGCCCCTTGGCCTCGCACTGCGCGATACGAGGCGCCAAAAACTGCATCTGGCGACCGGCCTCTTCCGCTTGGGATTTCAGGTTTTCCCACTTGGCCACAGCAGCGTCCATCTTTTGCGCAACACCATCCGGGTCGCGATCAAGCTCTTCGACCAAACTCCCTATTGCGCCAAGCGGTTGCTCCAGCACCCGATCCAAGCGGCTCTTCTCTGCCCGCCCTGCAGCGACCTGAGCCTCAGTCCGCTGAACCGACAGGCTCGCCGCGTTCTGGTCTGCAATAGCCTTCTCTCGCGCGTCCTGAGCAGACCCCATCCGTTGTGAAATCTGGTCAAGTTGCTGTCGCTGGCTGGTGATCTGTTCACGCAATCGGGTTTGCTCGACGAGCGCCGCTGAAACCTCCGCCAATTCGATCTCATACTTTTCGGATAGCTGCTGCAACTCTCTGACCGTCTCAAGGGTGCACGCAGGCACCCGAGTGATACCCGCCTCGGATGCCCGCTCGGAAGCAAGCGCGTAATCAGCAACACTCCTTGCAAGTCGCCCATCAAGTTCCGTGATCTCCAAGGTCGCCCTATTTGCTTCCAACCTTGCCGCATCTAAACGGCGCAAGGTCGCAGCGTGCTCCGTACGAGATGTGGAGAGCGCCGTTCTCGCATTTTCGACCTCTGTTCGAAGGGCTTGCGCCTGAAACGCCAAAGCACTGTCCTCAACCAAGGGATGTTCCACCGCACCGCAAACGGGACATGGCTCCCCGTCTTCCAAATGACTACGCAGCTGATTTGCGACAGCAGATACCGCCGCCTCCGCCCGATCCAGCGGCGCAAGTAGCGCCCGCACCGTTGCCTCTTGACCCAGAATGCGCGCTTCCAATCGCGTCAATTCTGTTTCGGCGTTGGCAACTTGGATGTTTGCCGCCTCAAGAGTCGAAGTTTCGCGGCCACGCTTCTCCAACGCTGTCTCGTGGACCTGAGCGAGATTTAGAAGAGCCTCAATCGCCGACTGGCGTTTTCTTAACCGCTCAGATTGCTCGGACGGCTTGCGTTTCTCGATCTTAGAAAGTTCTGCCTCTTGAACAGATAGTGCCTCCTGAACGATGGAAAATTCGCGCTTATCTTCCTCGATAGCTTCAGACAAAACCCGCAGGCTATTTTCCGCAGCCTCTCGCGACGCCGCACTCTGATCCAGACCAATCACCGCGTCACGAACCAAGCGAACTGCAGCTTCACGCTCTTGCACCCAGTTTTGGACATCATCTTGACGCGCGGCCAATGCCTCCATCGACGGCATGGCCTCCAACTCGACATTCGCCGCAGAAAGCGCCTCTTCTTGCAATCTGCATTCAGCTTGCAACGCGATCAATGCACCCTCTGACTCTTTCAATGCCTCAGCAGCAGACGCACAAGTGGCTTCCGCTGAAGTCCTTTCACTTCTGGCCGTCAGAATATTCGCGTCCAAAGCCTCTGCCTTCGACCACTCTAGGCCAAAGGATTTGAAAATATCCTCGATTTGAAGATGCGCGTTCTTGGCGTCAGTCTGCTTCGTTTCCGCCGCAGCAACCTCGGCTTCAAACACCGAAATCGAGTCTTCGATCAATGCGCGCTCGTCACGCTGGCGCTGGACCATTAGAACTGAGGATTTGTGCGCTGTCACTTCGCTACGTAGATCCGCCGCTCGGTACATTCGCGATAAAACGCTCCGATCTGGTTCAGAATTCTGGTGATCTGTTCTGGCCTTTTGCTCGGCAACAGCGGCATCCGCCAGTCTGCCGTGAGCCGTCGCAAACCGTTCATGTGCGTTAAGGTCACGACTAAAATCAGCTAACTGGGCCGACAGCGACATTAAATCCTGCTGCAGAGTTTCTCGTTCCTGAAGCAGGTCCGATCGCTGATCATCTGGCAAAACATCTGCGGCATCCCGCCGAAGGGTTAACGTGTCCAGCTTCTGATGGGCCGCATCCTTCATCGTAAATATTCGCTGCGAAACCTGACGGTAGATTTCTGTCCCGGTGACCTTCTCCAACAAGGCGGCACGTTCCGTCCCATTCGCCCGGAGAAACGCATCGAAATCACCTTGCGCCAAGAGCACCGTTCGACGGAATTCGTCATAGGCCAAGCCAGTCAATTCAACGACCCGAGAGTTCACAGCTGTGATCTGTGTCTCGATAACTTGGCCATCGTTAATGCGACGAAGGCTGCGGGAAGGGGCCTGAAGTCTGCCATCTGACTTGGAACGGGCCCGGCGCACCTCGAACCGGGAGGCATAGGTCAGGCCGTCCGTTCCTTCGAAGCAAACCTCGCACCAGCCGGAGGCCGCACCGCGACGCAGGATCGAACGGGCGTCGCTGGATTTGATGGTCTGGTCAACCTCGGGCAAATCATCGTTAACGCCGGAGGACGAAAGGCGAGGGCACTCACCATAAAGTGCCAGACACATCGCATCCAGAAGAGTCGATTTTCCAGCGCCCGTTTCGCCCGTTATCGCAAATAGACCGGCCGAACGCAGTGGTTCCGCCAATAGATCAATGGTGAACGGTTCTGAAAGGCTCGCCAGATTGGCGCCAGAGATGGACAGGATTTTCATGGGTCTTCTCCGGTCATGGCTTCTCGGAAGGCGGCGATATGTTCGATGGATGGGGACGTGCCATTCACGGTTTCGAAGCTGCTACGGAACAGGGCTTCCGGATCGGTTTCGGACAGGGTTAACATTGGGGCAGGGGCGTCCACTGTTTCGACCGCTCTGAGAATGCGGATACCAGCCGTTCTAACAGGGGCCGATGCCAGTAATTTCTGGGCCTGTTCCATCAACGGGGCGGCGGGGCCGGTAGCCTCTATCTCAACGTAGACCAAGGGATAGAGAGAACTGGGTAAATCCTCTGGCACTGTGAAATCCTTGATCACAGCTGTGAACTTTTCGATCTCCATCGCTCCGACCGCAGGAAAGCGTAACATTTCGGCGGGTCGGGGTAGGGGACGGTGGCGAATATCCAGCCCCTCTGGCATCACCTCCAGAATTGTCACCCCATGCTCATAACCGGCTTCTGACGCAGAAAGAGGGAAGGGGGACCCGGAATATCGGATGCGGCCGTGATCCAGATTTTGCGGACGGTGCAAATGCCCGAGAGCCACGTAATCGAAGGCTTGGGGAAAAACATCCTCGGGGATCGCGTGTTCGCCGCCGATCAGGATGCGCCGTTCCACACCATCGCTTTCGGTCGCTCCGTGGCAGTGCAAATGGCCAACGGCAATGATCGGCAGGCCGCTCGCAATTTTCACAGCTTGCGCGGCCAGATCAGCGTGAAACCGACGCGCGGCCTCGACAATAGGCGAGCCGTCATGGGTTTCGTCAAAGGACAAGCCCGGCAAATCCGCGCTCCGCAGAAACGGGATCGCGCAGGCATAGGCACGCACCTGGCCGGTACTGTCCAAAAGCGGGATCATGTGGGCCGCACCGTCAACCTTACCGTTTTTGCGCCGAACGGTCGCGATCACGTGCACGTCGAGCTCTTCCAAAATAGCGGCAGGAGCTTCTAGCCTAGCCACCGGATCATGGTTCCCGGAGGTCATCACAATGCGCAGGGCAGGGCAGGCGGATTTGATGCTTCGCAGGCTCTGGTACAGCAACCTCTGGGTGTCACCGGAAGGGTTAATTCCATCGTAGATGTCACCCGCCACTATCATGGCGTCGACCTTTTCCTCGACCAGAACATCGCGCAAATGCTCGAACCAAAGGGCGTGCTCTGCCTCTCTGCTCCAACCGTTCAGGGTCTGTCCAAGGTGCCAATCGGCCGTGTGAAGGATCTTCATCTTGCTGCTTCGATGCCTGTTCTTTTCCGCTGCTATATCAGAGCCCATGAACGGGTTGCAGATACCTTAACCCGCCTGCGCTGCCAGCGCACGGATGTGACCCCGGTAGGGCAGGGGGCCTCATGCCGCCCGCCGCATCAACGCCATCACCATTGGCCCGGACGAGAATTCGCCTCTGGCCGCTTTGTTGGTCAGGCTGCGCAAATAGCCACCCGGTGATTTGATCTCGGCAAAGCGTTCGAGCATCGCCGCCAGCACAATCGCGGCTTCCTCTGGGCCCATAACGGATTTCGCGTCCTCCCAGGCCGACGGGGAAATCCCCATCATCGGCCTGACGCCAGCAACAACCCGGACGAAATCATGCCAGTGCCGGATCGGGCCATCCGCATAGCTGTGAATTTCGGTACAAGACGCAAGAACCAATCCCAGCGGAACGCGGGGCAGGGGGGCTTCTTCCGTCGAGGGCACGATTTCGGCTTCCACAGGCTCTTGGGCCGAAAGGGTCTGAACCACACCCGCCGCTTTCGCAGTTTCTTCGCGAAGTTCAAAATCATGACTTTGTGTATTTGAATTCTGATAATGCTGCTCAGATTCAGCATTATTGGTGCTCATATCTTCTGAAACAACAGGATCAAAAACGGTACGCACCATGTCCAAAGCCGTCTTCAGTTCGCCGAACATTGCGCGCAGATCCTCGATGCCAAGCTTACGGCGCAGGGCCCGTGCTGCCAGAATGGCCAGATCCCCCAGTTGATCCCAGAGACCCAAATCAGGGCGGCTCTCGCGGCCGTAGGCGACCAGCCCCGCCAGATCACGGCGCATCAGGCTTACGGTCTCTCTCAGGCGGCTTTGTGCTTCGATATCGGCACGGATCAGTTCGGCCCGTTCACAGAACTCGGCAAAGCGGATCGCCAAGGGAGACAGATCGAACCCATAGGCCGTCTGATCCCCGCCTGCCCGCCGGACATAGCGTTTGCCGTTAGGGCTGTCGCGGCGCACCACGATCCCCGCATGGACCAGATGAGCCATATGCCGGCGCATCGTCGAACAGGGCATCCCGTTCAGGCGGTCACAGATCGCGGCGTTGGACGGGTAGACGATCATCTCGGCCCCTTCCAGATCGGTCGCCGGATAGAACGAGATCAGCGCCTGAAGCACCGTCATGTCCCGATCGGACAGGCCATAGCTGGTTCGTGCAGTGGCCAGCTCTCGCAAGGCCTCCCACTTGTTCACCGAATGCGCGGGTCGCGGGGCGTCCAGCACGCGCACATTCTCAAGGTGCACGGCATCAACCGCGCGCCTGAAGGGCGTGACGGGGGAATAACCCATATTTTTTCATCACGAAGGCAAAGAAATACCGGTCCGCGAATCAAAAACGACTTGCGGTGAGCGCATTGGACCATTACCTTGAAGGTGCTAAGATCAAAGTTAGGGTCTCGTGAGGTGAATGCTTTGCGGGACCTTTTCTTTTACCGGATCGTGCCTCCTGTTTCCTGTGTTTCTACTGCTCGTTTTCTTCAGCCCTGCTGTTTCCAGCGGGCGTGAAGCTCTGTGAGGACGGCGGGTGCTTGTTCTTCTAGCCAGTCCACAAATGCTTGATCTTCGGCGGAAAAATCCAGTTTCACGCCGGTTTTGGTGCGGGCCAGACGTGCCAGCGCACGTCCATCCGCCTGAATAATCTGCGCCGCCGTCGCGGGCTTGGCGCTGGGAACGCTCAGGACCTTGCGCACACGCTTGGCCACTGCATCGAACGCCAGAACCGAGGGGTCCGCGCCTTCTTCGATTTCGCGCGAGCGGACCGCCAAGGCCAGCTCTGCCAATTCTTCACGGGGCAGGGAGGCCGCGTCCAGATCACGGGCCAGTGCCTCCCACCGGGGGCGGCCGATGCCGTGGGCCGGGCCGATCGCCTGCGCCAGTTCCAGCCCGACCGATCGCGCCACGGACAGCGCCATCGAGATCGCCGACTTGGTCACGTTCAGCACCTCGGCCACTTGGGCCTGAGAGCCGAACTCCGCGTCCATCAACTGCTGCGCAAACAAGGCGCGCTCGATGAAACTCAGATCGCGGCGCCCGGTGTTTTCAACAACCTGAGCGCGAACGGCCGCGTCATCATCCATATTCGCGATCATCGCGCGAACCTTGGTGACGCTCTCGCTGCTGCGCACCGCCTCAAGGCGGCGGCGACCGTAAATCAGCAGGTAGGTTTCAGAATTCTCGGGGTCACGCCGCACCAGAATTGGCACGGTCTGGCCGTTCGCTTCGATGGATTCCCGCAGGTCGGCTACATCGGCAGGGTCCAACCGGTCCGCAAAGCGTTCATCGCGCACCGTGCTGGGGTCCAGATCCCAGATGCGATGACCATCCACCGCATCACGGGCCGACCGCAGGGCGCGGTTGGTGTTCATCATGCTGGCCCCGCCCGCAGGCATGGAGGCCCCCGCCCGCGCGAGGTTGTCCAGCATGGACAGGCGCTTTTTCTTGTTGTCCGTCATAGCCGACCCCAATGCTGCTGGATCAGAACGGCAATCTCGTCGTTCACCGCGTTCACGCTTTCCAGCGCGCGGTCGTACGTCGTGCGGGTAAAGGCGTTGCGCTCGACCTCATACAGGGTCTGCTTCGTCAGACCCGCATCGGAAATCGCGGTAGACTTCAGCATCGGCGCGTTCAGCACCCGATCCCCGTACATGGTCCGCAAGAAGGCACTAATCCGGTTCTGGGGCGCATCCGTCGGCTCGAAACGGGTCAGGACATAGCGCATCCAGTCATGCTTCATGTCTGCACCGGATTCAGCGATCACATCCATCAGGTCCGCGGTCATCCGCAGGAACTGGCTCATGGACATCACGTCCAGCATTTCAGGGTGGATCGTCACCAACACACCGGTCGAGGCCGAAAGCGCGGACATGGTCAGGAACCCCAGCTGCGGCGGACAGTCGATGACCACCACGTCATAATCCTGCTCGACCTGATCCAGCGCCTCGCGCACACGGAAAAAGAACAGACCCGCATTCCCTTGTGCCAAGGCACGGGGCGTGTCGTGCTCGAACTCCATCAGTTCAAGGTTTCCAGGGATCAGATCCAGCCCCGGAATATAGGTTTTGCGGATCACATTGGTGATCGGCTCGGGGTCCTCGTAGCGGATCGCATCATAGAGCGTCCCGCCGTTTTCCAGATCGTATTCGGGCTGAACCCCGTGCAGCGCGGTTAACGACGCCTGAGGGTCAAGGTCGATGGCCAGCACGCGATAACCGGTCAGCGCCAAACGCTGCGCCAAATGGGCAGATGTCGTGGTTTTCCCCGACCCGCCCTTGAAGTTCATGACCCCGATAACCTGCAAATGATCGCCCTCGCGGCGACCGGGCAGGTAATCCCCCGGTTTTCGGGCGGTTTTCTCGAGCAGGATTCGCAGGTCATGGATATCGTAAACCGAATAAAGACGGCGGTTCCCCTTGGTCACCTCGGGGTTAGGCCCCTTGCCATCAAGGCTCAGTTTACGAAGATAGGAATCGTTCACTCCCAGCAGGCTTGCGGCCTCACCACTGGTGAATTTGCGCATTTCTTTCTGGGAATCCGGTGGAAACAGGCTCTCGCGTTGCGCATGCAACTGGGTGGCAAGCCATTCGGAATGCTCGCGGATAACGGTGTTCAGATCTTCCTGAACCATGTTTTTGTTCATTGGCCTGCTCCGCCGTACCGTGGTCACGGAAATAGTCGTTTAGTCGTCTTTTTCCGTGAATATCCACAGATGACCAGATTCTTGCAAGCACTTTCTACGAATAGGGTCCGTACCCCCCTACGGCAGAGGGTTTGAAATCTAAGGAACTTAGTGACTTTTCCACAGGTTCAGAGCGGTTTCAACGCGAACCGATCGCGTGCTTTGGCCACCCGCAGAACCACAATCAGCGGCCCAAACCAACCTTTCGATCACGCGAAATCGTCATGCTGCACGCGCCAAAGGCTGCCCATTCCATCACGAGTATACCCGCGCCATCTAATTGCTGCCCGCGCACTCCCTGCGCGTAGCTCTGAATGATGCTATAAACCGAATACGAGTGAAGCATTGATTTAGTTTCAGCCCGAGACCCCCCGTGAAAAAAATTCTGAAGGCGGCCATTGCCGCAGCTGCTCTGACTTTGTTCGGCGCGACGAGCGCCCTTGCCGAAGTGATTACCGTCCCCTTCAACGAAGGGTTTGTCGGCTTGCGCGGGTCAAACAATCAGGACGCGGACACGGTCGTCACGTTTGCCGATTTGGGGTTCGATGCAACCTTCTTTAGTCAGGTCAGCGCGACCGGCCTTTTCATCGGCTCTGGCGCCCAAGGGAACGACGTTGCGGGCACCCTGCGTCTGCGCCGCGGGAACGCGGTCTATGACATCGCAGGCCGGATCGGTTGGCAGCTCAAGGAACAGGGCAGCCTAATGCTGTTCGGCTTCTTGCCGAATTCGGATATTTCGCCGTTAGCCCTGACCATGCCGACCGGCAGCACTTTGCCTGCGGGCATCCAGATGCAGGATGTTCTGGATCTGGTTCCGGCCAGCGATGTCTACACTACCGTGGGCGGGGAAAGCGTTTACTATATCTCGGCGGATTCAAACTTTGGCGTTAGCAAATTCGGCATCGGGCTGGCCGACATCAAACCGCTGACCAGCGCCCCCCGCGGGATCGACACTGGCGAGGATGTGGGCGGTTCCGCCGATGGCTCGGGCATTCTGGACGCCCTGAACGCCTATCTGGCAACCGCAGAGAACCAGCGCCCCGTTGGCCCTGTCAGCGTCAATTCCCAGACGACCTCTGACACGACACCGATCGTCTCTGGCACCGTGACCCTGCGCACCGGTGAATATCTGGTGATCCTGATCAACGGTCAGGTCTACACCGCCAGCAACGGAGTCACCGAGCCCTCTGACGATGGCAACAGCGGCAGTTGGAGCATTGAGATCCCCACCGGCAACGATCTGACCCCGGGCGAGACCTATGATGTCTCGGCGATGATCTATAACCAAGCGGGCTGGTTGCTCGAGGATTCCACCACAGACGAAGTGACCATCACCGACGGCGTCACTCCTCTGCCCAAAATGCAGGTGACGAAATCTGTCGACGCCAGCGCACTGGATGACGGCGCCGAGGCCGGCGACATTCTGATCTACGAAGTGGCCGTGACCAACTCTGGCAACGTGTCCCTTTATGATCTGAGCTGGAGCGATACGTTAACGAACGGCGCGAACACCAACCAATCATTGGCTTTGGGAACCCCCGTCAAATCCGGCAGCGGAGCCAGCACGACCGATGGCGCGCTCCTCGAGGTTGGCGATACGCTGACCTTCACCGTTTCCTACACCCTCTCGCAGGCCGATCTGGACAGCGGCACCATCAGCAACCTCGCAACCGTCGAGGCTCTGAGCGTCGATAACGACCCCACCAGCGTCTTTGAAGTGGAAAGCTCGTCCTCGGGCAACCAGACGACCGGCAACGGCAACGGCACCCCGACGACCCGCGCCCTGACCCGCGCCCCCGCGCTGACCGTCACCAAGACCGTCGCCCACACGGACGCGGACAGTGACGGCGTGGTGAGCCTTGGCGATACGCTGACCTACACCATCACCGCCGAGAACGCGGGCAACACCACCCTGACCGGCCTGACCCTGAGCGATGACTTCCAGCGCGCCGACAGCACCGCCCTGACCGCGACCCTCTCGGC
>NZ_JABCJE010000059.1 GCF_013377535.1 Donghicola mangrovi | reverse complement strand
GTCGCCGCCATCGTTCAGGGTCGCAGTCTTGGTTAATGCGATCGCGGAGACGGCGCCGATGGTGGTGGTGACGGCAGTGTCGGTGGTGTCGGTGACATCCTCGGAACTGTCGGTGGCGCGTAGGGTGTCGCCATCAAGGTCGATCCACGCGGTGCCGGTGGCGCTGTTGCTGAGGCCGCCTGCGTCCACATCGTCCTGATCGACCACATGGGTCAGGGTCGCGGTGGCGGTGCCGCCGGGCAGGAAGGCCGCATCGGTGCTGCCGGTGGAATAGCTGATG
>NZ_JABCJE010000058.1 GCF_013377535.1 Donghicola mangrovi | reverse complement strand
CACCTGTCCCAAAATCCCTGACAACGGACAAGCTTCAAGGCTCGAATGCGCGACGAACTCCTCAATGGCGAAGTCTTCTACACGCTCAAGAAAGCCAAAATCATCATCGAGAACTGGAGAAATCACTACAACACGAAACGCCGACACAGAGCATTGGGCTACAAACCCCCAGCGCCCGAGGCCATTGTTCCATTGGATCAGAGGCCGACAATGCACTAACATTCAAAATGGGCCAGTCAGATGAGGCCGCTCACACTCATCCGTTCTCTTGGCGATCGGAGAGAGATGGTTGAGA
>NZ_JABCJE010000057.1 GCF_013377535.1 Donghicola mangrovi | reverse complement strand
AGGGACGCCCACATCGGGCCAGTCGATCCCGCAGCTGTCCCAGCGCACAGAGCCGTCACATTCGGGGGCGTAGAAATCGGTGCACTTGTAGATAATCTCGCTGTCAGGCTCGAGGGTCATGAACCCATGGAGGAACCCGGCCGGGATCATCAGCTGTTTCCCATTCTCGAAGCTCAGCTCGATCCCGAACCACTGGCCATAGGTCGGGCTGCCGGTGCGCACATCGACGGCCACATCGAAAATCCGACCCCGCCCGCAGCGCACCAGCTTGGCCTGCGCATGGGGCGGGCTCTGGT
>NZ_JABCJE010000056.1 GCF_013377535.1 Donghicola mangrovi | reverse complement strand
GGGGACGCCCACATCGGGCCAGTCGATCCCGCAGCTGTCCCAGCGCACGGAGCCGTCACATTCGGGGGCGTAGAAGTCGGTGCACTTGTAGATAATCTCGCTATCGGGCTCGAGGGTCATAAACCCATGGAGGAACCCGGCCGGGATCATCAGCTGTTTACCATTCTCGAAGCTGAGCTCGATCCCGAACCACTGGCCATAGGTCGGGCTGCCGGTGCGCACATCCACGGCCACATCGAAAATCCGGCCCCGCCCGCAGCGCACCAGTTTGGCCTGTGCATGGGGCGGGCTCTGGA
>NZ_JABCJE010000055.1 GCF_013377535.1 Donghicola mangrovi | reverse complement strand
CACCAAGGAGACCGTGACCTCTGCGGCGACCTCGGCGGTGACCAACGTGAACGACGCGCCCACTGGTGGCGTCTCGATCAGCGGCACAGCGGTGGAGAATGGGACCCTGACCGCGACCACGTCTTCGCTGAAAGATGCGGATGGTCTGGGGACCTTGTCCTATGCCTGGCTTCGGGATGGGGTGGCGATCTCTGGCGCGACGGCCTCGACCTACAAGCTCGGCGATGCCGATGTGGGCGCGGCGATCAAGCTGCAGGTGAGCTACACCGATGGCAATGGCACCAAAGAGACGGTGACCAG
>NZ_JABCJE010000054.1 GCF_013377535.1 Donghicola mangrovi | reverse complement strand
CGGCCAAACCAGCTCTGGCAAACCGACTTCACCTATCTCAAGGTCATCGGTTGGGGTTGGTTCTACCTATCGACAATTCTCGATGATTACAGTCGGTACATCATCGCATGGAAGCTCTGCACGACGATGAAGGCCAGTGACGTGACCGATACGCTGGACTTGGCTCTGCAGGCCTCCGGCTGCGATAGGGCAACAGTTCGGCATAAGCCACGGCTGCTATCGGACAACGGAGCCAGTTACATCTCTGGAGAACTGGCCGGCTGGCTGGAAGACCGGAAAATGGATCACGTCCGGGGTGCCCCC
>NZ_JABCJE010000053.1 GCF_013377535.1 Donghicola mangrovi | reverse complement strand
CCGCAAACTCAGGGCAAGATCGAGCGTTGGCACCAGACCCTGAAAAACCGCTTTCTGCTGGAGAACTACTACCTGCCGGGCGATCTGAAGCACCAGATTGATGCCTTTGTCGACCACTACAACCACCGGCGCTATCACGAGAGCCTGCAGAATCTTACACCCGCTGACGTCTACTTCGGGCGCGGCCAGACCTTTCTGAAACAGCGAGAAAGGATCAAACGAAAGACCATCGAAACCCGGCGCTTGCTTCACAGCAAACCCGCCGAATAATCAAACCAACCAGATGAGCCAGACCCTCTCTTAGATTAGGCTGC
>NZ_JABCJE010000052.1 GCF_013377535.1 Donghicola mangrovi | reverse complement strand
CTGCACCTTTGAGGTGCAAGAATTTGAAGCAATTCAACGTACAAAGGTGGGTTCCGCGCGGATGGAGGCAGTATTCTTTTGCCACGGCATGCCCGGAAGCAAAGCCGACGCCACTTTGCTTCATAAGGCTAATCCCGACGTAGATATCGTCGCGGTAGACCTTTTGGCTAACGCCCCAGAAGACGTTGATATGGCGTTTTCCAATGCGTTGCATAGCAAAGCGATTACTGCGGACAATGGCGGGGTAGTTCTGGCCGGGTTTTCGATCGGCGCAATGGCCGCGATCAAGATCGCAGCGACACGTCCGGATATTGTCTCGCGGCTCATTCTCATTTCA
>NZ_JABCJE010000051.1 GCF_013377535.1 Donghicola mangrovi | reverse complement strand
TAGCCGTAGCTCCAGGGCCTGCTCGGCCACGACCTCTTTCAGATCGCGGGCCTCACGGCGAAGATCTTTGACCTCGGTCGATGTCGCTGCACGCACGGTGTCACCGGCGAGGCGCTTCTTGCCAGCTTCGAGGAACTCCTTTGACCAACTGTAGAAAAGGCTCTGTGCAATGCCCTCACGGCGACAAAGCTCAGAAATGCTGTCCTCGCCCTTCAGGCCGTCCAGCACGATCCTGATCTTCTCTTCCGCTGAATACTGCTTGCGGGTGGCGCGTCGGATATCTTTAACGACCTTCTCGCCGGGGCTCTGTTTGGTTCCGGGTTTCTGTCTCATCTCCA
>NZ_JABCJE010000050.1 GCF_013377535.1 Donghicola mangrovi | reverse complement strand
TGGAGATGAGACAGAAACCCGGAACCAAACAGAGCCCCGGCGAGAAGGTCGTTAAAGATATCCGCCGAGCCACCCGCAAGCAGTATTCAGCGGAAGAGAAGATCAGGATCGTGCTGGACGGCCTGAAAGGCGAGGACAGCATTGCCGATCTGTGCCGACGAGAAGGCATTGCGCAGAGCCTTTTCTACAGTTGGTCCAAGGAGTTCCTCGAAGCTGGCAAGAAGCGCCTCGCCGGTGACACCGCGCGTGCAGCGACATCGACCGAGGTCAAAGATCTTCGCCGTGAGGCCCGCGATCTGAAGGAAGTCGTCGCCGAACAGGCCCTTGAACTGCGGCTG
>NZ_JABCJE010000005.1 GCF_013377535.1 Donghicola mangrovi | reverse complement strand
CAAGAAAATCGGAAAAAGATGAAACAGCCTCGTTTTCTCAAGAAAACAGGCGTTCGCCGCGACGGCTAAGGGCACCTTAAGAGTAAAACTCGACATATATATGAACTTGTGGGCTTTATGGGGCCGTCCCGACCCCACAGGACACCAAACAGACCAGAAATGAGGCATAACTTGCTGGCTTACCGCATCGCGATATCGGCGCTTGCCCCAATCCTGACGACTCTGTTCGCTGTCCGAACCCTGCGGGGCCAAGAGGATTCCGCCGCTTTGACCCAGCGGTTCGGTCTGGGTCCCACCGAGACGGGCCACTCTATATGGCTCCATGGGGCCAGCAATGGGGAACTGCACTCTGCCCGGCCCCTGATCGAGGACTTGCGAGAGGCGCGGCCTGACTTGGGGATCGTCGTCACCACGAATACTGTGACTGGCCGGAATATGGTGAACGGTTGGCAGATCGAAGGGGTTCGCGCCTATTGCGCCCCTTTGGACCTGCGCGCGACCACCAACAGTTTTCTGACTCGGCACCGTATTGTCGCTCTGATCAGTTTAGAGAATGAACTCTGGCCCAACCGGATTGTTGAAACCGCGCGGCGCGGGCTGCCGGTTTGCCTGATCTCGGCCAAGATCTCTCGGAAGTCCGCGAAGATCTGGAAGCGGATGCCGGGATTGCGCTCCAAGATGTTCAGTAGCGTTTCGATGATTGCCCCTCAGGATCGGGGGTCCCGCAACCGGTTCAAGGCCTTGGGCATTCGCGAACGCCAACTCGCACCCATTATAGAGCTGAAATCCCTGTATCGCGCCGCCGATGCTACGCCCCCTGCCCTGCCCAAGCCGCGCCACGCCATCTGGCTGGCAGCGTCCACCCATGAGGGAGAGGAAGAGCAGGTGCTGGATGCGCAGGTCACTCTGGCCGCTTCCGACACCGCGCCAATGCTGATCCTTGCGCCCCGTCATCCCAGAAGGGCACCGGAAATCCGCGCGATGATAGAGGCGCGCGGCCTGACCTGTGCCCAACGCAGCCGCGATGAGCAGCCCACCCCCGAAACGCAGGTCTATCTGGTCGATACCATGGGCGAGATGCCCATGTGGTACCGCGCGGCGGCGGCGACGTTTGTGGCGGGATCGCTGGTGGACAAAGGCGGTCATACCCCGTTCGAGCCTGCGGCCTATGACACGGGAATCATCCACGGTTGGTCCTCTCGCAATTTCCAGCGCATTTACCGTGATCTGGACACAAGCGGGGGCGCAATCCGTGTGGCCAATGCGGCAGAACTGGCCGATGCCGTCGCAACAATGCTGGAAAATCCGGACCACTATATCCAGTCCGCGCAGCAAGTGATCAGTCAGACGGCGGATCTGGCCCCCTTGGTGGCGCGGATCCTTACTTTGCTGCCCTCGGCCCCGCAGGGATAACCACAAAGATATTTTCTAAAACTTTCAGATACACCCGAACGGACCAATCTGCTAAAAGACCATTAAATTCTGCAACAGTTTTAAGGGATCTTTGAGTCCCACGCTCGTTCGCAGTCTGGTCCCGCAGCCCCTCTGCCCTCCGGAACGATATCTGAACGATGGCCTATTCGAACTACCGCGCGCTTCTTGTGAACGATGCCGACGGCTGGCATGACGGTGACGGAACGATCACCTATTCGTTCGCGGACGACACGCCCCCCGACTATTACGACACCCTGACCTTTCGCGGACAAGAGGTCTATGACATCGCGGGCTATGACGTCTCGACCAGCCAAAGCGTTGCGATGACCGAAGCCGAGCAGAACATGACCCTGCGCGCGATCGCCGCCTGGAACGAGGTCGCGAACGTCAATCTGGTCGCCTATTCCGGCGAGACCAGCGAAAGCACCAAGGTTGATGCGGACACTACCGCGCGCAGCTATGTCTCGGTGCTGCCCTTTTCGGACGACACTTCGACTCAGGTCGATATCTCTGCGGTTTTCGAAGACGGCCTGAACATTTTCGGGGAAACGCTGGATGCCTCGACCCTGTTCGTGAACTCGAACGGCAGCATCACCTTTGGCGAGGGGTTCGATGCCCCCGATCCCTATACCCTGAACGAAGCCACCCCCGCGATCATCGCCGCTTTCTGGACCGATATCGTGACCGGCCCCGAGGGCATCACCAAAGAGATCGACGTCGAGGCCGGCACCGTCACCTTTGAATGGCGGCACGTGACCAGCTATTCCGGCAGCCTCGAGGATGACGCCCCCGAGAACACCTTTAGCATCACGCTGGTGGATCAGGGCGACGGCGACTTCGATATCATCTTCGACTACTCCGAAATTAACTGGACCTACGAGGACATCTCGGGCGCCGCTTCGGCAGCGGTTGCGGGCTTTGCGTCTTCGGCCACGTGGTACGAAACCGTCTATTCGGCCAGCCTGACCGCCCTGAGCAGTCTGGACAGCGCCACCGGCAACACCGGCACCACGGGCGTCTACACCTATCAGTTCCGCGACGGGTACCTCTATATCGACGGCGTCCTTTCGACCGAGATCGCGGCGCGCGGCTCCTCCTACGCGGCCGAAGGCACAACCAGCACCTCGACGGCAAGCGTGGGGGACATCGTCTTTGGCTCGGCCGAGTTTGACGACCCGGACCTATATGGCTTTACCGCGGGACTGCCCTATGACGGGGCCTTGGACACGGTGTCGTCGATCGGGGATGTGTGGATCAACTCTGCCAATTCCGATCAGGAGAACGGCGGCACCCCAGCCTATGGGCACACCAGCTGGAACACCTATCTGCACGAGATCGGCCACGCGCTGGGTCTGGAGCACCCCAATGACGATCCCTCGAACGACGATATCACCAACCAAGAGACCGTGATGTCTTATATCGTCCATCCGTCAGAGGCGGACGAAGACGACGTGGATCAGGCTTGGCCCCTGACCCCGATGGTTTGGGACATTCAGGCCATTCAGGCGCTCTATGGGGCGAACACCACCACGCGCACCACGAACACGGTGTATTTCGGCAACGGTAACAGCGCCTATGACGAGGCCGAGTACCAGTACGCCACCAATGACGACAATTCCCTTGGTATGCAGGTGCTGGGAGAGGACGGCATCTACCGCGATGTGATCCTGACCATCTGGGACGCAGGCGGCATCGACCTGATCGACGCGTCGGATATGGCGAACGCCAGTGACATCGACCTCAGGGCGGGCAAGTACTCCTCGATCGGCGAGATCGAAAACAACATCGCCGTGGCCGCCGCTGTCCGCGTTGACGGACAGGTCATCAACTGGGTCGAGAACGCTTGGGGTGGCCAAGGTGACGACCGCATTCGCGGAAACGGTGCAGACAACCAGCTGCGCGGAAACGTTGGCGCGGACACTCTGATCGGGGCGGCGGGCAATGACACCCTTGGTGGCGGCAGCGGTGATGACAGCCTCAGCGGCGGCAGTGGGCAGGACCGATTGGCAGGTCATGACGGAGACGACATCCTGTCCGGCGGCAATGCCAAAGACGTGCTGCTTGGCGGAGCGGGCAACGATTCACTGAACGGCGGCGCCAAGGACGACGTGCTGCGCGGCAACGGTGGCAGCGATGTCTTGTCCGGCGGCACGGGGCATGACCTACTGGTTGGCGGCACGGGCGACGACGATCTCTTTGGCGGGGTGGGCAATGACACCCTGCGCGGCAACGCCGGTCAGGATACCTTGGTCGGCAGTTTCGGGGATGATCTGCTGTTTGGCGGAAGCGGTGCCGATGTCTTTGGCATGGACGCAGGCGACGACGTGATCGCCGATTTCGACGTCGATACCAGCGGCGAACTGATCACAATCGAGAAGTCCTCGGGCATCTTGCGCTTTACCGATCTGATCCGCCATCACGCGGTCGATACCGACGACGGCGTGGTCATTACCGATGATCAGGGCAACACACTGACGCTGGCTGACGTAGCCTTGGCCGAGCTGAGCAGCGATCACTTCGCCTTCTATTGACGCCTCAAACCTGCACCGCAAACCGCGCGGTCAGGTGGTTCAGCCGGTCCGTGACCTCTGGCCGGATGTCGCCGTTCCGGTGCACGTCCCGCAAGGTGTCGAACCAATGGGGCGGCGGGTTTCGCCCCAGCCGGTGACCGGAAAAGCTGAGCCCCCGCAGCACCTGCTGGGCCGCGTCTGGCAATCGCTCCGGCACATCGAACCCGTTCAGACTGGCCCAGACACCCGTCCACAGACGCCCCACGGACCAAGGGTTATAGCCCCCTCCTCCCAGCACCAGATAGCGCGGTGCCATCCCCAGCAGATCGCGCACGATCCGCCAATGGGCGTTGTTCGACAGGCACAGGCGGGACAAAGGGTCCTCGGTCACCGCATCGGCCCCGCATTGCAGGACGATGGCATCGGGGGCGAATTGCTGAACGGCGGGCAGGATCAGTCGGTCGCGGATCAGGGCCATTTCGGTGTCGTTCAGGCCCGCAGGGACCGGCAAGTTGAAGAGGGTTCCTGCGCCCTCATCGGTCAGTGCTCCGGTGCGGGGCCAGCGGTTCTGCTCGTGGACCGAGATCATCAGCGTCTCGGGATCATCGCCAAACGCGACCTCGACCCCGTCAGGATGGTGGGCGTCAATGTCGATATAGGCCACCCGCCGCGCCCCGCTTCGGCGCAAGGACAGGATCGCCAGCACCGGATCGTTCAAATAGCAGAACCCGTTCGCGCGCGCGGGCATTCCGTGATGGGTCCCGCCCGCAGGGGAGTAGATCACCCCGCCCCGCGCCAGCAGTTCCCCCGCCAGCAAGGACGCCCCGGCCGAGGTTGCGGGCCTACGCCAGACCTCGGGGTAGACGGGGTTCGCGGTGGTGCCCAATCCGAACCGTTCGGCATCTTCGGGGGAGACGGTTTGCTCGGCCTCGGCCTGCTGCAGCGCCGCCAGATAGTCGGGGTCGTGCCAGATGGTCAGGGCGCCAGCCTTGGCACGCGGGCTGGTGATGTATTGATCGGCCGGAAGCCACCCCATCGCCCGCGACAAATCCATCACCGTAGACACACGCGGCACCCGCAAGGGGTGCCACCGTCCATAGGACGAGTTGCGGTAAATCTCGGACCCGATAAACAGCGGGGCCGTGCGTGGGTCTTTCATCGGGGTTAGTTGACCAGTTGCTCTTCGATCTTGGCCACCAGTTGGGGGGCGGTGGGTTTCACGACCGAACCATAGGTCGCCACGACCTCGCCCTGCGGGGACACCAGCACCTTGTTAAAGTTCCAACCGGGGGTAAAGCCCGTGGTCTCGGCCACCCATTTATAGAACGGATGCGCCTGATCCCCCGTCACCACCGAGATATCGGTCATCGGCATGGTCAGATCGAAGTTTACGGCGCAGAAATCCTTGACCTCTTCGGCGGACTTCAACTCCTGCCGGAAGTCATTGGACGGCACCGCCAGAACCACCAGCCCCTTGTCGCTATATTCTTCGTACAGGGCCTGCAGATCATCGTATTGGGGCGTAAATCCGCAGCGCGAGGCGGTGTTGACCACCAGCACGGGATGCCCCTCCCACGAGGCGGTATCCATTTGACCGCCATCAATGGACGTAAACGCAAAGGCCCCCATGCCCGCCCAAGCAGAACCGGCGGACAGGATCAGGACCGACACAAGACAACCTTTGGCAAACATTCGACTTTTCCTCCAAGCGATCGGGACGCTGCCCTTACCACCTTTACGCGCAGAGTCCCGTAAAGTTTCGCACACAGAATGATCACGGACATTTTTGCGCGGGTTTTCGCCATTTCTCCTGTACCCTATGTAGCAGCGCAATCCGATCCGACCAGACCGCGCACCCGTTGGCCGGATATTGCATTCGCCCGTCAGACCCATATTTTCAGCCGGACCGCGGTTGAGGAGAGCCGATGATCCGCTACGACCTGAAATGTGCCGATGGCCATGTGTTTGACAGCTGGTTCCAGTCCAGCAGCGCCTATGACAAGCTTGCTGCGGCGGGCATGGTGTCCTGCGTCATTTGCGGCGGGACCAAGGTCGAAAAGGCGCTGATGGCCCCGCGGGTGACCACCTCGGACAAGGCCGCCGCGCCCAAGCCTCAGACCCCTGCCCCCCAACCGCAAGAGGCGCCGAAATTGTCGGAGCCCGCCAGCGACGTGGAAAAGGCCCTGACCGAGATGCGCAAGCACATCGAAAAGAACGCTACCTATGTGGGCGGCAATTTCGCCAATGAAGCCCGCGCCCAACACACCGGCGAGGCCCCCGAACGCGCCATTTATGGCGAGGCCAAGCCCGAAGAGGCCAAGGCCCTGATCGAAGAGGGCGTGCAGATCGCGCCCCTGCCCTTTACCCCGACCAGAAAGACCAGTTGATGACCGTTCTGATTACCGGTGCCAACCGTGGCATCGGCCACCAATTGTTCAATGATTACACTCAGGCCGGCGAAAAGGTGTTCGGCACCGCCCGCAGCGGCATAGACTACATGCCGCTCGAGATCACAGATCCCCAGAGCCACGCGGCGTTGGCCTCGCATCTGGCGGGCGAACCGATCGACCTGCTGGTGTGCAACGCGGGGGTCTATCTGGACACCGACGAGTCGCTGGATAATGGCTACCCCAAGGACATGTGGCGTCAGACCTTTGACGTGAACGTCACGGGGGTCTTTCTGACCATCCAGCACCTGCTGCCAAACCTGCGGGCCGCGAAAAACGCCCGCATCGCGATCATTTCCTCGCAGATGGCGTCGCATACCCGTGCACCCGGCGGCAGCTATATCTATCGTGCCTCCAAGGCGGCGGTTCTGAACCTTGGGCGCAACCTGTCAACGGACCTGCGCCCCGAGGGAATCGCGGTAGGCATTTACGACCCCGGATGGGTCCGCACCGATATGGGCACCCAATCGGCGGAAATCGACGTAACCGTGTCCTCTCGCGGGCTCATCGCGCAATTTGAGGCCCTGAACATGGCCACTTCGGGCAAGTTTCTGACTTGGGACGGCCGCGATCACCCTTACTGACCCTTGCGAATGCGCCGCCGTCCGCGTAAGTGCGGGCGGACTTTAGGTGACAGGGGGGTACTTATGCCTATCCTAGTGATGAAATTCGGCGGCACGTCCGTCGCAAACCTTGACCGCATCCGCCGCGCTGCGAAACGCGTCGGTCTGGAAGTGGCCAAGGGCTATGATGTCATTGTCATCGTCAGTGCCATGTCGGGCAAAACAAACGAGCTGGTCGGTTGGGTCAACGAGACCTCACCGCTTTATGACGCGCGTGAATACGACGCCGTCGTCAGCTCGGGCGAGAATGTCACCGCTGGCCTGATGGCTCTGACTCTTCAGGAAATGGACATCCCGGCCCGCAGCTGGCAGGGCTGGCAAGTGCCGCTGAAGACCACTTCGGCGCACGGTCAGGCCCGGATCGAAGAGATCCCCACCGACAACCTGCTGGGCAAGTTCGGTGAAGGCATGCGCGTGGCCGTTGTTGCTGGTTTCCAGGGCATCAGCCCCGAAGGCCGCATCACCACGCTGGGTCGTGGCGGCTCGGACACCACTGCTGTGGCGTTTGCTGCTGCGTTCGACGCAGAGCGTTGCGACATCTACACCGATGTGGACGGCGTCTACACCACCGACCCCCGCATCAGCGACAAAGCCCGCAAGCTGGACAAAATCGCGTTCGAGGAAATGCTCGAACTGGCCAGCCTTGGTGCCAAGGTCCTGCAGACCCGCTCGGTCGAGCTGGCAATGCGTTACAAAGTGAAGCTGCGCGTTCTGTCCAGCTTCGAAGAACCGTCGGACGAGGCCGGTACGCTGGTCTGCGCTGAGGAGGAAATCATGGAAAACAAAGTTGTCTCCGGTGTCGCCTACAGCCGCGACGAAGCAAAAATGACTCTGGTTTCGGTTGCTGACCGTCCCGGTATCGCAGCCGGCATCTTCGGCCCGCTGGCCGAGGCAGGCATCAACGTGGATATGATCGTCCAGAACATCTCGGACGAAGGCACCACCGACATGACCTTCAGCTGCCCCACCGATCAGGTGAAGCGCGCCGAGAAGGCTCTGAACGATGCCAAAGCGGCCGGCACCATCGGTTTCGAAGAGATCATCGCAGACACCAACGTTGCCAAGATTTCGGTCGTCGGCATCGGTATGCGCAGCCAGCCCGGCGTTGCGGCCAAGATGTTCAAAACCCTCTCGGACGAGGGCATCAACATCAAGGTTATCGCGACCTCGGAAATCAAGATTTCGGTCCTGATCGATCGGAAATACATGGAACTCGCGGTTCAGGCACTGCATGATGCCTTTGAACTGGAGAAATCAGCCTAAGGGGCACCATGCCCGACGGAACCGAAAGCGAAAGCAGAAAGCTTCTTGTCCGACTGCGTGACACGCTCGCCGAAGGCGGCGCGGGTCAGGAGCGGTTGGACAAGATCACGCATCTGATCGCAAGCTCGATGCGGACAGAGGTATGTTCTATCTACCTCTTCCGCGACGACGAAACACTGGAACTCTGCGCCACCGAGGGCCTGAAGGCCGAGTCGGTGCACCAGACCCGTCTGCGTCTGGGAGAGGGCCTTGTGGGCCGCGTTGCCCGCACCACCCAAATCGTCAACACCGCCAACGCCCCCTCGGAAAAGGGTTTCCGCTATATGCCGGAAACCGGCGAAGAGGCGTATTCGTCCTTCCTCGGTGTGCCGATCCAGCGCCTTGGAGAGACCCTTGGCGTTCTGGTCGTGCAGTCTAAAGAGGCGCGCGAATTCTCCTCGGACGAGGTGTACGCCCTAGAAGTGGTCGCCATGGTTCTGGCCGAGATGGCCGAACTGGGTGCCTTTGTCGGGGATGGCGCGGCGCTGAAGGCCCTGCACCAGCAGCCCGTCTTGTTCCGCGGCACCGTGGGCCAAGAAGGCGCTGCCGAAGGCCACATCTGGCTGCACGAACCGCGCGTTGTGGTGACCAACCCCGTTTCCGACGACCCCGCCGCCGAGACCGAGCGCCTCCGCAAGGCCGTGGACGAACTGCGCATGTCCGTCGATGAAATGCTGACCGTCGCCGCAGGCGAGGACGCAGATCAGACCGAGGTCCTAGAGGCCTACAAGATGTTCGCCAATTCCAAGGGCTGGCTTCGCCGCATGGAAGAGGACATCGCCCGCGGTCTGTCCGCCGAAGCCGCCGTGGAAAAGGAACAGTCCGTCGCCCGTGCGCGGATGGCCCGATCCACCGATGCTTATCTGCGCGAACGTCTGAACGATCTGGACGACCTGTCGAATCGCCTTTTGCGAATCCTGACCGGTCAGGGACGTGATACGGGGGCCGATATGCCCCCCGATCCGGTTCTGGTCGCCCGCAACATCGGCCCCGCCGAGCTGTTGGACTATGGCCGCAACCTGCGCGGCGTGATTCTGGAAGAAGGCTCGGTCGGTAGCCACGCCGCGATCGTCGCTCGTGCGCTGGCGATTCCGCTCGTGGTCCACGCCAGCAACATCACCACCGAGGCGCTGAACGGGAACCACGTGCTGGTCGATGGCGATCAGGGCATCGTGCACCTGCGCCCCGATGAAAACGTGGTCAAGGCGTTCCGCGACCAGATGGCGATGCAGGCCGAGGCGCAACAACGCTATGCCTCGATCCGTGATCTGCCAGCCGAAACCCTGTGTGGCAAACGCATTTCGCTGACCATGAACGCCGGTCTGATGGCCGACCTGCCCTCGCTGCCCACTTCGGGTGCCGAAGGGGTGGGTCTGTTCCGCACCGAGCTACAGTTCCTGATCCGCAACAAGATGCCCAAACGGGCCGAGCTGTCCTCGCTCTATGCGCGGGTGATCGACGCGGCCGAAGGTCAGCGCGTGGTGTTCCGCACGCTGGACATCGGCTCGGACAAGGTGCTGCCCTACATGAAGCCCAACGACGAGCCGAACCCCGCCCTTGGCTGGCGCGCGATTCGTGTGGGCTTGGACAAGCCGGGCGTCCTGCGGATGCAGCTTCAGGCGCTGATCCGTGCCTCGAACGGGCGGCCATTGTCGCTGATGTTCCCGTTCATCGCGCAGATGGACGAGTTCACCCTCGCCCGTGAGGAAATGGACAAGGCTCTGGCCCGCGAAGAACGTCTGGGTCATGTGCTGCCCTCGAAGATCGAGATCGGCACCATGCTGGAGACGCCCTCGCTGGCGTTCGCCCCGCAGGCGTTCTTTGAGCAGGTGGATTTCGTGTCCATCGGCGGGAACGACCTGAAGCAGTTCTTCTTTGCCGCCGACCGCGAGAATGAGCGCGTGCGCCGCCGCTATGACACGCTGAACGTGGCGTTCCTGTCCTTCCTTGAGGGGATCGTGAACCGCTGCCGCACCACCGATACACCGCTGTCCTTCTGCGGCGAAGACGCGGGCCGCCCGATCGAGGCGCTGTGTCTGGCCGCCATCGGCCTGCGCAGCTTGTCCATGCGTCCGGCGTCCATCGGTCCGGTCAAGCACCTCTTGCGCCGCACCAATCTGGACGAACTGTACCAAGTGATCGCCGAGGCCCGCGAGGCCGGTGAACAAACCGTCCGCCCTGCGGTCATGAAGTACCTCAGCCAATCGGCGGCCGCCGAGGCGCTGTGACATCAGCCACCAGAATCACAAAGGGCGGACCGCAGCGGTCCGCCCTTTTGCGTTAGATCAGCTTGGATCCCCATTTGCGGACCTGGCCGGTGATTCCGTCCCAGTCACCGATCCCCAGAACCCGGTCGGGGTTGGTGGGCGGGGGCATTTCCACGCCGGTCAGTTTCTCGAATCCGAAGCGGCTGTAATAGGGGTAGTCCCCCACCAGCATCACGCGGGGCCAGCCCAACTCGTCGGTCCGCCCCAAGGACGCCCGCATCAGGATACCGCCCAAGCCCTCGCCCTGACGGGTCGGGTGCACGGCCACGGGCCCGAGCAGCAGCGCAGGCGCGTTTCCGACCAGAATCGGCCAGAACCGGATCGCACCGGCCAGAATGCCGTCGCCATCCCGCGCAGTCAGGCAAAGTTCGGGAACACGCTGGACGTTATCCCTCAGGCGATAGGACGACAGAGCCTCCCGACCCGGTGCAAAGCACAGGTCGTACAAAGCTTCGACTTCCCAGACGTCTGTTGGCTTTTCCTGCGCTATATCGAACACCTGACCTCCAATCTTTTCGAGTGGCATGGCGGGTACCATGACGCTACCTCTGTAGCAATCATCTAGGAGGAGTTCATGTTCTATCGCCCCGAGGACGGCCACGGATTGGCGCATAATCCGTTCAATGCGATCGTAACGCCCCGCCCGATCGGCTGGATTTCGACGCGAGATATGGATGGTCATGATAACTTGGCCCCCTATTCGTTTTTCAACGCGGTCGCGTATGTGCCGCCACAGGTGATGTTCGCCTCGACCTCGTCCAAGGCCGACCGCGGCGATACCAAGGACAGCGTGTCCAACATCCGCGAGACCGGCGTGTTCTGCGTGAACATCGTCGAATATGCCGCCCGCGATGTGATGAACAAATCCTCGGCGATGGTGGATCGCGGCACAGATGAGTTCACCCTAGCAGGAATTGAACGCGCCGAATGCGAAACTGTTCCGGTCTCCCGGGTGGCGGGGGCGCCGGCCTCGCTCGAATGCCGGATGACGCAGATCATCCAGCTGGAGGGCGAGTCGAACTTCGCGGTGTTCGGAGAGGTGGTCGGCATCCATATGCGCGACGACTGTCTGGTTGATGGCCGCTTTGACGTGACCCGCTTCCAGCCGCTGACCCGCCTGGGCTATCGCGATTATGCGGTGATCAAAGAGGTCTTCAGCCTGACCCGTCCCGACGACTGATCGCCCCTGCCGTATTCCCAAGCCCGCCTCGCCCGCGTATCCATAAGCGGAACCCAACAGACGGAGGGCATCATGGACACCATGATCGGGATTATCGGGGGCAGCGGCCTTTATGACATCGACGGACTTCAGGACGCCGCGTGGACCACGGTCGAGACCCCTTGGGGGGCGCCCTCGGACCAGATTCTGACCGGCGTTCTGGACGGGCTGAAGATGGCGTTCCTGCCCCGTCACGGACGCGGGCACGTCCACAGCCCATCCACCGTGCCCTACCGCGCGAATATCGACGCCCTGAAACGGCTGGGGGTGACGGATATCATCAGCCTGTCCGCCACGGGATCGTTCCGCGAGGAAATGGCCCCCGGTGATTTCGTCATCGTGGACCAGTACATCGACCGCACCCGAGGTCGGGCGAAATCCTTCTTCGGCACGGGCTGCGTGGCCCATGTCAGCTTGGCCCACCCCACCTGCCCGCGCCTGTCCGACATCGTGGCCGAAGCCGCCGCAACCGCTGGCGCGACCGTTCACCGCGGCGGCACCTATCTGGCGATGGAAGGGCCGCAATTCAGCACCTTGGGCGAATCGAAGCTCTACCGTGAAGTCTGGGGCTGCGATGTGATCGGCATGACCAACATGCCCGAGGCCGCTTTGGCCCGCGAAGCCGAGATTTGCTATGCCTCGGTCGCGATGGTCACCGACTATGATAGCTGGCACCCCGACCACGGCGAGGTCAGCGTCACCGACATCATCAAGACCCTGCAAGGCAATGGCGAAAAGGCCCGCAACACCGTCCGCGCCCTGCCCTCTCTGATCAGCCGCGACCGCGACCCCTGCCCGCACGGCTGTGACCGCGCGTTAGAGTTTGCCATCATGACCGCACCTGATAAACGGGATGCCGAACTTTTAAGCAAACTCGACGCGGTCGCTGGCCGCGTCCTGAAAGGCACCAAATGACTCAGGTCCAAGACTACATCCGCACCATCGTCGATTTCCCGAAACCGGGGATCATGTTCCGCGACGTGACCACGCTGTTCAGCAATCCGCGCGGGTTCCGCATGGCGGTGGACCAACTGCTGCACCCCTATGCCGGTCGCCGCATCGACGTGGTGGTGGGCCTTGAGGCGCGCGGATTTATCCTTGGTGGGGCGGTCGCGCACCAGTTGGGGACCGGTTTCGTGCCGATCCGCAAAAAGGGCAAACTGCCCGGCACCGTGATCTCCGAAGCCTACACGCTGGAATACGGCGAGGCTGTGGTCGAAGTGCACGACGACGCCATCGCCGCCGGTCAGACCGTCCTGATCGTGGATGACCTGCTGGCCACCGGCGGCACCGCCGAAGCGGGCATCAAGCTGGTCGAGCGCCTTGGCGGTCAGATCGCGGGCTGCGCGTTTGTGGTGGACCTGCCCGATCTGGGGGGCCGCAAACGGCTCGAGGCGATGGGGATCGAGGTCCACGCCCTCTGCGCCTTTGAGGGGGACTGAGGATGCCCCCCGCCGCAAAGTTCGCTGCCGATTGGGAAGCGGGTTGGAACAGCCATGATCTGGACCGGATCATGGCCCACTACAGCCCAGACATCGTCTTCCGGTCGAAAAAGGCGCTGGCTCTGGTCGGCACCGGAGAGGTGCGCGGGCACAACGCCCTGCGCGCCTATTGGCAAGCCGCGCTGGATAAACAGCCCGACCTGCATTTCACTGTCCGCGATGTCTTTGCCGGACACGAGATGATGGTGATCACCTACGAAAACCACCGCGGCGTGCTGGCGGCAGAGACGCTCTATTTCGGCGCGGATGGTTTGGTCATTCAAGCAGCCGCCTGCCACGCGGGTTAACGGCGTTTGACGTTCAGGCGTTGCGGGCGATGATCCGCAAGATCAGCCAGACGATGCCCGACAGCATCACGACCGTCAGCCCCGTTGCCATCAGGATCTGCGCGATACGGTGTAGGATGCCCCTGCCCGGCAGAACCTCGGCGCTGATGAATTCGCTCGCCACTTCGTGTCGCACCCGCAAACCGCGAAAGGCTGAGCGGGTGAAATAGCCCCTGAGAAAATAGCGCAGAACAAAGTTGACGATCAGCAGGTTCAGCCCAGCCAAGAACGCGGCGCCCCCGCCAACCAGAACCTTCAGAACATCTGACTCGGACATGCACCCCTCCGGCGCGAAATATGGGCCCAGAGTGCCCGCATCCCCACGCCGAATATAGCCGATTCTCAGGCCCGCAGAATCACACCGGGGTTCATGATTCCCTTGGGGTCCAGCGCCTGTTTGATCGCGCGCAGGGCGGCCAGTTTTACCGGATCGCTGTACTTCTCCAGATCGCTGACTTTCAGGCGGCCAACGCCGTGCTCCGCACTGACCGAGCCGTTATAGGCGTGGACCAGATCGTGCACGCCAGCCTTCACCGCGCTGCGCAGGTGTTCGTAATCGTGGCGCGATTTCCCAGCGGCGGGGAAGATGTTGTAGTGCAGGTTCCCGTCCCCCAAGTGGCCAAAGCAGTTCACGCGCACATCGCCGATCTCGGCCATCTTGGCGTTCCCTTCGCGGATAAACTCGGGGATTCGGCTGATCGGAACCGAAATATCGTGGCTGCTGATCGAGCCGATCCGTCGATTCCCCTCGGGGATATTCTCGCGGATGTTCCATAGGTCGATGCGCTGCTGTTCGGACTGCGCGATCAGACCGTCAGTGACAATCTCGGCCTCGAAGGCCTCGGCGAACAGGGATTCCAGCGCCTCGGCAGGGTTCAGGCCCTTGGCCAGCCCCACATCCATCAGGACGCTCCATTCGGGGGACTCGTCATAGGGCAAGCGCAGTTCGGGCATGGTTTCGCGCAGGAAATCCCAACCCTGACGGTGCATCAGTTCAAAGGCGCTGATCCCCTCGGCCATGTGGCTGCGGGCCATTGCCAAGAGGTTCAGCGCCGCCTCGGGCGAGGGCACGACGAACAGCGCGGTGCCTTCGCTGGCGGGAATCGGGAACAGCTTCAGCGCAGCAGCGGTGATCACCCCGAGAGAGCCTTCGGACCCGACCATCAGGTTGCGCAGATCGTATCCGGTGTTGTCCTTGCGCAGGCGGGTCAGGCCGTTCCAGATGTCCCCGTTGGGCATCACAACCTCGAGCCCCAAGCACAGATCACGCGCATTGCCATAGCGCAGCACGTTCAGACCGCCCGCGTTGGTCGCCAGATTGCCCCCGATGCAGGCCGAGCCTTTGGCCGCGATCGACAGCGGGAACAGGCGGTTTTCCTTTTCCACGGCGGTGTGCAGGTCTTGCAGGATGCAGCCAGCCTCGACCACCAAGACGTTTTCATCAGGGTAAATGGCGCGGATTTTGTTCATGCGCTCCAGCGACAGGATCAGGGGTTCGATCCCCTCCTGCGCGATCTGGCCGCCGACCAGACCAGTCCCGCCCCCATAGGGCACCACGGGCACACCGGCATCATGGGCGATGCGAACCGCTGCAGCGACCTCTTCGGTGCAGGACGGCGCGACCAGCAGGCCCCCTTTGCCCTGATAGCGGCCACGCGGTTCCTCCAGATAGCGGGGCTCTAACGCACGAAAGGCGGCGGCGGGCAAGGCAGCGCGCAGGGCGCTTTCGATCTGGGTCACAGGGGTCATGGTGTCTTCCTCTTGGGTGACAGATTTTTGGGCCATCCCCGCGGCAGGATCAAGCACCCTGCCCCATGACATTTCGGGCAGAGTTGTGAACAAATCAGCAGGAAATCTTAACTATGCGCCAGCTTCGGTCTTGCCGCGGCGGTCGTGGCGCAGGGCGGCATACAGAACGTGGTTCCGCCAACGCCCGTTGATTTGCAGGTAGCCCTGCGCGACCCCTTCGTATTTGAAGCCGCATTTTTCCAGCACCCCGTGGGAGGGCGTGTTCTCGGGCAGGCACGCGGCCTCGATCCGGCTCAGGTCCATACGGGTGAAGGCATAGTGAACAACCGTCGCGATCGCCTCGGTCATGTAGCCTTGGCGGGCAAAGGGTTCACCGATCCAGTAGCCGATGGTGCCCATCTGCGCAGGGCCGCGCCGGATGTTGTCCAGCGTGATCGCCCCCAGCAGCATGTCATCCTCGCGCCGGACCAGAAACAGCGGCAAAGCAGTGTTCTGGGACATGGACCGGTTGGCCCAGTAGACGCGGTTGGTAAACGCTTTGCGGCTCAGGTGATCTTCGGCCCAAGTGGGTTCCCACGGGGTCAGGAAATCACGGCAGGCGAACCGCAGGCTGCTCCAGGCACGGTAGTCCCCATGGACAGGCAGGCGCAGGGTCATACGCTCTGTCTCTAGGCGGAACTTCCGTTTAGTCAGCAACATTTATCCGGCCAGTCTCTCTTTCAGCGCGGCCAGCAAAGGAGCCTTCTCCACCGGACCATAAAGCGCCATCGCAGAGGGCGCGTTCATTGCCAGATTGATGCCGAATTCGCGAACATCTTCAAGCTTTACAGCGTCGATACGTTCAACAGTTTCGGACAAATCCGGCACCCTGCCCCAGATCGAGATCATGCGGGCCAAACGTTCAGCACGGTTCGAAGGGCTTTCCAGCCCCATCAGCATACCCGCCTTCATCTGGGCACGGGCGCGATCAATCTCGGCGATGCGCAGGTCGTCGTTGATGCGGCGCATCTCGTCGATGGTCACATGGGCCAGCTCGGCCAGCTGCTCGGCGCTGGTGCCTGCATAGACGGTGGTCAGGCCGGTGTCCGAATAGGCGCCTGCTTGGCTGAAGATGGTGTAGCACAGCCCGCGCTTTTCACGGATCTCCTGGAACAGACGAGAGGACATGCCGCCCCCCAGCGCGTTCGCATAGATCTGCGCGGTATAGAAATTGTTGGCGCGGTAGCCGGGGCTTTCGAAGGCCAGCGTAAAGTGCGCCTGCTCCAGCGCCTTGATCTCGCGGCGCTCACCGCCGCGGAAGCTGGCAGCAACCTCGGTCAGGATCGGGCGCGGGGTCATGTGGCCAAACAGGGCCTCGCATTCGCGGACGATCGCATCGTGATCCACAGCACCGGCGGCAGACAGAATCATCTGACCCGGCCCGTAGTGTTCGCTGACAAAACCCGACAGGTCCGCACGGTTAAAGGACCGCACACGCTCGGTCGGGCCCAGGATGGTCCGGCCCAAGGGCTGATCGGGATAGGCCTCTTCCTGAAGCCAGTCAAAGATCACGTCGTCGGGGGTGTCCAGCGCCTGACCGATCTCTTGCAAGATCACGCCGCGCTCGACCTCGATCTCGTTCTCGTCGAAGGTCGGGTTCAGCAGGATGTCCGCGATCACGTCCAGCGCCAGCGGCACGTCATTGGCCAGAACGCGGGCATAATAGGCCGTCACCTCGCGCGAGGTGTAGGCGTTGATGTACCCGCCCACATCCTCGATCACTTCGGCGATTTCCAGCGCCGTGCGGCGCTGGGTGCCCTTGAACGCCATGTGCTCAAGGAAGTGGGCAATGCCGTTCTGCTCTACCCTTTCGTGGCGCGCACCGGCACCGACCCAGATCCCGATCGCAGCGGATTCGAGCCCGGGCATATGCTCCGTCACAATGCGGAAGCCGTTGGAAAGGGTATGCGTCTGAACGGTCAAAGGTGGATCCGATCCTTGATAATGGTTTCGATCGCCGAAAGGTCGTTGGCAACGCGGGTGACGCGCTCCGAACGCTCATACAGGTCCGCCATGCGCGGGGGAAGGCCCGGACGAATGCCGGTTGCTTTCTCGACCGCATCGGGGAATTTCGCGGGGTGCGCAGTCGCCAGAGTGACCATCGGGCTATCGCCCATGTGCTGCTCTGCAACATGCACGCCAACCGCGCTGTGGGGACACAGCAGTTCGGCAGAATGCTTCAGGGTGCGGGTAATGGTGGCCAGCGTTTCCTCTTCGGAACAGCGGCCGCTGTCGAAGTTTTCGCGCAGGGTTTGCAGGGCGCCTTGGGACACCTTGAAACCGCCGGCTTTCAGTTCGTCCATCAACTGGGACACGGCGGCACCGTCACGGCCATAGGCATCAAACAGTGCGCGCTCAAAGTTCGACGAAACTTGAATGTCCATCGACGGGCTGATCGAAGGGATCACACCATCAACCATGTATTCGCTGGTCGACAGGCAGCGGTGCAGGATGTCGTTCTGGTTGGTCGCGACCACCAGACGGTCGATTGGCAGGCCCATACGCTTTGCGATGTAGCCCGCGAAGATGTCGCCAAAGTTGCCGGTCGGCACGGTGAAGCTGACTTTGCGATAGGGCGCGCCCAGAGCAACCGCCGAGGTGAAGTAGTAGACCACCTGCGCCAGAACGCGGGCCCAATTGATGCTGTTCACGCCAGCCAGCTTCACGCCATCGCGGAACTCGAAGTCATTGAACATGTCTTTGACGCGGGCCTGACAGTCATCAAAGTGACCATCCAGCGCCAGCGCGTGCACGTTGCTTTCCGACGGGGTGGTCATCTGGCGGCGCTGCACTTCGGACACGCGGCCGTGGGGGAACAGGATGAACACGTCCACCGCGTCCAGACCACGGAACGCCTCGATCGCGGCAGAGCCGGTATCGCCCGAGGTCGCACCAACGATAGTCACGCGGCTGCCACGGCGCTTGAGTTCAAACTCGAACAGCTGACCGATCAGCTGCATGGCAAAGTCTTTGAACGCCAAGGTCGGGCCGTGGAACAGTTCACACAGGAAGTGACCGGGCGCGAGTTGCTTCAGCGGGGCGCGGGCGTCATGGCCGAAACCGGCATAGGCGCGCTCGATGATGCCGCGGAATTCGTCGTCGGTGAAGGCGGTGCCCAGATAGGGGCGCATCACGCGGAACGCGACTTCTTCGTAGGGCAGGCCCGCCAGCGCGGCGATGTCTTCGGCCTTCATGGTGGGGATCTCGGCAGGAACGTAGAGACCACCATCGCGGGCGAGGCCTGTCAGCATCGCCTCGTCAAAGGTCAGCGTCGGCGCAGAGCCACGGGTCGAGATGTATTGCATCATTCGGGCCTTTCATCATTTGCCCTGCGGTCGCGCCACAGGAGGTATCCAATGCCGATAATCCAGATCGCAGCGAAACTGAACCACGTTACGGCGTATTCAAGGTGATTGTTCGGAATGCCCGAGGTGTCCACCGGCCAAGGGGTCACACGGGGCTCTGTTTCGTCGCTGGAGCGCAGGACCAGCAGGATCGGCTCGGCGTTCAGGGCCTGCGCCATCTGTAAAATGTCCCGCGAGAACCAATCGTTCCGCGCCACGTCGTTATCGGGGGTCGAACCGTTGCGTTCGTCCGGCCAGTGCAGGTTCGCGACAACGGTGGCGTGGTGCGCGGGGCGGGTGTCTGTCTTGGCCTCGATCGCGACAAAGCCGCGGTCCAGCATCAGGCGGCGGCCTTCGTCGGTCTCGAACGCGGTGATGATGCGGTAGCCAGCCCCCTGCCCGCGGGCAGACGCCAGCACGTGCAGCTCATCCTCGGTGATCGTGCCGCTGGCGGTAACCGGCAAATAGCGGTCGCGCACAGGGTCGGGGTTCACGGGAACGGCAACGGGAGCTTGGGTGATGTGCGCCTCGATATCGGCGAGCATCCGGGTTTTCCAAGCCAGACGGTCCATCTGCCATTTACCAAGCCCGAGCAGGATCACGGCAACCACAATGCCGATCGGGATCAGAAGTAGGGAACGACGCATTACGGGCCTTTCAAACGCAAACAAGGTGCGCATATCGCGCACCTTGTGGTGATATTCGTTGTGGCTGGATTTTCAACCGGCAACTGAAGCGATGCGATTATGCGCTGCCCCAGATGTAGATCGCTGCGAACAGGAACAGCCATACAACGTCAACGAAGTGCCAGTACCAAGCTGCCGCCTCGAAACCGACGTGGTTCTCGGGGGTGAAGTGGCCGCGCATGGTGCGCAGCAGGCAGACCAGCAGGAAGATGGTGCCGACGATCACGTGGAAGCCGTGGAAACCGGTCGCCATGAAGAACGACGCACCGTAGATGTTGCCAGCAAAGCCAAAGGTCGCGTGGCTGTATTCGTAGGCCTGGAACACGGTGAAGATCGCACCCAGCAGAACTGCCAGCAGCAGGCCCGATTTGATGTCTTTGCGGTTGTTTTCGTGAACCAGAGCGTGGTGCGCCCAGGTGCAAGCCGCGCCCGAGCACAGCAGGATCAGGGTGTTGATCAGCGGCAGGTGCCAGGGATCAAAGGTCTCGATGCCTTCAGGGGGCCATACGCCGCCAACTGCAGGCATGGGGTACAGCGCGTGCTTGAAGAAGGTCCAGAACCATGCGGCGAAGAACATGACTTCGGACATGATGAACAGGATGAAGCCGTAGCGCAGACCGATGCGGACAACGGGGGTGTGGTCACCCGCGAAGTTTTCCGAAACGGTGTCCGACCACCAGCCGAACATGACGTAGAGAACGCCAACGAAGCCGATAGCGAACATCCAGGGGCCGCTTTCTTTCATCCAGAGGACAGCGCCGAACAGCATGATGAAGCCGGCGACCGCACCCAGGAAGGGCCAGATCGATGGGGGCAGAACGTGATAGTCGTGGTTTTTAGCGTGTGCCATGGCGTATCCCTCGTTGGAAGGCTTAGTTAATTTCTGTTGTTTTTTCGGTCTTGAGTGCCGCCTGATAATCAGTATCGGCAAGATCCATTTCGTGGAAGGTGTACGAGAGTGTGATGTGCTTGGCGAACTTCGCCTCGGGGTCCGTCACAATCTCGGGGTCGACGTAGAAGGTAACCGGCATTTCGACCCGCTCACCCGGTTGAAGCACCTGCTCGGTAAAGCAGAAGCATTCGATCTTGATAAAGTACCCGCCTGCCGAAAACGGCGCGACGTTGTAGCTGGCAGTTCCGGCCACCACGTGATCGGTGGGGTTATAAGCCTCATAGAAGGCCAGTCCGGTTTCGCCGATGCGCAGCTCCATCTCGCGCTGCATGGGTTTGAATTCCCAAGGCATGCCGCGTTCCAGAGAAGCGTCGAATTTGATTTTGATGGTCTGGTCCAGAATCGTGTCCGATTCCGTCTCGGCCACCTGCGTCACGCCGCCAAAGCCGGTAACGCGGCAGAACAGGTCATAGAAGGGGACCGCAGCCCAAGCCAGCGCACCCATGGTCACAACCACGGACACCAATCTGACCAGAGTTTTCTGCTTGCGATCCATTACTTCTGCCCCTCGGGGACGGTCAGCGACGGACGCGCGGTGTGGTCAAAGGCCTCGACCTTGCCACCGTTCTGCACCTTGACGACGGTCAGCATAAAGACCAACGCGACAAAGCCCAGCAGCACAGCCAGCATGCCGATGTTCCGGCCGCGGCGACGCTGGTGCAGTTCATGATCAGGACGGAACGAGCTCATACCCAGCCACCGAATGTGATGCCCATACGTACCAGAACCGCGTCGGCCAGAATCGCGCCGAAATGCAGGAACAGGTAGAGGAGCGAAAGTTTGAAGAACGATTTCTCGGCGGCATAGTTATCCGCCTCGGCCTGCTCTTCGGTGCGGCGCAGGATGGTCCAGGCGCCCTTGATGAACAGCAGGTTCAGAACAACCGCGGCGGTCAGGAAGACGGGACCGTTCAGCGCGGTAAAGGACATGCCCACGGCCAGTGCGGCCAGCAGAACAGTGTAGGCGAAAATCTGGATGCGGGTGTTGCGGCGACCGTGGGTCACGGTCAGCATCGGCACCTTGGCGTCCGAGTAATCCGACTTCATGAACAGTGCCAGCGCCCAGAAGTGCGGCGGGGTCCAGAAGAAGGTGATCGCGAACATCATGATCGATTCGATGGACACGCCGCCCGTTGCCACGGCCCAGCCGATCATCGGAGGGAAGGCACCTGCCGCACCACCGATCACGATGTTCTGCGGGGTCGAGCGCTTGAGCCACATCGTGTAGATCACGACATAGAAGAAGATGGTAAAGGCCAAGAGGCCCGCAGCGACGATATTCGACGCCAGCCACAGCATGATGACCGAAAAGAACGACAGCGCGATACCGATGGCGAACGCCTCGTCGGGCGTGACCTTGCCAGCGGGGATCGGTCGTTTCTGGGTCCGCTTCATGATGCGGTCGATATCCGCGTCGAACCACATGTTCAGCGCGCCCGAAGCACCGCCGCCCAATGCGATAAACAGAATCGACGCAAAGCCTTCGACGGGATGGACCGACCCCGGTGCGACCAACAGGCCGACCAGCGCCGTGAACACAACAAGCGACATCACCCGCGGTTTCAGCAGGGCGAAGTAATCGCCAAAGCTGGCCTCGGTGGTCTGGCTGTCAAAGCTGGTATCGCTCATGGCGGTTCCGTCTCGATGGCTGAGGTTTCTAGGTGGACCGAGGCCCGCCCTTCCCTTCCGCAAGCGGTCAGGTCAGGCGGGCCCCGTTAATCAGATTACTGAGCAGATGCGACCTGGAAGGCCTGCGGGATGCCCGCATACTCTTCTTTCGCGCCAGCCAGCCACTCAGCATAGGCTTCTTCGCTCACGACTTTGATGGTGATCGGCATGTAGGCGTGGTCTTTGCCGCACAGTTCCGAGCACTGACCAAAGAAGGTGCCTTCTTTTTCTGCTTTGAACCACAGTTCTGCCAGACGGCCGGGAACGGCGTCCTGTTTCACACCAAAGGCAGGCATTGCCCAGCTGTGGATCACGTCCGCACCGGTGACCTGCATCACAACGGTTTTGCCAACGGGCACGACAACTGCGGTGTCGGTGGCCAGCAGGTACTCGTCTTCGGCGTAGCCGTTGTCTGCCAGCTCTTCTTTGGCCAGCAGGAAGCTTTCGAAGCCGAAGCCTTCGTTCACGTATTCGTAGCCCCAGTACCACTGGTAACCGGTGACTTTGATGGTGATATCACCCTCGGGGATTTCCTGCTGCTTGAAAAGAACGGGCAGCGAGAAGGTCCCGATGAAAACCAGAATCACGATCGGAACGATGGTCCATGCGATTTCCAGCGGCGAGTTGTGGGTAAAGGTCGCCGGCTTGGGGTTGGTCTTCGAGTTGAAGCGAATGATGATGAACGCCATCAGCGCCATCACGAACAGCACGATGGCGGTGATGATCACGAGGATCATGCTATCCAGCCAGTGGATGTCACGCGACAGCTCGGTGGCTGCGGTCTGGAAACCAACGCCTTGGGGATGGGGTTTACCTACAGCCAGCCCATCCTGGGCCAGTGCGGGAAGCGGAAGAAGGGCCATAGCGGCCAGCAATTTGGTCAGAAGTCGCATATTACACCCTGATCGTTATTCGGCATTGCGCGCATTGTTGCGGGTGACTGACAGGCAATCGACCCGGAATCCATTGTGTTCAGTCTTGCAAAAACCATATTCTTCACGTCGGAACAAGATAGCGAACCGCGTCAAACGGACGCTTTTTTGATCCAAATCAAAGACCGTCCATCAGGAGCACCCATGTCAACCGACACTTTCCGCCCATTCGAGACCCTAATTGAACGCGAAACTGCCCTGCGCCAATTGCGTGCAGCGGTTGACGGGGCCGACGACGGAGAGCTTTTTCTGGAGCGTCGGCGCTCTGAAGTGGTGGCCTACGACGATGGTCGGTTGCGTACAGCATCCTATGACGCAAGCGAGGGATTCGGTCTACGGGCTGTTCGCGGCGAGGTCGCTGGTTACGCACATTCCACAGAAATAACAGAATCGGCTATGTCGCGTGCAGGCGAAACCGCGCGTCTGGCGGTTGGTGACGGCGGCGGCACCCTTGCCCTGCCCCCCGAAGGCACCAACCTGAAGCTCTATGGTGACATGGACCCCGTCGAGGAAATGGCCTTTGCCACCCGCGTGGACCTGCTCAAGGAGATCGACGCCTATCTGCGCGCCGCCGACAAACGGGTGGTTCAGGTGACCGCGAGCCTTGCCGCGTCCTTGCAAGAGGTCGAGATTCTGCGCCCCGAGGGGCATTCGATGTCCGACATCCGCCCGATGGTGCGCATTAACATCAGCGTCATCGTTGAACAGAACGGCCGTCGCGAATCCGGCAGTGCCGGCGGTGGCGGGCGTCATGATCTGGCGCGGATCACCACGCCGGCCCACTGGAAATCCGTCGCCGACGAAGCGTTGCGCGTGGCCATCGTGAACCTTGATGCGGTGCCTGCGCCCGCGGGCGTTATGGACATCGTGCTTGGGCCGGGCTGGCCGGGCATTCTGCTGCACGAAGCTGTGGGTCACGGCCTGGAGGGCGACTTTAACCGCAAGGGCACCAGCGCCTTTGCCGGTCTGATGGGCCAGCAGGTCGCCGCCAAAGGCGTCACCGTTCTGGACGATGGCACCATCCCCGACCGCCGCGGCAGCATCACCATTGATGACGAGGGCACTCCGGGCGCGAAAAACGTCCTGATCGAGGACGGCATTCTGGTCGGCTACATGCAAGACCGTCAGAACGCCCGCTTGATGGGGGTCAAACCCACGGGCAACGGCCGCCGCGAAAGCTATGCCCACATCCCTATGCCCCGCATGACCAACACATATATGTTGGGCGGGACTGCCGCCCCCGGTGATCTGGTCGCCAGCATGAAGGACGGCATCTACGCCGTGGGCTTTGGCGGCGGTCAGGTGGACATCACCAACGGTAAGTTCGTGTTCTCCTGCACCGAGGCCTACCGCGTGACCAATGGCGTTGTCGGTGCCCCCATCAAGGGCGCGACCCTGATCGGTGACGGGGCCACCGCGCTGAAGAACATTCGCGGCATCGGCAACGACATGCAGCTGGACCCCGGCATGGGCAACTGCGGCAAGCAAGGCCAGTGGGTCCCCGTTGGCGTTGGCCAACCCAGCCTGCTGATCGGTGGCCTCACCATCGGCGGTTCGGCGATCTGAGTAAATTCTCGTTAGCCTTAACCGCTGCTTAACCCTCTGTGGGGTAATCCTGATTCCGCAAGACGGCGGAGACATGATGCCCCACCACACTCACTCTTCCAGTCCCCACCCACTCCCACCCACCACGGAAGACGAGCGGGTGTCATGGCTTCGCCTCTTGCGCTCTCGTCGCGTTGGTATCGCGACCTTTTACAGATTGCTGCAGGAACACGGCAGTGCAGAGGCTGCGCTGTTGGCCCTACCCCAGATCGCCGCAAGCGCTGGCGTGACCGACTATGCCCCCTGCCCCGTTGATGTCGCCAAGGCGGAACTCAAAGCCGCCCGTAAGGCTGGCGCACAGATGATTTGCATCGGCTCCCCAAGCTATCCCCCTGCCCTGCTGGATTTGGGCGACCCGCCTCCGATCCTATGGGCGATGGGCGACACGACCCAGATGGACAAACCAATGGTGGCACTGGTTGGGGCGCGCAATGCCTCCAGCCTCGGGGTGCGGATGGCGCGCAAACTGGCGCAAGAATTAGGAGAGGCGGGATATATCGTCGTCTCGGGTCTGGCCCGCGGGATCGACGCCGCCGCGCACGAGGCCAGCCTGACCACCGGAACCATCGGCGTGATGGGCGGCGGTGTAGACATTATATATCCGCAGGAAAACGCAACCATCGCCGCGAACATCGCCAAACAGGGCCTGCGCCTGTCCGAAGCCCCCATGGGCGCGACCCCGACGGCGCGGCACTTTCCCGCACGCAATAGAATCATCGCCGGTCTGGCGCAGGCGCTGGTCGTCGTCGAAGCTGCTGCAAAATCGGGCAGCCTGATCACAGCGCGAAATGCCCTCGATCTGGGCAGAGAGGTTCTGGCGGTCCCCGGCCACCCGTTCGACGCCCGCGCTTCGGGGTGCAACATGCTGATCCGCGACGGGGCGATTCTGGTACGCGGGGCCCAAGACGTGATCGAGGCACTATCCCCCTTGTCCGGCCAGCAGGATTTTCCCCTTGGCCCACCGCCCGCGCCAGAAAAACCAGTGCCTGACAAGCGTTCGCGCGAATCCACCTTTGCCCTGCACCGCCAGATCCTGAACCGGCTTGGCCCCTCGCCAGTGGCCGAGGATCAGCTGATCCGCGACATGGCGGAACCCGCCCATCACATCACCCCCGCTCTGGTCCAACTAGAGCTTGAAGGAGAGATTCTGCGCCACCCCGGTGGCCTTCTCGCACGGCGTTCATGACCTTCCGGATTGCCGGAAGTTTCCCGCAAAGATTGACATTACCCTCTTGAACCCCACATCTTGCGCCGCCATACGCCACCTGAACACAGCGCAAGAGGTGCCAAACCATGCCCGTCGTCGTCGTCGAGTCCCCGGCCAAAGCCAAGACCATCAACAAGTACCTCGGCAAAGACTACGTTGTGCTGGCCTCCTATGGGCACGTGCGTGACCTTCCCGCCAAGAACGGATCGGTCGATCCGGACAACGGCTTCGAGATGCTGTGGGAGGTCGGGAATGATTCCAAGAAACACGTCAAAGCCATCGCCGACGCGCTGAAAGACGATGACACCCTGATCCTCGCGACCGACCCTGATCGCGAAGGAGAGGCGATCAGTTGGCACCTGCAGGAAACCCTGACCAAGCGCCGCGCGATCAAGAAATCGACCGAAGTCAAACGGGTGGTGTTCAACGCGATCACCAAATCCGCCGTGACCGAGGCGATGAAGAACCCCCGCGATGTGGACCAGCCCTTGGTGGACGCCTATCTGGCGCGCCGCGCGCTGGACTATCTGGTGGGCTTCAACCTCTCGCCGGTTTTGTGGCGCAAACTGCCCGGCGCGCGCAGCGCAGGCCGCGTGCAGTCCGTCTGTCTGCGCCTGATCGTTGAGCGCGAGATGGAGATCGAGGCGTTTCAGGCCCGCGAATACTGGACCGTCAAGGCGCTGCTGACCAACGCCCGCGGCCACGAGTTCGAGGCCCGCCTGACCGAATACGCCGGCAAGAAGCTGGATAAATTCGATCTGGCCAACCAGACCGCAGCCGAAATGGCCGTGCAGGCGATCAATAGCCGCAGCCTGAGCATCCGCTCGGTCGAGGCAAAACCCGCCAGCCGCAACCCTTCGGCGCCGTTCATGACCTCGACCCTGCAGCAGGAAGCCAGCCGCAAATTCGGCATGGGTGCGCGTCAGTGTATGAACGCCGCGCAGCGTCTGTATGAGGCTGGACACATTACTTATATGCGTACCGACGGCATCGACATGGCCCCCGAGGCCGTGGCCGCCGCCCGCGACGCGATCAAGGATCGGTATGGCGCGGAATACGTGCCCTCGTCGCCGCGCATGTATAAAAACAAGGCGAAAAACGCCCAAGAAGCGCACGAATGTATTCGCCCCACCGACATGACCAAGGACGCCTCGGCGCTGAACCTGAAGGAACAGGATCAGGCCCGTCTCTATGATCTGATCTGGAAGCGCACCATCGCCTGCCAAATGGAAGGCGCCCGCCTGGAGCGCACCGTGGTGGACGTGGCCAGCCCCGATGGACAGGTTGTTCTGCGCGCCAACGGTCAGGTCGTTCTGTTCGACGGCTTCATGCGCGTTTACGAAGAAGGCCGCGATGACGTCGAGGGCGAGGATGACAAGCGCCTGCCCCACCTGACCGAAGGCGAAAAGGCCGACAAACGCGAAGTCACGCCCGAACAGCACTTCACCCAGCCCCCGCCCCGCTACACCGAGGCGACTCTGGTGAAGCGTATGGAAGAGCTCGGCATCGGCCGTCCCTCGACCTATGCGTCGATCGTGACCACGATTCAGGAGCGCGAATACGTCACCAAGGACAAGAACCGCCTGATCCCCGAGGATAAGGGCCGGATCGTTACGATTTTTCTTCTGAACTTCTTCAAACGTTATGTGGAATACGATTTCACCGCCGCGCTCGAAGAAGAGCTGGATGACGTGTCCGCCGGTCAGCGCGATTACAAGGATCTGCTGGCCCGATTCTGGCGCGACTTCCACGCGGCGATCAACGAAACCAGTGAACTGCGCATCGCCGAAGTCCTGGACGTTCTGGATGACGCGCTGGCGCCCCAGCTGTACCCCCCGCGCGAGGATGGCTCCGATCCGCGGTCCTGCCCGATGTGCGGCGAAGGCAAACTGCACCTGAAAACCTCTCGCACTGGCGGGTTCGTGGGCTGCTCGAACTACCCCGAGTGCCGCTACACCCGTCCGATCGGCGGCGATGCGGATGATGCGGGCGACCGTATTTTGGGCGAAGACGAGAACGGGATCGAGATCACCCTGCGCTCGGGCCGCTTTGGCCCTTATGTGCAGCGCGGCGAAGCAACGGCCGAAAACCCCAAGCCCGGCCGCTCGAGCCTGCCGCGCGGTTGGTCCAAGGACGATATCGACCTCGATAAGGCGCTGATGCTGCTGAACCTGCCCCGTCAGGTTGGCCCGCACCCCGACGATGGCGAAATGATCGAAGCAGGCATCGGCCGCTTTGGTCCGTTCATCAAGCACGGCAGCCTCTATGCGAACCTCAAAGAGGTGGACGACGTGTTCACCATCGGCATGAACCGCGCGGTCGAAGAGCTGGCGAAAAAGGCCGAGAGCAAAGGGCGCCGCGGCGCTGCCAGCACGGCCAAGCCCTTGAAAGAGCTGGGGGATCACCCCGATGGCGGCGCGATCAACGTGCTGGACGGTCGCTATGGCCCCTACGTGAAATGGGAAAAGGTGAACGCGACTCTGCCCAAGGACACCGATCCGCAAGCGGTGACGCTGGAAATGGCGCTGGAACTGATCGCCGCCAAGGCCCCCAAGAAAAAAGCCGCCGCCAAAAAGGCTCCGGCCAAGAAAGCTCCGGCGAAAAAAGCGACCACCAAAAAGGCCGCCAAGAAAACCGAAGAGTAACTCCGGCGCAATTGAACGGATGTGAAGCCGCGGCGCATACTGCGCTGCGGCATTTCATTGACTAAAACTGAACAGCCGTTCACAGTCCCCGCCAAATAGCCGGAGGACTTTATTTATGAACAAAGTGTATGGCAGCGCGGCCGAGGCTCTGGATGGCCTCTTGCGCGACGACATGCTGATCGCGGCGGGGGGCTTTGGCCTCTGCGGGATTCCCGAACTCTTGATCGATGCGATTGTGGAAAGCGGCGTCAAAGGGCTGACCGTGGCCTCGAACAACGCGGGTGTGGACGGGTTCGGCCTTGGTAAACTGCTCGATACCCGCCAGATCAAGAAGATGATGTCGTCCTATGTGGGCGAAAACGCGGAGTTCATGCGCCAGTACCTGTCGGGCGAGCTGGAGCTGGAATTCAACCCGCAGGGCACCTTGGCCGAGCGGATGCGCGCTGGCGGCGCCGGTATCCCCGGCTTCTACACCAAAACCGGTGTGGGCACCGTGATTGCCGAAGGCAAAGACGTAAAAATCTTCAACGGTCAGGAATACATCATGGAAGAAGGCATTTTCGCCGATCTTTCCATCGTGAAAGCCTGGAAAGCGGACGAAACCGGCAACGCGATCTTCCGCAAGACCGCGCGCAACTTCAACCCGCCCGCCGCGATGTGCGGCAAGATCTGCGTGATGGAGGTCGAGGAAATCGTCCCCGCAGGCAGCCTTGACCCCGACCACATCCACCTGCCCGGCATCTATGTGCACCGCCTGATTCAAGGTGACCACGAGAAGCGGATTGAACAGCGCACCGTGCGCAAGAAGGAGGCCTGATATGGCCAAATTCCTGTACGGCTACCACGGCGGCAAAATGCCCGAGACCGAAGCCGAAGAGCAGGCCTCGATTGCGGCATGGGTCGCTTGGGTCACCAAATACGAGGCCTCGATGCCCGATCCGGGCAATCCGGTTGGCCAATCAAAAACAGTCTCGGCCGCAGGTATCGAGGATGACGGCGGTGCGAATCCGCTGTCCGGATACGCCATCATTGAGGCCGAAAATATCGACGAAGCCACCAAGATCGCAAGCGAATGCCCCATCATCGGGGAAGGCGGATCGGTCGAAGTCGCTCAGATCATGGAGATGTAAATGCCCTGGGATCGCAATCAAATGGCCGCCCGCGCGGCGCTGGAACTGGAAAACGGCACCTATGTGAACCTTGGGATCGGTATCCCGACGCTGGTTCCGAACTTCATCCCCGAAGGCGTGCAGGTCGTGCTGCAGTCGGAAAACGGGATGCTCGGCATGGGCCCGTTCCCCTACGAGGGTGACGAAGACCCCGACCTGATCAACGCAGGCAAGCAGACCATCACCGAACTGCCCGAGACCAGCTATTTCGATTCGGCCACCAGCTTTGGCATGATCCGCGGCGGCAAGATCGCAGCAGCGATCCTTGGCGCGATGGAAGTGGCTGAGAACGGCGATCTGGCGAACTGGATGATCCCCGGCAAGCTGGTCAAAGGCATGGGCGGCGCGATGGATCTGGTGGCCGGCGTGGGCCGCGTGGTCGTGGTCATGGACCACACCAACAAACACGGCGAGTCGAAGGTCCTGAAGGCCTGCACTCTGCCCCTGACCGGTAAATCGGTTGTGGACCGCATCATCACCAACCTCGGTGTTCTGGACGTGGTCGAAGGCGGCCTGAAGCTGGTCGAACTGGCAGACGGCGTCACCGAAGAGGAACTGCGCGCCGCGACCGAAGCGACGATTGTGAACTGATCCAATCGTACCAATTAGAAACGAAGAAGGCCTGCCAGAGAGACTGGCAGGCCTTTTCTATGGGGTGTGACCCGGATTATTCCGCGTCGATGTCCGCGAAGATCGCAGCAGCGCGGTCATTCACAACGGCCGAGCTGTAAACGGTGGTGGTGTCGATCTGCTGAGCAACATCCAGCGCGGGTTTATCTTCGGCGTCTAGCGAAACGAAGATCGCTTCGGCGGCGGGGTTCAGAGCCGATTTCGACGACACGGTCGCAGCGGTCTCACCACCGAAATAGACAGCGCGCTCGCTTACGGGTTTGTCCTGGTTGAAGTGCAGTTCTGCGAGTTGTGCGGTGGTGTATTCACCGGCGGGCACACCCAGGTCAGCTTCGAGTTGGCTTGCGGCAAATGCCGGAGCAGCAAGGCCAAGAACAACAGCGGTAGCAGCAACAAAAGCTTTCATTTTCAACGTCCTTATACGTGATTTCATCAGGTTGGTTCCGAGCGTTTCGTCTCGGTATGGATCAGATATGCTCCCAACCAACGGCAGTTTCAACGCACGGAAGCGTGATTTATGGCTGCTTTTGGTGCGTATATGCACATTATAATGTGACAATCACATGACAGTGAGGCTCTTGCATTTTCTGCATCTGCACAAAGGCGCTGCACGCGCATTGGGCAGCTAACCCCCTGAACGCAAAGAAAAAGGCCCACCGGCGAACCGATGGGCCTTTTTACTTGCCGCAGTGAAGCGGTGATTTGGTTATTCCGAGTCGATGTCCGCGAAGATCGCAGCGGCGCGGTCATTCACAACGGCCGAGCTGTAGACAGTGGCGGTGTCGAGCTGCTGGGTTACGTCCAGCGCAGGCTTATCTTCGGCGTCCAGCGAGACAAAGATGGCCTCGGCGGCGGGGTTCACGCTCGACTTCGACGAGACGGTCGCGGTCGGGTCACCGCTCATGTAGGTGGAGCGCTCGCTGACAGGCTTGTCCTGTTCAAAGTGCATCATTGCGAGCTGCGAGGTGGTGTATTCACCAGCGGAGACACCCAGATCGGCCTCGAGTTGGGTGCTGGAAGCAAAAGCCGGAGCGGCAAGACCAAGAACAACGGCGGTGGTGGCGAGAATACGTTTCATATCAAAGTTCCCTTCGTTTCTATCAAGGCGGCGATGCGTGTTGCGTCGCTTATGATAGAGAAATTGGGCCGCACGACCTCACATTCAACGCACATAACCGTTACCATTTTCGGCCTCTCGTGCGCTCACGCAGGTTCATCAATTCGTGAAGTTACGGAACACGCAACCGTCGGTGACATAAACCGGCGGGGTTTGGCATAACCCTTTGGCCACCGAGAATGCCGCCAGCACTTTGGGGACATAGTCGCGGGTTTCGGCATAGTCGGGCACGCCCTGCGCCCGAAGCACCGCATTTTCGCCTGCGTTGTAGCCTGCCAATGTCAGCACCGGATCGCCCGAAAAGGTTTTCAGCAGGAAGTCCAGATACTTCACGCCGCCGCGGATGTTCTGCGCCGCGTCAAAGCTGTCGGCGACGCCGAACCGCTCGGCCGTGGCGGGCATCAGCTGCATCAAGCCTTGGGCGCCAGACCGGCTGACCGCTTTGACGCTGCCGTTGGATTCGACCCACATCACCGCCAGCGCCAATGCGGGCGAGACCTGCGTGCCCACGGTTTCGATCATCAGATGGTTCGAATAGCGGGTAACGACCTCTTGCATGGCGGCCAGACGCGGGGTGGGCACGATCTGCCCCTCGGGGCCGCGCAGGGCGCTGACCGCATCGTTGATCCGCGCCGCGCTGGCATGCTCGATCGCGGGCGAGACGGTCTGCCAATACCACGCATAGTTCGCCAATCTGGATTTCGGGGAATCAGGCTTGGGCAATTCAACGGGGGCTTCGGGGCCTTTGACCGGCTTATCGGGCAGTATTGCGATCTGAACGTCGATTTTAGGCTTCTCGCCGGGCTTGGGTGGCTTCACCGACTTAAATGTAAACTGTGAAAACGGTTTAGGCTGCCCCTCCGCCAAGGATGGAATCGCATATCCACTAACAAGAATCGCGAGTCCCATGAGGCCCACAGCGGCCCTGATCTGCCTTTTATCGATTCCGAACCCAACCGCAGCCATCTGAGAACCCGTCTTTTTTGCCCGCATTATCATTAGTTTGTGTCAAGACCGCCCAAATTCACCGTTTCAAGCAGCAAAAACACCCGCCGCACCGACAAACCACACAAAAGAGTCGTTTTGAAATAAATACTTACACAAAATACCGCCCATTCGGGCGTAAAACACGAAAATAGGACTAAACAGGCCGCAATCTCGCCCGAATCCAAAGGCTATATATGTTCATCCGCAGCGACGAACTGACCAAGACTGAGGCCGGTCAGACAGCGCCGAGGCGGAAATGATCAACACGAGTATCCTCTGGAGGGAACACCATGAACATGAACAAATTCTTCGCCGCTTTCCTGAACGACGAGTCGGGCGCTGTGACCGTAGACTGGGTTGTGCTGGCAGCTGCAACTGTTGGCCTGGGCGCTCTGATCGGCACCACCATCATCTCGAACGCACGCACCCTGGCAACCGACACCGGTACCTTCATCGGCACCGTCCAGGCACCGAGCTAATCTCTAGGCGCCTAGCCTAGCTAGCGCGAGGCGCTCTCGCAAGTCGAGGGCGCCTTTTCCATATCCGGCTTCCTGTCGGATTTGCCTAAAACTCTGAAACCCAGAAAGACCGCGACGTGCTACAGCACACTGCTTTCAGCTTTGCCAAATTTTTCGCCGAGTGCGAAGACGGAGCAAGCTCGGTCGAGTGGGTTGTGATCGTCACCATGCTAGCAGGATTTGCCTATGGCACTGGCATGTTGATGACAGACAATACCACGGTGCTCATTGGCGGCATCAGCGACTATGTCGGTTCGCTAGACGCCCCCAGTTAAGCCTCCGGGCTATCCCAGAAGCAGACATAAACTCTGCCTGAACTGTCCCGAACGGCGCTCGGGGCGGTTTATTTCCCTGAAAACTGAAAGGAAAACGATATGCGTCTGATTTTCGGACTCGTCCTTGTTGTTGGCGTTGCGCTGGCCGGTTTTGCCGTGTTCATGGCAAAAGACCGCATTCAGGCATATCGCAACGAAATCGCGGCGCGCGATGCGGCCCTGACCCAGATTGTGCCCACGAAACCCGTCTATGTCCTGTCTCAGGCAGTCGACTATGGCGACAAGATTACCAAAGACCACGTCCGCGTCGTGAACTGGCCGGAATCCGCGATCCCCGAAGGATCGTTTACCACCGAAGCCGACCTTTTCCCCGCGGGCGATGACACCCTGCGCGTCGCCATCCGCAAGATGGAAAAGGACGAGGCTGTCATGGCGCTCAAGGTCACGGAACCGGGCAAAGACGTTGGCCTGACCTCGCTGCTGGACCCCGGTATGCGCGCATTTACTATCAAAGTGGACGTCAGCAGCGGCGTTTCGGGCTTCCTTCGCCCCGGTGACCGCGTGGATGTTTATTGGACCGGCGCCGTCCGCACCGGCGATATCATGGGCATCGCAAACGGCGATTTCACCAAGATGATCGAACCCGGCGTGCAGATTATCGCCATCGACCAGACCACCAGCCAGAGCACTTCCGAGGCGATTATCGCCCGCACCGTGACCGTGTCCGCGACCCCCGAACAGGTGGCAACGCTGGCGCAGGCTCAGTCGACCGGCGACCTGTCTTTGTCCCTGCTGGGAGCCCGCGATGACGTGGTCGCCCACTCGATCGAGGTGGACCAGAACCGCCTCTTGGGAATCGAAACGCAGAAGGTCGCAGAGGTCGTGAAGGAAAAAGAAGTCTGTACGATCAAGCAGCGCCGCGGTGCAGAAGTCATAGTTACGGAAATCCCCTGCACACAATAAGCCAAAAACGGCAGTACTGTTTACAATATATGGGGGCCTTTCGGGGCCCCTGTTGCGTGTTCACCTCACACGTATTCGCCTTTACCAATCTGATTGTTGAAAAAAAATCACTTTTACCGCATCCTTGGCACAAAAGAAAAACAACACTCACACTATCGAGCGTGATCAGAGAGGCAGATCACATGTACAGCAGTAAGTTCTTAAGCGCGGTTACGATCGCGATGTCGATCATGGCCGCGGTTCCGGCGCTGGCCCCCACCCCCGCCAAGGCCGAAACCTTACGTGTCCTGCGCAACGGTCCGAGCACCACGCTCGACGTGCCGATGAACCGCGCCGTTGTCGTCGAAAGCGACGTGCCGTTCTCGGAACTCAGCATCGCCAACCCGAACATCGCAGACATCTCGTCTCTGTCGGACAAGACGATCTATGTTCTGGGCAAAACCCCCGGCCTGACCTCTCTGACGCTGTTCGATGCGGCCGGAAATCTGATCAGCAACGTCGACGTGCGCGTCGCGGCTGACATCTCGGAATTCAAGGAACGTCTGGGCCAGATCCTGCCCGGCGAAAAGATCGAAGTGAGAACCGCGAACGACGGCATCGTACTGTCCGGCGTGGTCAGCAGCATGTCCGCCCTTCAAAGCGCGCTGGATCTGGCAGAACGCTACGCGCCCGAGCGTGTGTCGAACCTGATGGGTGTTGGCGGCGTACAGCAGGTGATGCTGAAAGTCCGCTTTGCCGAAATGCAGCGCACCGTTTCGAAATCGCTGTCGTCGTCGGTCGCTTTGGGCGGCGGCAAGAACGTCTCGATCTCTGGCGGTACGGGCAACTACAACAACAGCGGCGGCGTCAGCACCGCGCTGGGTGGCGCGATCCCGTCGGCCAACGAAAACAACGGCGCGATGCTGTTCGGCTTCGGCGCAGGCTCGCTTGAGGTTGGCATCCTGCTGGAAGCTCTGGAAAGCAAGGGCATGGTCCGCACTCTGGCGGAACCGAACCTTGTTGCCCTGTCCGGCCAAGAGGCGAAATTCCTGGCTGGCGGCGAATACCCCGTGCCCGTCTCGCAGGATAATGGCGACATCACCATCAAGTACAAACCCTTCGGCATCGAGCTGAACTTTACCCCCCGCGTGGTGGCAAAGGACATCATCAACCTCGAGCTTGAAGCCGCCGTATCGGCGATCGACAAATCAAACGGCTTCTCGGTGAACGGGTTCGACATCGACGCATTCTCGCGCCGTGAAACCTCGACCACTGTGGAAATGCGTGACGGCGAAAGCTTTGCCATCGCGGGCCTGCTCAAGGATGACTTCCGCGACCTGAACGGTCAGGTGCCGTGGCTGGGGGATATCCCTGTGCTGGGGGCCCTGTTCCGCAGCGCCGAATATGCCCGCGAACAGACCGAACTGGTGATCATCATCACCCCCTATCTGGTGACCCCGACCCGCGGCGAAGCGCTGGCTCTGCCCACCGACCGCGTCCGCCCGCCCTCGGAAGAGGACCTGTTTCTCTTCGGGCGTGTTGCCAGCGACAGCGCATCGCGCCAGAATGGAGCTGCTGCCGAAGTCGCCAAGCAGGATTTCAGCGGCTCTTATGGTTATGTGATGGAATAATTGGATGCAGTGCCGTTTTAAAACCAAAGCCGCTTTGGCAGGTGTGATCTTACTTTCGGCCTGCGCCAGCCAGGACCCGGTCTACCGGTCTTTCTACGACGAGGCCGGCGCCCTCTCCGATCCCAGAAACCACTTCGGTGCAGCGACGGGCAACAACATTGCCCTGATGACTGGCGAAAAGCAGTACACCTATGAGCTTGCCAGCCGTTTCGCGGCCGAGGTTCTGACCACTGTTAACTTTGGCTTCAACAGCGCTGAACTGGACGAAGGCGCCCGCGACACCCTGCGAGAGCAGGCCCGCTGGATCAACCAGTTCCCCGAGGTTCGCTTCCGCGTTTACGGCCACACCGATGCTGTAGGCTCTGATTCCTATAACAAATCGCTGGGTCTGCGCCGCGCCAACGCGGTCGTGGCCTACCTGTCGCAATTGGGCGTCAGCCGCAGTCGTTTGGAAGCTATGGTTTCCTATGGCGAAACGCAGCCGCTGATCGTGACCGAGGGACGCGAGCGTCGCAACCGCCGTACCGTGACCGAAGTTCTGGGTTTTGTTCAGAACCACCCCACCGTAATGGACGGAAAATACGCGCAAATTGTCTACCGCGAGTATGTGAACAGCGCCGTTCCGGCTTCGACCCTGTCCGGCATCACCGGCCAGGAATTCAAAACGGAACAGTAATTCCAGTTAACCATTTTCGCACAAATGGGCTCTTTCAGTCCAATTGTTGCCCAGATTGCGGATCATCGTCTCCCAAAGGGCCTCTGTTTTTATCAGGGGATTCTCTTCGGGGGACGAAGCGCCCTCGTGAACACCGAGTAACGAGGTAAAGAATGAACAGCGAAGATCCGATCGCCGACAGCTCGCACATTTTGGCCTGCACGATCTCGCGCGATGTGCAGAATTTCGACCTACTAATCGAAGACATGGAAACCGTGATGGGCGAATCCTGGGGGGATTTGACCTTTGACGAAGCCATTCCGTTTCTGACCCAGCCCGACGCGGAACATCTGGAGTTTGTGGCCATCGCCATGGACGAATCGGACGAGGAAGACCTCGCGCTGATCGAAGACATCATCCGCACCGCGCGCCGTGCCGAGATCAAGGTCATCCTGATTACCGAGGATGTCCCCGCAAATATCCTGCATCAGCTTTTGCGCGGCGGCGCCGAAGAATTCCTGCCCTACCCCCTGCCCGAGGGCGAACTGGCCGGTGCGATCGAGCGCCTGAATGCCCCCGAGCCCGAACCTGTCCACGAGCCCGCCCCTGCCCCGCTGCGCACCGTTGCGCCCGCGCGGGTCAGCACCGATGGCGTTGTACTGGCCGTTCAGGGCATCGCAGGCGGCACTGGCGCGACCACCATGGCGGTCAATCTGGCGTGGGAACTGGCCAACATGAAGGCCCCCAAAGAGCCCCGCGTCGCTCTTCTGGACCTGAACTTCCAATTTGGCAGCGTTGCCACCTATCTGGACCTGCAGCGCCGCGACGCCGTGCACGAGGCTCTGTCCGACATCGAATCGATGGATGACGAGGCGTTCTGCAGCAGCATGGTCCAGTTTCAGGACAAGCTGAACGTGCTGACCGCGCCGCCGGACATTCTGCCGATGGACTACGTGTCCCAGCCCGACATGGTCCACCTTTTGGAAACCGCGCGCCGGAACTTCGACTATGTCGTGATCGACATGCCTTCGGTGATCACCGGTTGGACCGATGTGGTGCTGAACAATGCCCACGTCTACTTTGCCATGATCGAGCTGGAAATGCGTTCGGCCCAGAACACCCTGCGCCTGAAGCGCGCCCTGCAAGCCGAGGATCTCCCCTTCGACAAGCTGCGCTTTGTCTTGAACCGGGCGCCGAAGTTCACCGATCTGTCGGGCCGGTCCCGCATCAAACGTCTGGCCGAGAGCCTTGGCATCTCGATCGACCTGCAGATGCCCGATGGCGGCAAGCCAGTCCTGCAAGCCTGCGACCACGGCCTTCCCCTTGCGGAAAGTGCGGCAAAGAACCCGCTGCGCAAGGAAATCGCCAAGCTGGCACAGCAGCTTCATGAACTGAACCAATCAACCTCTGAGGCCGCCTAAGGCCCCTAGTCCGGGATAGACACCATGTTTTCGCGCTACAAGAAATCGTCCGCTTCGGCGGGCGGTCGCGGGTCGGTTGATGCCGCGACTCAGGCCCCTGCCGCCCCCGAAGCCCCCCGCGCCGCGCCGCTGCGCAAGCCGCTGGCCCCGTCCGCCGCGCGCCCTGCCTCCAGCGACAAGGAACAGAAACGCAAGGAACGTCTGGCCGAGCTGAAGCTGCAGCTTCACCGCGAACTCCTGGACAACCTGAACCTTGCGGCGCTGGAACATGCCTCGGAAAAGGACCTGCGCGCGGAAATCTCGGACATTGCGACCGAAACCCTGACGGCCATGGGCGTCGTGCTGACCCGCGAGGAACGCGCGACCCTGACCAAGGAGCTCTATGACGAGGTCACCGGCCTTGGCCCCCTCGAGACTCTACTCAAGGACGAGAGCGTCAGCGATATTCTGGTGAACGGCCCCAAGCGCATCTTTGTGGAACGCAAGGGCAAGCTGGAGCTGTCCGACATCACCTTCAAAGACGAAAAGCACCTGCTGCGGATCATCGACAAGATCGTATCCGCCGTGGGTCGCCGCGTCGACGAATCGACCCCTTATGTGGACGCCCGTTTGCCTGACGGCTCGCGTTTCAACGCGATGGTGCCCCCTGTGGCGGTGGATGGATCTCTGGTATCGATCCGTAAATTCAAAAAGGACAAGCTGGGGATCGACGACCTCATCGCCTTTGGTGCCTTTAACGAGGAAATGGCCGCCTATCTGCAGGCCGCCGTGGCCACGCGCCTGAACGTGATCGTGTCGGGCGGTACGGGTTCGGGAAAAACCACTACGCTGAACGCCTTGTCCTCGTTCATCGACAACAGCGAACGCATCCTGACCATCGAGGATACGGCCGAACTCCAGCTGCAACAGACCCATGTGGGCCGCATGGAAAGCCGCCCCCCGAACGTCGAAGGCAAAGGCGCCGTCACCCAGCGCGACTGTTTGCGCAACGCCCTGCGTATGCGTCCTGACCGCATCATCGTCGGCGAAACGCGCGGCGAAGAGGTGATCGACATGCTTCAGGCCATGAACACCGGCCACGACGGATCGATGACCACCATCCACGCGAACAACGCCCGCGATGGCATCAGCCGACTGGAAAACATGGTCGCCATGGCCGGGATCGAAATGCCGCTCAAGGCCGTCCGCAGCCAGATCGCATCGGCGGTGAACCTGATCGTGCAGGCCAGCCGCTTGCAGGACGGTTCGCGCCGCATGGTGTCCATCACCGAGATCACCGGCATGGAAGGCGAGGTTATCTCGATGCAGGAAATCTTCCGCTTCCAGCGCACGGGCATCGGCCCCGATAACAAGATCATGGGCCACTACACCGGCACCGGCGTACGCAGCGCCTATTCCGAGCGCTTCCGTTTGTGGGGCTATGACCTGCCCCCCTCGATCTACGAACCCGTCAAAGGCTGATCCGTCATGAACATCGATCCCGAACTGATTATCTATGTGCTGATCTTCGTCGGCGTGGTTGTCCTGATCGAGGGCATCTACCTGACCGTCTTTGGCAAATCGATCAGCCTGAACAGCCGCGTCAACCGTCGCCTTGAACTGATGGACAAGGGGACGAACCGCGAAGAAGTGCTGGAGGCCCTCCGCAAGGAGATGCAGCAGCACATGAAGGCGCAATCGATCCCGATCTACTCGCTTCTGGCCAACAAGGCGCAGAAGGCCGCGATCGCCTTTACCCCCAAGCAGCTGATTCTGATCATGATCGGCCTCAGCATCGCCTCCTACGCCGCCCTGACCGCCGGAACCGAGGCCGAAGGCTCGATCCGCGCTGTGATCTCGGTCGTGATGGGGGTCGGCGGGGTCTATTTCTGGATCAACCGCCGCGCCAAGAAACGCACCAGCCTGATCGAGGAACAGCTGCCCGACGCCGTGGAACTGATGGTCCGCTCGCTGCGTGTGGGGCACCCGTTCAGCTCTGCGATCAACATCGTCTCCAAAGAGGTGGGCGATCCCTTGGCCACGGAATTCGGCATGATCGCCGACGAGGCCGCCTATGGCCGCGACGTGGGCGAGGCCCTGCGTGAAATGGCGCGTCGTCTGGAAAATCAGGACCTTCGCTTTATGGCTGTGGCCGTGACGATCCAGCAGCAGTCCGGTGGTAACCTTGCGGAAATTCTGGCCGGTCTGGCCAAGGTAATCCGCTCGCGCTTCAAACTGTTCCGCCGCGTCCGCGCCATCACCGCCGAGGCGAAATGGTCCGGCATGTTCCTGTCGTGCTTCCCGCTGGCGGGTCTGGCACTGATGAACATCATCAACCCGAACTACTACGACGAGGTCAAGGAAACCGCCTACTGGATTCCCGCGTGCCTGCTGGTCGGGGGCTTTCTGACCGCGAACGTGATCGTCATGCGCTCGCTCGTGAACATCAAGGTATGAGGCCGTCATGGATATGATCACCGAAATCCTTGGCCCGATGGGGCCGATCATTCTAGCGGGCGTTCTGGGCCTGATCCTGATTGCGGTGGCGGCGGGGATGTTCCTGCTGCAACCGGCCGACCCCCTGAAAAAGCTGCAATCCGCCACGGCCGCCCCCGCCCAAAGCCGCGAGAAGCGTCTGCGTCAGGACGCCGGTCAGGACAAGCTCGAGAAGTTCTCGCATTTCCTTGAGCCTCAGGACGAAAAGGAATTCTCGTCCATCAAGCTGAAGCTGCTGCAGGCTGGATACCGGTCGCGCAACGCGGTGCGCTGGTTCTACTTTGCCCAGATGACGCTGGGTCTGGGTCTGCTGGCCGTCGGCCTGATCTATGCGTTCATCCAGAACTCGGTGGCGCCGCTGACCACCCAGCAGCTGGTTCTCTATACCCTCGCCCCCGGTGTGGTCGGCTATATGGGTCCGCGCTATTGGGTCAACAAACGCTCCGAAGAGCGCAAGAAGGCGATCCTCGAAGGGTTCCCTGACGCGCTCGACATGATGCTGGTCTGCGTTGAAGCCGGCCAGTCGATGGACCAGTCGATCATCCGCGTCGCCAAAGAAAGCCGCGATGGCTACCCCGCCCTGTCCGAGGAATTCGAGGTCGTCGCCCACGAGATGAAGGCAGGCAAGGACAAGGCCGTCGTTCTGCGCGATCTATCGGAACGGGCCGGTGTTCAGGACATCTCGAGCTTTGTGACGGTGCTGATCCAGTCGGCCACCTTTGGTACGCCGATCACCGATGCGCTGCGCGTCTATGCCGAAGAGATGCGCGACAAGCGCGTCATGCGCGCCGAGGAAAAGGCCAACACCCTGCCCACCAAGATGACGCTGGCGACCATGGGCCTGACTGTGCCGCCTCTCATTCTGATCCTGATCGGGCCGTCGCTCTACGGTATCGTTGAGATGTTCGCGAATATGAAATAACAACAGGTCTAACGCAAAATCCGATCTGATCGGGATGAGATACGGGGACCGCAAACCATGGTACGTTGGGCGACAGGCATTCTTCTGATGACTTCGCTGGCGGCGTGCATGGGCCCATCGGACCAGTTGCCGGACAACCCCTATGCCCCCGCGACCGACTATTCGGCCGAACCCGTTGACCAGATCTTGGTGGGCGAACGGCTGATGGATGCGGGGGAAAACGAGCTGGCCCTACAGGCCTTTACCCGCGCTGCCGCGACCCAAGGGATGACCGCCGTTGTCCTTAGTTCGCTGGGGTCCGCCAACCTGCGGCTCGGGCGTTTGGGTCAGGCGGAAACCCTGCTGCGCCGCGCCGTGGCCGAAGATGAAAACAGCCCCGCCGCGTGGAACAACCTTGGCGTGGTCCTGATGGAAGCTGGCCGCACCCCCGAAGCGGTTCAGGTCTTTCGTAAGGCTTACGCCTTGTCGAACGGGGACAGTGACGAAATCCGCGACAACCTGCGCTTAGCTCTCGCAAAATTCGAGAACTCGCAGTATGTTGAAGAAGAAAATACTTACAAATTGGTGCGGCAAGGGACCGGAGAGTACCTTCTCAAAACGACACCAGAATGAGGCAGCAGCAGTAAGAGGACGCAGAAAATGCGCCATCGGTTTATTGTATCTCTTTGTATTGGCGGGACTTTGGTTCTGTCAGCATGTGGCGCGAACGACCAGAGCCGTGTGGACAGGCGGCTCCAAGACGTGAACGTGATCGACGAAACCAACCTCAGCGACGTGATGCTGACGGTGGCCGATCCGAACGAGGCGGTCAGCTACTTCCGCCGCTCGACCAACGAAAAACCCGACCGGATCGACCTGAAGCGTGGCTTGGCTGCATCACTTGTGCGCGCCCAACGCCCGACCGAAGCCATCCCCGAATGGCGCAAGGTGATCGCCATGGAAGGCGCGACCAATGACGACCGCGTCGAGCTGGCCGATGCCCAGATCCGCGCCAACGATTTCGACGGCGCCCGCGAGACTTTGAACACCATCCCCCCCACGTTCGAGACCTTCAAACGCTACCGCCTCGAGGCAATCTCGGCGGATGCGGCCAAGGACTGGAAAAAGGCCGACGCCTTTTACGAGACCGCTCTGGGCCTGACGCTGACCCCTGCGGGAGTGCTGAACAACTGGGGCTATTCCAAACTGACCCGCGGCGATTTCAAAGGCGCCGAGCGTCTGCTGACCGATTCCATCCGTCAGGACCCGAACGTCTTTACCGCCAAGAACAACCTTGTTCTGGCCCGCGGCGCACAGCGCAACTACACCCTGCCCGTCGTTCCGATGGACCAGACCGAACGGGCCAAGCTGCTGCACACGCTGGCCCTGACCGCGATCAAACAGGGTGACGTGAAAACCGGACAGGCCCTGCTGAAAGAAGCGATCGCCACCAGTCCCCAGCACTTCGAGGAAGCGACCCGCAGCCTCCGTGCTCTTGAAGGAAAGAACGGTTAAGGACCCAGTGATGCCCCTAGACACTTTTCAGGCGCTTTGTTTCTTTGTCACCCTTTTGCCCGTCTGCCTCTTTGTGATCTGGAGCGATCTGGCAACCATGAAAATCCCGAACAAGGTCGTTCTGGCGACTTTGGCGCTCTATGCGATTGTCGGGCCGTTTGTCCTGCCGATGGATGACTATGCGTGGCGCTTCAGCCATGCGGTCGTGATGCTGTTTGCGGGCATGGCGATGAACGCAGGCGGCGTGATGGGCGCAGGCGATGCCAAGTTTCTGGCCGCCGCCGCGCCGTTCGTGCCGCTGGGGGATGCGATCTTTCTGGGGGCGATCATGGCTCCGATGATCATCGTGACCTTCATCCTGCACCGCATTGCGCGCGCCACCCCGCTCAGCACCGTGACCGCCCATTGGGAAAGCTGGGAACGCCGCCGCGAATTCCCCATGGGTGTGCCGCTGGCGCTGACCCTGCTGACCTATCTGGGCCTGCGTGCCCTTGGCGCAGCCTAAGGAACCGGACATGAGCCACGAGCTTGGTCAGGGCGGAGTAGAACCGCCCCCGGCGCCGCGCCGTCTGGAAGAGATGCAGCTGAGCATGGTCATGATGCGGGACATCCTGCTGAAGACCATGTTCCGCATGAACCTCGATATGGTCAGCGACCTGTCTCGCGCCATCTGCCTGCCGATCCCCGTGACCCAAGAGCTGGTCGATCTGGCCCGCGGCCAGCGCCTGCTCGAGGCGACCGGCACCCTGAGCGCGACCAGCAGCAACGAAATGGGCTATCAGCTGACCGACGCGGGCAAGGCCCGTGCGCAGGACGCCCTGTCCCAGTCGGAATATTACGGCGCGATGCCCGTGCCGATGGGCGTCTATGCCCAGCAGGTCAAGCGCCAATCCGTCCGCAACATGAAGATCACCCGACAGCAGTTATTGTCGGCGATGGGCCACCTGATCCTGCCCCCCACGCTGATCGACCAACTGGGGCCTGCGGTCACGTCTGGCCGCTCGATCCTGATGTATGGCCCGCCGGGGAACGGGAAATCATCGATCTCGAACGGGATTCGCGATGCGCTGGGGGACAAGATCTATGTGCCCCGCGCCATCGAATATTCCGGTCAGGTGATCACCGTGTACGACCCCATTGTGCACACCGCCGTCGCCGAAGAAGAGGACAGCCCCACCGCCCTGCGCCGCACCACTGGCCGGTTCGACACCCGCTATGTGCGCTGCGAACGCCCGACCGTGATTACAGGCGGCGAGTTGACTTTGGACATGCTCGATCTGGTCTACAACCCGAACGCGCGGACCTATCAGGCGCCCTTGCAGCTGAAGTCCACCGGCGGCGTATTCATCGTGGACGACCTTGGCCGCCAAGCCGACCCGCCGCAGGCACTGATCAACCGCTGGATCGTTCCCTTGGAAGAGGGCAAGGACATCCTCGCTCTCCAGTCGGGCGAGAAATTCGAGGTGCCTTTTGACACACTGGTCATTTTCTCGACCAACTTCCACCCGAACGACATCTTCGACAAAGCGGCCCTGCGCCGGATCTTCTTCAAGATCAAAATCGACGGGCCGGATCAGGCGGACTTCCTGAAAATCTTTGCCCTGATCGCGCGGAAAAAGAAGATGCCGCTGGATGAAAAATCCCTGCTGCACCTGCTGAAGAAAAAGTATCCGACGATCGACAACATCTACGCGAACTACCAGCCGGTGTTCCTGATCGACCAGATGATCGCGATCTGCGAGTTCGAGGGTATCCCCTATCAGATGACGCCCGAGCTGATTGACCGCGCGTGGGCCAACATGTTCGTCAAGGACGAGGTCATCGTTCGATAATTCTGGATCAGGCCCGCGTGTCGGGCCTTTTCCCGCCCCCGCCGCGCCCCATATGCTCAAGTCATGAGAGCACTGCCCCCCATCCTGAAAAACTGGTTCGACACTCGCGGTTGGTCCATCCACCCGCATCAGCAGGACATGCTGGATCGGTCCGATGCGCCGTCCCTGCTGCTGATCGCACCGACCGGTGGGGGCAAAACCTTGGCCGGTTTCCTGCCTACCCTCGCCGATCTGGCCGAGGGTGCGCATGATGGTCTGCACACCCTCTACATCTCGCCCCTGAAGGCGCTCGCCAGCGACATCCGCCGCAATCTGGAACGCCCGATTGCCGAGATGGGCCTGCCGATCAGGGTGGAGGATCGCACAGGCGACACCTCTGCCACCCGCAAGCGCCGCCAGCGCGCCGACCCACCCCATATTCTGCTGACCACGCCCGAGAGCCTCGCGCTCTTGACCAGCTACGAAGATGCGCCGCGCATGTTCGCGGGCCTCAAACGGGTGATCATCGACGAAATCCACGCTTTGGAGGAATCCAAGCGCGGCGATCAGTTGACGCTGGCCGTGTCCCGCTTGCAGACCCTTTGCCCCGACATGCACCGAGTAGGCCTGTCCGCCACCGTGGACGACCCCGCCGCGATTGCGCGCATGCTGGCCAAGCACCCCGACCCGTGCGAGGTCGTTCTAGCTGACCCCGGCCCCGATCCCGACATTCGGATGCTGGAAACCACCGAAGCCCCCCCTTGGTCCGGCGGCGGCGGGCGCTATGCGATCCCTGCCGTGCTCGAGCAAGTCAAGCAGCACAAAACCACGCTGATCTTTCACAACACCCGCGCGCAGGCCGAGATTTTCTTTCATCACCTCTGGCTCGCGAACGAGGACAGCCTGCCGATCGGCATCCACCACGGCAGCCTGTCGCGCGAGCAGCGCGAGCGGGTCGAACAAGCGATGGTGGACGGGCAACTGCGGGCAATCGTGTGTACAGGTAGCCTCGATCTGGGAATCGATTGGGGGGACGTGGATTTGGTCATTCAGGTCGGCGCGCCCAAGAACGTTAAGCGTTTGGTCCAACGGATCGGCCGCGCCAATCACCGTTACATTGCCCCGTCCAAGGCGCTGCTGGTGCCCGCGAATAGGTTCGAGGTGGTCGAATGCCACGCCGCCTTGGAAGCGGTCAAGGACCACGATCTGGACGGCGAAACCCGCCAGCGGGGCCCCAAGGATGTCCTGTGCCAGCACATCCTGATCCGCGCCTGCGCCGGTCCGTTCGATGCCATGGACCTGCTGCACGAAATCCGCACCGTTGGCCCCTATGCCGACCTGACCCGCGCTGAATTCGACGATTGCCTCGATTTTGTGGCGACCGGCGGCTATGCCCTGCGCGCCTACGACAAATGGCAGCGCCTGATGCAGAGACCCGACGGCATGTGGCAGTTGCGCGACCCCCGTGCCACCCGCCAAATCCGCATGAACATCGGCACGATCATGGACCCCGACACCCTGAAGGTCCGGTTCAAAGGCCGCGGCGGCGCCCCCTTGGGCGAGATCGAAGAAGGCTTTGCCGCGCAGTTGACCCCCGGCGACACCTTCCTGATCGGCGGGCAGATTGTCCGCTACGAGGGCCTGCGCGAGATGACCGTCGAAGTCACCCGCCGCGCCGACAAGGAACCCAAGATCGCGACTTTTAATGGGACCAAATTCGCGACCTCGACCCAGCTAAGCCAACGCATCCTGCGCATGTTCCAGCGCCGCGACTGGCCGGACCTGCCAACCCACACCGCCCAATGGCTGCACCTGCAGCGAGAGGTCAGCCGCCTGCCCGAACCCGGCCGCCTGCTGATCGAGAGCTTCCCCCGTGATGCCCGCCATTACACCTGCGTCTACGGCTTTGCAGGGCGGAACGCGCAGCAGACCCTTGGCCTCTTGTTGACCAAGCGGATGGAGGAGCTGCACCTTGCCCCCTTGGGGTTCGTCGCCACCGACTACGCCACGCTGATCTGGGGGCTGGAGCCCCTGCGTGACCCCGCCCCCCTTTTCGACTTGCACGCCCTGCGGGACGGACTGGACAGTTGGCTGGCGGGGAATGCGGTGATGAAACGGACGTTCAAATCCAGCGCGATTATCGCCGGTCTGATCGACCGCAACCACGCGGGTCAACGCAAATCGGGGCGGCAGGCGACGTTCAGCAGCGACATCCTGTACGACACTCTGCACCGCTATGACCCCGACCACCTGATGCTGCGGATCACCCGCGAAGAGGCCGAACGGGGCCTTGTCGATTTCTCGCGGATCGAAGAGATGATCACCCGCATTCACGGCAACATCGACCACGTCACCTTGGATCGGGTCACCCCCCTGTCCGCGCCGCTGTTCCTGGAACACGGACGCACGCCGGTCGAAGGCGCAGGCCAAGAACGCCTGCTGGCCGACGCTGCTACAGAGTTGATGGCCGAGGTCGGTCTGAACGCGCTCTGACCCCCTTGCGCGTGGGCGCGTGTTCATGCTTTGTGCGCCCATGTCGATCCTGACCTTTGCCTTTTGCGGAACGGAACTGGAGGCGCTGCCGTCGGGCGCGCTGTTTTGGCCCGCGCATGACCTGCTGTGCGTATCCGACCTGCACTTGGGCAAAAGCGAGCGGATCGCACGGCGCGGCGGCACCTTGCTGCCTCCCTATGAAACCGCCGCGACCCTGACCCGTCTGGAACAGGCGATTGACCTGACCCGACCCAAGACGGTGGTCTGCCTTGGGGACAGCTTTGATGATCTGGCCGCGGGCGAGGCCCTGCCCAATCGGGACCGCGACTGGCTGTTCCGTCTGCAAGCGGGCCGCGAGTGGATCTGGATCGAAGGGAACCACGACCCTGCGCCGCTGGACCTGGCGGGCACACATATGGCTGAACTACGCCTTGGGCCGCTGACCTTTCGCCATATCGCGGAACAGGGGGCGCAAGGCGAAATCTCGGGGCATTACCACCCAAAGGCCGCGATTACCCTGCGTGGGCGGCACATTTCGCGGCCCTGCTTTTTGCGGTCGGCGGATCGAGTGATACTGCCGGCCTTCGGGGCCTATACGGGTGGGCTGAAATGCTCGGACCCTGTGTTGAAGGGGCTGATGGACGCAAGCGCGGTGGCCCTGCTGACGGGGCCACAGATCACCCCCCTGCCCTATGGCAAGGTGCGTTAACCTTCGATCAGACCGGCACTGATCGCATTTTCGCGATAGGTTTTGCTGACCGGCACTTCGGCGCCATCGCGGGTCATCAGGAACACCTTGATCCCCTCGCGGCGGCAACCGGTCACGGCGGTCGGGTTCACCCAGTGCGAGCGGTGCACCAGCAGCCCGTTGCCCTCGCCCATCTCGCGGATGGCATCGGCGAAACGCATCAGGATTCGCTCCTGCCCCAGATCAGTGACGATCTCCACGTAGTGGTCATCGACGGTCATGCGGATGATCTGGTCGAACCGCGTCGCCGCGATCCGGTCAAAGATCGGGGCCTGCGCGGGCGCGGACGGCAGTTCGGACTGCGCCTCGGGCGCGTGAAAGATATAGAACCGCACCGCAGCCACGCTGAAGCTACCCAAGGCAGCCGTCAGAAAGACCTCTAGGTCGGTGGGGTAATATTCCTCTCGCATGATGCCGGACCCGACCGAGAAGAGCCGCATGATCGGCGTCAGATAGGCGCCAAAGATCACCGCCGACACCCCGCCGCGCATCAGGAAGTTCAGCCTTGGGAGCAACCGATCCACCAAGGAGCGGTTCACCATGCCCACCACCGTGGACACCCAGATCACCAGCGCCCACAAGAGCAGCGCGTGCCAGAAATTATAGATGTCCGAGCGGAATGGCCCCACCACCGTCAGCACCAAGGGCGCAATCAGCATCGCCACACGGAACGCCGGATGGTGCATGCGGCAGATCGCATCACGAAGAGCGCCCGAAACGATAGCGAAGACAGAGAGTTTGGCCACGTTTGGATCGATCCCGGATTCCTCCGGAATCCCTCCGGACTGCTGAAAACTTTGGTTTTCCATAATCCTAAACACCCATTCCAATCGCAACACGGCCAATATGAGGGCGCGGCACTGACCCTCGTATCGTTTTCTATTCTTACATATCCAATAGGGGGGTCCATAGCTGATTAACGAATAGCGTGATTGACCGGATGCGGGGGAATGGCCCACTGATGCGTCATTTCCATAATTCCCTCCGGATTTTCCCCAGTATGTCGATTTCAGCCCTGACCTCTGCCGCGCCAGCCATCCAGATCCACGCCTATGCGGCATTGCTGGCGGTGGTGCTGACGATCCTGATCTTTACACGCGCGCGGGGCACGATGACCCACCGCGTTCTGGGATGGGTCTGGGTGCTGCTCATGGGCTTTACCGCGATCAGCAGTTTCGCGATTTCGACCCTGCGCCCCGGTCATTTCAGCGTGATCCACATTCTGTCGATCGCGACCCTGATCCTGCTGGTTCTGGGGGTTTACCGCGCCCGCACCCACCAAGTGAAAAAGCATCGTCAATCCATGCTGGGTCTGGTGTTCGGTGCGCTCTGTGTTGCCGGTGCGTTTACCCTACTGCCGAACCGCATCATGCACGCGGTTCTGTTTGGTCAATAGAGCGCCCTACGCTCTTTCCCTTCGGCCAGCCCTTCGATAGAACCCTGCGCAGACAAACAAGGGGATCTCTCCATGGCCATGGAAAAAACCTTCAACGCGGCCGAAGCCGAGCCGCGGATTTCGAAGAAATGGGAAGAGACGCACGCCTTTGCGGCCGGTGCGAACAAGAAACGTGACGACACCTTCACCATCATGATCCCCCCGCCGAACGTGACGGGTGCCCTGCACGTGGGCCACGCGTTCAACAACACCCTGCAGGACATTCTGGTCCGCTGGCACCGGATGCGCGGTTTCGACACCCTGTGGCAGCCCGGTCAGGACCACGCAGGTATCGCGACCCAGCTGCAGGTCGAAAAAATGCTGGCCGCCACCGGCCAACCCGGCCGCCGCGATCTGGGCCGCGAGAAGTTCCTCGACAAGGTCTGGGAATGGAAGGGCGAATACGGCGGCACCATCGTCAACCAGCTGAAGCGCCTTGGCTCCTCCTGTGACTGGGATCGCAACGCGTTCACCATGGCGGGCGCTCCCGGCGATCCGCGCACCGGCCACGAGAACAGCCCCAACTTCCACGACGCCGTGATCAAGGTGTTCGTCGAGATGTACAACAAGGGCTTCATCTATCGCGGCAAGCGTCTGGTGAACTGGGACCCCCACTTTGAAACCGCGATTTCGGACCTCGAGGTCGAGAATATCGAAGTCGACGGCCACATGTGGCACTTCAAATACCCGCTGGCAGGCGGCGAAACCTACACCTACGTCGAGAAGGACGAGGACGGGAACGTCACTTTCAGCGAAGAGCGCGATTATATCTCCATCGCGACCACTCGCCCCGAGACCATGCTGGGTGACGGCGCGGTTGCCGTGCACCCCGATGACGAGCGTTACGCGCCGATCGTTGGCAAGCTCTGCGAAATCCCCGTTGGTCCCAAGGAACAGCGCCGCCTGATCCCGATCATCACCGACGAATACCCCGACATGGCGTTCGGTTCGGGCGCGGTGAAGATCACCGGCGCGCATGACTTCAACGACCACGAAGTCGCCAAGCGCGGCAACATCCCCCAGTACCGTCTGATGGACACCACCGCGAACATGCGCGCGGACGGTGCCCCCTATGCGGAAGAAGCGGCCAAAGCAGCGGAATACGCCGCGGGCAAACCGTTCACCGTGCAGGAAATCGACGCGATCAACCTCGTGCCCGAAGAGTACCGCGGTCTGGATCGCTACGAGGCCCGCAAGCTGGTTGTCCAGAACATCATCGACGAGGGTCTGGCCGTCATGACCCGCGCCGATGACACCCGTCTGGGCAAAGCAGCGGTCAAAGCGGATGACGAAGGCGCGGACGCGCTGGTTCCTCTGATCGAAGCCAAGAAGATCATGCAGCCCTTCGGCGACCGCTCGAAGGTTGTGATCGAGCCCATGCTGACCGACCAGTGGTTCGTGGACGCGGAAAAGGTCGTTGGCCCCGCGCTGGACGCTGTCCGTGAAGGTCGCACCAAAATCATCCCCGAGTCGGGCGAGAAGACCTATTACCACTGGCTGGAAAACATCGAGCCCTGGTGCATCAGCCGCCAGCTGTGGTGGGGCCACCAGATCCCCGTGTGGTACGGTCTGGACCTGTCCGCGCCGAACTTCAAAGACGACGAAGGCGATGGCGATCTCGACGAGGTTGAAATCCTGCGTCTGCTGACCCGCGAGCATCTGGTCCACCGCGGCGAGGTTTACCATGCCGCCAGCGACGCCGGGCACGCAGGCCATCAGTTCGCCGACGTTCTGGCCGCCCTGCCCACTCCCCTCAGCCACGCCCGCGTGATCGAAGTTGCCGACCGTGCCGCCGCGATCCACGCGCTGGCCGAAGGTCTGGCGCAGTACAACGTGACCCAAGACCCGACCCAGCTGGTCTACCCGATCTGGCGCGATGCCGACGTTCTGGACACTTGGTTCAGCTCGGGCCTCTGGCCCATCGGTACGCTGGGTTGGCCGAACTGGGACGAGAGCACCTCGAAATACTTCCCGACCGATGTGCTGATCACAGGCTTTGACATCCTGTTCTTCTGGGTGGCGCGCATGATGATGATGCAGCTGGCCGTGGTGAACGAAATCCCGTTCCACACCGTCTACCTGCACGACCTCGTCCGCGACGAGAAGGGCAAGAAGATGTCCAAGACCACCGGCAACGTCATCGACCCGCTGGAGATCGTGGACGAATTCGGTGCGGACGCCCTGCGCTTCACCAACGCGGCGATGGCCTCCATCGGTGGTGTTCTGAAGCTGTCCAAGGACCGCATCGCCGGCTACCGCAACTTCGGCACCAAGCTGTGGAACGCCTCGCGTTTCGCGGAAATGAACGGTGTGTTCGAGGGCTACACCCCCCAAGCCGCCGCGCCCGAAGCCAAGGAAACCGTGAACCGTTGGATCATCGGCGAGGTTGCCCGCGCCCGCGTGGCAACGGATGCGGCACTGACTGCGTACCGCTTCAACGATGCGGCGCTGGGGCTGTATGCGTTCGTCTGGGGCAAGGTCTGCGACTGGTACGTCGAGTTCGCCAAACCCCTGCTGTCCAGCGATGACGCCGCCGTTCAGGCCGAAACCCGCGCCACCATGGGCTGGGTCATCGACCAGTCGCTCCTGATGCTGCACCCCTTCATGCCCTTCATCACCGAAGAGCTGTGGGACGGTCTGGCCAAGCGCGACAAGATGCTGGTGCACGGCGACTGGCCCGAATACGGCGAGGAACTGATCGACACCGCAGCGGACAGCGAGATGAACTGGGTGATCGCCCTGATCGAAGGCATCCGCTCGGCCCGCGCGCAGATGCACGTCCCCGCTGGCCTGCATGTGCCGCTGGTCGTGACCGGCTTCACCGATGAGGCCAAGGCAGCCTTTGCCCGCAACGAAACCCTGATCAAGAAGCTGGCCCGCGTGGACAGCTTGACCGAGGTTGATGCCTTCCCCAAAGGTTGCGCGACATTGGGCGTTTCGGGCGGCAGCTTCGGCCTGCCTCTGGCGGACATCATCGACGTGGCCGAAGAAAAGGCCCGCCTCGAAAAGACCATCGCCAAGCTGGAAAAAGAGATCAAAGGTCTCTCGGGCCGCGTAAACAACCCCAATTTCGTGGCCTCGGCCCCCGAAGAAGTGGTTGAAGAAGCCCGCGCCAATCTGGCCGAACGTCAGGACGAGGAAGCCAAACTCAAAGAGGCGCTCGCCCGTCTGGCCGAGATCGGCTAACCCCACGAAACGGCGGGCCTTGCGCGAAGCTGGGCCCGCACGTAACCATTCGCGGCATGACACATCCGCGCTACACACGGCTCCTCGACAGCCTACCCGCCACCGTTCCTTTTGTCGGTCCCGAAGTGATCGAACGCACCACCGGCCAGCCCTTTTCGGCCCGCCTTGGCGCGAACGAGAACATCTTTGGCCCCTCGCCCAAGGCGCTCGAGGCCTTGCGTCAGGCGGACGCGGAAATCTGGAAATACCCCGACAGTGCGAGCCACGACCTGAAGACGCTGATCGCGGCGCAGAACGGCGTAGGCTACGACAACGTGGTCATCGGCGAAGGGGTCGACGGGCTGCTTGGTTACCTCGCCCGTATGATGATTGAACCGGGGGATACGGTGGTCACGTCGGATGGCGCCTACCCGACCTTCAATTTCCATGTGGCAGGCTTTGGCGGTGTCCTGCATAAAGTGCCGTTCACGGACGACCACGAGGATCTGGACGCCCTGATCACCCGCGCCGCCGAGGTCGACGCCAAGCTCCTCTACCTGTCGAACCCCGACAACCCCATGGGCACCTACCTGCCCGGCGAAACCGTCGTAGCCGCACTGGACCGCCTGCCCGAGGGCTGCCTGATGATCCTCGATGAGGCCTATATTGAGTTGGCCCCCGCAGACGCCCGTGCCGAGATCGCCATCGAAGACGCCCGCGTCATCCGAATGCGCTCCATGTCCAAGGCCTATGGCCTCGCCGGAGCCCGCGTCGGCTATGCCCTTGGCGCTGCACCGCTGATCAAGAACTTCGACAAAATCCGCAATCACTTCGGCATGAACCGCAGCGCCCAACACGCCGCCCTCGCCGCCTTGCAAGACGTGGAATGGCTGGCCCACATCCAGTCCCAAGTCACCCACGCCCGCGCGCGCCTGAGCCAAATCGCAGAGGACAACGGCCTGACCCCGATCCCCTCGGCGACCAATTTCGTGACGATGGACTGCGGCCAAGACGGAACCTACGCCGCCAAGGTTGTTCAGGAGCTCGGCAAACGGGGCATCTTCGCCCGCATGCCTGGCGTCGCCCCCCTGAACCGCTGCATCCGCATCAGCTGCGGCCCTGACGCCGCGCTCGACCTCTTCGCCGCCGAGCTTCCTCAGGCCCTGAAAGCGGCGCTCTGATCTTCATCTTGACATAAATACCCCCTGCCGGAGGCACCGCCTTGGCCCTAGGCCAAGGCACCCTACCCGAACAAATCGCCTGTTCCGGCAGGACGGGGCAGTTCCAACCCCAGATGTAACCAGCTGGACTGCGTCAGCATCCGACCGCGCGGCGTCCGTTGGATCAGCCCCTGCTGCAGCAGATAGGGCTCGATCACCTCTTCCAACGCATCGCGGCTTTCGGACAGGGCCGCGCTCATGGTCTCGATCCCAACCGGACCGCCCTGATAGGCCTCAGCGATCAAACGCAGATACCGGCGGTCCGCAGAATCCAGCCCCAACTGGTCTACACCCAAACGGGTCAAAGCCCGGTCCGCCAGTTCGCGGGTCACACGCCCGTCGCCCTCGACGACCGCAAAGTCCACCACTCGGCGCAGCAGACGCCCCGCGATACGCGGTGTCCCACGGGCGCGGCGGGCAATCTCCATTGCGCCATCGGGGTCCGCAGGGGCCCCCAGCTTCACCGCGTTCCGCGCTACGATCTCGGTCAGTTCGTGGATTTCATAGAATTGCAGACGGGTCGGAATGCCGAAACGGTCCCGCAAGGGTGTCGTCAGCAACCCCAGACGGGTCGTCGCCCCAACCAAGGTAAACGGCTGCAACTCGATCCGCACCGTCCGCGCTGCCGGCCCCTCGCCGATCACGAGGTCCAGCTCGAAATCCTCCATCGCGGGATAGAGGACCTCTTCGACCGCGGGGTTCAGACGGTGGATTTCGTCGATGAACAAAACGTCCCGCTCTTCAAGGTTGGTCAGGATCGCCGCCAGATCGCCCGCCTTGGCCAGCACCGGCCCCGAGGTCATGCGGAAGTTCACCCCCAGCTCGCGCGACATGATCTGCGCCAGCGTCGTTTTCCCCAAGCCCGGCGGGCCGTGGAACAGAGTGTGGTCCATCGCCTCGCCACGCCGTTTGGCGGATTCGATAAAGACGCGCAGGTTCGCACGGGCCTCGGCCTGACCGATGAAATCCTCTAGCACCTGCGGGCGCAGGGCGCGGTCATTATCCTCGGACAGCTTCTCGGGGCGAAGGGTCGGGTCTGGCTGCTGCATCCGTTACCCCTTGGGCGCCAAGAGGCGCAGCGCGGCGCGGATCAGCGCCGAGGTGTTCGCCTCGGGGTCGTCCTGCATCGCCTGAGCAACCGCTGACGCCGCCTCTCCGGGCTGGTAACCAAGGTTGGACAGCGCGGACAGAGCCTCGGCCTGAGCGGCCATGTCGGGCTTGGGCGCGGGCGCTGCGCGTTTGGTGGGCGTTGGCGCAGGGATTTCGGTCAGTTCCGCGGGTTCCTCGCCCAAGGCAGCGGTGATCGTGCCACCCATCGCCATGACCGACGGGGCCTTGTCCTTGAGCTCGTTCACCACGCGTTGCGCGGTCTTGGGACCGATCCCCTTGGCGGCCTTCACGCTGTTCCAGTCACCCAAAGCAATCGCGCGGCTGACCCCATCGGGCCCCAGCGCGGACAGCATCGCCAAAGCGGCCTTGGCCCCCACACCCTGCACGGTTTGCAACAGGCGGAACCACTCCTTTTCCTGCAACGTGCTAAACCCATATAGCTGCATCAGATCCTCGCGGACCAGCAACTCGGTGAACAGCGCCACAGCTTCGCCCGCGCGGGGCAGCGACCCCAAGGTGCGGTCCGAGCAGTACACAATGTAGCCCACGCCGCGTACGTCCAGCAGCACGTGATCCTCGGTCCGGTAATCGATCCGGCCTGACAGTTTTCCGATCATCCCTTGGCCCTCGCCAATGCTTGTTCCAGCCCGCGTCCGCCGCGGCTTTGATGGGCATGACACATGGCGATCGCCAGCGCATCGGTGGCATCCGGCCCGTTCAGTTTCACACCGGGCAGCTGCAAGCGCACCATATAATCCACCTGATCCTTGGCCGCGTGCCCCACGCCCACCACAGTCTTCTTCACGGCGTTTGGGGCGTATTCGCCAACCTCGAGCCCGGCCTGAGCCAGCGTCATCAGGGCCACGCCCCGCGCCTGCCCCAGCTTCAGGGTGCCAACCGCATCCTTGTTCACAAAGGTCTGCTCGATAGCCGCCGTTTCGGGCTGCCACGCCGCGATCACCTCGATCAGCTGGTTATAAAGGGACAGCAGCCGCTCCCCGAGGTTATCCCCGTCGGAATGGCAGACGCCGTTTGCGACATGAGTGATTCGGCCCGGCATCGCATCGATGACGCCCCACCCCATGTTGCGCAGGCCCGGATCGACCCCCAAAACGCGCATTTCTGCCCCCTGCTCTGTGTTCTTTTCGTCGCACTAGCACGAAACAAGAACAAACGCCAGCGTCATGCACTTGGCCTCCAAGATGCTGCAACCGCGAAATCAGGATGGAATCCGCCCCATCATGATCTGAAAACGACAAATCAAACCTAAATTTTTCCCTTTTGTAACAGTTTGTTAGTCGATTTGCGACCTATGCATACCTCGGGCAGGATTTATGCATTTTTTGCAGGTTGTGCGCAGAAACAAGGCAGATTACGTGCGACTGGCAAGACAACAGACGATTTCGCTTGGAACGCAAAAGGTACGCAAAATGGCAGTTCTCGACAGCACCCGCATCCACACCCCCGTGGCTGGTTTTGGCAGCCATATCTGGCAGGTCACTCTGCATGTTCTGACTGTGCTGTTCGCTGTTCCGACCAAGGCGCGCGCCCTGACCAGCCTGACCGAGGCAGAGCTGGACGATCTGGGCCTGTGCCGCGCCGACATCATCGACATGCAGCGCGCCCGCCGCTGGTTCTAAGCCACGCCGAATTTCCCTTTGGTCTTGGCCAATGACTGCCCTCGCTGAAAACGCGGGGGCTTTGTCGTTTGAAATATGCCCCATAGGCCACAATTGAAACGACAAAGGGCGCCCCGATGGAGCGCCCTTTTGAATTCCGTGCAACCGGCAGAAGATTACTTCTGGATGGTCAGGGTCGACCAATCGCCGATGTCCTCGCGGTGGGTAAGGGTCATGCCCTGCGCGGCATAGGCGGCGGCAACCTCTTCGGCCTGATCGACCAAGAGGCCGGACAGGATCGCATAACCACCGTCGCACAGGTGCGATGCCACATCGGGTGCCAGATCAATCAGCGGGCCCTTCAGGATGTTCGCGAACACCAGATCAAAGGGCGCTGCGGCGTGCAGGGTGTCATGCTCGAAACCGGTCGCCTCGAGGCATGTGACGCGGCCTTCCAGACCGTTGGCAACCACGTTCGCTTCGGCCACTTCGACGGCAACGATGTCGATGTCGCTGGCCAGCACGGGGTTTTCCCAGATGCGCGCCGCGCCCATCGCCAGAACCGCGGTGCCGCAACCGATATCGACCACGTTCTTGCCCTTGAAACCGCCGTTATCCAGGCGATCCAGCGCCTTGAGGCAGCCCAGAGTGGTGCCGTGGTGGCCGGTGCCAAAGGCCATCGCGGCCTCGATCAGCAGGGGTTCGCTGCCCTCGGGCACCTTGTCGGCGTCATGGCTGCCGTAGACAAAGAAGCGGCCAGCGACCACAGGGGCCAGATCACGGCGCACTTTGGCAACCCAGTCGGTTTCGGGCAGCTCGCTAACCACGAAATCCTGCGCGTCATTCATGGACGCCAGCAGCGCCAGACCGGCTGCATCGGGCTCCTCGGTGAAATAGCCGCCGACTTCCCACAGGCCCGAGCCGTCTTCCATTTCGAACACGCCGATGCCGGTGGGCTCGGGGATCATGTTCTCCATCGCCACGCCCAAGGCTTCGGCGTTCTCTTTGGCGGTCAGCTTGGTATAGGCGGTATAGGTGGGCATGTCGGACTCCTGTTCAGGCTTGCAGGGGGCGATAGGCCCCCCGCCCCAGTAGGTCAAGCATCCATTACTCGGCGACGGCGGCGACCAGACGGCTCAGGCGGGTCTCGTTCCCCTTTTCGGGGTGACGGGGGATCAGCAGGGCCAGACACAGGGACGTAAACGCCATCCCCGAGGCCAGAATAAACACCGCCCCCGGCGATTGCAGCCAAAGATACCCCAGCGCCGCAGGCAAGAAGACCGCCGCAATGTGATTGATGGTGAACGCCACCGCCGCGGTGGGCGCGATGTCCTGCGGATCGGCAATCTTCTGGAAGTAGGTCTTGATCGCCAGCGCCATGGCAAAGAACAGGTGGTCGATCACATAAAGGATCGAGGCCAGTACCACGCCCCAGCCGAACATGTAGATCCCGCCATAGGCCATGAACACACAAACCAGACCGGTGTATTCGATGATCAGGGCCTTCTGCTCGCCAAAGCGGGCGACCATGCGGCCGATGAACGGGGCAAAGACCATATTGGCCACAAGGTTGATCAGGAACAGGCCGGTCACTTCGTGCACGTCAAAGCCAAAGCGTTCCACCATCATGAACCCCGCAAACACGGTAAATATCTGACGGCGCGCACCGGCCATGAATTGCAACAGGTAATACAGCCAATAGCGGCGGCGCAGGATGAACTTCTTCAGCTGCGGATTGGGGGCCTCGAACTGGGGATAGGCGAACATGGCGAACAGCGCGACCGCCGCCGTGATCCCACCCGCCACCAGATAGACCGTGGCATAGCTGAGCGCGAAGGTCTTCCACGTCAGCATGATGATGCCATAGGCCACCAGCGTCGCGGCACTGCCCGTCGCCAGCAGTTTGCCCAGAAACCGCGGGGCCTCTTCCTTGGTCAGCCATTGCAGCTGCAAGGACTGGTTCACCGTTTCATAATAGTGGAAGCCGATCGAGCTCAGCATCGTGACCGTCAAAATCCCCCCGAGCGAGGGGAAGAAACCGGTCAGCGCCGTCGCCACACCCAGCAGGATCAAGGATGACAGCCCCAACACTTGCTCGCGCATGAACATCAGGATTGCGATGACCCCGATCGCCAGAAAGCCCGGAATCTCGCGCACTGTGTGCAGCCAGCCGATGTCCGATCCGTTGAACTGCGCAACTTCGATGACAAAGTTGTTCAGCAGCGCGGACCACGTGGCAAAGGCCACCGGCATCGCGGCAGCCATCACGAACAGCAGGGTTTTAGGCTGACGCCATTTGGGCAAATGACGCGCATCGGCCAGAGGGAGCGGGGTGAAATATGTGCGACTCATGCCAGTTTCTTACGCCCGCCCAAGCCCTCTGGCAAAGCTCATTCAGCGGCAGGTGCGCTAAACCGGTATTCCACTTCTTCGAAGGACGCGCGGGGAAAGCCGTAGGCAAAGCTCAGCCCTTCAGGGCCGGCCACGACGCCATGCTCGGCGTCGCCGGGGATGAACAGCGCCACGCCTGCGGAAATCGGGTGAAGGGTGCCGTTGATCGTGACCTCTCCGCTGCCCGACAGGCCTAGGTAGAACTCGGCAGGTTCGTGGCGATGGGGCAACAGGGTGCCGCCCGCATCGAATTCCGCGATCCCCAGAACCATGTCGCTGGTCGCCGTGCGGTCCGCCGAAAACAGCGTCTTCCAGCGCACGGTGCCGAACGCCGGATCATCGCCCCCCTCTAGCGGCAGGGTGCTGGCATCCACGCGCAGCGCCTCGGGCGCGGCAGAGGGCAGACTGTCAAACGACAACTCGCTCAGGATCGGTTCGATTTCCATGCAGGGTCTCCGGCGAAAAGGGTCCGGCTACCGTCCGCCCGAATCCCCGCCCCTGTCCCGCAATTTCCCGACCGGAAAATGTCGGTTTTGCACCTGCGCGCGGGTCGAATTCACACATTCATATTCTGATGCAAATCAAGGCATCCCCGCCCCCGATCCCCTAGGACATCCGGAACCACCCCAAAGGAGACCGCGATGGACATTCTGTGGATCGTAGAGCCCCTAGGCGAGCCCGCCACAGCGGCCCTGTTCGGCCTGATCACCGGCGTAATTTTTGGCGTCGCGGCCCAGCGATCCCGGTTCTGCCTGCGGGCGGCAACGGTCGAGTTCGGGCGGCTCCAGATGGGGGATCGGGTGGCGGTCTGGCTGCTGACCTTCTCGACCGCACTGGTTTGGGTGCAGGGGGCGCAACTCTTGGGTCTGATGCAGGCCGAGGACGCCCGCATGATGGCCGTTCCGGGCAGTTGGTCGGGCGCGATCCTTGGAGGGCTGCTGTTCGGCTGCGGGATGGTGCTGGCGCGGGGCTGCTCTGGCCGCCTGCTGGTGCTGGCCGCCGCGGGCAACCTGCGGTCGGTGGTGTCCGGTCTGATCTTTGCCGTGGTCGCGCAGATGAGCCTTGTCGGCTGGCTGTCCCCCCTGCGGGACCGGTTGGCGGCGCTGTGGACCACCAGCGGTGGGCGGAACATGAACCTTGCCACGGAAATCGGCCTGCCCGATTGGGGCGGGCTGGCGATCGGCGTGGCCATTGCCCTGTTCGCGCTGGAACTGTCCCGCCGCCAGTCGATCGGCTGGCCAAGGCTGGTCTTTGCCTCGGGCGTCGGGTTTGCGGTGGCGGTAGGCTGGGTGCTGACCTATGCGCTGGCCCAAGTGGCCTTTGATCCCGTGCAGGTGGAAAGCGCGACCTTTACCGGCCCCTCGGCCCACACCCTGATGTTTTTCCTGGAACGTGATCCGGTGCTGGAATTCGACGTGGGGCTGGTGCCCGGTGTCTTTCTCGGGGCGTTTCTGGCCAGTTGGCTGACCAAAGAGTTCCGCTTTCAGGGGTTCGAGAACGAAGCCAACATGCGCCGCGCGATGCTCGGGGCCGCCATGATGGGCTTTGGCGGGATGTTGGCCGGTGGCTGTGCCATCGGCGCCGGGGTGACAGGCGGCTCGATCTTTGTCGGAACCGCCTGGCTTGCCCTGTTCTGTATGTGGGTCGGAGCCATTATCACCGACCGGCTGGTCGATTACTCGGCCGAGTAACCCGCCGCCGCGCCTTTTCCATCCAGATTGTTCTGCTGGATGTAGGTCTCGTTCAGGCGGCGCTGCGCGACGCTCTGAGCGATCCAGTCCACCACAGCGTTAACGATGGGATCGCGCTGGCGCTTCTCTTGGTACACGGCCCACAGGCTGCGGGTCGCCACGCTGTGCGCGCCGTTGATGATCCCCAGCGGCGAACGGGACGGCAGGTGCAGACGGGGCACGATGGTGGCCAGACCGGTGGAGGCAGCTGCATCCATCGCAAGGCTGAAATCCTCGACCCGCATGACGGGCGGACGACCAAAGCGTTCGTAGCCGGCCTGCATCTCGGGGGTCCAGTCCAGTTCACGGCTCAGGGCGATCCAGTCGCGGCTGCCGGACTCGGGCTTCTGGACGGCACAGAAATGCACCTTGCCCACTTCGTGCCCCATCAGAGTGTCGTCCAGGGGACGGTTCATCCGCAGAGCAACGTCCACTTCCTCGCGGTCGAAATTGGCCTCGATGGAAGAGCACAGGATTTCAAGCTCGATCCCGGGGTAACGCTCCATGAACGCACCCAGCTGATCGGTCAGATAATCGGTCGCCAAGAATCCCGAAGTGATAACTCTTGCCTTCTCTGCAGCGGACTGCAGGTGGGGCAGATTGTTGCCCAAACGGGCAAGATTGGACTCGAACTGTTCGATCACATCCATGAGCGCACGACCCTCTGGGGTCAGGCGCCAGCCATCACGGCCCTGTACAAAAAGTTTGACCCCAACGTCCTGCGAAATCCGGTGGATCCGGCGGGAAACCGTCGCGACGTTGATATCGAGATGCTTCGCAGCGACGTTCATGGAACGATGACGTGCGAGAGCCGCGACGTACCGGAAATCGTCCCAATTTACCTTTGATGTAACCATAACAAACCAGACTCGTTAGACAAAAATATGTTAACCTATGCAGTATGCACAAAGAAAGCGTGCAGTTATAGAAAGTTTTGCGGGTCTATATCTATTGTCAACCTCGTTGTGTTCCTGACCCTTACATTGCGCACCCAGAGCGCGATTACTTTTTGCAGAAAAACTCCTTTAGGCGACTTGACTAGCAACCTTACTCGGTGCCTTCCTCTGATTCGCGCAATGGGCGCGGGGGCCGGTCCGTAGACCTGAGCGCCTGCTTCGCGAAGCACCTCACTGTGTCGTGTAAGCTGGTTTGCCACATCGAACGCGTCGTTTAGTTCCTCTGACGAAACAATGATGCCGACCATTCGGCCATAGGGGGGCACTCCGGCGGCCTGACGCTCGGCGGCTTCGGCCTGCCAGAAGCCCTCTTCGTCGCCCGACAGGATCGCCCGAAGCACCGGGTGTTCCGGCTGGAAGGTCTGGAGCAGCGCAAGCCCCTTCAGCTCGGTCCGGCCGGCGCGTCCGGCCACCTGCCGCATCAGTTGGAAGGTCCGTTCCGCCGCCCGCAGGTCCGACCCTTGCAGACCCAAATCGGCGTCGATTACCCCTACCAGAGTGAGAAGCGGGAAGTTGTGTCCCTTGGCCACCATCTGGGTTCCGATGACGATGTCGGCGGCCCCGTCGGCGATCCGTTTGATCTCTTCTTTCAGGGCCCTAGCCGACCCGAACAGGTCCGAGGACAGAACCGCGATCCGCGCCTCGGGAAAGACCTTCGCAGCCTCTTCGGCCAAACGCTCGACACCGGGGCCAACGGGGGCCAGCTTGCCCTCGACGTGGCAACTGGGACAGGCCTCTGGCATGGGGATGGTTTCGCCGCATTGGTGGCACATCAGACGCTTCAGGAACCGGTGTTCGACCATCCGCGCATCGCAATGGGGACAGGCAACCTGATGCCCGCAAGCCCGACAGATCGTCACCGGCGCATAACCACGGCGATTTAGAAACAATAGGGACTGCTGACCCAGTGCCATCCGTTCCTCGACCGCCTTACGCAACGTCGGAGAGATCCACGTGCTGGCCGCCAAAGTCTCGGCGCGCATGTCGATTGCACGCATTTCGGGCATCACAGAGGCACCAAAACGAGATGTCAGATTTAATCGCTCATATTTTCTCGCTTCGGCGTTGGCCCAGCTCTCTAAACTGGGGGTAGCCGAGGCCAAAACGACCCGAGCCGAGCAAAGACTCGCCCGAAGCACGGCCATATCCCGCGCGTTATAGAGGACGCCGTCCTCCTGTTTGTAAGAGGTGTCGTGCTCTTCATCTACCACGATCAGGCCCAAATCGCGGAAGGGCAGGAACAGCGCAGACCGTGCGCCGACCACCACTTGGGCCCCGCCTTCGGCCACCATCTTCCATGTGCGGCGGCGATCGGTCATGGTCACGCCGCTGTGCCATTCGGCGGGGCGGCCCCCGAAACGGGCCTCGAGCCGGGTCAGGAATTCCGAGGTCAGAGCGATCTCGGGCAGCAGGACCAGCGCCTGACGGCCCTGCCGCAGACAGGCGGCAACGGCCTCTAGGTACACTTCTGTTTTCCCAGAGCCGGTAACGCCCTTCAGCAATGTCGTGCCGTAAAGTCCTGAATTGATACCTTTAGCCAGACTGGACGCGGCGGCGGCCTGATCCTCGGTCAGGTCTTTGCCTTTGTGGGCGGGGTCCAGATGGGGGAACGGCAGGTCTTTGGGGGCGTCTTCCTCGGTCAGGGCGCCCTGTTTGACCAGCCCCTTGATGACCGATGTGGTCACACCCGCCATGTCTGCCAGTTCGCGCTGGGTAAAGGCCAGCCCGCCATATTCGTGCATCACCTCCAGCACCCGCTGGCGGGCGTCGGTCATGCGGTCGGGCTCGCCTTGCCCCAGACGCAGGATGCGGCGCGTCGCGGGCGGGTCGGTCAGCCCCGGCGCGCGGGTCGCAAGCCGCAGCATCGCGGGCAGCGGGGTCAGGGTATAATCGGCAGCCTTGATGATGAACGTCCGCAGCTCTTCGCGCATCGGGGGCACGTCCAGCACACGGTGGATCGCCCGCAGCTTGGCGCGGTCATAGTCCCCTGCCGCCGGTCCCCAGACCACACCCATCACACGGCGCGGGCCCAAGGGCACCTCGACATAGGCCCCCAACCAGCATCCCCCTTCGGGCGCCAGATAATCCAACGCGCGGTCCAAGGGCTGCGTGGTCAGCACAGCGCACGGTTGGCCTGCATCGAAAAACTCGGGGTCCAAAGGCGGCTCCTGTCAAACGGTTCGGGGGTATGGCATCCGGACTAGCCTGATACGGGCCGGACGCCAAGCCACGGATTTCACATCCCTTTACCCCCGCAACGGAGTCATTCGCGCAACAGATCGCCAAGGCTTTACGATAGCTGCAATAAATCAAAGCACAGGGAATGTTCGTGTGTTATAAGGGCCGCAACCAAAAAAACGGGCAAAATTGATGAGCAGCACTCAAAAGATCGAAACACCGTTGCGCGATCGCATCCTTGCGGACCCGGACCTTATTCTGGACGACCGCGATCTGATGCACGCCCTGATCTCGGCCAACGAACGGGCGATGGGCAGCAACATTGTGGACCTGCGCGGCTTGGCGATGGAGCGTCTGGAAACCCGTCTGGACCGTCTGGAAGACACCCATCGCAGCGTGATCGCCGCCGCCTATGAAAACCTTGCTGGCACCAATCAGGTGCACCGCGCCATTCTGGCGATGCTGGACCCCGTCACGTTCGAGGATTTCCTGTCCAACCTTGGCAACGAGGTCGCGCAAATCCTGCGCGTTGATTGCCTGCGTCTGGTCCTGGAAACCCGCCACACCGCCGAAGAGCCCGCGATCAAGCGCCTTAGCTCGGTGCTGTCCTCGGCCGAAGAAGGGTTCGTGCGCGACTACCTGACCATGGGGCGCGGCGGTCAGACCCGCCAAGTCACCCTGCGCCAGATCCAGAACGGCGACAGCCGCGTGCATGGCGAGAAATACGCCGACATCCGGTCCGAGGCCTGCCTGCGTCTGAACTTTGGCACCGGCCGCCTGCCCGGCATGTTGGTCATGGGCGCCGAAGACCCCCACCAGTTCACTCCGCAACAGGGCGCCGATCTGCTGGAGTTCTTTGCCGGCGTTTTCGAACGGACCATGCGCCGCTGGCTGGCATGAGCCTGATCTCCCCTGCCCAACGGGATGCGCTGGCCGGTTGGCTGGCGCATGAGCGGGGCATCAAAAACGCTGCCGACAACACCATCGAAGCTTACGCCGCCGATGTGGGAGGCTTTCTGGCATTCATCGCCGCCCACCATGGCGGGGCCGAGGGGCTGGGGCCCCTGACCCGCCTGAGCGCATCGGATATGCGGTCGTGGATGGCGAACGAACGGACCCGCGGGACCGGCGCGCGCAGCTTGGCGCGGCGACTGTCGGCGGTGAAGACCTTTTTCCGGTGGCTCGCGCAGCGCGAAGAGTTCGACCCCACCACAGTCCTGTCCACCCGCGCGCCGCGCGTGCAGCGTCCCCTGCCCCGCCCCTTGTCCGAGGAGGCCGCTAAGGCGGTGATCGAGACCGTGGGCGAGTTGCCCCGCGAAGGCTGGATCGCCGCGCGGGACGTGGCCATCGTGACCTTGCTGTATGGGTGCGGGCTGCGGATATCCGAGGCCTTAGGCCTGCTTGGCGCGGACGCCCCCCTGCCCGAGAGCCTGCGCATCATCGGCAAAGGCGGCAAGGAGCGGATCGTCCCCGTGCTGCCCGCCGCCCGCAAAGCCGTGGACGACTATCTGCGCCAGTGCCCCTATGAGCTGGCCCCCGACACCCCCCTGTTCCGGGGGTCACGCGGCGGACCTGTAAATCCCCGTTTAATCTCCAAGGCGATGGAGCAGACCCGCCTGCAACTGGGTCTGCCCGCCACTGCGACCCCTCATGCCTTGCGCCACAGCTTTGCGACCCACCTGCTGAATGCGGGGGGTGACCTGCGGGCGATCCAGGAATTACTGGGCCACGCGGCGCTGTCTACGACGCAGGTTTATACCGGTGTGGACAATGCGCGACTAATGGAGGTCTATTCCGCAGCCCATCCCCGCGCCAAACGAGGCTGAGAGTTGCGGACTTGGCCGCAATGCATCATGAAAGCACAATGAAAATCAGAACCGCCGCCTTCCTAGTCCATCTTCTGACCGCCACCGGTGCCTGCATTGCGATGCTGGCCATGCTTGCTGCCGTCGACCAGAACTGGTCGCTGATGGTGCTGTGGCTTTGCGTTGCCTTTGCCGTGGACGGGGTCGATGGCCCCTTGGCCCGCAAATACGATGTAAGCACCAATGCCCCCGAGTTGGACGGGGCGCTGATGGACCTGATCATCGACTATCTGACCTATGTGTTCATTCCGGCCTATGCGCTGTTCAAGTCGGGGCTCTTGCCCGGTTGGACCGGCTGGCTGGCCATTCTGGTCATCACCTTTACCAGCGCGCTCTATTTCGCGGACACGCGGATGAAGACCGAGGACAAGAGTTTTCGCGGCTTCCCCGGCTGCTGGAACATGGCCGTGCTGCCCCTGTTCGCTCTGAAGCCCAGCCCCGAGTTCATCGTGACGCTGGTCGTGGTGCTGGCGGTCGCGATGTTCCTGCCCTTGCGGTTTATCCACCCTGTGCGGACGAAACGGTGGCGGTCGCTGTCGCTGCCGATTGCTTTTGTCTGGACGATTTCGGCGGCATGGGCGGCGTGGGTCGATTTCCATCCCGCCAGCTGGGCCGGTTGGGTGCTGGGGGCGACCTCGATCTATCTGGTGCTGGTCGGGATCGTTCAGCAGATCATTCCGGCGCGGAAGTCTGTCTAGGGGCGTGTGGGGGCGCTGCCCCCTCTGGGCCTGACGGCCCATTCACCCCCGGAGTATTTTTCCCAAGAAGACGCAGAAGGGGCGCCGTTTCGGGCGCCCCTTTTTGTTTTAGCCGAGGACTGCGTTGCAGCGTTTGCAGGTCGCTGCGTGGGCGTGGGTACCCACGTCCGGCAGGATTTTCCAGCAGCGCTGGCATTTCTCACCGTCGGCCTTTTCGAAGACGACGCCAACGCCGGCCTGATCGGGCAGACGGAAGGCTTCGGCAGGGGCCGGATCGGCGGTCAGCAGGATGCCCGAGGTGATGCAGATATCCTCGAACGTGACGGTTTTCAGAGCCGCGAGGGTGTCTGCGTCTTCGACGTGAACCACAGGGGCCGCTTCGAGCGAGGCGCCGATAACCTTTTCGGTGCGCTGCACTTCGAGGGCGGCGGTGACCACGCGGCGGACTTTGCGGACGTTGGCCCATTTGGCGGCCAAGGGTTCGTCCAGCCAGTCGGCGGGGGTGGCGGGGATATCGACCAGATGGATCGAGCTTTCCTCGCCGGGGAAGCGTTCGAGCCAGACCTCTTCCATGGTAAAGGTCAGGATCGGCGCCAGCCAGGTGGTCAGGCGGTGGAACAGGATGTCCAGAACCGTGCGGGCCGCGCGGCGGCGCAGGCTGTCGGCACCGTCGCAGTAAAGCGCGTCCTTGCGGATGTCGAAGTAAAACGACGACAGTTCCACGGTGCAGAAGTTGAACAGCTGCTGGAACACGCCCTGGAAGTCATAGGCGTTGTAGCCGGTGCGGACTTTGTGATCCAGCTCGGCCAGACGGTGCAGGACCCAACGCTCCAGCTCGGGCATCTCGGCCACGTCCAGACGTTCGGCTTCGGTGAAACCGTCGAGGCTAGCCAGCAAGTAGCGCATGGTGTTGCGCAGACGGCGGTAGCTGTCGGCGACGCCCTTGAGGATCTCCGGCCCGATGCGCAGGTCGGCGGTATAGTCGGACTGGGCCACCCACAGACGCAGGATGTCTGCGCCGTATTGTTTGGTCACATCCTCGGGCGACACGGTGTTGCCGAGCGACTTGGACATCTTGTTGCCCTTCTCGTCCAGCGTGAAGCCGTGGGTCAGCACGCCGCGATAGGGGGCACGGCCCTTGGTGCCGCAAGCCTGCAACATCGAGCTGTGGAACCAGCCGCGGTGTTGGTCGGTGCCCTCGAGGTAGAGGTCGGCGATGCCATCGGCCGCCCCATCGGGACGGTCACGCAGCACGAAGGCGTGGGTCGAACCGGAGTCGAACCACACGTCGAGGATGTCGAACACCTGATCGTAGTCCTCGGGGTTCACGATGCCCGACAGGAAACGCTCTTTGGCGCCGTCCTTGTACCATGCATCTGCGCCTTCGGCCTCGAACGCTTCGTTGATGCGGGCGTTGACCTCTTCGTTGCGGAGCAGGAAGTCTTCGTCCTGCGGTTTCGCGCCCACTTTGGTAAAGCAGGTCAGCGGAACGCCCCAAGCGCGCTGGCGGGACAGAACCCAGTCGGGACGCGCTTCGATCATGGAATACAGACGGTTGCGGCCGGTTTGCGGGGTCCATTTCACCAGCTGGTCGATGCTGGTCAGGGCGCGTTCGCGGATGGTTTTGCCATAGGTGTCCTGACCGTCGCCGACCTCGCGGTCGATGGCGGCGAACCACTGGGGCGTGTTGCGGTAGATGACCGGCGCTTTGGAGCGCCACGAATGAGGGTAGCTGTGCTTGACGCGGCCACGGGCGATGATGCCGCCCGCTTCGACCAGTTTGGCGATGACGGTGGTGTTGGCCTTGCCCTCTTTGCCCTTGCGGTCGAACACTTGCAGGCCCGCAAAGAACGGCACGTGGTCCAGGAATTCCGATTCCTCGCCCACGTTGTAGGTCATGCGGTCCATCCAGTTGCGGGCCACGAAGACCTCATAGTCTTCCTGACCGTGGCTGGGGGCGGTGTGCACAAAGCCGGTACCCGCGTCGTCGGTCACGTGATCACCGTCGACCATGGGCACGTCGTAGTCCCAGAAGCCATCCGCGCCGTCCAGACCGTTGAACGGGTGGGCGCAGATCAGACCTTCGAACTCGGTGGTGGCGATGTCACGGACCTTGGTGAATTCGGTCACGCGGGATTTCTCCAGCGCGTCAGCGGCCAGAGTGTTCGCGAAGATGTACAGATCGCCGGGGTTGGTCCAGCTTTCCTCTTGGGTCGCGTCCACGCGATACAGGCCGTATTCGATGCCCTTGCCGTAAGCGACCGCCTTGTTCGAGGGGATGGTCCAGGGAGTGGTGGTCCAGATCACGACGCGCGCGGTTTCCAGATCGCCGCCAGCATTCTGGAAGCGGAACGGTACCCAGATCGTATGGCTCTGGTGATCGTGGTACTCGACCTCGGCCTCGGCCAGCGCGGTCTTTTCCACGGGCGACCACATCACGGGCTTGGAGCCCTGATACAGGGTGCCAGTCATCAGGAACTTCTGGAATTCTTCGGCGATCACGCGTTCGGCGTGGAAGTCCATGGTCAGGTAGGGCTTGTCCCAGGTGCCGGTGATGCCAAGGCGCTTGAATTCAGCGCGCTGGACGTCGATCCAGCCCTCGGCGAATTTGCGGCATTCCTGACGGAAGTCGATGACAGGAACTTCGTCCTTGTTCTTGCCCTTGTTGCGATACTGTTCCTCGATCTTCCATTCGATCGGCAGACCGTGGCAGTCCCAACCGGGGATATAGCGCGCCTCGCGGCCCAGCATCTGCTGGCTGCGCACGATGAAGTCCTTGAGGATCTTGTTCAGCGCGTGGCCGATGTGCAGGTTGCCGTTCGCATACGGAGGACCGTCGTGAAGGATAAAGGGTTCGCGGCCCTCGGCCTTGTCACGCAGTTTCTGGTAGATGCCGATCTTTTCCCAGCGGGCCAGCCATTCGGGTTCGCGCTTGGGCAGGCCAGCGCGCATCGGGAATTCGGTCTGGGGCAGGAACAGGGTGTCTTTGTATTCGGGGGTTTCGGCGCACATGGGTGGCGTCCTTCGGTCTTGTTCTCAATATCGGAAAAAGGTCGGCGCGGGCATCCCATACGCCTTGTCCCGGCGGCTCGTCTGGATCAGAGCGCCGGGCATGTAATTCGAATAATGATCGCCATCATGCGTGTCATGGGCGCCTTATACGGCGCGCAATAGGGGGCGTAAAGCGCTGCGATGCTCTGTCCTGTTGCGACCCCCTGCCCCAGCGCCTAGCTGAAGGGGATAGAGTGAAAGAGGTTTCCCATGACCCAGCCCATTACCGGCCCCGATATCGACCGCGTGGTCGCCGCCTTTTACGCGCGGGTGCGGGTGCATCCCGATCTGGGGCCCGTGTTCAACGGCCGTATCGCGCCAGAGGCATGGCCCGCCCACGAGGACAAGATCAGCCGTTTCTGGCGCAATGTGCTGCTGCAGGAACGGAACTATCACGGCTTTCCCATGCGGACCCACCTGATGACCCCCGAGGTCAAAGCGCCCCTGTTTACCGACTGGCTGGCCCTGTTCGATCAGGTACTCAAGGCCGAGCTGGCCCCCGAACTTGCCGAGGGCTGGTCCGCCATCGCCCACCGCATCGGCCGCGGAATGCGCATCGGGGTCGAGGATCGCGATGCCGACAAAAACGCAGTGCCCAAGCTGTTCTGATCCCTTGGAATGAAAAAGCACCCAAAGGGGGTGCTGGCTGGATATGGCGGGGCGACCTGCGTTTGGCGGGCTGGCAACGGGGCTGTCGGTAGAGGGCTGCGTTGCGGGCGAGCTGAACGTGAGTGGCAAGCGATATCTGGCGGCGCGGTGCTGGCAAAGGGCTGACTGCGCATCCTTAGGGGATTGCTACAGCCCAGCGGCAGGGGCGTCAAGAAAAACCTTTAAAATCATATACTTGATAGATTTTATCGGATTTCTCGAAACGCCCCAACCACCTTTATTTCTTGAAAAATCCAGCCAAGGCCCGCTGGACCACACCCCGCGCCGAGGGGCGCTTTTCCGCCACGAACGGCAGGGGGCGGCAGACCTCCATCGCGGCGATGCCGACTCGGGCGGTCAGCGCGCCGTTCACCAGTCCCTCGCCAAAGCGGCGGGACAGTTTGCCCAAGAGGCCCCCGCCAATCAGCGGCTCAATCATGTCGTCGCCCACGGCCACCGCGCCGGTCGCCACCAGATGGGTCATCACCGCGCGGGCCAACCGCCAACTGCCCAGAAAGCCTCCGCGCCCGCCGTAAATCTCGGCCACGCGGCGCATCATTCGCAGGTTCGAGGTCATCGCGGCCACCACATCCGCCAGCGCCAAGGGCACCATCGCGGTCACGGTCGCGACCTGCCTTGCGGCGGCCTCGACCTCGCGGACGGCGGCGGCGTCCAGATGGGACAAGAGCTCTCGCTCGGCCAAGGCCAGAACGTCCGCCGCATCCACCGCGTCGTGCATCCGCTCGGCCATGCGGTCACGGCCCCAGCGCAAATCCTCGCGCCCCGAGTAAAGACGCAGCACATCTTTGACGACAGTGCGGGCGGCGGGCAGATCGCCCGCCTCGATCGCGGTGCGGGCCTGATGCTGGATCTTGTCCATGCGCGACAGGCGGGCCATCGCCCCCAGTTCGCGCAGCACAATCAAGGCACAGACCAGCAGGAACCCCGCGATCAACGCCGTCACGATCATCCCCAGAATGGCATTCTGCGCGATCAGCCCCGTCACGAAATTCCACGCCGCGACCGAGATCATCGACCCGATCACCGAGGCCAGAAGCCCCCAGAACCACTTTGCCAAGGCCGAGGTCTTGCGCGCGGCCAGCGCGGCCACAGTCTGCATCGCGCGGCCTTCGGGCAATTCGGGGCCAACCTCGGGGACAGGCTCGGCCTGCGCGGGGTTGGGCATTTCGGCCTCGGGGCTGGTCGGGGTATCCAGATCGAACAGGACGGGTCCTTTGCTCATTCGGCGTGCCTTTCCCACAGGTATTCGATGTCGGGCAGACCTTCGTCGTTGTACTGCCCTTGAGTGCGACCAACCTCGCGGAAACCGGACAGGCGATAGAACGCCCGCGCAATGGTGTTGGCCTGATAGGTCCAAAGGCGAAGGGTTTCCGATCGCTCTTTGGCGAACTGCATCAACTGCCGCCCCACCCCCTTGCGCCGCGCATCGGGCGCCACGTAGAGGGCCAAAATCTCGTTATCCGCCAGCGCGACAAAGCCCATCGGGCGCTCGCCCATGGCAACGGTGACCCAGCCGCGCTCGATCATTGTGGCGCAGTACATGATGTCCTCGGCGCTGGAGCGGACTTTGGGAAGCCACGCGGTCTGATCCACGAAATCAGACAACATCGCCCCCATCTTCCCCGCATCAAGGTCATGGGCCGGACGTAGGTAGAAATTCATAAACGATCCCCGAACAGAAATTGCGCTGCACGGTCCAGACGAATATGGGGCGGACCGTCCCCCGGCCGCAGGGTCAGCGGAGCCGGGGCAAAGCGCATGGCTTCAAAATCACCTTCCAGCCAGCCACCCTCTCCCCCTAGCAATACACGGGGATCGGCAGGCAGCTCGCCGGGATAGAGGGCGGCCATTCGCCCGTCTTCCAATAATTTGCCGCGCACCACGTCCAAGGACTGGCCGTTGTGCTGGCGGGATTCTTCGGTCGTGGCGCGCAAGGCGGCAATCGACATCGCAGCGGTTTCGGCGCCGGCAAAGCGGGCGCGTTCGCGGGCATCACGGGTCAGTTCCTCGATGATCGCGGTCAGACGCAGGTGCTGGCTGTGGTGCAGATGGTCAGCCTTGGTCGCGGCAAAGAGGATCTTCTCGACCCGCTTGCCACGCAGCAGTTGGGTCAGGAAATCGTTTCGACCGGGGCGGAACGACCCCAGAATACCCTGCATTGTATCGCGCATGTCCTGAATGGCCTCGGGGCCCCGATGCAGGGCGCCAAGCACATCCACCAGCACAACCTGCCGGTCGATCCGCGCGAAATGTTCCTTGAAAAAGGGTTTGACGACGCGGGCCTTGTAGGCCTCGAACCGTGTTTCCATCTCGCGCCACAGGCTGCGGCGGGGGGCGTTCTCGGGCTTCAACAGCGGCGCAAAGGTCAGCACGGGCGATCCGGCCAGATCACCGGGCAACAGGAACCGACCCGGCGTGCAATCGGAGAACCCGTCCGCCCGCGCCGCATGAAGATACGCGGTGAACGTCCGCGCAAGGGTCTGCGCAACCACTTCGTCCAAGGGCGCGGTGCCATCGGTCCCACGCGCCATATCCACATAGGGCGCCCCCAATGCCCGCGTCTCCAGACGGCGCAAAACGCTGGCCGACCAATCGGCATAGCTCTGGTCCAAGAGGCCCAAGTCCAGCAGCCACTCACCGGGGTAGTCGACGATATCCAGATGCACCGTGCGCGGGCCAGACAGCCCGCCGATCAGCCCGTTGGGCCGGATACGCAGGGACAGGCGTAACTCGCTGACCGCGCGTGTGCTGTCAGGCCAATGGGGATGGGCGCAGGTCAGGTCGGCCAAGTGGTTTTCATAGTCGAACCGCGGCACGGTCACGTCAGGCTGCGGCTGAAGGAAGGCCGCCAGAATGCGCCCCTCTGCGGCGGCGGTCAGGTGGGCCATGCGACCACGGTCCAGCATATTCGCCACGAGCGAGGTGATGAACACCGTTTTGCCCGCACGCGCCAGCCCCGTCACCCCAAGCCGGATCACGGGTTCAAACAGTGCTTCGTTGATGCTGCCTGTAATGCCTTCGACGCCGCGCGTCAGTTCGTCTGCAATCCGACCGATAACCAAATCTAGCCGCCTCCTTCTTCACCGCTCAACCTAAGCATCGCCTCCCCGTAAAACCAGTGGCTGGAATTGGGGAATGCGAAGGTTGCTTGCTCTGGCCGCTTTCGGGGGCTAAATCGCGGGTCATGCCCAGATATGCTTTGCTTGTGGAATATGACGGAGCCCCCTTTGCCGGATGGCAGAGGCAGGCCGACCAGCCCTCGGTCCAAGGGGCGATCGAAGCCGCGCTTGCGCGTCTGGAAAAGCGTGACCACACCATTGCCGCCGCTGGCCGCACCGACGCGGGCGTTCACGCCTATGGTCAGGTCGCCCATTGCGACATGGACAAGGATTGGGACCCGTTCCGCCTGTCCGAGGCGCTGAACCACCATCTGAAGCCCCTGCCCGTATCGATCCGCGACTGCCGTTTGGTGGCGGACGACTGGCACGCGCGGTTCTCGGCTGTGGAACGTCAGTATATCTTCCGCCTGCTGAACCGCCGCGCGCCTGCGACCCACCTGCGCGGCTTTGTCTGGCAAGTGAACCACCCGCTAGAGCTGGAGCCCATGCAACAGGCCGCCAAGCACCTGCTGGGTCTGCACGATTTCACGACCTTCCGCGCCTCGATCTGTCAGGCCCTGTCGCCGGTCAAGACGCTGGACAAGCTGGACATCGAACAGATCGAAACCGAGAGCGGGACCGAGTTCCGCTTCCATCTGGCCGCGCGCAGTTTCCTGCACAATCAGGTCCGCAGCTTTGTTGGCACGTTAGAGCGGGTCGGCGCAGGCTCGTGGGACCCCATCGACGTGAAAACCGCCCTGGAGGCCTGCGACCGCGCCGCTTGCGGTCCGGTTAGCCCGCCGCAGGGATTGTACTTGTCCAAGGTCGGCTATCCCGACAATCCGTTTGTATGACAAAGGGCGCCGCGGCGCCCTTTTGCTTTAGCCCTGACGGATGGACACCAGATGGTTGTCCCAACTGTAGCCGCCGCCAATCTCGACCATGTTGCCGCCGTCGGCACCGCCCTCTAGCAGACCGCCCGCGAGGGTGATCGCGAAACGGTCCCCGAATTGCGCAACGCCGCTGGCCTCGGGCAAGGCGCGGCCGTTGATCGGTGCGCCGGTCACCCCGTCAAAGAACAGCACATGGCCGCCTTTGGGGCCGGTCATGGCAATCTCGGACCCGTCGGCGGAAATGGCGATGCTGCCCGCGTATTGCTTCAGCTTGGCGGTCTCGGGGTGGTTAAAGAACGTCAGCTCTTCGCCCCGACGGTGGCTGGCCATCAGCGGCACGGGGGCCAAGGGGTTGCCCTGCCATTGCAGCGCAATCACCACCCGCCCCGAGGCATCGGCCGCGATGTGACGGATCGAGTTCAGGCGCATGTCCGTAGGGGGCTCGACCTGATCAATGATCTCGCCCGCGGCGTCCAGATAGGTCAGGTTCGGCTGCATGGTGGGGATGTTCAGCACCGCGCGCTCGTAGTCGGGGTGGGTCTGCATCCCGCCATTTGCCACAGCAAAACCGCCATCGTTCAGGCGGATCATCTCGTGCGGGCCGATGCCGCCCGACGAAATCTCGCCGATCCGCTTGTAGCCGTCCTCGGCGTCCCAGACCCCCAGCTTGCCCGCCGGAATCTCGTAGGCGTTTTCCGTGGTCAGCAGGAGTTTGCCGTCAGCGGTGAACGCGCCATGCCCGTAGAAATGCCGCCCCTCGGGGCTGTCGAGGCGCGCGATTTCCTTGCCCGTGGCGCAGTCCAGCACCACCGCAAAGCGGCCCGGACGGCGGGCAAAGGCCACAGCCTCGGCGCGGTAGGGATGTGCGGCGGCGGCATGGCCACGGGACGGGATCGGCAGTTCGAACACCACATCGCCCGCCTCGGTCAGACCGACCAGCCAAGTGGAATTCCCGGCCTTGGAGGCCGCTGTCAGATAAGCCGGCGCCCCCGCCATCGCCCATGTGGGACGCGCCAAAGACATGGCCGCACCAGCCGCGCCGGTGATCAGAAAATGACGACGCTTCATATCAGTCTCCGTCCGCCGCGCTAAAGCCGGTTTCCACCCCGAGGTTCGGGCCGATTTCCTGATCCATCTCGTTGATCAGATACAGAACCTTGCTCTGCAGACCTTCGACGCGCATACGGCCCATGGGGTCCTGCACGGCCTCGGAAATGGGAGAACCGATGGCATCAACGCGGCCTTCGGTCTGGTCAAAGACCTTGTAAATCCAAGACCGGTTGGTTTCGGTCACATCCCCGGCAAAGCCATCGCGGACGACCTCTTCGATCCCGTCAAGCTGCGCGTGGATGATGTCGTTGGTCAGGCCAGAGCGCCACGCCTCGGCCTGCGTCGGGTTCGAGCGTTCGAAGGTCCCCAAGGGGCGGCCAAGGCGCGTGTCGGCGATGCGGGTCAGGCCGAAATCAAGCGCGGTATAGACGACTTTGGTGAACTCGGCGTCCTGCAGGTAGACGGGGTTATCGGGGCCAGCGGTGCGGGCCAGTTCGGCCCAGCCATATTCCCCGAACCACCCGTCATAGAGGCTAAGCGCGATCTGGTGCAGGTTGCCCGAAATCCCGATGATCGCGGGGCATTCCTGCGCATCCGAGAACAGCAGCATCTCGATGGCGGGCAGACCTTGGGCACCCACGGACAGGCCCCCCACGACAGAGGCCTGCGCCTGCTCTTCGGGGGTTTTGTTCAGCAGATCGCGCAGGGCGCGGCCGACAAAGTTCTTCTTGTCTGGCCAGAAGTTCACGGTCAGCGCGGCGCCTTGGGCCTCGATCGGGCCGAACTGATAGCTGTCCAGCGGGGCCCAAGCCAGCCACGTGGCGCGGAACTGGTCCTTGAACGCCTCGATGTCGGTGGTGCCCGCGCAATAGGCTTCGGCGGCGTCGGTCAGCTTCTGGGTCTCGTTGGCAAAGGCCCCGAACTGGCGCTCGAACACGGTCAGCACACGGCGGCGGATCGCGTCATGGTCGATCTCGCCGCGACCGGGGGCGAAATAGGGCAGGCCCGTTTCCTCGGAGTGGGTTTCCAGCGGCACACCGGGCGCATCGGGATTGGCGATCGATTGCGCCTGCACGCCCCCCGCCATCAGCGAAAGAACAAGTGCGGTCGAGGTCAGTTTGGGCGTCATTGTCACAAGGACTCCAGATATTTTATTAGTGCGTCGCGATCATCAGAGGGCATCTGCCGAACCGTCTCGCGTGCGGCTTCGGCTTCGCCGCCATGCCACAGGATTGCTTCAAGTAAATTACGCGCGCGGCCATCGTGAAGCAAATTCGTATGCCCGCTGACTGTACCCGTCAGCCCAATGCCCCATAGCGGAGCAGTGCGCCATTCCTGACCTGTGGCCTGCCATTCGGGACGGTTGTCGGCAAGCCCCGGCCCCATGTCATGCAGTAACATATCGGTGTAGGGCCAGATCAGCTGAAAGGATTGCTCTGGCTGGTCCGGCAGGCGGTGGGTCACGAACTTGGGCGTGTGGCAGCTGGTGCAGCCGGTGTCGTAGAACAACTCCTTGCCGCGCAGGACCGCTGGGTCGCTGATGTCGCGGCGGGCCGGAACCGCCAGATTGCGCCCATAGAAGGTGACCAGATCCAGCACCAGATCGCCTGCTTCCAGATCGCCTTGCTCGGGCGAGTTGCCATCCGGCGCGGCGAGGCAGGCGGTTTGCGCAGCAGTACATTCGCCCCACCCTTCGGGCAGGAGAGAGGTAGACAACCCCATATCCGCGTGAAAGGCCATCGCGCTTTGTTCGCGCACGGTGGCCGCGCCCGCCTTGAGCCCGAAACGGCCCAGCATGAACTGCCCGAACTCTGCGCTCCAGACCGTGTTGGGGCGGCCCGAAATCCCGTCGCCATCCGCATCATCGGGGTCGGCATGGGCCAGAATATCAGCCTCGGGGATCGCCTCGAGCAGGCCCAGACCGATCATCTGGGGGGCCACGCGGGGGCTGAGCTGCACGCCGGGATGCAAGGGACCGGACTGCAGATCGACCACAGAATAGTCGGGCTGGCGCAGGGTCACCACGGTCCCGTCGCCCAAGGTCACGGGCAGATCGGTATAGGTGATGCGCATCTGGCCTTCGGTCGGGATGCCCGCCACGGATTTGTCCTGCAGTTGCAGGCCATAGGTGGGCTCCGGCGCCGCAGAGAGATAGCTCAGCGTCTCGGCGCTCAGGTCACTGGCATCGGCCGGAATAGACAGGCGCAGAAACATCGAGACGCCCTCGTCCGCCGCATTCTCGGGCGGGTGGCCGCGGCCATCGTTGATGTGGCACTGCTGGCAGGCGCGGGCGTTATAGATCGGCCCCAACCCATCGCTGGATCGGGTCGAGGACGGGGCCGTCACCCAGAATTTCTTGAAGAACCCGTTGCCAAGGATGAAATCCATGTCCCGCTCTTCGGACATGTTGGCCGAGCTTTGCGAGAACGCGCTTTCGCTGTCGTCACCAAACAGGGTGGCCGCGCCTGCGGGGCGGGGCTCGAACGGTTCGGGGGCGGTGAAGTCATCGGTGGGGGCGGTGACCGTGGCCACACGCGCGGCCTCTTCTGCGGTGCGGGGCGCGGTGGTCAGGTGCGGCTCGCCCAAGGGGGCGGCGTGGGCCTGCCCCGCCCCAAGGGCCAGCGACACCACGGCTGCCAGCCCGAAAGAGGAAACATAGATGTCGGCGTGCTGGCGGCGGGTCGTCATGGTACTGGCTTGCACAAAAGGAAAACGGGCGCCGGTTCAGGGCGCCCGATCTAACCGTTACTGGAACACAGCGGATTCGTTATCAAGGCTGTCCGAGCCTTCGACCGTGACCCCTTCGAGGCCGATCACAGCCACGGCGCGTTCGATGTTGCGGGTCTGCGCGACCAGCGCGGCAACCGCACCCATCACCAGAGCCTCGCCTGCGGCGTTGTCTGCGGCCAGCAATTGGTCATAGCTGGTGCCTGCCTCGGCGGTTTTCTTGATCGCGCCGAGGGCCATCATGCTCTCGTCGATATCGCTCAGCAGGTTGGCCGCCAGAGTGGCATCCCGCTCGGCCACGAATTCGTGCAGCGACGGACCCTCGACGACCGAACCGTCGATGCGGACATAGCGGCCGGTGTAGACGTTGCGAATGCCCAGACCATCGTAATAGTGGCTGTTGTGAGTGTTATCCGAGAAGCAGTCCTGCTCTTCTTCGGGGTCGTGCAGCAGCACACCCAGCTTGGTGCGCTCGCCGCCAAGTTCGCCATAGGACAGCGAGCCCAGACCGGTAAACGCAATCTCGAGGCCTGCCGCGCCATCAGCGGTCGCTTCGGTGCGGCCCTGACCGCCTTCGGCCCAGTTGGCGGCCTGATATTCCAGATCGCTAACCAACAGGTCGGTCGCGGCGACCAGATACTGCGCACGGCGATCACAGTTGCCGTTGGTGCAGTTCGCGGTGTCATAATCACTGGCCGGACGGGCACCCGCGCCGTGATCGGTGCCGTTCAGGTCCTGCCCCCAGAGCATGAATTCGATGGCGTGGTAGCCGGTGGCCACGTTCGCCTCGATCCCGTCAACCTCGTGCAGGGTTTCCAGCAGTTCGGGGGTGATGGTGGTGGCATCGATCACAGTGCCCGACACCTCGAGCGAGGGATTGGCAACCACGTTCGACAGGGCAAAGGGGTTCTCGTCATTGCCGCCGAACAGGGGATCAACGTAGTCGATCAGACCCTCGTCCAGAGGCCATGCGTTGACCTTGCCTTCCCAGTCATCGACGGTGGGGTTGCCGAAACGGAAGGCTTCGGTCTGAAGATAGGGAACGCGCGCCTGCAGCCATGCCAACTTGGCGGCGGCCAGATTGGCTTCGGTCGGCTCGGCCACCAGCGCATCCACGGCGACCTTCAGCTCTTTGGCCAGGGTCAGCGCGTCCTCGTAACCGGCTTGGGCCATGTCGGCGTAGTTCTTCATGATCGCATCGGCTTCGACGGCCATTGCGGTGCTGCCTGCGAAAACCAAGGAGCTGGCAAGGAGGGTTGCGCGAAGTGTCATGTCGTTTCCCTTGTAAATAGTACTGTTCGCTGTCGCTTTAGCGCCTGATACCCGATCAAAGAACTCAGGTAAAGGGTTTCTGACTAAATAGGTCGGAAAAAGAAAAAGGGAGGACGAAACCGCCCTCCCCTGATCATTTCTGCGATCCAGTCGATTACGACTGCTGACCTTTGGTCCACAGCCACAGAGCGTTGTTCTCGTGGTTGCCGGTGTCTTCGCCGATCACAACCTGACCGTTGGCACGGACCAGAATGTTGTCGGGGTTCGAGATACCATCAACCGAGCACTGGTTGACCGCTGCGTCTTTGTCGTAGCCGTGGCCAGCAACAACGGGAACCATCTTCGCGACGTTGAACGATGCGTCCAGTTCCATCTCGTAGACTACGCCACACTTGTTTTCAGCAACGTCGATGTCGCCTTCGCCGTCCGACATGGTCTTCGAGACTTCGGACATCGCAACGTACATGAAGGGAACCGAACCGTCTTTGGCCGCTTCGTAGTTGATGTTCACGCCTTCCATTTTACGGAATTCAGCGGTTGCGCCCTTGGCCGCAGCAGCTTTGATCGATTCCAGGAATGCAACGCGGTTGTCGGCAGCTTTGCCTTCGGCCCACTCGGCGACCTGAGCGTCGGTGATGTAGTTGGTCTCACCGGCTTTGTGGTCTTCCAGAGTGATGCCGTCATAGTCGGCAACCCAGCCAGCGATCTCGTCCTGCGAGGCGTGGCCCAGTTCGATCCACTCGACGTCGAACGCGGTGGTGGCAGCTTCTGCGCCCTTGTCGGCCAGCTGGGTCAGCTTGGCTGCGTACAGGGTGCCAACCGACAGATCGCCCTCGGCGTCAGCAACGAACTTGAAGAAGGGCTGACCGGTGCCATCCGAAGTGGTGTAGGCGGTCTTGTTGTCAGGCATGACAACCGAGTTCTCGTGGCTCATGCGGCCCAGCGCGGTGCGCTTGACGGGGGTCGGGGTGCCAGCGGGATCGGTGATCTCGACGATGAAACCGTAGTTGTAGGGGTTGGGGTAGTGACCCAGATACGAAGCCAGCATCTTGTTGTCTTCGATTTCTTTGTACTCGGGGTCGTTCCACTCGGCGGTTTCGTCGAAGTACAGCTCTTCCGAGGTCAGCGGGGTGCCCCAGGGCGAAACGGTGCCAAAGCAGTTGACCCAAGTGCCGCCAACTTTGGAGAAGTCTACCATCTCGATGTCGCCAACCGACCACTCGCCGTTTTCAGCGCGGGTCACAGCAGCGCGCGACATGCCACCGGGACGGTTTTCCCAGTTGGTGAACAGGAAGCCTGCGTTGTCTGCTGTGGGGATGAAACCGTTGAAGTCGGGGTCGTTCGAGATCATCAGCTCTTCGCCGGCAACCGACTTGATGATGCCTGCAACGCCCTTGTCGCCTTCCTGGATCAGAACCTGATAGTCACCCAGCGAGGTTACGACCGACGATTTGGTTTCTTCGTCTGCGGGAACGGCCGAAACGCCAGCTTCCCAGTTCACGTTCGAAACGACGCCAACGGTGGCTTTGTTGAACTTGCCGTTCAGCGCGTCCGAGGGGTGCTGGACGTTGAAGAACAGGTCGGTGCCATGCTGGAACAGGCCGGTGATTTCACCATCCAGCGGGACGGTTGCAATACGGGTCAGACCTTCGGCCTGAGCGGCAGAGGTCATCGCAGTGGCTGCCAGAAGGACGGCAATCGTCTTTTTCATGGGTCGCTCCTAAAAACTATTACAGAACACGCCTCCGAAACCGGAGCGGGTTGAGATATCGGCTACCAATGTGATGTGACGGTTGTGTCGCTGGCGCGTGAAAGATTTGTAACGCCATAGGTGCAGTTGCAAATCCGAAAAGCGCGGGAATTCGTTGACCCCGAAAACAAAAAGACGGCGAGCCATCAAGGCATCGCCGTTTCTTTTCAGTCACTTACCGGAGGAAGTGGTGCCCGGGGGCGGAATCGAACCACCGACACGAGGATTTTCAATCCACTGCTCTACCCCTGAGCTACCCGGGCTGGGTGAGCGCTGCTGCGCTCGGGTGAGGGACGTATTAGGCGTAGTTCTCGGGAGTGTCCAGACCCCAAAATGAAAAAATCAGTGGGGTCGTGAATTTTTTTTATCAAGTTCCTCAAGGACCTGTTCGGCATCCTCGGGATCATTGGAAGGAACGGCATAAGAGCCGCTCATCCACTTGGCCAGATCAACGTCCGCACAGCGCTTGGAGCAGAACGGACGGTATTTCGGGTCGGTCTCGCCGTCACAAATCGGGCAGGCCATTTATACCCCCTTGGGCAAGGTTTCTTTCAGCGAACGGCGCTCGCGTTTGCGCTGCAGTTCGAAATGGCCCAGCGTGGTCCACCCCAGAAGGGCGGTGTCGATCCCGTCGGCTTTGAACGCAGCGCGCAGGCTGGTTTCAAAAGTGCGGCGCTCTTTCTTGGGCATGGGGGCAAGGTCCAGAACGATCTGACCACCCAAACCGCGCAGACGCAGGGCGCGGGGAATCGCGCGGGCCGCGGCAAAGTTCACCTTGGTTCCCGCCGCATGAGAACTGTCGCCACCGGTGTTCACGTCGATCGCCACCAGTGCGCGAGTGGGTTCGACATACATAAAGCCGCCGCCCTCGAGGTTCACACGGGCCGAGGACAGTTCATCGATCGCGTCCAGCACGCCGTTGCCTTCGAAGCTGCCTGCCTCGGAATCAATGGTCGCGGGCTGGAACCACTCGCGCCATGCCAGCAGGTGGGGGCCGTCGCCCTCGACCAGCTTCTCGGGCTCTTTGCCTTGGGCATCGGCTAGAACGGCGTTCGCCATATCCAGCATCGCGGCGATATCTTCGGCGATCTCGTCATCATCTGCCTCGGCGCAAGCCGAACGCATGATCAGGCCGAACTCGCTGCCCTGCATTTCCGCCTTGGCGATACCGTGCAGGATGTCACGGCGGTCGTCATCGTGAATCGAGCGGCTGATATTCAGGCCGGGCTTATCGGGGGTGATGATCGCGTAACGGCTTTTGAACAGCACGTCCGTGGTCACGGGAATCGCCTTGCCGTCCTCGGAATAGCCGGTGACCTGCACCAGAACCGCATCGCCGGGGGCCATGCCCTTGGTCTGACGCAAGAAGCAGTTGCCATCGGGGGTCGACAGGAACATGCCCCCCTGCCCTTTCATCGGGCGGTCGGCAATGGCGCGATAGATGGTGCCCGGACGCGGTGCATCGCTGTCGATCAGAAGGTCCTCGAGCTTGCCATCCACCATAAGCGCAGCAGCCTCGACCTCTCCGATGTGGTCCAGGGCAATCAGACGACCTTTCATGTCTTTATTCTCCGTAAAGAGGGTATCCTGCGGCCTGAAGCAGGTTCGCGGTTTCTGCCAGGGGCAAACCGACCACCGCAGTAAATGATCCGTTGATCCACGGGATGAACGCGCCAGCCGCGCCCTGAATCCCGTATGCGCCTGCCTTGCCTTGCCAATCGCCCGAAGCGAGATAGGCATTCAGTTCGTTGTCCGACAAGCGTTTCATCATCACCTGAGTGACGACCGACTTTTCCCAGATCCGTTCGCCGCGCCGTACGGCCACAGCCGTAATCACGCGGTGACGGCGACCGGACAGCGCCACCAGAAAGGCGGCGGCTTCCTTTTCATCCTCGGGTTTACCAAGGATGCGGCGCCCCAGCGCCACGGTCGTATCTGCGGATATAATAATGTCGTCCGCATCGGCGGGGACGGCCAGTGCCTTTTCCCGGGCCATGCGTTCGCAATAGGGGCGGGGCTGCTCGCCCCGCGCCGGAGTTTCATCGATATCCGGCGACCGGATATCATCGGCCACAACACCCATTTGTGCCAGCAGCTCCCGACGACGCGGGCTGCCAGAGCCGAGGATCAGAGCCACTTCGATTACTTGAAGCGGTAGTTGATCCGACCCTTGGTCAGATCGTAGGGGGTCATTTCCACCTGAACGCGGTCGCCAGCCAGAACGCGGATGCGGTTCTTGCGCATCTTGCCTGCCGTGTGTGCGATGATCTCATGGCCGTTCTCAAGCTCGACCCGGAATGTCGCATTAGGCAGGAGTTCCTTCACGACGCCGGGAAATTCGAGCAATTCTTCCTTGGCCATGTTCACTCCATCATAATTCTCGCCCGCATATAGGGCGCGCCACTAGATGGGCCGATTATAGCAGATTTTCAAGGATAAAGTCAGAAAGGTGCAATTTCTGCCGCAGAAACTCTCGGCAGTTGCTCGTCCCAGTGGGACAAATTCAGCACCGCGCCGTTTTTGCGGACCTCTGCGATCTGGTCAAAGTCGACCTCGGCATAGGTCCAGCCCGGCTGGTTAAGCACACCTTCGGCCAGAACGCCGGTCGCGTCAAACCCTTTATCCGGTGGACAGAACACCCCGCCCCGACCCACATTCAGGTCCACGGCCTCGCACCACGGGGCCTCTCCGACGTTAGAGGCCATGACGGTCACGCACTGGCATTCCAGCGCGCGGGCCATCGCCCCGATCCGCACGCGGCTATAGCCGGCCAGCGCCTCGGTCGCCGAAGGAACCAGGATCGCCTCGCATCCCGCGTCGACCAGAGCCCGCGCCAGAAGCGGGAATTCCGAATCATAACAGATCAGGATGCCGATTTTCCCGAAGCGCGTGTCGAACACCTTGAGCGGGCCACCACCGGTGATGCTCCAGTCCTCGCGCTCGAAGCGGGTCATGATCTGTTTGTCCTGCCAATCCATCTGACCCGCGGGATTAAAAAACCGTGCGCGGTTCACCACCAAGTCCCCCTCGGGCACGGGCGCACTGGCTGCCAGAATGTAAGCGCCTGTATCCTTGGCCAATTGCGCGTGCAGGACGTCAGCCTCGGCGACGCGGTCGGACACGGCGCGGATCGATCCCGCCAGATCGCCCGCCTGCTCGGCCCCTGCCAGGGACGCCAGTTCCATCGCGCCGTATTCCGGAAACACCATCATCTGCGCGCCATTTTCGGCGGCGTCGTGAACCCAGCGCGTGACCTTGTCCGCATAGCTGGCCCAGTTGTTGTGCCAATCGATCGGATAGGCCGCTGTTGCAACTTTCATCTTATGATCCTCTACCGGCTTGGCACGTCACATTCAGAAATCGCATTGGATGCCCACAAGTGTCTGACCATTCGATCAAAAGTCTATCCGACCAACAAAAGGCAGCCGGATTCTGCACGCTTGGGCCCATGATATTTCTGCAAAGCACCTGTATATCTAAGTTACTCGATCGCAATCGAGAGAGGGGCGCCAGCGGCGCCACTGGTCGGAAGTATCTTTTTCCGAGTGACCGTTTTCAACCCGTCCACGCGAATGAAGTTGTTCCCATTGGGTTCGGTTTGCGAGTGACGGTAAAGAGTATCAACGGTCAGTAAAACAGTATGAGTGGCCCGCAAGGAGCGCTTCACCCTATCCCCCAACCCCCTGGCCCCCTCGCCTATTATTCTACCGTCAAGTCGCGCAGCCAAAACTGCAGCGGCTTTTTGGTTTCTTCGGCCTCGCCCACGTCTTTCCAATTGAAATGGGCAATCACCCCCTCCAGCGGAGCGTAGCCGCGCTTGCGCCAGAACGGGTCCAGCGGGGCATAGTCCGAAGGCCGCATCGGGTGATCCGCCGGACGCTGCACACTGCAAAACGCGGTGTAACGCGCGCCAAGGCTGCGGGCGTGCTGTTCCCTCAGATCAAAGAACCGATGCCCTGCCCCCTGCCCGCGATAGTCCGGCAGCAGAACGGATTCGGCGCAGTAAAAGATATCGGCCAAGTCATAACCCGAGCCATCAAAGGCGCTGGCGAAATCCTCGGCGTGGTCGGTCATCGGGGTGCCTGTGGCCGCCCCGACCAGACGGTCGCCATCGAAGGCCCCGACCAGAACGGTTTTGTCGCTGTCCTTGTAGACCTGCAGGTATTCCCGTTCATAGTCGAGCGAGCCATCGTACAGATAGGGCCACGCGCGAAACACGGTTATCCGCAGACGCGCCACATCATCCAATGCAGCGCGCAGGGCCTCCCCCTTCAGGGTTTCGACCCGAAGGCTCATTGGACCTGCCGGATCCAGTCGGCCAGATTGTAATAGGTGACCACGCGGGTGATCTTGCCATCAGCAAGGCTAAAGAACGTCCCCGCAGGTAGGCGATAGGTCTGGCCGCGCGCTTCGGGCAGGCCTTCGTCTGTGGTCAGATAGGTGCCGTTCACGATGAATTCCGCCGCCGCGCGGGTGCCATTTTCGGCCTCGAACAGGACCATGTCGGTCAGATTCTCTTTGTAGCAGCGGGTCATGTGCGCGTTGAACTCGGCGAACTTTTCCTTGCCGACGCGGATGTTGCCCTCGTTGACGTGGTGGGCCACGTCATCGGACAGACAGTCCAGCATCCCATCGGTGTCGCCTGCATTAAACGCGTCGTAATAACGACGAAGTACTTCAATCGCGCTCATTTATTCCTCGGTCTCTGGCGGCCCGAACGCATCGGTCAACCGCTGGGTAATCTGGTCACGAGCCGCCCTGTACTGAACCAGCTTCGCCTCCCGAGTTTCACCCAATCCTGTCGGATCCAAGATAGGCCAATAGTCTACGTCGAGATGGAAGTACCGGGTCAGCTCCAACGCGCGCCGCTGGCTGGCCGGCGACAACGCAATGATCAGGTCATAGGACGAAATATCATCGCCCCATTGCTCCATCTCATCGAAGCTGCGGGATCGGTGCCGGTCCAACTCGACCCCGACCTCCTTGCAGACAGAAACGGCAAACCCGTCGATCTCCATGTCGTTCTTTACGCCGACAGATTGGACATAGCATTGCTGACCATAGAGCTTCTTCATCAAGCCCTCGGCCATGGGGGAACGCACCGCGTTGTGATCGCAGCAGAACAAGACCGACTGAGGCAAGTCGCGCGTCAAGAATTACCCTCCGAAGTGCAGAACGCAGATCAGGGTGAACAGACGCCGCGCGGTGTCGATATCCAGCTCGGCTTTGCCTTCCAGCCGCTCTTGCAGGATACGCGCGCCTTCGTTGTGGATGCCGCGACGGGCCATATCGATTGCCTCGATCTGGCTGGGGGGCATCTTCTTCACCGCGTCAAAGTAGCTGGCGCAGATCTGGAAGTAGTCTTTGACCACCTGACGGAACGGTCCAAGAGACAGGTGGAATTCGGCGGCCTTTTCGCCGCCTTCGGTGTTCAGATCGAACACCAGACGCTTGTCGCGGATCGACAGGTCCAGATGGTAGGGGCCATCGGGCGCAGGGCGGTCATCGCGTTGGGGCAGGATGAGGCTGTTATCCTCGAGCAGATCGAACATGGCCACACGGCGTTCTTGCTCGATCTCGGGGGTCGGCGGCGGGAGGGCGCTGTCGTCCAGAGTGATGTTTGTAATACGGGACATGAGGGGGCACTAACGATTACTTTGTTGCACAAGTAATTTTAGTGACACCCTCGAAAGGCGCAAGCGCAATACGAATTATAGTGCCTTCTGATTAACCCGCTTCGAAAGTTCCTCGGCGGTTTCGACCCGTTCGCTGTAGCGATCCAGCAAATAGCTGTTCAAATCGCGGGTCAGCCAGGTGAATTTCACCAGCTCTTCCATCACATCCACCACGCGGTTGTAATAGGGGCTGGCCAGCATCCGGCCGACTTCGTCGAACTCGTTAAAGGCTTTGGCAACGCTGCTCTGGTTGGGGATGGTCAGCATCCGCATCCAGCGACCCAGAACGCGCATCTGGTTGACAGTGTTGAAACTTTGGCTGCCGCCGCAGACCTGCAGCAGGGCCAGCGTTTTGCCTTGGGTCGGGCGCACGCCGCCCAAAGCCAGCGGTATCCAGTCGATCTGGGCCTTCATCACGGCGGTCATCGCGCCGTGGCGTTCGGGGCTGGACCAGACCATGCCCTCGGCCCATTGGGCCAGTTCGCGCAGTTCGACAACCTTGGGGTGGCTAGCCTCTTCGGCGTCCGGCAGGGGCAGACCCTTGGGGTCAAAGAACCGCACCTCGGCGCCATAGCGCGTCAGCAGGCGGGCGGCCTCTTCGGCCAGAAGGCGAGAGTAAGAGCGTTCACGCAGCGATCCGTACAGGATCAGGATTCGCGGGGCGTGGGTACTGCGCTCGACGTTGAACAGTCGTTCGAAATCCACCGCCTGAAACAGCGAGTCATCAATATTCGGCGTATCCGTCACAGGGCGTTCCCTTTTTCATCGACCAGAACCTTGCCCGATCCGTCCAGAATCGGCCCTTGCACGGGCTGTGCCAAGAGCGGCAGCAGATTCGACATCGGACGGCATAACGCTGTCCCTTTCGGAGAGGTCACGATGGGTCTTTCGACCAGAATGGGGTGCTGGACCATCGCATCAAGGATTTGCCCCTCGTCCGCGTCTGCCAGACCCAGTTCCTTGGCCACGGTTTCGCCCTTGCGCAGGGCATCGCGGGCGGTGATCCCGGCCTGTGCGAACAGGGCAACCAGCTGGTCACGGGTCCAGCCGGTTTTCAGGTATTCGACCACCTCGGGGGCTTCGCCCGCTGCGGTCAGGATCGTCAGCGCGTTGCGCGATTTGCTGCAGCGGGGGTTGTGGTAGATGGTCGTCATGGCCCTGCCCTCTTAGTCGTTCAGCGACTTCAGACGCGCAGTCACGGACAGGCCGTGGGACTGAAGGCTTTCGGATTTCGCCAGCACTTCGGCAGCGGGGCCGATGGCGCGCAGGGCGGCGGGGGTCATCTTGGCCAGCGTGGTGCGCTTGACGAAATCCATCACCGACAGGCCAGAGCTGAAACGGGCAGACCGCGCGGTGGGCAGAACGTGGTTGGGGCCGCCCACATAGTCGCCGATCGCCTCGGGCGTCCAAGCCCCAAGGAAGATCGCGCCCGCATGGGTAATCTTTTCCGATAGCGCGTCAGGATCGGCCACGCACAGTTCCAGATGTTCAGGCGCGATGCGGTCGGACAGCGCCGCAGCCTGATCCAGATTGTCCACCAGAATGACCGCGCCGAAATCACGCCAGCTGGCACCGGCAATCGCGCGGCGCTCCAGCGTTTCCAGATAGGCCTCGACCGAGGCGCAGACATCACGGGCAAACGCTTCGCTGTCGGTGATCAGGATGGACTGCGCGCTTTCGTCGTGCTCGGCTTGGCTAAGGAGGTCCAGCGCGATCCAGTCGGGGTTGTTGTCCTGATCCGCGATCACCAGAATTTCCGAGGGGCCCGCGATCATGTCGATACCGACCTTGCCGAACACACGGCGCTTGGCCGCCGCGACAAAGGCGTTGCCGGGGCCGGTGATCTTGTCCACGGGCTTGATGGTGTCGGTGCCATAGGCCAGCGCGGCCACGGCCTGCGCGCCGCCCACGCGGTAGACTTCGTCCACACCGGCCAGACGGGCGGCCAGCAGAACCAGCGGGTTCGCAATACCATCGGGGGTCGGCACCGTGATCGCCAGACGTTTGACGCCAGCCACCTTGGCGGGAATCGCGTTCATCAGCACCGAGCTGGGATAGGACGCCAAGCCACCGGGCACATAGAGGCCCGCCGCAGACACAGCCGTCCAACGCCAGCCCAGTTCTGCGCCGCTCTCATCAATCCAACGCTGGTCTTCGGGCATCTGGCGTTCGTGATAGGCGCGGATACGGGCCGCAGCCAGTTCCAGCGCCTCGCGTTCCTCGGCGGGGACTTGGGCGATCAGGGCGTCCATCTCGGCCTCGCTGAACGCCAGCTGATCCGCGCTCAGGTCCATGCGGTCGAATTTTGCGGTGTATTCCAGCAGAGCCTCGTCGCCGCGCGCCCGCACGTCCGCGATGATTTCCGCCACGATATGATCCACATCGGGGCTGTCCTCGCGCTTGGCACCGAGCAGCGCGGTGAACTGGTCTTCGAAATCGGCGTCACGGGTGGACAGGAATACGGGCATGGACTGCGGCTCCTAATATTACGGGCGCAGACATAGACCGCAGGGGCGCAGTGCTCAAGAACTACGTCTGTTCATCCAGCATCAGCGCCATCAGCAGATCGTCGCACGGCTGCCCGTCGATGATGACCGAGCGCGGGCGGCATCCGAACCGCCGAAAGCCCAGACTTTCATACAGTCGAATAGCCGCGTGGTTCTCGGACCAGACCGTCAGTTCCAGCTGCAAGAATCCCTTCTGGCGGGCGTGGTCGATCATCGCTTGGCACAAGGCACGGCCGAAACCGCGCCCCTGCATCGTGGACCGCACGTAAAAGGGGCCGAAATCCGCCAGATGCTTTTGCCGCGCCAAGGTGAACCCCTGCAGGCACGCATAGCCGACCAATTCCCCCTGATCGAAAGCCCCCCAGAACTGGCCTGCCGCCAGCCCCGGCTCAAAGCGCGAGGGATCTAGCGCCCGCCCTTCGTCGGCCGAGCGCAGGAAGGCAAAGGGAAACGCCTCGAGCCCCTCAAGCCAGAGGTCAAACAGGGCCTGAGCCTCGGCGACCTCCAGTTGGCGGATCATGCGCCGTGATCCGGCACTTTGCCCGAGGGGGCGTAATAGGGACGGGTCACGTCGCGCAGGTTCGCCTCGATCGCCTCGACCGTCAGGCGCAGGGCGCCATCGCCTGCAAAATGCAGGGTGATATGGCCGCTGGGGGCCTCGGTTTCGGTGAACTCGACGGACAGCAGCGACAGAACGGTGTCCTTGTCGCTGCGGTCGATCCCTTGGGACGACACGGCGCGCACGGTTTCAAAGGCCAGCACCGACTGCACACGCTCGGGGCGGGGGGCGGACTTGTCCTCCCAGCGAAAGCGGTTCAGCAGCAGGGCAAAGCGCCCTGCCCCGCGGTCGAACTTCATCTCGGCGGCGGGCAGGACCGAATCCTGCACCAGCGCCGAGATCACGCTCAGGTCATCGGCATCCATCGCCCCGAGGTTAACGGGCTTGGGACCGGCATCTTCGAAACGGGCGTCCTGTGTCACTCTTCCTTGACCCTTTCGATCTTGGCGCCGCAGGCACCCAGCTTGGTCTCGACGCTCTCGTAACCGCGGTCGAGGTGATAGACGCGGTTCACGCGGGTCTCTCCTTCGGCGGCCAGACCGGCCAGAATCAGCGAAACCGAGGCCCGCAGGTCGGTCGCCATAACGGGCGCGCCGCGCAGACGTTCAACGCCGGTCACTTTGGCGGTGCCGCCGTGCACTTCGATATTCGCGCCCATACGGGTCAGTTCCGGGGCGTGCATGAAGCGATTCTCGAAGATCTTCTCTTCCAGCACGCAAGAGCCGTTGGCGGTACACATCATCGCCATGAACTGCGCCTGAAGGTCGGTCGGGAAGCCGGGATAGGGCTCGGTGGTCACGTCCACGGCATCCACACGGCCATTCTTGCGCGAAACCTTCACGCCGTTCTCGGTGGCAGTGACCGAAACGCCAGCCGCCTCGAGCTTTTCAACGAACGCCCCCAGCAGGTCGATGGAGCCGCCGACAACCTCGACCTCGCCGCCTGCGATGGCAGGGGCCAGCATATAGGTGCCCATCTCGATACGGTCCGCGACAACCTGATGGGTCGCGCCATGCAGACGGTCCACGCCCTGAATTTCGATGCGGCTGGTGCCTTCGCCCTCGATCTGAGCACCCATCGCGCGGAGCAGTTTCGCCAGATCGACGATCTCGGGCTCGCGTGCGGCGTTGTTCAGGACGGTGGTGCCTTTGGCCAGAGTCGCGGCCATCAGGGCGTTCTCGGTTGCACCGACCGAAGCAAAGCGGAAATCGACGATCCCGCCCTTGAGGCCACCCAGCGCCTTGGCGTGGACATAGCCATCCTTCAGCTCTAGCTCTGCGCCCATCGCTTCCAGAGCGGTCAGGTGCAGGTCAACGGGGCGCGCACCAATGGCGCAGCCGCCGGGCAGCGACACGATCGCGTGGCCTTCGCGGGCCAGCATCGGGCCCAACACCAGAATCGACGCGCGCATTTTGCGGACGATGTCATAGTCGGCCTTGTGGTTGTCGATCCCGTGGGACGACATCGCCAGCACGCGGCCTTCGTTCAGGCCCTGAACTTCGGCACCCAGCGATTGCAGCAGGGTGGTCATGGTGCGGATGTCCGACAGACGCGGCGCGTTGGTCAGGGTCAGCGGCTCGTCGGACAGCAGAGTCGCGGGCATCAGCGTCAGACAGGCATTCTTTGCGCCGGCAATCGGGATCTGGCCGCGCAGTTCAGTGCCGCCTTGTACGATGATCGAATCCATTAACTCTCTTCCTTATCCTGCTCGGATGAATCTTTTCGGGCCTTTGCCTGAGCCTTGCGCTTGGCCATGTTCGCCTTCAGCGCAGCCTTGAGCCGATCCTCGCGGCTAGGATCCTTGTATTTCTTGGGGTTCTGGGGCTCGGAATCTTTTTTCATGGCCTGTTCCTACAGCTAGATGAAAAAACCGTCCAGATTGCGCTTGCACACCCTGAATTTTGTTATTAGAAGCCCCCTCACCGAAAGGGCGCTGACACAGCGACACGGCAGACGGATCGGAAACGAACCAGCTAAGTCACTGATCAGACAGACCTTTCAGCACAGGATGCTGCAGTAGCTCAGTGGTAGAGCACTCCCTTGGTAAGGGAGAGGTCGGGAGTTCAATCCTCCCCTGCAGCACCATCTAACTTCCCCAGATCGCTAGAAAATCTGCCTTAGCCAAGTGCTGTGCATTTGCCGTTTTGGTTCCGTGCCTTTCTGCGCCGCTTGGTATGCAGTGGCACACACACGCGTTCGCGATCTGCGGTTCCTTTGGCGAAAATCGGCCCCAAATCAGCCCTAACCGCACAGTTTTGCGGTGAAAGGAGCTGATTATGAATATCGATTTTTCCGGTAAAACCGCCATCGTCACGGGTGCCGCCTCTGGCATCGGGTACGCCATCGCGCAGGAACTGGCCGCCTCAGGCGCCAAGGTCATTGTCGCCGATCTGGACCAGACCAAAGCAGACGAGGCCGCCGAGTCCCTGAACGGCGATTCTCTGGCGACCACGGTGGATGTGAGTGACGAAGAATCAGTGAAAAAGATGATTCGATTCGCGACCGAGAAAACGGGCCGACTCGATTATCTGGTGAATAACGCGGGAATCGGCGGGGCGAACGCGCCGGTCGGGGACTATCCCACCGACAGTTTCAGAAAAGTCATCGACGTGAATCTGATCGGGGTCTTCCTGGGGATGCGATTCGCGATTCCCGAGATGAAGAAAACTGGCGGCGGCGCGATTGTGAACATCGCCTCGATTCTGGGATCGGTGGGGATTGCGGGTTCGTCCGCCTATGTGGCCGCGAAACACGGGGTGGTCGGGTTGACCAAATCCGCCGCGCTTGAACACGCGACAGACAACATCCGCGTTACAGCCGTCGGGCCGGGCTTCGTGCACACGCCGCTGGTGGACAAGACGCTGGATGCCCAGACCCAAACCGCACTGGCCCAGAAACACGCCCTGCAGCGTCTGGCTGACCCGTCCGAGGTCGCCACTCTGGTCGCCTATCTGCTGTCGGATCAGGCCAGCTTTATCACCGGATCGTACCATCTGGTCGATGGCGGCTACACCGCGCAGTAACGAAAAAGGGGCGCTGTCATGCGCCCCCTTCCCCATTCAGTCGATCCACTGCCAAGGCCGCGTGTGCGCCGACAGAACGGTCTGCACGGCGGCCTCATCGGTAGAGGGGCCCCGCGACAGGCGGGCGGTCAGACCCAGCTTCTTGTCGTCGATCACTTCGACCACCTCGGCGCCGGTGCCCGCCAGAGCCTCGGTATAGATGCGCTTGATCGCGCTCTTGCGCAGGTCGGGTTTGAAGACCTTGCCCACGGCGGTTTTCGGCAGTTCCGGCAGAACCTCCAGATACTTCGGATAGGCCGCGCGCTCGTGGATATGCTTGCGTGCATGCGCCATCAGCTCGTCCGTGGACACCTCGCCCCCTTTGACCAGTTCGACATAGGCGCAGGGCACCTCGCCCGAGTGCGCGTCCGGCTGGCCGATCGCACCGGCAAAGGCCACGGCGGGGTGGGTCAGCAGGGCTTCTTCGATCTCGGCGGGGTCGATATTGTGGCCGCCGCGAATGATCAGGTCCTTGGCGCGGCCGGTGATCCACAGATAACCATCCGCATCCATCCGCCCCAGATCGCCCGTCCGCAGATAGGTGCCGTTGTGGAACAGGTCCTTGTTCTTGTCGGTCTCGGTATAGGTCGAGCCCGCATAGACACCGGGGTTGGCCACGCAAATCTCGCCGACCTCGTCCACGCCGCAGGCCACGGGGCCGTCCGCCGTGTTGCGCAGGATGCGCACGTCAGAATAGGGGAACGGAATACCGACCGAGCCCACACGCTTTTCCCCCGCAGGCGGGTTGATCGAGACCAGACAGGTCGCCTCGGTCAGACCATACCCCTCGCAGATCGCCACGCCGCAGGCCGATTCAAAGCGGCGGAACAGTTCCAGCGGCATGGGGGCCGAGCCCGAGAATGCCGTCTTCAGGGTCGAGATATCCGCATCCACGGGCCGCTGCATCAGCGCGGAAACCGCTGTGGGGACGGTGATCATGAACGTGACCTTCCAACGCTCGACCAGCTTCCAGAAGTTGTCGAACACCCCCTCGCCGCGATAGCCGGCAGGGGTCGGGAAGATTACGTGCGCGCCGCTGGAAATCATCGACATCAGGATCGGGTGCACCGCAAACACGTGGAACAGCGGCAGCGGGCAGATCACATTGTCATCGGGCGAGAACAGCAGCCGCGCCCCCAGCCAACCGTTGTAGATCATCCCCGAATAAAGGTGCTGCGCGACCTTGGGCATCCCCGTGGTGCCGCCGGTGTGGAAATAAGCCGCCACGCGATCCACATCGGGATCTTCGAAATCCAGAACGGTGTTCTGGCGGGCCACTTCTTTGGCAAAGTTTTTGACGTCCGCGTGGGCGTAATCCGGCGCCTTGGGGCGGATCAACGGGACGATCCACGATTTGGGCGGCGTCAGATAGCGCAGCAGGTCAACCTCTAGAACCGTGTGCACATTGGGGGCAAAGCGCACGGCTTCGGCCGCCTTGTGGGCGATGTCGGTCTTGGGGAAAGCGCGCAGGGTGATCAGCACCTTGGCGTTGGTTTCCCGCAGGATGGCCGAGATTTGCTCGGCCTCGAGCAGCGGGTTGATCGGGTTCACAATCCCCGCAATCGAGCCGCCAAGCAGCGCCATCACGGTTTCGGTGGTGTTCGGCAGCAGATAGGCCACCGTGTCATTCGGGCCGATCCCGAGGCTGCGCAGCAGGTTGGCCGTTTGCGTTGCCTTTTCATGCACTTGCCGCCAGGTCAGCGTCTCGCCCCGGTCTTCGGGGCTCGAGGTCAACTGGAAGCTGACCGCAGGCCGCGACCCGAATTGGTCTTTGGCACGGGCCAGCAGTTTGTACATCGTTTTGGGCGCGTCTCGTTCCGCCCACGTCATTTCCTTTTCGATCGCAGCACGATCGGCATAAGACGCAAAAGGCATGCTTCCTCCCTAACCTGCTTGGCGCAGGTTTTTATTCTCCCGCCTTTGAATTTGAGCGGTGCGCCCGAAAGGCGCAAGGCTTACCCAACGAAAGATGGCAGGTTTGCGCCGTAGCGTTATTTTCAGCCCGCAAAGCCGTCGGTAAATTGCAAACGCGCCAGTTTTGCATAGAGACCATCCTCGGCGACCAGCTGATTATGGGTGCCCTGCGCAACAATCCGGCCTTCGTCCAGAACAACGATTCTGTCAGCTTTTTTAACGGTTGCAAGGCGGTGGGCCACAACGATGGTCGTCCGGTTTTTCGACAGCTCGTCCACGGCGGCCTGCACCAAGCGTTCGGATTCGGCGTCAAGTGCGCTGGTCGCTTCGTCCAGCAGCAGCACGGGGGCGTCGCGCAGAATCGCGCGGGCGATGGCGATGCGCTGCTTCTGACCACCAGACAGCATCACGCCGCGCTCGCCCACATAGGTGTCGTAGCCTTCGGGCAGTGCGCTGATGAAATCGTGCGCAGCGGCGGCCTGTGCGGCGGCCTCGACCTCGGCATCGGTTGCGCCGGGGCGGCCAAAGCGGATGTTTTCACGGGCCGAAGCGGCAAAGATCACCGGATCTTGGGGCACCAGCGCCATGTGGCGACGGAAGGCATCCCGGCTCAGGGTATCCAGCGCCACGCCGTCCAGCAGAACCTTGCCCTCGGTCGGGTCATAGAAGCGTTCCAGCAGCTGGATCACCGTGGATTTGCCCGCGCCCGAGGGGCCGACCAGCGCCACAGTCTCGCCCGCCTGCACGTGCAGGGTCAGGTCACGCAGCGCAGGCGCATCGGGGCGCGCGGGGTAGATAAAACTGACATGGTCCAGCGTGATCTCGCCCTTAACGGGCTGAGGCAGCGCGGCAGGCTGTACGGGATCGACCACCGCGTCATCGGCGTGCAGCAACTCGACCAGACGTTCGGTGGCACCGGCGGCGCGCTGAAGCTCGCTCCAGATTTCGGACAGGGCGCCGACAGAGCCCGCAACCATCACCGAGTAGATCACGAACTGCACCAGCGCACCGGCAGACATATCCCCTGCCCGCACGTCCAGCGCACCGATCCACAGCACACCCACGACCCCCGCAAACACGAGGAAAATCACGATCGCGGTCATGAACGAACGCGTCGTGATCCGGCGGCTGGCGGCGTCATAGGATTTCTCGGTCACCTCGCCGAAATGGTCACGGCTGGCGGTTTCGGCGGTAAAGGCCTGAACGGTCTGAACGGACAGCAGCACTTCGGACGCCTCGCCCGAACTGGTCGCAATCCAGTCCTGATTCTCGCGGCTCAGGACGCGCAGCTTGCGGCCCAGCGTCAGGATCGGCACCAGCACCAGCGGCACGATCAGCAGCACCAGCGCCGTCAACTTGGCCGAGGTCATGAGCATCAGCCCCAGACCACCCAGCAGGATCAACACGTTCCGCAGAGCCACACTGATCGAGGACCCGATCACCGACAGGATCAGCGTGGTATCCGTGGTGATGCGGCTCAGAACTTCGCCGGTCATGATGTTTTCGTAGAATGCGGGGCTCATCCCGACCATGCGGCCGAAAACAGCCGTGCGGATATCGGCAACCACCCGCTCGCCAAGGCGGGTCACCAGCGCGTAACGCAGCGCGGTCCCCACGGCCAGCAAACCCGCCAGCACCAGCGCGGCGCTGAAATAAAGGTTCAGCATCCCGCCGTCCTGGGCCCCGAAGTTGTCGACCACGCGGCGCACGGCCAAGGGCAACATCAGCGAAATCGACGCGGTCAGCACCAGCGCCATAAAAGCAAACGCCGCGAGCCCCTTGTAAGGAGCGATAAACGGGAACAGTGCACGCAATGCGCCCACGCGTTTGGATTTCTCGCGTTCCGCTTGCTGTGCGTTCAAAACAGGAGCTCGTGCCATGGGTCCTCCGGAGGTTCGGGGGTTACATGGCCGCGCCGCGCTATGCGGTCAAGCAAAGGTTTGACGCAGCCCAAGCCGCGGTCACCGATTTGCCAGCAATGTCAGGATTTTCTGGAGCGGGTGGCGGGAATCGAACCCGCGTCATTAGCTTGGAAGGCTAAGGTCTTACCACTACACAACACCCGCGTAGTGGGCAGAGACGTAATGCAACTTTCCGGCAAGGTCAAGCGATCGGCTCGATCAATTCCGGTCCTTCTGCACGATTGGAATTCACTTTGGGATCAACGCGATGCCAGACCAGCGCGGCCTCGGGGGCGGGACGCATCAATCGGGCGGCACCGTGCCCCTGTTCGCCAAGCCACAGACCGAAATCATCGGGGGACAGGATCACCGGCATCCGGTGGTGGATCGCGCTCATGGCGGTGTTCGCCCCGCAGGTTACGATGGCGCAGGTCCGCGCTTGGGTTTCGCCGTTGTCCCAATCCTGCCAGATACCGGCAAAGGCCAAAGGCACTTCATCGCGCCGGCGGATATACCAAGGATGACGTTTGCCCTCGGCGTCCTTGGTCCATTCGTAAAAACCCGTGGCTGGGATGATGCAGCGCCGCTGGCGGCAAGCCTCTCGGAACGCGGGCTTCTCGGCAATCGTTTCGGCCCGCGCGTTGATCAGCAGGGGGCCGTCCGACGGAGACTTGTACCAACTGGGGATGAAGCCCCAACGCATGGCCATCAACCGCCGCCCTGCCCCCGCAATAGTCGTGTGCACGTCATTGGTCGGGCAGACGTTGAAGTTGGGTACCTCTGGCAGGTCGTTGCCAGCGGTCGCCTCGAACATATGGGCCATGGCCTGAACGGGCAGCGTAATCGCAAAACGTCCACACATGGCGCTTCCCTTTATCGTATCGCGGCTTCAGCCTGCCAAGATTGAGTATTTTTGCAAGGAGAAGCCGAAAAGCGCCCTCTCCATCTTCTTTGTTCAAATACTCAATATAGCGCGGGCCAAAGCCAGCGCACCCGTCAAAGGTCAGAGCCAGTCGCCGCGGCCCGACCCCACTGCCTGCGCCACATTGGCAAAGCCGTCGCGCAGCAGACGTTCGTCGAGCCCTTTGAGGATCTCTTCGACCAGCGACAGGCCGCCATAGACCAGCGCCGAGTAGATCTGCAGGGCGGACGCACCCGCGCGGATTTTGGCATAGGCCTGATCGGCGCTGCCAATACCGCCAACACCGACCAAGGGGATCTGGCCTTGGGTCAGTTTCGACAGCTGCGCCAGAACGCGGGTGGATTTCTCGAACACGGGCTGGCCGGACAGACCGCCCATTTCGCCCTTGTGTTTGCTCTTGAGGCCATCGCGGGACAGGGTCGTGTTGGTGGCGATGATCGCCGACAGGCCAGTTTGCAGGGCAACCTCGGCGATTTCGGCCAAGGCGTCGTGATCCAGATCGGGGGCGATTTTCAGGAAGATCGGGATCGGGCGATCTAGTTCGCTGTTCGCCGCCATCACGCCATTCAGGAGCGCGGTCAGGGCCTCGCGGCCTTGGAGATCGCGCAACTTTTCGGTGTTGGGCGAGCTGACGTTGACGGTCGCGAAATCCAGATGGGCGCCGCATTTGGTCAGCACCTTGGCATAGTCGCCCGCGCGGTCGTCGCTGTCCTTGTTCGCGCCAAGGTTCAGGCCGATCACCACATCACGGGGACGCTGCGCCAGACGTTCAGCCGCCACTACCATGCCTTCGTTGTTGAAGCCAAAGCGGTTGATGACGCCCAAATCCTCTTCTAGGCGGAACAGGCGCGGGCGGGCATTGCCGGGCTGTGCGCGGGGGGTAATCGCGCCAACCTCGAGGAAACCGAAGCCCACTTTGGCCAAGGGGTGCAGCGCCACGGCGTTCTTGTCAAAACCGGCGGCCAGACCCAAGGGGTTCGGCAGTTTCAGCCCTGCCAGCTCTGTCGCGAGGCGGGGGGATTTGACCGCACCGGGGCGCGGGGCCAGACCGGAGGTCAGCGCCTTGAGCGCCAGACCATGGGCGGTTTCCGGATCAAAGGAGCGGATGGCGCGCATCCCGATCTGTTCGAGCAGTTTCATTTCATATCCTCGGGAAAGATGTGACCCTGGGGACCCAGAGGCAGAGGCTTGTGCCAGAGCACATCGCTCAGGCGCAGCTCGCGGTAAAGATGGGGAAACAGGGCACCCCCGCGCGAGGGCTCCCACCGCAGGTTCCCGTCGATGCGGTCCGTATCGACGGCCAGCAGGACGAGGCCATCCTCGGTCGTGAAATGCTTGGCCGCGGTTTCGGCGGCCTGAGCAGCGGTCGAGAAATGGATATACCCGTCAGCCACGTCTACCGGCGCACCGGTCGTGTCACCTTGGGTTTCCAGCAATGCCCATTCGTGGGCCCGAAAGATCTTGTAAATCAGCATATCGTCGTGATGGCGTGACGCCGCCCCCACGTCAAGTTCACAAACCTGTCGTCAGATTCAAGTTACTGCCCTTAGCATCTGTGCATTGCACTGAGTCGAAAGAAAGGTTTCCCGATGATCCGTCTGTTCAGCACCTGCGCTGCACTGGCCCTGGCCGCTTCGGCAGCCAGCGCCGACTATGCGCTGACCATCCTGCACACCAACGACTTCCACGCCCGTTTCGAGCCGATCAGCAAGTATGACAGCGGTTGCCCCGCCGAGGACAACGCAGCTGGCGAATGCTTTGGCGGCAGCGCGCGTCTGGTGACGGCCATCGCGGATGCCCGCGCCCGTCACGACAACACCGTTCTGTTCGACGGTGGCGACCAGTTCCAGGGCACCCTGTTCTATACCTATTACAAGGGCAAGCTGGCTGCCGAGATGATGAACAAGCTCGGCTATGACGGCATGACCGTCGGCAACCACGAATTCGACGATGGCCCCGAAGTGCTGGCCGGTTTCATGGATGCCGTGCAGTTCCCCGTTCTGATGTCGAACGCCGACGTCTCGATGGAGCCCGCGCTGAAGGACAAGCTGAAGAAGTCCACCGTGATCGAGCGCAATGGCCAGAAGATCGGTCTGATCGGCCTGACCCCGCAGGACACCGACGAGCTGTCCTCGCCCGGTGACAAGGTGATCTTTACCGATCCGGTGGATGCCGTTCAGGGCGAGGTTGACAAGTTGACCGCCGAGGGCGTGAACAAGATCATCGTACTGTCCCATTCGGGCTATGCCGTGGACAAGCGCGTTGCGGCGGAAACCACCGGCGTTGACGTGATCGTTGGCGGCCACACCAACACCCTCTTGGGTGACATGGAAGGCGCCGAAGGCCCCTATCCCACTGTGGTCAACGGCACCCAGATCCTGTCGGCCTATGCCTATGGTAAATTCCTTGGCGAGCTGAACATCGTGTTCGACGACGAGGGCAACATCAAAGAAGCCGCTGGCGCGCCGATCATCATGGACGCCGCCGTGACCGAAGATGAGGCCACCGTTGCCCGTATCGCCGAAGCGGCCAAACCGCTGGAAGAGATCCGCAACAAGGTCGTTGCTGCCAGCTCCGAAGCCATCGACGGGGATCGCAATTCCTGCCGCGCCAAGGAATGCCAGATGGGCAACCTTGTGGCCGACGCCATGCTGGACCGCGTCAAGGATCAAGGCATCCAGATCGCCATCCAGAACGGTGGCGGCGTGCGTGCCAGCATCGACGCTGGTGACGTGACCATGGGCGAAGTGCTGACCGTGCTGCCCTTCCAGAACACGCTGTCGACCTTTCAGGTGACCGGCCAGCATATCATCGACGCGCTGGAAAACGGCGTCAGCCAGATCGAGGAAGGCGGCGGCCGCTTCCCCCAGATCGCGGGCATGAGCTTTGTCTTTGATGCTGCGGCAGAGCCGGGCAAGCGCGTGAGCGACGTGAAGGTTGGCGATGCGGCGATTGATCCGGCGGCAACATATGGCGTTGTGTCGAACAACTACGTTCGCAATGGCGGCGACGGGTACAAGATGTTCCGCGATGCGCAGAACGCCTATGACTTTGGCCCCGATCTGGCAGACGTGACGGCGGAATATCTGGCCGCGCACGCGCCCTACACCCCCTATACCGACGGCCGCATCAGCGCGAAGTAAGGTTCAGCGGGGCGCGGGTTCCCCGCGCACAGTTTTAGTTGGGCCGTCCCCTAGCGGGGGCGGCCTGATTTTTTGAGTATTTGGGCAAGAAGAAACGGGGGACTCAGGCGGCAGACCTTTCGAGCGCCGGATAGCGGAGGCCAAGGGTGATGCCGCGGGCCACGAACGAAATGTTAAAGGCCAGCCAAAGGCCGTGGTTCTGGAACGTCGGCACCAGCGTCAGGACGCAGGCCACGTAGATCACAAAGCTGACCGCCATCATGTTGCGCATATCCTGCGAGCGGGTTGCCCCGATGAAGATGCCATCGAACATCCACGCTGCAATCCCGAGGATCGGAGAGGCAACCATCCATGGAAGGTAGCTTCGGGCGGCGTCTCGGACATCGGGGGCGGTGGTCATCAGGTCGATGATCGCGCCCCCTGCCAGCGCAAAGGTCAGCGCCATCACGAGGGCTGATCCGCCTGCCCAGAGCGACGTGAGGATTGCTCCGCGCCGCAGAAGATGGGGGCTGCGCGCACCCATGGCTTGGCCCACGATAGCCTCGGCGGCAAAGGCAAACCCGTCGAGCGCATAGGCCGTGATGCTGAGGAATTGCAGCAGGACTTGATTGGCGGCCAGAGCGGTATCCCCGAAACGGGCGCTGAGAAACAGAAAGCCGGTGAAGATCGCCTGCAGCATCAGGGACCGCAGCAGGATGTCGCTGTTCACCAGCGCCATCTGGCGCAAGCGAGTGATGTCAAAGACCCGCGGCCAGTCGCGCCATGCAGGTACTTTGAACGCCGCGCGGCACAGCCACAGGCCGGTGGCCAGACCCACCAGTTCCGACAGCACCGTGGCAAAGGCCACCCCTTGGACGCCCCAGCCCAGCCCCAGCACGAACCAGACATCGAGCAGCATGTTGGTGCCGTTCATCAATATCTGGATCACCAGAACGCCCCGCGTTCTTTCTTGGGCGACCAGCCAGCCGGTGATCCCGTAAAGGGCAATCGGCGCGGGCGCGGACCAGATGCGGATGGACATGTATTGGCGGGCCAGTGCCTCGACCTCGTCCGAGGCGGGGGACAGGGCGAAACCGGCGTTAAAGATCGGGACCTGCAGCGCGATCAGCGCGCCCCCTGCCAAAAGGCCGATCATCAGAACGCGGGTCAGCAGGGCGGCGATTTCAGCGCGGTCCCCTGCCCCCTCGGCCTGCGAGACAAAGCCCGAGGTGCCCATGCGCAGGAACCCGAAGATCCAGTAGACCGTGGTTAGGATCACCGCCCCGATGCCGACCGCGCCGATCGGGGCGGCTTGCCCCAACTGGCCGACAACGCCCGTGTCCACCGCACCCAAGATCGGGACGGTGGCGTTGGACAGCACGATCGGCAGCGCGATTTTCAGGACCCTTCGGTGGGTGACCGCCCGAGGGGCCCGCGCTTCAGTCATTTTGTTGGGGCATCATGAAGTGGCCGGTGGCCTGCGCGAACAACTTGTCGCGGTTATCTTGCCATGCCTCGACGTGAACGCTGGCATAGCGGCGGCCCGAGCGGTTCACCCGCGCGCGGGCATAGGCGTCGCGCGGCAGGCCGGAACGCAGGTAATCCACGGTGAAGTCGATGGTCTTGGGCAGGCGCAGGGCGGGCAGCTCGGCCTCGCCGCCTTCGATGAGGGGCCAGATCATCTGCCAGCTCAGCTCGATTATCGCGGCAGTTTCCAGAAAGGCGGCCGTGGCCCCGCCGTGCAGCGCAGGCAGCATCGGGTTGCCGATCAGGCGTTCGTCGAAATTCATCACGGCGGTCAGTTCATCGCCGCGGCGGTCCCACGTGATGTTCAGGAACTGGATATAGGGCACTCGGGCAACCAGCGCAGCCAATGCCGCGTCGCGCCGCTGTTTGACCACCTGTACGGGCTCGGGACGGGGACGGCTCATTTCGACCTCTCGAAGGTAAAGGCACCGGTGGCGGTGGCGACAGGGCGGCTGGTGTCTTCGTCCACGGCTTCGGCGCGGACAAAGGCAACACTGCGGGTCACGTGGTAACAGTAGGCTCGGGTACGGATCGTCTGGCCGGGCGTTGCCGCGCGCATGTAGTCGATTCGCAGATCAATTGTCGCGGTCGAGGCCGGCGCATCAGGGTGGCTCATGACGGCGGCCCCGCTGCAGGTGTCCATCAGGGCGCTGACCGCCCCACCGTGAATCACGCCCGTATCGGGGTCCCCGATCAGCCGTGTGTCATAGGGCATCTCGATGACAGCCTCGCCGTCTCCGATCTCGACCAGCTTCATTCCCAGTGCCCGCGAATGGGGAATCGCCTGTATGAACTGCGCCGCGATCTTTGCCTTGTCCGCGCTCATGTCGCTTACTCCTTAACTCTGTGCAGATAAGAAAGAATCCCGCCGCGTCAGTAAAGGGTGACAGTTGCCCTACGTCACCGTTCGCCCTAGGCTCCGCGCGAGGCAAGTAGGGGGGCCAAATGACCGACACACGCCTGAGTTTCAAGGAGATGTGCGCCAAGTTCGATGTCACGCCACGGACGCTGCGTTATTACGAATACATAGAATTGATCGCACCCGAGCGCGTGGGCCGCTCGCGCTATTATTCATCGCGCGATGTGGCCCGGATGACGCTGATTCTGCGCGGCCGACGGTTCGGGTTCCAACTGGAAGAAATCCGTCAGTGGCTGCTGATCTATGAAAAAGAGGGCACCACCGCCCAGATGGAAGCATGGATCGTGATGGCCGACCGCCAGCTTGGGGAACTGGCCGACCAGAAGGCACAACTGGAAATCGCTATCACCGAGCTGCGCAAACTACGTGACGATGTGCAGGCGGCGCTGGACGAATAAAAACTGAACCGATTAGTTCAAAAGTGACCCTCCGTCACACGACAAGTTGACGTGACGTACCATTTACGTAAACGTCAACTCCTGTAGTATGGATGTGCCAGAAGCCTAATTCTGGTGCACACGACACTACGGGAGACCACGTCATGGATGAACGCATCATGACCATCCGCGAAATGTGCGAGGCCTATGATGTAACGCCTCGGACGCTTCGCTTTTACGAAGCCAAAGAGCTCATCTTTCCCATCCGTGACGGACAAAAACGTCTGTTCACCAAACGCGACCGCGCACGGCTCAAGCTGATCCTGCGCGGCAAGCGGTTTGGCTTCAGCCTCGAGGAAATCCGCCAGCTTCTGGACCTGTACCACATGGGCGACCAGCAGTTGACCCAGCTGACCCGTACCCACGAGGTCGGTCTGGAACGCCTGCGCTCGATGGAGCAGCAGCGCGACGAGCTGACCGAGGCGATCGAAGATCTGAAGGACCAGCTGAAATGGGCCGAGAAAGTGATCTCGTCCCTCAAGCAGACGAACAAAGCGGCCGAGTAATCCGCCGCGACCCAAGGGAGAGAGACCAATGCCCACCTACACCGCTCCGGTTAAGGACATGCAGTTCATCCTGCACGATGTTCTGAACGTCGCCAGTTCGGACATCCCCGGCTATGACGAACTGGACCGTGACACCACCCAAGCCATTCTGGACGAAGCTGCCAAGCTGTCGGAAAACGTTCTGGCCCCCCTGAACAAGGTGGGCGACGAACAGGGCTGCAAGCTGGAGAACGGCGTTGTGACCACCCCTGACGGGTTCAAGGACGCCTATGACCAGATGTGTGCAGGCGGCTGGATCGGGCTGGACTGCGATCCCGAATACGGCGGTCAGGGCATGCCCTATCTGGTGCAATCCGCGGTAGGCGAGATGTTCGTTTCCGCGAACATGGCGTTCAACATGTATCAGGGCCTGAGCCACGGCGCGATCTCGGCGATCCAGACCCACGGCTCGCCCGATCAGAAAGCCAAGTACTTGCCCAACATGATCGAGGGCAAATGGTCCGGCACCATGAACCTGACCGAGCCCCACTGCGGCACCGATCTGGGCCTGATCCGCACCAAGGCAGAGCCTCAGGACGACGGCAGCTACAAGATCACCGGATCGAAAATCTGGATTTCGGCAGGCGAACACGACCTGACTGACAACATCATCCATCTGGTTCTGGCCAAAGCCCCCGGCGGCGGCGAAGGCACCAAGGGTATTTCCTTGTTCATCGTGCCCAAGTTCATGGTGAACGAGGATGGCTCGCTGGGGAACCGCAACGCGGTCAGCTGCGGCGGCCTCGAGCACAAGATGGGCATCCACGGCAACGCCACCTGCGTGATGAACTATGATGGCGCGACCGGCTATCTGATCGGCGAGCTACACAAAGGCATGCGCGCCATGTTCACCATGATGAACGAAGCCCGTCTGGGGGTCGGCCTGCAGGGCTATGCCCAAGGCGCGGTCGCCTACCAGAACGCACTGGGCTTTGCCCGCGAGCGCCTGCAAGGCCGCGAAGTCAAAGGCGTGCAGAACCCCGATGGCCCCGCCGATCCGATCATCGTACACCCCGACGTGCGCCGGAACCTGTTGATGCAGAAAAGCTTTGTCGAAGGGGCGCGCGCGTTCACCTTCTGGGGCGCGAATATGATCGACGCCGGCCACCGCAAGAACGACGCGGACGCCGAAGCGATGGTGTCCCTGCTGACCCCCGTGATCAAAGGCTTCCTGACCGACAAAGGCTTCGACACCACTGTTCTGGCGCAGCAAACCCTCGGCGGTTCAGGCTTTACCAAGGAATGGGGTCTGGAACAGTTCGTCCGCGATGCCCGTATCACCATGATCTACGAAGGCACGAACGGCATCCAGTCGCTGGACCTCGTGGGTCGCAAGCTGGCGATGAACGGCGGCAAGACCATCATGGCATTCTTTGACATGGTGAAAACCTACATCAAAGAAAACGAGGGCAACGAGGCACTGAAGGCCAACTTCCTTGATCCCCTGAAAAAGGCCAGCAAGGACCTGCAAGCGGCGGGCATGTACTTCATGCAGAACGGCATGAAAAACCCGCACAACGCGCTGTCGGGCAGCTATGACTTCATGCACCTGTTCGGGCACGTGTGTCAGGGCCTGATGTGGGCGAAAATGGCGCAGGCGTCCTATGCCGCGCTGGAAAACGGCACCTCGGATCCTGAGTTCTATCAGACCAAGATCGAGACCGGCCGGTTCTACATGGCGCGCCAACTGCCCGCCACCGCACTGCACCTGTCGCGTATTGAGACTGGCGCTGATACGGTGATGACGCTGGACGCGGCCAACTTCTGATCAGCCACAGAAAAGGGGCCGGTCCGTCCGACCCTGTTACTGATCAAGAAGAGGTACCAATGCCCAAACGTTTGCGCCTGACCCGCCGCTTTCCCGTGGCCATGACCGAGGACGGCTACCGCCGCCTGAAGCGTTTTGCCCAAGAGGCGGGACTGGACGAAGGGGAAGCCCTGTCGTTCATTTTCGAGAACTTCGACAGCGTGATGCACGAGGAACGCTTTCCCCATCGCTTGCGTCTGTTCAACTCGGAACTCGAGGCGCGGAAACGGTGAGGGTTGGACTGGTGGAAATGTCGGAACGCCTTCGGCGGGAGGGTATTTTTACCAAGCTGAAGGACAGGGTGTTACTCCGCCCCGGATCGGGTCGCACGGCGCGACTACGGGACATCCAGAGCGGAGCTTCACCTTGGGCGGTCATCGGCTCCCCAGCCTGTACCGCGAGATCAAACTTTGGTGATTCTGGTTAAACGCCGATTATCCGGAGAGAGGTTTTAGGCTTCTTTTTGCTTCAAATACTCAACTGTTGGACCCCATCGGCCAGAACCGGAAAAGGAATTTAGAGATGACGATCAAGCTGCACTGTTTCGGAGAGAGTGGACATTCCTACAAGGTCGCGCTGGCCCTTGAGCTGTCCGGTCTGGAGTGGGAGCCTGTCTATATCGACTTCTTTAACGGCGAGACCCGCGGGCAGGCCTACCGCACCGAAGTGAACGAGATGGGCGAGGCACCGGTTCTGGTGGACGGCGAGACCAAGCTGACCCAGTCAGCTGTCATCCAGCAGTACATCAGCGACAAGACCGGCAAGTTCGGGGGCGCCACGCCCGAGGAAGCGCGCGAGGTTTTGCGCTGGCAGTTCTGGGACAACCACAAGCTCTCGTCCTTTGCCGGGATCGCGCGGTTCCTGCTGAACTTCATCCCAGAGGACAAGCTCCAGCCCGAGGTGATCGCCTTCCTGCAAGGTCGCCTCAAGGGCGCTTATGCCATTCTCGACAAACACCTAGAGGGCCGCGACTGGATCGTCGGGGACAACGTGACCAACGCTGATCTGACCTGCTGCGGCTATCTGTTCTACCCCGAGGAGTTCGGCTTTGACCGCGCCGAATGGCCCCACATCAACGCCTGGCTGGACCGCATCAGCGCCCTGCCCGGCTGGAAACACCCTTATGACCTCATGCCCGGCAATCCGTCGGACCGGGCCTGAACCCAAGAATATCTGACCAGGAGGAGAGGCAGATGGCTGACGCCTTTATCTATGACGCAGTGCGCACCCCGCGCGGCAAGGGCCGCAAGGATGGCAGCCTGCACGAGGTTACCGCCGTCCGTATGGGCGCAACGATCCTGAACTCACTCAAAGAGCGTTCGGATCTGGCAGGTGACGAGTTCGAGGACGTGATCTGGGGCAACGCAACCCAAGTCATGGAACAGGGCGGCTGCTTGGCGCGGACCACAGTGATGGCCTCTGATCTGGCCGAGAACGTGCCTGGTCTGTCGATCAACCGCTTCTGTGCGTCCGGCATGGAGGCGGTCAATCTGGCGGCCAACCAGATCAAGGGCGGCTCGGGCCACGCCTATATCGCAGGCGGCGTCGAGATGATGAGCCGCGTTGCCATGGGCAGCGATGGCGCGGCAGTGGCGGTCGATCCGACCGTGGCCATGGATCACTACTTTGTCCCGCAGGGCATTGCGGCGGACATCATCGCCACCGAATACGGGTTCAGCCGCGATGACGCCGATGCCTTTGCCGTGGAATCCCAGCGCCGCGCCGCCGAGGCTTGGGCCGCCGGACGGTTCGACAAATCCATCGTGCCTGTGCGCGATGTGAACGGCCTGACCATTCTGGACCGCGACGAATACATGCGCCCCGGCACCGACATGCAGGCCCTTGGTGCGCTCAAGGCGAGCTTTAAGGATCAGGGCGAGGTTATGCCCGGTTTCGACAAGATCGCCCTGATGAAGTACCCTCATCTTGAGCGGATCAACCACATCCACCACGCGGGCAACAGCTCTGGCATTGTGGATGGGGCGGCGGGCGTTCTGGTCGGCTCCAAGGAGTTCGGCGAACGTCACGGGCTGAAGCCCCGCGCCGTGATCCGCGCGACCGCAAAGATCGGCACCGATCCCACCATTATGCTGACCGGCCCCGTGCCCGTCACCGAAAAGATCCTGAGCGAGAGCGGCATGTCGATCAGCGACATTGACCTGTTCGAGGTAAACGAGGCGTTCAGCGCCGTGGTCCTGCGCTTTATGCAGCGCTTCAACGTGGACCATGACAAGCTGAACGTGAACGGCGGCGCGATTGCGATGGGCCACCCACTGGGGGCCTCGGGCGCAATCATCATCGGCACCCTCTTGGACGAGTTGGAGCGGACGGGCAAAAGCACCGGCCTTGCCACCCTCTGCGTTGCCAGCGGCATGGGCGCAGCCACCATCATCGAACGGGTTTAAGCGGGCGTCAGACCTGCGAGGAGGAATTCGAAATGACCGATTTCACTATGGTTAAAGACGCCGAAGGGATCGCAACGATCACTTGGGACGTCAAAGAAAAGTCGATGAACGTGCTGTCGCTAGAAGGTCTGGCAGCGCTGAACGATCTGGTGGACGACGCGCTGGCCGACGAGGCTGTGACGGGCATCATCATCACCAGCGGCAAGGACACGTTCGCTGGCGGCATGGACCTGAACATCATCGCCAAGATGAAGGACAGCGCGGGCGACAACCCCGCTCAGGGCCTGTTCGACGGCATCATGAACATGCACGGTCTGCTGCGCAAAATCGAACGCGCGGGCATGGACCCCAAGACCAACAAGGGCGGCAAGCCTGTGGCCGCCGTTCTGCCCGGCACCGCGCTGGGGATCGGCCTCGAGCTGCCTCTGTCGTGCCATCGCATCTTTGCCGCGGACAACGACAAGGCCAAGATCGGCCTGCCCGAGATCATGGTCGGCATCTTCCCCGGCGCGGGTGGCACCACCCGTCTGGTCCGCAAGATGGGCGCGATGGCGGCGGCCCCCCTGCTGCTGGAAGGCAAACTGAACGCCCCCAAGAAGGCCAAGATGCTGGGTGTGATCGACGAGGTCAGCGCCGATCCGATGGCAGACGCCCGCGCTTGGGTGCTGTCTGCGACGGACAAGGACATCGTGAAACCTTGGGACGACAAGGGCTACAAGATGCCCGGCGGCGCGCCCTATCACCCTGCGGGCTTCATGACCTTTGTCGGCGCTTCGGCGATGGTCAACGGCAACACCAAGGGCGTCTATCCGGCGGCCAAGGCGCTGCTCTCGGCGGTCTACGAAGGGGCCATGGTGCCCTTTGACACCGCGCTGAAGATCGAGGCCCGCTGGTTCACCCACGTCCTTATGAACCCCAGCTCGGGCGCGATGATCCGGTCGCTGTTCATCAACAAGGAAAAACTGGAAAAGGGCGCGAACCGTCCCGACGTGGCCGACCAGAAGGTCCAGAAAGTCGGCGTACTTGGCGCGGGCATGATGGGGGCTGGCATCGCTCTGGTGTCCGCTCAGGCGGGGATTGACGTGGTTCTCTTGGACCGCGATCAGGCCGCTGCCGATAAGGGCCGCGATTACACCGCCAAATACATGGACGCCGGCATCGCCAAGAAAAAGGCGACCCCCGAGAAGAAAGAGCAGGTGCTGTCCCGCATCACCGCCACCACCGACTATCAGGCGCTGGCAGGCTGTGATCTGATCATCGAGGCCGTGTTCGAAGACCCCGCCATCAAGGCCGAAGTGACCGCTCAGGTCGAAGCTGTGATCGGAGAGGACTGCATCTTTGCCACCAACACCTCGACCCTGCCGATTTCGGAACTGGCCAAGGCGTCGAAGCGCCCCGAGAAATACATCGGCATCCACTTCTTTAGCCCCGTCGAGAAGATGATGCTGGTCGAGATCATCAAAGGTCAAAAGACCGGCGATGTGGCTGTGGCCAAGGCGCTGGACTACGTGCGCCAGATCCGCAAAACGCCGATCGTGGTGAATGACGCGCGCTTCTTCTACGCGAACCGCTGCATCATCCCCTACATCAACGAAGGCATCCGCATGGTGCACGAGGGCGTCAGCCCCGCCCTGATCGAGAACGCCGCCAAGCTGGTCGGGATGCCCTTGGGCCCGCTTCAGCTGACGGACGAGACCTCGATCGATCTGGGGGTCAAGATCGCCAAGGCGACCAAGGCCGCGATGGGGGCTGAGTACACCAACGACGATGTGGACGAAGTGCTGTTCTGGCTGGCGGACGAAGGCCGTTTGGGCCGCAAAGCCGCCGCCGGTTTCTATGCCTATGACGAAAAGGGCAAGCGTACCGGTCTGTGGGACGGTCTGGCGGCGAAATACCCCCATGCGGACGAACAGCCCGATCTGCACGAGGTCCAGCATCGTCTGCTGATGGCGCAGGTTCTGGAGGCCGTCCGCGCGTTCGAAGAGGGCGTGCTGGAGGACATCCGCGAAGGCGACGTGGGCGCGATCCTTGGCTGGGGCTTTGCGCCTTGGTCGGGCGGGCCGTTCAGCTGGCTGGACATCATCGGCGCGCCCTTTGCCGAAGCGGTCTGCGATGACCTGACAGAAAAGCACGGCCCCCGCTTTGAATGCCCTGCCCTGTTGCGCAAAATGGCGGACAAGAACGGCAGCTTCTACAAGGCGTATGGCGACGGCCAAAGCTTTGCCGCCTAAGGCATTGTGATTGCACAAATCCCGGCGAGACATCGCCCATCACAAAGCCGCCCCCTGATCGGGGCGGCTTTTTTGGATATTTGAACCAGGAAGAAGGTGCAGAGCCCTTGCAGCTTCTTGGAAGTCTGGCGACAAGGGCTTCGTATCAAAGGGATGGTCAAAGGCAGGATGACCAGCATGGACGGGACTCTGTAACCCGTGCTATCGCTTGGAAAATAGAAAAATACGGGCATAGATGACAGCACTCAAGGGATATCAGCGATTAGAGGCGCTGGGGGTTTGGCGGGAACAGCCAGATGCCCAGAGGCGTAATGTCGTTGTGTCACTGGGGGATTCGACCATCGTCATCATGGACATGAAAAGCCGCCCCCTGACCCACTGGGCCATTCCGGCGGTCGAACGGGCCAATCCCGGTGTGTTGCCTGCGCTATACCATCCGGACGGTGACCCCACGGAAACGCTGGAGATCGGCGGCGACGAAGCCGTCATGATCGAAGCCATCGAGAAGTTGCGCGCCGCGATCAATCGTGCCCGCCCCAAGCAAGGCCGCCTGCGTTGGGGCCTGATGGGCACGATGACCGCGCTTCTGATCGGGGTCGGGACGTTCTGGCTGCCTGATGCCCTGCGCCAACACGCGGTCGAGGTTGTGCCCCCCGTCAAACGGGCCGAAATCGGTCTGGCGCTGATCAACCGCGTCACGCGGATCACCGGCCCCGAATGCCGCGATAATCTGGGCTCTCCGGCGCTGGCGCGTCTGGGGGGCAAGCTGTTCCCCGCCGAAGAGCGCCGCAAGCTGATGGTGATGTCTGGCGGGCCGCGCAAGGCGTTTCACCTGCCCGGCGGGACGATCCTGCTGAACCGCTCTTTGGTGGAAAACTACGAGGACGCGAACGTGCTGGCGGGCTTTGCGCTGGTCGAAGGGCTGCGAGCGGGCAATCACGACCCCTTGGCCGAGGTTCTGGCCCAGAGCAGCCTGTTGGCGGTGATCCAGTTCCTGACGACCGGCAGCCTGCCCAACGGCGCGCTCGACAGCTATGCCGAGAAAATCCTGTCCCAATCCCCCGAGATCGTGGAAACGCAGGACATTCTGGCGCTGTTCAAGGAAAAGGGCGTTCCCAGCACGCCCTATGCCCGCGAATTGGACCCGAGCGGGTCTGTCGTGGGGCCGCTGATCGTGAATGACCCCTTTGCCGATACCCTGCCCCCACCGCTGCTAAGCGATGGGGACTGGATCAGTATTCAGGGGATCTGCCAGCGCTAAGCGCACTGGCCCCGTTTTAGCGAATGAACGCGTCGCTGAAGCCTGCCTTGCGGGCAGCGTTCAGCGTCTGCTGGAGTCCCGCACCATTGGCGGCACCGACCAGAACGATCTGCTGGCCCGAACGGGTGGTCAGCAAGCGCACGGGGTAGCCCGCGCTCTGGAACCGTTGGGCGGTGCGCTGCGCATTCCCGTTCACCGAGAACGTGCCAACCTGCACATAGCTGCCCATCCCTGCCGACGTGGTCACCGGAGCGGTGGCCTGCGGGGTCACGACAGCAACGCGCTGGGCCTCTCCGCCGGGGCGCAGGCTGCGCGGGGTCTGGGTGTCCCAAACCTGATCGGACTGCACGTTCCCTTCGGCGGTGCGGGGACCGCGATAGGGGTTCAGGCGATCATCTTTCCAGACCTGCTTGTAACCGGCGGGCGGCTTGGGCAGCGGCTGGTTGGCAGCACCGACGCTGATGATCGAGACGGGCGACGCGGACTGGGGACCGCAACGGACGCCTTCTTTGTTGGTATAGCGCGCACTGACGCCGGTACGGCCGGGGCAGACGCTGGCGGTCGCAGCAGGCGCGGGCTGAGCGGTGACCGGACGGGTCTTGGCCACGGGCTGGGCCGAAGTCACCGCGGTCGGGGCCAGCACAGCGGCCTTGGCAGCGGTTTTGGCCTGCGCGGTGGGGCGCACGATCTTGCTTGCGACGGTTTCCATCGGCTTGGCGGTGGTGGTGCGCTTTTTCACCGGCGCGGCCACGGCGACCTTCTGCTTGGCGGGCGCTTTGACGACCGGCGCGGCCTTGGCCACAGGGGCCGGAGCGGGCTCGGCCACTTTGGTGGCGGTTTTGGCCGCGGGCGCAGGGGTCGGCTTGGGCGTGATCACCGGCGCGGGGGTCGGCACGGGGGCCTTGGGCGCCTCGACCGTTTGGGTCGGCGTGCGGAACGTCGGCTGCAACCCACAGACCTGCTGACGGTCGCGGGTGACGCGGGGCACCCAGTCCACGGTCGGGCCAACGCCCACGCGGATAAAGGCGCAGCCCTTGTTGTCTACGAACTGACGGCCCTGAAAATCGGACGGCGGAAAGTTAACAGGAGTCTGCGCCATGACAGACCCCGAATACACAAGACATACGGTGGCAGCCGCAAAGAGCCTTTTCATTCTAAATCCCCAGTAACACTGCGCCCAGATTGCACAGTGGTTGGGGGTAAAGCAATAACTACCACATCACTTGGTGCCGAACATGCGATCTCCGGCGTCGCCTAGGCCCGGAACGATGTAGCCATGTTCATTCAAATGGCTGTCCAGCGAGGCCGTCACAATCGGCACATCGGGGTGGGCCTGACGCATGGTTTCGACGCCCTCGGGGGCGGCCAGAAGACACATGAAACGGATATTCGTGGCGCCCGCCTTTTTCAGCAGATCAATCGCCGCGACGGCGGAATTTCCTGTCGCCAGCATAGGATCGACTGCGATCACCAGACGTTCGCCCAGCGCATCGGGCACTTTGAAATAGTACTGAACGGGCTCCAAAGTGGTCTCGTCGCGATACAAACCGACAAACCCCACACGCGCCGAAGGCACCAGCTCCAGAACGCCATCCAGCAGACCATTCCCCGCCCGCAGGATCGAGATCAGCGCCAGTTTCTTGCCGTCCAGAACGGGGGCCTCCATCTGGCACAGGGGGGTGTCGATGGTCTCTTGGGTCATCTCCAGATTGCGGGTGATTTCGTAAGCCAGAAGCTGACTGATTTCCCGCAAAAGCTGGCGGAACACGCCAGTGGGCGTGCCGGTTTTGCGCATGTGGGTCAGCTTGTGCTGGACCAGCGGGTGATCAACGACGGTCAGGTGCGGGATGGTGGTCTGATCGGTCAAAAAGCGTCCTCCAGTCGTTTGGTCAGTGCGTCACGGGTGGCCTGATCGCAAAAGGCCGCCAGCACAGCGTTGAGGGTGATTTCCTTGAAATGGCGGTTTTCCCAGCCGAACACGCGGGTCAGTTCCGCGTACTCTTGCTGCATTGTCGTATGGAAGAAAGGCGGATCGTCCGTGGACACCGTCACCTTGACCCCATAGGCGCGCAGGCGTTCAATCGGGTGGCTTTTGAGGTCGGGATAGACCCCAAGCACCACGTTCGACCCCGGGCAAACCTCGAGCGTGATTTCCCGTTCGGCCAAATGTTCGACCAGCCGCATATCCTCAATGCAGCGGACACCGTGGCCGATGCGCGTGACCTTCAGATCGTCGATGGCATCGCGCACCTCTTGAGGGCCGCGCCATTCACCGGCGTGGGTGGTCAGGCCCAGACCGGCCTCTCGGGCGCAGTCATAGGCCCACATGAAGTCCCGCTGATGGCCCGCGTTTTCATCGCCGCCCATCCCGAAACCGGTCACGAAATCCCCCGCCGTTTCGGCAGCACAGATCGCGGTCAGCTTGGCCTTGTCGGGGCCGAAATGGCGGATGCATGTCACCACGCCGCGCATTTCAATATCGTATTTCTTCTTGGCCTCGGCGGCGCCGTCCTGAATGGCGTGCAGGAACTCAGTCCACGCGCCCACATCCGCCCCCCCGCAGAATTCGGGCGACAGGAAGCTCTCCATATAGATGACGCCATTCTCGGCGGCGTTTTCCAGCACCGACAGGGTCAGACGGCGAAAGTCCTCGGGGGATTTCAGAACGGTGGTCGCGGCCTCGTAGACCTGCAGGAATTCGAGGAACCCCTTGTACCGATAAGCCCCACGGTCATCAAAAATCCCGCTGATGTCTATTTTTTTCTCAAACGCCAGTTGGCGGATGAAATCCGGCTGCGCGGCCCCTTCGATATGGGTGTGCAGTTCGACCTTGGGCAGGTTGACCGGCGGATGTTCCATCTCTTCTTCTGTCATAGAAAGCTCCTTCCCGGCCCTTGGGCGGGGATATTCAGGTGTGCCGCGATACTGGCAGCCACGTCGGCAAAGGCAACCAGTCCGATCGGTTTCGCCCCCACGCCATAGCCCAGCACCGGCACCCGTTCGCGGGTGTGGTCCGTGCCGTGCCACGTGGGATCGTTGCCGTGATCGGCGGTGATGATCAGCAGATCGCCCTCGCGCAGGCGCGGCAGGATCGCCCCGATCCGCGCGTCGAACCACTCCAGCGCGCGGGCATAGCCCGTCACATCGCGGCGGTGACCATAGAGGCTGTCAAACTCCACGAAATTGGCAAAGGTCAGGCTGCCCTCGGGCGCGTCATCAATCAGCCGGTCCAGATGGTCCATTAGCTGCGCGTCGCTGCCTTTGTACAGTTGTGTGATGCCGTGCATGGAGAAGATGTCGCCGATCTTGCCCACACCAATCACCTCGCGCCCTGCCCCGCTGACCCAATCGCACAGGGTCGGACTGGGGGGCGCGAGCGCGAAATCCTTGCGGTTGGTGGTGCGGGTATAGCCCGCCTCGGCATCCCCGACGAAGGGCCGCGCGATCACACGCCCGACCTTCATCTTGTGCAGGGTCGGCGCAATGTCAGCGCACAGTTTCAGAAGGCGATCGAGGCCGAAATGCTCTTCATGCGCGGCGATCTGGAACACGCTATCAGCCGAAGTATAGCAGATCGGCTGGCCGGTGCGGATGTGCTCCTCGGCCAGTTTGTCGATGATCGCGGTGCCGCTGGCGTGGCAATTGCCAAGGATGCCGTCGGTTCCGGCGGCCTTAGCGACCTCGGCCACCAGATCATCGGGGAACGCGGGCGTGGTGTCGGGAAAATACGTCCAGTCCCAAGGCACCGGCACCCCCGCCAGTTCCCAGTGGCCGCTGGGGGTATCCTTGCCACGGCTAACCTCGGTCGCCGCACCCCAGAGGCCAGTCGGCTGATCCACAACTCGATCGCCATTGGCCAAACGCTCCGCCTGTCCCAAGCCCAAACTTTCCAACACCGGCACCGCCAAGGGACCAGAGCGCCCCTCTTCGGCCCGCCCCTCGGCGCAGGCCTGCACGATGTGGCCCAGCGTGTTCGCCCCCGTGTCCGGCAGATCGCCGTTAAAGAACTGATCCGCATCAGGCGCTCCGCCGATCCCGACCGAGTCCATCACCACCAGAAACGCACGGGTCATGCTGTGATCCTTTCGACGACGAGCGACGCAGGTTCAGGCGCATCGCCAATCTGCACCGCTGCCAGAAAGGCTTGGGCGGCCCGTTCCGCCTCGGCTTCGGTGCGGGCGTGGATGCGGGCGATGGGCTGGCCACGGTCCACCGCATCCCCCAATCGCGCCATATCCGAAATCCCGACCGACGGGTCCACGCGGTCGGTTTCCACCAACCGCCCCCCGCCCAAAGCAACCACGGCCGCGCCCAAAGCCCGCCCGTCCATCGCAGCCACAAACCCCGCCTCGAGGGCGTATACTTCTTGGATCACCGTCGCCTCTGGCAACAAGGCACCCCATTCGCTGGCAAACCGACTGGGCCCGCCTTGGGCGGCGATCATGCGCTCGAACACCTCGGCGGCAGTGCCGCTGTTGATCGCCATTTCCATGCGCTGCACGCCCTCTTCCGGCGTTGCGGCCAAACCGCCAGACACCAGAACCTCGGCCCCCAACGCGCAGGACAACTCGAACAATGCCCCGCGTTCGGGGCCGGTCAGCACAGCCATCACCGCGGCGATCTCTAGCGCGTTGCCCATCGACCGCGCCAAGGGTTGGTTCATGTCGGAAATCAGCGCCGTCGTCGGGCACCCCGCCGCGTTCGCCGTCCCGACCAAGGACAGCGCCAGTTCCCGCGCCGCCTCGGGAGAGGTCATGAACGCCCCCGTCCCCCACTTCACATCCAGCACCAAGGCATCCAGCCCCGCAGCCAGCTTCTTGGACAGGATCGAGGCCGTGATCAGATCAAGGCTATCCACGGTCGAGGTCACATCCCGCACCGCATAAAGCCGCTTGTCCGCAGGCGCGATCCGCCCCGTGGCCCCGACAATCGCGCAGCCCACATCCGCAACCTGCCGCCGCAACCGCGCCTCGGACAGATCGGTGCGCAGATCGGGGATCCCCTCAAGTTTATCCAGCGTCCCGCCCGTGTGCCCCAAGCCCCGACCCGAGATCATCGGCACATAGGCCCCGCAGGCCACCAGTGCGGGCGCGATGATCAGGCTGGTGCAATCCCCCAGCCCGCCGGTCGAATGTTTGTCTAACACCGGTCCGTTCAGGTCCCATTGCAAACAGTCGCCGCTGTCGCGCATCGCCAAGGTCAGCGCCACGCGCCCCTCTGGCCCCAAAGCGCCCAAGCAAACGCCCATCGCGAACGCCCCCGCCTGCGCATCGCTGACCTCGCCCGTTCCCAGACCCAACGCAAAGGCGCGCAGGTCCTCGGGCGCGGGCACGCGGCCTGCGCGCAGGTCAGACAGCAGACGGCGGGTGTCCATCAGGTGCGTTCCATGTGGCTTGCGTCGAACATACCGGGCAGCAGATCGCCTACGGTTGTTTTCAGCTCTGCCCCATCGACGGTTGCCAAGGTCACCGGCGTGTCGCGCGGCGCAAATTCGGCCAGCTTCTGGCGGCAGCCCCCACAGGGCGGCACGGGCGTCGGGCTGTCGGCGATCACATAGACCTCAGCGATCTCGCGGCTGCCTCCGGCGGCGCACATGGCAGCAATCGCGCCTGCTTCGGCGCAGGTCCCCTCGGGGTAGGCGATGTTTTCCACGTTGCACCCCTGATGGACCGCGCCATCGGTGGCGCGCACCGCCGCGCCTACCTTGAAATTCGAATAGGGCGCATAGGCGTTTTCACGCACTTTCATCGCGTCGTCGCGCAAGGACATCAGGACTCTCCGCCGTTTGATCAAATGGTCAAGAACAGTGAACCTTTTACGACATGATTTGACAAGAGCCTGACCGGCGGAACCACGCCAAACAAGGCACCTTATGCGGCAGTGCAGCGAATGTTTTGCAATTCGCTGCCTTCCAACTGGCGCAAAAATAGTTTAACGCTAAACAAAAATTCCCAAAGGGATTGCGTCATGTCAGAGCAACAGAATGAAACCCTGCGCCAGGCGGCGCTGTTTTACCACGAACACCCCAAGCCGGGGAAACTGGAAATCCGCGCCACCAAGCCGATGGCCAACGGTCGCGACCTGAGCCGCGCCTATTCACCCGGCGTGGCAGAGGCCTGTCTGGAGATCCGGGACGACGCGCAAAACGCCGCCCGTTACACCGCCAAGGGCAACCTTGTGGCGGTCATCTCGAACGGTACTGCGGTGCTGGGTCTGGGGAACATCGGCGCGCTGGCCTCGAAGCCCGTGATGGAAGGCAAAGCCGTTCTGTTCAAGAAATTCGCGAACATCGACGCCTTTGATATCGAGGTCAACGAAAGCGACCCCGAGAAACTGGCCGACATCGTCTGCTCGCTGGAGCCGACCTTTGGCGCCGTGAACCTTGAGGATATCAAGGCCCCCGACTGCTTTATCGTCGAGAAAATCTGCCGCGAGCGTATGAACATCCCTGTGTTCCACGACGACCAGCACGGCACCGCGATCGTGGTGGGCGCAGCGGCGAAGAACGCGCTGCACGTGGCCGGCAAGAAGTTCGAAGACATCAAGATCGTTTCCACCGGTGGCGGCGCGGCGGGCATCGCCTGTCTGAACATGCTGCTGAAACTGGGGGTCAAGCGCGAGAACGTGTGGCTGTGCGACATTCACGGTCTGGTCTATGAGGGCCGCGAGGTCGACATGAACCCGCAAAAGGCCGCCTATGCCCAGAAGTCGGACCTGCGGACGCTGGCCGAGGTGATCGACGGCGCGGACATGTTCCTAGGCCTGTCGGGCCCGAACGTGCTGAAGCCCGAGATGGTCGCTAAGATGACCAAACAGCCGATCATTTTCGCGCTGGCCAACCCGAACCCCGAGATTCTGCCCGACGTGGCCCGCGAAGTGGCCCCCGATGCGATCATCGCGACCGGCCGCTCGGACTTCCCCAATCAGGTGAACAACGTCCTGTGCTTCCCGTTCATCTTCCGCGGCGCGCTGGACGTCGGCGCGACCGAGATCAACGACGAAATGCAGCTGGCCTGTATCGAAGGCATCGCGGCACTGGCCCGCGCGACCACCAGCGCCGAGGCTGCCGCCGCCTATCAGGGCGAGCAGATGACCTTTGGCGCGGATTACCTGATCCCCAAACCGTTCGACCCCCGTCTGGTGGGCGTGGTGTCCAGCGCCGTGGCCAAGGCCGCGATGGAAACCGGTGTGGCCGTGCGCCCGCTTGAGGATCTGGAAGCCTACAAAGCCAAGCTGAACCAGTCGGTCTTTAAATCGGCCATGCTGATGCGCCCCGTGTTCGAGGCCGCCGCGACCGCATCGCGCCGCATCGTGTTCGCCGAGGGTGAAGACGAGCGCGTCCTGCGCGCCGCCCAAGCGATCCTCGAGGAAACCACCGAGAAACCGATCCTGATCGGTCGTCCCGAAGTCGTCGAGATGCGTTGCGAACGTCTGGGCCTGAACATCCGCCACGGCAAGGACTTTGATCTGGTCAACCCCGAGAACGACCCGCGCTATCGCGACTACTGGGAGACCTATCACCAGATAATGTGCCGCAACGGCGTCACCCCCGATCTGGCCCGCGCCATCATGCGCACCAACACCACCGCGATTGCGGCCATCATGGTTCAGCGCGGCGAAGCGGACAGCATGATCTGCGGCACCTTTGGCGAGTACCGCTGGCACCTGAAATACGTGAACCAGATCCTTGGTGGCGGCGAATACCACCCCCACGGGGCCCTGTCGCTGATGATCCTCGAGGATGGCCCGCTGTTCATCGCGGACACCCACGTGCGCTCGACCCCCACCCCCGAAGAGATCGCGCAGTCGGTGATCGGTGCCGCGCGTCACGTCAAACGCTTTGGCCTGACCCCGCGCATCGCGCTGTGCGCCCAGTCGCAGTTCGGCTCGACCCAGTGTGACACCGGCCAGCGCCTGCGCGCCGCCATCGACATTCTGGACAGCGAGCCCCGCGACTTTATCTACGAAGGCGAGATGAACATCGACGCCGCGCTGGACCCTGAACTGTGCGCCCGCGTCTACCCGCAGAACCGCCTGCAGGGTGCGGCGAACGTGCTGGTCTTTGGCCACGCGGACGCGGCCTCGGGGGTGCGCAACATCCTCAAGATGAAGGGCGGCGGACTGGAAGTCGGCCCGATCCTGATGGGCATGGGCAACCGCGCGCACATCGTGAACCACTCGATCACCTCGCGCGGGCTGCTGAACATGGCGGCCATCGCAGGGACCCCGGTCGCCCATTACGGCTGATCCGATCCACGAACGCAGATGCAGCACCGGCCCCGCGCCGGTGCTGTGTCATTTTCAGGCAGGTGATTCTGGTTTCAGCAAATCAACCGCACCCTCCGGCAGCAGAATTTGCAAATTGACACACAACCCACCCCCGACCTGAAAACCTGAAAAGACTTTGCAAACCATTTGATGCTGCAGGTGCGGCATTTTGCAAATTACCCCGTTTGTTCACGGTAACGCACTTGCCCGATGGCCCCCTCGTGCCCTAGCACTTTGGTCGAGGAGATTTTGAGGAGGACGCCATGGGCTATCAGGATATCTATCAGAGCTGGCAGAACGACCCCGAGGGGTTCTGGATGGCTCAGGCCGAGGCCATCGACTGGGTCGAGAAGCCGACCAAAGCACTCAGCAGCGAAAACGCGCCCCTGTACGAATGGTTCGCGGACGCCAAGGTCAACACCTGCTGGAACGCCGTGGACCGCCACGTCGAGGCAGGCCGCGGGGACCAGACCGCGATCATCTATGACAGCCCCGTCACCCACACCAAGCGCGAGATCAGCTATTTCGAGCTGCGCAATCGCGTGGCCAGCTTGGCCGGCGCCCTGCGCGCCAAGGGCGTGGAAAAAGGTGACCGCGTCATCATCTATATGCCCATGATCCCCGAGGCGCTGGAAGCGATGCTGGCCTGCGCCCGTATCGGCGCGATCCACTCGGTCGTGTTCGGCGGCTTTGCGGCGAACGAACTGGCGGTCCGCATCGACGACGCGACCCCCAAGGCGATCATCGCGGCCTCCTGCGGGATCGAGCCCGGCCGCGTGGTGCACTACAAGCCCTTGCTGGACGGCGCCATTGATCTGGCCAAACACAAGCCCGAGTTCTGCGTCATCCTCCAGCGCGAACAGGAAGTCGCCCATCTGGAAGAGGGCCGCGATTACAACTGGCACGGCTTCCAGTACGGCGTCGAGCCTGCGGAATGCGTTCCGGTCGAGGGCAACCACCCCGCCTATATCCTGTACACGTCGGGCACCACCGGTCAGCCCAAAGGCGTCATGCGTCCCACCGCCGGCCATCTGGTCGCGCTGAACTGGACCATGAAGAACATCTATAACGTTCAGCCCGGCGAAGTTTTCTGGGCCGCGTCGGACGTGGGTTGGGTCGTGGGTCACAGCTATATCTGCTATGGTCCGCTGATCACCGGCAACACCACCATCGTGTTCGAGGGCAAGCCCATCGGCACCCCCGATGCGGGCACCTTCTGGCGCATCATTGACGAGCATAAGGTCAAATCGTTCTTCACCGCGCCGACCGCCTTCCGCGCTGTGCGCCGCGAAGACCCGACCGGCGAGTTCATCAAGAAGTACGACCTGAGCGGCCTGCGCGCGGTCTATCTGGCGGGTGAACGTGCGGACCCCGCGACCATCGAATGGGCCCAAGAGAAACTGAACGTGCCAGTGATCGACCACTGGTGGCAGACCGAAACCGGTTGGGCGATTGCGGCGAACCCGCTGGGGATCGAACAGCTGCCGGTCAAACTGGGCAGCCCCTCGGTCGCGATGCCGGGCTATGACGTGCAAATTCTGGACGAGGCCGGTCATCCGGTGGGGCCGAACACCCTTGGCGCGATCGCGATCAAGCTGCCCCTACCCCCCGGCACCCTGCCGAACCTGTGGAACGCCGAAGAGCGTTTCAAGAAGAGCTACCTGAACACCTTCCCCGGCTACTACGAAACCGGCGACGCGGGCATGAAGGACGAGGACGGCTACCTCTATATCATGGCGCGCACCGATGACGTGATCAACGTCGCGGGCCACCGCCTGTCCACCGGCGGCATGGAAGAGGTTCTGGCCAGCCATCCCGATGTGGCCGAGTGCGCCGTGATCGGTGTTGCGGACGAACTGAAGGGCCAACTACCCCTTGGCTTCCTGTGCCTGAACTCGGGCTCGGGCCGCGAACATGCGGATGTGGTCAAGGAATGCGTCAAGCTGGTCCGTGACAAGATCGGCCCCGTGGCAGCCTTCAAACTGGCTGTTGTGGTGGACCGCCTGCCCAAGACCCGCTCGGGCAAAATCCTGCGCGGCACCATGGTCAAGATCGCGGACGGCGAAGAGTTCAAGATGCCCGCGACCATCGACGATCCGGCCATTCTGGATGAAATCCGCGTTGCGCTGAAAACGCTGGGCTATCCGGCGGCCTAATCGCTGACGCAGAACAAGATCAGGGCCGCATCCTAATCGGGTGCGGCCCTATTTCGTTTCAGCCGTGCGCGTGCTGGTGGTGATGGTCCCGCCCGTGGTGATGGTCGGTCATCCGCGGGTCCATCATCCCCTCTTTGATCCCATGACGGATCAGCCAGAGGTTCACGGGCCACGCCGCGATCAGACCGCAGCTCAGCGACAAAACCAACGACGACCAGAAGATCGGCTGATCCGGCCCCGCATTCCCCGCGACCAGCAGATCGACGGTCAGGGCCACAACCTCCATCACGAAAATGCTCGGGGTTTCCGAGATCACCGCATCCTTCATCGCGGATTTCAGGCCAACCCCATCCTGAACCAAGGGCCCGACCGTCAGCGCATAACCCGCCGCGTAGGCCAGCAGGAACGTCACCACCACGGTCACCCACTGCCCTGCCCCGAAAATCCCGACGGTGATCAGCAGCCCCGCCAGCTCGCCCAACCCGCAGCCCGAGTAACAGTGCGCCACCGACCGGAACGCGCGGCGATAATCGCTGTCATCGGGAATCTCTTTGCGGCCAGAGAACCAATAGATCGCCAGACCGAACGGCCCCGAATACAGAACCGTAAAGCTCCAGACGAGCTTCATCAGGGACATCAGGTGGCTGTTGTTCCGCCTCAGGTCGACCTGCAGCACGATCTGACAGACAACCACCAGACAGGCCCAGACAACCAGAAACGTCGGCGAGGTCAGCGCCGCAACAAACCCGTTCATAATGCTCTCCTGAAAATGGATTTCAGAAGGCCAACGGGTGGATCAGACGAATTGTTCCCGGATCAGCCGTTCCTCGAGGCCGTGGCCCGGATCGAACAGGATCTTGTGCTTGATGTCCGGCTCCACTCGAATCTCGACCGAGGCCACATTCGGCACCGAGGACGAATCCGCATCCGCCATAACGGGGCGTTTGCCCGAATCAATCACATCGAACTTCACGACAGCCTTCTTGGGCAGCAGCGCCCCGCGCCAGCGGCGGGGACGGAACGGCGCGATGGCGGTCAGCGCCAGAACATCCGCTCCGATGGGCAGAATCGGTCCGTGCGCGGAATAGTTATAGGCGGTCGATCCGGCTGGCGTGGCGATCAGCGCACCGTCGCAGACCAGCTCTTTCATCCGCAACCGCCCGTCGATCGTGATTCGCAATTTCGCCGCCTGCGGGCCGTTCCGGATCAGCGAGACTTCGTTGATGGCCAGCGCGTGATGGACGGTCCCATCGACGGTCACGGCCTTCATGGACAGGGGATTGATGATCTCTTCCTCGGCGCGGGCAAGGCGTCCGGGCAGGTCTGCCTCGGAATATTCGTTCATCAAAAAGCCCACGGTGCCACGGTTCATCCCGTAGACCGGCGCAGGCAATTCCTGTGTCGCATGAAGCGTTTGAAGCATAAAACCATCGCCCCCGAGGGCCACGATGATGTCTGCTTCCTCGACCGGCACCCCGCCGTAACGGCGAACCAGCGCCTCTTTTGCGGCTTGCGCGATCGGGGCGGAGCTGGCGGAAAATGCAATTCGGATCGTCATACCCTGTTTCCTGAAGGAGAGGTCGGTTCCGAAAGAACCACAAGTTTCCCCGAAGCACCAGCACTGCCGCGCCTTTGGTGCAGTTGGTCGCTTTACGATCTTTGCTCTTGTAACACTTTCCTATAGGTACACCGCCAATACCCCCCTTTGGCTATTGGAGGCTCCCATGAACGCCCCTCATCGTGACAATGGTTTTTTCACTGAATCGCTGGAAAGCCGCGACGCCGAACTGTTCGGCGCCATCCGTCAGGAACTGGGTCGTCAGCGCGACGAGATCGAGCTGATTGCTTCGGAAAACATCGTATCGGCTGCTGTGCTCGAAGCGCAGGGTTCGGTCATGACCAACAAGTATGCCGAAGGCTACCCGGGTCGTCGTTACTATGGCGGCTGCCAGTACGTAGACATCGCGGAAAACCTGGCAATCGACCGCGCTAAGCAGCTGTTCAACTGCGAATTCGTCAACGTGCAGCCCAACTCGGGTTCGCAGGCGAACCAGGGCGTGTTCCAGGCGCTGATCAAACCCGGTGACACCATTCTGGGCATGAGCCTTGATGCTGGCGGCCACCTGACCCACGGTGCGGCGCCGAACCAGTCGGGCAAGTGGTTCAACGCGGTCCAGTACGGTGTGAACCGTCAGACCCTTGATGTCGACTACGACCAGATCCAGGAACTGGCCAACGAGCACAAGCCCGCCCTGATCGTGGCTGGCGGCTCGGCGATCCCGCGCCAGCTGGACTTTGCCAAGTTCCGTGAAATCGCGGACAGCGTTGGCGCCATCCTGATGGCCGACATCGCGCACTTTGCCGGTCTGGTTGCTGCAGGCGAATACCCCAGCCCCTTCCCGCACGTCCACGTTGCGACCACCACCACCCACAAGACCCTGCGCGGTCCCCGTGGCGGTATGATCATGACCAACGACGAAGCGATCTCCAAGAAGATCAACTCGGCGATCTTCCCCGGTATTCAGGGCGGCCCCCTGATGCACGTGATCGCGGCCAAAGCGGTTGCCTTCGGCGAAGCGTTGCGCCCCGAGTTCAAAGAGTACCAGAAGCAGGTCATCAAGAACGCGCAAGCGCTGGCAGATGAGCTGCACAAGGGCGGTCTGGACACCGTGACCCACGGCACCGACACCCACCTGATGCTGGTTGACCTGCGCCCCAAGGGCGTCAAGGGCAACGCGACCGAGAAAGCTCTGGGCCGCGCGCACATCACCTGCAACAAGAACGGCGTTCCGTTTGACGACGAAAAGCCCACCATCACCAGCGGCATCCGTCTGGGCTCGCCCGCCGGCACCACCCGTGGTTTCGGTGAGGAAGAGTTCCGTCAGATCGGCAAGTGGATCATCGAAGTAGTCGACGGTCTGGCTGCGAACGGCGAAGACGACAACGACGCGGTCGAAGCAAAAGTCCGCGAAGAAGTCGCAGCGCTCTGCGCACGCTTCCCGCTGTACCCCAACCTCTAATCCAGCAGAGCGCGGGCACGGCCGCGCACATGTTTGGTTTTCAGGCCGCCCTTCGGGGCGGCCTTTATTTTTGGGTATTTGAACCAAGAAAGAGGAGCGGATGCGCTTTCTTCTTTGATTAAATACTCAAATTACGACCGAGGTTTCGCGCGCAGCGTTGGATCAGCTTGGCGCGGATCCTCGGGCCAAGGATGTTTGGGATACCGCCCCCGCATGTCTTTGCGCACGTCATCATAGGAAGAGTCCCAGAAGCCTGGGATATCCATGGTGGTCTGTACCGGCCGTTGGGCCGGAGACAAAAGAGTCACGCGCAAGGGTTTCCCAGCAACGGTCGGATGGGTTTTCTGGCCGAACATTTCCTGAAGGCGCAATTCGATTGAGGGGTGCTCCCCGCCATAATCAATCGGGATTTGGCGACCTAGTGGCGTGGTGAAATGGGCGGGCGTCTCGCGGTCCAGCGCCTGCATCTGGCCGTAGTCCAGCATGGCGCGTAGGGCGGGCAGGATGTCGAAGTTCTTCCATGCGCCTGCTGATTTGATCCCGTCGAGATAGGGCAAGAGCCAGTCCTCTGCGGTAGCCAGCAGGTCTTCGTCCCTCATGGAGGGCAGCTCAGGGTCGTTGGGGCGGGCGAGTTCCACACGGGCAGCGAACCGGCGGGCGGCATCGGTCCATGGCAGGGGCAGTTGGCGCACGCCGTCCAGCATGGCGCGGGCGACTTGGGCGGGGTCCGGGTCCTGCCAGATGCGGTCGTCCAGCGCGATGGCGCCGAGGCGTTCTTGTTTTCGGGCGATCACACGGCCCTCGCGGGGGGACCATTCGCAGATGTCTTGCCACGCGATGCGGTCCTCGAACAGGGCGCGCAGGTCGGATTGGCGGATCTCGATGGCTTGGCGAATGCGGGCTTCTCGGCGGTCGCCGTCCACGTCGGTGATCACCATGAAGGGCGCGTTCGCGGACGGGTCGGTTTCGTCAAGGACCGCGCCGTTGCCACCGGACATCAGGTATCGCGGGGCAGTGCCTTTGCGGCGGGCACCGATGCGGTCGGGATAGGCCAGCGCGGCCATTTCCGGCAGGCTGAGGCCGTGGGCATCGGGCGCATCTTTGGCGAGGCGCTTGGCCTCTTGCTTGATGCGTTCCAGCGTGGGGCGGTGCGGCTGATAGGGACGCTCCTCCATGAAGCGGCGGGTGTCGCGGATCGCTTCGATGCGTAGGGACAGGTCCACGGGAGCGCCGCGCAGGGGGTCTCGGTCGGCCAGCAGTGCGGCCAAGGGGGCAGCGTCACGCCCTGCGACCGTCAGCATATGGGCAAGGCGCGGGTGGAGCGGCAGGCGGGTGATTTGCTGGCCGTGCTCGGTGATCCGCCCGTTGTCATCCAGAGCACCCAGCATTTTCAGCAGCGCGGTCGCTTCGGCATAGGAGCCAGCGTTGGGTTGGGTCAGCAGGGGCAGATCGGCGGGGTCCGCGCCCCATTGGGCCAGTTCCAGCACCAAGCCCGACAGATCGGCGCTCTCGATTTCGGCGGGGGGGAAGGGTTGCAGACCGCCCTCTTCGCCACGGGTCCAGAGGCGATAGCAGGTGCCCTCGGCCACACGGCCCGCGCGGCCTGCGCGCTGCGTGGCTTCGGCTTTGGTAACGCGCTCGGTCACCAGACGGGACATGCCAGAGGCCGGATCGAACCGCGACCGGCGGGCGCGGCCTGCGTCGACCACCACGCGGATATCCTGAATGGTCAGCGAGGTTTCGGCGATGGACGTCGCCAGCACGATCTTACGGCCCGACGTGGCAGGCTGGATCGCGGCGCGTTGGGCGGCAAAGTCCATGGCCCCGAACAGGGGGCGCACGACGCAGCCGTCTGGCAGGCGACCGTTTAGCAACCCCTCGACGCGGCGGATTTCCCCTTCGCCGGGCAAGAAGACCAGAACGCCGCCCTCGGTTTCGCGGACCGCTTGGGCGACAAGATCGGCGGTGGCTTCGGGGATGCGGGCTTTGGGGCCAAGGGGACGGTCCAGCCAGCGGGTTTCCACCGGATAACTGCGCCCTTCGGAGGTGATCATGGGCGCGTCCATCAGGGCCGCCACGGGTTCGGCGTCCAAGGTCGCGGACATGGCCACCAGCATCAGGTCGTCGCGCAGGGCGCCTGCGACTTCCAGACATAAAGCCAGCCCCAAGTCGGCGTTCAGCGACCGTTCATGGAATTCGTCAAAGATCACCGCGCCCACGCCCGCGAGTTCGGGGTCGTGCTGGATACGGCGGGTCAGGATGCCTTCGGTCACGACTTCGATTCGGGTCGATTTCGACACCTTTGATTCGCCGCGCACGCGGTAGCCCACGGTTTGCCCCACGGGTTCGCCCAAGGTTTCGGCCATCCGCTCGGCCGCGGCGCGGGCGGCAAGGCGGCGCGGTTCCAGCATCACAATGCGCCCGTCCGTCAGGCCCGCCTGCATCATCGCCAGCGGCACCACGGTGGTCTTGCCCGCGCCGGGGGGCGCTTGCAGCACGGCGCGGCCGCGCGAACGCAGGGCTTGGATCAGGTCATCGAGGGCGGCGTGAATGGGCAATTCGGTCATATAGTGCTTATGACGCAGGTGTTAGCGCCCGTCCACGGGTGGACAGCGCCCTGCCCCCTTGGCACAAACGCCAGCGATACGGAGGAAGGGTTTGGCAATGAACATCACCGATATGGGCGATCGCATTCTGGCGGGGGACCGGCGGGCTTTGGCACGGGCCATCACGCTGGTGGAAAGTGGACGGGCCGACCACCGCGAACAGGCGACCGAGCTGTTGGAATACCTGCGCCCCTGTGGCCGTCAGGGCCTGCGGATCGGCCTGTCGGGAACGCCCGGTGTGGGGAAATCTACGTTCATCGAGAGCTTCGGCATGATGCTGACCGCCCTTGGCCTGCGGGTGGCAGTGCTGGCGGTGGACCCCAGTTCGGCGCGCTCTGGCGGCTCCATTCTGGGGGATAAAACGCGGATGGAGCGCCTGAGCCGCGATCCGATGGCCTTTATCCGCCCCTCTCCCAGCCAATCGCATCTTGGCGGTGTGGCCCGCCGCACGCGCGAGGCAGTGGCCCTGTGCGAGGCCAGCGGCTTTGACATCATCCTGATCGAGACCGTGGGCGTCGGCCAGTCCGAGACCGTTGTGGCCGAGATGTCCGACCTGTTTATCCTGCTGATGGCCCCCGCTGGCGGTGACGAACTCCAAGGTGTGAAACGCGGGATCATGGAGATTGCGGACATCATTCTGGTGAACAAGGCCGACGGCGATCTGAAGCCCGTCGCCACCCGCACCCAAGCCGATTACGCCGGTGCCCTGCGCCTGCTGCGCAAACGCCCGCAGGACCCCGAAGGTTTTCCCAAGGCGATGTGCGTCTCCGCGCTCGAGGAAAAGGGCCTGCAAACCGCGTGGGACGAGATGCAGACCCTGTCGGGTTGGCGCCGCGAACAGGGGTTCTTTGACCAGCGCCGTGCGGATCAGGCCCGCTACTGGTTCGAAGAAGAGGTCCGCCAGTCCCTCTTGGCCCAGTTGACAGCCCCCGGTGCCTTGCGCGACAAAATGCAGGCCCTTGGTGCAGAGGTTGCGCAGGGTCAGGCGACCCCAAGTTCGGCAGCGCAAGAAATGTTGAAAACATTGGGGCTGGTTGACGGGTGAATCGCTTGACGTTCCCTTGAATCTCACCTAAACGACCGCGATACGGATTTTGGGGCGTAGGAAATTGCGCCCCTTTGATATTCGAGGGCGCAGTGGCGCCCAGCCACTGAACATCGAGATCGAAACGAGGACATAACATGGCTCGCCGCTGCGAACTGACCGGAAAAGGCCCCATGACTGGCAACAACGTCAGCCATGCAAACAACAAAACCCGCCGCCGTTACCTGCCCAACCTGAACGACGTGACCCTGCAGTCCGAGACTCTGGGCCGTGGCGTGAAGCTGCGCATTTCGGCTGCTGCTCTGCGTAGCGTCGACCACCGCGGTGGTCTGGACGCGTTCCTTGCAAAAGCCAAGGACGTTGAGCTGTCGGACAACGCGCTGAAGATCAAAAAAGAGATCGCAAAAGCGCAGGCTGCAAACGCCTAATTTCAGGTTTTGCACCACTCACGAAAAGAGACCCTGCACCATTCGGTCGCAGGGTCTTTTTTTGTCTCTAGACTTGTGGCGCCCCGCGCCAATGCCTAATCCTCGTGCAATGCGGAAACTTCGGCTCGATATCCTTAGCCTGATGATGGCCTTGCTCATGGCGTTCACCGCCGTGCACATGGGCTATATCCGCGGCATGTCCCCCGCTGTGGGCCAGATGGAACTGTGCACCGGCACAGGCCCCGTCACCGTTGGCGTGGACAGCGAAGGCAAGCCTGCCTCTTTGCATTACTGCCCCGACTGCGCGCTGACGCTGCTGGCGGCGGTGGCTCCGTGGCAGCCCGAAACATTTGCCCCCAGCGGGCACCACATTACCCCCTTTGAGATCGATAACTGGCGCGCCCATGGCGCAACCGCGCCCACCGCGCGGGCCCGCGCGCCCCCTGCTCTGGCTTGATTTCCAACAGACCTAGACCAGACAATATCGAACCAAAGGACAATCCTATGACCCTGACCCTCAAGGCGATTCTCGCCGCCGCTGTGTGTGCCCTGCCCCTGACTGCAGAAGCCGAAATCACCGTGACCGACGCCTATGCCCGCGCGGCATCCACCAATGCCAAATCCGGCGCGGCCTTCTTTGTGATCCAGAACACCGGCACCGAAGACGACCAGCTGATCGACGCCCGCTCTGACGTGGCCGCCAAGGTCGAGCTGCACACCCATATCGCGGACGGCAACGGCGTGATGCAGATGCGCCGCGACGAAGACGGCTTTCCCGCGCCCGCCAACGGCACCCATGCGCTGGCCCGTGGCGGGGACCACGTGATGTTCATGGGTCTGAAAGAGCCCTTTGATCAGGGCAAGATCATCCACGTCACGCTGGTCTTCGAAAAGGCCGGCGAGATCGAGGTCGACATCCCCGTCGATCTGGAGCGTCAGGACGCCCACGGCGCGATGCAGCATGGAAACATGGAGCATGGCAAAATGGACCACGGGAAAATGGCCAACTGAGTTCGCTAGGGACAGCACACCAACAGGGGCGGCGCCGGAAACGGGCCGCCCTTATTTTCTGACGGACAGCATTTTATCGACCCACTCGGGAACAATCTCGCTTGCTTTGCCGAACTCGGCCTTGCAGAAGTCGCTCACCACAGAGGACGGCTCCAGATTCAGCTCGACCGTCACTGCACCGTGCCGCCCCGCATCCTGCACAAAGGCCGCCGCCGGATAGACGTTGCCGCTGGTGCCGATGGCGACAAAGTAGTCGCAGCTGCGCAGATGATCCCAGATCTCTTCCATGTAATAGGGCATCTCGCCGAACCAGACGATGTCGGGACGGGTGGCGACCTCTTTGCACTTGGGGCAGCGGTCGGTGATGTGCATGACCAAGGGCGCAGGCCAGCGGTGTTCACAGGCGGCACACAGCGCCCCCTCCAGAAAGCCGTGCATGTGCAGGACGTTCTTGCTGCCCGCCCGCTCGTGCAGACCGTCCACGTTCTGGGTCACGATCACGACCTCTCCGGTCAACTCCTGCTCCAGCTTGGCAAGGGCATAGTGGGCGGCGTTGGGCTCGGCCTTGCGGGCTTGGGCGCGGCGGGTGTTGTAGAAGGTCTGGACCAGCTTCGGATTGCGGGCGAACCCTTCGGGAGTGGCAACGTCTTCGATCCGGTGCTGGGCCCACAGGCCCCCCTCGTCGCGAAAGGTCCCCAGCCCGCTTTCGGCGGAAATACCGGCGCCCGTCAGAATCACGATCTTTTCCATTGCTCTGCCCTCTGTTAGCCCGTTTTTACTCTACCCTGACAAAGGAGCCGCCCCATGACCAGTATCCTCTTCGTGTGTCTCGGGAACATCTGCCGGTCCCCGTCCGCCGAGGGCGTTGTGCGGGCGATGGCGGGCGATCTGGACCTGTCACTGGACAGCGCGGGAACCGGCCCCTGGCATGTAGGCGAGGCTCCCTATGGGCCCATGCAAACCGCGGCCACCGCGCGGGGCTATGACCTGAGCGATCTGCGCGCCCGCCAGATCACCAAAGGCGATTTCGACCGCTTTGATCTGATCATCACCATGGACAAGGGGAACCAGCGCGACGTGCTGGCCCTGCGCCCCAAGGGCAACCAGACGCCGGTGCGGATGCTGTCGGACTACAGCAAAAAGCCCGGCACAGATGTACCGGACCCTTATTACAGCCGCGATTTCGACGGCACGCTGGATATGATCGAGGATTGCGCGCGCGGCCTGATCGCCGCGCTACGAGATCACGAGCAATAAGCCTCGGCGGTCTGGCCAAAGCGTTTGTAACGCTCCCAGAAGGCTTTGTGGCTGCGGTTGTCGGACATTTTGATTTCCTGTGCCTTGTCCGAGTCCTTGAAGAACTGGGCCGCCTGACGCTGGTCCGAGTTCGACAGGGTCTGGTCTGCCACGCGGCCGATGCAGCCACACAGCGATGCCGACGCCTGCGGGCGGTCGGATTGGCGGCACGCCCGTTCAACGGGGCCGGCCAAGGTTGCGGTGGCGCAGGTGCTGGCCAGAAGGCCCGCAGTGCACAGGATGGTAAGAGTTTTACGGATCATGACTGCTCGTCCCTAGCTATAAGCTGCTATTTGCAAGAAGGATGCCGCATCAGGATTTACGATTCAATGCGGGGGACGGTTTTGTTCCCTTGTTTTGCTGGCATCGGCAGTGATTTGCCGAGATTCCCCCATGATTTTGCAACTTTGCGCTGAACGCACCGCACATCTGCAACGACCTACCCGTTTGCCCTGCCGCCGGGGTGCGAATCTGTGCCCGTGCCACAGGCGATCAAAAACCTTCGTGTACAGGGCTTGCAGGCCCATCGAGTCGCTTGACCAAACCTGTTTTCCACAGCATATCGCCGTGCATGACAGAGCTCTCGAACATCCGCAATTTCTCGATCGTTGCCCACATCGACCACGGTAAATCCACCCTGGCCGACCGGCTGATTCAAATGACTGGCACCGTCGCCGAACGTGACATGAAGGCCCAGCTTCTGGACTCCATGGACATCGAGCGCGAGCGCGGGATCACCATCAAGGCGAACACCGTCCGGATCGACTATCCGGCCAAGGACGGTCAGACCTATGTGCTGAACCTGATCGACACCCCCGGCCACGTGGACTTCTCCTACGAGGTCAGCCGCTCGATGCAGGCGGTCGAGGGATCGCTCTTGGTCGTCGACTCGACCCAAGGGGTCGAGGCCCAGACGCTGGCCAACGTGTATCAGGCGATCGACGCCAACCACGAGATCGTGCCCGTCCTCAACAAGGTGGACCTGCCCGCATCCGACTGCGCCCGTGTGGCCGAGCAGATCGAGGATGTGATCGGCATCGACGCATCGAACTCGATCCACATTTCCGCCAAGACCGGCGTCGGCATCCCCGATGTCCTCGAGGCCATCGTCACCCGTCTGCCCGCCCCCAAGGGCGACCGCAATGCGCCCCTAAAGGCCATGCTGGTGGACAGCTACTATGACGCTTACCTTGGCGTTGTGGTCATTATCCGCGTCATCGACGGCGTCATCAAAAAGGGTGACCGCATCAAGATGATGAAAACCGGCGGCCAGTACCCCGTTGAAAAACTGGGTGTCTTCCGTCCGCAGATGCAAGACATCGCGGAACTCGGGCCGGGCGAGATCGGCTTCTTGACCGCGTCGATCAAACAGGTTCGCGACACCCGCGTCGGTGACACCATCACCACCGAGAAGAAGGGTTGCGAGGTTCCGCTTCCCGGCTTCAAACCGTCGATCCCCGTGGTTTTCTGTGGTCTGTTCCCCGTGGACAGCGCCGAATTCGACGACCTGCGCAACGCGATCGAGAAGCTGGCCCTGAACGACGCGTCGTTCAGCTATGAAATGGAAAGCTCGGCGGCGCTGGGTTTCGGTTTCCGCTGCGGCTTCTTGGGTCTGCTGCACCTCGAGGTGATCCGCGACCGTATCGAGCGGGAATACAACATCGATCTGATCACCACTGCGCCGAGCGTGGTGTACCACGTCTTCATGAAAGACGGCGAGATGATCGAGCTGCACAACCCCGCCGACATGCCCGACCTGTCCAAGGTCGATCATCTGGAAGAGCCCCGCATCAAAGCGACCATCATGGTGCCCGACGAATATCTGGGTGACGTGCTGAAGCTGTGTCAGGACCGCCGCGGCGTGCAGCTGGACCTGACCTATGCCGGTGCCCGTGCGATGGCCGTTTATGACCTGCCCCTGAACGAAGTCGTCTTTGACTTTTACGACCGCCTGAAATCGGTGACCAAGGGCTATGCGTCCTTTGACTACCAGATGAGCGGCTATCAGGAAGACCAGCTGGTCAAGATGCAGATTCTGGTGAACGACGAACCGGTGGACGCGCTGTCGATCATGGTGCACCGCACCCGCGCCGAAACCCGTGGCCGTGCCATGTGCGAAAAGCTCAAAGAGCTGATCCCCCGGCACATGTTCAAGATCCCGATCCAGGCTGCCATCGGTGGCAAGGTGATCGCCCGTGAAACACTGGCCGCCCTGCGCAAGGACGTGACCGCCAAGTGTTACGGCGGCGACGCCACCCGTAAGCGCAAGCTGCTGGAGAAGCAGAAAGCCGGTAAGAAAAAGATGCGCCAGTTCGGCCGCGTCGAGATCCCTCAGGAAGCGTTTATCAACGCGCTCAAGATGGACGATTGATCGGAAAGGCGCCTTCGGGCGCCTTTTTCTTAGGGCGGGGTTGGGGGCTCTGCCCCCGTCCGCGTGCCGCGGCCTCCCCCGGAGTATTTGAACAAAGGTGAAAGACACATGCGAGAAGTATGTTTTCGTTGCGTGCGGCTTCGCCTAAGGGGTGGGCAACAGTATTTCATCCGAAGGTTCCCCGATGCCCTGCGCCCTGTGTTCTGCTGAAACCGAGACCTCTGCCTACGCCGTGACCGGCGGCCCCGAAGGCGCCACCACCGAGATTTGCGAAACCTGCGCCGAGCAGATCGCAGAAACCACCACGCCCGAGCATTGGCGCTGCCTTGGCTCGTCCATGTGGTCCGAGGATGCGGCAACGCAGGTTCTGGCCGCGCGTCTGTTGCGCCGTCTGGAAGATCAGGACTGGGCCCGCGACCTGAGCGAGCAGCTGTGGCTGGACGAAGAGCGTCAGGCTTGGGTCGAGAACGAGATCAAGGAAACCGTGCACCGCGATTCCAACGGCGTTCAGCTGGCCACAGGCGACACCGTCGTTCTGATCAAGGACCTGCCCGTGAAGGGTGGCGGCTTTACCGCCAAGCGCGGCACCGCTGTGCCCCGTATTTCGCTGGTTCCCGACAACGCCGAGCACATCGAGGGCCGCGTCGAAGGCCAGCGCATCGTCATCCTGACCAAGTACGTCAAGAAACGCTGATCCAGATCAAGGATCACATTTCAATATTGGAATACGAATCTCCTCGGGAACGCGCAAAGTCCCGAGGAGGTTTGCAGATGCTACGTCTTGCCCTGACCCTGTTCTCTTTGATTTCGACGACCCTGATGGGGACCGGCGTTGTGCTGGTGCTGACCATGGGGTTGGACACGCTTACACCCATTCTGGGTGCCGCTGCCGCCGGTTTCCTGATTGCCCTGCCGATCAGCTGGTTCGTCGCCAAGCAGATTTACGAAAACGCCTGAGCCTCGATCCACGCCTGAACGGCGGCCTCGAATTCGCGGGGCTTTTCCGCGTGCAGCCAGTGGCCCGCACCGGGAATTTTGAAGAACCGCGAATTGGGGAAATGCGCCTTGGCGGCCTCTCGGCCCGCGGGGGTGACATAGGTGCTTTCGGCCCCTGACAGGAACAGAACCGGCCCGTCATAGGTGCGGCCTGCCATCTCGGCGGCGGGCCAGCCGACCACGGTGGCCATCTCGCGCGCCAGCACATCGAGGTTCAGGCGCCAGCGCTTTTCCTTGACGTCCAGCGACTGCAGAAGGAACGCCCGCACGCCGTCCTCGGGCACGGTTTCGGCCATCAAACGGTTCGCATCCCCGCGCGTGTTCACGGCCGACAGGTCCAGCCCACGCATCGCCTCAATGAACTGGATTTGCGTGTGGTCATAGGCCACGGGCGCAATGTCGGCGACGATCAGCCCTTTGACCAGATCGGGCCGCGTCAGCGCCAGCACCATCGACGCCTTGCCGCCCATGGAATGGCCCAGAACAATCGCGCCGCCGGGCATTTCAGCCTCGATCACCTGCGCCAGATCGTTGGCCATATCGTGATAGGTATGTTCATCGTACCAAGGGCTGTCCCCGTGGTTGCGCTGGTCCACCGCGACCACGCGGCGATCTTCGGACAGGCGGCGCGAAATAACGCCCCAGTTCCGCGCCGATCCATAAAGGCCATGCACGATCATCAAGGGCGGCTGGCCTTCGCCATAAATGTCTACATTCAACATCTTTGTGTAAAAGTCCCGGGCTCGGTTGCATTCCAGTATGTGTCGCAACCTGATAAACCATCTTACGCCCCCAAAGGCGAGAGGATGCCCAATGGACCCGCGGGAAATCGCGAATATTGAAACCGAAGTCTCGGATCTGATGAAAACCCGCCTTGGGATCAAGGCGCCAACGCTTCAGGGACAGACCCGCAAGGCCCAGAAACGCCTGCCCCGCAAACTGCGCCGCGCGGCGCAGGAACTCAGCGAATCGTCTGCACTGGCCACCCACCCCAAGCTGTCTCGCATGATCGACCAGACCAGCGCGAACCGGAACGCAAAGGCCCTGCGCAAGCACCTTGGCAGCATCGACACCACCGGACGCAGCCGCAAACGCCGCCTCGGGATCATCAGCTCGATCATGTTCAACATGTTGGTCCTTGGGGGGATCATCCTCGCCGTTCTGGTCTGGCGCGGCCTGATCTGACCCAACGCAAAAGGCCGCCCCGACTTGCGGAACGGCCTTTCTTCATCTTGGCGAAAATACCCCGGGGGGGCCTGCCAGCGGCAGGCGGGGGCAGAGCCCCCTCCCCCGTTTTACATCCCGTGACCGGCCCAAGGACCGTGCAGTCCGGTCTCGTCGCTATCCACACGCTCGAACCCGTGGGCGCCGAAATAGTCGCGCTGCGCTTGGATCAGGTTGGTCGTACCACGGCTGTGGCGCATGGTGTCGATGAACGACAGCGCGCTCGACAGGGCGGGAACAGGCTGGCCACTGATGGCCGCTGCGGCGACCACACGGCGCAGGGCGGGCAGACCGCCCACGACCTTCTCGCGCAGACCATCCGCCAGATAGAGCTGACCGTTCGGCAGACCGCCACGATGCGCGCCGCTGATCTCGTCCAAGAGCACGCTGCGGATGATGCAGCCTGCGCGCCAGATTTCGGCCACGCGGGCCATGTCCAGATCCCAGCCATAGGTGTCCGACGCCGCCTGCAGCACGCGGAAGCCCTGCGCGTAGGCCAGAATGCGCGACACAAGGAACGCGCTCTTCAGGTCTTCGGGCTCGACCACGACGGCTTCGGTGCCTGCGGGGGTCAGGGCCGCCTCGCCTGCGTTACGCACCTCGGGTTCTGCCGACCAGGACCGCGCCGCAACGGCGGCTTCGATGGTGGTGGCGGATTGGCCCAGCTTCAGCGCCTCGATCACGGTCCAGCGGCCGGTGCCCTTCTGGCCTGCCTTGTCGGCGATCATGTCGACCATGGGCTTGCCGCTCTCGGGGTCGGTGGCGGTCAGGACGGCTTCGGTCACTTCGACCAAATAGGAGCCCAGATCGCCCTTGCCCCATTCCCCGAACAGGGTGCCAATGCGGCCCGCGTCCCAGCCTGCGTCACGCAGCAGGCCGTAAACCTCGGCGATCATCTGCATGTCCGCGTATTCGATGCCGTTGTGAACGGTCTTCACAAAGTGGCCCGCGCCGTCCGGCCCCAGATGCGCCGCACAAGGGGCGCCTTCGAACTTGGCCGCAATGGCTTCGATGATGGATTTCACCGGCGCATAGGCGTCTGCGGTGCCGCCAACCATGATGCTGGGACCATGACGCGCACCTTCTTCGCCGCCAGACACACCCATGCCAAGGAACTTGAAGCCAGCCGATTCCATATCGGCGGTACGGCGGCGTGTGTCGTGGAAGTCAGAGTTGCCCGCGTCGATCAGGGTGTCGCCTGCGGCAAGCAGGGGCTTCAGCTCTTCGATCATGGCGTCGGTGGGGGCACCGGCGGGGGTCATCAGGATGATGAAGCGAGGCTGGGGCAAACGGCCAACGAAATCAGCCAGATCGCCCGCGCCCTCGAGGTTCGAGGCCAGATCGCCAGCCTCGGCAATGAATTCGGGCACACGGGCGTGGGTCCGGTTCTGGACGACCACATGGGCGCCCTTTTCAGCCAGGTTCAACGCCAGCGCGCTGCCCATGGTCCCAAGGCCGATCAGCCCGATTTTCTGTGCTTCAACCATCCCACACTCCTATCAAAAGTCGCGTGATATCTAACGCCGTTACCGCAAACATCAAGCGACTTTCGTCGTAGAGGGGCTGTGCACAGGTGCAGGGATCAAACCCCGAGGCACCAGCGCATCACGGCCTTTTGGGCGTGAAGACGGTTTTCTGCCTCGTCGAAAATGACGCTCTGGGGGCCGTCCATGACGTCCGAGGTCACTTCCTCGCCGCGGTGGGCGGGCAGGCAGTGCATGAAGATCGCGTCGTCCTTGGCGGCGGCCATCAGCTCGGGGTTCACCTGATAGGGACGCAGCAGGTTGTGGCGGCGTTCCTTGGTGGACTGGCTGTCATGCATGGACACCCAAGTGTCGGTCACGACCAGATCCGCGCCCTCGACCGCCTTGAAGGGGTCACGCTCGATGCTGACCTGCGAGCCCTTGGAGCGGGCATAGCCCACGAACTCTGCCTCGGGGTCCAGCTTTTCGGGGCCGGTGTAGGTGAAATCGAAACCGAACTGGCCAGCCGCATGCAGGAAGGACGCGCAGACGTTGTTGCCGTCACCGGACCAGACCACCTTTTTGCCGGCGATATCGCCGCGGTGTTCGCGGTAGGTCAGCATGTCGGCCATGATCTGGCAGGGGTGGGTGCGGTCGGTCAGGCCGTTGATCACGGGCACGGTCGAATGCTCGGCCAGTTCCAGCAGCACGGATTCGTCGAAGGTGCGGATCATGATCATGTCCACATAGCGCGACAGAACGCGGGCGGTGTCGGCGATGGTTTCGCCGTGGCCCAGTTGCAGGTCGTTGCCCGACAGAACCATGGTCTGACCACCCATCTGGCGCACGCCGACGTCAAAGCTGACGCGGGTCCGGGTCGAGGGTTTTTCGAAGATCAGCGCAACCATGCGGCCCGCCAGAGGCTGGTCCGCGTCGGGCATGCCCTTGGGCTGGCCCTTGCGGGCGTTCTTCATCTGCTCGGCGTTGGCAAGCATCGCCAGAAGATCGGCTTGGTCGGTTTTGTGAATGTCTAGAAAGTGGTTCATCACGGTGTCTTTCTGTCGGGCCCGGGTGGGGGCGCTGCCCCCGTCCGCCTTTGGCGGCCTCCCCCGGAGTATTTTTGCAAGAAGAAATCAGGCCTGTTTCAGGGCCGACGCAACGGCCTCGAAGCGGCTGAGGGCTTCGGAGATGTCTTCGTCGGGGATGTTCAGGGCGGGCAGCAGGCGCACCACGTTGTCCCCGGCGGGGACGGTCAGAAGGCCCGCGTCATAGGCGGCTTTGACCACGTCGGTGTTGGTGACCTTGCATTTCAGGCCGATCATCAGACCAAGGCCGCGGACGCTGTCAAAGAGGTCGGGGTGACGGGCGACCAGAGATTCCAGACCCTGACGCAAAAGGCCCGCCTTGCGGTTCACTTCGGACAGGAAGTCGGGTGTGCTGACGATCTCCATGACTTTGTTGCCGACGGCGCAGCCCAGAGGGTTGCCGCCATAGGTCGAGCCATGGGTGCCTGCGGTCATGCCGCTGGCCGCGTCCTCGGTCGCCAGAACCGCGCCGAGGGGGAAGCCGCCGCCGATGCCCTTAGCCACCATCATGATGTCCGGGGTCACGCCCGCCCATTCGTGGGCAAAGAGTTTGCCGGTCCGGGCGACGCCGCATTGCACTTCGTCCAGCATCATCAGGGCGCCGGTTTCGTTGCACAGGGCGCGAATGCCCTTGAGGCAGACATCGGGCAGCGGGCGAATGCCGCCCTCGCCCTGAACGGGCTCGATCAGGATGCCGGCCACGTCGGGCTGCTGGATCGCCTCTTTGATGGCGTCATGATCGCCGAAGGGCAGATGGCGGAAACCGGGCAACAAGGGCGCGAAGCCTTTGGTCATTTTCTCGCTGCCAGCGGCGGCGATACCGGCCGAGGAGCGGCCGTGGAAGCTGCCCTCAAAAGTTATGATCACATGACGCTCGGGCTGGCCTTTGTCGTACCAGTATTTGCGCGCCATTTTGACCGCCAGCTCGCAGCTTTCGGTGCCCGAGTTCGTGAAGAACACGGTGTCGGCAAAGGTGGCGTCGACCAGACGGTCGGCCAGCTGCTGCTGCTGGGGAATGTTGTACAGGTTCGACACATGCCACAGGGTCTGCGCCTGCTGGGTCAGGGTCTCGGTCAGCGCGGGGTTGGCGTGACCCAGGGCGTTCACAGCGATACCCGCCCCCAGATCGAGAAAGCGTCGGCCGTCAGCCTCGATCAGCCAGCTACCTTCGCCTTTGACGAAGGACAGGGGAGCGCGATTGTAAGTGGGCAGAACCGAAGGGATCATGGCATTCTTCCTTGTGGATGAAGGCTTTGGTGGCCTGTAGGGCCGTTCAAGTCAACGATTTCAGGTATTTTGCAAAAGATGGCGTGCGAAAAAAGCACAAGATGACGGAGCCGTTACGCGGCGAATGCGCGTCGGCGTCGGTCGGCTGTGACAGCACGGAAGATCGACAGGGTCATCATGCCCTGCGCATAGCGCGGCGCAGGGCAAAAATAAAGAAGATTCGTTCACGCCTTGAGGCGGTAACCGGTGCGGAACATCCACCACGCGACCAGATTTACAGCGATCGCCGCCGTCAGGCCAAAGCAGAAACCGAACAGCGGATTGCTGTCCGAAATCCCCAGCACTGACCAGCGCACCCCGTCGATAAAGTAGAAAATCGGGTTCAGGTGGGTGATCTGGTAAAGACCGACGGGCATCGCCTCGACCGAGTAGAAGGTACCCGACAGGAAGGCGAGTGGCGTGACGACGAAATTCGTGATCGCGGCAATTTGATCAAACTTCTGCGAATAGACCGCCGCGACCATGCCCATCCCGCCCATAAACGCGGACCCGACGATGATGAAGGCCAGCGCCGCGAAGGGGTGCTTTAGCCCCGTGCCCAGAAACAAGAGAATCGCTAGGGCGATCACGATGGCCACCAGAACCCCGCGGACGATGCCGCCGGCCAGATAACCCAGCACCATTTCGCCTGCCGACAGGGGCGGCATCAGCGTGTCGACGATATTTCCCTGCACCTTGGCGCTGACGATCGAGGACGACACATTGGCGAATGCGTTCTGGATCACGGTCATCATCAGGATGCCCGGTGCGATGAAGTGGACAAAGGGTACACCCATCACATCCCCCCTTGTGGGGCCGATTGCTATGGCAAATATGGTCAGAAACAGGCCTGCGGTCACAATAGGTGCGGCCAGCGTCTGGTTCCAGACCGCCAGAAACCGGCGGCATTCGCGCTCTGCCAGTGTCATCAGGCCTAGCCAGTTCACCCGACCAAAGCGGCGTTCTCCCATTTCGTTCGTCTGCGACATGTGCCGATTTCCCTAGAATGCTTTGCGTGCCTTGTAACGCGGCGTGGGATGATTAGAATAGGGCCTCGACCAATTTCTGTTAGGCTGTCCCCCTTCGGACGCCTTTGACCATCAAGGAAAGCTGTATGTCCTGGACCGACGAACGCGTTGAGCTTCTGAAAAAGATGTGGGGCGAAGGCCAATCGGCAAGCCAGATCGCCAAGGAGCTCGGTGGCGTGACCCGTAACGCGGTGATCGGCAAAGTGCACCGTCTGGGTCTGTCGAACCGCAATGCGGGCGGCGCGGCTGCGGCGGCGCCTGCCGCTGCTCCCGAACCCAAGGCGGCACCGAAACCCAAGGCCGAAGCCAAGCCCAAACCCGCGCCCAAGCCCGAGCCCGCCCCTGCGGCCGCGGCCCCCGCGCCCGAAGCGCGCCCTGTGCCCGTGCCGACCCCGGCCCGCAAGGCGATCATTCCGGCCGGTCAGCCCCTGCCCCCGCAGCCCTCGGCCAACGAGATCCCTGCCGAGGCTCTGGCCAAGGTGAGTGAAGTCGAGAAGAAGGCAAAGCGCCTGACCCTGATGGAGCTGACCGAGCGCACCTGCAAATGGCCCGTGGGCGATCCGGCGACCCCGGACTTCTGGTTCTGCGGCCACCCTGTCCAGCAGGGCAAGCCCTATTGCGAGGCACATGTTGGCGTGGCGTTCCAGCCCGTGAACAACAAGCGGGACCGTCGCCGCTGAACTCTTGGCGCCGGTGCCCTGTGGGTGGCGGCGCGTTAATGAGTATTTAAAGCAAAGAAGAAGCAGGGGGCTGGATCAGGCCCCTTTCGTCGTTTTTGGTTGCAAGGTGGTGTTGCCTTGTGGCCGCTAGCCGGTGGACCGACCATGAGCCAGAACCCCCCGAACCTGCGACCCGACCTTGCGCCCCGTGCGCTGATCCGTGACGAGGCCCGCCCCGGCCAGCCGACCATCGGGATGGTGTCCTTGGGCTGTCCCAAGGCGCTGGTGGACAGCGAGCGCATTCTGACCCGCCTGCGGGCCGAAGGCTATGCGATCAGCCCTGACTATTCTGGCGCGGATGCGGTGATCGTGAACACCTGCGGGTTTCTGGATTCGGCCAAGGCAGAGTCTTTGGAAGCGATCGGCGAGGCGCTGGCCGAGAATGGCCGCGTGATCGTGACCGGCTGTCTGGGGGCAGAGCCCGAATACATCACCGGCCACCACCCCAAGGTTCTGGCCGTCACCGGCCCGCACCAGTACGAGCAGGTGCTGGATGCGGTGCACGGGGCGGTGCCCCCCAGCCCCGATCCGTTTGTGGATCTGCTGCCTGCCAGCGGGGTCAGCCTGACGCCCCGCCACTACAGCTATCTCAAGATTTCCGAGGGCTGTAACCACAAGTGCAAATTCTGCATCATCCCCGATATGCGCGGCCGCTTGGTCAGCCGTCCGGCTCATGCCGTCGTGCGCGAGGCCGAGAAACTGGTGCAGAACGGGGTCAAGGAACTGCTGGTGATTTCACAGGACACCAGCGCCTATGGCGTCGACATCAAGCACGCCGAGGAGCGCGGCCACCGCGCCCACATCAAGGACTTGGCGCGCGATCTGGGGTCCTTGGGGGCGTGGGTGCGGTTGCACTATGTCTACCCCTACCCCCATGTGCGTGACCTGATCCCGCTGATGGCAGACGGGCTGATCCTGCCCTATCTGGACATCCCCTTCCAGCACGCGCACCCTGACACGCTGAAGCGGATGGCGCGCCCTGCCGCTGCCGCCAAGACGCTGGACGAGATCGCCGCTTGGCGCGACGTGTGCCCCGACATCACCCTGCGCAGCACCTTTATCGTCGGCTACCCCGGCGAGACCGAGGCAGAGTTCCAGACCCTGCTGGATTGGTTAGATGAAGCACAGCTGGATCGCGTCGGTTGCTTCCAATACGAAAACGCCGCGGGCGCCCGTTCCAACGATTTGCCCGACCATGTGCCCGACGAAATCAAGCAAGAGCGCTGGGAACGCTTCATGGAAAAGGCTCAGGCCATTTCCGAAGCCAAGCTCGAGGCCAAAGTTGGCAAGACGCTGGAAGCGATTGTTGACGAAATCGACGAAGACGGGATCGCTACCTGCCGCACCTGGGCCGACGCCCCCGAGATCGACGGCAACCTCTTTATCGACGAGAGCACCGAGAATCTGTCAGTCGGTGACATCGTTAAGGTCGAGGTCGACGAGGCCGGAGAGTATGATCTTTGGGGAAAAATATCCGACTGAGAACGAAGCACCCCTAGGGACGAATCTTGGAAAAGCGGCGCAAAAGCGCCGCTTTTTCCGTTTTCAGGGCAGGTCCGTACAGTTTGACCCATTCGCCCTATTGTTCACGTATCGAGAACAAGCAAAAACCACAATCGGCCCTCAGACTTTTATTCAAAGTTCCGATTAATTTCCCTTTGTTTTCATGAGGATGGATTTATCCGCGAAACAATCCCGTCCCTAGGCGTTTATTTTTTCGTAATTTTTTCAAATAGCCCCTAAACAGAAGAAAATTTGATGGCACAATAAGTTGGTCCTGAAATGTACGGGGCGTTCCAATTTGAGGATTAATTTATGCTAAAGTTTCTGAGTGCAGCTGGAATGTGCCTGCTTCTGGCCACCGGCGCGCAGGCGACGACCGTGAATTTCGCGGGTCCCTACGGGTCGACCGGCACCTTCGAAGACAACGGCGGTAACGGTTGGTACAAGGATAAGTCTGCCACTTATCCCGGTACCGATTTCCTGTATCGCCTGAAAGGTTCGAACAGCAAGTCCGACACCAACATCATCACCTCGCTGACCTTCACCGGCTTTACCGGTGTGGTCGCGCTGACCACCCAGTGGGTCTATGGCACCTACGACAAGAACGGCGCAAGCAACGACCCGTTCGGTCTGATCATCAACGGCAAGAAGGTGCAGCTGTCCGACGACGCCGGCATCAGCCTGCAGGGCGGCAAGTACGAATTCACCGTCAAGCCGACCGACAGCTTCTCGTTCTACATCGACTCGCTGGATGACAAATTCGGCAAAGCGGTCGCGACGATCTACGGCAAGGGCGACCTTGCTCCGATCCCGCTGCCCGCAGCACTGCCCATGGCCGCAGCTGGCCTGATGGTTCTGGGTGGCTTTGCCTCCCGCCGTAAAAAGCGCAAACTGGCGTAATCTCCAACTACGTCTGGATGTGCTTTGGGCGGCCCGGCCCCAACCGGGTCGCCTTTTTCCGGGTCAGGTCGCGAAGGCGTCCAGCCATTCGCGCACACAGGTCTGGACATGGCGGAAGCGATCACCCCCCAGATGCTTTCCGCCATACCACCGCGTGACCACGATCACCGTATCGCGGACGTCATCGCGCTCCAGCATCCGCAGGATCACCATGCCTGCGCCGCTTTCTCCGTCATCGTTTTTCAAGGGTTCGCCATCGGACGGCAAAAGCGCCCACGTGTTGTGGGTCGCTTTGGCGTATTTCTTGTCCCGCTTCAGCTCTTTCAGGAAAGCTTCGGCCTCGGCCTTGTTACGGGCGGCCCCACCCGAGACCGCGTATTTCGATCCGCGGTCTGTCACGACTTGTTCCAGCTGTTTCATGCCCCCGCCATAGCAGGCGCGGGCGCGGGTGCGGAACCCTAGATCTTCAGCTTGGCAAAGGTGTCCGCGTTCCGGCAGAAGTCGGGGGTCGCGTCGGCACCGTCCTTGTGGGCGGCCAGCCAGTCGTTGCACTCGCAGGGGCTGGTGCAGCCGGTGCACTTGTTCACCATCTGGCGCAGGTCCTCGCCGTCCAGATTGCCGCGTTGCATGGTCTCGATCAGGTCAACGCCAAGGGTGTCCGCCATTTCGGCAACCAGCTTGGCATGGTGTTCAAAGCGTTCGGATACAGACATTCGGGGCCTCCAGCACATAAGGTTCCCCGGCAGTGCAACATTAGTTGCGCCCCGATACGTTGACCCAGATCAATAACCCACCAGGGCGGCGGCTTCCCGCACAACCTGCAGGCGTTGGGCATTCGGCGGATGAGAGCCCAGGAACCGGTCACCGGGATCAGGGATACGGGCAAAGAATTGCGCGCCCCGCACGGGGTTATACCCGGCCTCGGCGGCGATCAGCGTACCCAGTCGGTCGGCCTCTAGCTCGTAGCGTTTGGCATAGTAGCGCGAGCCCACGATCGCCCCCAGATTGACCGCATCCTCAAGCGCCTTGTCCTGCAACCCACTGGCACTGGCCAGATTTCCAAAGATCACAGCGCCGGCTTTGGCGCCCTCGGTGCTTTTCTTGATGTGCCCCAGCAGGTGGTGAGAGGCCTCGTGCCCCAGCACAAAAGCCAGCTCGTCCTCGTTCCGGGCGTCGGCGATCAGAGCGACGGTAAAGATGATGATCGGACGGCCCCAGCGGTCCTGCGTCTGATAGGCGTTGGGCGGCGCGTTCGGGTCCGCATCCACCATGATCGTCAGATCGCACAGAAACCGCTCGGTCTCCTCTCGGCAGATCGATTCGGCCACGGGCTCGACCCGCGACACCACACGCACGAATCTCTCGGCTGCCGCATCGGCCTGCGCAGAGATCCCCGCCGTCTGATCGGGGGCGCCGGTATACCCGCGGGCGTCGGGTTCTTCTGGAAGGGGCACAGCACAAGCGGCCAGCAAGGCCAGCACAGGAAAGAGGAAGAAGTGTTTCATGTCAGAGAGAGAATGGCGTGTTCGGCGCGCCTGTTCCAGCGCGTTTAGTCTTACCGATACGTATGGGTAGAAGGCCATTTTCACCGAAAATAAAGGAAAAATTCATCTTTTACAAAGATAGTGCGCCCCCTGTGGCAGGCAATCCACCACGATGTCGCGAAGGGGGACCATTTCCCTTTTGCATCAATCCCTTAGGTAGATATGCACCAAAGTACAGGGTGCTATGATGCGAATGCGTTCATCTAAATGTCATGCAAGGCTTGATTGCCGCTAACAGCAGGGTACGCTTGGCATATGTTTTCGATAGAGCACGAGTTTGACGCAACTGTTGTAACCTTGGTCGATGAGGGCCCCTCCCCCTTCGCCGAGGATGTGATCATCAACGCCTTCGAGGATTGCGTCACACTAGAACAATATGACCAGCGAACCGATCAGGTGATGAAAGTCACCCTGAGCCTGAGCCAGCTGCGCGACCTTGGGGCCGCGCTCGACCTACCCGAAGGGGTCTATACGCTGCGCCGGGCCGAGGCCTGATCACAGGACGCGAAAAACCTTGTCACGGCTGGTATGCCCTCTTACCAGCTCTAGCCGTGATTTCGGTACGCCAACCGCTTTGGAGAGCAGCTTCACCACAGCGGCATTGGCCTTGCCATCCTCTGGCACGGTCGTGACATAGACGCGCAGCGCGCCGTCCTCTTCCTTGATCGCGTTGCGCGACGCCTTGGGGGTAACGCGGATTGCGATTTCGGTGCCTACTTGGGCCAGATGGGTCAGGTCGGGATCAGCCATAATTGCCCTCTAGCACTCTGGTGCGCCCCCGCCTAGTCTGACCGGAAATTTCGGGGGTTAGACTGATGGCTACAGGATTTTTCTGGGACGAAGGGTGTTTCTGGCACGGGGGCGGGCACTATGCGTTCACCTATCCGGTGGGCGGCTGGGTGCAGCCCCTCGTCGCGGGCGGCCTGCCCGAGGCACCGGAAACCAAGCGCCGTCTGAAAAACCTGATCGACCGCTCCGGCCTGTCCAAGGAACTGCGCATGTCCGGCGCCGATCCCGTGACGTGGTCGGAAATGCTGCACGTCCACCCTGAGCCGTTCCTCAGCGAATTCAAACGCCTGTCCGATAACGGCGGCGGAGAGTTGGGGGAACAGGCCCCCTTTGGCCCCGGTGGTTTCGAGATTTGCGCGCAGTCCGCAGGCTTGGTGCGCGGCGCGCTGTTCTCGGTCCTGACCGGCCAGACTGCCAACGCCTATGCCCTATCGCGCCCACCGGGCCACCACGCCCTGCCCGATCACCCCAACGGCTTCTGCATCTTGGCGAACGTCGCCATCGCCACCGAATGCGCCATCGCCGAAGGGTTGGCCGGCCGCGTCGCCATCATCGACTGGGACGTGCACCACGGCAACGGGACCGAGGCGATCTTCTATGACCGCCCCGATGTGCTGACCATCAGCCTCCATCAGGACCGCAACTACCCCGAGGACACTGGCGCCTATACCGATCGCGGCGCAGGCCCGGGCGAGGGGTTCAACATCAACATCCCCCTGCCCCCCGGCACCGGCCATCACGGCTACCTCTATGCGTTTGATCAGATCGTCCGCCCCGCGCTGGATGAATTCCGCCCCGACGTGATCATCGTCGCCTGCGGGTTCGATGCGGCGATTGTGGACCCCCTGTCGCGCATGATGTGCACCGCCGAGACCTATCGCCTGATGACCCGCAGCCTGATGGAAGCCGCCGAAGAGCATTGCGAAGGCCGCCTCGTGATGGCACACGAAGGGGGCTACTCGGAATTTTACGTCCCCTTCTGCGGCCATGCCGTGCTTGAGGAGATGTCAGGCAGCACAATCACCGTTCCCGACCCCTTGGCCGAAACCTATGACGCCCGCCAGCCCGGCCCGCGACATGATGCCATGGTCGAAGCGGAAATTAACGATATCGCCGCGCACGTTCTGCCCTAAAGGGTTGAACTGACGCGCCCCACTGCCGACATAGGCCCTAGTAATTTTAGGACGACCGATGACCGAGAAAAACCAAGCCGCCCTCGATTTCCTGCTGACCCGTCAGAGCTATCCCATTCTGGCGCTGCAACAGCCCGCACCGGACCGCGAGACCCTGACCACCATCCTCACCGCCGCCGCCCGCACCCCCGACCACGGGAAACTGGTGCCTTGGCGCTTTGTCGTGCTGGAGAAAGCCGCGCTGGAGCGCGTGTCGGGCATGATCGCGAAACGCGGGCCGGAACTGGGGATCGAGCAGGCCAAGATCGACAAGCCCGTCGGCGTCTACGGCAAAAGCCCCGTCGCCGTTGTCGTTCTGGAAAGCCCCGTGGACAGCGACAAAGTCCCCGCGGTCGAGCAGACCTATTCCACCGGCGCCGTCTGTCTGGCGCTTGTGAACGCCGCGACTGCCGCCGGTTTCGGCGCGAACTGGGTGTCGAACTGGTTCAGCCATGATCGTCAGTTCATCACCGAAGCCTTCGGTGCCGAACCTCACGAGCGTGTCGCTGGCATCATCCACATCGGCACCAAAGGCCCCGAGGCCCCCGACCGTCCGCGCCCCGATCTGGAGCAGATCGTCACTTGGGTTGCTGAATGACCCAGATCCTCAAGGCCCTGTCGCTGAGCCTCGCACAGCTCAGCGATCCGCGCTTCCGGTCGGTCCTCCTCAAGGGGATCGGCCTTGCCATCGCTCTGCTGGCAGGCATCTACGCCATCGTCATGTGGATCGTCGGCTGGCTCTTGGGGGACTCGGTCACCCTGCCGTTTATTGGCGAGGTCACTTGGGTCGATAACGTGGTGTCGTGGGGCTCGATCCCGCTGATGCTGCTGCTCTCGACGTTCCTGATGGTGCCCGTGGCCTCGGCCATGACCGGCATCTTTCTGGACGACGTGGCCGACGCGGTCGAGGATCAGCACTACGCCGGTCTGCCCCCCGCACAGCACGTCCGTCTGGCAACCAATATCGGGGACTCCCTGCGCTTTATGGGCGTCATCGTGGTGGCGAACCTTCTGGCGCTGGTGCTGTATCTGATCTTTGCGCCCTTTGCGCCGCTGATCTTCTGGGCCCTGAACGGGTTCCTGCTCAGCCGCGAATATTTCCAGATGGTCGCTGTGCGCCGCACGGACCGCGCCGGAATGAAGAAGATGCGCCGCAAGAACGCGCTCAGCCTGTGGCTGGCGGGCGGGCTGATGGCCCTGCCCCTGTCGATCCCGCTGTTGAACCTGCTGGTTCCGGTGGTGGGCTGCGCCGTGTTCACCCACCTGTATCATCGTCTGCCGCGTTAACCGCGGCAGACCAATTTACTTGCCCACCTCGATGGGCTGGGGGCGGATGGATTTCCACGGGTCCATGTCCCGAATGGACAGACCGCCAAACACAATCACCGATGCAATCGCTGCCCAGATGAGCGTGCCCCAGATGGTCACGATCAGCGCCACGCGCTTGGGCTTGAAATCTGCCGGTGCGCCCGCAGGCGTGCCGGGCACAACCTCGCCTTCATCCCCTTGGGTCCGCAGTTTCAGCGGCAGGGTGATAAACAGGGTCATAAACCAGCAGATCGCATATAGAACGATGGCCGCGGTGATCGTCATCAGACTTGCTCCAGTTCCACGAGGCAGCCGTTAAAGTCCTTGGGGTGCAAGAACAGGACGGGCTTGCCATGGGCGCCGATCTTGGGCTCGCCCGAGCCCAGAACACGTGCGCCGGTTGCTTTCAGGTGATCGCGTGCCGCGATAATATCGTCCACCTCATAGCAGACATGGTGGATGCCGCCAGAGGGGTTCTTTTCCAGAAAGCCGTTGATCGGGCTGTTCTCACCCAAAGGGTAGAGTAGCTCGATCTTGGTGTTCGGCAATTCGATGAAGATCACGGTCACGCCGTGGTCGGGTTCGTCCTGAGGCTCGCCCACTTTGGCACCCAGCGCGGTGCGGTACTGTTCGGCGGCGGCCTGCAAATCGGGCACTGCAATAGCGACGTGGTTCAAACGTCCGATCATAATGTCGTCTCCTCCTGTTGGGTCGGGGGTAGTTATCGCGCCGCACCGCAGCGCTTGTCCAGCGCCGCCAAGGTCGCAGGGCGTTAACCCCACGTTATCCATGCGGCCGGTATCCTGAAGGAAATCGCCCCAGTCCCCGAGTCGAGGAGAAACCCGATGAACGATGACGACCTGCGTAACCGGATGACCCGCCCCACCCCGACGCGCCCCCTGAACGGCCTGAGCCTGCTGCTGGTCGAAGACAGCCGCTTTACCTGCGAGGCGCTGCGCCTGATGTGTATGCGCTCTGGCGCCCGCATCCGCCGCGCCGACTGCCTGCGGTCTGCCCACCGGCACCTTAGCATCTATCGCCCCGATTGCCTGATGGTGGATCTGGGCCTGCCCGACGGCAACGGTTGTGAGCTGCTTCAGGAACTGACCGACACCGGCACCCGCCCGCCCGTGCTGATCGCCATCTCGGGCGACGTCTCGCAACGCCAAGCGGCGCTGGACGCGGGCGCCCACGCCTTTCTGGCCAAGCCGCTGTCGTCGCTGGCGGTGTTTCAGGAAACCATCCTTGGGCACCTGCCCCTGAACCGCCACCCCACCGGCCCCCGCATGATCAACGAAGAAACCATCCGTCCCGATCAGCTGGCCTATTACGACGACCTCAGCCATGTGGTGCACATGCTGGACGAGGGCCGCGAAACCATCGGGGACAAGCTGGGTTACGCCCTGCAATTCCTGCGCGGCGTTGCGATCAGCGCCGACGACACCCCGATCTCTGACGCGGTCGAGGAACTGTCGCGCGCAGTCAGTGGCGGGCATGCCATCGGCACCGCCCGCGCCAATCTGGCCGCGCTCTTGCAACAGCGGATGAACGCGCTGGCCGTGGCCTGATCACAGGATCAGGTTCGGATCGTTCCCCATGTCCAGACCGGGGAACACGCTGGTTTCCAGCAAGGTCCGGTCGATCCCGAACAAAGACCGCAGCGTCCACGCCGCGTGGGCGCGCACATCGCGGGTCGGCATCAGATCGCGCCGCGCATACAGGTCGCTGTCCCCCAGCCCCGGCCAATCGGCCCAGACCTGACCGCCGCGCAGCGCGCCGCCCGCCATCACCATCGCACTGCCCGTCCCGTGGTCCGTTCCGGCCGAGCCATTGACCCGCGCCGTCCGCCCGAATTCGGTCATCGCCAGCACCACGGTCTTGCCCCAGACATCGGGGCCCAAACGGTCGTGCAGCAGACCGATCACCTCGGCCAACTGGGTGCCAGAGCGGGCAATCGCCTTGGCCTGCCCCTTGTGGGTGTCCCACCCGTTCAGCGAAAAGGCCGCGATCCGCGCCTCTTCCTTCAGCCGTGCGGCGGCGAATTCCGCCAGCATGGTGTGCCCGTCCGCCGCCTGTTTGCGGCTGGCCTCGGCGCGCTCCATCACCATTTCTTGGGCGTCCATGACGTTTTCGGGCACGTCGATCAGCCCCAGACTTTCCGCAATATGGATCGCGTCCGACACCGCGCCCGCGAACAGCGGGTCATCGTGGTGAACGGTTTCCAGCAGCAACCGCGCCTGAGGGCTCAGGTTCAGGTCCGACTCGGGCGCCCAAGTGCTGACCGGCGCATCGCCCCGCATCAGCAGCATCCGGTCGCGCCCTAGCGCAAAGCTGGTCTCGCCTGTCACGCCGGGCACGCTTTGCAGCAGGCGATTCAGCCAGCCATCCCGCCGCGCCGCGCCATCCAGCCCGACGGTGCCGGCCTCTAGCAGGTCCTGCCCGTCAAAGTGGCTGCGCTGGTCGCGGTATGGCGTGCTGACCGCATGGGCAAAGCCCAACCCGCCCTGTTTCCACAGGGGGCGCAGGGGCTCTAGCGACGGGTGCAGCGCATAGAACCCGTCCAAATCCGCCTCTCCGACCGAGCCGCCGGTCAGCCCGCCCCGCAGCGCCGCATACTCGCGGTCGCCGTAAGGGCGCACCATATCCAGCCCGTCCATCGCCCCGCGCAGGATGATCACCACCAACCGCGCATCCCAAGGCGCCGAGGCCAACGCCACCGGCGTCATAAACGGCGAAGCCGCCGCCGAGCAGCCCAGAATAGCGGACCGGATCAGGAAATCACGTCTCTTCATAGGCTTATCTCCTCTGGAACGCGGGCGAGGACAGGATCAAGCCCACGCCTTCCCACTCGGTTTCGGCCGCCTTGGCGGCAAACTGCACGGCCTCAGGGGCGCGGTCCCCCAGCGCCACCTGCACAAAGGCCCGCGGGTCCGGCAGCCGCGTCGTCAGGGTTTGCGGCGCGGTCATGGACCACTGGATGCGCTCGGCCAGACCTTGGGGGCTGATCCAGCGATCATCCGCCTCGGGGAAACCATCGGGGCCGTTAGGCCGCTGCCACGACTGCCCCATCAAGGACATGGGCAGCAGGAACAGCGCCTGAATATTGCGGGGGTTCATGCGCTCCAGCATGGCGGGGTGCACGTCCAGCGCCCGCATTGCGGACACCATGAAATCAAAGGGCGGCTTCACATTCGCGGGCGCCTCGTCCCACGACACGGGGTGTTCCAGCATCGCGCGGTAGCCTGCGCTCAGGTCCCCATCCGCCCCGATCATCGCCGCCGCCATATGCTCGACCAAGCCTTCGTCCGGCTGGTCAGCTACGAAATGCACCGCCAGCTTGCGGGCCAAGTGGCGCAGGGTCACGGGATTGCGCGCCAGATCCTCGATGAACTCGCGGATATCGGCCTCGCGCGTTTTGGGGTCCCCGCCCCAACTGCGGCCCAAAATCTGGAACGGCCCGCGCTCGGCATAGTTCGGGCGCACCACCATATCGGTGTCTTCGTTGATGTTCAGGCCGGTCAGCAGCCCCGCCAACCCCGTCACATCCGCCTGAGTATACCCGCCGCCGACGCCCAGCGTGTGCAGCTCCAGCATCTCGCGGGCGAGGTTCTCGTTCAGGCCCAGCTTCTTTTTGGGGCGCTTTTCGGCGGCCACGCTGGTGGGGCCAAAGTTGCGCTGCTGGTCCAGATAGACCTGCATCACCGGATGGGTCGCCGCGGCCCACAACATATCGGCAAAGCGCCCCGCCACATGGGGCCGGATCGCCTGTTCGGGATAGGCGGCCATCGAATGCTGATAGAGCTGACTGCGCGGCGCGGTGGCAAAATGGTCCGACCAGAACCACACCAACCGTTCGCGCAACCCGTCTTCGGTCATCACCCCGCGCAAAAGCTGCGCACGGATCATGTCGATCTCACCCTGCCGCAGCTTGCGCTTCTGGGCGGTCAGCGCCTTGCGAGCGGGCTCTTCGGCCTCGGTGTCGCGGACGGCGTTGCGGGCCTTCAAGAGGTCGCGGTATTCGCGGATGTCTGCGCCCCCCTGCCCGTCGAAACGCGGGATGGGATAGGACTGCGCCATCTGGTCGGAACCCGCCAGACGACGCAGCATATCGTCTATCCCCTGCGGAGCGGCCACGCGCGGGGACAGACCGGTACCAAACCGGATTTCCGCCAAGGCTGGATCGAACACCATGCAAAACCTCTGGAATCTACAGCAATTTCAGCGCCCAGCATGAACAAAGGCAGCGCGATTCGCATCGCACTGCCTCGTGATCGTTTGTAATATCGGCACAATCGCGCCGTTTGGACCTTAATCCTGCGGAATGACGCGCAGGTTCAGCTCCATCAGCTGGTCCGAGGTCGGATCGCTGGGGGCGTTCATCATCAGGTCTTCAGCGCGCTGGTTCATCGGGAACATGATGACTTCGCGGATGTTGGCCTCGTCGGCCAGCAGCATGACGATGCGGTCGATACCGGCCGCGCAACCACCGTGCGGAGGCGCGCCGTATTTGAACGCGTTAACCATACCGCCGAAACGCTTATTGACCTCGTCGGCGCCATAGCCAGCGATTTCAAAGGCGCGGTACATGATTTCCGGCTTGTGGTTCCGGATTGCGCCCGACACCAGCTCGTAGCCGTTACACGCCAGATCGTACTGGTAGCCGCGCACGTCCAGCGGGTTGCCTTCCAGCGCTTCCATGCCGCCTTGGGGCATCGAGAACGGGTTGTGTTCAAAGTCGATCTTGCCGGTCTCTTCGTCGGCCGCATAGATCGGGAAGTCCACGATCCAAGCAAACGCAAAGCGGTCCTTGTCGGTCAGGCCCAGCTCTTCGCCGATGACGGTGCGGGCCTTGCCTGCCACGCGCTCGAAGCTGGCGGGTTTCCCACCCAAGAAGAACGCGGCATCTCCCACGTCCAGTCCCAGCTGCTGACGGATCGCTTCGGTACGCTCGGGGCCGATGTTTTTCGCCAGCGGGCCGGCGGCTTCCATCTCGCCGTTGTCGCCTGCGCGCCAGAAGATATAGCCCATACCGGGCAGACCTTCCTTCTGGGCAAAGGCGTTCATGCGGTCACAGAACTTGCGGCTGCCGCCGGTGGGCGCGGGGATCGCGCGGATTTCGGTGCCGTCCTGCTCCAGCAGCTTGGCGAAAATCGCAAAGCCCGAGCCACGGAAGTGGTCCGAAACAACCTGCATCTTGATGGGGTTACGCAGGTCGGGCTTGTCGGTGCCGTACCACAGCGCCGCGTCCTTGTAGCTGATCTGTTCCCAGTCAGCCGCTGCGTCCACTTTCTTGCCGCCGCCGAATTCTTCGAAGATGCCAGCGATGACGGGCGCGATGGTGTCGAACACGTCCTGCTGGGTCACGAACGACATTTCCATGTCGAGCTGGTAGAAGTCGGTGGGCGAACGGTCCGCACGGGGGTCTTCGTCACGGAAGCAGGGCGCGATCTGGAAGTATTTGTCGTAGCCCGACACCATGATCAGCTGCTTGAACTGCTGGGGTGCCTGCGGCAGCGCATAGAACTTGCCGGGGTGCAGACGCGACGGCACGAGGAAGTCGCGCGCGCCTTCGGGCGACGATGCGGTGATGATCGGGGTCTGGTATTCGCGGAACTTCTTGTCCCACATCCGGCGGCGCATGGACGCAACCACGTCAGAACGCAGGGTCATGTTGCGCTGCAGCTTCTCGCGGCGCAGATCGAGGTAACGGTACCGCAGGCGGGTTTCCTCGGGGTATTCCTGATCACCGAACACCATCAGCGGCAGTTCTTCGGCTTTGCCCAGAACTTCGATGTCACGGACAAAGACTTCGACTTCGCCGGTCGGGATCTTGGGGTTCACCAGCTCGGGGTCACGCGCTTTGACGTTGCCGTCGATGCGGATACACCATTCGCTGCGGACCTTCTCGACGTCCTTGAAAACGGGGCTGTCGGGGTCACACAGAACCTGCGTCACGCCATAGTGGTCGCGCAGGTCGATAAACAGAATGCCGCCGTGGTCACGGACACGGTGCACCCAGCCCGACAGGCGGACGGTTTCACCAACGTTGTCTTTGTTCAGGTCAGCGCAGGTGTGGCTGCGATAGGTGTGCATCAGGCTCTCCCGGACGGGTGGTATCAAGTTGCAGCCGATACACATGCCCGCGCCCCAGAAGTCAAGAGAAGCCGCCCGTTTTGGCGGCTCCAAGGCCCGTTTCAGGCGCCAGCGCGCTCGGCCATGGCCGCCGCCCAGCTGTCCGCCGTGATGGTGTAGCACTCATAAAGGGCCAGACCGGTACCCAGATCCAGTTCCGCGTCATACTGGTGCACGGCCCCCAGACGGGTGCTGGCAATCTGCGAGCGCAGGTTATCAGGCGCAATATGCAGCCAGACGCGGGGGCGGCTCTCCAGCACATGGCCCACCATCAGCGCCTTCATCCGCCGGTTCCACGACCCGCCCCAATAGGCACAGTCCAAAAAGGTGAACCCGATCGCCACATCCCCGGGCTGGTCCGGCACCGCGTAAAACCGCGAACACCCGATGATGCGCCCGCTCTCGGCCTCGACCGCAACCAGCACATCCCCCGCATGAAGTAGGAAATCGAAATAGGGCCAAAAGGCCTCGCGCTGGTACCGGCCCTTGGCGGGATGCTGCGCCCACGTGGCCGGATCAGAGGCCGCCTGATACAGGCCCTCGCGGTCTTCGATGGTCAAAGGGCGCATTTCCAGCACCCCGTCCGCCACTTTTATATCAGAAAAAAATCCGTCCATTCCGGCACCCTCGCGCAGACAGTCTAACAGATCAGGGCAATAGCCTGCACCCGACTCTGCCGCCATGTCCACATTTTCAACTGAGGACAGGTCCAATCGGCGCTCGCGGCCAATCGCGGCGCATCACACAAAGGTGACGGAAACTTACCGCCGGTCATGCGTTCACCTAACTGAATATGAACGACCACCGCGACGGGGCACGAAAACCGCCCCGTACTATCACCCAGCGACCCGACAGGGCCACAACCACAGGACCGTCAGCCAGACCGGACTTCATGATCTGCTCCTGACCATTGCGCCGCGTTACCGGCAAAGAAACAGAGGCCAACCCATGCTCCAGTCCCCGACCCGCGAGATTGCCAAAAGCTGGTTCACCACCAGCCCGGACGCCACCGAGAGCCGCGCCATCGCGATCATCCCCGGCCATAACGGAGCCCCGCCCCTGCCCGCGCACATGCTGTCCCTGATTGCGGACAAACTGGATGCGCCGGTAGAGCTCTATTTTTCCTCTGCCGCCGAAGCGCAGGCCTACCTAGCCTCGGACGCCCACAGCGCCGAGATCGCCCTCATCATCAGCGACGCCCCCCTGAGCGGCCCCTTGGCCACCCTACCGGCGCTCTGCACCACAGACCTGACGCCCGCGACCCCGCTGCCGGACCTGCTGCGCCAGATCAACGCCCTGACCGGCCGCGCCGCCCCCCGCCGCGCCGCCTGACTTTGACGATTACCTGCCTGACTGCCGACTAACGGGCGCCCACCAATGCTGGTGTGGCGCCTCTTTTTTCGGTCGGGATATTTTGAGTATTTTAAGCAAAAAGAAGCCGGAACCTTTCGCTTCTTTTTGCTCTAAATACTCAACTGCACTGGCGTTTTCGCAGCGCAAACTTCTGAGGTGACGCTCTGTCAGACCAGCCGTACGCGGATCAACCCGCGCAGGGAGTTGCCGACATAGAGCGCGGCTGCGGACTTCAGATCATCCAGCGTCAGGTGCCCGATCCGCGCCTCGCCCGCGCAGATCATGGTGGACCGCAGCACTCCGGGCAGGAGGCCGTCCGAGATGGGCGGCGTGATCAGTCCTTGGCCCAGATCGGCGAAGATGTTGGTGATGGTGCCTTCGCACACGTTCCCGCCTGTGTTCAGGTAGATCAGTTCGTCCACATCCGCGGGCAAGGCCGCGCGATCGGTGTCGTAAAGCTGTCTTTGGGTGGTTTTCACGCCCAGCCACGGGTTCGCCGCATCGAGCCGCGTGTCGGCGATGGCCAGCCGCCAGACGGTGCCTTCGGGGAACGGGGTATAGGGGCCAGAGGTAATCTCGGCCTGCCCTTTTGCGTCCACCGTCAGGCGCACCCGTGCGGGGCCGTTGGCGGTGAAGGTGGACAGTACGCCCTCCACCCCGACCGGAGTGATCCCCAGTCGCCCAGCCGCGTGGGCCAGACGTTTCAGGTGGGTGCTACCGCGCTGGAACCCGCCTTCGGGGGTCCAGAGCATCGTTTCGATCAGACGGAAGCCGGGATCGGCAGGCGGGCGTAGCGGGCTTTCCATAGGGCTTCCTCGTATTCGCTATCGGCGGTGGAGTCCCAGACGACCCCGCCCCCCACGTTCAAGGTCACATCCGCGCCGTCCACCAGCAAGGTCCGGATCGCCACGTTGAATTCCGACCGCCCGTCAGGGGCCATCCAGCCGATGGACCCGCAGTAGATATCACGGGGCCCATGTTCCAACTCGTGGATGATTTCCATGGCGCGGACCTTGGGCGCGCCGGTGATCGATCCGCAGGGAAACAGCGCAGTCATAATGTCAGCGAAACCAACACCATCGCGCAGCTGCGCCCGCACCAGAGAGGTCATCTGGTGCACCGTCGCATAGCTTTCCACGTGAAAGAGTTCGGGCACTTTGACCGATCCGGCCACCGACACGCGGCTGACGTCATTGCGCAGAAGGTCCACGATCATCAGGTTCTCGGCGCGGTTCTTGTCGTCCTGAGCCAGCCAAGCCTTGCGGCGCGCATCCTCGGTGGCGTCATCACTACGGGGCTGGGTGCCCTTCATCGGGCGGGTCTCGATCACGCCATCCGCCGAAGTGCGGAAGAACAGCTCGGGGCTGCGCGACAGCAGGGCGGGCAGATCGCCTTGGACCACCAGCGCCCCGTGTTTGACCGGCTGCACATCGGCCAAGGCCGCATAGAGGGCCTCGGGCGTGCCCGAACACCGCGCCGTCATCGGAAACGTCAGGTTCACCTGATAGATGTCGCCCGCACCGATATAGTCATGGAGCCGCCCGAACGCCGCCGCATAGGCGCCCGCGTCCCACACAGGGGCCACATCCGTGAGCCCCGCATCGCCCCGAGCCAGCCCGCGCGCCACGGGTGCCTCGTACACCCCGAACCGCATCAGCGGCAGCGGACGCCCCGTCGGCATCAGCGCGGCCAAGCGCGGCTCCAAAGCATATCCCAGCTCATAGGTCGCATAGCCCGCAACCCACGCGCCCTCTGCCCGCGCCGCATCCACGGCGGCCAAAGCAGCGGTCACCTGATCTGCCGACCACGCCTCGATCACCGACGCGGGGGCGTCGAAACAGGTGCCTTCCCCTGCTGGTCCATGATCGAAACGAATCTGCAACACACATTCCCCTTGGGTCTTGTTCGCGGGACTTAGGGGATTACACGCGCAAGGACAGGAAAGAAAACGCCCCCCGCGCGATTTTTTCCGTCCTTTTTGCGGTTATCCCGCCGAATGCCCTTTTGCGATCTTTACCGCAGGCCAACTTAGGGCCTATCCCCCCTTGCGAACGGGGCGTCGATGTCTATAACGCACGACAATTTGCGCGACCCCTTCCGCGCCCGATCTGCCAGCCTGAGGATACCGAACATGCCGAAAAGAACCGATATCAGCTCGATCATGATCATCGGAGCCGGACCGATCATCATTGGTCAGGCCTGCGAATTCGACTACTCTGGCGCACAGGCTTGTAAAGCCCTGCGCGAAGAAGGCTACCGCGTCATCCTCGTGAACTCGAACCCGGCGACCATCATGACCGACCCCGGTCTGGCCGACGCCACCTACATCGAGCCCATCACCCCCGAGGTCGTCGCCAAGATCATCGAAAAAGAGCGCCCCGATGCGCTGCTGCCCACCATGGGCGGCCAAACCGGCCTGAACACCGCACTGGCGCTGGCCGACATGGGCGTTCTCGAAGAGTTCGGCGTTGAACTGATCGGCGCCAACCGCGAAGCCATTGAAAAGGCCGAAGACCGCGCCCTGTTCCGCGTTGCGATGGAAAAGATCGGTCTGGAAAACCCCCGCGCGACCATCATCACCGCGCCCAAAAACGGCAAGACCTTCGACCTCGAGGCCGGCGTTGCCAAGGCGCTCGAGGCGCTGGAAGAGATCGGTCTGCCCGCGATCATCCGCCCTGCCTTTACCCTTGGCGGCACCGGCGGCGGCGTGGCGTACAACCGCGAAGACTACATCCACTACTGCCGCACCGGCATGGACGCGTCCCCCGTGGGTCAGATCCTTGTCGATGAATCGCTGCTGGGCTGGAAAGAATACGAGATGGAAGTGGTCCGCGACAAAGCGGATAACGCCATCATCGTTTGCTCGATCGAAAACATCGACCCCATGGGCGTGCACACCGGCGACTCGATCACCGTGGCTCCTGCGCTGACCCTGACCGACAAAGAATACCAGATGATGCGCACCGCCTCGATCGCAGTTCTGCGCGAGATCGGCGTTGAAACCGGCGGTTCGAACGTTCAGTGGGCCGTGAACCCCAAGGACGGCCGCATGGTCGTCATCGAAATGAACCCCCGCGTGTCGCGTTCGTCGGCGCTGGCGTCCAAGGCCACCGGCTTCCCCATCGCGAAAATCGCGGCGAAGCTGGCTGTCGGCTACACACTGGACGAGCTGGACAACGACATCACCAAAGTGACCCCTGCGTCGTTCGAACCCACCATCGACTACGTCGTCACCAAAATCCCGCGCTTCGCGTTCGAGAAATTCCCCGGCTCCGAGCCGAACCTGACCACCGCAATGAAGTCGGTCGGTGAGGCAATGGCGATCGGCCGCACCATCCACGAGTCGATGCAGAAAGCACTGGCCTCGCTGGAAACCGGCCTGACCGGCTTTGACGAGATCGAAATCCCCGGCGCGCCCGACGTGGCTGCCGTGGTCAAGAAGCTGTCGGAAAAGACCCCCGATCGTCTGCGCGTGATCGCTCAGGCCATGCGCGAAGGTCTGTCGAACGACCAGATCCAGGCGGCCACCGCCTTTGATCCGTGGTTCCTGGCCCGCATCCGCGAAATCGTGGACGCCGAAGCCGAGATCAAGAAAAACGGCCTGCCCGTCACCGAAGAAGGCCTGCGCCGCGTCAAGATGCTGGGCTTCACCGATGCCCGTCTGGCCAAGCTGACCGGCCGCGACGAAGCGCAGGTTCGCCGCGCCCGCCGCAATCTGGGCGTTGTCGCCCAGTTCAAGCGCATCGACACCTGCGCCGCCGAATTCGAGGCGCAGACCCCCTACATGTACTCGACCTACGAGACCCCCGTCATGGGCGAGCCCGAGTGCGAGGCACGCCCCAGCGACCGCAAAAAGGTCGTCATCCTTGGCGGTGGCCCGAACCGTATCGGTCAGGGCATCGAGTTCGACTACTGCTGCTGTCACGCCTGCTACGCGCTCAGCGATGTTGGTTATGAAACCATCATGATCAACTGCAACCCCGAGACCGTGTCCACCGACTACGACACCTCGGACCGTCTGTACTTCGAGCCCCTGACGCTGGAGCACGTGCTGGAAATCCTGCGCGTCGAGATGTCGAACGGCAACCTGCAGGGCGTCATCGTCCAGTTCGGCGGCCAGACCCCGCTGAAGCTGGCCAATGCTCTGGAAGAAGAAGGTATCCCGATCCTCGGCACCTCGCCCGACGCGATCGACCTTGCCGAAGACCGCGAGCGTTTCCAGGATCTGGTGAACCGTCTGGGCCTCAAGCAGCCCAACAACGGCATCGCCTCGACCGACGAAGAAGCCTTCAAGATCGCTGAACAGATCGGTTACCCGCTGGTGATCCGCCCCTCCTATGTTCTGGGTGGCCGCGCCATGGAAATCGTCCGCGACCTGCCCCAGCTGCAGCGCTACATCCGCGAGGCCGTCGTCGTCTCCGGTGACAGCCCCGTCCTGCTGGACAGCTACCTGTCGGGCGCAACCGAGATCGACGTCGACGCCCTGTCCGACGGCACCAACGTGCACGTCACCGGCATCATGCAGCACATCGAAGAGGCCGGCGTTCATTCGGGCGACTCTGCCTGTTCGCTGCCCCCCTACTCGCTGCCCAAAGACATCGTCGAAGAGATCAAGCGTCAGGCCGTCGCTCTGGCCCTCGAACTGAACGTCGTCGGCCTGATGAACGTCCAGTTCGCGGTCAAAGACGGCGAGGTCTACCTGATCGAAGTGAACCCCCGCGCCAGCCGCACCGTTCCCTTCGTCGCCAAGGCCACCGACAGCGCCATCGCCTCGATCGCAGCCCGCGTCATGGCAGGCGAGCCGCTGACCAACTTCCCGATGCGCGCCCCCTACCCCGCGGGCACCGACGTGGACACCGAGCTGCCGATCGCCGACCAGATGACTCTGGCCGACCCGAACATGCCCTGGTTCTCCGTCAAAGAGGCCGTGCTGCCCTTCGCCCGTTTCCCCGGCGTTGACACCATCCTCGGGCCGGAAATGCGCTCCACCGGCGAAGTCATGGGCTGGGACCGCAGCTTCCCCCGCGCCTTCCTCAAGGCCCAGCTGGGCGCCGGCACCATCCTCCCCGAGGAAGGCCGCGTGTTCATCTCGATCAAGAACGACGACAAGACCGCCCAGATGCTCGAGGCCGCACAGATCCTCGTGAAAATGGGCTTCGAGATCGTCGCGACCCGTGGCACCGCCCAGTGGCTGAACGGCCACGAGGTTCCCGCCACCGAGATCGCCAAAGTCTATGAGGGCCGCCCCAACATCGTCGACATGATGAAGGACGGGCGCATTGATCTGGTCTTCAACACCACCGAAGGCGCACAATCCGTGGCCGACAGCCGCGAAATCCGCTCGGTGGCGCTCTATGACAAGATCCCCTACTTCACCACCGCCGCCGGCGCCCACGCCGCCACGCTGGCCATGCAGGCCCGCGAAGAAGGCGATATCGAAGTGAGATCGCTTCAGGGTTGACAGGCACAACCTAATAGTGAAATGACCTCTCTGTTACGGCAGGGAGGTCATTTTGAATTTCAAGACCAAAGAAAAAATAAAGACCTATGCGACGCGCGCATTGGTGTTTTATGCCGTCGCTATTATTTACTTTACATTCTTTAATTACGGCGACACGCTTCTCAGCAATATACTCGGCTCATACAATAAGCCATCCTTCGCCGTACAAGCTGGCTCCCTATTACTCTTCTCCACCCTTGCATTTTTTGTTGCAGTGACGCCTTTTTATTTGCTGCGTCGGATACTGACTGGAGGAAAGAAAGATGAGCGTTCATACGAATCCATTCGAAATGATCACGTTGACTTAAAAACGAGTAGTGAACTCAATCCCAACGGAACGGATCATCTGAAATTCAAATCCGCTGACGGCGATACAAATGCAGACACTGAAATATTCAGAATTCTTTCCGAATTGCGTCAAAGATTGAGCGAACAGCCCGAGATACTTGGACGCAGAGCAAATTTCTCATTAATTATTGGAGTTATGATAGCATTCTTAGTTATGGTTGCTTTTGGCGTGCTATCAGGAGTTTTCTCTATCCCATTAGATCTACTCTCCGCTGCAAGCACGAACAACGCTAATGGCGCCGGAGAATTCGACAAAAGCACTAGCCCCACTGAAGCTATTCTACATTACCTCCCAAAGCTATCTCTTCTCATAATCGGGGAAACTGTTGCTTTCTTTTTTCTCCGCCTGCACTCAAGGACGATTTCAGAAATCAGATTTTTTCAAAATGAACTCTCTAGTATTGAACTAAAATTGCTTTCGTTTTTGCAAATAAGACAAAACGGAACAAAGGAGCAGGCAATGCAAATTTGCGAAGCACTCATTCTGTGTGAGCGAAATACGCATCTAGCGAATGGAGAGACGACTGTTGAAATAGAGCTGGAAAAAGCAAATCAGAGATCTTTCGAAAACTACTCCTCACAACTTAGCAAAGTACTGAAGAGCGCAAGCAACCGCCCCAAGCAATAGCACAGCCCCTCGATCTGATCAAAATTGCGAAACCTCTGATCGTTCCATCACTCGCTGTTTGTCTGTAGTTGCGATATGTCATATGCGTAGTGTTCTAGAGAATTTGCAGATAGTCCTCACACAAATTCTCCATTTCATATGTGTATTGAGCTTTTCCGACTGTATCTCGCTCTCTCACCCATCCCCCTTCTTCGCCCGCCGAGCCTCAGCCCGCCGGTCGATCTCCGCATCAAACGCCGCCTCGGCCCGATCATAATCCCCGAACTGTGGGCGCATCTCGTCCTTGCGCTGGATATTGCTTTCCTGAAATTCCTCGGTGGTATCCCGTGCGTGGATCAGCCCCGACAGGCGCGCCAGCATAAAGGCCACCAGCACATCGTTCATCCGCGTGGTGTACCCTGCCCCCTGTTTTTTAAAGAACCGCACCACGTCCTCTTCGACCCACAGGGTGACCTTCTTTTTGCGTCCTGCGTGGCGGCGGGAATAGATTTCGCGCCATTCGTCGGGGATGCGGTTGCCGCTGATGATCGGTTGGTGCAGGTCCCATTCCAGTTGGGCTAGGACATCCATCAGGTAGCCGTGGTTCTGGCGTTGGGTTCGGGTTTTGATATCGGGGATGATCAAGGGGCACCTCTGGGTCGGTTTGGGTGGCTAACCGTCCGCAAATTTGCTTAAGAGGGGCCCAAGGCAGCGTGCGGAACGTCATGACGGGTGCCATACGCCAGCCAGACCGGAACCAGACCTCGGAAGACGACCCATGGCGAAGCTCTATTTCCACTATTCCACAATGAATGCGGGCAAATCGACCGTATTGCTGCAAGCATCGCATAACTACTTGGAAAGAGGCATGAAAACCTACCTCCTCACCGCCGCCATCGACGGCCGCGCAGGGGTGGGACGCATCGCCAGCCGCATTGGCATCAGCGCCGAGGCCGATGTGTTTAACCCACTGGAAAACCTACAGGAAAAAGTCCTGAACCGCCTCAAAGAGGGCGAAATCACCTGCATTTTCGTGGACGAAGCCCAGTTCCTGACCGAAGACCAAGTATGGCAACTTGCCCGTATCGTCGACGATTTGACGATACCGGTCATGTGCTACGGCTTACGCGTTGATTTTCTTGGAAAACTCTTCCCCGGCTCCGCAGCTCTGCTCGCGATCGCCGACGAAATGCGAGAAGTCCGCACAATCTGTCATTGCGGCAAAAAAGCCACCATGGTGATCCGAAAATCCCCCGACGGCACCGTCCAAACCTCTGGAAACCAAGTACAAATTGGCGGCAACGAAACCTACATCAGCCTCTGCCGCCGCCACTTCCGAGAGGCCACGGGCGACGCCAATATCGCCCCCTAACCTCTTTCTTGGCCCAAATACCCAAATTCAAACCGGATTCAACAATTCCCGCCCTTCAGCGAACGCAACCAAATTCGCCACAGCCACCATCCCCATCGCCTCGCGCACTGCCAACGCTGCCGTCCCTAAATGAGGAAGCAGTACAACGTCGGGCCGCGCAATTAACGCTTCGGGAACCTCTGGCTCGTATTCATAGACATCAAGGCCAGCGCCCGCGATTTCCCCGGCCTCTAGCGCCGCGATCAAGGCAGCCTCATCCACCACGTCGCCTCGAGCGATGTTAACCAGGTAACCCTTCGGTCCCAGCGCCTTTAACACGTCCGCATTTACCAGATGGCGCGTCTCTGCGCCGCCGGGAACAGCCACGACCAACACATCCACTGCGGCGGCCAGCTCTGCCGCTGACGGGTGCCACGACGTTTCCATCACCGCCTCCTTGGGCGATCGGGAACAATAGTGCACCGACATATCGAAGCCATAGTGGCACCGGCGCGCAATCGCTTGGCCGATCCGACCCATGCCCAGAATGCCCACGCGCTTGCCCGTCAGGTGCATCCCCAGCATCTGGGTGGGGTGCCAGCCGGTCCAGCCACCAGAGCGTACCAGACGCTCGCCCTCGCCTGCGCGGCGGGTCGCAATCAGCATTAACGTCAGCGCAATATCCGCCGTTGCATCAGTTACAGCGCCGGGTGTGTTGGTCACCAAGACCCCGGCAGCCCGCGCAGCACCCACATCAATGTGATTAAACCCGACGCCAAAGTTCGCCAGCAGCCGACAACGGGGCGCGTCCACCGCAGAAAACACCTCTGCGCTGTAAAGATCGCGAAGGGTCGGCAAAACCACGTCATAATCGCGCAAACTGGCCGTCATTTCATCGAAAGACATGGGCAATTCGCTGGAACGCACCGTCATGTCAAAACGGCCTTTCAACGCTTCCAGTACTTTTTCAGGCAGCGGACGGGTCACAAACAGCTTCAGCATAGGCGGGCTCCTTCGGGGGCGTCTTTGTCGGGAACGGCCAGAACGACGGCGTCACTCTCATCGTGGAAACCCAGCACCAGAACCTCGGACATGAACTTGCCGATCTGGCGCGGAGGGAAATTCACCACGCCCATCACCCGTTTCCCAATCAGGTCCTCGGGGGTGTAGTGGACAGTGATCTGGGCCGAACTGCGCTTCTCGCCGATCTCGGGGCCGAAATCGATCCAAAGCTTGATCGCGGGCTTGCGGGCCTCGGGGTAAGGCTCCGCCCGCACGATGCGGCCTACGCGGATGTCGACTTTGGCGAAGTCCTCATAGGTGATCTCAGCCACGACCCAGCTCCCGGCTACGCTCTGCGGCGGCGGCAACGGTCGCACGGACCAAGAACGGCAGGCCGCTTTCGCCATTCATCAGAACCTCGAGCCCCGCTTGGGTGGTGCCGTTCGGGCTGGTCACGTTCACACGCAGCTGCGCGGGGCTTTCGTCCGCAGCCTCGGCCAGCGCGCCAGAGCCTGCGACGGTCGCCTTGGCCAGCTTCATTGCCAGTCCGGGCGACAACCCCTCGGCCTCACCAGCCGCGGCAAGGCATTCGATCATATGGAACACATAGGCCGGTCCCGACCCCGACAGAGCCGTTACAGCGTCCATCTGATCCTCGGCCTCCAGCCGCACGGTCTGACCGACGGCCTGCAAGAGGGCCTCGGACAGGGCCAGCTGATCTTCGGAAACGTTGGCATTGCCGATCAGGGCGGTGATCCCCTGCCCCACGGCAGCGGGGGTGTTGGGCATACAGCGGACGATCGCACTGTCCGCGCCCAATGCGGCCTCGTAGGTGGCCAGAGAGGTGCCCGCAGCCACCGATACAAACAGCGTATTGCTGCCCATCGCGGCCAAGGTCGGCAGGGCCTCGCCCATCATCTGGGGCTTCACAGCGATCAGAACCAAGGCGGGATTGGCGGGCAATTCGGCGTTCACATGGACGCCCTGCGCCTGCACCCAATCCGAGGGGAACGGGTCGATCACCCAGACCGACGTGTTCGGCAAGCCGCCCTTCAGCCAGCCCGCCAACATCGCCGAGCCCATCTTACCACATCCCAGCAGAACAAGGCCGCGTTCGGCCACGTCTTTCATATCCATAAGGAAATCCCCGTAGTTCAGGGGCAGACCACGCCCGCCCCGCCTGAATTCGGGGACAGGTTAGGCGCGCCCGTACGCCTCTGCAATGGCGACTTGCAGGCCGTCTGCGGGCTCTCGTCCACCCCAGGCCACCAGCTGCATCGCAGGGTAGAAGCGTTCGGCATTCGCAACCGCGCCGCTGATCATCAGGTCCACCTGCTCGGGGGTGGCGCACTGACCGCCCGCCATCAGCAGACCATAGCGATAGACCATCAGGCGATGCTTTTCCCAATAGCTGAACGCGCCGGTCCAGACCTGGTCGTTGATCAGGTTCAGGGTCTCATAGACCTGCGGCATCCGATGGAACGGCGGATCCATTTCGAACGTGCAGACCAGACGCAGGGTCTCATCGTAATCCGACCACGCAAGGGTGATCGAATACGTGCGCCACTGGCCCGTAATCGCCATGGCGATCTGGTTGTCGCCAACGCGGTCGAAATCCCAAGCACGATGTTCGGCCAAGGTCTCAACGATGTCGATCGGGTGCAGATCTTCCCCCAGGAATTCTTCCGATAGTGCCATGCCGCCACCTCATTATCTGATTAGTCTTGGGGCGTGGCAGCGCCCCAAGCGCTCGGTGCCTGCTCAAGGAAAAGTGACGCATCGCGTCGACTTCTACGACATATGGTGAGGGTAAATGATTCGCTCGTCCAGCGGTTTTTGCGCACTGAGTCGCAATAAGTTGTGGATAGATCAAAGGCCTAGCCACAGCCAAATCACCAAAACCCCGTTATCCACAAAAGTCAAGGGGCGATACGCATGTACCGCCCCAAGCAAAAAATGCACCCTGATTTCGGGTAAGTGACTCTTAATTCTGGCCTTTTTCCAGCGTGTCCAGACGGGCCTTCAGGGCCTCGTTCTCTTCGCGGGCTTTCTGGGCCATGGCGCGGACCGCGTCGAACTCTTCGCGGGTCACAAAGTCGCGGTCGGCCAGCCAACGGTCCAGCATCGAGCTGACAGCCGTCTCGGCCTCTTGCTTGGCGCCTTGGGCGACACCCATGGCGTTGGTCATCAGTTGCGAAAGATCGTCGAAAATCTTGCCCTTGGTTTGCATTGGTGTCTCCGGCGTTACATTTGCCACCTATATGGGCCTTGGCAGCGGTTTCCTCAACCTTGACTTCGCCTGAAAGACAACGGCACACAGACGCACATGCAGGCTATTATCCCGTACCCCAATTTTTCGCCCGAACTGTTCTCGATCGAGATCGGCGGGTTCGCTTTTGCTCTGCGCTGGTATGCACTGGCCTATATCGCGGGATTGCTGATCGGCTGGCAGCTGATCGTGCAGGCGCTGAAATCGCCCCGCCTGTGGCCCGGTGAACAGCCCCCCATGCCCCCCCGTCAGGTCGAAGACCTGCTGACGTGGATCATCATCGGTGTGATCCTTGGCGGGCGTCTGGGCTTTGTTCTGCTCTACAAGCCCGCCTATTACATGGCCAACCCGTCCGAGATTCTGATGGTCTGGCATGGCGGCATGGCCTTTCACGGCGGGTTCATCGGGGTTGTCGTGGCCTCGTGGCTTTATGCGTCCAAGTACAGCATCCCCAAATGGCAGATGGCCGACGCGCTGGCGATGGCCACCCCTGCGGGCCTGATGCTGGGCCGCATCGCAAACTTCATCAACGCCGAGCTGTGGGGCCGCCCCACCAATGTGCCATGGGCGATGATCTTTCCGACCGACCATCTGGGCCTGCCCCGCCACCCCAGCCAGCTCTACGAAGCGGGCCTCGAGGGGCTCTTGCTGGGCTCTGTCATTCTGTGGATGGTCTGGGGCCGCAAGGTCACCCGCACCCCCGGCATCGTGGCTGGCACCTTCTTTCTGGGCTACGGCCTGTCGCGCTTTGTCGTCGAGTTCTTCCGCGAGAGCGACCCCCAGTTCTACGAGGCAAACCCCCACGGCTATGCCCTATGGGTCGGGGATTTCGGCGTCAGCATGGGTCAGCTTCTGTCCCTGCCCATGGTGATCATCGGCATTTTCATCATTGTCTACGCCCGCAGCCGCAATAGCATCCGCCCATGACCGAACTGCTGAATCATCTTCTGGCGCGCATTGCGTCGCAGGGGCCCATCTCGCTGGCCGAGTATATGAGCACCTGCCTCCTGCACCCCGAGCACGGCTATTACACCACCCGTGACCCCTTGGGCGCGCGCGGCGATTTCACCACCGCGCCGGAAATCAGCCAGATGTTCGGCGAAGTCATCGGCCTTGGCCTTGCCCAAGCGTGGCTGGATCAGGACACCCCCGAACACTTTGTGCTGGCCGAACTGGGGCCGGGCCGCGGATCGCTGATGGCCGACATCCTGCGCGCCACCCGCCGCGTTCCGGGCTTTCACGCCGCCGCCAAGGTCCATCTGGTCGAAGCCTCGCCCGCCCTGCGCAAGGCTCAGGCCGCGCGGCTGGCCGGGTACGCCCCCACATGGCACGACACCGCCGCCGAGTTGCCCGACGATGTGCCGCTCTATCTGGTGGCAAACGAGTTCTTTGACGCCCTGCCGATCCGCCAGTTCCAGCGCACCGCTGACAACTGGAGCGAAATTCTGGTCACCGCGACCGAAGGCCGCCTGACCCGCGCCCGCGCCACCCCCGCGCCGCTGGACGCACTGGCGAACCGCTTGGCCGACACCGCCGAGGGCGATCTGGTCGAAACCTGCGCCCCCGCCCAAGCCATCGCCGCCGAGATCGGCCACCGCATCGCCACCCAAGGCGGCGTCGCGCTGATCATCGATTACGGGGACTGGCGTTCGCAAGGGGACACGTTTCAGGCACTGCGCCGGCATGAATACGCCGATCCCTTGGAAATGCCCGGCCACTCGGACCTGACCGCCCACGTGGATTTCGAGGCCATCGCGCAGGCCGCCGCCCCAGCAAAATATACCCGTCTGACCGGTCAGGGCCTGTTTCTAGAGCGTCTCGGGATCACTGCCCGCGCCCAAGCCTTGGCCCAACACCTGTCTGGCACACCGCTGGAAAACCATATCTCTGCGCATCGCCGCTTGACCCACCCCGAAGAAATGGGAACGCTCTTCAAAGTTCTCGGGCTCTACCCCGAGGGCGCGACACTCCCCGCAGGACTTAGCGAATAACCATGACGCTCGACATTATCTCCCATGATTTGCTGGAACCCACACGCCACGGATTTTTCGGGCGAAAGGGCGGCGCCTCTTCGGGGATTTTTGCGGGCCTGAACTGCGGCGCCGGATCGTCCGACCAAAAGGACATCGTGGCCATCAACCGCGCCCGCGTCGCTGACGCGATGGGGGTCGAGCGCACCAATCTGGTCACCGTCCACCAGACCCACTCGGCCGACGCCATCGTGGTGGACGGCCCGCTGGATGCTCCGGTCGAGGCGGACGGCATCGTCACCCGCACCCCCGGCATCGCCATCGCCATCCTGACCGCCGACTGCCAGCCCGTGCTGTTCCACGACCCCGAGGCAGGCGTGATCGGCGCAGCCCACGCTGGCTGGAAAGGTGCGGTTTCGGGAATTCTGGACGCGACCCTTGATGCAATGGAAAGCATCGGCGCGACCCGTGCTAACATCCGCGCCCTGATCGGCCCCACCATCAGCCAGCGCGCCTACGAAGTTGGCCCTGAATTCTTTGACAATTTCATCGCTGATGATGCGGACAACACCCGCTTCTTTGCCCAAGGCAACGGCGACCGGATGCTGTTCGACCTGCCCTCCTATGGCCTGCACCGCCTGCGCAGCGCGGGCGTCGGCGAGGCGCAATGGACCGGCCACTGCACCTATTCGGACGCGGATCGATTCTACTCGTTCCGCCGCACTTGCCACGCCGGAGAAGCCGATTACGGGCGTCTGATTTCGGCCATTCGCCTCTAGGCTGTGCCTCCCTTGGTGATCCTTGCAAAAACATCAGATCACCACCCTGAATCCCACAACACGCCACAGGTTTGCCGCATTCTCCGGTCAAGCTTCTCGTAAGCAAGAATTAAAGCAACGAGAGCGGTACCCATGAAAGCCAAGACCCGTTTTATCCAGTCGGTCCTGAAAACATCCGCAGATCAAGCAATCGGGCCGATGCCGTGGTCGCGTGGCAAGCCTCGCAAGGCGCAGACCACCAAGCGCATCGAAGAGATCAGAAAGTCTGCCTAAACGAATCACGCGCTCCCGCAAAGCTGCCTTACAGATGCAGCAATTTGCAGAAACGCGAAAACATTAGGTCAGGATTTCAGAACAATTTCACCGGTCCACCCGCCATTGACCACCCATTGGGCGCGGATCTTGGGATTCAATGAAATCTTGCGTCAAATCTTTGACACGCCTGCCGAATTAAGGCATGAATGGGGCAACCTCACCGCAAAGTGAGCTGTCTGCCCCAGCGGGGCAGTCCTTCCAGACCGCAGGCCTCGCGGTTTTTGCCGGAAACGGCGTGTTGAAGTAAAGAGCGATCCCGACGGAGCCTCAACCGTCACACGGGGTCGCTTTTTTCTTTTCCCCTTAGCGTCAACCGAAGGTGCCAAACGAAAACACCCCGCGTCAGGGACAGCGGGGCGTTCATCAAATCTGTGGTAAAACGATCAAGCGTTGCGGCTCAGGCGCTCTTCCAGAACGTCAAAGGGCACGCCGGGCTCGTCCTTTTCGCCGCGAATAACCAGCGATGTCTTCACGCTGGCCACATTATCGGCCTTCAGCAGCTGTTCGGTCAGGAACGACTGGAAGGTGGACAGGTCGGGCGCCACGCATTTCAGCAGGAAATCAACCTCGCCGTTCAGCATGTGGCATTCGCGAACCAGCGGCCAAGCACGGCAACGGGCCTCAAAGGCGCTCAGATCGGCTTCGGCTTGGCTGATCAGACCGACGTTGGCGAAAACCTTGACCTCGAACCCCAGCGCGCGGGCGTCCACATCGGCGTGATAGCCCTTGATGTAGCCGGCCTCTTCGAGCGTGCGAACGCGGCGCAAACACGGCGGCGCAGAGATTCCAACGCGTTTTGCCAGTTCGACATTGGTCATGCGGCCATCTGCCTGCAACTCGGCCAGGATTCTACGATCAATGGGATCTAGTCGTGTTCCGGGCATGGGGCTTTCCTGCTTTTTTGCGAACCTTACACCCACTTACCCTGCTTGCGCAACAATATTTCAACAAAGCGCAAGAAAGTTAAGCGGACTTTCGCGGCCGTTTACCCAAGGTCAGTCACTCTTTGACGACTGCCTCTTTAACCACCGCGGCGGGGCGTCTATATCGTGCGCCTGAGACAAAGACGCAAGACAGAAAGGTGCCCTATGGCCGAGACCCGTCACACCAAGGTTCTGATCATCGGCTCCGGCCCTGCAGGTTACACCGCAGGTGTCTATGCCAGCCGTGCCATGCTGCAGCCCCTGCTGGTTCAGGGCCTCGAGCCCGGCGGTCAGCTGACCACCACCACCGAGGTCGAGAACTGGCCCGGCCACACCGAAATTCAAGGCCCCGAGCTGATGACCAACATGGAAGCCCACGCGCGCGCCATGGGCACCGAAATCATCAGCGATTACATCAGCAAGCTGCATCTGGACGTGCACCCCTTTGTGGCCCACGGCGACAGCGGCACCACCTACACCGCCGATGCGGTCATTCTGGCCACCGGCGCCCGCGCGAAATGGCTGGGCCTGCCGTCGGAAGAAAAGTTCAAAGGTTTCGGCGTGTCTGCTTGCGCGACCTGTGACGGCTTCTTCTATCGCGGCAAAGAGATCGTGGTTATCGGCGGAGGCAACACCGCAGTCGAAGAGGCGCTGTTCCTGACCAACTTCGCCTCCAAAGTGACCCTGATTCACCGCCGCGACTCGCTGCGCGCCGAAAAGATCCTGCAGGACCGCCTGTTCAAGCACGAGAAGATCGAGGTTCTGTGGAACCACTCGATCGAAGAGGTTCTGGGCACCGAAGCCCCCCTCGGCGTCACCGGCGTCAAGGCCAAGCACGTGGACACCGGCGAAATCACCGAAATCCCCTGCGACGGTTTCTTTGTGGCGATCGGCCACGCGCCCGCGAACGAACTGGTCAAGGACGTGCTGGAGCTGCACTCCGGCGGCTACGTGGTTACCAAACCCGACAGCACCGCGACCTCGATCCCCGGTGTGTTCGCGGCGGGCGACCTGACCGACGACAAATACCGTCAGGCGATCACCTCGGCCGGGATGGGCTGTATGGCCGCGCTGGAAGCCGAGCGTTGGCTGGCCGAGCAAGGCGAATAAGACAAAACGGGCCGTCCTTCAGGGCGGCCTTTTTCATTTCAGACCACAGTATATTGGAGATATCCCTTTGAAAGCCCTGATCATTATCGACATGCAGATGGAAATGCAGCGCCGACTCGACGCAGGCCGCGACTGCGTGAACGGCGACGCCCCCTCGCGGATCGCGGCTTTGGCAGCGGCCTATCGCGAACGCAGCCTGCCGGTCCTCCATATCCGCCACCGCGAGGATGATCCCGCCTCGCCCGTGCATGCGGACGCCGCCGGATACCCCCCGATGCCCTGCGCCGAGGCCGTCGGGGACGAGCCCGTGTTCATCAAACAAACCTCCTCCGCTTTTGCCTCGACCGACCTTGCCGCGCATTTGCAGCAGCAGGGGATCACCGAATTGGTCGTCACCGGCGCGGTCGCGGGGTTTTGCGTGAACAGCACGGTGCGCAACGGCTCTGATTTGGGGTTCACCATGACCGTGGTGCAGGATGCGGTGATCGGCTTTGACCTGCCCAAGACCGGTCTGTCCGCACAGGTGATCTTTGACGTGACCATGGCCCATCTTCAGGCCGAGTTTGCGCGGCTGGAGGACACCGAAACCGAACTGAACGCACTCGGCAACCTTGTTTAGCAGGTCCGTTAGCGCCATCAGTCACACATGAACGCGCACCCTGCCCTTTCTGGAATCGCCCTGCGACTGGTAGCGGTCTTTCTGATCACTGCCATGTCCGCCTTGGTGCACGAGGTCGGCACGCGGGCTGCGCTGGGGCAGATCATCTTCTGGCGCTCTAGCGTGGCGCTGATCCCGATCCTTGGCTACATGGCGCTGCGCTCTGAACTGCCCAAGGGCCTACAGACCAAACATCCGCGCCTTCACCTGACCCGAGGGCTCTTTGGCGCAGCCTCCATGGCGTTCAGCTTTGTTTCGTTGATCTATCTGCCCGTAGCGAATGCGCAGGCGCTGGCCTATCTGGCCCCTGTGCTGACCCTGCCCTTGGCGGCGCTGCACCTGCGCGAACCCCTGCGCCCGCTGACGGTTCTGGCCGTGGCCTTGGGCTTTGGCGGCGCACTAATGATGCTGTGGCACGCGCTGGACGGGGGGCAAACCGCGCTGATCGGCGTGGCGGCGGGCATCGCCTATGCCCTGACGATGGCCGTGGTCCGCGTCCATATCAAAGCGATGACCCGCACCGAAAGCGCCGCCACCATCGCCCTATATTTTGCGTTGATTTGCAGTGGTATCGGTCTGGCGACCCTGCCCCTTGGCTGGCCCGCGCTGTCCGGCACCGACCTGATCCTTCTGGCCATCGCTGGCTTGCTCGGCGGCCTTGCCCACATCGCCAGCACCGAGGCCGTGGCCCGCGCGCCCGTCTCTACCGTCGCGCCCTTTGATTTCACGGGATTAATCTGGGCTCTGGGGATTGATGCGCTGCTGTTCCGGATCATGCCGACGCCGCTGGCGCTGGCGGGCATGGGGGTGATCCTGCTGGCGGGCCTGATCGTGATCCGTCAGGAAATGCGCCCCGCCAAACCCTGAACCCCAAATACAAAAGGCGGCCCCCAAAGGCCGCCCCTCTTGCCCCTTTATCGGGCGAATTCAGTGCACCGCGACCGGCGCCATATCGTTCTGCAGGGCCAGTGCATAGGCCATCTGGCGGTCACGCACCAAGGCCAGACGCTCTCCGTCTGTGTTATGGAGCGCGTAGAGGGTTTGCAGCCCATCGGCTTGTTCCTGGACCTCCTCGGGAAGGTCAGAAACCTTGACGGAACGCACGTAGACGATCTTGGGCTCAACACCGCTGATGAAGTCGACTTTGGTATCCATGGTCTTACCCCTTTCGGATTTTGATCTCTTGTACAACGGTGTCAGGCACCGTTCGGTTCAGATCGATATGCAAAAGGCCGTTTTCCATGCTGGCCTCACCCACGTCGACTCCGTCCGCTAGTACAAAGCTACGCTGGAATTGACGTGCGGCAATGCCCCTATGCAGAAAAACCCGCTCTGCACTGTCATCTTGCTGCCTGCCACGCACAACAAGTTGGCGATCTTCGACAGTTATGGACAAATCCTCCTCTCGGAACCCGGCCAAAGCCAAGGTGATCCGGTAGGACCGGTCGGACGTTTGTTCGATGTTATAGGGGGGATAGCCCTCGTTCCCGCTTTTGGCGGTACGTTCCACGAGGCGTTCCAGCTGTTCGAACCCCAGCAAATAGGGGTGCGCACCAAGAGTAAGTTTCGTCATAGACATGCCCTTTTATCAAGCGACCGTCCGGCGGGCCCCATAGCGGCGACCTGCCTTGTCCCTCTAAATATGGTAGCCCGACATTCGGTGCGCAAGACCTTTGCGAAACATCTAACGACTTGGTAATATGGGAGTCTGTTTTAAGGTCCGGTGTACAAAATGAACGCACGCAGCGATATTTCCATGACCGAAGAGGAAGTGCTCCGGTACGAGCTCGAGGTTTACAAGGTCAAACACCGCGATCTGGACGAGGCGATCACCGCCCTTCAGGAAAAAGGCACGGCGGATGCCCTGACCCTGCAGCGTCTCAAGCGCGAGAAACTGGCGCTGAAAGACCGGATCGAGCGGATTCGCGACGCCCTGACCCCTGACATTATTGCGTAATCCCCAGCGTGCGCTATAACGCGCACTCAATTTGCTAGAGGATTGCCAATGACCCAGCCGCGCGTAGGGATCATCATGGGCAGCCAGTCGGACTGGCCCACCATGAAAGAAGCCGCCGATATGCTTGATGCCCTCGGGATCGAACACGAGATCAAGATCGTTTCGGCTCACCGCACCCCCGACCGTCTGTGGGACTATGGCAAGACCGCCGTCAAACGCGGCCTGCACGTGATCATCGCGGGCGCTGGCGGCGCGGCGCACCTGCCCGGCATGATGGCCTCGAAAACCCGTGTGCCGGTGATCGGCGTGCCGGTTCAGACCAAGGCGCTGTCGGGCGTCGATAGCCTCTATTCGATCCTGCAGATGCCCCGCGGTTTCCCCGTGGCGACCATGGCGATCGGCGCAGCCGGTGCCGCCAACGCAGGTCTGATGGCTGCTGGCATTCTGGCGATCAACGATCCCGAACTGGCCGAGCGTCTGGACAAATGGCGCGACGACCTGTCGGCCTCCATCCCCGAGGAGCCCGTCCGTGACTGAGCCCCTCGCCCCCGGTAGCACCATTGGCATTTTGGGCGGCGGCCAGCTTGGCCGGATGCTCGCACTGGCTGCGGCCCGTCTGGGTCTGCGCACCGCGATCTTTGATCCCGACCCGAACGCCCCCGCTGGCCAAGTCAGCGACAGCCTGACCACCGCCGCCTACACCGACGCTAACGCCCTGAAATCATGGGTGGAAACCGTCGATGTCGTCACCTACGAGTTCGAGAATATCCCGACCGAGGCGCTGGACATTCTGGAATCGGCCAAGCCGATCCATCCCAACCGCAAGGCGCTGGCTGTTTCGCAGGACCGCCTGACCGAAAAGGCGTTTCTGTCCGATCTGGGCCTGAAAACCGCGCCCTTCGCCGCGATCGACGACATGGATGACATGGCCGAGGCGCTCGAGGAAATCGGCGCCCCCGCGATCCTGAAAACCCGCCGCTTCGGTTACGACGGCAAAGGTCAGGCCCGCATCATGGCCCCCGAGGACGCCGAGCAGGCGCTGGCCGACATGAACGGTGCCCCCGCGATCTTCGAAGGGTTCGTGAACTTCACCCACGAGGTGTCCGTGATCGCCGCCCGTGGCACCACCGGCGAGGTCGCGTGCTTTGATCCCGGTGAGAACGTGCACGTCAACGGCATCCTGCACACCACCACCGTTCCCGCGAACCTGACCGGCAAGCAGCGCACCGACGCCGTTCTGCTGGCGGGTCAGATCCTGAACCGTCTGGGCTATGTCGGCGTGATGGGTGTGGAACTTTTCGTGACGCCCCAAGGGCTTGTGGTGAACGAGATCGCGCCCCGCGTGCACAACTCGGGTCACTGGACCCAAGCAGGCTGCGCTGTCGATCAGTTCGAACAGCACATCCGCGCCGTTGCGGGCTGGCCCCTTGGCGATGGCGCGCGCCACGCTGATGTGGTCATGACCAACCTGATCGGCGACGACGCGCACACTTGGCCGGAATTGGCCAAAGAGGCGGACACCCAGATCCACCTCTATGGCAAAGCCGAGGCTCGCGCTGGCCGCAAAATGGGCCACGTGAACCGCGTGATCCGCTCTAAATAAAACGCTCCGCGAGCGGAGAGGTCATATAGGTGATCTTTCCGCCCGCCATCGTCGCGCCCACTCGGCCCGTTTCGCGGTCGAAAATCACCAGATCGGCGCGCTTTCCAGCTTCAATCACACCGCGATCCGTCAGACCCAGCACCTTGGCCGGCCCCTCTGACACAAGCCGCCACGCGGCGGGCAGATCGCAGATGCCCTTTTTCACTAGCTCCAGCGCCGCATAACGCGGGCTCGGATAATGGTAATCGGACGCCAGTGCATCACACAGCCCCATCGCCACAATCTCTCGCGCGCTGACCTTGCCCGCGTGGCTGGCCCCCCGCACGATATTGGGTGATCCCATCACTACCAAATCGCCCGCGTCCCGCGCCGCCTGCGCGGCCTCAATCGTTTCGGGGAATTCACTGACATTCGCACCCAAACTGCGAAACTTCGCGCGTTTCTCGGCGGTGTCGTCGTCGTGGCTGCCAATCTGCACACCACGCCTCGTCAATTCAGCAGAAAAGGCCTGCAATTCGCCAAATACGCGGTCAGTTAGCCCATGGAGCCGTTTCATGTTCTCCAGATGCGCCTCTGGGCTCCGTCCGGACTTCAAAGCCTGCCCCGTCAGCCGCGGGGGCGTTTTTCCGGCCGCCAAACGGTCATGTGGCAAATGGTCATTGAAAACGACGTATCGCAGCCCTGTCCTGTCGATTAGCCGAAGCACATCGTCGAATTGCTCGAACAGGTGCGTCTCCAGCCGCAACTGCAACTGCAAATCCGTTTTGACCTGCGGCGCGGCCTGTTCCCACGCGGCAAACAGGCGATCGGCGAACTCCGGGCCCCGCATTCCGCCTTCCCAGCTGTAAAACTGGGCCAAAACGGCTGTGGTGATGCCATTTGCGGCCAATTCGGCCTCAACGCTGAACAAACCATGCTCCATCGCGGTCAGCGCACCGCGCCGCACCGCCACATGGCGTTCGAACCCGTCTCCGTGGACGTCCACGATGCCAGGGGCCACGGTCCAGCCGCTCAGATCAACTTTCCGCCCACCCATGTCGGCAATTCCGCCATCATCCCCTGCGTTTCCACAGAGAACGTCGGCGATTTGACCATCCGCGATCAGCAGGCTACCTTGCCACAGGGCATCGCGCCCCAAAACATCCCCGTTTTCAAGGATCAAAGCTTGATTTGACATGGGCGGTCCCTGCCCTTCCTGTGTAGTAACGTCCAGACTCGCCCTCGCTATAGCCTCCAATGCGCACAAAGACCATGAAGCCCAGATCCCCCCGCGTTGCCGTACGTGCCGTCATTCTGCACGACGACAAACTGCTGTTGGTGAATGCGTGGCCGAACGGGCGCAGCGATCTGCTATGCGCACCCGGGGGCGGCGTGGACGCAGGCCAAAGCCTGCCCGACGCCCTGCGGCGCGAGATGAAAGAAGAAACGGGCTTGGATGTGACAGTCCACCAGCCCTGCTTGGTGAACGAATTCCACGACCCCAAATCGGGATTCCATCAGGTCGAGGTGTTTTTCCGCTGCACCATCGACGATGCAACGCTGGACCCCACATGGCAGGACCCAGAGGGCGTTGTAACCCAGCGGCGCTGGGTATATCGCTATGAAATCAATGAGTTAAGGGTCAAGCCCAGCAGCCTTGCCGCTGTGGCGTGGGGCGAAAGCGGGCTTACTTACGACCCGCTCGAACCCATCCAGAGCTGAGCGACAGCGCCACCCCGCCCAAAACCAGCGCGCCCGACAGGATCAGGCGCAGGCTTGGCGCTTCGGCCAGCAGCAGCGCCCCGCCGAGCCCCGCAATCACCGGCACCGTTAACTGAGCCACCGCCGCGCGGCTGGCCCCCAATTGCGGCACCAGCCGATACCACAGCGCATATCCCATGCCAGAGGTCACAGCCCCCGACAGCACGGCCAAGCCGATGCCCGCCGCAGACAATCCGCCGCCACCGACCAAGGCCCAAGCCACCAGCCCCAAGGGCGCCGCCAAAACGAAATTCGCGGCCGTTCCTGCGACCGCGTCCGGCTCTCCTCGGCCCGCCAGCGAATAAAATCCCCACGCGATCCCCGCGAAAGCCATCGCCATCGCAGGCCCGATCGGCACCGCCCCTTCTCCGGGGCTCAGCAGCCACACGAGGCCACCAAAGGCCAATGCCCCGCCGATCCACCGCTGCAAGGGCACCTCATCGCGCCCCAGAACCGCCGCCGCGAACATGGTCACCTGCACCATCCCGAACAGGATCAGCGCCCCTAAGCCCGCATCCAGCGTCCCATAAGCCAGCGAAAACCCGACCGCGTAGGTCAGCAGCGCCAGCACCCCAACCCCGCGCCTTCGCCCCCTGAAAACCAGCGATCCACGGGCCAGCACGAACAGCACCAGCGCCCCCGACACCAGCCGCACGGCAGCAAATGCCATCGGCGCCATCCCCACCCCGTCAACCGCCATCCGGTTCAGGATCGAGTTCGCCGCAAAGGCCATCATGGTTAGCGTGGTCAGTAAAATCAGCTGCATAACTTCATCCTATGCAAGATTAAGGCCGACCATCATTGCACTTTGGATCAACATGGCGCGATCCCGCCCATCGGCGGCCAAAGCAACCTCGACCCGCGCAGGCAATTGCACCGGCAACCGTCGCCCAATCGCTGGCACCGGACCCACCCCCAAATCCTCCCGCGCCAAGCCCGCCTCAACAGCCCGCCGCACCATATCCCCTAAACTGCGCCGCCCCCTGCGCCGTTCATAAAGATGCGCCTCGACCTCCGGCTCCAGCACCACATAGGTCACACAGCGGCGATCCTTGCGGCTCATCCCAGTGCTCCGAACGCCTTGGGATATTCCAGCGCCACAGGACCCTTCACGGCCCCGACACCCGCAAACAAAGTGTGATCCGCGTCATAGGGCGTCGTCAGATCCACGCCATCTATCGTCGAAAAGCCGCATGATTTATAAAAATCAACGTCCCCTAAAACGCAAACTGACGATCCCACAGCCTCAGCCCACGCCACAAGCTGCTTCACCATCCGGCGCCCGTGCCCGCGCCCCTGCCAGTCCGGATCAATGGCCACCGGTGCCAGACAAAGCCACCCCTTTGGCCCCTTCATCGCGCTCAACGCATAGTACCCAACGACACCGCCCTCGAACGGCAGCACCATCTCGCCAGCCATAGCCCCGGACTTCCGCAAAGCTTCAACCAGCCGCGCCTCATCGGCACCGCCAAAGGCCCGCCGCAACAGCGCATCCACTGCAGCCTCTTCCCCGCGCCGCATCTCGCGCACAAATTCCGGCATTTTCAGCACAGGCCTGCCCTCTTCTTTTTGCAAAAAATACTCACGGCACCACGATAACCACACCCACACCGCAAAAGAAAAGGGCGCCCCGCAGGACGCCCTTCCCAAATCCAAAAGGATCGGCAGATTACATCATGCCGCCCATGCCGCCCATGTCGGGCATTGCAGGTGCTGCGCCTTCTTTGGCGGGCTTGTCAGCAACCATGGCTTCGGTGGTGATCAGCAGGCCAGCAACCGATGCCGCGTCTTCCAGAGCGGTACGGGTCACTTTGGCGGGGTCGATCACGCCGAACTTGAACATGTCGCCATATTCGTCGGTCTGAGCGTTGTAGCCGAACTTCAGGTCTTCGCTTTCGCGGACTTTGCCGGCAACAACCGAACCGTCCACGCCTGCGTTCTCGGCGATCTGGCGCAGCGGTGCTTCCAGAGCTTTGCGAACGATTGCGATACCTGCGTTCTGGTCAGCGTTGATGCCTTCCAGACCTGCCAGCGACTTGCCTGCCTGAACCAGAGCAACGCCACCGCCAACAACGATGCCTTCCTGAACGGCCGCGCGGGTCGCGTTCAGAGCGTCATCAACGCGGTCTTTGCGCTCTTTGACTTCGACTTCGGTCATGCCGCCGACGCGGATGACTGCAACGCCGCCTGCCAGCTTGGCAACGCGTTCCTGCAGCTTCTCGCGGTCGTAGTCCGACGAGGTCTCTTCGATCTGGGTGCGGATCTGGCCAACGCGGGCTTCGATCTCTGCCTTGTCGCCTGCGCCGTCAACGATGGTGGTGTTGTCTTTGCTGATCGACACTTTCTTGGCGTTGCCCAGCATGTCCATGGTGACCGACTCGAGCTTCATGCCCAGGTCTTCGCTGATGACCTGACCGCCGGTCAGGATCGCGATGTCCTGCAGCATGGCTTTGCGGCGATCGCCGAAGCCGGGTGCCTTGACAGCAGCAATTTTCAGACCGCCGCGCAGTTTGTTGACAACCAGAGTTGCCAGCGCTTCGCCTTCTACGTCCTCTGCGATGATCAGCAGGGGCTTCTGCGACTGGATGACCTGCTCGAGCAGGGGAACCATCGGCTGCAGCGACGACAGTTTCTTCTCGTGCAGCAGGATCAGTGCGTCATCGAGGTCTGCCAGCATCTTGTCAGCGTTGGTGACAAAGTAGGGCGACAGGTAGCCGCGGTCGAACTGCATGCCTTCGACGACATCGGTCTCGGTTTCCAGACCTTTGTTCTCTTCGACGGTGATCACGCCTTCGTTGCCGACTTTCTGCATCGCGTCTGCGATCTGACGGCCGATTTCTGCTTCGCCGTTGGCCGAGATGGTGCCAACCTGAGCAACTTCGTCGGTGCCTTCAACGGGGCGCGCTGCCGACTTGATCGCTTCGACGACTTTGGCGGTTGCCAGGTCGATGCCGCGCTTCAGGTCCATCGGGTTCATGCCAGCTGCAACAGCTTTCATGCCTTCTTTGACGATTGCTTGCGCCAGAACGGTCGCGGTGGTGGTGCCGTCACCTGCTTCGTCGTTGGTACGCGAAGCAACTTCTTTCACCATCTGCGCGCCCATGTTCTCGAACTTGTCTTCCAGTTCGATCTCTTTGGCAACCGATACACCGTCTTTGGTGATGCGGGGGGCGCCGAACGACTTTTCCAGAACCACGTTGCGGCCTTTGGGGCCTAGGGTGACCTTCACGGCGTCTGCCAGAATGTTCACGCCTTTCAGCATACGGTTACGGGCGTCGGTGTTAAACTTGACGTCTTTAGCAGCCATTGTGCTTTTCCTCGTCTGAATGGGTTTGCGTTAGAAGGCGGACGATCAGGCGATAACGCCCAGGATGTCGCTTTCTTTCATGATCAGCAGTTCTTTGCCGTCGACGGTCACTTCGGTGCCGGACCACTTGCCGAACAGAACGCGGTCGCCAGCTTTTACGTCCAGCTCGACGCGTGCGCCTTTGTCATCGCGGACGCCTGCGCCAACTGCGATAACTTCACCCTCTGCGGGCTTCTCTTTCGCGCTATCGGGAATGATCAGACCGCCAGCGGTTTTTTCTTCGCTCTCTACGCGACGGACCAGCACACGGTCGTGAAGCGGGGTAAATGCCATCTCTGAGGCTCCTTGGCTCAAAGTTAAATTCCTATTGTCCCCCGGCAGGACCGGGGCGTTATCACTCGTTCCTCCCGAGTGCTAACGGAGCGAAAGCTAGGTATCGCCCAAGGATGTGTCAAGAACTCTGTGTGCAGATTTTTTCGCAAAATTTCGGGCGGTGATCCGAGACAAATAGTCATGGTTTTGTCATACCTTAATCTCCCCTTCCGCCCACCGGAGAGAACATGCCGCGCCTCATCGCCCTCGTTTTTCTGAGCCTTTTCCAGACGCTTCCGGCATTTGCGGCCTGTGGCACCGGCCCTGACCTGAGCCACCTGCTGACCCCCGCCGAACAGGCCGAGGTCGCCGCAGAAGAGGCCGCGACCCCCAACGGCACCGGCACCCTGTGGAAGGCAACCAAAGACGAACAGACGGTTTTTCTGGTCGGCACGATGCACCTGCCCGACCCGCGCCACAGCAAAACCATGGAGGCCCTGCGCCCCATCCTGAAGGGAATCAGCGCCCTGTACCTAGAGACCGCCAGCGATGGCGAGGCGCAGATGGAGGCCGAAATCGCCAAGAACCCCGCCCTGATGTTCACCGTCAGCGGCCCCACCCTGCCCGATCTGCTGGACGACGCCACTTGGGCCGTACTGCGCGACGGAATGGCGACCCGCGGCGTCCCCGCCCCCCTCACCGCCAAGATGCGCCCGTGGTATGTCTCGATGCTGATGTCCATGCCCCCCTGCGCGATCGAGAGCATCAATTCCGGCGTTGGCGGGCTGGATATGATGGCTGAACGTGCGGCCAAGGCGCTGGATATCCCCGTCCGCAGCCTCGAGGAGTGGCAGACCCTGTTTACCGCCTTTGACCAGATCCCCTACCAAGAGCAGGTGGACCTGATGGCCCTGTCCCTCATGCCCGACGATCTGTCCGAGGCCGCCTTTACCGCCACCCTCGACGCCTATTTCGACCAGAACCACGCCCGCGCCTGGGCTCTGTCCGATGTCCTTGGCAAACGCATCCCCGGCATGTCCCCCGACCGCGTCGAGGCCGAGTCCGCCCGCATGAAGGACCTGTTTCTGGACAGCCGCAACACCGCTTGGGTGCCGGTGATTCTCGACGGTGCGAAGGACGGCCCGATCCTGATTGCCGTAGGCGCCGCCCACCTGATCGGCGAAAAAGGTCTGGTCGCCCTGCTGGAAAACGAAGGTTTCTCGCTAACACGCCTGCCCTTGTGACAACCTGTCCCTTCGGCCCGCGTGACACGGGGGCAGATGCTTTTTATAAGGCGCGCGACAGTTCAATCCGCCAAGGGACATTTTTCAATGACCACACTCGTTTTCGGCCACAAGGCACCCGACACCGACTCGACCGGCAGCCCGATCATCTGGTCGTGGTACCTGAACGAAGTTAAAGGCGTCGCCGCCAAGCCCGTTCTGCTGGGTGAACCCAACACCGAGGCCGCCTTTGTCCTGACCCGCTGGAACCTCGACAAGCCCGAGATCGTGTCCGAAGTCGCGGCAGGCACCTCTGTTGTGATCGTTGACACCAACAACCCCGCCGAGCTGCCCGCCGGCATCAACGACACCGACATCACCGCGATCATCGACCACCACAAACTGGTTGGCGGTCTGGAAACCAAAGGCCCGATCGACATCACCATCCGTCCGCTGGCCTGCACCGCGACCATCATGATCGACCTGATGGGCGATGACGCCGCCAAGATGCCCGAAGCCATCAAAGGCGCCGCTCTGTCGTGCATCCTGTCCGACACGCTGGAATTCCGCAGCCCCACCACCACCGACCACGACCGCGCCGTTGCCGAAAAGCTGGCCGCTGATCTGGGCATCAACATCGCCGACTACGCAGCCGAGCTGTTCGCCGCGAAATCCGACGTGTCGGCGTTCTCGGACGCGGAACTGATCCGCATGGACTCCAAGGAATACGAAGTCGCCGGCAAGAAATTCCGCGTCTCGGTTCTGGAAACCACCGCGCCCCAGATCCCGCTGGACCGCAAAGCCAGCCTGATGGAAACCTTCAAAACCGTCGAAGCCGAAGACGGCGTTGATCAGGTTCTGCTGTTCGTCGTGGACATCATCAAAGAAGAGGCGACCTTGCTGGTCCCCAACGATCTGGTGAAAACCGTGGCCGAGAAAAGCTTTGGCGCGACCGTCGAAGGCGACGCAGTCGTTCTGCCCGGCATCATGAGCCGCAAAAAGCAGATCATCCCCGCGCTGGCGCTCTGATCTGACACGATCCGAATGACAGGGCCGGTTCCCCCGCGGGACCGGCCCTTTTTCATGCGGCAAAGCGCGCGGTGCCCCTGCCCTGCCCGCAGCCTATGGTTGCGCCAGCAAAGGAGTCGCGCCATGCAATTGCCCCCGAACGCAGCCCTCGTCGCCCCCCGTGAACAGCTGGATTACTTCCACGTCCGCAGCCACCCTCTGCCCCGCGATATGACGGCGCTAGAGGCTTGGAATGCCGTGATGTCCCGCCCCCTGCCGCTGATGGGCACGGCCTTCAAAATCCGCGACGCCATTTCCAAGCGGTTCGGGGTCAAGCAGATCGGCGGCTTCACCGGTGCCCGCCAGACCGAAGTGGCCGAGGGTGAGCATCTGGACTTTTTCCTCGTCGAAGGCGTCTCCCCCGACCGCCTGATCCTGACCGAGCGCGACCGCCATCTAGATGTGATGACCTGCATCGCGATCCACGACCGGACGCTCTTCATCATTTCGTCGGTGAAAACGCACAACCTTTTTGGCCGCGCCTACATGATCCCCGTGGGCCCCGCGCACCGTCTGATCGTGTGGGCGATGTTGCGCGGGCTCGACACCACTTTGGCCGCTCCGCAAGCGGTCCATTAAAGGGGTTTCACCATCGCAGGGAACCGACTACCCACGTCATGACGTTTGCCATACGCAAACCGTACGTTTGTCAGACCCTGAAAAAGGTGCCTACATGACCCGCATCATCGAGTCCCTCGCCGAAGTTTCCGCCAACTACGACGCCCTGTTTTGTGACCTCTGGGGGTGCGTCCACGACGGCATCACCGGCTATCCCGAAGCCATCGAGGCCCTGCGTGCGTTCCGCGCCAAAGGCGGCATCGTCGTGCTGGTCACCAACAGCCCCCGTCCCCGCGCCGGTGTGAAAAAGCAGTTGATTGAACAGTTTAACGTCCCCGAAGATTGCTGGGACACCATCGCCACCAGCGGTGACAGCGCCCGTGCCGCCATGCTGACCGGCGCCGTCGGGGAAAAGGTCTTTCACATCGGAACCCCTTGGGATGAGCCGTTTTTCGAGCCCCTGAAGCTGATCAAAGACCCCGTCAACATCCAGCGCGTCCCGCTGGAAGAGGCCGAAGGCATCGTCTGCACCGGCCCCTTTGACCCTATGGCCGACCCCAACGATCTGCGCCCCCAACTGCTCTACGCCAAGCAGATGGGTCTCAAGCTGCTGTGCGCCAACCCCGACATCGTAGTGGACCGCGGCGAGACCCGCGAATGGTGCGCGGGCGCGGTCGCAAAGCTTTATTCAGAAATGGGTGGTGAAAGTCTGTACTTCGGCAAGCCGCATCCGCCCATCTACGATCTGGCCCGCCGCCGTTTGGCAGAAATCGACGCGACGATTGCCGACAGCACGATTCTGGCCGTAGGCGATGGCATCCACACCGATATCTTGGGCGCGATCGGCGAAAACATCGATTCGATCTTCATTTCGGGCGGTTTGGCCCGCGATATTACCAAAACGTCGCATCAGCCCGACCCGGAGGCACTAAGCCTTTATTTAGACGAAGAAAAATCGAATCCGACCTACGCAATCGGGTACTTGCGGTAAGCGAAAGACGTTTCACGGGGCTTGATTTTCTGCGATTGCAAAGTAATAAAGTTGCCAAGTCGTAGCTTACTGGTGCCAGAAAATTACCCCTTCAGATTGGCATCCAGATCGGAGGACCCGAATGTTGGATAACATGCCCCGTGGAACTATCTGCATCGAAGACATCGAGATGGGCATGACCCGTCACCTGCACAAAGTGGTGACGGACCGTGACATCGAACTTTTCGCGGAGGTGTCCACCGACCGGAACCCCGTGCACCTGGATGACGATTACGCGAACGACACCATCTTTGGCGGCCGTATCGCGCACGGCATGCTGACCGCTGGCCTGATCTCGGCCGTGATTGGTGAACAGCTGCCCGGTCATGGCACCGTCTATCTGGGCCAGACCCTGAAATTCCTGGCCCCCGTCCGCCCCGGCGATCTGGTCAAGGCGCAGGTCACCGTCACCGACATCGACCATGCCAAGCGCCGCGTCACCCTGGATTGCGTCTGTGAAATCGACGGCAAACCCGTGCTCAAGGGCGAGGCAAAAGTGCTCGCTCCCAGCCGCAAGTTCGACTGAGCCTTGCGTCGCCGCATCAGGGGCGCTAACTGCCCCTTATGCGCATCATTCGCGATCATCAGTTCATCGCACCGGAAAACAGAGGTGCCAGCGTCGCCATCGGGAATTTCGATGGCGTCCATTTGGGCCATCAAGCGGTCATCGACTTGGCCCGCGCCGCTGCGGAACGTCTGAACGCCCCCTTGGGCGTCATGACCTTTGAACCACATCCCCGCCAGTTCTTTGCCCCCAAGGGCACGCCCTTCCGCCTCATGAGCGCCGAAGCCCGTGCCGCGCGTCTGGCGAAGCTGGGGGTCGATATTCTGTATGAATTGCCGTTCAACGGCCCGCTCGCCGGCCTGAGCGCCGAGGCCTTTGCCCATGACGTGATCAAGGGGCTTGGCCTGTGCCACGTAGTGGTGGGCAACGATTTCCAGTTCGGCAAGGGCCGCAGTGGCACCGCCGAAGACCTGTCCCGCATGGGCGCTGAAATGGGGTTCGAAGTGACGATTGCCGATATGATTCAAGGCTCTCAGGGCCGAGTATCCTCGACCGCGATCCGTCAGGCACTGGCCGACGGCAACCCGCGCCACGCCGCCGAAATGCTGGGCCACTGGCACCGCATCGACGGTCCCGTGATCAGCGGCGAACAGCGCGGCCGCGATCTGGGCTACCCTACCGCGAACATGTCCGTGGATGGCTTGCACCTGCCCAAACTCGGCGTCTATGCCGTCTTGGTCGAGGTCAAGGAAGGCCCCCACAAAGGCAACTACCACGGCGTCGCCTCGCTGGGTGTGCGTCCGATGTTCGGGGAAAACACCCCCAACCTCGAGACCTTTATCTTTGATTTCAAGGGCGATCTCTACGGCACCCATCTGTCTGTCGGCCTCGTCGACTACCTGCGTCCCGAGCTGAAGTTCGACAGCCTTGAGGCGCTGATCACCCAGATGGATGCAGACAGCGCCAAATCGCGCGAAATTCTGGCCGCCCTATGAAAGACCCGATCAACCGCAAGAAAATCCGCCCCCGGTTCTGGGAACGCTTTCCTCTGGACAAGCTGACCGAGACCGAATGGGAAGCCCTCTGTGACGGCTGCGGCAAGTGCTGCCTGAACAAGCTCGAGGATCCCGACACCGGCGAAGTTGCCTTGACCAAGGTCGCCTGCCGCCTGCTGGACGACCAGTCCTGCCGCTGCAGCCAGTACCCGATCCGCCACCAGTTTGTGCCCGAATGCATCGTCCTGCGCCCCGAGACGCTGGACCAGCACGCTTACTGGATGCCGGAGACCTGTGCCTACCGCCTTTTGTTCCAGAACCGCCCCCTGCCCGACTGGCACCCCCTGCTGACAGGGACGCCGCAATCGGTCCACGACGCGGGCGTGTCGGTCCAAGGGTGGACAGTCCCCGAATTCGAAGTCGATGAAGAGGACTGGGAAGACTATATTATCGAGGAACCGATCTGATGTACCTAGCCTCTGACAACACCGGCCCCATCCATCCCCAAATCATGGAGGCGCTGACAGAGGCCAATCAGGGTTACGCGCTTCCTTACGGGAACGATCCGTTCACCCACCGCGCCGTCACCGCCATCCGCGAACTGTTCGAGGCCCCGCAGGCCGAGGTTTTCTTTGTCCCCACGGGCACCTCGGGCAACGCGCTGGCGCTGTCCACCCTGTGCCAGCCCTACCAGTCCGTCCTGTGCACCCCCGTCGCCCACATCCACGAGGATGAGTGTGGCGCGCCCGAGTTCTATGGCGTGGGCAAGACCTATCTGGTGGGCGAAGGCGACCTGATGGACCCCGATGCGCTGGCGGTCCTGCTGCGCGAACTGGCCGAAGGCGGCGTCCACACCGCCCAACCCGGAGCGGTCAGCATCACCTCGGTCACCGAGCGCGGCCAAGTCTACGAGATTGACCGTATCCAGTCCATCGCCACCATCGCCCATTCCGCAGGCCTACCCCTGCATCTGGACGGCGCCCGCTTTGCCAACGCCGCTGCGGCGCTGGAGTGCACTCCGGCCGAGATGTCGTGGCAGGCTGGCGTCGATGTGGTGACCTTTGGCGGCACCAAATCCGGCTGCATGGGCGTCGAAGCGGTGATCTTCTTCAACTCCGACCGCGCCCGAGGCTTCGCCCCCCGCCGCAAACGCGCCGGTCACCTGTTCTCGAAGAACCGCTTCCTGGCCGCACAGATGCTTGGATATGTGAAAAACGACCTCTGGCGCACTCTGGGGGCCGCCGCCAACGCCCGTGGCCAATATCTGGCCGAGGCAATGTGCATGGACATGCGCATCCAGTGGCCCTATGCGCCACGTGCCAACATGCTGTTCCCCAAGCTGCCCCGCAGCGTGCTCCAGAACCTCGCCACCTCGGGGGTCGCGTTCAACAACTGGGGCAACCGCGACATCGGCTCGCCCGACGAAATGCTGCTCACGCGCTTTGTTTGCGACTGGTCCATCCCCTATCAGGACCTCGACCAGTTCCTCGCCGTCCTGCGCACGGCCTGACCCTTCATCTTGGCGAAAATACCCCCGCCGAAGGCATCGCCCGGACCGACAGTCCGGGCGACCTCAGTTCAGAGCTCTCCGGCCAGAAACGCATCCAGATCGTCCAAGCGGTCCTGTCCCCAGAACTTCTCGGTCTTGTCCACGATGTAAAAGGGCGAGCCAAACACGCCCATACTCACGGCCTCTTCCAGATTGGCGGCATAGGTCTCTGCCCCCACCAGCAGGCCGCTATCAGCCAGCTTCGGATCAAAGCCCGCGCCCTCTAGCGCGGCCTTCACCACGCCGTCCTCTGCGATGTCCTTCTCCTCGGCCCAAGTGGCGCGCAGCACCGAGCGCACCAAGGCCCCCACATCGCCGCCTCCGGCCTTCTGCGCCGCGATAATCGCATAGCTCGACGGGGCCGCGTTGGTGGGCCAGAACATCGGTCTCAAGTTGAACGGCAAACCGGATTTCTTGGCCTGACGCGGCAACTCTTGGGCGCGGTATTCCAGACGCGCGGGATGGCGATCCTTGGGCGGGGTGCCTCCGGTGCGGGGGAACAGCGCCATGATATCCACGGGCTTGTAAGTGACCGTTGCACTGTGTTTGGCCGCGATCTCCTCCAGACGTTGTCCCGCAAGGTACGCATATGGGGAAAGAGTAGAAAAATAGTAGTCGATATGCGGCATTGAAGCCCTCCCTCGTTTCGGTTGCTTGGCGCGACCGTATCTGCATGTTAAGGCGAGCCCACGTCACGATTCCGTCACAACTTCCCCTCCAGGACGCTGCCCATGCCCTCTTTGACCGAACCTAAGCTGATTTCCGGCAATGCCAATATGAGCCTTGCCAAGTCGATTGCCCGTCGGATGTCGATGCATCGCGGGATGAATGTCGGCCTCGTCGACGCACGCGTCGAACGTTTCAACGACGCCGAGATTTTCGTCGAAGTCTACGAGAACGTCCGCGGCGAGGATATGTTCATTCTCCAGTCGACCTCGAAGCCAGCAAACGACCACCTGATGGAACTGCTGATCATGGCTGACGCCCTACGCCGTTCGTCGGCTGGCCGCATCACCGCTGTGATCCCATACTTCGGCTATGCCCGTCAGGACCGCCGCACCAAGGCCCGCACCCCCATCAGCGCCAAGCTGGTCGCCAACATGCTGGTCGGCGCAGGCATCGAACGCATCCTGACCATGGACCTGCACGCCGCGCAGATTCAGGGCTTCTTCGACATTCCAGTCGACAACCTCTATGCCGCTCCGATCTTCGCGCTGGATATCCAGCACCACTTCGGCAGCATGGAAGACGTCATGGTGATTTCGCCGGACGTTGGCGGTGTGGCCCGTGCGCGCGAGCTGGCCAAGCGTATCAACGCCCCCCTCGCCATCGTGGACAAGCGCCGCGAGAAGCCCGGTGAAGTCGCCGAAATGACCGTGATCGGTGACGTGACCGGCAAGCGCTGCATCATCGTAGACGACCTTTGCGACACCGCTGGCACCCTGTGCAAAGCCGCCGAGGTTCTGATGGCTGCTGGCGCGACCGAAGTGCACAGCTACATCACGCACGGCGTTATGTCCGGCCCCGCGGTCGAGCGTGTGAGCAAGTCGGTCATGAAGAGCCTCGTGATCACCGACACCATCGAGCCCACCAAAGCGATTCTGGACTGCCCGAACATCCGCATCGTGCCGACCGCACCGGTGTTCGCGCAGGGTATCCTGAACATCTGGAATGGTACTTCGGTGTCGTCGCTGTTCGAAACCGATACGCTGGTTCCGATCTACGAAGGTCTCTACAACGGCCACAGCGCCTAATAGAGCTGCCAGTCATCCTGGTGTGGCAGGCTGCCAATGGCCTGCCACGACGCCCGCGCCCGGGCGATTCGCGTGTCCCCCCATGTGCGGAACACCAGATCAAATCCCGTTACAGTGATATTCTCGGCGACCAGCTCGACACGCACGTTCGTGTCCGAGTCCAGATCCCATAGCGACAGCCCCACGGTGACCGATGGCGCGTCCTGATATTCTGCTGAAAAACGGATCTTTTTGACCCGATCGCGGGGGCCAGAGCCGCGCCACATCTCTCCTCCCTCTTCGAAATCCGAAAAGAGCACAACGTCGCCGCTGTCGATCCCGATTTGAAAGGTGTTCAGACGTTTCATGAGTCTTGAGATACTGCGTAACTATTTAAAACAAAACTAACCTTAGCCCGAAAACATAAAAGGCCCGCCTTCTGGATACAAGGCGGGCCTTTAGTATAACTTAGGTAGTCGGACCTTAGTCCATCTGGTCGATCAGGTGAACCAGATCGGCAACAAAGCGTTCCAGACCGTGACGCTCTTCGTCCTCGGCGGCCTGCTCCATCCGGTCGCGTGCCTCATCGAGGATCGCTTCCAGATCGGGGCGGGCAACGTCAGCGGCAGCAAAAGCGCGCTCGGCGATCACCGAAACCGACTGGGCCGAGATTTCGACGAACCCGTGGGTTACGACGAAATCCTGTGCCCCGCCTTCCATCTCCGCCCGGAGGAAACCGGGACGGAGGGTGGTCAGCATCGGCTCGTGGCCGGGACCCGCGGTCAGTTCGCCCTCGGAGCCGGGGATCAGCACTTCGCTGGCTTTGCCCGATGCGAGGCTACGCTCGGGGCAGACCAGATCGAATTGAACCATATCAGCCATTCAGGGCCTCCTTACGCAGGTTATTAGGCAGCAGAAGCTGCCAGCTTCTCGGCTTTCGCGATCACTTCATCGATGTCGCCAACCATGTAGAAGGCTGCTTCGGGCAGGTGGTCGTATTCGCCGGCAACAACCGCTTTGAACGAAGCGATGGTTTTTTCCAGCGGAACCTGAACACCGTCCGAACCGGTGAAGACTTTTGCCACGTCGAAGGGCTGCGACAGGAAGCGCTGGATCTTACGCGCACGCTGAACGGTCAGCTTATCTTCTTCGCTCAGTTCGTCCATGCCAAGGATGGCGATGATGTCCTGCAGCGACTTGTACTTCTGCAGGATACCCTGAACGTCACGAGCAACCTGGTAGTGCTCTTCGCCAACAACCGCGGGGTCAAGGATACGCGACGACGAGTCCAGCGGGTCAACCGCGGGGTAGATGCCGAGTTCCGAGATCGCACGCGACAGAACGGTGGTTGCGTCGAGGTGTGCGAAGGTGGTTGCAGGTGCGGGGTCGGTAAGGTCGTCCGCGGGAACGTAGACGGCCTGGATCGAGGTGATCGAACCCTGCTTGGTCGAGGTGATGCGTTCCTGCATCGCGCCCATGTCGGTCGCCAGGGTCGGCTGGTAGCCCACCGCCGAAGGAATACGACCCAGCAGAGCCGACACTTCCGAACCCGCCTGGGTGAAGCGGAAGATGTTGTCGACGAAGAACAGAACGTCGGTACCGGACTGGTCACGGAACTGTTCTGCCAGGGTCAGACCGGTCAGAGCAACACGTGCACGTGCTCCCGGAGGTTCGTTCATCTGGCCGTAAACCAGAGCCACCTGCGACTCGCCCAGGTTGTCGGGCTTAATAACGTTCGATTCGATCATCTCGTGGTAAAGGTCGTTGCCCTCACGAGTACGCTCGCCAACACCCGCGAACACCGAGAAACCCGAGTGCACTTTTGCGATGTTGTTGATGAGTTCCATGATCAGAACGGTTTTGCCCACGCCGGCGCCGCCGAACAGACCGATCTTACCACCCTTGGAGTAGGGCGCCAGCAGGTCGATAACCTTGATGCCGGTAACCAGAATTTCCGAAGCAGTCGACTGCTCGATGAATTCGGGTGCGGGCTGGTGGATCGCACGGGTTTCGGTTGCTTCCAGCGGGCCTTTTTCGTCGATGGGCTCGCCCACAACGTTGATGATACGGCCCAGGGTCGCGTTACCAACCGGAACGGCGATCGGTTCGCCAAGGTCGGTTACTTGCTGGCCACGGACCAGACCTTCGGTGCCGTCCATTGCGATAGTACGCACGGTGTTTTCACCGAGGTGCTGTGCAACTTCCAGAACCAGACGCTTACCATTGTTGCTAGTCTCGAGCGCGTTCAGAATGGCCGGGAGGGCATCCTCGAACTGCACGTCAACGACCGCGCCGATGACCTGCGTAATTTTGCCGACTGCGTTTGCCATGTCGTTGTTTCTCCGATTTCCTTAGAGCGCCTCGGCGCCCGAGATAATTTCGATCAGCTCGTTGGTGATAACGGCCTGACGCGAGCGGTTGAATTCGATGGTCAGTCTATCGATCATGTCGCCCGCGTTGCGGGTTGCGTTGTCCATAGCCGACATACGAGCGCCCTGCTCCGATGCGCCGTTCTCCAGCAGAGCCGCAAAGATCTGGGTCGCTACACCACGGGGCAGCAGGTCGGCCAGGATGGCCTCTTCGCTGGGCTCGTAGTCGTAGAGCGGACCGGCTTCCTCGGCAGTTGTTTCGAACTGCGCGGGGATGATCTGCTGTGCGGTCGGGACCTGTGCGATCACCGACTGGAACTTGGCGTAGAAGATGGTCGCCACATCGAACTCGCCAGCGTCGAAACGCGCCAGCACGTCCTTTGCGATGGCCTGAGCATTGTCATAACCGATACGCTTCACCTCGGAGAGGTCCACGTGGCCGATCATGAGGTCACCCAGATCACGCTTGAGCTGCTCGCGGCCTTTTTTGCCAACGGTCAGAATTTTAACCGTCTTGCCAGCTTTGATCAGTTCGTTGGCCTTGGTACGGGCCAGCTTCACGATCGAGCTGTTGAAGCCGCCGCAAAGACCGCGCTCTGCGGTCATCACGATGAGAAGTTGCACCTGGTCCGACCCAGTCCCCGCCAGAAGGCGGGGCGCAGTGTCAGAACCACCAACCGATGCAGCAAGGCTAGCCATGACAGCATTGAAACGCTCCGAGTAGGGGCGCGCTGCCTCGGCTGCATCCTGTGCCCGCCGCAGTTTTGCGGCGGCCACCATCTGCATGGCCTTGGTGATCTTGCGCGTGGATTTCACGCTCGCGATCCGGTTTTTAAGGTCCTTAAGGCTTGGCATAATCCAGTCCTTTCAGAGCTTATGCGAAGGTCTTGGCGTATTCGTCGAGAACCGCTTTGATCTTGTCCGCTGCATCACCCTTGATCTTGGGATCTTCGTTGGTGATCCAGTCCAGAAGGTCTTTCTTCTGGGTGCGCAGGAACTTCAGCAGACCGGCTTCGTAGCGACCGACTTCTTTGACGGCAACTTTGTCCAGGTAGCCCTGAGTACCGGCGAAGATCACAACAACGATCTCTGCGTTGGTCAGCGGTGCGTACTGGGGCTGCTTCATCAGCTCGGTCAGACGTGCGCCACGGTTCAGCAGCTTCTGGGTTGCGGCGTCGAGGTCCGAGCCGAACTGAGCAAATGCTGCCATTTCGCGGTACTGAGCCAGTTCCAGCTTAACCGGACCTGCAACAGTTTTCATTGCGTTGGTCTGAGCGGACGAACCCACACGCGAAACCGACAGACCGGTGTTCACAGCGGGGCGGATGCCCTGGTAGAACAGGTCGGTTTCAAGGAAGATCTGGCCGTCGGTGATCGAGATCACGTTGGTCGGGATGAACGCCGAAACGTCGCCACCCTGGGTTTCGATGATCGGCAGTGCGGTCAGCGAACCGTTGCCGTGATCGTCGCCCATTTTCGCCGAACGCTCGAGCAGACGCGAGTGGAGATAGAAAACGTCGCCGGGGTACGCTTCACGTCCCGGGGGACGACGGAGCAGCAGCGACATCTGACGGTAAGACACAGCCTGCTTCGACAGGTCATCGTAGATGATCAGGGCGTGCTTGCCGTTGTCACGGAAGTATTCAGCCATTGCGGTCGCGGCGTAGGGCGCCAGGAACTGCATGGGTGCGGGGTCCGAAGCGGTTGCCGCAACGACGATCGAGTATTCAATCGCGCCGGTTTCTTCCAGCTTCTTCACCAGCTGCGCAACGGTCGAGCGCTTCTGGCCGACTGCAACGTAGATGCAGTACAGTTTCTTGCTGTCGTCGCCGCCAGCTGCGTCGTTGTACGACTTCTGGTTCAGGATCGCGTCCAGAGCAACGGCAGTTTTGCCGGTCTGACGGTCGCCAATGATCAGCTCGCGCTGGCCACGGCCGATCGGGATCATCGCGTCAACGGCTTTCAGGCCGGTCGCCATGGGCTCGTGAACCGATTTACGGGGGATGATGCCCGGCGCTTTGGAGTCAGCAATGCGGCGCTCGGTGAAAACAACCGGGCCTTTGCCGTCCAGCGGGTTACCCAGACCGTCGACAACGCGACCCAGCAGGCCTTCGCCAGCGGGAACGTCCACGATCGAGTTGGTGCGCTTAACAGTGTCACCTTCTTTGATGTCGCGGTCCGAACCGAAGATAACGACACCGACGTTGTCGGTCTCGAGGTTCAGAGCCATGCCCTGGATGCCACCGGGGAATTCGACCATTTCACCAGCCTGGACGTTGTCCAGACCGTGAACGCGCGCAATACCGTCACCGACGGAAAGAACGCGGCCAACCTCGGCCACTTCGGCGTCTTGGCCAAAGTTTTTAATCTGCTCCTTTAGGATCGCAGAAATTTCGGCTGCTTGGATACCCATTTATCCGACCTCTTTCATTGCATTCTGTAGGGCGTTGAGCTTGGAGCGGATCGACGTATCGACCATCTTCGAGCCCACCTTAACAACGAGACCACCGATGAGGGTTTCATCAACGGCGGCTTCAATCTTCACGTCCTTGCCGACGCTCTCTTTCAGAGCGGCTGCAAGTTTGTCCTTTTGCGCGTCGGTCAGAGCCGTTGCGCTGACAACCTCGGCGGTGACTTCACCTTTGAAGGCTGCAATCTTCTCGCGCAGGGCGACGATCAGTTGCGGCATCGCAAAGAGACGACGCTTGGACGCCATCAGCGCCAGCGTGTTCTTGGTGATGTCGCTCACGCCCATTTGAGTTGCAACTGCGACAATAGCAGCGCCTTGCTCTTCGCGAGAGTAGACAGGGTTGTTGATCAGTTCACGCAGTTCATCGCTCTCTGCCAGTACAGCAGCCAGCGCGTCTACGTCCTTTTCAACGGAGTCGAGCGATTTGGTCTCGAGGGCGAGATCAAATACGGCAGAGGCATAGCGTTGCGCGATGCCGAAGGAGATCGAAGCTGGTTCGGACACGTCCACCCTTCCGATGTCTTGGCCCCGACCCGTCAAATTGCCGTATCGGGGGCGTTTACGCCCGTAGGTCCTATCCCTACGGGCATCGAAATCGCGCAGGACTTAGCAGAGGGTGGCCTGCCTAGCAACAATGGATCACACAATTAAAGTAGTAGATGGCGCTAGCATTTGCTGAGAGGCGTAAATTAATTTCTCCAAATGCTGCGATGTGCCGCATCGGACGCCATTTTTGGATTCGCGGGACGAATCCCTAAGTCATGCAGGTTTGGCTTCGGGGGTCGCCAGACCGGCCAGCACCTTGAGCGGGCGGGTCGCCACAGCTGTACCGCCGCCGGTGGGCTCCTGCGTCAGCTTATATGCCTCTAGCATAAGGACTCCGGCCGGAATCACCGATCCTGTGCTGCGCGCAATCTTCTCGATCCAAGGGCCCGACCGCAGCCAGAACCGCTTGTGCGAGGGGGGCTGATACAGCACCGAACTGGACCGTCTGGGCTGGAACCCGCTTTTCAGAAGCTGAACTTCGAGCTGACTGACGCTAAACGGACGACCATAGCCGAAGGGCGTTATGTCGCGGCGCGACCAGACCCCTGCGCGGTTCGGAACGATGAAAATTGCACTGCCGCCGGGGCCAAGCACGCGCCACGCCTCTTCCAGAACCAGATCCGGCTGCTCCGAGGTTTCGAGCCCGTGCATAACGACCAGCTTGTCCACATGGCCGGTTTCAATGGGCCAGTTCGCCTCTTGGCACAGAACAGACACGTTGGGCATTCCGGCGGGCCAGGACATCACGCCTTGGGGGCCGGGCATCAGTCCGATCACGCGGCGGGCCTCTCCCAGATAGGGGCGCAGCAGGGGAACGGCGAATCCATAGCCCAGAACCGATTGGCCACGCGCCTCTGGCCAGTAGCGCACGACCTCGTCACGGATCACCCGTTGGGCCGCACGCCCCAGAGCGCTGCGATAATAGAAATTACGCAGATCTTGCACGTCCAGATGCATTGCGCCTTGATGCCCCTTCGGTCAGTCTTGGTCCGACAATAGCAACAGCGTCAGGAAACACCATGCCCCTTGAGATCGTGACGGTCCCCTGTCTTGCAGACAATTACGCCTATCTGGCCCACGATCCGGCCACCGGGCAGACCGCAGTGGTCGATGTCCCCGATGCCGCCCCTATTATAGAGGCCCTGAACGCGCGGGGTTGGACCGCCGACACGATTCTGCTGACCCACCACCACCACGACCACGTTCAGGGTGTTCCGGATATGCTCGAGGCCTTTCCCTTGGCCGAGGTTGTTGGCGCTGTGGCCGACCAGAACCGCATGCCCCCCTTGGACATCACTCTGGCCGAGGGTGACACCGTCCAAGTCGGTCAGGAAACCGGTCAAGTGCTGGACGTGTCGGGCCACACCGTCGGGCACATCGCGTTTTATTTCCCCGCCAGCGCCGCTCTCTTTTCTGCGGACAGCCTGATGGCGCTGGGATGTGGCCGCCTGTTCGAGGGCACGCCAGAGATGATGTGGGAAAGCCTGTCCAAGATGGCCGCCCTGCCCGCGGACACCCTTGTGTACTCGGGGCACGAATACACCGCATCCAACGCGCGCTTCGCCCTGACGATCGAGCCCAAGAACCCCGATCTGGTCGCCCGCGCCGAGGATATTCGCCTAAAGCGCGAGGCCGACCAGCCCACCGTCCCCGTTTCGCTGGAGCTAGAGCTTAAAACGAATCCGTTTTTGCGTGCGGGTAACAGCGATGTGAAGGCGTCGCTTGGCATGGGAAATGCAGCGGATTCCTCAGTGTTTGCTCGCATTCGCGCGATGAAAGATGCCTTCTGACCCAGCAGAAAGATCAGGCTCGTACTCTTATTTGGTCGGATAAATACAAGTTTTCACTTGAAGACGCGCGAGGAACGACCAAACTTTAACTTATGCAGGCCACGGTTGGTTGGGGCCTCGGGCCCCTCTCGACCCCGATCAAGAGGAGCACCCCAAGTGCCTTCATTCTCTACTACTCTCGAACAGGCAATCCACTCGGCATTGGCTCTGGCCAACGCACGATCGCACGAGTTTGCGACGTTGGAGCACCTGTTGTTGGCCCTCATTGATGAACCCGATGCTGCCCAGGTCATGCGCGCGTGCAATGTCGACCTTGGCGAACTCAAGAGCACGCTCGTCGAATATATTGATGATGACCTCTCGAACCTCGTGACCGAGGTCGACGGCTCCGAAGCAGTGCCCACCGCTGCGTTCCAGCGCGTGATCCAGCGCGCGGCCATCCACGTCCAGTCCTCGGGGCGTACCGAAGTGACCGGCGCGAACGTTCTGGTCGCCATCTTTGCCGAGCGCGAATCGAACGCTGCCTTCTTCCTGCAAGAGCAGGACATGACCCGTTATGACGCCGTGAACTTCATCGCACATGGCGTTGCCAAGAATCCTGCCTTCGGCGAGAGCCGCCCCGTTTCCGGCGCGACCGAGCAGCACGAAGAGCCCCAGAATGTCGAACGCGAGGGTCCGAACCCGAGCGAGAACAAGGAATCCGCGCTGGCCAAATACTGCGTGGACCTGAACAAAAAGGCCCGCAAAGGCGATGTGGACCCCCTGATTGGCCGCGGCGAAGAAGTCGAGCGCTGCATTCAGGTGCTCTGCCGCCGCCGCAAGAATAACCCGCTGCTGGTGGGCGATCCCGGTGTGGGCAAAACCGCCATCGCCGAAGGTCTGGCGCGCAAGATCATCAAGGGCCAGACCCCCGATGTTCTGAAAAACACCATCATCTACTCGCTGGATATGGGCGCACTGCTGGCGGGCACCCGCTACCGCGGTGACTTTGAGGAACGTCTGAAAGCCGTTGTGACCGAGCTGGAGGACCACCCCGACGCGGTTCTGTTCATCGACGAAATCCACACCGTGATTGGTGCGGGCGCGACCTCTGGCGGCGCGATGGATGCCTCGAACCTGCTGAAGCCTGCGCTTCAGGGTGGCAAGCTGCGCACCATGGGATCGACGACCTACAAGGAGTTCCGTCAGCACTTTGAAAAGGACCGCGCGCTCAGCCGCCGGTTCCAGAAGATCGACGTGTCCGAACCCAGTGTCGAGGATACCATCAAGATCCTGCAGGGCCTGAAGCCCTATTTTGAAGAGCACCACGACATCCGCTACACCGCAGACGCCATCAAGTCGGCTGTGGAACTGTCGGCCCGTTACATCAACGACCGCAAGCTGCCCGACAAGGCGATCGACGTGATCGACGAAGCGGGCGCCGCGCAGCACCTGCTGCCGGACTCGAAGCGCCGCAAAACTATCGGGGTCAAGGAGATCGAAGGCGTCGTCGCCAAGATCGCCCGCATCCCCCCGAAGAACGTCAGCAAAGACGATGCAGAAGTGCTGAAGGATCTGGAAAACAGCCTGAAGCGCGTTGTGTTTGGTCAGGACGCCGCGATTGAGGCTCTGTCCAGCGCGATCAAACTGTCCCGTGCCGGTCTGCGTGAACCCGAAAAGCCCATCGGCAACTACCTGTTCGCTGGCCCGACTGGCGTGGGTAAAACCGAGGTCGCGAAACAGCTGGCCGATCAGCTGGGTGTGGAACTCCTGCGCTTTGACATGTCCGAGTACATGGAGAAGCACGCGGTTAGCCGCCTGATCGGTGCCCCTCCGGGCTATGTCGGCTTTGATCAGGGCGGTCTGCTGACCGACGGCGTGGACCAGCATCCGCACTGCATCCTGCTGCTGGACGAGATCGAAAAGGCGCACCCCGATGTCTATAACATCCTGCTTCAGGTGATGGATAACGGGCGTCTGACCGATCACAACGGCCGCACCGTGGACTTCCGCAACGTGGTTCTGATCATGACCTCGAACGCGGGTGCCTCGGACATGGCCAAGTCGGCTGTGGGCTTTGGCCGCGATCGCCGCGAGGGCGAGGACACCGCCGCGATCGAGCGCACCTTCACCCCCGAATTCCGCAACCGACTGGATGCGGTGATCAGCTTTGGTCCGCTGCCCAAAGAGGTCATCCTGCAAGTGGTCGAGAAATTCGTGCTGCAACTCGAGGCTCAGCTCATGGACCGCAACGTCCACATCGAACTGACCCAGCCTGCCGCCGAATGGATCGCCGACAAAGGTTACGACGACAAGATGGGCGCCCGCCCGCTTGGCCGCGTGATCCAGGAAAACCTCAAGAAGCCGCTGGCCGAGGAACTGCTGTTCGGCAAGCTGACCAAAGGCGGTCTCGTCAAGGTCAGTGTCGAGGATGGAAAGCTCAAGCTCGAAGTTTCGGGTCCGGACAGCAAACGGATTACCACTGGCAAAAAGCCCCCATTATTAACGGCAAACTGATGAAATATCTGATCGCCCTCGCCACTTTGGCGGGGGCTTCTCCGATTTACGCGCAGGAATTGACCCTGCATCTTCCCATTGATTGCGGGTTAGGCAAAACCTGTTTCATCCAGCATTACACGGATCGAGACTCCGGCCCCGAGGCCAAGGATTATACCTGCGGCACCCTCAGTTATGACGGACACAAGGGCACCGATTTCGCCCTGCCCACCCATGCAGACCGATTGAAAGGCGTGAACGTGCTGGCCGCTGCGGCTGGCAAAGTGCGCGGTGTGCGCGACGGCATCCCCGATATGGGGCTCGACGACACCCCCGCCGAACTGCTCGACGGAAAAGATTGCGGCAATGGCGTGGTGATCGACCACGGCAACGGCTGGGAGACCCAGTATTGCCACATGGCCAATGGATCGGTTCAGGTCAAACAGGGCGATCAGGTCACCACAGGCACCCTGTTGGGGCAGGTCGGCTATAGCGGCCGCACCCAGTTCCCGCATCTGCACCTGTCGGTGCGCCACGATGGCAACGTGGTTGATCCCTTTGCCAACGGTGCGGACACCTGCGCTGACAGCGGCCTGACCCTGTGGGACGAAGACATCCCCTATCAGCCGACTGCGCTGTTCGATCTGGGCCTATCTGACGCTGTCCCCCAATACGGCGCGATCAAACAGGGCCTACCTAAGACCGAGGTTTCACGCGATGAACCCTTGGTTCTGTGGGGCTATGCCTTCGGTGGCAAGCCGGGCGACGTAATGGGTTTCCTGATTTCCGGCCCCCATGGCGAGGTGTTTCGCCACGACGTCCTGATCGACCGCCAGCAAGCGCAGTACTTCCGTGCGGGCGGGCTGAAGGCGCCTTTGGGCGGCTGGCCTTCGGGGCGGTACACGGGGCTGGTGACCCTGACCCGCGATGGCAAAGTGCTTGACCGGCGCCCCACCCAAACCGAAATCCACTAAAGACAAAGGGCGCCGAAAGTGGCGCCCTTTTCCTTATCTCTCGGTGAACTTCAGCTCGATCCGACGGTTTTGCGCCCGCGCGGCGGCTGTGTTTTCGGGGTTCACGGGCTGGAACTCGCCAAAGCCGTTGGCCGACAGGTGGTTCGCTGGCACGCCCAATTCGCTGACCATGTAGCGCACAACCGACAGGGCGCGGGCCTGGCTCAGTTCCCAGTTATCCGCGAACTCGCCGGTGCCAGACAGAGGCACGTTGTCGGTGTGACCATCCACGCGCAGGATCCAGTCGATGCCTTCGGGAATTTCACCGGCGACCGAGTTCAGGATACCCGCCACGTTGGCAATCTGCGCCCGACCTTCGCCCGACAGGGTCGCATCGCCCTGATCGAACAGCACCTCGGACGAGAACACAAAGCGGTCCCCCTGAATTTGAACGCCCTCTTGGCTGCCAAGCAGATCACGCAGGCGGCCAAAGAAGTCGGACTTGTACTTTTCCAGCTCCTCGGCTTCGGCGGCAAGACGTGCGGCCTCTTCGGCGAGGCGCGCATTCTCGGCCTCTTCCAACTCGCGGCGGCGGCGTTCTTCGGCGGCGGCACGGGCAAGGGCGGCGTTCAGGTCTGTTCCCAGCGATTGCAGCTGCACCTGAGACGCGGCGTCACGCGCCTTGGCGTCATCCAGCAGCGATTGCAGTTCCCCTAGCTGGGTCCGCAAGGCGCTAAGCTGCTGGTTCAACAGGGTTACTTTGCGCTCTGCCTCGGCGGTCTGGGCCTCTTGGCCCGACAGCGCATCCTGAGCGGCGGCCAACATGGCGGCGCGCTGTTCGGCCTCTGTCAGTTTGGTGCTGGCGTCCTGCCCTGCCGCAAGGGCGGCAGCCAACTGGCGCTGAAGTTCGGCACTGTCCGCTTCGGCCTTGTTGGCGCGATCGGCCTCTTGGGTTTGCAGGGCAAGGGCGGCGGCCAACTGATCGTCCAGTGTGATCCCTTGGGCGCGCAGGCGCTCCAGTTCTGCCGTGGTGTCCTGACGGGCGGCAAGGGCGGCAGCCAGTTCATCCTCTAGGGACCGGATTTTGCCCGCCGCGTCCTGAGCCCCCGCATTCGCGGCCAGCGCCTCTTGCAGGCGGGCCTCCAGTTCGGCGCGGGCGGCTTCGGTATCGGCGGTGGACAGGTTCACTTTGTCCAACTCGTCCTTCAGGGCATCGCGGGCCAGAATGACTGTCGCCAGACGTTTGTTCAGATCATCCTGAACCGCATTCGCAGCGGCCAGTTTGGTCAGGGTATCCTCGGCCTGTTTGCGCTGCTCCTCGAGCGCGAGGGTCATGGCAGTCAGTTCCGTATCCGCCTCGGCCAAACGTTTGCGCAAGGCGGCAGCGGCTTCGGCTTCGGTCAGGCGGGCGACCTCGGCGGCAGACAGCTGTTCTGCCTGCTCCTTGGCCTGATCCTCCAAATCCTTGACCATCGCCTCCAGTGCGGCGCGGCGGGCGGCATCCAGTTTGGCGGCCTCGGCCTGTGCGTCCAGCTGTTCGTGGGCGGCGTACAGGTTGGCGTTCAGATCGTTCTGCTCGGCCAGCAAGGACGCCACGCGGGCCTCGAAATCCGTGATGCGGGTCTGCGCCTCGGTCAATTCGGCGGTCTTAGCGGCAATCTCTTCGCGGGTCAGGGCAAGGGTCGAGGTCAGCTCGCCCACCTCTTGCTCCAGCCCTTCGGCCTTTTTCTGCGAAAGGCCAAGCGCGCGGGACAGTTCCGCGACCTCGGACCCCAGCGCGCTCAGCTGGTTTTCCTGCTGCTCGATCTGGGTTTCCTGCCCCGTGATCTGTTCACGCAGCACCGACTGGACAACCATAAAGATGGTCAGAACAAACATCAGCACCAACAGCAGGCCGGTCATCGCATCCACGAAACCCGGCCAGATCGACCCCTGAAACCTGTTACCGGTCCGGCGTGACAGCGCCATGGCTTAACCCTCTTCGCGCGGGCGGCGGGGGGTCGCGGTGTCCACGGACCCAAGGCGCTGCACCGCGCGGGTCAGCGCCGCGATGTCGGTGCGCAGCTCGGACAGGGTTTCCTGACGGCCCGCATTCATATCCTCGAGGAGTTGCAGCATTTGCAGGTCGATCGAGCGCAGACGCATCCGCGATTCCTCGTCCAGTTCGACCACGCCAGCGCCGCCAGCCCCACCACGGGCGACCATCATCTGCAGGGCGTCCACCATCTGCTGCTGGCCGTTGGCGATGACTTGCAGACCGTGGGCCAGATCCGAGTTGTCGATCATCGACATTTTCTCGCCCATGCGGTCAACGGCGCGGGTCAGGTGCGACAGGTGCTCGTCCAGCGAATTGCGCTGCGAATCCGAGTTCAGCATCGCCGCCTGCATCTGCTCCATCTGGTCGGCCATCTGTTCCAGAACCTGCACGACGGCGGCTTGTTCGGGGCTGGCGCCTTCGGTGTCACCGACATAGCCCAGACGGGTGATCGAGGTCAGCCATTCCTCAAGCTCGCGGTAAAAGCGGTTCTGGCCGTGGCCTGCGAACAGCTCTAGCAGGCCCACCACCAGCGAACCGGCCAGACCCAGCAACGAGCTGGAGAACGCCGTCCCCATCCCGCCAAGCTGGCTTTCCAGACCCTTCATCAGGTGCGAGAACATCTCGGCGCCGCTGCCACTGCCGTCTGACGGAGCGAGCGAGCGGATGGTATCCACCACCGCAGGCACCGTCGTAGCCAGACCGTAGAACGTGCCCAGAAGACCAAGGAAAATCAGCAAGTTCACCACATAGCGGGTGATTTCGCGGGCCTCGTCGATACGGGTGGCCAGACTGTCCAGAATGCTTTGCGCCGCGGTCGAGCTGATCTTCATCCGCTTACCATGGGACGACAGCAGCGCCGCTAGCGGCTTCAGCAGTCGGGGCGCACGGACCCCGCGGGTGTCGACGCGCTCATCTGTAAACGCCTCGATCCACCGGACCGAGGAAATCAACTGCCCCACCTGTACGAAACAGGCCAGCACACCGAACACGAACACCAGCGCGATGGTGCCATTCAGCCATGGGTTCGCGACAAAGAGTGGCCGCACCACCCCGTATGCCAAAGAGGCCCCTGCCCCGGTCAGGCCCAGAGCCACAACCATTAGGAAAATCTGCCGGATCGGCTGCGAAAAATGCGGCTCGGACTCGCGGTTCATGCGTGGCGCCCCCTGCCCCCCAAGTTAAAATCCGACCTCACCATAGGGACTAAGTCACAAAGCGCAAAGGATTATCCGATGATCTCGCGCACTCGGGTTTCCAACCAGTTGAGGTCTGCATCCGATATTCCCAGTTCGCGCAGTTGCGAAGCGGTATTATAGAGGTACTCCCAATTCGGCCCCCGCATTCCGCTGGCCTCTGCGATGATCTTCGCCTGCTCTTCCAGCGGCAGTCCCCCGCAATACTGGCTGTGATCGGGGTCGATGATATAGGTCACGGCCTCGACCTCTCGGCCATCGTCCAGATGCACTGGCAGGTGACGCTCCAGATAGGCGGCGGTCACCAATTCGCGTTCACGTAGGTAGGCCAGTGTGGCCTCTTCGGTGCCGGGAGCCACGCGCAGGGCCAGACCGTCGCACACTGCCTCGGGGTCCGCGTCCAACGCCAGCACCAGACCGGGCGCCTCGTAACTTCCACGGTGGGTGACAGACCGCATGCTAAAAGAACGGTGATACCCCTCAAGGGTCGCAAGCCTTTTTTCTGCAACTTCAAACCCCGGATTCCACAGAAGTGAACCGTATCCGAATACCCACATGCTCATGATGCTGGCCTCCCTTTTGCGTCGTCTGTAAACAGAGGGTGACTTATTTGAAAGGGTGGGGCATGAAGCGCCTAGTTGCAATTACGATTGTCGCGGCCGGAGCATGGAGCGGCTACTGGTTTTACGCATCGGGTCAGAAACGCGCCGCCATCGAAAACTGGTTCACCGAAAAGCAGGAAGAAGGCTGGACCGCCAGCTATGCCGATCTGTCGATCGCAGGCTTTCCCAACCGCGTCGATGCCACCCTTGATGACCTGAGCGTCAGAAATCAGGACGGCTCGATTGAATGGAACGCGCCTTTCTTTCAGCTGCTGTCCATTGTCTACAACCCCTCGCACGTCATCGCCATCTGGCCCGACACGCAGACCTTTGCCACGCCCTATGGCCTTGTAAACCTGCGTCAGGACGATCTGCGCGCCAGCATCGTGTTCGATGGGGATGACGCCAGTTCCTTGAACCGCTTCACCTTGACCGGCCAGAACCTGCAGGCCCGCACCGAGCGCGGAGCATGGGATGCGGCTGATCTGCTGCTCGCCGCCGAGCGCGAGCCCGGCGCGACCTCGGACTACAAGGTCGCCCTGAACGCCAAGGACCTCTCGGTTACCGTGCCCGGATTCGGTTCGGGCGCCCTGCCCGACCACATCGAATCGCTGGCCGTCGACACCCGCGTTGCGTTCGAACACACGTGGGACGCCAACAGCTTTCTCTTTGACCGGCCCAAGCCGACCAAACTGGACATCACTTTGGCGGATGTGACGTGGGGCGCGATGCACCTGACCGCCAGCGGGACCCTGAACCTGGACGCCAAAGGGGTGCCCGAAGGGTCCATCGCCTTCTCGCTTCAGAACTGGGAGGAGATGATCGGGGACATCGCGAATTCCGGCGCCATCAGCCACGAACAGGCCCAGTCCATGCGGATGATGATCGGGATGCTGGCCGGCAGCACCGGCAACCCGCGCGAGTTCGACGCCACCCTGACCTTCTCTGGCGGGATGATGCGACTGGGGGCGTTGCCCATCGGCCCCGCCCCCCGCTTTAGTCCGCACTGATCCCTGATACGGGGCTTACTTGCAGTAGGCCCCGTTCCGGTACCGCGCCGTATCAAAGTGGAAGTGATCCTGATGGAAACGGTTCGCGTTCGGCCCCAAAGTTGTGCCAAACGTGCCACAGGCTTTGGAATAAGCGGCTTTCAGGATCTTGCCCTGCTTTTGCTTGGTCCAGTCCTTTAGAACGCTGATCTTGGTGCCATCGCGCAGGGTAATGCCACCGATATCCACCGCGCGACCTTTGCCATGCTCGGAAATCTTCTGGCCCGCTTGGTTGTTGCGGGGACGGCAGGTGTAGCTGCCCATGATGTCGATCTTGGACAGACCGCCACCGGTGGACCCGACAGCAGGCACCAGCCCGTTCACAACCCATTTTTTCAGGGCCTTGGCAGTCGCGCAGTCGATGGTAGCCACTTGGCTCAGCGGGATGCCCGCGATCGATTTGACCTTCACCGCATCTTCGACACCGCAGCCCGCGGTCGAGGCCAGAATAACCCCCGCGTCAGTCCCCTGAATTTCAGGATCGCCGCAAACCGATCCGCGGATCTGCTGTTCACGGCGCAGGATGGCCTTTTGGGTGATGCCCTTGGGGCGGGGTTGGGGACGCAAAGCGTTGGGCAGAATGAACGCACCCGCAGATGCGACCAGAACGGGCTCTGCCTCGGGCTCGGCTTTATCCTCGACCGTGACAACGGCCTTGGGTTCCTCTGCCTCGGCGGGCTCGGGATTGGTCGCTGCGGCCAGCGCGGCAGCGCGCTCTTCATCCGTCAGCTTTTTGGGCGGAGAGGCCTGAATGGCGGCCAGCACCATCGCGGCGTGGTCGTCATTGGGGCGGGCCTTGGGGCGCAGGGATGAGGCCAACGCCTCGGTCGCGACCAGTTCGGCACCCGCCGTTTCGGGACGCGCCACGGGGCGCAGCGACGTCTCAAGGTTAAACGCAGAGGCAGCGGTCGCCCCCATCATCAGGGCGATCACCAGACCGCGCATCATTTTGCAGCCTTGCCGCGACCGAAATCCGGTGCGTCCACGTCCTGGCCTGCCTCGAGGATGCCGCGGCGGATCGCGCGTGTCCGAGTAAAGTAAGCATGCAGCATATCGCCGTCTCCTGTGCGAATGGCTCGCTGAAGGGCGAAAAGCTCCTCGGTGAACCGACCGAGAATTTCCAACGTAGCGTCCTTGTTCGTCAAGAACACGTCGCGCCACATGGTCGGGTCACTGGCGGCAATCCGCGTAAAGTCGCGGAAACCCGCCGCTGAATACTTGATAACCTCGCTATCGGTGACGCGGCGCAGGTCATCTGCGACGCCAACCATGGTATAAGCGATGAGGTGAGGCGTGTGGCTGGTGACAGCCAGCACCAGATCGTGGTGCTCGGCGTCCATTTCTTCGACGTTGGCACCGATTCCCTCCCACAGGGCGCGCAGCTTGGCGACGGCCTCGGGATCAGAATCGGCCACGGGCACCAGAAGGCACCAGCGGTTATCGAACAGCTCGGCAAAGCCGGAGCGCGGACCAGAATGCTCGGTCCCGGCCAGCGGGTGAGCGGGGACAAAGTGAACCCCCTCGGGCAGGTGCGGACCAACGGCGTTGATCACCGCCTGCTTGACCGAACCCACGTCGCTGACGGTGCAGCCGGGTTTTAGGTGCGGAGCGATCTCTTGGGTGACGGCGCCCATGGCACCCACGGGCACACACAGGACCACCAGATCGGCGTCTTTCACGGCCTCGGCGGCCGAGTCGCACACGCGGTCGCACAGACCGATCTCGCGCGCAGTAGCGCGGGTTTCGGCCGAGCGGGCATAGCCGGTGACTTCACCCACCAGACCACCGCGCTTGATCGACCAGAACATCGAGGACGCGATCAGGCCAAGGCCGATCAGCGCCACACGGTTATAGATTTGGGTCATGCGCGGGCTCCTGCCTTGAACGCGCCAATGGCGTGGGCCACGCGGCGACAGGACATTTCATCGCCGACAGTGATGCGCAGGCAGTGCGGCAGGTTATAGCTGCCGACGGGACGCACGATCAGACCTTGGGAGGCCAGATATTCGTTGCAGGCGGTCGCCTCTTCCTTGTCGTGGAAACGGGCAAGGATGAAGTTCCCCATCGACGCATCAGACTGAACACCGTTGGTGGCCAGCGCCTCGGACAGCCACACGCGCAGGCGGGCGTTCTCGGACAGGGACTTTTCGATGTGCGCGGTGTCTGCCAGCGCGGCCTTGGCTGCCTCGAGCGCGATGTTCGAGATGTTGAACGGCGCGCGCAGACGGTTCAGCACGTCGATGACTTCGCGCTGCGCATAGCCCCAACCCACACGCAAACCGCCCAAGCCATAAAGCTTGGAGAAGGTGCGGGTCATCAGAACGTTCGCGCGGGTGCGGGCCAGCTCGGCGCCGCCATCGTAGCCATCCACGAACTCGGCATAGGCGCCATCCAGCACCAGCATCACGTGACCGGGCAGATTGTCGGCCAAGCGGGTCAGCTCGGGGATGCCAACCATGGTGCCGGTCGGGTTGTTCGGGTTCGCGATGAACACGATGCGGGTGTTGTCATTCACCGCCGCCAGAATGGCGTCCACATCGGTCACGCGCTCGGCCTCGGGAACCTCGACCGGGGTGGCGCCTGCGCCAAGGGCGCAGATGCGGTACATGGCGAAACCGTGCTGGGTATAGATCACCTCGTCGCCGGGACCGGCATAGGCGTTACAGACCATCTGCAGGATCTCGTCCGAGCCGACACCCAGAATGATGTTGTCTGCCTCGAGGCCGTGATGACGTGCCAGTGCTTCACGCAGCGAATACCCGTCAATCTCGGGATAGCGGTGCATCTGGTGCGCCGCGACACTCGCTGCCTTGATCGCTGCCTCGGACGGACCGAACGGGTTCTCGTTCGAGGACAGCTTGACCACATTGGAACCCGGCGCGCCTGACGCGCCGCCGACGTAGAGATCGATCTCCATGATGCCGGGCTGGGGGACGGGTTTGTTCATCTGGGCCTCCGTAACTCGGGCCCTGTCTATAGCGGAGATCACGACTGGAAAAGAGCACTTTGATCCCAAGGGGGCGGTAAAAACGACTCTGACCCCACAAAAGCAAAGCGCCGCCCCATCAGGACGGCGCTTGTGGCACAAAACCTGTCCTGAAATCAGGATTAGTTCTGTGCGTAGAATTCGATAACCAGGTTCGGTTCCATGATGACCGGGTACGGAACATCCGACAGGCCGGGCATACGAACGAAGGTTGCAGTCATCTTGCTGTGGTCTGCTTCGACGTAGTCGGGAACATCACGCTCTGCCAGCTGAACAGCTTCCAGCAGGACGGTCAGTTGCTTCGACTTGGCGCGAACCTCGATGACGTCGCCTTCTTTGCAGCGGTACGAGGGGATGTTCACAGCTTTGCCGTTCACCAGAACGTGGCCGTGGTTCACAAACTGACGCGCAGCGAACACGGTGGGAACGAACTTGGCGCGGTAAACGATCGCGTCCAGACGGCTTTCCAGCAGACCGATGAGGATTTCACCGGTGTCACCACGACGACGCTCTGCGTCTGCGTAGATGCGACGGAACTGCTTCTCGGTCATGTCGCCGTAGTAGCCTTTCAGCTTCTGCTTGGCGCGCAGCTGCAGACCGAAGTCCGACATCTTGCCCTTGCGGCGCTGGCCGTGCTGGCCGGGGCCGTATTCGCGCTTGTTCAGCGGCGACTTGGGGCGACCCCAGATGTTTTCGCCCATACGGCGGTCAATTTTGTACTTGGCAGCGGTGCGTTTGGTCACAGCTGATCTCCTTCGTTAGAGTATGAAGGGCGTTGTCCTACTGGGTTTCCCCTGACAGGCATCCCCTTGCGGGGGCCACCAACACCAATGTGAGCCGCGCGTATATCTGCTCTGGCGACAGAGTCAACAGGCCCGCGCGATATTTCTCAGGTATCGTAAACCAGAATGGCCGCCTCCGAGCGCGATAGCGGACGGCGCACGAAATCACCATAGCGCATGGGGGCCTCGCCGACCCAAGGCAGCAGTTGTTCCAACGCCATCCGGTCCCCTTGGTCCAGCGCATCCATGGATGCCGTGGCGGGGTGGAAGCTTTCGCATTCGATGCCGTTGGCCCAGATCACCTCATGGCGGCTGAGCAGGATGTGCACATAGGTCACCTCCTTCATGTCGGCTGCACATATAATAGTGCGGTCGTTCACCAGATCGCGGGCCTGCACCATCACCTCGGGGGTATTGAACAGCGCACGCGCCGCATCCCCCTGCACCAGCAGACGGTGTTCAGGGGACACAATCAGGGTTTCATCGGGCCGATCCGCCCCAAAGGCGCTGGCATGGATACGGACGGGGCGCAGATGGGGCATGGCGAACAGACGTGCGCCGCTCATCCGGCGGCTGCCGGTCCACAGCACTTGCTGAACGCCACTGTCGCGGGTCAGGACATAGTCACCGGGTTGCAGGGTTTCCACGCGGCGCGGCCCCTTGGGCGTGTCGATCCGCGTCCCTGCCCCGAAGCAGATCACACCGGCGGGCGCTTCGGCCACAGGGGCGCTCAGGGCGGTGCGATCCTGATCTTCCAGCTTCAGGCCCATGACCCAGTAGTCGCGGTCGGGCTTGGGGTAATTCTCGTCAAAGCACAGCAGGATCTGACCAGAAGCCGCGCTGCGCACGATGCGCGCGGTGTGGCGGCTGGTGCCATCGGTCACGGTCAGGCATTGCGTTCCCGAACAGACCAGATCGCTGGTGCGTTGCGGGGTGGCGATATCCCCGATCAACCGGCGCACCATTCCCGCGGCCCCACGGCGCAGATGGGCGTCCCCCTCGGGGTCGGTCAGTTGCAGCACCGAACGGGGGCCATCCACGCGGGTCAACTCTCCGGTCCAGCGCCATGTCGCGCCGGTTGCCAGATCTGACAGATCGGGGTGCGTCACACCGTCGATTTCGGTCTGCGCCCATTGGATAACAAAAGTGCCTGCAATCGCCATTTGCCTGCGTCCGATACTTTTAAGTCACTGCTCTGGCGGTTTCCCCGCCGGTCCGAAGCCCGTTCAGGCGGGCTCTCAGAATTTGTAGGTAAAGTTGAAGGACCCCAGCATCTGGCCTTCGTCCTGATTGTCGAATTCTTTGCTCAGGTAGGTCAGGCCGAAGGTGGCCGCCGACTGCTGCCCCCGCCACATCAGACCCGAGCGCACGCGGGCCCGTTCCTGCACCAGATCGTAGCCCGCATTGTCAGGCAGCAAGGCCGAAGAACCGGTGTACCCGATATCCGCCCCGGCAATCAGGGTCAGCGCGCTGCTGGTCCCGCGGATCGCGGTATAGGTCTGGCCGGTGGTGTAGTCGCGCACGCGCAACTCGTCCTGCACCAGTCCGCCGATCTCGATATCCGCGCCGATGCGGGCATAGGTCTCCAGTCCTGCGTGCCCCTCGACAAAGGGGATCGCGCGGGCGCTTTCCCCCAGCTCCATGGTCCGCGCTGCCTCGATATGCCCATAGGCCGAGACATCGTCGCCGATCTGCCCCTTGCGGGTGGAATCGCTGGCCACGCTAGAGCCGATCATGCGGTGAAAGTTCGCTTGCAACTCGTCCAGCTTGGTTTGGGGGCCGATTACCTCGATCCCCAGACCGATGTCGAAATCCGTGTCCGACAGTTGTTCGTTGAAGTGGCTGTGCACCCCGAACCGCGCCACACCGGCATAAGAGCGGTCGCCCTTTGCGGGGGAATCCAGATTGTCGGGTGCCACGATTTCAGCGCTGGCGCGCAGTTCGAGGGTATCAAAGTATTGCATCGCCAGACGGCCGTTCCAGTCGCGACCCAGCATTACACTGGCCTGCGCGGAACCGGTACGCCAACGGTCGTGACCGTCGCCGACAAAATCGTTCGCAACCTGATAGCCAAAGCCCAGAAACCCGAAGTCCTGAGCATGGGAGGCGGGTGCCATGGAAAGCAGGGCCAGTGCGGCCCCAACGATCATACGCATGATGACCCTCGTTGTTGTGCCCCCCCAGGCACACTCAATCTATAGCAATATGAGACTTACGATTTCCAGTCCTTGAATACATTTTCGTAAGTTTGTCCTACGGCACTGCGGAAAAGACACACCCATAAATGGCAGAGGGGGCGCGGTTTCCCGCACCCCCTTGGGTCGTCATATTCGGCAACCGGTCAGGCCACTTCGGCGCGGCGTTCGCGGTAGAAGAACATGTAGTACAGCACCGGCGCGGCCACCAAAGTAAGGACCGAAGCAAAGCCAAGACCGCCCATGATCGTCACCGCCATCGAGGCAAAGAACGCATCCGAGAGCAGCGGGATCATCCCCAGAATGGTCGTCGCCGCCGCCAGCACCACGGGGCGCAGACGGGACGTGGACGCATCAAGGATTGCCTTACGGAACGGCACGCCTTCGGCACGGACCAGATCGATTTCCTCGACCAGAACGATACCGTTCTTGATCAGCATCCCCGACAAACTGAGCAGACCCAGCAGCGCGGTAAAGCTGAACGGCAAGCCCGTGCCAAGCAGACCCAGCGCAACCCCGTTCACCGCCATCGGCACTAGTAGCCAGATGATCAAGGACTGACGCAGACGGCCGAACAGCAGAATCGAGATCACGATCATGATCAGCAGGGACAGGGGCAACTGTTTACCCAGACTGCTCTGCGCTTTGGTCGAGTTCTCGTATTCGCCGCCCCACTCCAGCGCGTAGCCTTCGGGCAGTTCCATCGCCTCGATCACGGGGCGGATGGTGGTGAACACGGCAGCGGCGTTCGCACCGTCCACAACGCCTGCCTCGACCGTGATCGTGGGCACGCGGTTGCGGCGCTGGATCAGGGTGTTCTGGGCCTCGTACTCGAACCCGTCGATCAGCTGGATCACGGGGATATACGCCCCCGCCGCGCTGGAATAGACTAGCTGATCCACCAGATCCTCGCCGCCGTTGTCGCCGGTCAGGCCGTTGCGCACGATGATCGGGATTTGGCGATCATCCTCGCGGTAGGTGCCCGCCTGCCCGCCATCGGTCGCGGTCAGGAAAGCCGAGGCCAGATCCTCTCGCGAGACACCGACCGCTTGGGCGCGGTCCTCGGCGTAGATGGGTTTCAGCACCAGTTCCCGTTCGCGCCAGTCGGTGCGCAGGTCTTGCAGTTGGTCCGACGCGCCAGTCATCAGCACCGAGGCCTTGGCCGCCAGTTCCCGCAGGATCACCGGATCAGAGCCCGAGAACCGCGCCTCGATCGGAGAGCCGCCACCGGGGCCAAAGGCCAGACGTTCGGTCCGAAATTCACCGGCCACCAACTGACTGCGGCCAAAGGCCTCCAGATCGGTGCGCAGCTGGGGGATTTCCTCCAGATTATGGGTGCGGATGATCAGGTGGCCGTAGGTGGGCAGCGCCTCCTCGGGGCCATAGGTCAGCATAAACCGGCTCGCCCCGCCGCCCACGAAAGTAGCGACCGACACGACATCTTCGCGGTCCTTCAGCCAGCCCTCCAGAACCTGCATGTCCGCAGCGGTGCTGTGGATGCTGGAGCCTTGGGGCAGCTTGTAGTGGACGTAGAACAGGGGCGTGTTGCTGTCGGGGAAGAACTGCTGCTTCACCTGACCGAAGCCGATATAGCACATCACCGTCACCACCCCCAGCGCAGCCACCACGGGCCAGCGCAGGGTCAGCGCCAGATCCAGCGTCCGGCGATAGGCGCGGAACACCGGCCCGTTGTAGTTCCCGTCAGCCGAGCCACCGCCCACCTTGAAGAAGTAGTGCCCCAAAAGCGGCGTGGCAGTGATCGCCAGCACCCAAGACAGCAGCAGCGAAATCCCGATCACCGCAAACAGCGAGAACAGGAATTCCCCCGTCGCATCCGGTGACAGACCAATGCCCGCAAAGGCCATGATCCCGATCACCGTCGCCCCCAGCAGGGGGGTCTGGGTCTTGCTGGCGACATCCTCGGCGGCGTCACGGGCGGATTTGCCTTGGGCCATGTCGCCTTGCATCCCCTCGGCCACCACAATGGCGTTATCCACCAGCATCCCCATCGCGATGATCAGCGCCCCAAGGGAAATCCGCTCCATCTCGATGCCGAACATCGCCATGAAGAACACGGTGCCCACCACGGTCAGCAAGAGGGTCGCCCCCACCACCACAGCCGCGCGCCAGCCCATGAACAGCGCCAGAACGATCACCACGATCGCCACCGACATCGCAAGGTTCACAAGAAACGCGTTCGAGGCCTCCTCGACGACCACGTGCTGCTGATAGACGTTGTGGATTTCCACACCGGCGGGCAGGTCATGTTCCAGCTGCGCCAGACGGGCGTCGATGCGGTGACCGATGTCCACGATGTTCTGGCCGGACTTGCCCGACACGCCCATGGTGAACGCTTCATGGCCGTTGAAGCGGATGATCATATCGGGGTCGCTGACACGTTCGCGGCTGACGCGGGCAAGGTCGACCATGTCGATAATCTCGCCGCTGACACCGATGGTCAGGCGGGCGATCTCGTCCACGGTGCTAGAGCCCTGAGGCGCCTCGATCCGGATGTCCTGACCGTTGTGGGTCACGCTGCCCGCACTGGCCACCGCGTTCGAGTTCGCAATCGCACTGGCCAGCGCCGCGGGCGCCACGCCAAGGTTGCGGGCAATCGCCATGTCGGGGGTCACATAGACCGCCTCTTCGGGCAGGCCTTGCAGGTCAACGTCGGCCACACCATCTACGGTCAGCAGTTCGCGCCGCAGAAACTCCGCGATTTCATGGGTTTCCGCATCGGTGAAACCCGGCGTGGTGATCGCAAAGAACACCCCGAACACATCGCCAAAGCTGTCGTTCACATAGGGCGTCCCCGCCCCCGACGGCAGGCTTCCCCGCGCATCGCTGACACGTTTGCGCAGCTTGTCCCAGATCTGGGGCAGTTCGTTGCCGTCAAAGGTGCTCTCGATCTCGACGTCGATCCGGCTGACGCCCGGCTTGTTGGACGAAGTGATCGTCTCGACCTCGGACATCTTCTGGATGGCGGATTCCAGCGGCTCGGTCACTTCGCGGGCGACCTGATCGGCCGAGGCTCCGGGGTATTGGGTGATCACCACCGCCTGTTTGATGGTGAATGCGGGATCCTCAAGGCGACCGATCGTGGCAAAGCCCCAGATCCCGCCAAGAAGGCAGCCAATCATCAGAAGCCACGTGATCAGCGCCTTATCAATGGACGCGCGTGCGATAGACATGGGTCACTCTCCGACGCGGGTAAAGCGGCGCACGGACTGGCCGTCTTGCAACTGGGATGCACCGGTGGACACGATCTCGGCCCCTTCATCGATGCCGCCCACCAGACGGACGCGGCCATCGGTTGTGATCTCGATCTGGATGGGGGTGGCGTGGACGGTGCCCGCCTGATCGAACACCATAACCTGCGGCTTGCCCGCGGGATCAAAGGCCAGCGCGGTCTCGGGCAGGAACACAGCCTCGGCGGCGGGCAGTTCGGTGCCCGCATAGACCGTCACCGACGCCCCCGGATAGATGCCCGCCCCCAGATCACCGGTGAACGCCAGCGTCAGGGTATAGGTCTGACCAACGGCGCTGGTCTCGGCCTCGAATTCGCGGGGGGTCAGGGGCAGGCGCTCGGTCGCGCCGGGGAACTGCGCCTCAAAGGTCACGTCACCGGATTGGCCCGCCTGACGGAACAGCACCTCGGGGACTTCGATCTCGACCCGCATTTCGGACACGTCATGCAGGCGCACCACAGGGGTGCCCGCCGAAACGGTGGTAAAGTTCGCAACCTCGCGCCGCGCCACCAGCGCGTCAAAGGGCGACCGGAGGGTGGCGTGATCCAGATTGTCCTGCGCATCCTTCAGCGCGATTTCTGCCAGTTGGACCTGAGTGCGCGCATCGCGGATCGACACTTCGCTGACCGCCGCCCCGCTCAGGGATTCCAGTCGGGCAAGGTCGCGGTTCGCTTTGTCCAGATTGACCTCGGCCTGCGCCTTGGCGCGATCAAAGGCGTCCAGATCAAGCTGCGCGATCACGCTGTCCTTGGCGATGGGCTGGCCTTCGGGCGCGGTCAGCACCTGAATTTGGCCCCCTACCTGAAACGCCAGATCGACGGTTTGCAGCGCCGTCACCTGACCAAAGAACTGCCGCTCGACCTTTTGCGGTTTGGCGGTGACGGTCATCAACTTGACGGGTTTTGCGGTTTCTTGGGCAGCCAGCGGAGTGGCCACAGGCACGGCCAACGCCAGCACGGCAAACAGGGCGGAAAGTCTGCGCATGGGGATCCTCTGTAGTTTGACGCCATCAAGGGAGGTTAAAGGGGCCCCGTCCGGCATAGGCAGATTGAACTGAACTAATCGGTTTAGTTCGGTCATAACCTCGTGAGTTGCAACGGATCAAGACAGGAATTCCCCCTGCCCTGATGCACAATCGAACCTTCACAAATGCAGTGTCCACAAAATAGCCGCCGCAGTCCGTAGACAACGGCAACCGAAAGGGTCGTTTTATTAGGGGAACTAGGTCGGTCAGTCCGCTGCGGCAAACAGGCGACTGACGGCCTGCTTGCCCCGCGCGCACGCATCGGGCAGCGCCGCGCCTTCGGCCAAAGCGCAGGCAATCGCACTGGCCATTGTACATCCGGTCCCGCGCGGGTTGCCGCTGTGACGGGGGCCGGTCAGGTGGATCGGGGTAGCGGATCCATAGAGGATGTCAGTCGCCTCGGGGCCGGTATCGTGGCCACCTTTGACAAGGACGTTGGCCGCCCCGCGCTGCAGAAGGGTGCGAGCCAGATCAGAGGTGCCTCCAGTCGTTGTGCCACAGAACCCCGCCAGAATGTGCAGTTCGGGCAGGTTTGGCGTGATCAGCGTGACCTTGGGCAAAAGCAGATCCAACATCGCCCTGATGCCATCGTCCGACAGAAGCCGCCCGCCAGAGGACGCGGCGATCACAGGGTCCAGCACGATCGGCATATGGAAATTGGACAGAGCCTCTGCCACCGCGCGCACGGTAGTTTCATCGCAGAGCATCCCGATTTTCACGGCATCAGCCTCGGTAATCTGAGCCGCGATCACCTCTGCAGGGACGGGATGGATGGCAGTCACGCCCTGCCCGCCCTGAGCCGTCACGGCGGTCGCGCAGACGATGGGCAGGTGCCCTTCGGCCAGCACAGTCGCCGCATCCCGCACCAATCCGGCACCGCAACTGGAATCCAGCCCTCCGATCAGCAGAACGCGCGCCATAGTTCAGTCCCCCATCGCCAGAATCGCGAGGCTATGCGCCCCCCGTTCCCGCAATACCCGAGCCGCCTGCCACGCCCGCAGGCCAGAGCGGCAGGTCAGAACGATGCGCTGGCCGTTGATGTTCACCGCACTCAGGCCCTCTGGCGCGATGCGCTGCGCCCAATCGCAGGGCATCGCAGGGGCCTCGGTTTCGGAGCGCAGATCAAGGACGCGGTCTTCGGCCGACAGTTGGTCCGGATGGATAAATAGCAGTGCGTCCTCAGGCTCGGGCGCAGTATCGAAGCCGAAAGTCGAAACCCGATAGCTGGCCATATCCACCTGCATCATCTGCCCCAAAGGACTGGGCCGATGTCCCAGCAAAACCGCCAGCGCCATTTGCGCCTGCATCGCGCCGATCATTCCCACGACCGGCCCCATCACGCCCGCCGTGGCACAGGTCGCCCCGTTGTCGGGCAAGTCAGGGAACACCGCCCGCAGCGAAGGGGCCCCGCCGCAAAAGCCGCCCACATAGCCGCCCCACCCCAGAACCGACGCGCTGATCAGCGGCAGCCCCATCTCCAGACACAGGTCCGACAGGATATAGCTGACCGCAAAGCTGTCGGCGGCGTCGATCACCAGATCAATCCCTTGGACCGCAGCCGGAGCCGTCCGCGCATCCAGCCGCAACCGCACCGCATCCACCTGAACGTCGGGATTCAGGGCGCGGGCATAACGGGCCGCGCAATCGACTTTAGGCAGGCCAACGTCTTGGGTCCGGTAGATGGTCTGGCGGTGCAGGTTGCTGAGGTCGATCAGGTCATGGTCCATCAGGGTCAGCCGCCCCACCCCCGCGCCAGCCAAGGCTGGAATGACCGCAGACCCGAGCCCGCCACAGCCCACCACCAGCACATGGGCCTGCGTCAATCGCGCCTGCCCGTCGGCTCCGACTTCGGGCAAGATCATCTGGCGGGCATAGCGGCTCATGGGTGCACCGTTGCGGCCAGCCATTCGCGGGTGCGGGCTTCGGGGTCGGCGGCCTGCTGGATGTCGGTCACAACGGCGGCGCTGTCGGCCCCTGCGGCGAACACCCCCGGCAGACGCTCTGGCGTCAGGCCACCGATCGCGACCAAGGGTGTTTTTCCTGCGCGGGCCTTCCAAGCGGTCACACGGTCCAGCCCTTGGGGGCCCCATTTCATCTTCTTCAGCAGGGTCGGATAGACCGGCCCCAACGCCACATAGGCCGGATCATGGGACAGCGCCCGATCCAGTTCCGTGTCGTCATGGGTGGACAGGCCGAACCGAACGCCCGCACGGCGCAGGGCGTTGAAATTGGCAGTGTCCATGTCCTCTTGACCGAGGTGGACAAAGTCGATCCCCAGTTCCAGCGCCAGTTCCCAGTAGTCGTTCAGAACCAGCGTCGCTCCATGGACGGCGCAGCAATCACGGGCGCGGATCGCCTCGGCGCGCAGGGTTTCGGGGGGCAGGTCTTTGGCCCGCAGTTGCACCAGTTTGACACCCAGCGGAACCAGCCGCTCCAGCAGGTCAGCGGTGCCGGTGATCAGGTAGAAACGCTCCATCAAACCAACTCCGCCATGCCAAAGATCGGGGTCGAGGCCGACGCCATATCGCGCGGCGGCATCAGTCCGGCGCGCATCGCCAAGTGCCCCGCCTGCACCGCCTGACCAAAGGCGCGGGCCATACCGATGGGGTCCACGGCCTTGGCCACGGCGGTGTTCAGAAGCACCGCGTCAAAACCCATTTCCATCGCCTGCATCGCTTGACTGGGGGCGCCGATCCCCGCATCCACCACCAAGGGCACACCGTCAAAATGGGCGCGCATGGTGCGCAGACCTTCGATGTTGCGCAGCCCTTGGCCAGAGCCGATGGGCGCGCCCCAAGGCATCAGCACCGCGCATCCGGCTTCTAACAGTTTCTCCCCGACGATCAGGTCTTCGGTCGTGTAAGGGAACACCTCGAACCCGTCCGCGCAAAGAATGCGCGCGGCCTCAACCAGCGCAAAGGGGTCCGGTTGCAGGGTGTCCGCGTGGCCGATCACCTCGAGCTTGATCCATTTGGTGTCAAAAACCTCGCGGGCCATGTGGGCGGTGGTGATGGCCTCTTTGACCGTGTGGCAACCGGCAGTGTTAGGCAGAATGCGGCAGCCGCTAGCGCGGATCAGATCACGAAAGGCTGTGCCGCCCACGCCCTCTCGGCGGAGGCTGACGGTGATCACCTCGGTCCCGCTGGCGGCAATGGCATCGGCAAGCACGGCGGGGGACGGGTATTGGGCGGTTCCCAGCATCAAGCGGCTGGTCAGGGGGACGCCATAGAACATCGCCTAGCCCCCCTGCATCGGAGAGAGGACTTCGATCTTGGCCCCCTCGGGGATCGGGGTGGTGGCGCGCAGACCGCGAGGCACGAAATCCCCGTTCAACGCGGTTGCCACGCTGGCCGCATCGAACCCTTGGGCCGCGATCAAATCGGCCAAGGTCGCCGCGTCGGTGGCGATAGGTTCGCCGTTCAGTTCAACTTGCATTCATCAGCCCCTTGGTCAAACGATCCGCGAGCTCTTCGGCCAGATAGGGCGCGGCCAGATACCCGTGACGGTACATCCCGTTCACGTGGATGCGGCCACCGGCTTCGCGGATGCAGGGAATGTTGTCGGGAAAGCTGGGGCGCAGGCCGGTGCCTGTTTCCAGCAGTTGTGCCTCGGCAAAGGCGGGGTGGATCGTGTAGACGGCGGACAGCATTTCCATCAGCGCGCGGGCGGTGATGGGGCCGTCGTCGTCGCTTTCCACCATGGTCGCGCCGATCATGTAGATGCCGTGCCCACGGGGAACGACATAGCAGGGAAAGCGCGGGTGCAGCAGGCGGACGGTGCGGGTCAGGTGCACGTCGGCGGCGTGAACCACCAGCATTTCACCGCGCACAGCCCGCAGGTCGGGCAGCTGATCACGGGCAGCAAGGCCTCGGCAATCAATGATCTGCCCCTTGGGGGTTTTCACCGTGGCCACCCCTCGATCCGCCAGCCGCTGACGCAGGCAGGCCATCGCGGCGCGGGGGTCCATGTGCGCCTCTTCGGGGAAGTAGAGCGCGCGGCTGAACCGGCCCTTCAGGTCGGCCTCGTATTGCGCCGGATCGACAGTGTGGTGCCCCCGCGTGGCACGGGCGAACCGTAGCAGTTCGGCCTGATCGCGCGGGGACGCCACCACCAAAGTGCCGCGCCAATGCACGCCGTCAAAACGGGCGCTCCACCAGTCGGCGGCGTGTTTGCCCATGTGGACGACTTCGGGCGGGGCGCTTTCGCCTTCGCACATGGGGGCCAGCATTCCGCCAGCCCAGTGAGAGGCCGGAATGTCCGGCCCCGCAACCAGTTCCACGGGCAAACCGCGTTCGGAAAGGGCTGTGGCAACGCACAGCCCCGCCACCCCTGCCCCAAGGACAGAGTACATCACTCGGCATCCTCTTTGGCGGGAACATAGAGCTCGCCGCCTTCGCGGAATTTGGCGGCCATGGCCTCCATGCCTTCGGCCTTCTGCGCCTCGGCTCGGATGTCGTGGCTGATCCGCATAGAGCAGAACTTGGGCCCGCACATCGAGCAGAAATGCGCCACCTTGTGCGCCTCTTTGGGCATGGTCTCGTCGTGGAATTCGCGGGCGGTGTCGGGGTCGAGCGACAGGTTGAACTGGTCCTCCCACCGGAACTCGAATCGCGCGCGGCTGAGGGCGTCGTCGCGCAGTTGCGCGCCCGGATGCCCTTTGGCCAAGTCCGCCGCGTGGGCCGCGAGCTTGTAGGTGATCACGCCGGTTTTCACGTCGTCGCGGTCGGGCAATCCCAAGTGCTCTTTGGGCGTCACGTAGCACAGCATCGCGGTCCCGAACCAACCGATCATTGCCGCCCCGATGGCGCTGGTGATGTGGTCGTAACCCGGCGCGATATCCGTGGTCAGCGGCCCGAGGGTATAGAACGGCGCCTCGTGGCAATGCTCCAGCTGCTTGTCCATGTTGGCCTTGATCTTGTGCATGGCGACGTGGCCGGGCCCTTCGATCATGACTTGGCAGTCTTTGGCCCATGCGATTTTGGTCAGCTCGCCCAAGGTCTCCAGCTCCGCAAACTGCGCCTGATCGTTCGCGTCCGCGATCGAACCGGGGCGCAAACCATCCCCAAGGCTGAAGGACACGTCATAGGCCCGCATGATGTCGCAAATCTCGTCGAAATGCTCGTAGAGGAAGCTTTCGCGGTGATGGTGCAGGCACCACTTGGCCATGATCGAGCCGCCACGGCTGACGATGCCGGTCACGCGTTTGGCGGTCATGGGGATCATGTGCAGACGGACGCCCGCGTGGATGGTGAAGTAGTCCACGCCCTGCTCGGCCTGTTCGATCAGGGTGTCCCGGAATACCTCCCACGTCAGGTCCTCGGCGATGCCGTTGACCTTTTCCAGCGCCTGATACAGGGGCACGGTCCCGATCGGCACGGGGGCGTTGCGGATGATCCAGTCGCGGATGTTGTGGATGTTGCGGCCCGTGGACAGGTCCATCACGGTGTCCGCGCCCCAACGGATGGCCCAAACCATCTTGTCGACCTCTTCCTCCATGCTGGAGGTCACGGCCGAGTTCCCGATATTGGCGTTGATCTTCACGAGGAAGTTGCGCCCGATGATCATGGGCTCCAGCTCGGGGTGGTTGATGTTCGCGGGGATGATCGCGCGGCCTGCGGCGATTTCCTGACGCACAAATTCGGGGGTCACCAGATCGGGGATCGACGCGCCAAAGTCCTGACCATCGCGGGCCTGCTCCCACGCTTGGGTGCGGCCAATGTTTTCACGGATCGCGACGTATTCCATTTCGGGGGTAATGATGCCAGCGCGGGCATAGGCCATCTGGGTCACGGCCTTGCCATCCACGGCGCGCAGCGGGTCGCGCTGGTGCGGGAAGGCGGGGACGAGGCGGTTGCCCTCGGCATAGCCATTGTCGGCGGCAGTCACGGGGCGGCCTGTGTACTCCTCAACATCACCGCGGGCCTTCAGCCAAGCGCCACGCTGCGCGGCCAAGCCCTGCGCGATGTCAGTCTCGGCCATCGGATCGGTGTAGACGCCCGAACTGTCGTAAACCGAAACGGGGGCCTCTCCTCCGCCCACGTGGATCTGACGCAGAGGGACGCGGATGTCGTGGATCTGGCCGGGCTCGTACACCTTGCAAGACGCCGGCATGGCGCCGGTGGTGATCTGCGGGGTCGCGTTGTCTTTCATCTATGGTCTCCTCAAGACAATCTCGAAAAGACCCAAGTGAAACGGGATGCAGAAAGGGGCCAACCGTCGGCCCGACACGGAGTCCCCGTGCACAAATGGGCCATCAGCGGCCCGAAAGGACCGCCCGCAAAATCGCGAAACCGGGATACCCTTCGGTCTTCCTACGCCAGCATCAACTGGGTCAGGTTCAAAGGGTCGCTTCACCGCGGGAACAGTGCCCCGCTGTCAGCCTCTCAGTCCCCTAGGCGGGACTCCCCTGACGTGTGGGGACATTTGCGGCATTACCGATGATTGTCAATCGGAACTATTCCGGCGGGCGCCAGCCAGACCAATGTCTGCACCGACCTTGGTCTTACTGACTCTGGGGCGCGGCCTCGACCATAGTGGTTGGACCAGCGATTCAATCTTAGGGAGGAGAAAATCATGGCATGGGCAAAACCCGTTCTGAAAGAGATCGAGTGCGGCATGGAAATCAACATGTACGGCCCCGACTCGGGTGATGACCACGGCGTTCTGTTCTAAGAACCCGTAGCGCGAGGAAGGCGTATGACACTTCGCGCGCGAATCCTGGGGGCGGCAGCCGGTGGCGGTCTCCCCCAATGGAACTGCGGGTGCGAGAATTGCAATCTCGCACGGGCGGGGCAAATCCCCTCCCAGACACAGAGCTCGGTCGCGTTCAGCGGCAATGGCTCGGATTGGGCGATCCTGAACGCCTCTCCTGACATTCGTGACCAGATGGCGCGCACGCCGGAACTGCACCCTACGGCCCTACGGGAATTGCCCTTGCGGTCGGTGATGGTGACCAACGGCGATATCGACCACGTGGCGGGCCTGCTGATCCTGCGCGAACAGCAACCGTTCAATCTGTTCGCCACGGCCGAAATCCACAGCGTTCTGGCTCAGAACCCCATCTTCGACGCCCTGCGCGCGAACATCGTGATCCGCAAGGAAATCGCCCTGAACACCCCCTTTGAACTGGCCCCTGACCTGACCGCGACCCTGTTCGCCGTTCCGGGCAAGGTGCCGCTTTATATGGAGGGCGAGGTCGTCCAGACCGACCTTGAGGGCGAGCAAACCGTCGGCGTTCACCTGCAGGCGGGCGGCAAGGATGCGTACTACATCCCCGGCTGCGCACTGGTGAAAGGCGATCTGGCGGATCGTCTGCGCGGCGCGGATATGGTGATGTTCGACGGCACCCTCTGGCAGGATAACGAGATGATCGACATGGGCCTGTCGCAGAAGACAGGGCAGCGCATGGGCCATATCTCGATGTCAGGGCCTGATGGGTCGATGGCCGCCTTCGCCGATCTGGATGTCTCTCGCAAAGTCTATGTCCACATGAACAACAGCAACCCAGTCCTGCGCCCTGACAGCGCCGAACGCGCCGAAGCCGAAGCAAACGGCTGGACCATCGGGCAGGACGGGATGGAGATCACCTTATGACCGCCAGCCGCGAGGAATTCGAAACCCGCCTGCGCCAGATCGGTGCCGACCGCTATCACGACAAGCACCCCTTTCATCACATGCTGCACGGCGGGGAATGCACCCCTGCGCAGGTGCGCGCGTGGGTGATCAACCGCTTTTATTATCAGGCCAGCATTCCGATGAAGGACGCCGCCTTTATGTCCCGCGTCGAGGACCCCGCCCTGCGCCGCGAATGGCGCAGCCGGATCGAGGATCACGACGGTCATGGCGAAAACGAAGGCGGCATCGAACGCTGGCTGCGTCTGGCCGATGCCGTGGGTCTGGACCGCGACTATGTGGCCAGCAAAAAGGGCGTTCTGCCTGCCACCAAATTCGCCGTCGATGCCTATGTCCGGTTCGTCCGCGAGAAGCCGTTGCTCGAGGCTGTAGCGGCGTCTTTGACGGAACTCTTTGCCCCGAAAATCCATGCCGACCGGATCAAGGGCCTGCTGGCGAACTACGATTTCGCCAATGATCGCAGCATGTCTTATTTCAAGCGCCGCCTTGATGAGGCACCCAAGGACGTGGCGTTCGGCCTGAAATACGTGCTCGACAACGCCGACACGAAGGAAAAGCAGGACGCCGCCGCCGCCGCGCTGGAATTCAAGACCGATGTGCTGTGGTCGCAATTGGATGCGCTCTATTCGGCCTATGTCGCGCCGGCCCGCATCCCGCCTGGTGGCTGGCAGCCCGGCACCTATGAATTGGACCTGCGAGCCAGCGCATGATCGCGCCCGACGCTGTCCCCTACTTGCCGCGCGGTGTGCGCCTGCACCGCGATCACGTGCGTGACCGCTGGGTGTTGCTCGCACCCGAGCGGACGATCAGCCTTGATATGATTGGCCACGCGATTATCACCGAACTGGACGGCTCTAGCGGGTTCGCGCAGATCGTGGACCGGCTGGCCGCGAAATACGACGCCCCTGCCGACCAGATCGCAGGCGACGTGCAACAGTTCCTCGGCCAACTGGCCGAGCGCCGCTTTCTGGAGGTGCGCGCATGAAGGTTCCCGCCCCTCTGGCCATGCTGGCCGAGCTGACCCACCGCTGCCCCCTGTCCTGTCCATATTGCTCGAACCCTGTCGAATTGGCGGCTCGTTCGGGCGAATTGACGACCGAGGAGTGGATATCGACGTTCAAACAGGCCGCTGATCTGGGTGTCCTGCAACTGCACCTGTCGGGCGGTGAACCCGCGACACGGCGCGACCTGACAGAACTGGTCAAGGGCGCGCGGGATGCGGGGCTGTACACCAACCTGATCACCTCGGGCATCGGTCTGACCGAGAAACGGATGCACGAGTTGGACGCGGCAGGGCTGGATCACATCCAGCTGTCGCTTCAGGGGACTGACGCCGAAATGGCCGACCGCATCGGCGGATATCGTGGCGGCTACGAGCGCAAAATGCAGGTGGCGGGCTGGATCAAGGACATCGGCTTCCCCCTGACCCTGAACGCTGTGCTGCACCGTCAGAACCTACACCAGCTGCCTCGTGCGTTGGAAATGGCCGTGGAAATGGGGGCCCGCCGGATCGAGGTCGCCATCGTTCAGTTCTACGGTTGGGCCATGCTGAACCGCAACGTCCTGATGCCCACCCGCGAGCAAGCCAAAGAGGCAGAGCGGATCGTGGCGCGGGCGCGCGAGGATCTGAAGGGCACGCTGGTCATCGACTTTGTCCCCGCCGATTACCACAGCGACTATCCCAAGCGGTGCATGGGCGGCTGGGGCACCACCGGTCTGAACATCGCGCCGGACGGGCAGGTTCTGCCCTGCCACGCGGCCCAGACGATCAAGCACCTGAAGTTCGAGAATGTGCGGGACAAACCGCTGGCCGACATCTGGTACCAGAGCGATGCGTTCAACACCTATCGAGGCACCGATTTCCTGCCCGAACCTTGCCAAAGCTGCGATCGCAAGAAGATCGATTTCGGCGGCTGCCGGTGTCAGGCTTTGGCGGTGGCAGGGGATGCCAGCGCGACCGATCCGGTCTGCGTGAAGTCCCCTTTCAACGACAAGATGCGCGCCTTGGCAGAGGATTTCTCGGCCGATGAGGCGGCGGAGATCACCTACCGGACTGCGGCTGGTTAACCCAGAAGCAGTCCAGAAACGAAAAGGGGCGGCACCTGATGGGCCGCCCCTGTTTCTTTACCAGAACGGGTGGATGTCATCCACGCGGCGGTAATATTGGCCGCTGTCCAAGGTGCTGCCACAGGCCGCCTTTTCAAAGGCAAAGCGGACCTTCTGGGGCCTTTCCGCACCGCCGAGCATCACACGGAAATCGGGGCCAGCCAGCGCACCATCGCCGCAGAATTCACCGGCGGGGGACATGCCGCGCGACACATCGCTAAGGACCACGGTGCCCATCCCTTGGGGGCCGCTGGATTGTAGGCTGTCGTACACCTCGAACCGGGTGGCATCGTCCGCGGCAGAGGTCACCACCATGCGGCCATGCTCGCCGAAGGCGGCGTCGGTACGATCCTTGTGGGGTGCGGTTTCGAACGCGTTGTAGGACACACCCGGCTCCAGCACATAGAGGTCGAGGTCAATCGGCTCGTCCCACGCCAGCACGACGCGGATGGTGCGCGCGGCCTCGGGCCAGTTCACTTCGTGATCAGTGCCGTCGGCGGTTTTGACCAAGGAGGTCGCCTCCAGCAGCGGCACTTGCAGGGCGGCGGAGCCGTCCTGAGCGGCGGTCGTGTGGAACTTGGCCTTCTGGTATTCCAGCGCCACAGGTTCGCCTGCGGTGCAGCCCGCGAAGGTGGCGGTCAGGATGCCGTCCACCACAGCCGCGTCAAAGCTGTTACCGCAGCCCGAGCTGGCCACAGGCGCAGCCGGTACGGGTTGTGCGGCCTGAATCGGTGCCTCGGTGCAGGGATAGGATTTTGGGGTCAGCGCCATCGACACAGGCTGGAACCCGACCATCATCTTCAGCCCGCTAAAGGTCTGACCACAGGGCATCGCCGCGCGCAGGGTGCGGTCCACCACAGTGAACTCGGGCTTGACCATCGCACCCTCGCGGGTGGTCAGGGTCAGACGCACCTGATCGGCACAGATCGGCGAGATGACCAGTTGGTGCTGGCCATCGGCTTCTTCAACCCCAGCGGTGCGGGGATCGTCACAAGAGGGCATCACAGCCGCAGGGGTTACCTCGGCCTCGGGGGCGGGAGCGACCGCCGGAGCCTGCGCCAAAGCGTCGGCATCCAGTTTCTGGCCGTCATACCCCTTGGGAAGGGCCAGACCGGCCCCTCCTTCGGTTTGGGTGATGGTGGGGACGGCTGCGGGTACGGGCAGTTCGGACTGCACATCAATCTGCACGGCCTGACGCATTTCGCTCAGGGTTGCAGCCTGTGCGCCCGTCTCTGCCAAACCCTGCTGCGCAAACACGCAGAGGGCCGCAATTCCGAACGAGTTAACAAAAGTACGCATAAAAATCCCCCTTTCGGCCCCTTAGCGGGAGACCCACACTTCGACGCGGCGGTTCTGATCGTATCCAGTCTCGTCATTACAGGCGACGGGCGCATCTTCGCCCACAGCCATGACCTTGATCTCGGGCTTCACGGTGCTTTGCGCCAGGAAGTTGTCCGCAACCGCCTGAGCGCGCTGCTGCGAAATCTGCAGGTTGATCTCGTAACCGCCGCGGTTGTCGGCAAAGCCCACGAACACCAGCTTGCGGCCCGCATTTTCCGGCTGCGCCATCCACTCGGCCAGACGGCCCATGTCATCGATCGAGCGCGCATCCAGATCGGACTTGCCGGTGATGAAGTGGAAGGTGGTGCTGAGACGTTCCATATCGCGCACGGTCAGCACGTAGTCGCGGACAACCGGCCCGTTCTGGTGTGCCATGAACTGGATGTTTGCCAGCGCATCGACTGCTTCCCAGCCCTTGCGGGTGCCAACCTCGAGGTTCACGAAGCCGGACTCTTCGACCTGTTTCTGACCTTCGGTAACCACGTAGTCGGTAAAGGACTTCACATCAACCGGATCAACCTTGGTGTTGGTGTACATGTACAGGCGGCGGGACAGGGGGTATTCTTCGGTCTTCACCGAGAAACCGGTCGGGCTGTGAACCGCGTCACACACTTTCAGCGGCAGGGCGCGGGCGTTGCGGACATAGGACAGACCGGTGAAGCCGATCGCGCCCTTCTCGGCGCGGACCGCGTCCGACAGGTTGGCGTTCGATTCAAACAGCTTGGCCGAGCCGACGATGGGCAGCTTGTTCATCACCAGCGATTCAAAGGTGTCGTAGGTGCCCGACTTGTCGTCACGGCTGTGGACCACGATGGGCAGGTCCTCACCACCCAGTTGCGACCAGTTGGTGATCTGGCCCGCAAAGATGGCGCGCAGCTGCTCGATGGTCAGTTCGCGGATCTGGTTGTCGGGGTGCACGATCACGGCCACACCGTCCAGACCAACGACCACTTCGCCCTTCTCGCCATCGGCAAGCGGATCTTCGTAGCCAGCGGTCAGCAGGTCGTTACGCTCTTCGTCCTTGATCCGGCGTGAGGCCATGGCGATGTCGGCGTTGCCTTCGATCATCGCGCGGAAGCCGGTCGAACTGCCATGGGCCGCCAGAGTGATCTCCTTGACGCCGCCGGGCAATTCGCCCTCGACCTCGACCGAGCGTTCGTTTTCTTCACCCAAAGCCCAAGCGCCCATTTCGGCGCCCTCTTTGGCAACCCAAGCCTCGAGCAGCGCGGGGGCCAACTGAGCGCCCACGGTGTTCGAGCCCTGCAAGCGCAGTGCTGTCGGTGCGACGCTGGCCACAACCTCGGGCTCAGCGGGGGTTTCGACCACGGTCTCTGCGACGGCCTCGGCAACCTGCTCGGCCACATTCGCGGCGGGCGCGGCTGCAACGGCGGGCGCTGCGTCACCGGGGCATCCTTCGGCGGGGCAGATGTCGGCGATGATGCTGCGGGGATAGGTGATCGGGCCGTACTGGGTGTCCACGTCGTAACGGCCGGGGGCGCTTTCCAGAACGCGGCCCTTCTGGCGCGAACCGTCGTGCAGCTTCAGCACCGCATCAACGCCTGCCTTCACACGGAAGTCGGTCGCGCTGAGCGGGATCAGGTCCACGTCGATGCGGTCCTTGAGCATCTGTTCCAGCTCGCCGCTGTCGCGGGCTTCGGTCAGGGCGGTGTTGAACTTGGTGATGATGTCCGCCGCGTTCGGGTAATCAAACGGGATCATCAGGTGCAGGGTTCGGCGCGCCAGATCGAAGTTGCTTTCGCGGACGGCGGCCACGTCATAATCGGCAAAGTTCAGGACAAAGCCCGCTTCGCTCTGATCGGCCAGAACAGCAAAGACTTCCTTGTTCGCCAGCTTCTGGAAGCAGGCGTTCATGTCGGGCGCGAAAACGCGGCTGAAGTCGCCCGCATCCACACGTAGCTGGAGCGAAGTCGCCAGATCGTAGCCCTCGGGGTAGCAGACATCTTTGCCCGCCAGATCATCCAGCGAGGACAGGCGCACATCGTTGGCATAGAGACGCTCGCCCACGGCCAGAACCGCGTCCGAGTAGCGGAACGATAGCGACCGCGCGAGGGTATAGTAGAACGGGAAGGTGCCCGCGTAGTCGGCCTTGCGCGCGCCCTCTTCGGCGTCGGTCCAGCTGGGGGCGAATTCCACCGCAGCGTTCAGACCGGCCTTATCCATGATGTGCTTGAACACCAGCGTGCCAACCCCGCCGTCAGGCAGTTCGCTGCCCGAAATCAGGCCGTAGGGCTGACTGGTGGCGAACGTCAGGCTGTCTTGCGCGACCGCAGAGGTCGAAGTCATCAGCGCGAACGCGACCGAGTACGCAAAGCCGGAGGAAATGGTCTTAAACATCAACTATCCTTTGAGCACTTTCGCCGAAAGGTCGCCCGAGCTTCGGACACACCTCCGCCAGCCGAAACACAATCATGAATTGCATTTCAGAATGACACAAGTTACCGAAATTTCAGGACTATCCCCCGACAAATCCCAATATTTATTACAAATTTATGACAGGAAAATCCTCTGATCCCTTAGCCAGAGCATGGCGGCACTTTTGTCGTTTGCAACCATAAAGTGCGATTATATTCCAAAATTGCTGATTTTGACTGCAGTTTAAAAATTCCGGTCAAGGTAACGAATTCCCCTAAGGGCCTAGCGCAAAATGGAAATTCCTCACGCGCCTTTTCACGGCTTCGTGAGGATTGCGGCACCTGTGCAACAATCTTTCAAGACCGCACCGGATAGCTTTGCCATTCGGAAAAGGAAAAGCGCCCAACCATGAGGCGGGCGCTTGGAAATTTGCAATGTAAGGGGTGAATCAGTCGACCAGAGACAGGGTCTTACGTTCGACCAAATTCTGCTTAACGTCGTCCTCAGAGATATTATCAATCTGAGAGATTGCGACGCTGACTTGGTTAAGACCAAGCGACTGCTGCTTGGCGTTTTCCGCGATCCCGCCCATCAGTTCTGTCAGCTCGGATACCGCTTCCAGGATCTGGGTCAGGGCCTCGCCGGTTTCGCCGACCAGGTCCACGCCCTCGGCCACTTGCTCGGACGAGGTGGTAACCAGATTGCGGATTTGCTGGCTGGCATCGGCCGAGCGTTGGGCCAGTTTGCGGACCTCTTGGGCAACCACTGCAAAGCCGCGGCCTGCCTCGCCTGCGCGGGCGGATTCAACGGCGGCGTTGAGGGCCAGCAGGTCGGTCTGACGGGCGATCTCGTCGATGACGGTCACGATGGTGTCGATCTGGGCTGACGAGACCTTGATCGCGTTCATGGCGTCCATAGCGCGGTGCACGACCGAGCCCGAGCGTTCCGCATGATTGCGGGCCTGAGCCACGACGCTCTGCGCGTTGCTGGCGTTCTCGGCGGCCGAGCTGGCTGCGGCGGAAATCTCTTCGACGGCAACGGCGGCTTTCTGGCCTTCTTTGCGGGTGCGGGCGGCGACTTCCAGTGCCTGCTCGCGGGCGGTTTCTGCCGCGACCTGCGCTTCTTCGGCTGCGGCGGCAGAACGGCTGAGTTCTTCGCGACCGTTCAGGATAGCGGCTTCGGCTTTGTCAGACTGGTGCATCGACCAGAACAGGACCGCAGCTTCAAAGACCACGATCACAGCGTGGAAGACAACGCGGCCCAGAGCATCCAGCACATCTACGCTAGGAAAGACGAGCGACGGCGCCAACAGGCCGAAGGCAAGGTGGTGCACTGCAGTAACCGCAACAGTGACCAGAAGGGCGGGCTTGCTGCCCATGGTCGCAACAATTGCCAGAACGGCAAAGAAGATCATGTGCGCGTCGATCTGCCAGGGGTGGCCTGCAAACGCAGAGACAAGCGCCGCAGCACAACCCGTCAGAACCACGCCAAGGACGACGGCTTGCGACTTGAGCGCCACGCGGTTCGACAGGAACGCAACAGCCATCAGCACGCCGGCGACAACGATTTCTGCGATGAAATTGCCACCTACGATGAACGCCGCGATTGGGGAAAGGGGCGCCATACCCATCGCGATCAGACGGGTCATCGCAATCGCATTCGCCTTGGTGGGAGAGAGTTCTGCAGTACTCATTTGGATGTTTCCGTTGCGCATAGGAAGGGAAATTTATTCGGGTCGAGCAAAAACCAAGCGCCGGCGTCTTTGAAGGCAGCCGGTGTCGCATCAGTTGCAACCACAGCAAGCGGCGCGTTGGAGGGGCCAACGACGGAACCACCAGCTGCGGCGACAACGGCCTCGGGGCCGCCATGCCAAGGTGGGGCTACCACGAGGACCAGATCCGCATCATCAGGCACCGCAGCCACGGCAACGCTCGCCAGTTCTGCAAACAGAATGGCGATCAGTCCAAGAGCTATGAGGGGCGCAGGATGAAGGTTTCGCATCTAGTTTGTTTACTGCACGCGACAAGCCGATCAATCGGGTCCCGACTTATGCGCCGCCCCGTGATCCGATTGGGTTAATCCCGACCGTCGATAGTGGCGTTCGGATATCCCCGTTCGTGTGCACCCCCCTGTTTACAAAGAAAAATGCAGGCACCACGGGGGCACCTGCATCAAGGTTCTGACAGTCAGAGGGGATTAGTTGCGCGGCATATCCTTGGCGCGGGCCAGCCGTTTCTGGGCCGCGATCCGCATCGGAGCGTTCGGAGCCCCGTATCCGGCGTATCCGGCGCGGCGCTCCAGCACCTCGACAAACAGGCCGCCGGGAATCGATTGGCTGTAAATCTGGAAGAACTCTCCTTGATCGTCGCGATCATAGAGGATGTTCAGCTCCTTCATCTGGGCCAGTTGCTCGGCGGGCAGATCGAAGCGCGCCGCGAGGTCGTCGTAGTAGTTCCCCGAGATCGGCAGCGACGCGAACCCACGATCCGCCAGTTTGCGCGCGGTGGCAAAGATGTCGTCCGTGGCCATCGCAATGTGCTGGACTGGCGCGCCAAAGCTGTCGGCGAGGAACGCGCCCGCCAGCGTGCGGTGGGTTTCCGCGCCGTTCAGAGTGATGCGGAACTTGCCGGACTTGGCCTCCATCGCGCGAGAACGGACCAGACCGTCAGGGTCGGTCACGTCGAACATCGGCGACTGCTTCATGTCAAAGAGCGAGGTGTAGAACAGCGACCACGACAACATGTCGTCATAGGTCATGGTCTGCGCCACATGGTCCACGCGCTGCAGGCCAACGCCGGTGGTGTCGGCCTCGACGGGGGCGAATTCGGTTTCCCAGACGGGGGCCAGCTTTTCCGACTGATCGAGGAAGTGCAGCAGGCTGCCCCCCAGACCGCGGATCACCGGAATGTCGATCTGCCCTTCCGACAAAGGCTGCGAGAACATGGTCGCCCCCAGCGCCTTGGCGCGGGTCACGGTGTCGGCGGCCGAGCCAACGTCCAGACCGAAATCACACACACATGTGCCGTGCATGTTATAGGCCGAGCCCGCGAAATCGTGGGGCTGCTCGTTGATGATCACGCGGATATCGCCCTGCTGCCAGAGCGCGACCTTCTTGTCGACGTGCTGACCGGTCTTGGCAAAGCCCAGAACCTCGAGCTGTTTGCGCAGCTTCTCGGCGTCGTCCCCGCGCGAGGCGAACTCGATAAACGAAGTGCCGGTGACCTCGACCTTGGGGGGCAGGTTCGGCAGGGGCATCGCGACTTCGGGCTCATTGCGGCGCACGTCGTCCATCAGGTTGATCAGCGAGCGATAGCCATCGCGGGCCACGGTGCGCGGGTTGCCCTGACGGAACTGGTCGTTGAAGATTTCCAGACTGACAGGACCGTTGTAACCGGTCGCCACGACGGCGCGCATAAAGTCGGTGACGGCCAGATCGCCCTCGCCGGGCATGTTGCGGAAGTGGCGGGACCAGTACAGCAGGTCCATCTCGATCATCGGCGCATCGGCCAGCTGGACAAAGAAGATCTTGTCCCCGGGGATGCGGCGGATGGTGTTCGGGTCGATCTTGCGTCCCAAGGTGTGGAAGCTGTCCACGATCAGGCCGATGTTCGGATGATCCGCACGGCGCACGATTTCCCATGCATCGCGGTGGTCGTTCACGTGGGTGCCCCACGCCAGCGCCTCGTAACCGACGCGGATACCGCGCTTGGCGGCCCGTTCACCCAGTTCGGCGAAATCCTCGGCCGCGCGGTCGATGCCGCCCAAGGCCTGCGGATGCACGGACGAACAGAACAGCACCAGATCGGTACCCAGTTCCTGCATCAGGTCAAACTTGCGTTCGGCGCGGTCAAAGGCCTTGGTGCGCAGAGCGCCGGGCAGGCCTTCGAAGTCGCGGAAGGGTTGGAAAAGCGCAATCTCCAGCCCGTGGTCGCGGACAATGCGCCCCACATCGCGCGGGGTGCCCTCGTCCGCGATAAAGTCCTGTTCGAAAATCTCGATCGCCGAGAAGCCTGCGGCGGCGATTGCTTCGAGCTTTTCGCGCAGGTTGCCAGAGACCGATACGGTGGCGATCGAGGTCTTCATTAGTAGGTCCTTTCGGTCATGAGTTCCGCGCGGAGGGCCGCTTCGTCCAGAGGTGCACCACAGAAGAATTTCCACGCGTGCACCCCTTGGAAGAAGAACAGCTCCCACCCCGAAATGATGTCGAGGCCGTTGGCCTTGGCGTCGGTCAGGAACTGGGTGTTCGGCGGGGTATAAACCGCATCGAACGCCCAAGCCGCACCGGCCATCGCCCATTCCGCCAGCGGGGTGCCGTCATAGCCGACCATGCCCACGGGGGTGCAGTTCACGATGCCCTGCGCGCCATCGGCCAAGGCTTCGGCGTTCGAGCCGCAGATGACTTTGACTTCGGGCGCGGTTTTGCGGACGTCGGCGGCCAGAGCTTCGGCTTTGGCCGCGTCGCGGTCCACCAGACGCAGTTCAGTGCAGCCCAGACCAACCAGACCAAAGGCAATCGCCCGCCCCACTCCGCCTGTGCCGATCATCAGGACCGCACCAGCGGCACGATCCCCCCGCACGTTCCGGTAGGCCGACATAAAGCCCGAGTAATCGGTGTTGTGGCCCTTGGGGGTGCCCTCGCCAAAGATCACGGTGTTGACGGCGCCGATGCCACGCACCAGCGGATCGTCCACTTGCAGAAACTTGGTCACGTATTCCTTGTAGGGATAGGTGACGTTGATCCCGCGGTAACCGTTGTCTTTGGCGTATTGGAACACGCCGTCAAAGTCCTGTTCCATCTCGCGGGGGACCAGACGCAGATAGCTGACGTCCATCCCGTTCTGCTCGCCTGCGATCTTGTGCAGAAGAGGCGAGCGCGAGGCGGCAATGTTATCACCGATCAGGCCAAGCTGAAGAGAAGCGGGCAGGTCTTGCATTACGATGCACTCCGGTTGCTACGGCCAAAGATCATCTCTTTGCCTTTGGTCCACAGCGGGGTTTGCGACACGAAAATCAGCACCACGGCAACGAACAGCACGGTCGAGAGGGGGCTGGAGAAGAGCCCGCCAAAGAAGCGGCCCAGATCCTCGCGTTCCGAAATGATGGCACGGCGCCAGTTGTCGTCCAGAAGGCGGCTTAGGATCACACCCAGAATGACCGGCCCCAAGGGGTAGCCATAGTGGCGCATAAAGTAGCCGAACACACCGAAGCCAAGCATCCAGTAGACATCGTTGATCGAGTTGTTCACCGCATAGGCACCCACGATCGACAGCATCATGATCAGCGGGATCAGGAAGGCGCGCGGGATTTCCACGATCTTGGTGAACAGCTTGATACCAGTCAGGCCGAACAGCAACATGAAGAAGTTCGCAGCCACCAGTGTACCAACGATGAACCAGAACATGTGCGGCTGATCGATCATCAGCATCGGGCCGGGGTTCAGGCCGTGGATATAGAGCGCACCGATCATGATCGCGGTCACCGCGTCACCGGGGATACCCAGTGTCATCATCGGGATAAAGGCACCGCCAACCGCCGCGTTGTTCGCGGTTTCGGGGGCAACCAGACCTTCGATCGCGCCGTCGCCGAACTTGCGCTCGGGGTTCTTGGTGACGCGTTTTGCGTGGTCATAGGCCATCAGCGCCGCGATATCGCCACCGGTCCCGGGCAGAGCGCCGATGATCACACCGATGGTCGAGGTCTGCAGCGACAGCGGGAGGTGCTTCTTGATGGTGTTGAACGAGGGGACGATGCGGTCGATCTTTTGGCGGACGGCCGGCAGGTCGATGTTGTGAAGCTGCAGCAGTGCCTCGGACACACCGAACATACCGATCATGACGGCGATGAACGAAATGCCTTGGGTCAGCAGCGGGATGTCAAAGGTGAAACGCTCGGTAAAGGTCAGCGGGTCCATGCCCACAGCGCCGATCCCGATGCCCAGAGCCCCCGAGAAGATGCCTTTGACCAGCGAACCGGACGAGAGCGAGCCCACCAGCAAAATGCCCAGAACGGCCAGCAGCATGTAGTCGCGCGGCTGGAATTTCAGCGCAAAGTCGGACACCAGCGGCGCGGCCAGTGCCAGCACGCCAATCCCGATAAAGCCGCCAAAGAACGACATCACGGTGGTCACGCCGATGGCGGTGCCCGCCTCGCCGCGTTGGGCCATGGGGTAGCCATCCATCGCGGTCGCAATCGCCGAGGGCGCGCCGGGAATGTTCAGCAGGATCGCCGTCCGCGAGCCGCCATAAACGCCGCCCATATAGATGCCGATCATCAAAGAGATCGCGGGCAGAACGTCCCAAGAAAAGGTAAACGAAATCAGGATCGAGACGGCCATCGTGACCGACAGACCGGGGATGGCGCCGATATACACGCCCGCAAAGGTCCCCAGACCGACCAGCAGGAACAGCTCGGGATTCAGAATGACCTGAAAGAAATCATGGAAAGCCCCCATTATTTCGCTCCTGCTTGGACAAGGCTACGGAAGAACTGGATGAACTCGGACTCGGGCACGATGCCCGCGGGCAACAGAACCGTGAACACGATCCGGAACACCAACCAGATCAGAGCAAGGCTGCCGAGCGCTACAGCAAATGTGTAGGGCCAGCTGCGACGGGCCATGATCTTCATCGAGATGATCAGGAAAACAGCAGCGGTGGGCAGGAAACCAACGGGTTTCAGCGCGATGCCAAAGCCGACCAGCAGCACGAACATCACCAGCACGATCATCGGCAGGATGTCTTTGGCAAGCGTTTCACCGGCGACCTTCTGCAGGCCGATGGTGCGTACCAGAGTGATCACCGAGGTCACCAGCATCACAGCCGCGGTCGCCATCGGGATTGCCCCCGGCGAAGACAGCGCGTCGAAACCGGCGATGCCATAGGCATTCCACAGCAGCGCGGCGCTGCCTGCGGTCATCAGACCTGCGAATACCAATTCTCCGGGGCGTCTTTGGTCGGCATAACCACCGGGGGTGGCGTCTGACGTACCGTCGTGGTGATCTGCGTCACCGCGAAATTCGGGGTCCATGGCTTCCTCCATCAGCCTCTGGGCAAGGCGGGTCCGCCTTGCGGAACGGTTGACGCCGCCCATCAACGGACGAGCGGCGCCATTATGTCAGTCAGATCCCGTTCAGGGATATGCTGTCTTTTGATTATTTGCCGGGACGGGCGATGCCGAACTCTTCGGGCGAGGTCTTGGTCAGACCGGCGTCCTGAAGCAGCCAGGTGGTGTTCTGCTGCCAGGTCGACAGGAACGATTCAGCTTCTGCGCCAGCGATGTTCATCATGGTGAAACCACGGTTGTTCATCAGCTCGACGAATTCGGGGTTGGTTGCGGCTTCGGCATAGGCACCTGCCAGCTTTTCAACGACGTCCGCGGGGGTGTCCTTGGCAACGAATACGCCGAAGAAGGGGCCCCAGGGCAGGTAGTCATTGTAGGCGGCGTTGAAGTCGGTGACCGCGGGCGCCTCGGGCAGTTTGTCCGATTTCGCGACGTCGAACAGAGCCAGCGGCTTCATGTTGCCAGCGCGGATGCCTTCGATCGCTGCACCCAGAACGGCGGGCATCACGTCGATGGCGCCACCCTGCAGAGCGGTCAGCGCGGGGCCGTCACCGTCGTAGGGAACCGAAATTACGTCCAGATCGCCTTCGATGGTTTCGATCATCGCGGTCACGACCGACGGCAGACCGCCGGGGCCGGTTGCACCAAAGCGAACTTCACCGGGGTGCTCTTTGATATAGGCCATCATGCCAGCGTAATCGTCGAAGGGCGCGTTGGGGCTTGCCACCAGGATCGGGGTGCCGCGTGCCAGAACGTTTACGGGAACGAAGTCGCTGTAGTCTTTCTTGCCAAGGCCCATGACCTTGTAGAGCAGCGGGTTTTCCGCGCCCATCAGCAGGGTGTAGCCGTCAGCCGACTGGTCCGCGACGTAGTTCAGCGCGATTGCGCCAACGCCACCGGTCATGTTCTGCATGACAACGGTGCCACCCAGGATTTCTTCGGCGTGCGGGGTGACCGAGCGCATAACGGTGTCGGTCGAACCACCGGCACCCCACTGGATGATGCCCTGGATTTCTTTTGCAGGGTAATCAGCAGCCAGCGCACCGGTTGCAGCCAGAACAAGCGCCGACACGGCGCCGAGAGCGAAACGTTTCATGGTATCTCCTCCCAATGAGATAGAAGCGGATGGGGTTGCACGGCCATCCGTTAGGTCCATAGCCTGACGTTGCCAAGGGATAACGTCAAATATCAAAAATTTGATGCCATTAACATAATGTTATTTTGACGGGTGCGCTTTTATCGCCAATGTTTCGCGGCGTCCTTCAACTCGCGCGTGATCAGGCGGATCGCATCCTCGGCAAAGGCCGACAGGTTGCGCCCCTTCTTCTGCACCACGTAGGACCGGACAACAACCTTTTCCTTCAAGGGTTTACGCACAAGGCCCGGCATATAAACCTCGGCCACGGAAAACTCGTCGATCAGGGCGACACCCAGCCCGTGACGCACGAAGCTGACCAGCGTCTGGGCAAAGCGTCCACGGATCGAGTGCTGCACCTTCAGCCCCGCCTCTTGAAAGGGTCTGGCTAGAATTTCACCATAGGGGTCGGTCGGATCGATTCCGATCAGGGGCTCGTGCTGCAGGTCATAGACCGACACCTCGGCCTGCGAGGCCAAAGGATGCCCCTCTGGCATAATGGCAACGATTCGGCCTTCGGCGATCTGGGTGTTTTCGATGCCGGCGTTCTGGACGGGGCTGCTCATGATCACGAACTCGCCGCGTTCCAGCAGCAGGTAGTCCACTGTCTCTTCGATCTTGAGGATGTTGAGGTCGATATACAGGTCCGGATAACGCCCCCGCAGATCGCGGATCGCTCGCGTCGCGATGAACTGCGCCACCGACGGGGCCGAGGCAAAGGCCAGCCGCACGTCCTCGCCCTTTTGCAGGGAGTCGAGCGCGAGTTGCAGGTTCTCGACGCCTTTGTAGACCTCGCGGATCTGGTCAAAGACCGCGCCGGCCTCGACCGCGGGGATGAACAGACCGGCGCGCCGCTCGAACAGGCGGATGCCAAGGCTTTCTTCGGTGTGCTTGATCAGGCGGCTGATACCGGGCGCGGAAACCCCCAGATGGTCCGCCGCGCCACTAATCGTGCCACGCAGCATAACCGCGCGGATCACCTCGATCTGACGAAGGGTGATTTCTTTCATTCGTTGATTCCTCCCGCACCCACATTAACGCGATGTTACGGAATTCGATATAGTTGTAATTGACGTTATGCGTGTATCCCTGCGTAATGCCCCCCGACATAGGGGTTGGGGGAGCGGCCATGGGACAAAATACACCTGAAAAACTTAGCTTTGACGTGATCGTTCTGGGATCGGGCGCGGCGGGCCTGTCGGCTGCGGTCACTGCGGCGGGCCACGGGGCACGCGTACTGCTGCTGGAAAAGGATACCGTGATCGGCGGGACCACCGCATGGTCCGGTGGCTGGATCTGGAGCCCCTGCAACCCCGTCGCCAAACGCGCAGGCATCACCGAAGAACCGGATGCCCCCCGCAAGTATCTGGAAGGCGTTCTGGGCAACTATTTCGAAGCGGACCGCGTGGACGCCTTTCTGACCGCCGCGCCGCAGATGGTCAGCTACTTCGAGGAAAACACCGCCCTGCAATTCGACGGCGGTCTGGTGATCCCCGACACCTATGGCCACCTCGAGGGCGCGGGCACCGGCGGCCGCTCCGTGATCGCCCGCCCCTTTGACGCGCGCCAGTTGGGACGGGACATCGACATCCTGCGCCACCCCGTGCGCGAAACGACCTTTTTCGGGATGACCATCCAGTCGGGGCCCGACCTGAAGGCGTTCATGACGATGACGCGGTCGGCCAAATCCTTTGCCTATGCGACGGTGCGGGTGCTGCGCCATTTCCGCGACTTGCTGGTGTACCGGCGAGGCATGGATTTGCGGAACGGGATTGCCTTGGTCGGGCGGCTCCTGAAATCGGCCCGCGATCTGGGGGTAGATATCCGCGTGGAGCAGACGGTTACTGCGCTGCTGCAACAGAACGGCGCTGTGACCGGCGTGCGCCTGTCTAACGGGACCGAGATTTCGGCGCGCAGCGTGGTGCTGGCGTGTGGCGGCTACGCCCACGATGCGGCGCGGCGTCAGGCGACGTTTCCCCGCAATGACGAGCATGAGACGCTGGCCGTTCCCACGGCGAATGGCGGCGGCCTTGCCTTGGCCGAAGGGGTTGGCGCCCATGTCCGCACCGATCTGGCCCGTCCCGCCGCATTCTGCCCTGTGTCCACCGTGCGCTGGCCGGACGGGCGGGTGGCGCAGTTCCCTCATATCATCGACCGCGGCAAACCCGGCCTGATCGGGGTGCTGGCGAACGGCAAACGCTTTTGCAACGAGGGACTTGGGTACCACGATTACGTCGAAGCCCTGCTGCGGGTCACCCCCGAGGGCACCCCTGCCCGCAGTTGGCTGATCTGCGATCACCGCTTCTTGCGGCGTTTCGGGATCGGGGTGGTGCGGCCTGAACCTGTGCCCTTTGGCCAGTGGATCAAGCGCGGCTACCTGAAAACCGGCAAAACCATCGAGAATCTGGCCCGTGCCTGCGGGATCGATCCCGCTGGTCTGGCCGAGACTGTGCGCAACTGGAACACCGGCGCGGCTCAGGGGCAGGACCCCGAATTCGGGCGCGGCACCACCCCCTATATGCGCCTGCAGGGCGACCCCGAACAGCAGCCCAACCCCAACGTCGCGCCCATCCGCAAAGGCCCCTTTTATGCGGTCGAGGTGATCCCCGGCAGCTTTGGCACCTTTGCCGGACTGGCGACGGACGCGCGGGCGCGGGTGCTGGACGGCAGCGGCGACGTTATTCCGGGGCTCTATGCGGCGGGGGCAGACAATGCCTCGGTGTTCGGAGGGTTCTATCCGGCGGGGGGGATCAACCTTGGCCCCGCTTTGACGTTCGGATTTATTGCAGGCCGTGACGCGGCCACCAAAGGAGACGCCGCATGAACCGGCCCCTGTCTATTGCTCATCTCAGCGCCATCGAACTGGCGCCCCCTGCCCTGATCCACGCCGCCGCCGAGGCGGGGCTGGACGCCGTGGGACTGCGCCTGATCAAAGTGACCGAGGATTCGCCCGGCTATCCCCTGTGGCAGGACCCCGCGATGATGCAGGCGACCAAGGACGCATTGCGCCAGACCGGTCTGCGGGTAAACGACATCGAGTTTGTCAAAGTCACCGAAGAAACCACCGCCGAAAGCCTGCTGCCGTTCTTTGACGCCGGGGCCGAGTTGGGTGCGAAAACCGCTATTCTGGCCCCCTATGACCCCGATCTGTCGCGGCTGGCGGATACAATTGGATCGCTGTCAGACGCGGCGGCTGAACGCGGCCTTGGGGTGGTGCTGGAGTTTTTCCCGTGGACCTCGGTGCCCGATCTGGCCACCTGCTTGAAAGTGGTCGAGCAAGCGGGCGATGCGGTCGGCGTGCTGGTCGACAGTCTGCATTTTGATCGCAGCGGGTCGGGATTGGACCAGTTGCGAACGGTTCCGGCAGCGCGGATGCCCTTTGTCCACCTGTGCGATGCACCGGTTCAGGACAGCTACACGACCGAGGAATTGCTGCACACCGCGCGGGGCGAACGCTTTGCGCCGGGGGATGGACAGATTGATTTGGAAGCCTTTTTGCGCGCCTGCCCCGAGGGTGTGCCGATCGGGCTGGAAATTCCCCGCCCGAAAGCGATGAGCCGCGACGAGCGCATTCAGGCCTTTGCCGATTATGTCGCGAAGACCCGCAATCTGCTGAGCCAGATCGGTTAGGGCCGGAGCCTCCGGCGGGGGTATTTGGGCCAAGATGAAGGTCAAAGGAGGCGCTGATCCATGCGCCTTCATGCACGAAAACTACCAGAGTTGGCAGGACGCTGCCATTTACCCTTCCCGTGCTTCGCAGGCAGATTGGTCCGGCGAACACGGGGAGGATTTTTATGAAAACGCAGGTCGCGATTATCGGCGGTGGACCGTCGGGCTTGATGCTGTCGCAGTTGCTGAACAAGGCGGGAATTGAAACCGTTATTCTGGAACGCTCGACACGGGATCACGTGCTGTCGCGTATTCGCGCCGGTATTCTGGAGTGGGGCGCGGTGGATCTGCTGCGCGAAGCGGGCGTCGGGGTGCGTATGGATGTCGAAGGCATTCCGCACGATGGCTGCTATCTGACCGACGAAGAGCTGATGGTTCACATCGACTTCAAGGAACTGACCGGCAAGCAGGTTATGGTTTACGGCCAGACCGAAGTGACCACCGACCTGTATGCGGCGCAGGACGCCATGGGGACGACCATCCTGCACGGGGTTCAGGACGTTGCGATCCACGATCTGGATCAGGCGCAGTCCTATGTGACCTTTGTTCACGATGGGCAGGAAAAGCGTCTGGACTGTCTGTTTGTGGCGGGCTGTGACGGCTTCCACGGGGTCAGCCGCAAGACCATCCCCGAAGAAAAGCGCCGCGAGTTCGAGCGGGTTTACCCCTTTGGCTGGTTGGGGATTTTGTCCCGCACGCCCCCTGTTCATGATGAACTGATCTATTCCAATTCGCGCCACGGATTTGCTTTGGCCTCGATGCGGAACGAAAATCTGGTGCGCTATTACGTGCAGGTGCCGCTGACCGACACCGTGGACGATTGGTCCGACGATCGGTTCTGGGAGGAGTTCACGCGCCGCATCCCCTCGGAGGCGGCTGCGCGTCTGATCACCGGCCCCTCGATCGAGAAGTCGATTGCGCCGCTGCGGTCCTTTGTGTCCGAGCCTCTGCGTTGGGGGAACCTGTTCCTGGTCGGGGACGCGGCGCATATCGTGCCGCCGACCGGCGCCAAGGGCCTGAACCTGGCTGCGTCCGACGTGTTCTACCTGCATCAGGCGCTGATTGACGCTGTGAAGGGCGGCTCGCGGACAGGGATCGACGGGTATTCGGAACTGGCGTTGAAGCGGATTTGGAAGGCCATGCGCTTTAGCTGGCAGATGACCACGATGCTGCACCGGTTCGAGGGCGAAGACAGCTTTGCCGAGCAGATGCGCAAGTCCACCCTGCAGCATCTGGCCGAGTCCGAGACGGCGCGGCGCGAGCTGGCCGAGAATTACATCGGCCTGCCTTACTGAGTGAAAGAGGGGTCGCAGCGGTGCGGCCCCTTTTGCTTTACCACAGGGGGTTTGCGGCAAAGGTTGCCCCATAGCGCGACAGGCCACCCGCCAGCGGGAACAGCGCCGCCTGAAGCGAATGGTAGATGTCGGGTTTGCCCGCGAACTGGGTGGTCGTGGGCTGACCTTGCGCGTCGATCTCTGGGTACCAGCCACCACGGGTGTGGTCGATGAAATGGGCATCGGCGAACTGCCATAGGCGGCGATACCACTCTTCGTCCTGCGCGGTCGGGTCTGCTTTGATCACGCTGGCCAGCACGCCGATGGCTTCGGTCACGGGCCACCAATAGCGGTCGGCGATGGCGGGTTTGCCCTGCCAATCCAGAGTATAGACGATACCGCCACGGTCCTGATCCCACCCGTCCTTGAGCGCCTGCGCAACCACGTTTCGGGCGATTTCTAGCGTGCCGTCGTCGGGGCGGCCGACCAGATCCCAGTGCTGTAGCAAAAGGCGCGCCCATTCCAGCGAGTGGCCCGGCGTGGTGCCTGCGGGGCGGAACATCGGATCACCGGAATAGTCGCGGTCGATCTGCCATTGCGCGGTGTAATGCTCGGGGATGCGCCAGCACTCGGCACCAGCGATAGTGCGCATGAAAAACGCCAGAATACGGCCCGCGCGGGTCAGATAGAGGTCGCGGCCCGTCGCCTCATAGGCGGCCAGCAGCGCCTCGACCCCGTGCATGTTGGCGTTCATCCCGCGATATTTGGAAAAGGGCGTCCAGTCGCGGGTCCATTCGTCCAGCAGCAGGCCGTGATCCTCTTGCCAGAAGTGGAAATCGAGGACCGAGGTCGCATCCTCAATCAGCCGGTCTGCATCGGGGTGGCCCGCCATTTTCGCCGAGGCGCCCGCCAGCAGGACAAAGACATGGCCGTAGGCCAGCTTGCGCCCGTCCGCGATCTCGCCATCGTTCACGCCCCAGACGTAGCCGCCGTAATCCTCGTCCCGATGGGCTTTCCACAGGTAGGCCATGCCTTGGTCAATGATCGGCTGACAGTCCGCCTGCCCCGCCAGATGGCCCATCGCATAGGAATGGACCAAGCGCGTGGTCGAGTGCAGCTCTTGCAACGTACTCGGCAGCGGTGCGCCATCATATCCCAGCACGTGAAACCCGCCGCCCTTGCGAACCGAAGGGCGGAAGAAGTCGAACTGACGCTGAGCTTCCGTTCGCAGCCAGTTACGGTGTTCTTCGGTTTTCATCCAATATCCCGTAACTTCGAGGCCGGGGGCGGGATGGGTCATCGGGGGCGCTCCTGCTCTGATCGCCCCCAATATGCGCGTTTGCGGCAACAGCTCAAGCGGCTGTTATTTCGCAAAGAGATTGTTCATGTCGGCAAAGGACTTCAACTCGACCGCGTTGCCCGAGGGATCGTTGAAGAACATGGTGGCTTGCTCGCCCGGCTCGCCCTTGAAGCGGATGTAGGGTTTGATCACGAACTCGACGCCCGCTGCGGTCAGGCGGTCGGCCAGCGCCTGCCATTCGTCCATCGGCAGCACCGCGCCAAAGTGGCGGACCGGCACGCCGTGGCCGTCCACGGCATTGCGCTGTGCCTCGCCACATTCGGACGGTGCAAGGTGCGCGACGATCTGGTGGCCGTAGAAATCGAAATCCACCCAATCCGGCGAGCTGCGGCCTTCGCCACATCCCAGCAGGCCTTTGTAGAATTCGCGGGCCTTTTCCAAATCGTTGACGGGGAAAGCGAGGTGGAAGGGCGGGATTTGACGTGCGGACATGGTGCCTCCGGTTTGAAGATTTGTTCCGACCATAGCTTTGACCATTGAACATGAAAAACTGTATGTTATCGACCTGAGCAAAACGGATCGTTATGAATGTTGACCGAACTGCGCACCCTGATCGCCGTCGCCCGCCATGGCACCTTTGCCGCCGCCGGTGACCGGATCGGCCTGACCCAAGCCGCTGTCAGCGGCCATATCAAGCGGCTGGAGGATCAGTTGGGGCACAGCCTGTTCGACCGGACGGGGAGGGCCGCGATCCTGAACGGGATGGGGCGGACTGTGCTGGCGCGGGCCGAGGCGCTGGTGGCGTTGGCCGATACCTTGACCCAACCCTTGGACCTGACGCAGCAGACGGGGCGCTTGCGGGTGGGGGCGATCAACTCGGTCCAGCCGACGATACTGCGGCGGGTGATGGCGCGGTACCATGCCGCCCTGCCCCGCGTGCGGATCGAGGTGATACCGGGCACCTCGATGGAACTACTGGACAAACTAGATGCGGGGCAGCTGGACATGGCCGTGGTGATCAAGCCCGCCTTTGGCCTGCCGCCCGCGTTGAAATGGCAGCCCTTGTTGACCGAACCCTTTGTGGTCGCGACGCAAGACGGCAGCATCACCGACTGGCGCGAGGCTGTGCAGAGCCAGCCGTTCATCCGCTACAACCGCAAGTCATTCGGCGGGCGTCAGGTGGAACGCTATCTGGAGACGCAGGGGCTGGACGTGGCAGACTGGGCCGAGTTGGACGACATCCCGGCTATTCTGGCGATGGTGGCGGACGGGTTGGGGGTGTCGATCCTACCTCAGGCCGAGGCTTATGCGGCCAAGTTCGCCAACGTCCACTGCCTGCCCCTAGGCGACACCGATTTCCGGCGCGAGATTGGCGTCATCACCCCCCTGCGGGAGTCCGAAATCACCGCCCGCTTCCGCGAGGAATGCGCCCGCGATGCAGCAATGCAATAGGGCGCAGCCCGAAGGCCACGCCCTATTACCGGCCGGAGCCGGGAGGGGGAGCGGATGCCGCAGTTACGCGGCAGATGTCAGATCGGCCGTGATCCCCAGCGCCGCCAGCGCTTCGGGAACGGACAGGCCGTTATTCAGGGCGTGCTTGGCAACCTTGGCAGCTTTCTCGTAGCCGATCTGGGGCACCAGAGAGGTCGCCAACGCGAGGCTGTTTTCCAACAGATACGTGCAGCGGTCCTGATCCGCCTCGATGCCTACGACGCAGCGGTCGGTCAGACATGCCATCGCGCGCTTCAGGATGCGGATCGACTGGAGGATGTTGAAGATCGCCACAGGCTCCATCGCGTTCAGCTGGAGCTGGCCCGCCTCGGCGGCCATGGTCACGGTCAGGTCGTTGCCGATCACCTGATAGGCGACTTGGTTTACGACCTCGGGGATCACGGGGTTCACCTTGCCCGGCATGATCGAGGAGCCAGCCTGAACCGCGGGCAGCTTGATCTCGCCAATGCCGGAGCGGGGGCCAGAGGACAGCAGGCGCAGGTCGTTGCAGATTTTGGATAGCTTCACCGCGACCCGTTTCAGAATGCCCGAGAAAGCCACAAACGCCCCCAGATCCGACGACGCCTCGACCAGATTACGCGCCGCGCGGACGGGGAAGCCCGAGACCTGCATCAGCTGCGCCACAGCCACGTCGGTGTAGTTGGCGGGAGTGTTCACGCCGGTGCCGATGGCGGTGCCGCCAAGGTTTACCTCGAGCAGCAGCTTGGAGACGTCTTGTAGGCGGTCGATGTCCTCTTCGATGGTGTTAGCAAAGGACCGGAACTCTTGGCCCAGTGTCATTGGAACCGCGTCTTGCAACTGGGTGCGGCCGACCTTGGGGATGCCGTCAAATTCGGTGGCTTTGGCCTCGAACGCCTCGCACAGGCGGCGGTGTTCGGCGGTCAGGCTCTGCATGTTCAGCAGGATCGCCAGACGCAGAGCCGTGGGGTAGACATCGTTGGTGGATTGGGATTTGTTCACGTCGTCATTGGGGTGCAGGTGGTCATAGTCGGCCAGCCCGTGCCCCATGCGCTTCAGCGCGAGATTGGCGATCACCTCGTTCGCGTTCATGTTGGTCGAGGTCCCCGCCCCGCCCTGAATCATATCCACGATAAAGGCGTCGTGATGCTTGCCCGCGATCAGCTCATCGCAGGCGGCCTGAATGGGGTCAGCCTTGGATTTCGGCAGCACACCCAGTTTGCAGTTCGCGATGGCTGCGGCCTTTTTCACCATGGCCATGGCGCGGACCAGTTCGGGGAAATCCGACACCGGAACATAGGAAATCCGGAAATTGTTGTAGGCTCGCAGTGTGTGGATCCCGTACAGCGCATCCGCCGGAATCTGCATTTCACCGAGTGAGTCCTGTTCTGTGCGCATCGCGCAGCCTCCCTGCTTTTCAGACGAGGCGGCACATACGCTTGCTGCGTGACAAATCAACACGGCTGTCCGGCGCATTCGGATTTTTGGTGCTAGTTGACGCTTCTTCGGGGTTCAGTAGCATCAGATGCTGCAGGGGCAGAATCTGGCGCGGCGTCGTTATATGATGCACCAGACGCCCGGGCCGAGGCCCGAGACAGATAAAAACCAAGCGACGGGACAAGGGGACAAGAATGGCTTTGTTACTGATTCACACCGGCGGCACCATTGGCATGGCGCAGACCGAGGCCGGTTTCGCCCCCCAAGCCGGCGTGCTGGAGACCGCGATCGAGGCGCTACAGGCCTCTGGCAATGTCGGGGCCGAGGTGCAGGTCAGTGCCTTTGATCCGCTGATCGACAGCGCCCAAGCCACCCCCGCGGAGTGGGACAAGATCGCCCGCACCATCCACGCCGCCTATGACCGGTTCGACGGGTTCGTGGTGACCCACGGCACCGATACGCTGGCCTATACGGCGGCGGCGCTGTGCTTGGCCCTGCCCGGCCTGAAGAAACCCGTGGTGGTGACCGGCGCGATGCTGCCCCTGACGGTGGAAGGCACCGATGGCACCCGCAACCTGCGCGACGCGCTGAACGCGGCGATCCTGTCCCCCGCCGGTGTCTGGGTGCAGTTCGCGGGCAAGCGGCTGCATGGCGGGCGGGTGCGCAAATCGCACTCCCACGCCTTTGACGCGTTTGAGGCCGAAGCAGTGTCCACCATGCCCGTCATTCCCGCCGACAAGCTGCTGCTGAATACGGTCGGCGATCATCGGGTCGGGATGCTGTCGATCACGCCGGGCACCTGCACCGAGCTGATCTGCTATGCCGCCGAGCGCTGCGACGGGATCATTCTGCGCTGCTACGGATCGGGCACCGCCCCCGAAAGCCCTGCCCTGCGCGAAGCCCTTATGCTGGCCCAAGGCCGCGATATCCCCGTGGTCGCCGTGTCCCAATGCGCCGAGGGGGGCATTCGTCTGGGCACCTATGCGGCGGGGGGCATTCTGCGCGATGCGGGCGTTATCGACGGGCGCGATATGACCCCCGAGATGGCCTATGCCAAGGTGCAGTTCGCCCTGAGCCAGTTCGCAGATCCAGAGGCGCAGCGCGCCTACCTGTCCACCTGCCAGTGCGGAGAATACACCGCCGCCTAAAGCAAAGGCGCTTCGATCAGGCCGGTCCCTTCGCGGACGCCGCCGGACAGCATCGCGCGGACCTCGGCCGGAATTGCGGGATCGTCGGGTGTATAGAGACCGCTCAGCTTCAGGCTTTTGCGCAGGTCCAGATTGTCGCCCATGTACTGGCAAACGATCCGCGTGGCCGAGGGCGGACGGGGCGCCCGCGCCGCGACCCCCGACACCACGCCGGTCAGGTAATGGATGCGGTTGTTGTAGCTGGGATAGAGGATGATCTGCATGACCTCGTTGCGGGTCAGCATCTCCATCACTGTCATGAACAGCCGATCCCCCAGCATGAAACACGCACCCTCGTATTTGCAGGTGAACTTGCGCTGACCGGGCATCCCGACGGTTTCGATGCTTTTGACGTTGATGCCAAAGCGCGTGCGGTAAATCCGCGTGAGCGAGCGCAGGATCATCCCCGGATGGGACATCGAATTGTAGTAGGTAAAGTAATAACCCACGTACCGGTCCAGATCGCGGCGCGAGCCCATGCGCAGGTCCTCGGCGATGGCGGCGATCTTGTTGGGTTCGGCGCGGACACCGGATTCGTGGGGCTTCAACCGGATCAGTTCCATGAACTGGCCGTGGGGCATCAGAATCTCTGACTCCTCGACCCCGAAGAAATCGCACATCCGCCGCATCAGCCGCAGGGATGGAAACGTCTCGCCATTCAGATAGCGGTTGAACTGAGAGCGGTTCACCCCCAGCTGCCTGCACACCTCGGCGATGGACTTGTGATAGCTGCAAAGCGCCTTGAGGTTCGCTGGCAAATCGCGTGACACGGGGCTCACCCTTCACTAGTTGACGCTGTTTTCGATACAAGTTGCGCCAACCCTGCGCAAGTTAGCGAAATGGTAACACCGATTTCGCTAACTAGTGTGCCCCAATCGTTAACCAATGACCCGACCGGGAGGGGCTTATGGAATTTTTGGAACTGATCTTCGGCAAGATCGGAGACCTGACGTGGGGCTGGTCGCTGATCCCGATCCTTGTCGTCTTCGGTGCGTTCATCACCATCGCAACCGGCTTTGTCCAGTTTGAATACTTTGGCCGCATGTTCCGCGTGCTGTCGAACAAGAACAACTCTGGCGACTCGACCCAGATTTCCGCACGCGAAGCTCTGCTGGTGTCGGTGGGCGGTCGTGTGGGCGGCGGGAACATCGCCGGTGTGGCCGTGGCCATCACCCTTGGCGGGCCCGGTGCTGTGTTCTGGATGTGGGCGATCGCGCTGGTTGGTATGGCCACCAGTCTGGTCGAATGCTCGCTCGCGCAGCTGTTCAAACGCAAGACCGACGAAGGCTACCGCGGCGGCCCCGCTACCGCGATCATCCACGGTCTTGGAGCCGACTACAAATGGCTGGCCGTCGTCTATTCGGTCTGTCTGATTGCTGCGTTCGGCTTTGGCTTTAACGCGTTCCAAGGCAACACCGTCGCTGGCGCCGTTCAGGATTCGCTGGGGATTGACCGTCTGTGGACCGGTATCGCGCTGGCGCTGCTGTCGGGCTTTATCATCTTTGGCGGCATTCACCGCATCGCCAAGGCCTCGGACGTTGTGGTGCCGATCATGGCGGTTGGCTACATCCTGATGGCTGTTGCGGTCATCGTGCTGCACATCAGCGAAATCCCCGCCGTCATCGCAAGCATCGTCAAGAATGCCTTTGGCTGGGAAGAGGCCGTCAGCGGCGGCATGGGTGCAGCGATTGCCCAAGGTCTGCGTCGCGGCCTGTTCTCGAACGAGGCCGGTCTGGGATCTGCCCCCAACGTTGCGGCGACCGCCCAAGTGCGTCACCCCATCAGCCAGGGCATCACTCAGGCGTTCTCGGTGTTCATCGACACCATCCTGATCTGCTCGTGCACCGCGTTCGTGATCCTGCTGGGTGACGTCTACGTTCCCGGCGCCGAAGGCATCGACGGCGTGACCCTGACCCAGCAGTCCATCGTGCACCACCTTGGGGAATGGGCGCAGTACTACCTGACCGCCGCCATCCTGCTGTTCGCGTTCTCGTCGATCATCTACAACTACTACCTCGGTGAAAACGCGCTGACCTTCATGACCCGCAGCAAGCCTGCGCTGATCGTGTTCCGTCTGGCGATCATGGGCATCGTGTTCCTGGGGGCCGTGGCACCTGCGGCAACCTCGGTGTTCTTCTTCTCGGACCCGATGATGGGCATTCTGGCGCTGGTGAACCTGCTGGCCATCATGATGCTGTTCCCCGTGGCGATGCGTCTGCTGCGCGACTTCCGCACCCAGCTGAAAGAAGGCGTCGACCGTCCGGTTCTGAACCCCGACGACTATGCCGATCTGGACATCGATCGCGAAGCCTGGAGCAACGCAGGCCGCTAAAACACCTTGGGGCCGCTGGATCAGCGGCCCCTTTTTATTTGGTCCATTCGCTGGGAAGAGTGGCCAGATACGCCTCGGCCGAACTCTCTGGAATGGCCTCCCGGGCGATCAGATGGTCCAGCGCGAACAGCGTCACATCGGGCGCATCCATGATCCCGTCAGCAAGGATCGCCAAGGCCTTGAGCTGATCGTCGGAATAGGCCTCTGGCCGCCGCATATCCCGCAGGTAAAACCCGTCGCCATCCACCGCTTGGGAATAGATCGTCCGGCGCAGCCTTTTGCGCCATTTCGATGCCGCCGAAACGTGCTTGAGGCTGGCCAATTTCAGGAACCGGAAGCCCCCCTTGGCCAAGGCCTGCTCCAGCTCGCCATAGGTCGGCTCGCCCTCGTAGAGCGGAAAGAACCGCACCTCGGATTGCACAGCCACTGCCCCAGCCAAAGTCTTCAGCCCGTGGCTGATGATCTCGGTCTCGCTGCCTTGCACATCGATTTTCAGAAAATCCACCGCGCCGATTTCGGTGATCTCGTCCATGCGGCGGGTCTGGATTTGCACCCGATCCGTTTCCTTCATCGCTTGATGGAAACCCAGATAGCGGGCACTGGCGGCATCCGCCGGAAAGACCGATGTGAAACCGCTGGACTGGAAGAGATGCAGTTCCTTTTCCTGCCCCGCGCCCAACGCGTAGGGCAAATAAGTCTCAGCTTCGGATTTGCGTTCCAGCAAAGCGGCCAAGGCATGTTCTTGGGGCTCGAACCCCACCACCTCGGCGTAGCCCTGATCCAGCAGGCCCTTATAGGACACATCGCCCTCGACAAGAGGATTGGCGCCCACATCCAGAATTCTTAACCTACGCTCAAACTTCAGCACCTTTACCAAAAAACCGGTACGAACAGTGCTGCCGTCGTCATACATCAGATTTCTCCGTCTAGCCCCAAGGTCCGGAGGATCGCGGTGCGCTGCATCCCCTCTGCCTCTTTTAATACCCGACGAAGCCGATGGCGGGTGTAGTTTTTCTCGCTAGAGTAGATGCGGTCGATAACTTTTTCGAAACTGACTGCAGGATGGAAGATCCGTGCCTCCTCCGGGTCAGCATAGAGCGCATCGAGGAGGTGCGGCGGGTTCGTGTCAAAGGTGTCGGGGTCAATCAGGTCGGGAATCAGTTGCTCGAGGGGCTTGTAGCTGGCCTTTGCCAACTGCACCGCTCCACACAAAATTCCCTCATCATTGATGCGCAAGTCGCGTTTCAGCGCCCTGATCCGCAGCGCGTGCATCACATGCACCAAATCCTTGGTCACGCAGCTAATGGGGAAAATGCAGCCCCAGCGATGATCCAGATCCAGCTTCTTGAGGTCTTTTGAGTATGGCTTGGTCTTCTCTAGCGGCCCCAGCCCGAATGCAGTTGCATCCACATCCTTGGCCTGAAGCTGCTCCACAAAGGACTTCACACTGCGTTCGGGAATATAAACGTCGGATTCCACCAGCGCATATTGATCGAAATCGGGATACCGATCTGCCGCCAGATAATAGCACATATCCCCACAGAACCACCCCCAGTCCGCAGGCAAATCCCGGATGCCAAGCCCCGCTAGCGCCCCTTCGCTGGTCACGATCTTTGCGTAACCAGCAGTATCCACTATGCTCTTCCGCTCATCGGCAACATAAACCACCGTCGCGCCCGCAATCTCAGCCAAACGCTGGCCCAACAGCCTGCTATTCAGGTCGAATGCATTCGTGCGTATCACAAACAGAGTACGATCCGGCAATTTTGCACCTTTCAGAGCAACAAAAGTCCCTTGGACTATGGAGCCTGAGTGCGAAATTCGAAAGTGAAAATATCATTTAGGTATGACTAAGGGGATG
>NZ_JABCJE010000049.1 GCF_013377535.1 Donghicola mangrovi | reverse complement strand
ACCGAGAGGGTCGCGGTCAGGGCGGTGCCGCCCGAGCGCTGGAAGTCATCGCTCAGGGTCAGGCCGGTGAGCGTGGTGTTGCCGGAGTTCTCGGCAGTGATGGTGTAGGTCAGGGTGTCGCCAAGGCTGACCACGCCGTCACTGTCCGCGTCGGTGTGGGCGACGGCCTTAGTGACGGTCAGCGCGGGGGCGCGGGTTAGGGTGGTTTCCGTGGCCGCATCGCCGGTGCCGGTGGCGCTGGAAATATCGGTGACATCGCCGGTGCCCGAGGGGCTGCTGGCGGTGACCGTGGCGAGGTTGCTGACGGTGCCTGCGTCAACGTCATCCTGGGTCAGGGTGTAA
>NZ_JABCJE010000048.1 GCF_013377535.1 Donghicola mangrovi | reverse complement strand
TGTCCGTCGTCAGGGATTTTGGGACAGATAGCAGCCTGATCTAAGAGAGGGTCTGGTTCATCTGGTTGGTCTGATTATGCGGCGGGTTTGCGGTGAAGCAAGCGCCGGGTTTCGATGGTCTTTCGTTTGATCCTTTCTCGCTGTTTCAGAATGGTCTGGCCGCGCCCGAAGTAGACGTCAGCGGGCGTAAGATTCTGCAGGCTCTCGTGATAGCGCCGGTGGTTATAGTGATCGACAAAGGCATCAATCTGGTGCTTCAGATCGCCCGGCAGGTAGTAGTTCTCCAGCAGAATGCGGTTTTTCAGGGTCTGGTGCCAACGCTCGATCTTGCCTTGGGTCTGCGGATGATA
>NZ_JABCJE010000047.1 GCF_013377535.1 Donghicola mangrovi | reverse complement strand
GGCGAAGCAAATTCGGATGCGACATGGCCAGCTTAAATACAGGCTCACCGGCCATATCCGGAAGAAAATCCCCTATCGACAAGGGCGCCGCGGGTGAAATGAGAATGAGCCGCGAGACAATATCCGGACGTTTCGCGGCGATCTTGATCGCGGCCATTGCGCCGATCGAAAACCCGGCCAGAACTACCCCGCCATTGTCCGCAGTAATCGCCTTGCTATGCAACGCATTGGAAAACGCCATATCAACGTCTTCTGGGGCGTTAGCCAAAAGGTCTACCGCGACGATATCTACGTCGGGATTAGCCTTGAGAAGCAAAGTGGCGTCGGCTTTGCTTCCGGGCATGCCGTGGCAAAAGAATACTGCCTCCATCCGCGCGGAACCCACCTTTGTACGTTGAATTGCTTCAAATTCTTGCACCTCAAAGGCGCAA
>NZ_JABCJE010000046.1 GCF_013377535.1 Donghicola mangrovi | reverse complement strand
TTGACTGTATTCCAAGGTTTGATGACGCGTTGGTCGCCCGAACGGACAGCTGGTGCGCTCTTCAGGAATTGTGGCGCCGCAGAGAGGGCCCTTTTCGAAGATCCTGCCTTCCGGGCCAGCGTGAACCAAGCGCTTGTGGAGTGTTTCCTGCGGCGACCAGATGCATATCTCGCTTTCATCAATGTCTATGTCACTGATTGGAGCGAGACAATCGACCTAGTGCAGTGTCCAGTTGAACTCTGGCATGGGACCAACGACACGTGGTCGCCGCCGGAAATGTCACACGCGCTTGCCAAGCGGTTCGGTGAAAAAGCAACTCTGAAAATGGTTGAGCAAGCCGAGCACTACTCGACTATGAGCCAAGTCACCCTCTAGCTTTCAGAAAATCGCAGCAAGGTTTCCTGAAAGCGTTCATCATTTCAGGTTTGAAACGGTCCTGAGGCCGATC
>NZ_JABCJE010000045.1 GCF_013377535.1 Donghicola mangrovi | reverse complement strand
CCATCAGGTCGTGAACGTCGATGCGCTGACCTATGCGGCGTGTCTGGACAACGTCGCGATGGTTGCGGGCAGCCCCGATTATGCCTTCGAGCAGGTGGATATCCGCGACCGCGCCGCGCTGGACGCGGTGTTCGCCAAACACCAGCCCGATGCGGTGATGCATCTGGCCGCCGAAAGCCACGTGGACCGCTCGATCGACGGGCCCGCGGACTTTATCGAGACGAACGTCACCGGCACCTTCAACATGCTCGAGGCCGCGCGGACCTATTGGACCGCCCAAGGCAAACCGGACAGCTTCCGGTTCCACCACATCTCGACCGATGAGGTCTTTGGATCGCTGCCGAACGACCCTGCGATCAAGTTCACCGAAGACACGCCCTACGATCCGCGCAGCCCCTATTCCGCGTCCAAGGCCAGCAGCGACCATCTGGTCCGCGCCTGGCACGAGACCTACGGGTTGCCGGTGGTGTTAACCAACTGTTCGAACAATTACGGCCCCTTCCACTTCCCCGAAAAGCTGATCCCCGTG
>NZ_JABCJE010000044.1 GCF_013377535.1 Donghicola mangrovi | reverse complement strand
TCATCAGGTCGTGAACGTTGATGCGCTGACCTATGCGGCGTGTCTGGACAACGTCGCGATGGTTGCAGGCAGCCCCGATTATGCCTTCGAGCAGGTGGATATCCGCGACCGCGCCGCGCTGGATGCGGTGTTCGCCAAGCACCAGCCCGATGCGGTGATGCATCTGGCCGCCGAAAGCCACGTGGACCGCTCGATCGACGGGCCCGCGGACTTTATCGAGACGAACGTCACCGGCACCTTCAACATGCTCGAGGCCGCGCGCACCTATTGGACCGCCCAAGGCAAACCGGACAGCTTCCGGTTCCACCACATCTCGACCGATGAGGTCTTTGGATCGCTGCCGAACGATCCGGCGATCAAGTTCACCGAAGACACGCCCTACGATCCGCGCAGCCCCTACTCCGCGTCCAAGGCCAGCAGCGACCATCTGGTCCGCGCTTGGCACGAGACCTACGGGTTTCCGGTGGTGTTAACCAACTGTTCGAATAATTACGGCCCCTTCCACTTCCCCGAAAAGCTGATTCCCGTC
>NZ_JABCJE010000043.1 GCF_013377535.1 Donghicola mangrovi | reverse complement strand
ACGTACGCTGGACAAGCTTGGCATCCCCAGAACGACCTTTTACCGTTGGTATCACCGATATCTGGCCGGTGGCCCCGAGGCGCTCGAGGATCGTAGCCCTAGGCCATCACGGGTCTGGAACCGTATTCCTCAGCCGGTGCGCGAGAGGATCAAGGACTTGGCCCTGAAGGAAAGCGATCTGTCGCCGCGCGAGTTGGCCGTGCGGTTCACCGACACGGAAAAGTACTTTGTGTCAGAGGCTTCGGTCTATCGCATCCTCAAGTCCTACGACCTGATCACCAGCCCGGCCTACGTGCTGGTGTCGGCCGCCGACAAGTTCCGGGACAAAACGACCCGGCCGAACCAGCTCTGGCAGACCGACTTCACCTATCTCAAGGTCATCGGCTGGGGTTGGTTCTATCTGTCGACAATCCTTGACGATTACAGTCGGTACATCATCGCATGGAAGCTCTGCACGACGATGAAGGCCGGCGACGTGACCGACACGCTGGACTTGGCTCTGCAGGCGTCAGGCTGCGATAGGGCAACAGTTCGGCATAAGCCACGGCTGCTATCGGACAACGGAGCCAGTTACATCTCTGGA
>NZ_JABCJE010000042.1 GCF_013377535.1 Donghicola mangrovi | reverse complement strand
GACCTGATCGTGGGCACCGAAGAGGAGTTCCACATCGCGGGCGGCTCCACCAACACGGTCGAGGCGCTGCGCACGGTGCGCGGGAACTCGAAGGCGACCTTGGTGTGCAAGCGGGGCGCTTTGGGCGCGGTGGCGTTCGAGGGCGCGGTGCCGGACAGTCTGGACGATGGCCAGAGCGGCGAGGGCTTCCCGATTGAAGTGTTCAATGTTTTGGGCGCGGGGGACGGGTTCTTCTCGGGGCTTTTGAAGGGCTGGATGGAAGATGCCGGTTGGCCGACCACGCTGAAGTACGCCAATGCCTGCGGGGCCTTTGCGGTGAGCCGTCATGGCTGCACGCCGGCCTATCCCTCGCTGACCGAGCTGGAGTTTTTCCTGAAGCGCGGCGTTAAGCAGAAGGATCTGCGCAACGATCCGGAACTGGAGCAGATCCACTGGTCCACCACGCGCCACACCCGCAATGCGGGGGACTGGTCGTCGATGCGGGTGTTTGCCTTCGACCACCGCCTGCAGCTGGAGGAGATGGACGGGTATACCCTGGCCAAGGGCGGCGCGTTCAAGGAACTGTGCATGAAGGCCGCGACCCAAGTGCAAGATGGCCGCGATGGCTACGGCATTCTGTGC
>NZ_JABCJE010000041.1 GCF_013377535.1 Donghicola mangrovi | reverse complement strand
ACACAGAATGCCGTAGCCATCCCGGCCATCCTGCACCTGAACGGCGGCCTTCATGCACAGCTCTTTGAACTCGCCACCTTTGGCCAGCGTATACCCTTCCATCTCCTCCAACTGCAGGCGGTGGTCGAAAGCAAACACCCGCATCGACGACCAGTCCCCCGCATTGCGGGTGTGGCGCGTGGTGGACCAGTGGATCTGCTCCAGCTCCGGATCGTTGCGCAGATCCTTCTGCTTAACGCCCCGCTTCAGGAAAAACTCCAGCTCGGTCAGGCTTGGATACGCCGGCGTGCAGCCATGACGGCTGACCGCAAAGGCCCCGCAGGCATTGGCGTACTTCAGCGTGGTCGGCCAACCGGCATCTTCCATCCAGCCCTTCAAAAGCCCCGAGAAGAACCCGTCCCCCGCGCCCAAAACATTGAACACCTCGATAGGGAAGCCCTCACCGCTCTGGCCATCGTCCAGACTGTCCGGCACCGCGCCCTCGAACGCCACCGCGCCCAAAGCGCCCCGCTTGCACACCAAGGTCGCCTTCGAGTTCCCGCGCACCGTGCGCAGCGCCTCGACCGTATTGGTCGAGCCGCCCGCGATGTGGAACTCCTCTTCGGTGCCCACGATCAGGTC
>NZ_JABCJE010000040.1 GCF_013377535.1 Donghicola mangrovi | reverse complement strand
AGAGAGCGACACCAGCACCTTCAGCGCGACCTACACCCTGACCCAGGATGACGTCGACGCGGGCACTGTCAGCAATCTGGCCACGGTCACCGCCAGCAGCCCCTCGGGCACCGGCGATGTCACCGATATCTCCAGCGCCACCGGCACCGGCGATGCGGCCACCGAGACCACCCTGACCCGCGCCCCCGCGCTGACCGTCACCAAATCCGTCGCCCACACGGACGCGGACAGTGACGGCGTGGTCAGCCTTGGCGATACGCTGACCTACACCATCACCGCCGAGAACTCCGGCAACACCACCCTGACCGGCCTGACCCTGAGCGATGACTTCCAGCGCTCGGGCGGCACCTCGCTGACTGCGACCCTCTCGGCCATCACCTATTCCACCGGCAGCACCGATGCGGCCTTCCTGCCCGGCGGCACCGCCACCGCGACCCTGACCCATGTGGTCGATCAGGACGATGTGGACGCAGGTGGCCTCAGCAACAGCGCCACCGGCACCGCTTGGATCGACCTTGATGGCGACACCCAGCGCGCCACCGACAGCTCAGAGGATGTTACCGACACCACAGACAGTGCCGTCACAACCACCATCGGCGCCGTCTCCGCAATCGCATTAACCAAGACCGCGACCCTGAACGATGGCGGCGAT
>NZ_JABCJE010000004.1 GCF_013377535.1 Donghicola mangrovi | reverse complement strand
GGGCTTCGGCATCCAGCGGGTCTACACCGATGACGGGCAACTGGACGAAACCATGGCCGTCAAGGATGGCGACGTGGTCTGCGTCCCCCGCGGCCACCACCCCTGCGGCGCGCCCTATGGGTTCGAGATGTACTACCTCAACGTCATGGCAGGGCCCCTCAGGAAATGGCGCTTCGTCCCGGCGCCCGAGGTGGAGTGGATCATGGAGAGAGACGCGAAGTGATGGCTATGGCCTGAAATACCCCGCCGTGGCGCTGATCACGGCGGGGTATTGCGTCAGGCGGCCTTCTTCATCCCTTTGGGCGGGGTGCGCGGGGCCGAGGGCGACGGGGTCAGCGGGAAGACATTATTGGGCGTGGTGCCCTCGCGGTTTGCCCGTCTGACGGCCCGCAGGAACAGGGCGGTGGTGGCGATGATCGCCGCGATGCTGGCCAGATCAATGGCCGAGTTCATCAGGGTCGACAAAGACAGTCCATCCGCGATCAGCCGCCACAGACCCAGCAGCGTTGCGGGCACCGCCAGCGTATAAAGGCCCACCAGAAGGGCCATCAGGTTCATCCCGATATATTCCGATTGCAGCCAGCTGCTCTGGCGGGTTCTGAACCGGCAGACATAGATCAGGCCGATCAGGGTTAGGCTTGCGACACTCGAGAAAAGAGCGACGATGTGGTTCATTTGTTTGCGTCCTTACGCAGGGAGGGCCGCACGGCTGTGCGGTGTTGGTGTGGGGGGCTGAACGTGGGGGAAAGGGCCGCTCTGGTTGCGCAGGTTGGCCTGACACGGGGCAGGGCGATAGAACCGCCGCTGGGTGTCGGGCATCGTCGTGCGGTACACGGGGAGTGCGGCAGCGTGCTGCCAAACCAGTTGTTCCATAGCCGACCCTCTTGTCCTTCGTATGGTCCGAAGGGCGATGACCGTCCGTCGTAGGTGGCAAGACGCGGACCGTTCGGGCGGCCGTGGATGGTCTATGGCGGGCACGGATATGGTGCCACGGCCATGAAACAAAGCAATAGGGAAAATGTTGGTTTCGGGGGGCTGCGCTGCCCCCTTAGGGCACAAAAGAAAACGCGCGGGGGATGGCCCTCGCGCGTTTGAAAGTTTGCTCTGGCGAAGAGCTCAGATCTTTTCGAGGCGCTCGTTCAGGCGTCCGATCGCGGCCTCCATCGCGTGCGACGCCTCGTCCACATCGCCGACACCGGCCAGCAGTTGGGTCGCTGCGGTGGCCGCACGTCCCGAGGCATCGTGGACCGTCCGAAGGCTGTTGCCCGAGACCTCGACGTTGGTCGAGGTGCGGCGCATCCGTTCTGCGATGGCGTTGGTTGCCTCTTTCTGCTGGTGCGCCGAGACCGAGATCGTCTGGGATTGCTGGTTCACCTGCGCGATCATCTCCGAGATTTCGCGCATCGCTTCGGTGCTGGTGTCCACGGCCCCGAGAACCAGTTCGATCTGCTCCGAGATTTCCTGCGTGGACTGGCTGGTGCGCTGCGCCAGCTTGCCGATTTCACCGGCCAGAACCTTGAAGCCGCTGCCCACGACCCCTGCGTTCGCGGCCTCGATCGCGGCGTTGATCGACAAGAGCTTGGTCTGCTTGGCGATGTCGTCGATCAGGGTCACGACCCCGTTGATCTGCTTGGCGGCCTGTTGCAACTGCACCGAGGCTTGCTCGGCGTCGCCCGCTTTGGTCGCGGATTGCGCGGTCAGGGTCGATGCCGCTTCCACCGATTGCGAGACGGTTTGCAGGGCCGCCGACAGTTCCTCGATCGAGGCGGCGACCTCGGTCACGTCCGCGTTCACCGCGTCGGAACGCTGGCTAACATCGCTGACCTTTGTGCGGGTTTCCTGCGCGATGTCCACCATGCTCTCCGAGGCAGAGCGCGCCTCTTTGGACTTGTCGGCCAACGTTTGTAGCGCGACAGAGGCCTCTTGCGAGACAAGCCGTGCCAGCGCCTTGATCGGCCCCAGCAGCCAGTTGGTCATGAAGGCACCGGCCACCATGATCACCAGCATCACCATGCCCACCGTTTTCAGGGTGCGCGTGATGATCGCTTTGGATTCTGCCATCGCCTGACTGCGATCCAGTTCCGACACGATCTTCCAGTCCAGACCGGGGATGTGCAGGGATTTCCAGACCGCCAGCACGTCTTTGCCGTCAGGCAGGGTGGTGACAATGTGTCCCCGTTCGCCGCTGTCGATCGCCTGCTCGACCTCATCGTGCAGCTTCTGACCGATGGACAGATCGGCGCTGTATTCCGAGCGCAGCCTGTGGTCGGCCCCGATCAGGAACGAGTGATAGCGGGTGTCGTCCTTTTCCACTTCTTCGATGATTTTTGCGACGATGTCCGAGGGCATCTGCACCGCAAAAATCCCGCGGAAGGTGTCATCCTTGCCGACGGGGAACAGGATAAACGCGGCCTGCGCATCGAACGAGGGCGCGTATTTGGCAAAGTCCGCAATGACATAGGGCTCTTTGCCCTTGGTCTTGATGATCTCTTGCGCGGCTTTGCCGAAATTGGTGTCCTTGTAGGGGCCCGACACCAGACGCGTGCCGTAGTCGACCTCTTTGAACACCGAATAGACGATCCGGCCCTCTTGGGGTTCGATCAGGAAAATGTCGTAGAACCCGTATTGCTGCATCTGCCCGCGATAGCCCTTGTGCAAGGTGCCGTGCAGGCGGCCATAGGTGCTCTGGGCTTCGGGCACGTCCAGCAGGTGCTTTTCACCGATCTTGTTGGGGTTATCCGCTATGAACAACTGCTGCATTTTCAGCGCGACAGGATCGAGGTCATCGTACCACCCCGCCTCGCGGGCATCGTCGGTGTCCGGCGTGTGCTTGCGCTGGTAATCATAGCGCTCCTTCAGGGCGCCAGAGACGGTGACCTCTTCGTCCTTTTTCAACAGGTAGCGCGAATGTTTGGCCAGATTGCTGATCTGGTCGCCGATGTCCTCGCGGTTTGCGATGACCTGTCCATAGTGGATGATGCCGTGAAAGTAGTTCTCGACGATCGAGCGTTTCAGCGCGACAGAGGTGTTGGCCTGTTGCAACATCTGCCGTTCGGCATAGTCCGAAAAGCCGTCGATGTTGACCTTGGACACAAAGGCCACGGGCACCAGACCCGCGAGAAAAAGCGCGATTCCGAGCTTGTACTTGAACTTCAAAGCACCCTCCTGAGGCAAGCGTTCGGCAGGGCCTCCGGCAGATTCCGGAAACATGCGAATTGGGTGTGATTTTGAAGCTTTCGGCGCAGGGACCCAATTCATCATAGGGATTTCGGCAAAGCAATTCGGCTGCGTTTGCGCCCCGTTAGGCCTGTTTGGGGGTGTCTTTGGTGTGGATAACCTTGCTGTGATTTAATGTGAATAATCACATAAAAGCGGTGCGAGGAGGTGTTGTGCGGTTGTGGCCTGAAAAATAGGGACCTTTGGGGGGATTTGGCGCAGGCAAGGGTATTATTCACCGAAAACAGGCCTGTGTCTAATTTTTAGACATTGCCGCTTAGTCCTTGAAAAAGATGAATTTTCCGCACCCATATCCAAGTCTGCACCGCTCTGATTGAAATATAATGGTGATTATTACCATAAATCATCTTCCTGAATTTCCGAAATACGGTAACATTCATGTAAAAAGGTCGCCCGAGGTTCCGATGCTCCAGCATATCGACATCATCACCAACACGCTTGTCCTTGGGGACGCAAATGGCCCCTCGGTTCTGGTCAAGGAATGCCTTGATGTGCAGGGCTTGCCGACCCGCTGCGGCAGCGCGGCCTTTGCCGATGCGCCGGCGGCAGTGGCCCATTCCGATGTGGTGGCCCGCCTGATTGCAGGGGGCGCGTACATCACCGGAACCACCACCATGCACGAACTGGCGTTCGGGGTGACGGGGGCCAATGCCTATGCCGGAACCGCCCCGAACCCGCTGTGGCCGGACCGCATTCCGGGGGGCTCGTCCTCGGGGTCGGCCTCGGCAGTGGCGGCAGGCCTGTGTGATTTCGCGATCGGCACCGACACCGGCGGGTCGATCCGCCAGCCCGCGTGCTGCTGTGGGATCTATGGCCTGAAGCCGACCCAAGATGCGATCAGCCGCCGGGGCGCCATTCCCCGCGCGTCCTCTCTGGACGTCATAGGCCCCTTCGCCGCCAGCGCCGAGATGCTGACCCGTGCCGCAGGGATGTTGCTGGACGGGTTCGCGCCGCTACAGATCGATGCGCCTAAACTGGGCCGCGTGCCGGTCCAAGTGGACGCGGACATCATCGCGGCGGTCGATGGCGTGCTGTCGCCACGCTGGGAAACGGTCACCCCGCTGGATGGGCTGGAGGCTGCGTTCAAAGCGGGCATCACACTGATTAACTACGAACTGGCCGGAGAATTCGGGCATCTGGCGCGATCGAACGCTACCCTTGGTGCCGATGTACGCGCCCGCCTGCTGAACGCCCTGACCGTCACCCCCGAGATGGCGGCCGAGGCTGAACAGATCCGCACCCACTTCACCCAAGAGGTCGACACCGCCCTGACCGGCCTTGATGCGCTGGTGCTGCCGACCATGCCTTGCGTGCCCCCGACTTGGGATCAGGCCCAGGACCCCGCCGCGCTGATCCCTCTGACCAAGCTGGTGCGCCCATTCAACCTGTCCGGCCACCCCGCGCTGACCGTGCCCCTGCGCACCGCCGCCGGACTGCCCGCTGGCCTGCAACTGGTGGGCCGCAAGGGCGAAGAAGCCCGCCTCTGTGCCATCGCCGAATTTCTAGAGCGCCAGCTCACCACCGAACCTTTTGTGGAGATGATTGGATGACCCATCCCGAACCGGTTGCCACGCGCAACGCCCAAAGCGCCGAGATGGCGCAACTGCTTGATACGATCCGTTCCCGCCGTGCCGAATTCGACCAGCTGCGCCACATCCCGCAGGACATCGTGGACGGGTTCAAGAAGGTCGGTGTGTACCGAGCCTTTGTGCCCCAGCGGCTTGGCGGGGATGCAATCAGCCCGATGGACTTTCTGGCGCTGATCGAGACCATCGCAGCGGCGGATGCCTCGGCGGGGTGGGTGGCCAGTTTCGGGGTCTCGTCGACCTATCTGGCGGCTTTGCCGACCGATAGCTTCGCGGCGATCTACAGCACGAACCCCGACACCGTGTTCGCGGGTGGCCTGTTCCCGCCCCAAGACGCCACCCGCGTGGCTGGCGGGATCGAGGTCACCGGCCGTTGGCCGTGGTGCTCTGGCTCTATGGGGGCGGACCTCTTGGGAGGCGGCATCAAGCTAGAGGGCGAGGGTTCCCCGCTTCCGCGCACCGCTGTCATGCCCCGCGCCGCGATCACCATTGACGAAACGTGGGACACCATCGGCCTGCGCGGCACTGGCAGTCACGATCTGGTCGCCGACAAAGTGCTGGTGCCCGACGAGATGACCTTTGTTCGCGGCGCGCGCTCGGCGATGGAGGATGCGATTTTCCGCTATCCCGCGATGGCCTTGGCCGCGCAGGTGCTGGCCGTGGTCGCGCTGGGAACGGCCCGAGAGGCGCTGGACTACATCCGGTCGGATGCTGCGCAGCGTGCGTCGATCACTGGCGCGCCGAACCCCGGAGCCCGCCCGAACATCCAGTCCATGCTGGCCCGCGCCGAAAGCCGCCTTGCCGGTGTGCGCGCCCAATTCTTCGACGCCACCGCCCGCGCGTGGGAGGAGCTGAAGCACAATTCCAGCGTCACCCCCGACACCCATGTGCGCCTGCGCCTCGCCGCCACCGCCGCTGCCCACGAAGGGGCCGCCGTGGCCCGTGATGCCTTTGTCATGGGGGGATCGAACGCGATGATGGCGGGGCACCCCTTGGGCCGTCTGATGATCGACGCGGCCTGCGTCGCGCAGCACGCCTTTATGGGCGAGGGGACGTGGACCGCCGCTGGCGCTGCCATGTTCGGCGAACGCACGCCCCCCGGTTTCCCCTGATCCGCACGCAAAACGACATCCACCCGAAGGAATAGAATAATGAGTGATACCAAACCTTTGCGCACGCTTCTGTGCATCGCGGTCCAGCAGAATTTCTTTGACCTGCCGTTCGACCAGATCGGTATGGTGTGGAAGGGGTTCTCGACCTTTATGGGCACCGTCGCCGCGACCGAGGGCGTGACCGTTTTGGGCACCATCGACGACGACGAAACCATGGTCGGCACGTCGCCCACCGGTTTCCCTTGGACCTGCTACATGCTCTGCGATTTCCCTGATCGAGAGGCTGTCAAAGCCGCGTGCAACCTGTTCCGCACCATCGAAGTCGGCGAGGAAAACCACCGCCTGTGGCGCTACATGCGGATCGAGGCCCGTATGGGCCGCGCGCTGGAGATCCCCGCGCTGTGAGCGATCTGACCGCCATCCTGTCCCGTCTGGACGCCCTCGAGGCCGAAGCCGCCTGCCGCCGCTGCCTGTCCGATTACATGGACATCTGCGACCGGCTGGACGCGGACACGGACCTGACCGCACTGGAGGCTCTGTTCACCACGGACGCCATCTGGTCCGGTGCCGGTGACCGGTACGAGGCCGACTTTGGCGCCCACCGTGGCCGTCAGTCGATCATGAATTGGATGGCGGGCTTCTGCACCACGCCACCGCATTTCGCGATGAACGCGCATTTCCTGACCGCAGAGGCGCTGACCCATAACGCGGACGGCACCAAGACCGGGCGCTGGATCATGCTGCAAACGCCGACCTTTCAGGGTGGGCAGTCCTTTGTGATGGCGGCGCGGCTGGTGATCACCTTTGCCCGTCAGGACGGCGCTTGGCGGATGCACCGCTTTACCACCCGAAACCTTTATGCGCGGCCCGTATCCGACTGGAACCAGCCCGTGCAAATTCCCGCTCCAACCCCGTCTGCGCCTGTGGCTGCGGACTGAACCAATAGGACAAACCGATGTCTCTTGACCAAACCCCCGGCGGCATCGGCACCGATGATCTGGTGCTGAACGACCGCGTCAAAACCCCGATGTACGAAGACCCCGCGCTGTTCAACGAAGAGATGGAAAAGATCTTTGGCAAGGTCTGGGTCTGGGTCGGCCACACATCCGAAGTGCCGGACAAGGGCAGCTTCAAACTCAGTTATGTGGGCCTGCAGCCGGTGATCATTTCCCGCGACCGCAAAGGGGAAATCCACGTTCTGGTGAACCGCTGCCGCCACCGCGCCGCGACCGTGTGCGAGATCAAGAAGGGCAAGACCTCGTCCTTTCAGTGCCCCTATCACGGCTGGGGCTATGCCCTGAACGGCGAGCTGCGCGCGATCCCCTATACCGAGGGCTACAACACCGACTTCGACAAGAAAGACTTCGGCCTGAAGCAGCTGAAGGTCGGCATTTTCGAAGGCATGATCTTTGCGTCCTACAACATGGATGTGGAGCCGCTGGAAGACTTCCTTGGGAACGCCAAGCCTTGGATCAAACTGTTCATGAAGCAGGGCGGCGGCTATCCGGTAAAAACCTTGGGGGAACATCAGTTCAAGGTGCCGATGAACTGGAAAATCCAGTTGGAAAACACCACCGACGCCTACCATTTCCCCATTGTTCACAAGAGCTTCCTGCAATCTCTTGATGGCGAGGCGACCGAGACGTTCAGCTTTATGGACGACGATGACGGCTATGTCGAAGACCTTGGAAATGGCCACTCGGTCATGGTGATGATGCCCGAATTCATTGATCTGGATAACGATGATGGCGCACCGATCCCCGAGCGGTTCGCTGAACTGGCCGAAGACCTACGCAAGGACTACGACGAGGCGCAGGTGCGCCGCTTGGTCCGCGCTGTGGGGGGCTGCGGGTTCAACCTGAACCTCTTCCCGAATGCGGCGTGCTCGCTGTCGTTCTTCCGCATTCTGCGCCCTGTCTCGGTGCACGAAACCGAAATCCGCCACATCGCGATTGGCATGGACGGTGGCCCCGCGGCGGCCAACCAGATGCGGATGCGCATTCACGAACACTTCCAAGGGCCGATGGGCTTTGGCTCGCCCGATGATGCCGAGATCTGGGAACGCGTCCAGCGCGGCTCGGCCGGTGGCGGCGAGGATATCGACGTCATGGTGAACCGTGGTTTGGGGCTGGAAAAGACCTCTGACAATGGCCTGCCCGTGGGCGACATCAGCGCCGAGACCGGCATGCGCTCTGCCTACAAAATGTGGAAGAAGGTGATGGAACAATGAAAGATTTCCCTGCGCAAACCGACGTAAATCTGGCCGTCGTCACCGAATTCCTGTGGATGGAAGCGGACCTCTTGGACGCCAAGGAATACGTCGAGTGGCTCCAGCTTTGGACCGCAACCGGCCACTACGTGATCCCCGTGGAAAAAGAGGGCGACGATTTCGCCAACTGCCTGAACATCGCCTATGACAACGCGCTGATGCGCGACATGCGGGTCAAGCGTTTGCAGGGCGGTTTCTCGATCTCGGCTGCGCCGCCGGCGGAATCCGTGCGCACGGTTTCGCGCATCGTGATCGACAGCGTCGAAGGCAGCCTGATCACCGTCCGCGCCGCGCAGCACGTGATGGAGGACAAGTTCGGCCGCCAGCGCAGCTTTGCCATGAACGTCACTTGGAAGCTGGAGCAAACCGAAGAGGGGCTGAAAATCCGTGACAAGATCATCCGCCTTCTGAATAGCGACGGGATGCTGACCTCGATCAGCTATCTGTTCTGATGGGGACGCCGTTGCCGGATGTCATCCAGACGGCCGTGATCACGGGGGGCGCCAAGGGATTTGGCGCCATCGCCACCCGTACCTTGCACGCCGCAGGCTTTCGCGTGGTGATCACCGATCTGGATCAGGACGCGGCGGGCGCGCTGGCCTCGGAACTGGATCTGGCGGGGGAAACGGCTGTGACGGCGACGCTGGACGTGGCCAACCCCGCCGATTTCCAGACCGTTCTGGACAAGGTGATCGAACGCTGGGGCAGCGCCGAGGTTCTGGTGAACAACGCCGCCATGACACAGGCCCGCCCTGTGCTGGAGATTGATCCGGCCGAGTTCAACACCGTCATGGCCGTGAACGCGGGCGGGTGTTTCGCCGGATGCCAGACCTTTGGCCGTCATTTCAAGGAACGCGGCTACGGCCGCATCGTGAACATGGCCAGCCTTGCGGGGCAGAACGGCGGGACGGCCACGGGGGCGCATTACGCGGCCTCCAAGGGGGCGATCCTGACGTTAACCAAGGTGTTCGCCCGCGATCTGGCCCCGTTCGGGGTTACGGTGAACGCGATTTCGCCCGGCCCGATGGACACGCCGATGGTCCACGGGATCGTCCCCGAGGACCGGATGGAAGGCTTCTTGGCCGGTATCCCCGTGGGGCAGCTCGGACGCCCTGAATTTGTTGCGAAAATGGTGGCCATGCTGTGCGCCCCCGACGCCGGTTTCACCACTGGCGCCTGCTGGGACGTGAACGGCGGCCTGTACATGAGGTAAGCCATGAAGGACATGCACGACACCACGCCCTTGGTCCTGACCGTTGCCAAACGGCTGGACGATCGCGGCGATATCATGCGCCTGACCCTGACCGCCGACGGCCCACTGCCCGAGGTCACCGCGGGCGCCCATATCGACCTGTTGGTAGACACCCCCGAAGGCCCCCTGTGGCGCCAGTATTCGCTGGCCGGTGATCCCGCGGATCGCTCGGCTTGGCGCTTGGGTATTCTGCGCGATCCGGCCAGCCGAGGCGGTTCGATCGCCCTTCACCAACTGGTGAAGGCAGGCGAAAAGGTTCATGTTGAGGGGCCGCGCAACCATTTTGCGCTGGACCACTCGGCCCTGAAAACAGTGCTGTTTGGCGGCGGGATCGGCGTGACCCCGATGCTGGCGATGGCGTGGGAACTTCATGCCAAGGGCGCGGATTTCACCCTGCATTACTGCACCCGCTCGGCGGACCGGATGGCCTTTGCCGACCTGATCGAAACCGCCCCGTTCAAGGACCGGATTGTGGTGCATCACGACGACTCGGCCCCCTTGGATTTGCAAGCGGCGCTGCCTGCACCGGATGCCGGTACGCACATCTACGTTTGCGGCCCCGCAGGATATATGGACTGGGTGATCCAGACGGCAGAAAATGCCGGGCACCGTCAAAAAAATGTGCACCGCGAATATTTTAGCGCGGATGTGGATGCCTCGGGCGAGACATTCGAAGTGGTCGCGGCGCAATCTGGGATCACTGTGACTGTCGGGCCGGACGAGACCATCGCCAAGGCTTTGGCCCGCGAAGGTGTAAAGATCGAGGTCAAATGCGAAGAAGGCATCTGTGGCACCTGCGTGACCGATGTTCTCGAGGGCGAAATCGATCACCGCGACCAGTTCCTGACCGAGGAAGAACGCGAAGAGGGCGAGATGATTTGCGCCTGCTGTTCGCGGGCTTGCTCGGACCGGCTGGTGCTGGACATCTGATGGGGGCCGCCATGCAGAACCTTTTCCGCGAGGGCATGAGCCGCTTGGGCGCCGCTGTCACCGTCCTGACCACGGACGGGGTGGCGGGGCGTCACGGGATGACCGCCTCGGCTGTGTGTTCGGTCACCGACACGCCGCCGACGCTGCTGGTCTGCGTCAACACCCGCAACCGCAGCCACGATCTGTTCGTGCAGAACGGGGTGCTGTGTGTGAACGTGCTGGGTCCGCGCCACCGCGACTTGTCCGGCCAGTTCGCAGGCCAGTGCGACGGGGACCGGTTCGCCCAAGGCGGCTGGACCACCCGCGCCACCGGAGCGCCCGTTCTGGACGATGCGGTCGCCGCCTTTGACTGCCGGATCATCAACCGCGAGGTCATCGGCACCCACTCGGTTTTCTTTTGTCAGGTCGAGGATATCGCCCTGACCGAGGGCGACGCCTCGGGCCTGATGTGGTTCGGGCGTCAGTTCCACCATCTGCCACAAATCGCTGTCTGAAGCGCGGCGCAGAACCGCGCGCAGATCCATCTCAGGAAATTTCAAAACAGGGAAACGCACTATGAATAAACTGATTTCTGCCAGCCTTCTGGCGCTAGCCGCCGCACTGCCTGCCAGCGCGCAAACCACCCTGACCGTGGCGAACTGGCTGCCGCCGTCGCACCCGTTGGTGTCCGAGGTGATCGTGCCCATGACCGAAGCCATCGCCGAGGCAACCGGCGGCGAAGTCACCGCCAACATCCTGCCCGCCCCCCTCGGGCCGCCCCCTGCGCATTTCGATTTCGCGGTTAACGGTGTGGCGGACATCACCTTTGGCGTGCAGGGCTACAGCCCCGGACGGTTCAAGACCACCAACTTGGCCGAGCTGCCCTTCCTCGGGAACAGCGCCGAGGCGATCTCGGTCGCGTATTGGCGCATGTTCGACAAGACCCTGAAGGGCGCAGGCGAATATGATCAGGTCAAGGTTCTGGGTGTCTTTACCCACGGCCCCGGCGAGATATTCCTGAAAACCTCGGCGGACCCGTCCTCGGTCGATCTGCTGAAGGGCGCGAAACTGCGCGTGGGCGGCGGTATCGTGCACACCGTGGCCACCGAACTGGGGGCCGTGCCGGTCGAGGGGCCGTCCTCCAAGGCCTATGAACTCCTGAGCCAAGGGGTCGCGGACGGCATCCTCTTCCCCTATGAATCGGTGAACTTCTTCAAGCTGATCCCGCAGCTAGATGTGGGCGTTTCGGTGCCCGGTGGCCTCTATAACACCTCGTTCTACGTGGTGATGAACAAAGCCAAATGGGAGAGCCTGACCCCCGAAGAGCAAGCCCAGATCGACAGCGTCACCGGCGAGGCCCTGGCCCGCATGGCTGGCCAGATGTGGGACCGCGCGGATGCTGCGGGCAAGGCCGCGATGGACGGCGAGATCGCGATCACCCCGGCCTCTGACGTGCAGCTGGCCGCGTGGGAAGAGGCGCTGTCGCCCGTGATCCAAGCCAAGCTGGCCGAGGTCGCCGAAGCGGGTGTTGATGCGGATGCCGCCTATGCCGCGTTCAAGGCCGAAATCGAAGCCGCGAGCGCAGAAATGAAAGCCGCAGGCGAATGAAGCCTGTCACCTCTCTCCATCAATCAGAACTGCCGGCAGCCAGAGTGCTGCCGGCGGGGATCTCGGTCCCCAAGCCGCGCACGGTTCTGGCGGTGATCGGGGGCCTCCTGCTCCTGAGCATGATGGGGATCACCGTGGTAGATGTGATCGGGCGCTATCTGTTCAATTCGCCGCTTCCCGGTGCGGCAGAGCTGACGGAGATGCTGCTGGCCGCGACCATCTTTCTGGGGCTGCCTGCGGTGGCGCTGGATAACGAGCACGTCACGGTCGATCTGATCACCGACCACATGCCGCGCAAAGTGCATCCTTGGCGGCTGGCGATCACGGGCGTTGCGGGGGCAGGGGTGCTGCTGGTCGTCGCTTGGCGGATCTGGGTCTATGCGGCGCAGTTCGCCAGCTATGGCGGGGCCTCGCAGACCTTGGGGCTGCCGATTGCCCCCTTAGGATACTTCTGCGCGATCTGCACGGTTGCGGGCGCGCTTCTGACGGCTTGGGTGCCTCTGCGCCGTCTGGTCCTCTGGCTGAAAGCGGAGAAATAACGATGGAACACTGGCCAATTGGCATGGCGATCGTCATGGGCCTGTTGCTGTGCGGCGTGCCGATTTCGCTGTCGCTGGCAGGGGTTGGCTTGGTCGGGGTGGCCTCGATCATCGGGTGGACACCGGCGCTGTCTTTGCTGGGCTCGGCGTTCTTTGACAACGGGCGGGATTATTCCCTGTCGGTATTGCCGCTGTTCCTGATGATGGGGAACTTCGTGGTCCAGTCCGGCATCGCCGAAGAGCTGTACAAATCCGCCTACGCCTGGCTGCGCCACCGCAAAGGCGGGCTGGCCACCGCCACCGTGATCGCCTGCGGCGCGTTCAGTTCGGTGTGCGGGTCGTCCATGGCAACGGCGGCGACGATGACTCGGATCGCGCTGCCCTCGATGCGGAAATTCGGCTATCCGGACCAGCTGTCCACGGCGTCGATCGCGGCGGGTGGGACGCTTGGCATCCTGATCCCGCCCTCGGTTATTCTGGTGTTCTACGGCATCATGACCCAGCAAGACATCGGCAAGCTGTTCCTTGCGGGACTGATCCCTGGTGTTCTGGGGGTACTGTTCTATTCCATTGCCGTGCGCATTTCGATCAAGTGGCAGGGTCTGGACCTGCCGGTCGAGCCTAAGCTGCCCCTGCGGGACCGTCTGGCGGCACTAAAGGGCACGTTGGGCGCGCTGATCCTGTTCGCCTTTGTCATGGGCGGGATTTACCTCGGTGTCTTTACCCCCACGGAAAGCGCGGGCATGGGCGCGGGCGGCGCGCTGCTGCTGGTCGTCCTGTCGGGCCGCTTTACCATCGAGGGGCTGTTTCAGGTGCTGCTCGACACGATGAAGACGACCGCCATGATGTTCTTTATCCTGTTCGGGGCGCTGACGTTTACCAACTACGTCAATATGTCGGGCATGACGAACGACATCCAGAATTTCCTCAGCACCTTTGACACCACGCCGATGATGACCATTCTGGTGATCCTGTGCATCTATCTGGTTCTGGGCTGCGTGCTGGAAAGCCTGTCGATGATCATGCTGACCGTGCCGGTGTTCTATCCCATCGTGGCGGCCCAAGGGTTTGACCTGATCTGGTTTGGCATCTTCGTGGTCATGGTCACCGAGATTTCCTACATCACGCCCCCCGTCGGCATGAATGCCTTTGTCCTGCGATCGGTGGTGCCCGATGTGCGATTGGGCACGATCTTCAAAGGGCTAGGGCCGTTCGTTGCGATGGACGTGCTGCGAGTCGGGCTGCTGACGGCCTTGCCGGGGTTGGTCCTGCTGCTGGCGCACACGGCCGGCTAAAAGCGGAGATTTTTCATGAGACTAGCAATCATCGGTGCCGGAAATATCGGCACCGCCATGGCGGCGCTGTTGGCTTCGGCCGGACTGGATGTAACCGTTGTCGCCCGTGGCGCGCGGCTGGAGCGTATCCGTGCTGAAGGCGTGGCGCTGGATGACCGGGGCACCCTACATCAGGCCCGCGTGAATGCGGTCGAGGCGCTGACTGAGCCCATGGACGCCGTGTTCGTCACTGTGAAGTCGCAGGATTTGGGCGCTGCACTGGCGGCCAACGCGGCGGGGATCGGGCCGGACACATGGGTGATCCCGATGGTTAACGGGCTGCCGTTCTGGTTCTTTGACCAACCCGCGCCCTACACCGACCCCACGGGCGATCTGGCCCGCCTGAACAGCGAACGCGTGCTAGGGGCGGTCCTGTTGATGACCGTGCAGACGGGTGCGGACGGGGTGGCGGTTTCCTCGAACACGCCGACCCTGTCGCTGGGGCGGGCTGCGGGGCAGGGCGGGGACCTTGGCCCCTTGGTTCAGGCGCTGAACGCGGCGGGTGTTCGCTCCGATGTGACTGACACCATCCGCACCAAAGTTCTGGTCAAGTTACTTGCCAATGTCGCCACCAACCCCCTGTCTGCGCTGGTGGGCTGTTCGCTGGCGGAGATCGGGCGGAATGAAGCCTTGCGCACCATCGCCTTTGGCATCGCCGACGGGTTTCGCGCTTGGGCCAAGGCGATGGGCTATGACCTGCCGCCCAACACATGGCTTGGCGATCTACTGCTGGACGCGGGGGAATTCGAAACATCGATGCTGCAGGACGCCCGCGCGGGCCGCACGCTGGAGTTGGACGCGATCTGCCGCGCCCCCATGGCGATGGCCGCGCAAATGGGCCTGCCGATGACCGGCCTGAAAAACCTGCTGGCCGAACTGGAAAAAGCCCCCGCATTGCCGCTGCCCGACGCTGGCGCGGCGCTCAAGAATTTGACCTCACATCTTACCCATACCGAACTGGAAAGGATTTAACCGATGAACGTTGCAACCAAAATCGCTGACCCCATGGCTGGCATGACCGAAGCAGACCTGCGCGTGCAGCTGGCCGACTTCTATCACCTTGTCAGCTATCTCGGCTGGGCCGAGCTGATCTTTAACCACATCTCTGTACGTCTGCCCGGCGAACAGCACGCCTACTTGGTGAACCCCTTTGGCCTGCATTACGACGAGATCATCCCTGAAAACCTGATCCGCGTGGGCGTTGACGGCAAACTCTTGGACGAAGGCGGTCACGGCGCGAACCCCGCAGGTTTCGCCCTGCACGGTGTGATCCACGAAAACCGCCCCGATGTGGGCTGCGTGGCGCACACCCACACCACCCCGCTGTCGGCCATCACCATGAAGGGCTTCGACATCGACCACGACAGCTTCTACGGCGCGCAGCTGTATGGCCGCGTGGCCTATCACACCTTCGAGGGCATCACGATTTACTCGGACGAGCGCCAGCGCATGTTGAAATCGCTGGGGGACAAGCACGTTCTGGTCCTGCGCAACCACGGGATTGCCGTGGCCGAGGCCGACATTCCCCTGACCTTCATGCTGCTATGGACGGTTCAGCGGGCGGCGGAAATCCAGTGTGCGGCGTCCTCGATCCCTGGGCCGAACAGCATCTTGCCCCAGGAGGTCAAAGAAAAATGCGCCCGCGATGCCGAAAACCTGAAGGACAACGCATTCTTCGCGACCCTGCTCTTCGATGCGATGGTCCGCAAGATGAAGCGCGACTGCCCCCAGTTCGCGTGAAGAGGGCCGTCAGGACAGACGGTTGAACACCTTTTGCAGGAGCAGGTTCAGGATCATCTGCTCCTCTTTCGACAGGTCGGTGAAGGCGCGGGCAAAGACATCTTCGGCGATGGCGCGCGCCTTGCGCCGCATCTGGTGGCCCAGGTCGGTCAGGCGCACTTCGGTGACACGGGCGTCTGTGGCGCGGGTACCGGTTTCGACCAGCCCCTCGGCGGTCATGCGTTGTACGATTTTGGTCGCGGTATTGGGCTTGATAATGCAGTAATTCGAGATTTCCGAAATCGACAGGGCGCTATCTTCGTAGAGAGACATCAGCACCCGCCAATAGGCGATATCCATCCCGATTTCCTTGAGCCGTAATTCCAGCACCTGCATATAGCGGGACGATGTCTGGGTGATCCAATAAAAGGGCCATTCCGATTTATGAAAATCGGCTTCGTTCGGGGGCGGAACGTCGATGGTGTCTTTGGACATCGGAAACCCTGCAAAAACTGGAACAGATAGTATGTGATTGAAACTGAATCTGTACCGCTTGCTCGGAAAAGACAATCCGTTCGTATATCTTTCGTGCACATTCTTGTGAACGAAAAAAGCCGCGCCGGCCCGGATCAGGCTGCGGCTGTCCTAAGCGCGTCGAAATCCACAACCTCGCGCACGGTCGGGCCATAGACATGACAGGCGCTATCAAGGCTGTCGATGTCAATAAAATCAGGGAAAACGCCAAGCAGGCTTTCCAATGCTGCAGGGCAGAGAGATTTCAGCGCCTGCGGTCCGGGGTACATGCTCTCGGTTGCGATCCCTTCGGCGTAAATTAGCTGATGGGACTCGAACATAATGTGGAAATAGGTCACGCGCTTGCGCCCCTGAGCGATCCGGACCCCCGGTACATTCATCTTGACCAGCTGAATCGCACGGGCCAGCTGGTCCTGCTCGGGCAATAAGAAGGCGTGCTGGCGGGAAACAATCAGATCCCGTTCGGCCCCGAAAACCCGTGCGCTAACCACAATTGGGCGCAGCTTAGGATTCCGGGTCAGGGCCAATTCGTCATAGGACGACGTTCCGATCCATTTGATAGGAAGTGCCCCGTGATCGACGGTCTCGACCAGATCGCCAATCCGCAGATCCTCGATCATGCGGGGGCCACCGGGGGTGCGAATATTTGTGCCCTCGGTAAAGCAGACCACGCCGGTGTTGTCGGTCGTGAACGAATAGGCATTGGCCCCTTGGAACACCAGACCGTCACCCGGCAGGAACTGGGTGTTGTCCGAATAGTCCGCGTCCGTGTTCGACTGGTTGAGGATGCCATCGTCCAGAAAGTCAGCCCGGAGTTCCGCGGTGCCGTCATAGTAGCCGGACAGGTCGATGAAGTCGTTGTTGGTGTTGTCACCGTCGGTGATCGACCCCGTGTTGCCGGTGTTGAAGTCGGCAATGGTGTCCATCCCCTCGCCGGGGGCGTAGTGGAAGATGTCGTTGCCATCGCCACCGATCAGGCTGTCATTGCCCGCAAGGCCATAGAGGTTGTCGTTGCCGATGCCGCCGGACAGGGTGTCGTTGCCCGCGTCGCCGATCAGATAGTCGTCGCCGCCATCGCCCGAGATATAGTCGTTGCCGTCGCCACCGAACAGCACGTCCATGTCGTCGCCGCCATAGACGAAGTCGTCGCCCTCTTCGGCGTAGATCCAGTCAACGCCCGCGTCGCCGTAGATGGTTTCCGAGGCCGCGCCCGAGTAGACCGTATCGTCGCCGTCGCCGGCATAGATCAGGTTGGCCCCGTTTAAATGGGAGCCACCAACGTCGTCGATCACGTCATTGCCAGCGCCGCCATAGACCGTATCGTCGCCGCTGCCGTAGTAGATCGTGTCGTTGCCGTCGCCGCCATAGATGACGTCGGTGCCGTCGCCGCCCTCGATATAGTCGGCGCCTGTTCCGCCTAGGATGGTGTCGTTGCCGGTGCCGCCATAGATGACATCGTCGCCTGTGCCACCGTCGATAGAGTCATTGCCGCCCGCGCCGTTGATGGTGTCGTTGCCATCGTTGCCGTAGATGATGTCACTGTTTTCCGTGATGACATGCATGCCGTCGTTGTAGCCGACGCCCATGCTGTCGTTGCCGGTGGTGCCATCGACCTGACCGGCAAAGTACTGGTTCACACGGCTGGCGATCATGTCGCCGCCCGAGTCCCCGTCCGGGCTGAGGACCGAGGTCAGGCTGACCGACTGGATCGGCTTGGTCGTCAGAGCAATCTGGTCGGCGTTTGTGGTGGTTTCCGGCGCCAGAAAGGTCGCACCCGTGACGTCCTGGAAGACGAACGCGGTGATGTTTGCGGTCGTCCCGTCGAAATAGGTCAGGGTGATGTTGTATTCAGCGACCGCATCAAAGGCCAAGTCCCATGACTGGCCAAGCCCGCTGATCCGGAACGTGTCGTAACCACCGCCGTTGTCCGTGTCGTAGGTGTCGTTCGCATCCTCGGACAGGTTCAGGGCGGACAGCTCTCCAATCCAGTTATAAGCCGGATTGTTGGCGTCATAGTAGGTTCCCAGAATGCCAGAGGCATTCTCGGCGAATTCATTGCCTTGCGTTGTATCTATGTGGGCCAGCGTGCCCAGATACATTACCTGAAAAGTGGTCGACATTGAACTCTCGGAACTTGGTAGCGGACGCGGGTCCTGCAAAACCTACGCTCCGAGTGCGTCATAATTAAGTTGCAATTACGTTAAGTATCCGGAATTCCGTTGATAGAAACTTTCGAAGGTCTGGCGATTAACGTCCGAAAGTATTGGTTAATTACCAATCCGCATGGGGAATGTCCGGTATTTTAAGGGGGCTTGATAAGGCCAGAAAGTTTGCGGCATTGATAATTACATCTTTCGGAAATGTGATCCGAATTGTGACTATACCGTGACTTGTAAAAATCACCGCTTTCCGGATTTCTGATTCTCTTTCGCTGCAATCTCGGGCGCGGCCCCTGTTCAGGTGGCGCAGGTTCGGGCATCATTCCCGTTATGGTTGTTTTTCAGGGAGGACCCGTTATGCACCCCACGATCGATATCCAGCAGCCGCAACCCTATGACATTGTCGGGCAGACCATCCTCGTGGCCGGAAGTGCCGGCGCGTTCGAGGGCACGCTGTCCGTCTATGTCACCGAAGGTCACGACGAGTTTCGCACCCATGTGCAGGTCGGCTCTATGGGCATCCGGCAGTTCCAAGGGCAGGTCACGGTGCCGGACGAAACCGCCTTTACGCTGCCGCGCCTGTATCTGACGCTGGCCGATGACACCGGCAACGAAGATGGCCCCTCGGTCACCATTCCTGTGCTCTATGGGCCGCTGATCCTGCCCGGATATCGGGGGTGGCAACCCTATACGGTGCAGTCGGGGGATACCCTGACGCGGATCGCGCGGATGATGTACGGCCACGGGGACTACGGCCCGATTTTCGCGGCCAATCAGGACATTCTGGCCAGCCCCGATCTGATCAAGGTCGGTCAGGTGCTGCGCATTCCCCGCGATGACATCTGACCGCAGGCAGGGGAGGGGTTAACCACTGGTAACGCCCCGCAGGACGCGCTAAGGCAGGGCCAATCCCCGTATTGGCCCCGATCCATGCCGCGTTGCCGGACCCGTTTTCTATGGTCCCTCAGGTAGCGGCCCCCGACAGGAATACCGCCCATGACCGCGCAGCCCGCCCGCCGTTCCGAACTCTTGATGCCCGCAGGATCGTTGGAGCGTCTGAAGGTCGCTGTCCTCTATGGGGCTGACGCGGTGTATTTGGGTACGCCCGATATGTCTCTGCGGACCAAGTCGAAGTTTTCGCTGGAGGATATCAAAGAGGGCGTCGCCTTTGCCCATCAGCACGGGGTGCGCGTGTACCTGACGCTGAACCTGTTCACCCACAACAAGGACGTGCCCAAGCTGGCCGAATACGTGGAAACGCTAAAGGATATTCAGCCGGACGGGGTGATCATCGCCGATCCGGGTGTGTTCCATTATGTCCGCAAGCACGCGCCGGGGATTAACCTGCACATCTCGACCCAAGCGAATGTGTGCTCGTCCCTGACCGTCGATTTCTGGAAAGATCAGGGCGCCGAACTGGTGGTTCTGGCCCGCGAAGTGACCTTTGCCGAAATGGCCGAGATCCGCGAGAAGTGCCCTGACATCCGGCTGGAAAGCTTTGTCCACGGGGCGATGTGTATGACCTATTCGGGGCGCTGCCTCTTGTCGAACTTTATGGCGGAGCGGGGCGCGAACCAGGGGAACTGCGCCAACTCTTGCCGCTGGCAGTACAAGGTGCACCTGCGCCTGAAGGACGGCACGATCAAGGAACTGGAACTGGACGAGCACAACAGCAAGCTCTTTGAATGGGTGTTGGAAGAGGGCGCACGTCCGGGCGAGCTAATGCCCATCGAAGAGGACATTCGCGGCTCTTACATCCTGAACTCCAAGGATATGTGCCTGATGCCCAAGCTGAACGATCTGCTGCGGATCGGTGTGGATAGTCTAAAGGTCGAGGGGCGGAACAAGAGCCCCTATTACGTCGCCACCGTGGCGCGTGCCTATCGCCGCGCTATTGATGATTATTACCGTGATCCCGAAGGCTGGCGCCCCGACGAATACATGCGCGACCTAGAGGGCGCAGGCAGCCGCGGCTACACCATCGCCTTCCACGAAGGCCGCTTGCAGAACTACGCCCACAACTACGAACACACCAAGGCGATGGCCCCGTGGGAATACGCTGGCATTGTGCGCGAGGCCCGCGAAGATGGCTTGGTGCTAGAGGTCCGCAGCCGTCTGGACGCGGGCGATGTGATGGAATTCCTGCCGCCCGACAGCCGCGCGGAACCGGTGCTGCTGCGTCTGTACGAATACACCACGATCAAGAGCCCCGAGAAACCGGTGGAAAGCGTCTTTGGCAGCCGTCAGGACGTGATCTTTATCCCCTACAGCGCGTTCGACCACGAAGATCCCGAAACCGTCCGCAGGAACTTTCCCGCCTTCACCATCGTCCGCAAGGAATCGATGCTGCTGGACGAGGATTGGCGGCGCCTCAAGCTGGACAAAACCGCGCAGCGCATCGAGTTGGGAGAAACCGCCCGCGAAGGGGCCTACCGCAATCAGGTCGCCAAACTACAGGACGCTATCGGGGCCGAAGTTATGGAAACCCGCGCGCGAACCTCTCGCAAAGGGGTCGAGGGGTGCTGCGGGCGCGGTTGCAACGGCTGTCTGATGTTCTGGAACGATCCCGAATATGCCAAGGCCCGCGAACTGCTAAAGCAGAAGAAACACGGAGAGATGCTGGACCGCGACATGCGCGAGACGCTGGCATGAAAAAGGGGGCCGATTGGCCCCCAATTCATGTCCAACCGGATCAAATCGTGTGGAGATACAGATCGAAGTCCACATCGCTGACCGTCCGCGCCACACGGGCGTATTCGGCTGCCTTCACGGCGGTAAAGGTGCGGTGCATTTCCGCGCCCAAAGCATCCTTCAGGAACTCTGAGGCCGTGGCCGCCTGAATGGCTTCGCGCCAGTCGCGGGGAATGTTCGCGCCATCCTCGGCATCATAGGCGTTGCCGGTGGTCTCGGGGCCCGGATCAATGCGGTGCTCGATGCCGTGCAGGATGCCCGCCAGCACCGTTGCCCCCACCAGATAGGGGTTCGCGTCCACACCAGCGGGGCGATGCTCGATCCGGCGGGCTTTGATTTCGCCCTCGGGGACGCGCAGGGCGACCGAGCGGTTGTTTACGCCCCACGCGGTGTTCACGGGCGCATAGCTCTGGTTGGCAAAGCGGCGCCACGAATTCAGGTGCGGGGCGAAAACCAGCATGGACTCGCCCATGGTCTGGCGCAGGCCCCCCATGGCGTGCAGCAGCGTATCCGTCCAGCCCGCGCCCGGTTCCTCGGCAAAGACGTTGCGGCCTGTCTCATCCTGCAATGACACGTGGAAATGCATCCCCGATCCGGCGTAATCCTCGACGGGTTTGGCCATGAAGCAGGCAGTCACCCCGTGGGCGCGGGCCTGCTGGCGCACGATCCGTTTCAGGCGCATCAGGTCGTCAGCGGCCTGCATCACATCCTCGCGGTAGTGCAGGGTCAGCTCGTACTGGCCGGGGGCATATTCTGAGATCATGGTTTCCGCTTTGATCCCCGCCTTTTCCGCGCCCGCGTAGATGTCCGAAAACAGGGGCAGCATCCCGTGCAGGTGATCGACCGAATAAACCTCGGTCTTGTGGCTCATGCGGCCGTCCAGCACGTCGCGGGCGGGCTGCGCCTTGCCAAAGGCGTCGCGTTCATTGGCCAGCAGGAAAAACTCCAGCTCGAACGCCCCCGCAGGTTTCAGGCCGCGCGCGGCAAAGGCATCGACCTGCCGCTGCAACGCGTGGCGCGGGTCCGAGGTCATCGGGCGGCCGTCCAGCTCATAGAGCGACATGAATACCTCGGCCCGCGCGGGTTTGGTGTTGTGCAGGGCCTTGAGCGTGCCGGGGATCGGCCACGCGCGCAGGTCGCCATCGCCCTGATCCCAGATCAGGCCGGTTTCGTGCACATCCTCGCCGCAGATATCAAGGCCAAGGATCGAGATCGGCATATGCCGCCCCGATTTATACAGGGACGCCAGTTCGTGACGGCGGATGATCTTGCCCCGTCCGATGCCGTTGGAATCGTGCAGGACGATGTCGATGGCCTCGATCTCGGGGTGGGCGTTCAGGAACTCTTCGGCTTCGGCAAGGGTCGCGCCAGAGGGGCAGGCTTGGGTCATTTCAGTGTCAATTCAGGCAAATAGATCGGACAGGATGTCGTCGAAGGCGGCGATCAGGCGGTCGATCTGTTTCTTTTTGGTTACCGGACTCACGAGCATCATGTTGTGGAACGGGGCAATGAGGCAACCTCGGTTCAGAAGGGCGGTGTGAATGGCGGCCTCGACCAGCGGCACATGGGCGGCGGCGGCTTCGGTCCCGTTGCGCAAGGGGCTGGGGGCGCAGATGAATTCCACCCGCGCGCCAACGCGCACCACATGCCACGGGGCCTCGTATTTCTGGATCACCAGTTGCAGGCCCGCAGCTAGACGGGCGGCGCCCGCCTCCATCAAGGCGTAGTTCTCGGGGGTCATTACGTCGGACAGGGTAGCGCGCAGGCAGGCGAACTGCATGGGGTTGGCGGACAGGGTCGTGCCCATCCCCGAATGCCCCGAGGGGCGCTGCGCATCGTATTCCTTGAACCGTTCGGCGATGGCGGGGCGCAGGCCCCAGGCCGCGGTGGGCATCCCGCCTGCCACGCATTTCCCGACGACAAAGATATCGGGGTCCAGCCCATGCACGCCCGTATAGCCGCCAAGCCCGCTCGAGATCGTGTGCGTCTCGTCGATGATCAGCAGAGCGCCATATTGGGTCGCCAGTTCGCGCAGACTGGTCAGGAAACCGTCATCGGGCAGCACCATGCAAGAGTTGGTCATCACCGGCTCGGTCAGGATCGCGGCGATCTGGCCGGTTTTCAGCTGATCTTCAACGCTGGTCAGGTCGTTGAACTCGGCGCAGACGGCAGTGGCGGTCAGGTCCGCAACCTGACCCACCAGCCCCTGACGGGCAGCGGTGACACCGTTTTGCAGCTCGACCATCGTGTCGTCCACGGTGCCATGATAGCAGCCGTTGAACACCAGCACCTTGGGTCGTCCGGTCACCGCCCGCGCCACGCGCAGGGCAAAGCGGTTGGCGTCGGTCGCGGTCGTCGCGATCTGCCATTTGAAGTCGCCGAACCGCTGGGTCAGCAATCGGCCTGCCTCGAGCGCCGCGGTGGTGGGCAGCATGTAGGTCAGGCCGTTCTCGGCTTGTTTACGGATCGCTTTGGCCACGGGATCGGGCGAATGGCCGAACATCGACCCCGTATCCCCTAGGCAAAAATCATCCAGCCGGTTGCCGTCATAGTCGGTCAGCTTGGCTACGGTTGCCTTGGTCACCAGCATGGGGAAAGGCATCGGCCAGTCCTTCATCCAGTGCATGGGAACGCCGTCCAGATATTCCGACGCCCCGCGTTCCAGCCGCGCTTGGGTCAGCGGGCGGGCAAGGGCATAGGCGTCCGCCTCGCGGCGGGCAAAGACGTCCAGATGGGTGCGGTTGATCCCGCCGATCCTAACGGTTGTGTCGGCCACCAGAAAGACTCCTGCGGGCAGGGGTGTGATGATTTGATCAAATATGAAAACGCCTGAATTGGAAAGCGGAAAAAGAAGTCAGGCTTTCTGTTCTGGTTTGATCAAATGGTCGCAGGGTCAATCCGATGAAAAGATCGACACCCAGTAGCGCCCTCCGGCCGAGGCGACGCCAATTTTGGTGAAGTTTCCGTCCAGAATGTTGCGCCTGTGACCGCGCGACTGCATCCAGTTCGTGACGGCGACCTCGGGAATCAGGGGGCCAGTAAAGATATTCTCGCCGGTGTATTTGCTGCCGACGCCCGCAGCGGCCATACGTTCAGGGAACGACATACCCCCCGGAATATTGTGGCTAAAGAACCCTTTCTGCACCATCAGCGTGCCATGAGCGGCGGCTGCATTGGTCAGTGTGCGGTCCACGGAAACCGCGCGAAGCCCTTGTTTTGCTCGCTCTGCGTTGATCAAGGCGATCACACGGGCGGACTGTGCGTCAGGTGTATAGTTCGACGCAGAAACAGTTGCGCGTGTGGTCGTGGGGGCAGGCGTGCAGGCGGTCAGCAGGGCCAGCCCAAAAGCAGCAAGTAGGGGTCGCAGCATCGGGTACTCTGGAAATCAACATGTAACGTCCAGACCATACACAGCTTTGGCCAATGCGTTTCGGAAACAACGTGTTTTCATTCTGCGCTCGGCGGGTGCCCGCCGTCCATCGGCGGAAATCGCCCCGTCCGGTGCGGGGCGAGGCAGTCGGGATCAGGCGTCCATCTCTTCGCCTTGCTGGCGGCGCAGGGTCGCGCTTTGGCCGGGTTGGCGCTTGGTGGCGTGCACGATCAGGGCCCAAACCGGCTGGTCCCGATCCTGACGCAGCACCGCGCGGCTGAAGCGCGCGTCGAAACCGGCCTCGTCCAGCAGGTCCTCTAGGTGGTGGCGCGCATGGGCATAGCGGCAGCTGTCCCGCAGCACATAGGCCTGCTGGCCGGTGTGTTCCTCGACGGTAAAGGCGAACTGGCCGCCAGCGTTCAGCGCCTGAGAGACCCAGCCCACGATCTGTTCCAGCGAGCCCACATAGATGAACACATCCGCCGCCGTGATCAGATCCCACTGGTTCACCTGCAGGTCCAAGGTGGCCAGATCGCGTTTGGCCAGCGCGTCATAAACGCCCTTGGTCCGCGCCTCGCGCAGCATCTCGGTGGAGATGTCCCACCCCTCGAGCCATCCGGCCATCGGGCGTAACTGCTGGCCCATCAGGCCGGTGCCGCAGCCCATATCCAGCACGCGGTCAAAACGGCCGGTCAGGCCGCCCGCAATTAGGTCGGGCCCGCAATAATCCAGCTTGCCCACCAGCGATTTTTCGAACTTGGCGGCGTATTGGTCGAACAGCGCCTCGACAAAGGCAGGCGGCATCGAGTCCGCCAGCGACCGCTCGCGCAGCAAGTCCAGCCGCAAGCTGGCCCCCAGACGGTCGGTCGGATCGGCGGACAGAGCGGCCTCGAACGCGGTGTCTGCGTCGGGCAGGCCAGCGGTTGCGCGGATATCCCCCAGACGGTACCAACCCGCAGCCCATGCGGGCGCGATCTGCAGCGCCTGAGCATACAGGTCGCTGGCGGCTGCCGGATCATCGGGCAGCATGGCTTCGGCAAAGTCGGCACGGCGGTCGGCAATCAGATCGCCCGAGGACATCGAAACTGGAATCATCTGGTTTTCGGAAAGTGGCACGGAGCGTGGCGTCCGCGAGCGCCATTTATCCCGCCTATAAATCCGGTCAAGCACCATTTCGATAGCGCCCGCCCGCTGCGGCGCAAATCCGCAGAGGCCACAGAATATACGACTATTTCACGCGGCAGAATGTGTCGGAGAAACCGCATATTCGGTAGAATAATCCATCTGTTCCGCGCGATAGTGGTGTTGCACCCGGCCGTATCTCGCTGGCTTCAGTGCACCAAGAACAAGACAAGGGCAATCCATGCAGGGCACTTCTCCGACAGCCGCTCCGGCCACCCCAAAGGGCCACACCACCGCATCTGCGGACAGGTACGGCGCGTTCATGGCCGGTGCCCGCTTGGTCGAAGAGGCGCCCTTGGTTCTGGACGCGTTCGAGGCGGTGATCGTCCCGACCGATGTGTCCAAGCGCCCTTTGCTGCACGAACTGACCGTCAGCGTGTTCTGGCCCCACCGCGACCACGATCTGGACCTGTTCCTGTCGCTGGGGCAGGGGTACATCGCGCTGGATGCGATCGGGCGGCCTTTGGGGTCGTCGATGTATTTCCCGATGGGCGATGATTTCGCCATGTTCGGGATGATGGTGACCACGCCGCGCCTTCAGGCGATGGGGGCGGGGCGGCGCCTCTTGCGGGAAATCATGCGCGACTGCGAAGGGCGCGACCTGCGCCTGAGTGCGACGCGATCGGGCTATCGCCTGTACGAGGCTGCCGGTTTCGATCCCGTCGGCACCATCTGGCAGCAGCAGGGGATCGCGCGCCCCTTCCGTTTGCCGAGCCCCGTGGCGGGGCTGGACCTGCGCCCCATGAACTCTGCGGACCGCGATGTGATCCATGCCTTGGACGCTCACGCCTATGGCGCGGCGCGGACGGTGGTGCTGGATGCGCTGCTGGGCCATTCGACGGGCATGGTGGTGGAACGGGGCGGCGCAATCTGCGGCTATGCCCTGATGCGTAAATTCGGCAAGGGCATGGTGATCGGTCCCGTCGTGGCTGAGGATGACGCCATGGCGATGCAGCTGGTCGCGCCCCTGATCCAAGCGTGCGAGGGGCAGTTCACCCGCCTTGATACCCCCCAGCAAAGCGAACAGTTCAAAGCGTTCCTGTCCGCAGCAGGCATGGGTGTCTTTGACACCGTGACCGAGATGTATATCGGCAAACAGCGCCGCGCGACCGAGGGGCCACTTATGTACGGACTTGCCGCGCATTCACTGGGGTAAAGGAAAAGGGGCCTACGCGGCCCCTTTGGTTTAGCTCAGGCGATCTTTCAGCCCGAAATAGAGGCCCACCAGTGGCAGGAACCACGGCTTGCCGCTGTGCATCGGGATCGTCGGCCAGTCCATGCCCGCCAGCGGGTTGGTGTCCGTCCGTCCCATCGCCAGATCGGCCAGAGATTGCCCCAGCAAGGTCGACATCTGCGCCCCGTGGCCGGAATACCCCATGCCATAGATCATCCCGTCCGCCTGTCCGGCGCGGGGATAGCGGTCCTTGGTCATCCCCACGAGGCCACCCCAGCAATAGTCGATCTGGATGTCCTTCAGGTGCGGGAACAGACGCTCCATGCTGGCGCGCAGGATATCGCCCGACTTGGCGTCCGACTGCTGGTCCGACGTGGCCGAGAACCTTGCCCGCCCGCCAAAGATCAGCCGGTTGTCTGGCGACAGGCGGAAGTAGTTCCCGATATTCATCGAGGTCACATAGGTCCGGTTCCTCGGCACGGTCTGCGCTATTTCTTGCGCGGTCAGGGGACGGGTGGCGATGATGAACGACCCGACCGAGATGATGCGGCGGCGGAAATAGCCCAAGGGCGATCCTTGAACCCGCCCGCCATAGGCCCCCGTGGCGGCGATCACGCGACCCGCCTCGATGCTGCCCTTGGGGGTGGTCAGCCGCCATCCGGTGGCGGTTTTGTCCCGCGCGGTGACCGGCGCATATTCCCAGATTTTCGCCCCTTGGCGGGCCGCAGCCGTCCCCAGACCCTGAACATATTTGCCCATGTGCATCATGGCGGACTTCTCGTAGAGCATCCCGCCATGGAACGCCTCTCCGCCGACTTCGCTCGTCAGATCGGACTTCGACAGCCAGCGGGTATCTGGATCAACTTCTTTATGGATCAGGTCAAAATTGGCCTTCAACCCGTCCACATGGGAGGGCTTTGAGGCCAGCTTCAGCTTGCCCGAGCGGCGGAAATCACAGGCGATGTTTTCTTCGCGGATAACCTCTTCGATCATGTCGATCGAGCGGTCATAGGCGTGATAAAGGGTGTGCGCTTGATCGGCCCCCAGATGCCCTTTGGCATCGGCATAGCCATGGGCGACCCCGTTGTTCAGGTGCCCCCCGTTGCGCCCCGAACCGCCTGCGCCCACATGGTCGGCCTCCAGTACCGCAACGCTGACCCCTTCGCGGGCCAGTTTGCGGGCGGCGCTGAGGCCGGTGAAACCTGCGCCGATGATCGCCACATCGACCTTGCCCTCAACAGGGCCCTGCATGGCGGCGGCAAAGGGCACCGCCGTGTCATGCCAGTAGGACATGTATTTCATAGCAGCCTCCGCTTACAGGCCCACGACGGCGGGCAGTTCGGACACATCCTTGATCTCGGTGTAGCCGTAATAAGGGTTCGCGGGCTCGTGGCCGCGGTTCACCCAGACCTTGTTCTTGATCCCCATGTCGTGGGCGGTCATCAGATCGTAGCGGAAGCTAGAGGACACGTGCAGGATATCCTCTGGCCCGCAGCCCAGTTGATCCAGCATGTATTCGAACGGCTTCATCTGCGGCTTGTAGGCGCCCGCGCTTTCGGCGGTGAACACATGGGCAATCGGTGCCCCCAGTTTCGCGATGTTATGCGGGATCTGCGCGTTCATCGAGTTGGTCAGCGCCACCAGCGGGATCTCCGGCGCGATCTTGGCCAGACCGGCGGGCACATCCGCATGAGGGCCCCAAGTCGGCACGCGGTTATAGATATCCTCGGCCACGGCGGGGTCAAAGGCGACGCCATTTCGTTTACAGGTCCGCTCCAGCGCGTTGTAGACGATCTCGGCATAGGGTTTCCACGCACCGAGCACCTCGTCCAGACGATAGGCCGAGAAATCGGCGATGAATTTGTCCATCTGCGCGGGGCTCAGGATCGCGCCGTAATGATCGCGCGCCGCACCGGCCATATCGAACAGGATCATGGTGCCGTGGCAGTCAAAGGTGATGAATTTGGGGCGGAAGGTCATGTCAGCGGTCCTTGGACAATCTTGGATGCTGTCAGTGTGGCGCGGGCGGGCAGGCACAGTGCGCCGCGTTTGCTCGTTTCGTGGCACGAAATTCCGTATCGCCCGTGACCCACGGCACGGGATGCCGCCAAGGGGCGATGTTCGGTGACTGGCGCGGGGGCTGGCGGGGCACTCTGGCGGCAGACCTAAGGATTGGACCTGACATGACCAAACTGCTGCCCGTAAACACCGCGCCGACCTTTGATCCCGTATGCGCAACCGCTGCCCCAGACCGCCTGATCGAAGGCAACCCCGCCTACCAAACGTGGGAACTGGACGCCGCCATCGCCGAGGCCTCCAAATGGGGGAAAATCCGCACCGGCATCTGGGAGACGACCCCCGGCAAGACAATCTCGATTAAGGGCGAAACCTTTGAATTCTGTCACATTCTGTCCGGTAAGTGCGTGATCACCGAGGATGGCGGAGTGGCGAGTACCTTCACCGCTGGCGACAGCTTCATCATGAAGCCCGGTTTCGTCGGCACATGGGAGACGCTGGAAACCCTGCGCAAAATCTTTGTGATCGCGTCCTGAGCCATGGCGGATCGGTACACCCCTGAACAGATGTTGGAACGGCTGGTTGGCTTTCCCACGGTGGTGGGGCAGAGCAACGGCGCGCTGATGGAGTTCGTCAGCGACTACCTGACCGGCCACGGCATCCCGCATCATCTGCTGCAAGGCCCCGAGGGCGACCGGTATAATCTGCTGGCCACCCTCGGCGATCCTGCAGTGCCGGGGTACATTCTGTCGGGCCACGCGGATGTTGTCCCAGCGGGCGAACCCGAATGGTTGGCCGATCCGTTTATATTGCGCCGCGAGGGCGACCGCCTGATCGGACGCGGGGCCTGCGATATGAAGGGCTATGTCGCTGCCGTTCTGGCGATGGCCCCCGATCTGACCGCGATGCCCCTGACCGCGCCCATCCACATCGCCCTGTCCTATGACGAAGAGGCTGGCTGCAAAGGCGTGTCCCACCTGATCGCCGCCCTGCCAGACCTGATCGCGCCGCCCTTGGGGTGTTTTGTCGGCGAGCCGTCGGGCATGACCCCCGTTCTGGCGCACAAAGGCAAAGCCGCCCTGCGCCTGACAGCCAAAGGGATCTCTGGCCACAGTTCCCGCCCCGATCTGGGGGTGAACGCGATCCATGCCCTGCTTCCGGTGCTAATGTCGGCGGCGGAGCAGGCCGAAACACTGAAATCGGGCCCTTCTGACGACCGTTTCGCGCCGCCATATTCATCACTGCAAATAGGCACGGTTGCAGGCGGCCAAGCGGTGAACATCATCCCCGACCACGCCTCGGCCCAGATCGAAGCCCGCGCCATAGCCGGTATCGCTCCCGAAACCCTGCTGGCCCCGATCATCGCGTCCTGCCCGCCCGAAGTGACCGCCGAAATCATCTCGTCCTATCCCGCCTTGGCCCTTGCTCCTGACGCCCCCTTGGCCCTACTCGCCGAACGCCTGTCGGGCAATTCGCCAATCGGCGCAGTCAGTTACGGCACCGAGGCGGGCCTCTTTCAGCAGGCGGGCATCCCCTCGGTGATCTGCGGGCCCGGCGATATCTCTCGCGCGCACAAGCCCGAGGAATACCTGACCACCCACGAACTAGATGCCGCTGCGCAGATGGTTCTGGCGCTGGGTCGCCACCTGTCGGCCTAACCCAAATCACCCGCGGCATTTTCTGCGGCAGGGCGGGGCGAGCGCAGCCCAAACTGCCGCGCCGCCACAGCATCAAACGGATCATGCCGCGGGCGTCCTCCTAATCTGGCCATGAACAGAATGGACCCGATGACGATGGACACCCTGAACTCCCCTTCGCCGCAGCAGATCACCTTGGCTCCCTTTGGCCCCGAGCATATCGCGGGGGCCGTGCGGCTGTCGCAGCAGGCCGGCTGGCCCCACCGCGCCGAGGATTGGGCTCTGACCCTGACCACCGCCCAAGGGTTCGTGGCGCTGGATGGGGGCCAGATCGTCGGCACTGCCTTGTGTTCTGATTTTGGCGACGTGGCGACTCTGAACATGATCATCGTGGACGAAGCCTGCCGTGGCCGCGGCCTTGGCCGCCGCCTGATGGATGCGATCATCGCGCTGGGGCAGGGGAAAACCCTGCGGCTGGTCGCGACTGCAGATGGCCTGCCACTCTATGAAAAGCTGGGGTTCGTCGCCCACGGCCAGATCCACCAGTACCAAGGCATCGCGCAGGCCCGCACCCCCGAACAGCCCGTCAAAACCGGCAGGGCCGACCTGCACGACCTGACCAAAATCGACCAATCCGCATCGGACATGTCCCGCCATCACCTGCTGGAGCAGATCGCCGCCACCGGCACTGTCCTGACGACCGCAGGCGGCTTTGCCATGTTGCGCGAATTTGGCCGTGGCATGGTCGTTGGCCCCGTGGTGGCCGAGGATGCCATCGCTGCCCGCGCCTTGATCGACGCTGCCGCGAGCCAAGCCAAAGGCAAATTCCTGCGGATTGACCTGACCTCGGACGCCCTTGGCGGGCACATGGAAACGCTCGGCCTGACCCATGTGGGCGGCGGCACCGCCATGCAAATGCCCGCCCACGCGCCCCATCCCACCCCTTTCAAAACCTTCGCCCTCGTGTCTCAGGCACTGGGCTAATTCCGGAGCAAGATTATGCTGACCAATTCCCTTGTCGAGCTGGACCGCCAGCACCTGATCCACCCCGTGTCGTCCTTTCAGGGCCACGAAGCACGCGGTGTCCGCGTCCTGACCTCGGCCAAAGGGGCGCGCGTCACTGATGCCGAAGGGCGCGAGCTGATCGACGGTTTCGCGGGCCTGTGGTGCGTGAACGCGGGCTACGGCCAAGAGTCCGTGATCGAGGCCGCGACCGAGCAGATGCGCCGATTGCCCTATGCCACGGGGTACTTTGATCTGGGGGCCGAGGCGCCGATCAAACTGGCCGCCGTGCTGGCCGAACGAGCACCCGGTGATCTGAACCACGTCTACTTCACCCTTGGCGGGTCGGATGCGGTGGACAGCACCATCCGCTTTGTCCGCTACTACTGGCACGCCAAAGGCCAGCCCGAGCGGGACCAGTTCATCTCGGTCGAGAATGGCTATCACGGCTCGTCCTCGCTAGGGGCCGGTCTGACCGCGCTGAGCGCCTTCCACGACGGGTTCGGTTTGCCCTATCCTTGGCAGCATAAAATTTCGTCCCACTATGTGTATCGCAACCCCGTCGGTACCGATCCGCAGGCGATCATCGACGCCTCGGTCGCGGAACTGCGGGCCAAGGTCGAAGCCATCGGCGCGCACAAAGTCGCGGCCTTCTACGTGGAGCCGATCCAAGGCTCGGGCGGCGTTCTGGTTCCGCCCAAGGGCTGGATCAAAGCCATGCGTGACCTCTGCACCGAATACGGCGTCCTGTTCATCGCGGATGAGGTGATCACCGGTTTCGGCCGCACCGGCCCGCTGTTTGCCTGTGCCGAAGAGGGCATCGTCCCCGACCTGATGACCACCGCCAAAGGCCTGACCTCAGGCTACGTGCCCATGGGCGCGGTGTTCATGTCGGACCACGTCTACCAGACCCTAAGCGACGGGGCAGGGGCCAAGGCGATCGGCCACGGCTTCACCTACTCTGGCCACCCTGTGTCGGCGGCTGTGGGGCTGGAGGTTCTGGCGCTCTACGAAGGCGGTCTGTTGGAGAATGGCGAGAAGATGGGCGCACGTCTGATGGCCGGTCTGAACGGCCTGATGGATCACCCGCTGGTTGGCGATGTGCGCGGTCGCGGAATGCTGGCCGCCGTGGAACTGGTCACCGACAAAGAGGCCAAGACCCCGCTGCCCGCCAGCGTCCAGCCTGCCACGCGCCTGTTTGATCGCGCATGGGAGCATGGGTTGATCGTGCGGTCCTTTGCCCAAGGGATCTTCGGCTACGCGCCGCCCCTCTGCTGCACCGAAGAGGAAATCGACCAGATCGTCGAGCGCACCCGCAAGGTGCTGGATCTGACCCTCGACGATCCCGAAATCCGCGCGGTTCTGCGCTGATGGCGCTGCTCTATACCTCTTTGCCAGACCGCGCCAAGGTCTGGCTGCCGATGCTGGAGGCCGCAGGCGAACGTATGATCATCGGCGAGGATGCGGTCACCGACCCCGCCGATGTCACCTATCTGGCCTGCTGGCAGCCCCCCGCCGATCTGAGCCGATACCCGAGCCTGAAAGCGGTGATCTGCGTGGCGGCGGGTGTGGACCACATGCCCCCGATGCCCGAAGGCGTGGTGCTGACCCGCACCATCGCCAGCGGGATCGAGACGATGGTCCGCGACTGGGTCGTGATGGCGACCCTGATGCTGCACCGCCAGATGCCGGTTTATTTGGAACAAGCGACCACAGGCACATGGCAAGCCCAAGGCATCTACCCCAGCCACAGCCGCTGCGTGGGCATCATGGGCATCGGCCGGATCGGGGCCTTGGCTGCGCAAACCCTGTCCGGCCTTGGCTTTGATGTCGCTGGCTGGAGCCGCTCTGGCACCCCAGTGGACGGTATTGAAGTGTACGGCGCGGACGGTCTGCCTGATTTCCTGCAGCGCACCGACCTGCTGGTCTGCCTGCTGCCCCTGACCGATGAAACACGGGGCATTCTAAACGGGGACCTTTTCGCGCAGCTGCCCCACGGGGCGATGCTGGTGCACGCGGGCAGGGGGGCGCATCTGGATATGCAGGCGCTGCAAGACGCCCTGAACAGTGGCCGCATCGCCAGCGCCATGCTGGACGTGACCGACCCCGAACCCTTGCCCGCCGATCATTGGGCGTGGGCCGATCCGCGGGTGATCGTCACGCCGCACGTGGCCTCTTTGACTGATTATGCCGAGGGCGCAGAGCACGCCATCAACGTCATCCGCGCCCTGCGCGAGGGGGCCGAAATCCCCGGTCTGGTGGACCAATCCAAGGGCTACTGACACGCCATGTCGGGCCGCGGTGCGAAATGCCGCGTCCCGCCACAGTTCAGCAGAATATGCCGCGCCCCCGCACAATTTCGGCGTTTTGCCTGCGGGTTTCGGGGTCAAGCTGAATGTAACAGGGAAACGAAACGCAGGCCGAAACGCCAGCAAACACAGGGCAAACCGGCCGGACCCCTCCTCTGGCACGCCCGCTTGGGCCGCAGAATATCCTGCCGCTTTGGACCCGTTTTCCAGCATCCGACCGCCCCCCTCCACGGGCGCACCATTTGAAAAGGACTGCCGCAGATGGCAACGACGACCGCCGTGAAACCTCTGACCGCCTTCAGCTACCTGACCTTTGACGTGGTCGGCACCCTGATCGACTTCGAAGGCGCGATCAAAGACGCCCTTGCCACCATCGCCGCCAAAGAAGGTATCGACATCGACGGAGAGGCCGCGTTGGCCGTGTACCGCGATGCCCGCTACGAGCCCGGCGCGGGCCTATTCCCCGACGACCTTGGCCGCTGCTATGGCCGTATCGCGGAAACCTTCGGTCTGCCTGATACCCCCGAATACCGCCAGTTCATGGTGGACAGCGTAGGCGATGCCAAACCGTTCCCCGACAGCGCCGCCGCCATGGCCAAGCTGAAACAGCACTACAAGCTGGTCGCCATGACCAACGCGCAGCGCTGGGCCTTTGACAAATACGCCGAGAAACTGGGTCAGCCCTTCTACGCCGGCTTTACCACCGACGACACCAAAACCGAAAAGCCCGATCCCGCCTATTTCCATCATGTCCTTGCGTGGGTCGAGACCGATGGCGGCTCCAAATCCGACATCCTGCACACCGCCCAAAGCCAGTACCACGACATCGGCATCTCTCGGGCCTTGGGCATGACCAACGCATGGATCCAGCGCCGCCACGCACAAAAGGGCTACGGCGGCACCATCGAACCAAAAGAGTTCACCGAACCCGATTACCACTTCCACTCGCTTATGGAACTGGCCGAGGCCGCAGACGCCGCCTTCGGCAAATAACGTCACCGGCCCGAGCGGCGCCAAGACCGCAGGGCCGACCCCATTCAACCGAACAACAGGGAATTGCCACATGACCAAGAACACCCCCAATAACTGGACCGGCCGCGACGACGCGATGGTCGAGAACATGATCCGCCGCGGGGCCTCGCGCCGCGAGCTGCTGAAGATGCTGATGGCGTCTGGCGTCGGCATGGCGGTTGGCGGATCGCTGCTGACCCGCGCGACCCAAGCCGTCGCCGCGACCCCCGTCTTTGGCGGTAGCATCAAGGCGGCTGGCTGGTCGTCCTCGACCGCAGACACGCTGGACCCCGCCAAGGCGTCGCTGTCGACCGACTATGTGCGCTGCTGCTCGTTCTATAACCGTCTGACGTTTCTTGACGAAGCTGGCGTGACCCAGATGGAACTGGCCGACAGCATCTCGACTGACGATGCGCAGACCTGGGAGATCAAGCTGAAGTCGGATGTTCTGTTCCACGACGGCTCGACCATGACCGCCGATGACGTGGTCTACTCGCTGAAGCGCCATCTGGACGAGGCTGTGGGTTCCAAGGTCAACTCGATCGCCAAGCAGATGACCGAGATCACCAAGCTGGACCCTACCACCGTCAAGATCGTGCTGGCCGCGCCCAACGCCGACCTGCCCACCATTCTGGCGCTGCACCACTTTATGATCATCAAGGACGGCACCACCGACTTCTCCAAGGCGAACGGCACCGGCGCGTTCATCTGCGAAGTGTTCGAGCCCGGCGTGCGCTCGGTTGCGGTGCGCAACCCCAACTACTTCAAAGGGGCGACCGTCTATCTGGACAGCTACGAATACTTTGCGATCCCCGACAACAATGCTCGCGTGAACGCGCTCTTGTCCGGCGATATCCAAGTCGCGGCCTCGGTCAACGCGCGCTCGCTGCGGATGCTGGAGGGGCAGTCCAGCGTGGCCACTTCGATCACTACCTCGGGCAACTACACCAACCTGAACATCCGTAAGGATCTGGAGCCCGGTCTGCGCGAAGGCTTCATCGAGGGGATGAAATATCTGGTCAACCGCGAGGCCATCCAGAAATCGGTGTTCCGTGGTCTGGCTGAAATCGGCAACGACCAGCCCGTCTCGGCAGCGAACAAGTACCACAACCCCAACATCGCGCCCAAAGCCTATGACCCCGAAAAGGCGAAGTTCTACTTTGAAAAGTCGGGCCTTCTGGGCACCGAAGTGCCGATCGTGGCCTCGGATGCGGCGACCTCTTCGATCGACATGGCGATGCTGGTCCAGCAGGCCGGCAGCGAGATCGGCATGAACCTCAAGGTGGATCGCGTGCCCTCGGATGGCTACTGGTCGAACTACTGGCTGTCGGCGCCTGTCCACTTTGGCAACATCAACCCGCGCCCGACACCGGATATCCTGTTCTCGCTGCTCTATTCCTCGGACGCGCCGTGGAACGAAAGCCAGTACAAGTCCGAGAAGTTCGACAGCATGCTGGTCGAGGCCCGCGGCGCGCTGGACGAAGACAAGCGCACCTCGATCTACTGGGAAATGCAGGAGATGATCGCAAACGAGGCAGGCACCATTATTCCCGCCTACATTTCGAACGTTGACGCGATTTCGTCCAAGCTCAAGGGTCTGGCGCCCAACCCGCTGGGTGGCCAGATGGGCTATGCCTTTGCGGAATATGTCTGGCTCGACAGCACTGCCTGATCCAGCCTTGGGCCCGTGCCATCCGGTGCGGGCCCTTTCCCTGAATTCCCAGCCGGACGAGGTGCCCATTTGCCCAAATCGCTTTTGCCCTGGATACTAGTCACGCAGCGGCTTGGCATTGCGCTGCTCACGCTCGTCATCGTGTCTTTTGCCGTTTTCTTTGCCACCGAGCTGTTGCCCGGTGATGTTGCCCAGATCCTGCTCGGGCAGGCTGCCACCCCCGAAGCTGTCGCCGGTCTGCGTACCGCCATGGGCCTTGATGAACCTGCGATGCAGCGGTTTGTCGGCTGGCTGGTCGGTCTGGCGGGCGGTGATATGGGGACCTCCTACGTGAACAAGATGGCCGTCGCCGACCTGATGGGCGGACGGCTGGTGAACTCGCTCCGGTTGGCCGGTGTGACCACGCTGGTGTCGGTGCCGATCGCGCTGACCTTGGGCATTTGCGCCGCCATGTGGAAAGGGTCTCTCTTCGACCGAACCGTATCTATCCTGACAATTTCGGTGATCTCGGTGCCCGAGTTCATGGTCGCGACCTTGGCCGTTCTGATCTTTGCCGTGTGGCTGGGATGGCTGCCCGCGCTGGCCTATGGCGCGAACGTGGACAGCTGGAGCGCGATGCTGCGCGCCTATGCGATGCCGGTGATCACCCTTGGCTTTGTCGTATCCGCGCAGATGATCCGCATGACCCGCGCCGCCGTGATCGAGACGATCAACACCCCCTATGTCGAAATGGCCCTGCTGAAGGGCGCGTCCCGCCGCCGGATGGTTCTGGGCCACGCTTTGCCCAACGCCCTTGGCCCCATTGCGAACGCCGTTGCCCTGTCGCTGAGCTACCTCGTGGGCGGCGTGATTATCGTCGAGACAATCTTTAACTACCCCGGTGTGGCCAAGCTGATGGTGGACGCCGTGTCCACCCGCGATCTGCCCCTGATCCAGTCCTGCGCGATGATCTTCTGCGTCAGCTACCTGTCGCTGATCACGCTGGCCGACCTGATTGCAATCCTGTCCAACCCGAGGCTTCGTCGATGATGATTGAACGGTCTTCTGCATTCGTGATCCCGACGCCGAAACGCCTTGGCTATTCGTTCAACTGGGTGGGCCGCATCGGTCTGGCGGTGATCCTGTTCTGGTGCGTGATCGCTGTGATCGGTCCGTGGATCGCCCCGCACCCCCCCGGAGAGATCGTGGACTGGGACTATTTCGGCCCCATGACCGGCGATTTCTGGATGGGTACCGATTATCTGGGCCGCGACATCTTTAGCCGCATCCTGATGGGCGCGCGCTATACCGTGGGCATCTCGGCGGCATCTGTGGCGCTGGCCTGTGCGGGCGGTGTGATCTTTGGCATGGTGGCGGCCGTGGCGGGGGGATGGTTCGACATGATCTTGTCGCGCCTGTTGGATGCGTTCAACGGCATCCCGTCGCTGCTGTTCGGTCTGGTGGTCGTGGCGGCGGTGGGTTCGTCGATCCCCGTGCTGATCCTGACGCTGGCGGCGATCTATTTGCCGGGGTCCTACCGGTTTGCTCGCGCCTTGGCGGTGAACGTGAACGCCACCGATTACGTGACGGTCGCCCGTGCCCGCGGCGAAAGCACTCCCTATCTGATCTTTACCGAGATTTTCCCCAATATCCTCGGCCCCGTTCTGGCCGACCTTGGCCTGCGGTTTGTGTTCATCGTGCTGTGCCTGTCGGGTCTGTCATTCCTCGGGATCGGGGTGCAGCCCCCGAACGCCGACTGGGGCGCCTTGGTCCGCGAGAATATCGAGGGCCTGTCCCTTGGCGCGCCTGCCGTGGTGTTCCCGTCGATTGCGATCGCGACCCTGACCATCTCGGTGAACATGTTCATCGACAACCTGCCCACCAAAATCCGGGATCGGAGCGAATGATGACCCAGCCTCTTGTCACCGTGAACGACCTGCGCATCGGCGCGGTCACAGACGCAGGCCGCAAGGTCGAGATCATCCGAGGCGTCACCTTTGACATCTTCCCCGGCGAGATTGTCGCCCTGATCGGCGAGTCCGGCAGTGGCAAGACGACCATTGCTCTGTCATTGATGGGATATTGCCGGACGGGCTGTTCGATCAGTGGCGGGCAGATCACCTTGGACGGGACCGATGTCACCGCGCTGCCCGAACGCAAACGCGCGGCCCTGCGCGGAACCGAGGTCGCCTATGTGCCCCAATCGGCGGCGGCGGCCTTTAACCCCTCGAAGCGGATCATGGACCAAGTGATCGAGATCACCGCCATCCACGACCTGATGCCCCGCGATCAGGCCGAGGCCAAGGCGGTGCAACTGTTCCGTGCCTTGGCCCTGCCTGACCCCGACCACATCGGCGAACGCTATCCGCACCAAGTGTCGGGCGGGCAGCTTCAGCGGTTGTCGGCGGCGATGGCGCTGATCGGAGACCCCAAGCTGGTGATCTTTGACGAACCAACCACCGCGCTGGACGTCACCACCCAGATCGAGGTTCTGCGCGCCTTCAAATCCGTGATGCAAAAGGGCGGCATGGCGGGCGTATACGTCAGCCACGATCTGGCCGTTGTGGCCCAGATCGCCGACCGGATCATCGTGCTCAAAGGCGGCGAAATCCAGGAGGTCGGCAAGACCCAGCAAATCCTGCATCACCCCGCGCACCCCTATACCCGCCAGCTCTTGGCCGCGTTTGAACCCGTGCCGCACGTGTCTGTCGCTGTGCCGCAGGTCGACAAACCCAAGCCGATCCTAGAGGTGGTGCACCTGCACGCTGGCTATGGCGCGATCCGGAACGGGGTGCCCGAAGTCCCGATCCTCAAAGACGTCAGCTTCCGGCTGGAGCGGGGCCGCAATCTGGGGGTCATCGGGGAATCCGGCAGCGGCAAGTCCACCTTGGCCCGCGCGATCGCCGGTATTCTGCCGCCCCATCAGGGGGACATCCTGCTGGACGGTCAGGAAATGCGCCGCGACCTGAAAAACCGCAGCAAAGAGCAGCTGCGCCGTGCCCAGATCGTGTTCCAGTTGGCCGACACTGCCCTGAATCCCGCCCATTCGATCGAACAGATCCTTGGCCGCCCGTTGACCTTTTATCTCGGGCTCAAGGGCGCCAAACGCGAGGCGCGGGTCAAGGAGCTGCTCGACATGGTGCGCCTGCCTGCGAACCTGCGCCACCGCCTGCCAAGCGAACTGTCGGGCGGCCAGAAACAGCGGATCAACCTTGCCCGCGCTTTGGCGGCCGAGCCCGAATTGATCCTGTGTGACGAGATCACCTCGGCCCTCGACACCGTGGTTGCGGCGGCCATTCTGGACCTGCTCAAGGAACTCCAGCGCGAGCTTAGCCTCAGCTACATGTTCATCAGCCACGATCTGTCGACCGTTGAGGCGATCTGTGACGACGTGTTGGTGATGCTGAAGGGCGAGGTGGTCGAGGCCTTGCCCGCCGCACGCATGTCCGCCGAGGCGCAGCACCCGTATTCGCGGCTGCTCATCTCCTCGATCCCGCAGTTGGACACCGGCTGGCTGGCGGGGCTGGAGCAAGACCCCAATCTGGTCGCCCAATTCGCCAACCGCTAAAGGGGGCGCCCCGCAGGTCGGGGCGTTATCCCACCCGATCCCCGAACAGGCGCGTCAGCGGGATCTGGTTTTTGACGAATGGCGTCTTCATCACCACAAAGCTGAAGTACTTGTCGATCCCCACATCGCGGTCGATCATCGCCTCGATGATGTTCTGGTAGTCGGTGATCGACGCGCACACGAACTTGGCCAGATAGTCGTAGCCCCCCGACACCAGATGGCATTCCACGCAGCTATCGACCTTTTCCAAGGCCTCCTGAAAGCGGGCAAAGTCGATCTGGCGGTGGTTTTTGAGGGTGAACTCGGTGAACACCGTCAGCGTATCCCCCAATTTCGCGACGTCGATCTGCGCGGTGTAGCCGGTGATGTAACCGGCCTGCTGCAGCTTTTTGACCCGCATCAGGCAGGGCGAGGGCGACAGGTTCACCAGATCGGCCAGCTCGACGTTGGTAATGCGGCCATTGCGCTGCAACTCGGCAAGAATCTTCACGTCGATCCGGTCGAGCTTAAGCTGGGTACTCATAACAGGGGTCCTTCGGGGTATTCGTGCGATTCACTCTGGGTCAGTCGTGACGCGGGGGCAAGCCCATGACATTCGACAGGAAATGCCGCGCCTTGGGGGGAATCCGGCAGAACCGGCTGTGGCGCGCAGGCTAGGGTCAGGCAAAAGACCGGAGACAGCCCATGACCGCCCCCCTGATGCACATCGAGACCGACACCACCATGCCAAAGGCCGCCGACGTGGTCGTCATCGGCGCGGGCATCGTCGGCGTCAGCGCGGCCTACTGGCTGGCGCGCGGGGGGATGAAGGTCGTCCTCTTGGAAAAGGGCCGCATCGGGGCCGAGCAATCCAGCCGCAACTGGGGCTGGTGCCGCCAACAAAACAGGGACGCCCGCGAATTGCCCCTGTCCACCCGCAGCTTGGCCCTGTGGGAGGATATGACTGCGGACATCGGTCAGGACATGGGCTTTCGCCGCTGCGGGTTGCTCTATCTGTCGAACAATCAGGCCGAGATTGACGGCTGGGACCGCTGGGGCCAGTTCGCGCGGGGGCAGGGGGTGGACACCCGAATGCTGACCGCAGACCAAGCGACCGAGCGCGGCGCGGCCACCGGAAAACGCTGGCTGGGGGGCGTCTGGTCGCCCACCGATGGCATCGCGGATCCCTCCCGCGCGGCTCCGATCATTGCCAAAGGTGTGATGCAGCATCAGGGCGTTGTGCTGCAAAATTGTGCAGCTCGCGGGATTGATGTGCAGAATGGAAACGTTAGCGCTGTCATCACCGAGCGCGGGGTGATCAAGACGCAGCAGGTGGTGATGGCGGGCGGCGCTTGGGCGGCCAGCTTTTTGCACCAGTCGGGGCTGTTCTTCCCTCAGGCGTCGGTACGCAGTTCGATCCTGTCCGTTCAGCCGGGGGCCGAAGGGCTGCCCGATGCGCTGCACACGAATGAGGTCTCGGTGACCCGCCGCGGGGATGGGGGCTATACGCTGGCTATCTCGGGCCGCGCCAATCTGGACCCGACGCCGGGGGCCTTGCTTGGGGCCAAACACTTCTTGCCGATGTTCGCGAAACGCTGGCGCGCGCTGCGGCCGGGCGGGGTGCAGGCGTGGCAAGCGGGCCATGAGACCCGCCAGAAATGGGCGCTGGACCGCGAAACCCCGATGGAGCGGATGCGCATCTTGGACCCGAAGCCATCCGCGTCGTTGGTCAATCTGACCCTGACACGTGCCCGCGATCTGCTGCCCGAGTTGAAAAAGGTCGCCGTGCAGGCCACGTGGGCCGGTTACATCGACAGCACCCCCGATGGCGTGCCGGTAATCGACAGCGATATCGGGATCGGCGGGCTGACCTTGGCGGCGGGTCTGTCGGGGCATGGGTTCGGCATCGGGCCGGGGGTGGGGCATCTGGTGGCCGACATGCTGCTGGACCGCACCCCGATCACCGAGACCGCGCAGTACAAACTGTCCCGCTTCCAAGGCACCCAATGGGGCAAGGTGGCCGAGTTCTGATGTCATGCCGCGAACCGCGATATGCTGAACGGCTCCAGCGGCGTTTCGCACGCGCCGGTGGTGATCAGTTCGGCCATCGCGTCGCCCACACCGGGCCCCAGCTGGAACCCATGCCCGCAAAAGCCAAACGCGTGGTACAGCCCGTCCGTGGTGCCCGAAGCGCCCATCACGGGCAGCCCATCGGCCACATATCCTTCGCAGCCCGACCACTGGCGGATCACGGCCACATCGCGCAGGGCAGGGAAGATCTGCACCAACTGCCGCAGCTGTTCTGGCAACACGTCGAAATGCGCCTTGGCATAGCCGTCCGGCCCCACATCGGACCGAGGCACCCCGCCGCCGAACACGATATTCCCCCGCTCGACCTGCCGGAAATAGGCCCCATGATGCTGCGCCCACACGCCGATCACGGGCAGAATGCGGTGGGGCAGGGGCTCGGTCACGCCCATCTGCGGGCCGTGCATGGTCAGGGGGACGGTTTCGCCGAAATCCGCCGCGATCTGCCGGCCCCAAGCGCCCGCGCAGTTCAGGACAGCTTCGGCGTGGTAGGTGCCCTTGGTGGTCCGGACCGTGAAACCGGCCTCGGTCTTCTGAATGCTGGTGATGGTCGTGTGATCCATAATCCCGGCCCCATCCCGCGCCGCCGCACTGGCGAACGCTGGTGCGGCCAGCCGAGGGTTCGCGGACCCGTCATTGGGGGAAAACGATGCCCCGATCGCCGTTGGCCCCAGCATCGGATAGCGGCGGTGCAACTCGGTAGCGGACAGTTCCTCCAGTTCCAAGCCCCACGGCACGGCGTCCTGAGCAAACCGGCGCATGTCGGCCAAACTCGCCTCGTCAAAGATCAGCCGCAGGTGGCCAGTGGCGCGGAATTCCACGTCGCGCCCCAGCAAGGCTTCGGCCTGATGCCACAGGGCCAGCGACCGATGGGCCAAGGGCATCTGCGGCAGATACCGACCCGACCGGCGGATGTTCCCGAACGACGCCACCGTTGCGCCCGCGCCGACATACCCGCGTTCGATCAGGCGCACTCGTGCCCCGCGCCGCGTCAGAAAGAACGCCGCCGCGCTGCCCATCAGCCCGCCACCGATCACGATCACATCCATTCCGGCCCCCTTTTGCGTTTCGCCCATCTCAGCCCGACCACGGGGCAGGGGTCAAAGACGGGAAACGGGGTGGGTCATAAGCCGCTCTTATAGGAGGCCGCGATGCGCGCCAGACAGCTAGAGGTTTTCACCGCCGTCATGCGGGCGGGCACCGTGACAGGGGCGGCGCGGCTGCTCAATATTTCCCAACCGGCGTTGTCCCAAGTGCTGATGCATTGCGAGGATGAACTGGGCTTTCCCCTGTTTGACCGCGAAAAGGGGCGGTTGCGCCCAACCCCCGAAGCATTGGAACTGTACCCCGAGGCCGAGCGCCTGTTCGCCAACCTCGAAGGACTGCGTCGCAAAACGCAGGATTTGCGGCTGGGGCGGGCGGGGCTGGTGCGGATCGCTTCGTCGGCGCCCCCCGCGATGTCCCTGTTGCCGCAAGCGATGGCAGCGTTTCGGGCACGTCATCCCGATATTCTGCTGCGCTCTCATGTGGCGCCGATTGCCAGCCTGATCTCGATGCTCAGGGCGGGGGATGCGGCGCTGGCGCTGGCTTTGGATGACCGGCTCGCCCCTGATATCGGCGTCGAAATCCTGCGGCAGGTGGGGTTCTGTTGCCTGCTGCCCGAAGGGCATACTTTGGCCGATAACCCCGCGCTGACCTTCGCCGATCTGGAGGCTGAGCACATCATTTCCTACCGCGCCGCGACCCGCCCCCATGACGAGCTGGACCAAGCCGCCAGGGCGCAGGGCCTGCGCTTCGCCCCTCAGCTGGAGATTGACGTGTCCATCTCTGCCGTGGGGTTCGTGCAGGCCGGATTAGGCGTGGCCGTGGTCGACGATCTGCTGCCTTGGAGACAGTTCTCAGGGGTCGTAACGCGGCCCTTGTCAGGCGCGCCCGACATGCCGCTGGCCCTACTGACATTGGCGGGCAAAGCCCTGTCCCGCGCCGAATCCCTGATGACAGACCAGATCCGCGCCGCCATTCCATAAGCCCGCCTTATAGCCTGCCGCGCCATGCGTCTTGGACGGGCGGGCCACTTTCTGGTGGCATCAAGGCCAACGGAATGACCCAACCAAAGGCACATCAAATGGACGGCAGCACCCCGATCCCCGCCGACGCGGACTGGAAAATCGGTGTCGATATCGGCGGCACTTTCATGGATTTCTGCGCACTGGAAACTCGCTCGGGGCGGATTGCTTCGCTCAAGGTGCTGACCACGCCCGATGATCCGGGGGCCGAACTGCTGATCGGCCTGCGGCTGCTGGCGGAACGAGAGGGGCTGGAGCCCGAAACCGTCAGCCGCTTTGTTCACGGCACGACCGTCGGGATCAACACGATCATCCAGCGCAAAGGGGCCGATCTGGCGCTGATCACCAACGCGGGCTTCGAGGACGTCATCGAACTGGCCCGCCTGCGGATGCCCGACATGTATTCGCTGTTTTGCCACCGGCCCGATCCCTTGATCCCCCGCGAACGCATCTTCGGCGTGCCTGTGCGGATGCGGGCGGGCGGTCAGGAAACGGTGCCTTTGGACCGCGCGGCCTTGGCGGATGCCGTGGCGGCCGCCCAAAAAGCCGGTGCCGAAGGGATCATCATCGCCTTCCTGCACAGCTGGTCCGATCCCGCCCAAGAGGCGCAGGCCAAAACGTTGATCGAGGAAATGGCCCCCGATCTCTTCGTCTTTACCTCGTCCGAGGTCTGGCCGGTGATCCGCGAATACGAGCGTACCTCGACCGCGATCCTGAACGGCTATGTGCACCCGCGCGTGTCGGGCTATCTGACCGCGCTGCAAGACCGTTTGGCGGGGCAGGGCGTTCCCGCGCGGCCAATGTTGACCAAGTCGAACGGCGGTCTCATGACCGCTGGCGAAGGGCGGCGTGACTGCGTGTCGATGCTGCTGTCCGGCACGGCGTCGGGCGTGATCGGGGCGTCTTGGCTGGCGCGGCAAGCGGGCGCAGACCGTGTGTTGACGCTGGATATCGGCGGCACATCTGCGGATTTCGCGCTGATCATCGACGGAGAGGTCCGGTTCGGCACTGACGAATTGATCGGGGAATTCCCGCTGCACATCCCGTCCGTGTCGGTCAGTTCGATCGGGATCGGCGGCGGATCTATCGCGTCGGTGGACGACCACGGCGTGCTGCGCGTTGGGCCTGAATCGGCGGGGTCTTCGCCCGGTCCGGCGTGCTATGGGCGCGGCGGCGACCGTGCCACGGTGACCGACGCGATGGCGGTTTGTGGTTGGCTGGGACATTCCCAGATGGCTTACGGACAGCTTCAGATGGATGTGGAGCTGGCGCGCCAAGTGGTTGGCAAGCTGGCAACGAAACTGGGACGCGGGCTGGAAGAAACCGCTCAAGCCATCCTCGACATCGCCATTTCCGAGATGTTCGTCGAGGTCGAGAAACTGTCATCCCGCGCGGGCGTGGACCTGCGGGATTTTGCCCTGATGCCGTTCGGTGGGGGCGGCCCGATGCTGGGGGCGTTTCTGGCACGCGAACTGGGGATGCGCAGCGTGATCGCGCCGCGTAGGCCGGGGGTTGTGTCGGCACTCGGCGGCCTTGTGGCCGACCTGCGAGGGGACTTTATTCGCACGATCTTTGCCGATCTGGATGCTTTGGCAGGGGCCCCCCTGCAAGACGTCTATCAGGCGCTGGCGAGTGAAGGGCAATCATGGCTGCAGGCCCAAGGGCACGACGGGGCAGGTGATCTGCGCCTCTCGGCCGATATGCGCTATGCGGGTCAAAGTTATGAAATCGAGGTGGCCATCGACACCGATTGGCTGGCCGACCCCACTCAGATCGCGCAGGCCTTCCACGAAACCCACCGCCGGATTTACGACTTTGACGACCCCGCTGGCCGGATCGAAGTGGTGAACCTGCGCCTCTCGGCCATCGGCACGGGGCCAAAGCCAGACTTCCCCGTTCAGGCGGCGGGCAACGCCAGCGCCGAGCCCACCCGCCTTGTCCCCGTTTACCTGAACGGCTGGCAGAGGGTGCCCCTGTTCGACCGCGCTGCCCTCGGCGCAGGGGCCACATTCGCAGGCCCCGCCATCGTCGCCCAAGAGGACACGACCTTTGCCATCCCTGGCGGCGCCACGGCCCAAGTGGACGCCCACCTGAATATTCACCTGACCTATGCGGAGTGAGCCGATGTTCGACAAAATGACCCTTTCGGTGCTGGCCAACCATGCCCGCGCGGCGGCCGAGAACATGGCCCACACCCTGCACCGCACCGCTCATTCCGCGTTCGTCAAGGAAACGCAGGACTTTACCGTCATGCTTATGGACCGCGCGGGCGATACCTTTGCCGTCCCGATGGAGCTGGGGGCCACGTGGTACCCCGGCCTGACCTATGGCCGCGCGATCGCGATGGTGGATGATTACCGCCCCGGCGATGTGGCGTTTACCAACGATCCTTATTCCGGCCACGTCGCGACCCATGCGCCAGACACCCATCTATGGAAGCCCGTGTTCGCCGAGGGCGAGATCGTCGCGTGGACCGGCGGGCATATCCACAACACGGACATGGGTGGCGCGGTGCCGGCGTCCTTGTCCCGTTCGCTGACGGAAATCCACCAGGAGGGCATCCGCTTTCCCCCGATGAAGCTGGTCCGCGAGGGCGTTTTTGACGAGCAAATCCTGCGGATCATGGAGACGAACGTCCGCAAGCCTGCCCTGAATATCGGGGATATCAAGGCCCTCGTCGGGGCCCTGAACACCGGCGAACGCAAGGTGCAGGCGATGATCCAGCGCTTTGGCAAGGCGGGGTTCGTGAACGGAGTCGCCGCCCTGATGGATCAGGCCGAGGCGCAGGCCCGCGCCGTTTTGGACCAGATTCCCGACGGCGACTACGTGTTCGCCGACTATGCCGATGAGGACAGCGATCAGGCCAACCCGTGCCGCCTGAAACTGACCCTGAAGATCAGGGAGGACAGTGCGGTTCTGGACTTTACCGGCTCCGATCCACAACTGGCCTCGTCCTTGAACGTGCCAAGTGGCGGCGATCCGCGCCACACCATGCTGCTGGTGGGGGTGTATTACGTGCTCTACACCCTGAACCCGCGGATTTTGCTGAACACGGGGCTGACGCGCCCCTTCACCTGCATCGCGCCCGAAGGGACTGTGTTGAATCCCGTCGCCCCTGCAGCCGTGGGGATGCGGTCCTTGACCTGCGCCCGCCTGCGGTCGGTGATTTTCGGCGCGTTTTCCCAAGCGATCCCCGACCGGATGCCCGCCGCGCCTGCGGGCAACAATTGCATCGTCAACGTCATGACCCGCGATGAGCGCACCCAGAAAACCGTGATCGCCGCCGTGAACCCCGTGGTCGGCGGCGGCGGCGGGATGCCCCACCGCGACGGGACCAATGGCTCGGGCGCCGACGCGGCCTATCTGAAAAACACCCCCATCGAGATCACCGAGACCGAAGTTCCTGTGGAATTCGTCCGCTATGGCTTGGCGCAGGACAGCGGCGGGGCGGGCTATTGGCGCGGTGGATTGGCGACCGAGATGGCCTTCCGCGTCTTTGCCCCCGACACGCGGATCACGGCGCGGAACCGCGACCGGTCATTCTTTCGCCCTTGGGGGGTGATGGGTGGCAAGGCCGCAGGCCTGTCCGACATGGTGGTGAACGCAGGCACCGAGGCCGAGCGTCGTTTGGGCGCCGTGGACACCGCCATTCTGGAGCCGGGCGATGTGCTGACCGTGCGCTCGGCAGGGGGCGCGGGACGGGGATGCCCCTTGGATCGACCTTCCGAACGGGTCGCGCGGGATGTGGCGGGGGGCTATGTCTCCGAAGCCGCCGCGCGGGAGGAGTACGGCGTTGTGCTGGTGGAAGGCGAAGTGGATGTTGTGGCGACTGAGGCATTGCGGGCGTCTATGCCCCGCTATACCGGGCATTTCCACTTCGGGCCGGAGCGGTCCGGTTACGAGGCCCAGTGGACCGATGAGGCCTATGATCTGTTGACGGACATTCTGGCGGATTTGCCGATCCACTGGCGGTTCTTTGCGAAAACCGAGGTGTTTCGCCAGATGAATGGCCGTTCTGGGGCCTCTGGAGTGGCGGAGGCCTTCGAAGAGGTCTGCGCCCGCTTCCCCGAATTGCCCCGTCCCGCCGCCTATGCAAGAGCCGCAGAATGACTGGCGGCCGCGTGAATCGGTTGGCAGAAATGGGCCGCACGCCCATCGCCTTTCATCTGGACGGGGAGCCCGCCAGCGCCCTGTCCGGTGACACGGTGCTGACCGCGATCTTGTTGGTCCGCCCCCACCTGTGCCGCGCAGAATTCGGCCCCGAGGGGCGGGCAGGGTTCTGTCTGATGGGGGCCTGCCAGGACTGCTGGGTCTGGCAGGAAAACGGCCCTCGCCTGCGCGCCTGTTCTACCGAGTTGGCAGAGGGGATGCGGTTGCTCACCTCTGCCCCCGAGCCTTGGGGGCAGCCATGACGGTGCTGATTGTGGGTGCGGGGCCGGCGGGGATACGGGCTGCTGAAACCTTGGTTAAGGCTGAGCTTAGGGCGGTCATCGTGGACGAAGGCGCAAGCGCCGGTGGTCAAATCTATCGTCGTCCTCCAACCGGTTTCGTCCGCCCGCCATCAAAGCTCTATGGAGCCGAGGCGCGGAAGGCTGTCCATTTACATGAAACCTTCGACCGGATGGTCGCGGCGGGGCAGGTGGAATATCGGCCCAAGACCTCGGTTATGGCGCTTCGGGATGGTGTGGCGCAATTGGTTGGGCCGGACGGGCTGTCGGACCAGCGATATGATCGCTTGATCCTTGCGACGGGGGCGATGGATCGCGTGCTGCCAATCGACGGCTGGCAGAGTGGCGGGGTTTATACCCTTGGCGCGATGCAGATTGCATTGAAGGCGCAAGGGGTCGCGCTGGGGCAGCAGATTGTGCTGCTGGGGTCGGGGCCTTTGCTGACGTTGCTGGCCTCGCAACTTCTGAAGGCTGGGGCGGATGTGCGGGCGGTGCTGGATACGGCGTCGATGCGCAGTCAGGTCAACGGCGGGATGCGGATGCTGGCCGCGCGGCCCTTGGTTACCTTGCGCGGATTGTCCATGCGGGCCGGTTTGCGAAGGGTTTACCATTCGGGTGTGACAGGGTTGCGGATCGACACCGATGTTGATGGCCCTACTGCGGTGCACTGGCGCGATGCCTCTGGCCGAACGTACAGGACCAAATGCGACGCGGTCGGGATGGGGTGGCATCTTCGGGCAGAGACCCATCTGGCCGATCTGGCGGGGGCTCAGTTCCGGTGGGACGACGACTTTGCCCAATGGCTGCCGCAGGTGGATGAGTTGGGGCGCGGGGGCAAAGGGCTCTATCTGGCGGGCGACGGTGCGCGTCTGCTCGGGGCGGATGGTGCTGAAATCGCAGGACGTTTGGCTGGGATCGCGTGTTTACACGACCTTGGGCTGACGGCCCCCGATCCCTCTGCCGATTTGCGGCAAATGCGTCGAATGAAGCGGTTTGCGCGGGGAATGCAGAGCGCCTTTCCTTGGCCCGCAAAGCTGGCCGCGCAGACACCCGATCACACGGTCCTGTGCCGATGCGAAGGGATCACCGCTGGTGATCTGCGCCAGACAACCGACTGGTCTGGCCCCGAGGCGAACCGTACCAAGTCCTTGGGCCGTGTGGGTATGGGCCGCTGTCAGGGGCGCTACTGCCAGCTGGCAGGTGCCGAGGTTATTGCGGCGCAATCGGGGCTGCACCCTAGGGATGTGGGCCGCCTGCGGGCTCAGGCCCCTGTGCGTCCGGTGCCGATCGACGCCCTGATCAAGGACTAAGCCCACTGGCAGCACAATCTTCTGCGTAGCGCCCCCTGCGCCGCAGAGGATTATGCCGTGCTGCCCGCGCATTCGGCAGCATTGCCCGCCGCCGGTGCCTGATTTTCATCATGACAACCGGCGAAAGACTTTGCGATGACAATTGCCTTTGATCCTGCGACCCCGACCTTGCCTTGTGCCCACTATATCGGGGGCGCCTATGTGCCTGGTGCCGAGGGCATTGCGGTGACCTCGCCCTCGACCGGAATGGCGGTGGGGGCGGTTCCGGTGGCGGACGCGGACATCGTGGATCGGGCGGTTCAGGCGGCGCGAGATGCATTGGCGTCTTCTGGCTGGGCCGGATGTGCGCCCCGTGACCGGCTGAAAGCCTTGCATCGCTGGGCCGATCTGATTGAGGCCGAGGCGAGCACTCTGGCGGGGCTGGAGGCGATCTGTTCCTCGCGCCCCTATGCCCATGCACTGACCGGCGATGTGACCGTGACGGCCGAGCAAATCCGGTTCTTCGCCGAATTCGCGGACAAAGAGGGTGGCTCGCTGGCCCCCACCAATGACAGCAGTTTCGGCTATATCGACGATGCGCCCTATGGGGTGATCGGGGCGATCACGCCTTGGAACTTCCCGATCTCGATGGCGGGGTGGAAGCTGGGGCCAGCCTTGGCCGCAGGGAATGCGGTGGTGCTGAAACCGTCCGAGATGACGCCCTATTCCACGCTCTACATGGCTGAACTGGCCGTTAGGGCGGGCATTCCGGCAGGGCTGATCAACGTGGTGATTGGCGACGGTCCGACCACGGGGAATGCGATCACAGGGCACGGGAACATCGACAAAGTGTCCTTTACCGGATCGACCCGCGCAGGCGCCGCAATCATGGAGAATATCGCCCGCACCGGCATCAAACCCATGACGCTTGAGTTGGGGGGCAAGAGCCCGATGGTGGTTTTTGCCGACGCTGATCTGGATCTGGCGGTGGACTGTCTGGACCGTGGGATCACTCCCAACGCCGGCCAGTTCTGCGTGGCCGGATCGCGCATCATTGTGGCCAGAGAGATTGCCGATGAACTGGCCGCGCGGCTGGCCGAACGTTTCCGCGCCTATCGCCCCGCTGATACCTTTGCCGCCGATCCGGGCTTCTGCCCGATCATCTCGGACCGCCAGCTGCAGCGGATCGACAGTATCGTTCAGGCGGGCGCGAAACAGGGCGGGGAAATCCTGTGTGGTGGGGCGCAGTTCGACCATCCGGGCAGCTTCTATCAGCCGACCCTGATCGCGGGCGTGGACGCTGCAAACCCCGCCGTGACCGAGGAAATCTTTGGCCCCGTCGCCACTTTCCAGACCTTCGAGACCGAGGAAGAGGCGATGCAACTGGCCGCCCACCCGACCTATGGCCTGTGTGCGGGGCTTTTCACCCGCGATCTGTCCCGCGCCCTGCGCCTGTCGCGCAAACTCGAAGCGGGCACCGTCTGGATCAACCGCTATGGCCGCAGCCGCGACCACATTCTGCCCACTGGCGGGTGGAAAGCCTCTGGCCTTGGCAAGGACCTGGGCCGCGAGGCCTATCACGCGAACCGCCGCACGAAATCGGTGCTGATCGACCTCTGATCAGCCAAAGGAGACAATGAATGACCCCCTACAAGATCGCCCTGATCCCCGGTGACGGCATCGGCGTGGACGTGACCGACGCCACCATGCAGGTGCTGGACGCTGCCGGCGCCAAGTTCGGTTTCACGCTGGAGCCGACCACCTTTCCTTGGTCCTGCGAATACTATCTGGAGCACGGCGCGATGATGCCCGAGGACGGGATCGAAACCCTGAAGGGCTTTGACGCGATCTATCTGGGGGCCGTTGGCTGGCCCGCGACGGTGCCTGATGCGGTGTCCTTGCACGGGCTTCTGCTGCCGATCCGCAAGGCGTTCAAGCAATATGCCAACATCCGCCCCCACCGCCTGCTGGCCGGTGTCGAAGGCCCGCTGAAGGCCGAAGGGTTCGACATCCTGTGTATCCGTGAGAACACCGAGGGCGAATATTCCGGCGCCGGTGGCCGCGTCCATCAGGGCCAAGGCAACGAGGTCGCCGTCGAGACCGCCATTTTCACCCGCGAAGGTGTCGAGCGGATCATCAGGTTCGGCTTTGAGCAGGCTATGATGCGCCGCAAGCATCTGACGTCGGTGACAAAATCCAACGCGCAGAAATTCTCGATGGTGTTCTGGGACGAGGTGACGCGCGAGGTTGCCGCCGACTACCCAGAGGTTACCGTCAGCCACATGCATATCGACGCGATGGCGGCCAAGATGGTGATGGCCCCGCAGGACTTGGACGTGATCGTGGCGTCGAACCTCTTTGGCGATATCCTGACCGATCTTGGGGCGGCTATTCAGGGGGGCTTGGGCTTTGCGGCCTCGGCCAATATCAGCCCGGATCGCGCGTTGCCGTCGATGTTTGAACCCGTTCACGGATCGGCCCCCGATATTGCGGGGCAGGACATCGCGAACCCCATCGCGGCGATCTGGTCGGGGGCGATGATGCTGGAGCATCTGGGGCAGACCGAAGCCTCGGCCGCTGTTCTGAAGGCCATCGAAACCGCCACGGGGCAGGGCATCGGCATCCGTCCGGGCCTGAATTCCACATCTGAAATCACCGCGGCGATCCTGTCCGCACTGGAGGCTTGAGCCATGCAGTTGAACGATCCCGATCTTTTCCGTCAGGCCGCGTTGATCAACGGCGAATGGATTGCCCGCGATGATATGGCGGTGATCAACCCTGCCACCGCCGCGCCCATGGGCCACATGCCCGACTGCACGGCGGACGAAACCGCCGCGGCCATCGCCGCCGCCGAAGAGGCGATGATCGCGTGGAAGGCCAAGACCCATCTGGAGCGCGCTGACCTCTTGATGGCGTGGTACGATCTGATGCTGGACCACGCAGACGATCTGGCCATGATCCTGACCTGCGAACAGGGCAAGCCGCTGGCCGAGGCTAAGGGAGAAATCCTGTACGGTGCGTCCTTTGTCCGCTGGTTCGCCGAAGAGGGGCGCCGCATCAACGGGCACATCATCCCGTCGCCGGTTCCGGGCAAGAAGATATTCGCGATGAAAGAGCCCGTGGGCGTCTGCGCGATCATCACGCCTTGGAACTTCCCCAACGCGATGATCACCCGCAAGGTCGCGCCGGGTTTGGCCGCTGGCTGCACCATGGTGATCAAGCCGTCGGACTTCACCCCCTATTCGGCCTTGGCCTTGGGCGTCTTGGCCGAGCGGGCGGGCATCCCCAAGGGCGTCCTGAACATCCTGACTGGCCGCCCCGAGGTCATCGGCGCGACCCTGACCGCCAGCCCCGTGGTGCGCAAACTGTCCTTTACCGGATCGACCCGCGTGGGGGCTTTGCTGGCGGAACAGTGTGCGCCGACGCTCAAGAAGATGTCGCTGGAATTGGGCGGCAACGCGCCGTTCATCGTGTTCGATGACGCAAATCTGGACGCAGCGGTCGAAGGGGCGATGGCCTCGAAGTTCCGCAATGGGGGGCAGACCTGCGTCTGCGCCAACCGCATTCTGGTGCAGTCGGGCATTCACGACGCGTTCGTGGCGGCTTTGGCGGCCAAGGTGGACGCCTTGAAGGTCGCCGCTGGCACCGAAGAGGGCGCGATGATCGGCCCGATGATCAACGCCGCCGCCATCGACAAGATCAACGCGCACGTGGCCGACGCCATGTCGAAAGGCGCGACCAAAGCCACCGCAGAACGCGACTTGGCCGCAGGGTTCGCGGATCCCGTGGTGCTGGTCGGCGCGACCACCGAAATGCGCTTGGCGTCCGAAGAAACCTTTGGCCCCGTCGCGCCGATCTTCAAATTCGAGACCGAGGAAGAGGCGCTGGCCATCGCCAACGGCACACCGTTCGGCCTGGCCGCGTATTTCTATACCACGGACTTGGCGCGGGCCTTCCGTGTGGGCGAGGCGTTGCAGGCAGGGCTCGTGGGCCTGAACACCGGCGCGGTCAGCCACGCAGAGGCGCCGTTCGGGGGCGTCAAATCCTCGGGCCTGGGCCGCGAGGGCGCGCAGGAGGGGATCGAGGAATACCTTGAGACCAAAGCCTTCCATTTCGGCGGGCTCTGAGCCGCGCAAAGCAACAAAAAGGGCCGCCAGAGTGATCCGGCGGCCCTAATGCGTTCTGATGTGAGTGGTTTATGGCCAAGGGTAATCGGCGATGCTGATCCCTTTGGTCTCTAGCTCTTGGACCACCGCGCGGCGGGCGACGACGATATCGGTCATCGGCAGGGCGCGGCGTCGGGTGACTTCTTGGGGGGTGAATTCCGGCGCATCGGTCGTGTCGAAGGTCGCCATGACATAGTTCATCACGGCGGCAATCTCGGCGTCCGATAGCGACGAGGCGATCACCCCCGGCACGTGCATCATATAGTCCCGCCCCGCATCAATGCTGGCAATATGCCCGACCGATCCGGGAAAAGGGGGGACGCCGCCCTCTGCGGTGCCCATGCCTTCGATCCCGTGGCAGCCGGTGCAGCGCAGGACATAGTTGCTGCGGGCGGTCAGTTCGGCCCGAGCGGCCATCGGCACGGCAGTCAGGGCCATCAGCCCGAGGGCAAAGAGACGGTTCATGGGGGCGGCTCCTTTCATTCTATTCGGCGGGGCGCTTGGCCATCAGGGCAGCGTTATCGGGCAGGGCGACGCGGACGGCGGCGACGGTTTCGGCGCTGGCGGTGGCATCGGTCTGGCCCAGATCACCGGCCACATAGGTGGCGATGGCGGCGATCTCGGCGTCCTCGATCTGGGGCAGGGGCGGCATCCGCAGGCCCACATACATCTGGCCGCCCACGGTCATGGTGCCGTGCAGGCCTCCGATCACCACGGCGGCGATATAGTCGGTGGGCGCGTCCATCCCTTGCCAGAAGGCAGGACGGTTCAGGGGCGGGGCAAAGCCGGGGTTCCCAAGGCCCCCTTCGGCGTGGCAGACCGCGCAGTTATCGTTGAACAGGGTGGTTCCGTCGATCTCTTGGGCGCTTGCGGGCAGGCTGGCGCCAAGGATCAGGCAGCCCGCGATACGGGCTGCAAGATCGTTCAGGGTCATGGGGTTACTCCGCAAGGCCCACCACAACCGACACGGTGCAGTGATAGCCCTTGTCGGTGTTGGCCATGCACCAGTTGATGTCGTTGTAGAGACCCATGCGATAGCCGGGACGCTCGCCTTCGGAGGTGTAGCAGAAGGTGGCCGAGTTGACCTGAGGCTTGCCGCAGCAGTCGTTGTAGCTGACCAGATAGTCCTTGCCGTCATCGGGGTTCTGGCAGGTGCCGACCCAAGACACGGCCGACACGGTGGAGCCGGGGGGACAGGACGTCAGCGTGCCGCCAGAGGTCGAGCACAGGTTGCCGTCCAGCGCGCAGTGGCGCCAGTAGCCGCATTCATCCTCGGGCAGGGCTCCGGCGGCCGAGGCGCGGCGGTCAAAGGGCAGGATCGGGGTGGCCACTGCGGCCCCCAGCATGGTCACGCCAGCGCGGGCCAGAAAGCTGCGGCGGCCGAATTCGCGGGCGCTTGCGCGGGTGCGGGTCTCGACCACTTTGTCGAGCTTGGAGAAGAGACGGTCAAACAGACTGTTCATGTTGGTTTCCTTTGTCAGAAAATTCGGGATGGGATCAGGCCGGCAGGGCAGCGGCGGCCTGAACCGAGGCGATGCCGGTTTCCGAGGCGGTAAAGAGGCTTTCGAGCTGCTCGCGGCTGTTCACGAGCCCCTTGGCCCGCACGGTGCCATCCGCGCCGATCAAGACGGCAAAGGGCAGCTTGGCGACCTTGAAGGTCAGACCCAGTTCCGAGCTGAGCACATAGGGAAAGCTCTGCAGGTTCTCGGATTCGATCAGGCGGCGGTGGATGGCTTCGCGGCCATCCGAGGCCAGAACGACATCCAGCCAGCGACCTTCGTCATCGCGGATGGAGCGCAGGGCGGGTAGTAGGGCCTTGCAGATCGGGCAGGTGGTGGACAGGAAGAACACCAGTTGCGCACGCCCTTCGGGACCGCCAAGGGGCAGTTCAGCGCCGTTCAGGTTGGGCAGGGTCAGGGCGGGCACCCGTGCGCCGATGTCGGGGCCGGAGTCGCTGATCATCGCGCCCACGGGGGACACACGCTCGTACAAAATGCCGATCTGACGGGCGAGGGCGAAGATCACCGCGATCTGCACCAGAACCGCAATCCACAGGGCGATATTCGAAAAGATAAGAAGTTCCATGTAGTTATCCTTGTGTCTTGCGTCAGGTCACGGGGTCTGGCGGATGTTGGGCAAGTGCGAGGCCAGCTTCTCCACGACCGAGTAGATCGCGAAAAAGGTCAGCCCTGTGGCAATCGCCACCGCCGCGCCCGCCGGTCCCACCGTGCCCGAGGGCAGCTGCGCAACGGACAGGGCGATCAGCACCAGCACAGCGTTCCGGCCCAGGGTCAGCCCCGACACGATCTGGGGCGCACCACCGCAGCCGCAGTCGATCCGGTCACGGCCAGCCCGCAGGGCCAGCGCCATCAAGGCGCCGTACCCTGCGAACAGCCCCGCAGCGACAATGGCCGCGCCCTCCCGCGTTTGGGGCAGGAGCAGCCCCAGAACGACCAGCGGCTCTATGACGGCGAGTGACCGGACAATGGCGGGTGTCATGGTGTCGGGGACCAGCCTGTAGCCTTGGGCAAAGCCAACCGTTTCAGGGTAGTTCTGCCATTTATGCAGGGCCGCCCGCGCCAGCACAGCGGTCAGAAAACAGACCGCCGCCGCCGAGGTATATGAACCCAGATCTGCCATGCTTATTGGTCCAGCGCGATGATGGTGGGCCACTTGGCAAGGCCTTCGAACTCTTCGCCCATCTTGATCGAGACTTCGTCGCCCAAGGTGATCTCGTACTTGTTCAGGGCACCTTCTTCGCCGGTGGCAAACAGCATCGGCTCTTCGGTCTGGGTCACGGCGATGCCGTTCTCGTGGTGGGCTTTGCCGCGGCCGACGACCTTTTTCGAGGTCATATTGACGGCCCAGATTTCCTCGGCGGGGTTCTTGTGGCTGCCGTTGTATTTGGCCGAATGCATCAGGACGAACATCGTGTCAGAGGGCGCGTGATAAGCGATCACTTCGGACCCGCTGGGGGCCCAACCGCCAAGGGTGCCATCGGTGATCGAGAAGGTCTCGGTCAGGACAGGGGCCGCGCCGCTGTCATCCACCACGTAGAGATTGCCGTTGAACGACACATAGACGAGCTTGTCGCCCATCCGCGCGGGGTTCGAGAACAGCGCATCCGCGTCCACGTCGAAAATGGTTTCCGAGCTGGCCGGTTCCGAGAACGAGCCATCCGCCGCAAAGGTGTAGGTCTTCAGGGTGCCGTCGCCGCAAACGCTGGTGAACTTCATGCCGCTGGTGGCGGGGGTGGCGGTCCAGCAACCGGGGATCGGAACCTCGGCGATCTGCGCGCCCTTGGCGATATCCACCACCGAGATCGAGGTCGCAGGGGTGGCGTTCTGGGCCAACAGGTACCCTTCGTCCCCGACCAGCGCCAGCAGGCCCGGCTGGCTCTCGACCTGAGCCATTTTGTTGCTGATCTCGATCTCTTGCTTCAGCTTCAGGGTGGACACCTCCCATTCCTGCACCACGGCGGTCACTGGGCCATAGGTGTAGCGCTCCAAATAGACCGACGAGGTATAGAGCGTGTCGCCCGCCTTGTTCAGTGCCATCTGGCCCACGGTGCCGGGGCCCACGTTGCCCTTCATCGCGAAATCATCCGCGCCAAGCACCAGAACAGAGCTGGGACCCGCCCACGCCTGATCCATCACAAAGACATTGTGGCCGGGGTCGATGGTCTCTTTCACGGTCAGGGTTTCGGGTTCGATCGCATCTGCCGCATAGGTCGGGGCAGCCAGTGCCATCAGGGCCAAAGCCATGGCGGTGCTGTGTTTCATTTTGTCTCTCCTGTCGGTTTTGTCCCCGTCAGGCTAGCGCCGCGGCGCGGCGTCGGACTATCCAGAGTTGATCGAAAAATTTGCGCAAAAAATGTGCAGTCAAAGAAAACTGGCCCGCAAAGGTTTTGTAACGCTTTGACAAAGCCGGGGGTTGAGGCGCAGCAATAGGATAAGATTCACCGAATGCCCCCTTGTTTTCAGGATATTTTGATGGTTTCCGACCAGGTGTTGCCCCGTGCTGCAACGCAGCCTTGCGTTTCCCAATGCCGTTTCTCCAGCTTTCTGGATCAGGAAAAGGCGCTGCCAAAATTTGATCAAAAGTACCGTCAGATGACGGCAGGGGCGTTCGAGGGCACGATAAAATCCTTGGATTTCGGGGCGGTGACGCTGACGCGGGAACGCCTGAACCAAGGGCTGGAACAGCACAGCGCCGTGCACACGGGCACGGTGGCGGTGGGTTTCCTGATGGGGTCGGGAATCATGCACGATCTGTCCAAGGACGAGACTCTGCGCGGCGAGGCGATGCTGCTGCCGGGCGGGTACGAGCACATCAGCTACGTCGAAGGGGAAAGCGACTGGGTCATCGCGTCGATCGCGCAGGACGTGCTGCCCGATGACATGTTGCAGGGCCGCGTTCTGGCCCCCGAGGTCGCCCGCCCCGTGGGCGCGTGGATGCGCACCCTGATCGAGGTCGCCGGCAGCGGGGCCGAGGCGCAGGGGCTGATGACCTTGGTGCCTGATCTGGTGATGGACCGCCTGTCGCTGCTGTTCGGCCATCCCGCACAGGACGGTCTGCGCCACAACCGGCGCGAGGCGCAGCTGTTCCGCCGTATTCTGAACGCCTGCGAGGAATTGCCCCCCGAGGAACTGACGGTCTCGGGGCTGTCCCGCCATTTGGGATGCACGCGCGCGGATCTGCGGGGGGCGTGCCTGTCGGTCACTGGGTTCCGACTGGACGACATGCTGACGGCCCGTCGACTAAGCGATGTCTACCGCGTGCTGCGGGGCGCGCGGGTGGATGCGGTGAACGTGACCCAGACCGCGCTGAACCACGGCTTCACCCATTTCGGGCGCTTCTCGGTCGCCTACCGCAAGATGTTCGGAGAGCGCCCGTCGGACACTCTCCGCGCGTGAATTACCAAGCGTTGTACTGCAGGTATTTCCCGCTCATTTCGACTTTGACGCGGTCACCTTTGGGGTGGGGGACTCGGGTGACGGACATGTCAAAGTCGATCGCCGACATAATTCCGTCGCCGAACTTTTCGTGGATCAGGGCCTTGAGGGTCGGGCCGTAAACGCCCACGATTTCATAGAAACGATAGATGCAGGGGTCCGTGGGGACGGTCTGCGCAAAATTCTTGGTCGGGCTTTCGGACAGGACCAGCGCGGCCTCTTGGGGTAGGGCCAGCACTTTGACCAGTTCCTCGGCCTTGGCGGGGGGAAACGCGTTCATGCCAACGCAGGCCGAGTGGGTGAACACCGGCGACATGTCGATCTTTTCCGCGATCTCTTCCCATGTCAGGCCAGCAGTTTTCTTGGCCTCGAGGATCATCATCGCAACGTCGTCTTTGGTCATCATGGACGGAAATACCTTTGTCTGTTGGATAAGTCGGGTCTGACCACCAAGGCGGTTTCGGGGCCGGTTTGCGGCCAGTCGGGGAGCCGGTCGAAAGGTGCAGCGCCGTTGCCGCGAGCCGCCGGAAAGCTGTCAGACAAGGCTGCCACGATGCAGCCCCGCGCGCGGGTTGACCCGCGTCGCCTGACTTCAGGCTAGGGGCGGTTCGGGGGATCGGGCAACGGTGGATCGGAAATTGCGGGGGGAAACAGGCGCATTTTTCGGCGCAGTGCTGCCTGATTGGTCAGATCGGGTGGATCGGTGGCCGGTATGGGATGTTCTGGGGCGGCGGGGCGGGGGATGTGTAATCCTTGGTTTCCATCCGTGGGCGGGTTTTGTCAGCGGTGCTGCGGCTTCGCGAGGCGCCTTGACCGCACCGCGCCCCGTCCGTGCACAGGCCTGCGCAGATTTAACCTTTGCAAAGATGTCCAAGCCAGAAAGGTTTTCCACCGCCTTCAACGCCCATCCGCCAGAGAATCCGCCGGGGTTGAGTGCCTTGCCCGCGGCCCACGGCGTGCTAAATGGGCCTCCTCGCGCTTGGAAGGGTGCGGCAAACTGATCCCCGCGACATGAAATCCAGTGTCACCGATTGCCCGAAAACATGGCAGATCGGCGATGTTAGCGCGTGAATCCGCCGGTTAGAGCGCTTTTTCCATGATTTTTCGGAGAAGCCGGCATACGGACGGCCAGAAAAAATCTGCAATTCGGCTTTCTTGCTAACTTTGTTTTGTGTAAATCGGCGCATGGCCTGTTCGTTCTTTTCGGATAAGCCCGATAATGAAAAACAACGAGCCGGACCATGACCGAACAGCACACCGAGGCCGAGATCCGCAGCGAGCGCGAGTGGATTCGCGTATTGGCCAAGTACCGTGACCCGAATCTGTCGCGTAGCATTACAGAAATTGTGGTGACTTTGGTCCCGCTGTTCGCCCTGTGGGGCGCGGGCATCTGGCTGTCCACCCGACTGCCGATCCTGGCGTTGCTGGTGGCGGCTGTCGCGGGTCTGTTTCTGGTGCGCACCTTCATTCTGCAGCACGACTGCGGCCACGGCGCGCTTTTGCCGAACCGCAAGGCGCAGGACATGCTGGGCCGTATCCTTGGCGTGCTGACGGTGACCCCCTATGCGGTCTGGCGTCAGACACACGCGGTGCACCACTCGGCCGCGGGCCATCTGGACAAGCGCGGCATGGGCGACGTGACCACCCTGACCACCGAGGAATACCGCGCCCGCGGGTTCTGGGGCCGTCTGGGCTATCGCGCGTATCGTCATCCGCTGTTCCTGTTCGGAATGGCGCCTGCGCTGCTGTTCCTGTTCCAGAACCGCATTCCGCTGGGTCTGATGGGCGAGCGTCGCTTCTGGACCAGCGCCATGGGCACCAACGCGGCCATTCTGGCCCTGCTGGTGGTGTTCTGGCTGATCGGTGGCTTCAGCGCGATCCTGCTGGTCTGGCTGCCGTCGGTTGTCGTGGGCGCGACCGTTGGCGTCTGGCTGTTTTACATCCAGCACCAGTTCGAAGAGACCTGCTGGGACAACACCGAAGATTGGGACCTGCACCACGCGGCCCTGCACGGCAGTTCGCACTATATCATGCCCGGTTGGATGGCGTGGATGGTCGGCTATATCGGCATCCACCATGTGCACCACCTGTACAGCCGCATCCCGTTCTACCGCTTGCCCGAGGTTCTGCGCGACTACCCCGCCTTGGGCGAAGCACAGCAGTTGACCATTCTGGAGAGCTTTGCCTGCGCGCGCCGTCACCTGTGGGACGTGAAAACCCGCCGCCTGCTGACCTTCCGCGAATACGCCAAGATGCTGCGGTCCGAGGCCGCGCTGGCCTGAGGCCGATGCAGCCACTCAAGACATTCACAAAAGGGCGCGAACCGGTGGTTTGCGCCTTTCTTCTTTGAAGGGGGCATCGGCGACGCCGCCCCAAAGGGCCCGAAAGCCATAGGTCAGCTAATCCCCGACCCGGCAAAATTGTATGACCGCTTCGGGTTTCCCCCTGCTCTGGCTGAAAAATCCGGGCAGTTGACCGTGCGGCACCCCTAGGTCGTACTTTACAAATCCGCCCAAGAGAGCAGTTTGTCTGCCAAAACAATTTCCAAACCAGCGCCTCCCTGTGCCATAGGCCTCAGAGAAGTGTCAGGAGTTCGTCTGTGTCGCGTTCATATCTGCTAATGCTGCGTCGGGCTTTCCCGATCCTGCTCGGGGCGGTGCTGTTTGCGGCGGGGCTCTATGCGTTGCTGCACCTGTTGCGGCCGGTGGATACGGGGATGATCCTGCACCAGATCCGCACGACGCCCGCCTCTGCCCTGTGGGGCGCGGCGGCGGGGACGGTTCTGGGCTATGTCGCGCTGGCCTTCTATGACTGGTACGCCCTGCGCTATATCGGAAAGTCCCTGTCCGGCGGGATCATCGCGCTGGGGGGCTTTCTGGGCTATGCCTTCGGGAACACCATCGGGGTCAGTGTGGTGTCGGGCGGGGCGGTCCGGTATCGCATCTATTCCGCCTACGGTCTGAATGCGTTCGAGGTGGCTGCCATCTCTGGCTATATCGGGCTGGCTTTGGGCAGTGGTCTGGTGCTGGTGGGGCTGGCGGCAATGGCGATCCATCCCCACGCGGTGCTGGCCTATCTGCCCTATGGACCCGAGACTGTGCGTTGGGTCGCCGCTGCGATTTTCGTTGGCTCTGTGGCCCTGATCACGTGGATGTCCGTGGGCGACCGGCGTCTGAGCTTGATGGGCTATCAGCTGCGTATGCCGCCGCCGGGTGATCTGGCGGGGCAGGTGGTCGTGGTGCTGCTGGACATCGCGGGAGCGTCCTTTGCCCTGTGGGTGCTGCTGCCGATGGGCAAGCCGGACTTCGCGACCTTTGTGGCGATCTATTCGACGGCGATGATGGTGGGCGTTCTCAGCCACGTGCCCGGCGGGGTGGGCGTGTTCGAAACCGTGGTCATCGGCACCCTGCCAGCCACGGTGCCTGTGGGGGATGCGGCGGCTGCGCTGCTACTGTTCCGCCTGATCTACTATCTCATCCCCTTCGGCATCGGCTTCCTGATCGTCGCGCTAAACGAGGCACGAGAGGCCGGCGGTTTCCTTGGCCGTCTGTTGGCGCGCTTGCCGCAGCCGGTGCAGCCTGCACTGTCCACCCTGCACGGGCTGGTGCCGTCCTTGGCGGCGCTGGTGGCGTTCGGGTACGGCGTTTACCTCTTGATGGTCACCATGATCCCCTCGGTCCGCGTGGATGCGATGGCCGAAGGGGATCTGCTGTCCACCCTCCTGCGCGAAGGGGGCACCTTGGCCTCGGCGATGGCGGGGGTGATCCTGCTGATCATCTCGCACGGGTTGGCGCGGCGGGTGTCGGCGGCGTTCTGGATGGCGGTGGCAACGCTTTTGGCGGGGGCCTTTGCGGCGCTGGTCAGCGACTTCAACCTGCATGGGGCGATGCTCTTGGGGCTGGGCGCGCTGTCGCTGCTGCCCCTGCACAAGTCCTTTGACCGGCACGGGCCCCTGACCCAAGGCGTGTTCGAGTTGCGCTGGTTCCTGATGGTGCTGGCGGTGATGGTGGCCACGGCGGCGTTCTTCTTCTTTGCCAACCGGACGGTGCCCTATAGCAACGATCTGTGGGTCGAGTTTTCCCCTGCCTCCGACACGCCCCGCGCCTTGCGGGCGGGTTTGGCAGCCTCGGCGCTGCTGCTGCTGTTCTGCCTGTTTCTGGCCACGCGCCCGTCGCCCCGACGCGGCCCCGCTGTGGACGAGGCGAACCCCTTGTCCCGCGCGGCCCAGATCATCGAGGCGTCCGGCAACCCCCAGGGCTGGCTCGCCGTCACGGGGGATAAACAGATCCTGTTCGCGGACGAAGGCGATGCGTTCATCATGTACGCGGTTCTTGGGGGGCGCTGGATTGCCTATGGCGATCCCGTGGGCAACCCCGACCGCTTTGCCGCCCTGTGCTGGCGGTTCAGCGAACGGGCGGCCCGTGCCAATGCCCGCCCCGTGTTCTACGAGGTCCGCGCCGCTCATCTGTCCATGTGGACCGACCTTGGCTTTGCCCTGAACAAGGTCGGAGAAGAGGCCGTGATCCCGCTGGACCGCGCCTCTGACACCCTTGCCGCCATGCAAGCGGCCAAGCAGCAGCGTGAACGGGACGGCTATACCTTTGACCTTCTGACGCCGCCCCATTCCGACGCGGTGTTTCAGGAGTTGCGGGGCGTGTCCGATGCGTGGCTGGCGGGCAAAACCGGTCAGGAAAAGAAGTTCCTCGTCGGGCCCTTCGCGCTTGAATATCTGGACGGGTTCGACATTGCCGTGGTCCGCCATGGAGGGCGCATCGTTGCCTTCTGCAACGTGATGTCCTCTGGCGCAGGGCGGTTCAAGGCCATCGACCTGATGCGCTATCTGCCCCAAGAGGGCGCGGCCATTATGGAGTTCATGTTCCTGAACATGATCGAGCATTTCCGCATCGAAGGCGCGGCAGAGTTCAGCCTCGGGGTGGCGCCCTTGTCTGGCCTGTCCGAGCGCACGATCGCCCGCACGTGGAACCGCTTTGGCCGGATGATCTATCGCCACGGCGGCGCGTTCAGCGATTTCGAGGGGCTGCGGGCCTTCAAGCAAGCGTTCCAGCCCGAGTGGCGCCCGCGCTATGTGGCGCTGCCCACGAACGTCTCGCCACTGGTGGCGATGAGCGACGTTGCCCTGCTGATTTCGGGCCGCAAGCACCGTTTGCAGCGACGGAAATCCGCGCCCAAACCGTGATTCTGTGATCGGCGCCATACCCGCGCCTCTGGCTAAATCCTGAATTTTCCATGTTCATTCTTCGCTAACCAACCGGTGCGAAAGCGGCTTCCATGGACGGCGCATCGGGATAGTTTATGCCCTGCGGGATACGACATACGGTCGTTTTTCCCACATAAACCTGAGGCCGATATCCGTTTTCGCCGGAATTTACACCCTACTGCCGATTACAAATTAGGCATCATTGGACCCAGACTTTGGACAGCGATGCCAAAAACCAAGGGAGGGCAAAAATGTCTTCGAACGATCTTTATTCTTTCGATTTCGATACCGACGGTACCATCACTCAGGTCTACGAGGTTTCATCCTCGGGTGAGCTTTCGGCAGAGGATGTTGATAGCAACGAAACCTTCTCCTTGCTGGACGGCTATGTGATCCAGACCGAGGCAGAGCGCGGCAGGTCCGAATACACCGTTTACAAGCAGGATGCGGACACCGGTTATTGGTTCGAAATTGCCGAAGGACGCGGGACGCTGGACAGTAATGGTCTGGCCGCGATTATCGATGCGACCGCTGATCTGACCTATTCCACCGATGACTCCGAGGATGACGATATCGAAGACAGCGACGGGTCCGAGGATCATGGCCATGATGGCGATGTCTATCAGATCAACCTGAATGAGGAGGGGACTGCCGTCGTCTCGATCTATCAGGTCGAGGATGATGGATCGCTCGAAATCGAGCCGATTTCGCCGAACGAAAGTTACACCATCTCTGGCGACTATGTGGTCGAGGTAGAGGTCAAGCGCGGCGGCATGGAATGGAGCGTCTATCAACTGGATGCCACCACCGGCTATTACACCGAGGTCGCCGAGGGTCATGGCGCCCCCGATCTGTCCGACATTGACGCGCTGGTCGCCAGCTATACCCCCGGTGACTACACCCGCGTGGACGATGACGACTATTACGAGGGCACCTCGGGCGACGATGATTTCCAGGGCGAAGATGGTGATGACATCTACGAGGGCGGCGAAGGCCATGACCGCGTCGTTTACCATGGCAGCACCTCGGTTCACATTGATCTGGACGATGATCAGGCGCAGGACACCGGCTATGGCTACGACACCTTCTCGGACATCGAAGAGGTCGAGACTGGTGACGCCGATGACTATGTCTCGGGGGATGCGGCAGCGAACCGTCTGATCGGCAACGGTGGCCGCGACGAGCTGCACGGGGGCGAAGGCGACGATGATCTGGAAGGCGGGCGCGGGAATGACCGGCTCTACGGCGGGTCCGATGACGACACGCTGACCGGGGGCTCTGGCCGTGACCGCCTGTCCGGCGATGACGGGGATGACCATCTTTCGGGCGGCGCCGGTCGGGACCGTTTGTTCGGCGGACGCGGCGATGACGATCTGTCAGGCGGCGACGATGCGGACCGGATCAAGGGCGGCGCCGGTCTGGATAGCCTGAGCGGCGACACCGGCAACGACCGCCTGTTCGGTCAGGCGGGCGACGACACCTTGTCCGGTGGCGAAGGCAATGACATCATCAAGGGCGGCTCGGGCAACGACAGCATGGCTGGCGATGCGGGCAATGACCGTCTGTTCGGGCAGGCCGGAGATGACATCATGGACGGCGGCGATGGCGATGACCGACTGGTCGGGGGCTCGGGCAACGACACCATGACCGGCGGCACCGGCGCGGATGTCTTTGTGTTCGAGGATGCGGATGGCGACGACACCATCACCGACTTCGAAATCGGCACCGACCTGCTGTACATCGACGCTGGCGACGAAACGGCCTTCGACGAACTGACCGTGACCGCAGCTGGCAGCGATGCGGTGGTGGATTACTCCGGCGGCTCGATCACCTTGACCGGCGTGGATGCGGCCCTGCTGGACGCTGACAGTTTCGTGTTCGGCTAACGGTTCGGCGCCAGCCCGTCTGGCGCGACCCCTTCATTTACGGTAAATGACCAGAGGCTCCGGCGACGGGGCCTCTTTGCGTTTTGTCGCATTGAAAGAGGGGTTGATCCCGATCAAATACCCAATAGAAAAAGTCAGCTAATCCCGCGCGTAGGTTTCAGGAGTTCGTCCATGGGTCAGTCTCGCATTCTGATGGTAGCCAGCCTTTGCCTGTCGGCCCTGCCTGCCGTGGCGCAGGATCACGCCTATGACAGCCTAGAGGCCTTGGGCGAGGCGCTGTTTTTCGACACCAACCTGTCGGCGAACCGCACGCAGGCCTGCGCCACCTGTCACGATCCCGAAACCGGCTTTGCGGACCCGCGGGGCATGGCCTCGATCGGGGATGACGGGGCGTCTTTCGGCGACCGGAACGCGCCCACAGTGACCTACGCCGCCCACACCCCCGCCTTTGGCAAGGACAAGGACGGCCGCTGGCAGGGTGGCCAATTCTGGGAGGGGCGCGCAAGTTCGCTCGAGGATCAGGCAGGCGGACCGCCCTTGAACCCGATTGAAATGGGGATGCCGGACAAGGCTTCGGTCGTCGCGCGGATCAAGGAAAACGGGGACTACGTTGCGGTCTTTGGATCGCTACTGGGGGAGGGCGTGCTGGACGACCCCGAGACCGGATATGCCGCGTTAACCCAGGCACTGGCCGCCTATGAACGCACCGATGTGTTCAGCAGTTTCGACAGCAAATACGACCGCTATCTGCGCGGCGAGGCCCAATTGACCGCCGAAGAATCCCTTGGCGAGACGCTGTTCTTTTCCCAGCAATTCACAAATTGTAATCTGTGCCATCAATTGAATGTCCGTCCTGCCGCCCAAAACGAGATGTTCACCAATTTCCAGTATTTCAATATTGGTGTCCCCAATAACCCTGACTTGCGAGAAATAAACGGGGTGCAGATGGATCTGGTGGACCAAGGGCTTGCTGCGCATCCCGGCGTGAATGATCCCGCCGAGGCCGGTAAATTCAAAGTGCCCACCTTGCGCAATGTCGCCGTGACCGGCCCCTATATGCACAACGGGGTATTTCAGGATCTGCGCACCGTTATCCTGTTCTATAATAAATACAATTCCATTTCCGAAAAGCGCCAGATTAGCCCCGAAACCGGAGAGCCATTCGGCCCGCCGCCGGTGCCCGAGACCCTTGCTACGACAGAGTTGACCACGGGCCCTGCGCTAAAAGATCGGGAAATTGACGCGCTGGTCGCGTTTTTGAAAACCCTGACCGACGAGCGGTACGAACATCTGCTTGCCGAGAAATAACGATAAAGCCGGAATTCGGATTTTAAAAAGGGGCGGCATGGGTGCGGCCCCTTTTTTCATGTGAATAATTCTGACGATTTTTGCATTTCACAAATACGTTCCCCTTGCTCTGCATTTGTGTAGGCTAGCCCCTATTAAACGGAATTCTTTTAAATGACGTGTGTAGAGGGTCATATGAAGGTAAATCGACTTTTTGCCGCTTTTGCGATGCTCGGTTTCGGGACGGCGTGCGCCAGCGGTGCGCTCAAGAATGAATACGGCGGGTTCAATATTGCCGGAACCGATGGCGTGATCGAGCAATCCTACGGCCAAGCGCGCGGTTGGAATATCGTATACGGCCAGACAAACGGGCGCGCTGCCTATTGCGCGGCAGAGACCGGCGCGGGGGATACCCTTTGGCGCATCGGCTATGACGGGGGGCAGTGGCAGGTCGCGATCCCCTATGCGCCCTCGGGGGCCAGCAATGATTTCCAGAGCATGTGGGAAGTTGATGGCGTGTCCCGCAACATTTCTGGCGTTTCGACGGACGCATGGACCTTTGCCTGGTTGGGTCTGCCGGAGTTGGACCGCGTGATGCAGGGCAACCAGATGATCATCGAGATCGGCCGTGCCTCTGTGGATCGCAGTCTGAGCGGCACCGCTGCGGCCGTGGCCAAAGTCCGCGAATGTGTGGCGACCAAAGGCGTCAGCTATGCCGATCCCGATGGGGACTCGGTCGCGATGCAGCAGCCCGCGACGGGGTGTCCCGATGATGGCCCGCGTTTGCCCGGATCGAACATTTGTCAGGGGCGGGCGGCCAATTATCTGGCGGCCTATCCCGACCAGCCGCCCTATGCGCCTGACGGGCAGGACTGCCGTTGGGCGGTGCGTCAGGCCGAGCTGCCCGGCGATCGCTACTTGCTGTACCTTGCCGCGCAGTGCGGCTCCAAAACCGCCAAGCTGGAATTCGCGGGCGGCAATCACCGCTCTGATCTGATGCTGGTGAACAGCGTATACGAAATGTCAGACGACTCAGTGGCCGAGATTTACGCCGCGCACGGGGCAGGGGCGAACGCGATCCTTCAGCGCGCGGCCGAGTGGTCAGAGGACCCCGCGGAAATGGCGGGCTGCAAGCTGATCCGCCAGAGCCGCGATCCGCTGAAATACCAAGTGGACAATATGGGGTTGGCGCAGTCGTCGGACGGGCCGCGCGCCTCTTGCGGGCAGCGTGGGTATGACGGCGACAGCCCCAATTACTGGACGGTTTTCGGGGACGAGGTCTGGTACATCCGCCCGTCGATCGAAATGGCCGAGGATATCTTCATGCCCTCGCTGACCGTTCTGTCCAAAGGGTTCTCGGGCGAATACGTGGCCAGCGGGAACTGATCTCACTTCGGATCGCGGCGGTCCGCCAGGGTCGCCGTGATCTTTTCGTTCGCGTGGTTGATGTGATGGCGCATCGCCTCGGTCGCGGCGGTGGTGTCGCCGGACAGCACCGCGCGGGCGATATTCCGGTGTTCGGCCCATGAACTGACGGCGGCCAAGGGGGTTTTCAGAACCTCGACCATCGAGCGCCGGATGTGGTGCCAGTTCAGCTGCATTGAGGTGTCGATGACGGGGTTGCCGCTCCAGCGATAGAGCATCTGGTGAAAGTCGATATCGGCCTCGAGCAGGGCCTTAGTGTCCCGCGTGGCGACGGCGCGTTCACCGCGGATCAGGATCTCTTCGGCCTCGGGCGCGGCATCGGCGGGCAGGCGGGTGCAAGCTAGCTGGACCGCCAAGGGCTCGATCACGCTGCGGAACTCATAGATCGACTGAAAGAGAGAAATGTCGGGCTCGGCCACGACCACCCCGCGACGGCCGGTATCGACCACCAGACGGTTGGTCCGCAGAATCGATATGGCGCTGTTCACAGGCTGGCGGGATACATTCAGGCGGGCGGCCAGTTCATCCTGATTAAGCCGTGTGCCCGGCGCAAACTCGCCTGTGCAGATCGCGTTCAATAGGATTTCGTAGGTCTGATCGACCAGCGATTTCTGGGGCTTGATCGTTTCCATCCGAAACCTGTTCTGCTGTTCCTAAGATTGCTCAATACACCGTAAATGGTTAATTGCAAATTTCGTATACGAAATTCAACATTAGGCGTACACTCGCTCCAGTGCGTGCGGATCAAGGGAGGAACGATCATGTGCCACGTCTTTGCCAGCCAAGACCCGGACCGTTACACTTTAACCACCCGCCGTTTGCGGCTGAACGGCCAGAGCACCAGCATCCGTCTGGAAAACGCCTTCTGGGCCATTCTGGATGATATCGCCGCGTCCGAATCCGTGTCGACGCCCCACTTCATCTCGACCTTGCATTCCGAAGTTCTGGAACTGCACGGGGAGCCTTCGAACTTTACCTCTCTGTTGCGCTGCTGCTGCCTGAAGTTCATGGAAAATCCGGCCTCGCACCCTGCGCTGTCTGTGGCCGCCGAATAAGATCATCCTAACCCGGCAGAAAAAATAACAGGTAGTAAAGGGCTACTACCCGCGGCCCCCATTCCCCCGATTACGCTGGTTTCCAGACAATCGACCAAGGAAAGGAGCCGCAGATGGCCAAAGCCATCCATTCCATGATCCGCGTTCTGGACGAGGCGCGATCGCTGGCCTTCTATGAGGCAGCGTTCGGCCTGACTGTCGCGGATCGTCTGGATTTCCCTGATTTTACATTGGTTTACCTGAGCAACCCCGAAACGGAGTTCGAACTGGAGCTGACGATCAACAAGGGCAAGGAGGAGCCCTATGATCTTGGCAACGGGTACGGACATCTGGCGGTGTCTGTGTCCGATCTGGACGCGGAACATGCCCGTTTCGAGGCCGCAGGTCTGAACCCCCGCAAACTGGTTGAATTCGCGCCCGCCGGGGAGGTCGTCGCGCGGTTCTTCTTTGTTGCTGATCCCGACGGCTACCAGATCGAGGTTCTGGAGCGCGGCGGCCGTTTCAAATGAGCTGACATTTTCTCAGGGAGGAGGAGAAAAATGGGCAACAACCAAGGCCCCAAGGGGCTGACCCGTCGCGAACTCCTGTCGCGGGCAACCGCGGCAGGCGCGACCTTCATGGTAGGCACCGGTTTCGTCACCAGCGGTTCGGCCGCTTGGGCAGTCGAGGCCAGCGCACTGAAACCCGAAACACTGGCGACTCTGGTCCAGATGGCGCGTGACATCTATCCCCACGACAAGGTGGCGGACGAGTTCTACGTCATCGCGGTCAAAGGCTATGACACCGCAGAGGCCGCCCCCGCCATCGAGGCGGGCATCGCGGCGCTGAACGCGGCCGCTCAGGGCAAGGGTAACGCCAGCTATCTGGACACCGGATGGGAACGCGACCGCGTGGATATCCTGCGCGGGATGGAAGACAGCGCGTTCTTCCAGCAGATCCGCGGCGGCCTCGTGACCGGATTGTACAACCAGAAAGCTGTGTGGCCGATCTTTGGCTACGAGGGCGAGAGCTACTCTCAGGGTGGCTACATCGAGCGCGGCTTTGACGACATCAACTGGCTGTAGGGCCATAGTGGGAGGAGAATAAACTATGCCTGCAACCTTTGATCTGAACGACGACAGCGTTGTCGTCATTATCGGCACCGGCGCTGGCGGTGGCGTTCTGGCCAACGAACTGGCACAAAAGGGCGTCAAGGTCGTCTCGCTCGAGGCGGGCGGTCGCTATCTGCCCGACGACTATATCAACGACGAATGGGAAAGCTTTGGCCAGCTGGCTTGGGTCGACCCGCGCACCACGTCCGGCGACTGGCGCGTGGCCAAGGATTTCAGCGGCTTGCCCGCCTGGATCGTCAAGGCCGTCGGCGGCACCACCATCCACTGGGCGGGCGCATCCCTGCGCTTCCAAGAGCACGAGTGGAAGGCCAAGACCACCTATGGCGACGTGCAGGGGGCGAACCTTCTGGACTGGCCGATCGACGGGGCAGAAATGGCGCCCTATTACGAAAAGGCCGAGACCAAGCTGGGTGTGACCCGCACAGGAGGCCGCGCTGGCCTGCCGGGGAACAACAACTTCAAGGTCTTTGAAAAGGGCGCTCAGGCGCTGGGTTACAAAGAGGTCCACACGGGCCGGATGGCGATCAACTCTGGCGATTATGACGACCGGATGTCCTGTCAGCAGACCGGCTTCTGCTTTCAGGGCTGCAAGTGGGGCGCGAAATGGTCCGCCGCCTACACCGACATCCCCCGCGGCGAGGCCACCGGCAACCTCGAGGTGCGCGACCGCTGCCACGTGGCCCGCATTCTGCACAACGAGGCAGGCAAGGTCACCGGCGTCGAATACTTTGACAAGGACGGCAACCTGCAAATGCAGAAGGCCCGCATCGTTTGCGTGGCAGGCAACAGCTTTGAAAGCCCGCGTCTGCTGCTGAACTCGGCCTCGTCGATGTTCCCCGATGGTCTGGCAAACAGCTCGGGTCAGGTGGGGCGCAACTACATGCGCCACATGACCGGCTCGGTTTACGGTGTATTCGACAAACCCGTCCGCATGTGGCGCGGCACCACTATGGCTGGCATCATTCAGGACGAAGCCCGTCACGATCCCAGCCGCGGTTTCGTCGGCGGCTTCGAGATGGAGACCCTGAGCCTTGGTCTGCCGTTCATGGCGGCGTTCCTTGATCCGGGTGGTTGGGGCCGCGAGTTCACCACTGCGCTGGATGGCTATGAGAACATGGCCGGCATGTGGCTGGTGGGCGAGGATATGCCTCAGGAAACCAACCGCGTGACCCTGAACCATGACGTCAAGGACCAGTACGGTCTGGCGGTCGCCAACGTGCATTTCGATGATCACCCCAACGACATCGCGATGCGCAACTACGCCTACAAAAAGGGTATGGCGATCTATGAGGCCGTGGGCGCAACCCGCGTCTTCCCGACGCCGCCCTATCCGTCGACGCACAACCTTGGCACCAACCGGATGTCCGAGAATGGACGGGATGGCGTTGTGAACCGCCATGGCCAGACCCATGACATCGCGAACCTGTTCGTTTCGGACGGCTCGCAGTTCACCACTGGCGCTTCCGAGAACCCGACCCTGACCATCGTGGCGCTGGCCATCCGTCAGGCGGACTTTATCGCGGGCGAGATGTCGCGCGGAAACCTCTAAGGTCTCTCAAGTCCTGTTGCAGGGGCGAACGGCGGGTGCCAGCGATGGCGCCCGCTACTTTGTTTGGGTCAGGGCGGCGATTTCATCCGCATAGGTGACGATGTCGGCGGCCCCCTTGGGCGTCAGGACATAGAGCCCCTTTTGCGGCCGTTCGAACCAGCCATAGTGGTCGTGCAGCATGATCCGGCCAGCCAAAGCAACGCCGGTTTCGCGGGCCACTTCGGCGGGGCGGCAGGGATCGCGCCCCTCCAGATAGGCGGCGCAGCGCAGGGCATCCTGACGATAGGCTGTGACCTGTTTCTTGCGCGTGGTCCCGCCGGTGTTGGGGTCGCCCACACGCCGCTCGAATTCCCGCAGCAGGCGGCCAAGGCGTTTGGTGTTTTTGCGAGGGGTGTAATCCTCGGGGTCGAGATGCGCGGTCACGCTGCCCTTCTTCACATCCACCGCCAGCAGGCCCAGGCCCAACCGGCGACAGAGGCGCGTGATGTCCTTGTACCGCAGCTTCCATCCGCGATCCGAGGACACAGGCACCGCCACGTATACGAAATCCGACACCGTCTGCCGCTCCACCCCCTGAAAGATCAGCGCCAGGGAAAACGTGGTTTTCAGTTCCACGATCACGGGCGGTTCGTCCCCGCGAATGGCCATCACATCGCACGCGCCGATCTCGGCCTTGACCGTATAGCCTTGGCCTTCGAGGTAGAGTTTGACGGGTTCGTACAGGTCGGCCTCACGCATGGGGCCGAGGTAACAGGGACGCCGCAGAAACGTCAACGCGCCTTTCAGGAATGTCGCTAAGCGGAATCGCAGACCCGTGTTATAGTCCCCCCAAGCGAGATCGAGGGGGATAGTCGCGATGGACGGGTTTCAGGTTCTGGTCGGAACGACCAAGGGCGCTTTTCTGGTGTGTTCGGATGCGGCGCGCAAAGATTGGACAGTGACGGGGCCCCATTGCGGCGGCTGGTCGATCAACCATGTGGTGGGCGATCCGGCGACGGGCCGGCTCTGGGCTGGCGGCGGCGGCGAATGGTTCGGCGCGGGCGTCTGGCGGTCCGACGATGGCGGGGCCACGTGGACTTTGGCCAAGCTGACCAAGGGCACCATGGATGACTGGGCCGCGAACGATCCCGGCTTTGCCGCGATGATCGGCTGGACGCCGGACGCGCCGCCCTTTGGCGATGAATTCTCTCAGGTGTGGTCGCTGGGGTTCGCCCATGGGGTCGTCTATGCGGGCACCAAACCGGCGGGCCTGTTGGCCAGCCATGACGGCGGCGTCACGTGGCAGCGGGTGAACGGGCTGACCGACCATCCCTCGCGGCCTGACTGGAATGGCGGGGCGGCGGGCCTGATCCTGCACAGCATCGTTGTCAGCCCCGAAGATCCGAAAAAGATGTGGGTCGGCATTTCCGCCGCCGGTGTGTTCGCCACCGAAGATGGCGGCACCACGTGGGAGCGTCGGAACCGTCTGGCCAACGCCGAGGCTTGCGGCCACCACCACCATCCTGCGGCGCCTAAGGACGGCGAGACAGGTTATTGCGTGCACAACATCGCGCACGGGGCAGGGCAGGGCGATCTGCTGTATCAACAGAACCACCACGGGGTCTGGCGCTCTGCCGACGGGGGCCGGAGTTGGGAGGACATGAGCGAGGGGCTGCCTTCGTACTTTGGCTTCCCCATTGCCGCCCATCCGCGCGATCCGCAGACCCTTTGGAACCTGCCCCTGAATGGCGACATGGAGGGGCGCTATCCCCCCGATGCCGCCGCTGCCGTGTGGCGCAGCCGCGACGGCGGGCAGAATTGGCAGGCCATGCGGGACGGCCTGCCTCAGGTGTCGTGCTATTTCACCGTGCTGCGGCAGGCCATGGCGACCGACCGCGCCGATCCGGTGGGTGTCTATTTCGGCACCAACAGCGGATCGGTCTTTGCCAGCTTTGACGAAGGGGACACGTGGCACGAGATCGCGCGCCACCTGCCCACCATTCAATCGATCGAGGTGATCGGCCCCGAAGTTTAGGCCTCGGCCATTTCGGCCATCGCGGCCATATCCGCTGCGGCGATTTTGGCGATCGAGGGTCGCGCGCCGCAGCGTTTCACCCAGTCCTGCACCAGCGGGATATCGGGGGTCATGTGCGCCATCCAGTGGAAGGGGCTCGAGCACAGGATATCCGCCGCCGAGAAACTTTCCCCCAAGAGGTAGGGCCCCTTTTCCAGCGCGGCCACCAGCGTGGCGATCATATCGTCAAAGGTGCCATAGGCCTTGATCATGTCGGGGGTGGCCTGACCCAGCATGGTGTTGATGAACACCGGCTCCATGATCCCTTGGTAATAGGACATCCACGTCACATAGGCGCCGCGGCCCTTTTCACCGACTTGGGGGGCGATACCCGAACCGGGGAATTTGTCGGTCAGGTACAGGAAAATAGCGCCGCGTTCGCGCAGGTGTTCGTCGCCGTCCACCAGATAGGGCACGCGCTTTTCGGGGTGGGGGTTGGCCGGATCGGGGGCACCGGCACCGCCCATGCGGCGGATGCTGACGGTCTGCACATCAATGTCAGCGCCAAGCTCTTCGATCAGGGCCAGCACGGACGAGGAACGGGACATGGGAGCGTGATAAAGAGTAGTCATTCGCGTTATCCTTTCGGTTTGAATAAGCCTGTTCTAATCTGTCCCTGCTGACAGATTCCGTCAGGAGGAAACCTTGGCCCGAACAGATCGCCTGATGCGCCTGATGGACACCCTGCGCCGCTTGCCCGCGCCGGTGACGGCCGACCGTTTGGCGACGGAAACGGGAGTGTCGCGCAGGCAGCTTTACCGCGACATTGCCACCTTGCGCGCGGGCGGCGCGCTGATCGACGGAGAGGCTGGGCTAGGCTACACCCTGACCGAGGACAGCGCCCTGCCACCCCAAAGCTTTAGCCGGCTCGAGATCGAGGCGCTGGTGCTGGGTCTGTCGGGTTTGGACCAACTGGCCGACCCCGCGCTGTCCGAGGCTGGCCAGAACGCCATCGCCCGCATCATCGCGACTTTGCCCGACCGTCAGGCGCGGCAGGCGATGAACACCATCCTGCGCAACTTCCGCCGCCCCGATGACCGTCCGCCCGTGACCGTTGACATGGACCTGCTGCGCCACGCCCTGTGGGAGGAAGTCAGCGTCACCTTCCGCTACACCGACCTGCGCGATCAGGTCTCCGAGCGCGAGGTCTGGCCCCTTGCCATGTCCTATGGCGAAGGGAACCTGATGCTGCTGGGGCATTGCCGTGTGCGGCTGGACTATCGCCTGTTCCACGTCTCTAGGATCGAAAATCTGGCGCTAGGGCAGGACAGCTTTCGCCCGCGCCGCGTGGCCATGGTGCGCGAATTTGCTGAAACACGCGGCCAATATCCCCGCCGGAACACGGTTTGACGCGGCATTTATGCTGCAAACGCGAATTACATACGGCACGCGACTATACTCGGACTCGCACTGGCAGACCGGTTGTCGTAGGCAGTGCGAGTCGTTTCCGGCACACTTGCCGGGGTTCGGGGCGTGAAGAATGTACTATGTGGTCTTCATGAACGGTGTGGTTCTGGCCTTCTTCGGGGTTCTGATGGGGGTCACGGCGCTGTTCTTTCACTCGACGGCGGGGGTGTTCCTGCTGGCGGGGCTGCTGACCAGTTTTCTGGGTATGATGCTGGCGATCGTTTCCTATCGGCCGGATATGGAGATGGAGCGCCTCGACGCTTTTGTCATGACCTCGACTGTGTGGATGACCGGCGCCATTGCGGGGGGCGTGCCCCTGTGGATGTGGGGCCTGACCCCGATCGACGCGCTTTTCGAGGCCATGTCGGGCATCACCACCACCGGCTCAACGGTCATGAGCGGGCTGGACCACACCCCGCGCGGTATCATCTTCTGGCGGGCGCTGTTGCAGGGCGTGGGCGGCGTGGGCTTTGTTGTGACGGCGATTGCGGTGCTGCCGATCCTCAAGGTCGGCGGGATGCAGCTGTTCCGTACCGAAAGCTCTGACAAGGGCGAAAAAGAGCTGCGGAACGCGGCGGTTTTCGCCTCGGCCACGTTGCAGGTCTATATCGGGCTGATCGCGGTATGCGCGTTCGTCTATATGGCGGGGGGCATGAATTTCTTTGACGGCGTGACCCATGCGATGACCACCCTGTCAACGGGCGGATATTCGGGATACGACGCGTCCTTTGCCCATTTCGAGAGCCCGTTTCTGCAATGGGCCGGAACCATCTTCATGCTGCTGGGGGCGTTGCCCTTTGCTTGGTACATCCGGATTCTGAACCGCGGGATGTTCTATAGCGAGCAGGTCTCGGCAATGCTCTGGAGCCTTGCGGTGGTCATTCTGGTGCTGTCGTTCTGGCTGGTCGCCACGTCCGAGATGCCCTTTACCACCGCTCTACGGCTGGTGGCGTTCAACGTGGTGTCCGTGGTCACGACCACGGGCTACGCGGACACGGACTATACCCAGTGGGGGCAGTTCTTTGTCATGGCGTTCTTTTTCCTGACGGCGGTGGGGGGCTGCACAGGCTCGACCGCGGGCGGGGCCAAGGCGATGCGCTGGCTGCTGGCATGGCGCGCCGTGGTGGCCAAGTTCCAGAACGTCCAATCCCAGAACCGCGTCACCAGCATCAAATACGAAGGTCGCGCCGTGGACGAAGACGTCCTGAACGGCGTCGTGGTGTTCTTTGTGTTCTACTTTGCGACCTTTGTGGTGATGACCATCATTCTGGCCTTGTTGGGTCTGGATCTGGAAACCGCCACCAGCAGCGCCCTGACCGCGCTGGCGAATGTGGGCCCCGGCGTGGGCAGCATCGTGGGGCCGTCGGGCAACTTTGCCACCCTCAGCGATCCGGTGAAATTCGTGCTGACCATCGGCATGTATTTGGGCCGACTAGAGATGCTGACCGTTCTGATCCTATTCACCCCGATGTTCTGGCAGGAATACGCTGTTGCCACCCGTCCGGCCCATCGCATTTCCCGCTAAGGTTTCCGTTTACACCGCAGCTTTTTGAGGCGTAAGCTTTGCTGGGTCTGCTGTGCCCTTTGTTGGGGGCGGCTTTGCTGCGGGGTCTTGGCCCCTTGGCAAGACAGGGAGAGGACCAATGCAAATCATCGGATGGCGCAATCGGGGCGCGCTTCTGGCCCCGATCCGGAATTTTTCGGACCGGATTCGTTACCGGTATCAGGATGAAGCAGGCTCTGCCTCGGCAGGAACGAATAGTAGCAAGATTTCCGAACAAGGAATTGATATGACGACCAAAGTTGCTCTGGTCACCGGCGCGGCGCGCGGGATTGGCCTGGCCACCACCCATCTGTTCATCGAAGAAGGCTGGCATGTCGCGATGATCGACCGCGACGGCGATGAACTGGCGCTGGCCGCCGAAGGTGTCGCGGCCGCGAAACCCTTTGTCTATGACGTTTCCATCCCCGAGCAGGTGGACGCGATGGTTGCTGATGTGCTGGCCGCATTTGGCCGGATTGATGCGGTGGTCAACAATGCGGGCGTGGCCGAGTTCGGCCCGATCGAGCAAACCGACTTTGCCATGTGGCGCCGTGTGATGGAGACGAACCTTGATGGGGTGTTCCTTGTCTCGCAGGCGTGCATTCCCGCGCTCAAGGAAACCAAGGGCGCGTTTCTGAACATCGCCTCGATCAGCGGGCTGCGGGCATCGACCCTGCGTGTGGCCTATGGCACGTCCAAGGCGGCGGTGATCCAGCTGACCAAACAGCAGGCCGCCGAATTGGGCGAATACGGTATACGCGCCAACTGCGTCTGCCCCGGACCCGTCCGCACCAAGCTGGCGATGGCCGTCCACTCTCAGGAAATCATCGACGCCTACCACGACGCCATCCCCCTGAACCGGTACGGCTCGGAACGGGAGATCGCCGAAGTGATCGTATTCCTGTGTTCCGAACGGGCAAGCTATGTGACGGGGCAGGTCGTGGCCTCGGACGGCGGGTTTGACAGCACGGGCGTGGGCCTTCCGGCGCTGCGCCGCTGATCCGACACCGGAGAGGGCCGATGGTGGCCCCCTCCAATCCGCATTTCGCAGGTAGTTATGACACAGACCGCGACCCCCTCGAACGCCAAAGGGATTGCCCTGATGGCGCTGGGGATGTTCAGTTTCGGCTCGGCCGATACGATCGCCAAATTCATGGCTGGCGGGTACCATCCGCTGCAAATCGTGGGGATCCGGCAGACGGGCCTTCTGGTCGGGATCACCCTGTTCGTGATGTTCACGCGGCAGAACCCGTTCCACACCAAAGCGCCCAAGATGCAGCTGTTCCGGGGCCTGTGTGCCACGGTATCGGCGTTCCTGTTCGTGATCGGCCTGCGATATATCCCGCTGACGGATGCCAGCTCGATCGCCTTTGTGGCGCCGTTCTTTGTGACCATCCTCGGGGTGGTGTTCCTGCGCGAACAGGTCGGCATCCGGCGGATCACAGCGATCATCGCGGGCTTTCTGGGGACGATGGTGATCATCCGGCCCGGTTTTGACAGCTTTCACCCCGCCTATCTGGTGGTGATCGTGTCGGCGTTCCTGTTCGCCACGCGGCAGGTGATCTCGCGCTCCTTGGCAGGGGTGGACCCGACGGTGACCACGGTGGCCTTTACGGCGCTAACGTCGGTGTTCCTGCTGGCGCTGGTGCAGCCCTTTGTCTGGAAGCCCATCCCGCGAGAGGACGTGATCCTGTTCATGGTTTACGCCGCCTGCAGCGGGTTCGGAGAGTTTCTGGTCATCAAAGCGCTGGAAATCGCGCAGGCCGTGGTCGTCGCCCCCCTGCAATATACGATGATTTTCTGGACGACCGGTTATGGCTATCTGATTTTCGGAAATATTCCGGACATTTACACGGTCATCGGCGCGGCCATTATCATCGCCTCGGGCCTCTATACCCTGCAACGCAGCAGGCCACGGGTCACCAAAGTGGGGCCGTTCTAGGGGGATTGTCCCCGCCTTGCGCCAGATCAAAGCCAATCGCACATCATGCATTCATATTTCGGAATGTAACTGATTCTGGGGATGATATGCGCGCGATAGTTCTTTCACTGGCGATGGCCTCGATCGGGGCCATGAGCCATGCCGAAACCCTGACCCTGACGCCGACCTCTGTGACCGAATGGAAGTCGGTGTTCGGCCAAATCGAAACCAAAGACCGCGTGCCCGCCCGCGCGCGGATCGCTGGCACCGTGGACACGCTGGACGTCTCCGAAGGGGACAAGGTCACGGCCGGCCAGCTTTTGGCGACGATCACGGACACCAAGATCGACTTCCAGATTTCCGCCCTTGATGCGCGGCTCGAGGCCGTGGCCTCGCGCCTAGAAACGGCCCAAACCGACCTGACCCGAGGCGAGGCGCTGAAAGAGCGCGGCGTGATCTCGAACCAGCGGTATGACGAATTGCAGACCGCCGTGGACGTGCTGCGGGGCGAACAGTCCGCCATTCAGGCCGAACGTCTGGTGCTGGAGCGCCAGATCGAAGAGGGGCAGGTTTTGGCCCCCGAGGATGGCGTCGTGCTGGACGTGCCGCTCTCTCGCGGGTCGGTGATTAACCCCGGCGAAAGCGTTGCGGTGATCGGCGGCGGCGGCACCTATCTGCGCCTGTCGATCCCCGAACGCCACGCCGAGGCGCTGCACACCGGCGACACCATCGAAATCGACGGGGACGGCGCGATGACCGGCACCTTGGCCAAGGTTTACCCCTTGATCGAGGGCGGACGGGTTGAGGCGGACGTAGACGTTCAGGGGCTCGAGGCCCGTTTCGTGGGCCGCCGCGTGCAGGTGCGCTTGCCGGTTGCGGAACGTCAGGCCTTGCTGGTCCCGCCGACCGCGCTGCACCAAGAGGCCGGACTGGACTTCGTGACCATCGAGACCGCCCACGGACCCGTGGCCCAAGTCGTGATCCCCGGCGACACCGTGGGGCAGGGCGATGCCGCGCTGGTGGAAATCGTCACCGGCCTGAGTGCGGGCGCCAAAGTGGTGATCGATCATGAGTAACGAACACATCCCCTCGGGCGCATTGGGGATCGCGGGGCGCCTGACCCGCGCCTTCCTGAACTCGCCCCTGACGCCGCTCTTGCTGATGGCCTCGCTGGCCGTGGGCCTGATCGCGATGATGAGCCTGCCGCGCGAGGAAGAGCCGCAGATTTCCGTGCCCTTGGTTGATATCTTTGTCGATGCCAGCGGATTGCGGGCCGAAGATGCGCTGAAGTTGATCACAGAACCCCTTGAAACCATTGTCAAAGGAATCGATCAGGTCGAACACGTCTACTCGGACACCCGCGACGACAGCGTCATGGTGACTGCTCGTTTCGACGTGGGCGTGTCGGCGGACACCGCGATCCTGCGGGTCCGTGACCGCATTCTGGCGAACATGGATCGCATTCCTGTGGGCATCCCCCAGCCACTGGTCGTGGGGCGCGGGATCAATGACGTGGCCATCGTCTCGCTGACCTTCAGCCCGACCGAAGGCTTTCCCGATGTCACCTCCGCCGACCTGACCCGCATCGCGCAGGAGGTCGAGGTCCGCCTGTCCACCATCGAAAACGTCGGCCTGACCTATCTGATCGGCGGCACCGAGGAGGCGCTGCGCGTTGCCCCGATCCCCGAAAAGCTGTCTCTCTATGGCGTGACCCTCCAGCAGCTGGTGGCCAAAGTCCAAGGCGCCAACTCTGCCGCGCCCGGTGGTCTGGTCCGTGATGCGGGCCAGCAGGTCAGCCTGATCATCGGCCAGACCCTGACCACCCCAGACGAGATCGGCAATCTGGAGCTGACCGCCCGCGATGGCCGCACGGTCTATGTCCGCGATGTAGCGGATGTAGGCTTTGTCAGCGGGCTGGACGATAAATACGTCAGCACCCAGCGCCGCGCCGAGGATGGCACGATCCTAGAGGCCCCCGCTGTGACCTTGGCCTTGGCCAAGCGGGCAGGGGCCAACGCCGTCACCGTGGCCGAGGAAATCCTGCACTCGGTCGAAGAGATGGAAGGCACCCTGATCCCCCATTCGGTGCAGGTCGAGATCACTCGCGACTACGGCGAAACGGCGGATGAAAAGGCGAACGAGCTGATCTTCCACCTCGCTCTGGCGACCGTGTCGATCGTGGCGCTGGTCCTGTTCACCATCGGTTGGCGCGAGGCGATTGTGGTCGCCATCGTGATCCCCGTGACGATCCTGCTGACCATGTTCGCGGCCTATATCATGGGCTACACTCTGAACCGAGTGTCCTTGTTCGCGCTGATCTTCTCCATCGGTATTCTGGTGGATGACGCGATCGTGGTGATCGAGAATATCGCCCGACACTGGGGCCTTCAGCGCGAAGGTCAGACCCGTTTTGGCGCGACCGTCGCCGCCGTGGCCGAGGTCGGAAACCCCACCATCGTTGCAACCCTGACCGTGGTGGTGGCCCTGCTGCCGATGCTCTTCGTGTCCGGCCTGATGGGCCCCTACATGAGCCCCATCCCCGCTAACGCTTCGGCCGCGATGATCTTTTCGTTCTTTGTGGCGGTGATGATCACCCCGTGGCTGATGTACAAGATCACAGGCCGCGCGACCCTGCACCACGACGATCACGGCACCCCCGGTGGCCGCATGGGCCGGATGTACGCCCGCGTGGCGCGCCCGCTGCTGTCGGGCAAGGGGCGCAGCGCGCTGTTCCTGCTGATCGTGGCGGTGCTGTCCTTTGGCTCGCTCTCGCTGCTCTACACCAAGGACGTGACGGTCAAACTGCTGCCCTTTGATAACAAATCCGAGCTGGCGGTGATGATCGACCTGCCCGAAGGGGCCTCGGTCGAGGCGACGGACGGCATCGCCCGCCAAGTGGCCCGCATCGCGCTGGACCTGCCCGAAGTGGTCAGCACCCAGACCCACGCGGGTACGGCCTCGGCGTTCAATTTCAACGGGCTCGTGCGCCACTACTACCTGCGCCAGAACCCCGAAATGGGCGAGGTGCAGCTGAACCTGCTGCCGAAAACCGACCGCGACCGCACCAGCCATGATATCGCGCTGGACCTGCGGGATCGTCTGGCCGCGCTGGACCTGCCCCAAGGGACCGTCCTGAAAACCGTTGAACCGCCGCCCGGCCCGCCGGTCATCGCGACCCTTCTGGCGGAAATCTATGGCCCCGACGGCGACACCCGCCGCGCCGTGGCCGAGAAGGTCCGCGCTGCCTTCGAAGAGGTTCCGTTCATCGTGGACACCGACGACAACTACGGCATTCAGGCCCGCCGGCTGCGGGCAGAGCTTAAGCCCTCGGACCTCGAATTCTACAACGTCCAAGAGGCAGATGCCCTGCAAACCCTGCAACTGCTGAACGGCTCTAGCACCGTCGGCTATTCTCATCGGGGCGAAGGCCGCGCGCCGATCCCGATCATCGTGACCCGCGACCGCGGCGACCGCGTGATGGACGCCGAGGCCCTGTCCACGCCCGTTCCCGCCAATGCCCTGCCCGGTGGGCGCGGTGTGGTCGAACTGGGGGATGTGGTGGCCCTGACCGAGGAAAACGCGTCCTTCCCCATCTTCCGCCACAACGGGCAAGAGGCGGTGATGGTCATGGCCGAACTTGCGGGCGACTATGAGGCGCCGCTTTACGGGATGCTGGCCGTGGCCGATAAACTGGACGCCATGGACTGGCCCGAAGGCATGAAGCCCCAGATCAGCCTGAACGGCCAGCCCAACAACCCCGATACGCCGGTCCTGCTGTGGGATGGCGAGTGGGAGGTCACATGGGTCACCTTCCGCGACATGGGCGCAGCGTTTGGCGTGGCTCTGTTGGGCATCTACATCCTCGTGGTCGCGCAGTTCGGCAGCTTCCGCCTGCCGCTGGTGATCCTGACGCCGGTGCCGCTGACCTTCCTTGGGATCATGCTGGGGCATTGGCTGTTTGGCGCGCCATTCTCGGCGACCTCGATGATCGGGTTTATCGCCTTGGCGGGGATCATTGTGCGCAACTCGATCCTGCTGGTGGACTTCATCCGCCACGCAGACCCCGAGGGCAAAGTCACCGTCGATGTGCTGATCGAGGCTGGTGCGACCCGCTTTAAACCGATCCTCTTGACCGCTCTGGCGGCGATGATCGGGGCGGCGGTGATCCTTGTGGACCCGATCTTTCAGGGGCTGGCGATTTCGCTCTTGTTCGGGCTGCTGTCGTCGACCGCGCTGACGGTTCTGGTGATCCCCGCGATTTATCGCATCGCCAAGACCTGAGGCAGAATAAACACTTGCAGGGGCAGGGACCGGATGGGACCTTGCCCCTGACATCAACGGTTTACACCGAAAGGCCGCCCCATGAGCCTGCTTTGCAGCCTGCCGCTGATTGCGGCGATTGCCAACTGTACCCCTGCGCCCTTTGCCACGGGGTATGTGGAGGGGGAGTATACCCTTGTGGCCCCCGTGCAGACCGTCCAGATCCGGCAGGTGAACGTGGCTCGCGGCGATCATGTGCCCGCCGGAACCGTTCTGGCGGTGATGGAGCAGCAGGACGCCGCAATCGCACTGGCCCAAGCGCAGGCCCAACTGGCCCAAAGCCAGAGCGCCCTTGCCAACCTGACCGAAGGCGCCCGCCCCGAAGAGATCGCCGTGATCGAGGCGAACCTCGCCGCCGCTCGCCTGCAATCGGCCGAAGCGGACCGCAACGAGGCCCGCATGGTCGAGCTGAACGCCCGCAGCGTGGTCACCGACGCGCAGCGGGACGACGCCGTCACCTCGGCCGAGGTGGCCCGTGCCGCCATCGCGCAGGTCGAGGCAGAGCTTGCGGTCGCCAAACTGCCCGCTCGCCCCCAAGCCATCGCCGAGGCCGAAGCCGCCGTGCGCGCCGCCGAAGCCACCCGCGATCAGGCCCAATGGCAGCTGGACCAACGCACTCTGACCCTGCCGCAGGACGTCACCGTGATGGACGTGGTCCGGCAGACGGGCGAGATTGCGGGGCCGTCCGCGCCGGTCCTGTCGACCCTCGCCGAAGGGGCGGTGAAGCTGCGGCTCTATATCCCCGAGGCGTCTTATGCGCAGGTTCAGGTGGGTGACACCCTGACCGTCGGCTGTGACGGCTGCGCGCCCCAGACCGCCACCATCAGCTACATCAGCGATGAGCCCGAATTCACCCCGCCGGTCATCTACTCGCTCGAGAACCGGCAAAAGCTGGTCTATCTGATCGAGGCCACCCCCGATGCCGGAGAGGCCCTGAAACCCGGCCAGATCGTCAGCGTGACCCTGCCATGACCGCCCCCGCGATCGAGGTTTCGAACCTGACCAAGCAGTTCGGCGGCAAGGCCGTGGTGAACAATGTGACCCTGTCGGTTCGCAAGGGCGAGATTATGGGCTTTCTCGGTCCCAATGGGTCGGGCAAAACCACGACGATCCGGCTGATGTGCGGGCTCTTGGAGCCTGACAGCGGCGAAGGGCGCGTTTTGGGCCACGACATCCGCACCGAACGCGGCGCGATCAAGCGCAAGGTTGGGTACATGACCCAGAAATTCTCGTTCTACGAGGACCTGACGATCAAAGAGAACCTCGATTTCGTGGCGGGCCTTTATGGGCTGCCCAAACGCCGCGAGGCGGTGCGCGAGACGCTAGAGGACTTGGGGCTGACCAGCCGCAAAGACCAACTTGCGGGATCCCTCTCGGGCGGGTGGAAGCAACGCTTGGCGCTGGCGGCCTGCGTGATGCACAAGCCCGACCTCTTGATGCTGGACGAACCCACTGCGGGCGTGGACCCAAAGGCGCGGCGCGAGTTCTGGGACGAAATCCATGCACTGGCCCATGGGGGGCTGACGGTGCTGGTCTCGACCCACTACATGGACGAGGCCGAGCGCTGTCACCGGATTTCCTATATTTCCTACGGGCACTTGATTGCGACCGGCACCGTGGCCGAGGTCGTGCACAACGCGGGCCTGACCACCATGATCATCACCGGCCCCAACACGGGCGAGGCTGAAAAGCGCCTGCGCGGGGCCGATGGCGTGGACCAGATCGCGCCGTTCGGGGCGACGCTTCATGTGGTGGGACGGGATGGGGATCGGCTGCGTGCCGCGGCCACGCGCGTCGCTGGAGAGACCGGAAACGTGGTTAATCCCGCCGAAACCAGCCTCGAAGACGTGTTCATCCAACTCATGTCAGCCGCAACGGATAACATGCAATGAGCCGCTATTTCTCGTTTGGGCGGCTCTGGGTGCTGCTGGTCAAAGAGGTGATCCAGATGCGGCGCGACCGCATTACTTTTGCGATGATGCTGGGGATGCCGCTGCTCCAGCTCATCCTTTTCGGGTTTGCAATCAACACGGACCCAAAGGCCTTGCCCGCCGCGCTGGTCGCCCCCACGCAAGACCGCTTTACCCGTGCCATGGTCAGCGCGCTCGAGATGACCGGGTACTACCGCTTCATCCTGCCCGACGCCACTGCCGAAGGCGCCGAAGAGCTGATCGCCCGCGGGGATGTGGCGTTCGTGGTCACCGTGCCTTCGGATTTCGGGCGGCGGATCGAGCGGGGCGACAACGCGCAAATCCTGATCGAGGCCGACGCCACCGACCCCTCGGTCGCCTCTGGCGCGATCTCGACGCTGCAAACGGTGGCCTCTTCGGCCCTGACCCGAGAGACGGGGGCCACGGGTAGCAGCCTGCCGGTCGAGATCGTGGTTCACCGCCGCTATAACCCCGAGGGGATCACCCAATACAACATCGTGCCGGGGCTGCTGGGGGTGATCCTGCAGATGACCATGGTGATGATGACCTCGATGGCGCTGACGCGGGAAAACGAGCGTGGCACCATGGAGAACCTGCTGGCCATGCCCGCCACGCCGTTAGAGATTATGCTGGGGAAAATCCTGCCCTATCTGGGGGTGGGCGGCGTGCAGGTGGCGGTCGTTTTAGCCTCGGCCAAGGTGATTTTCAACGTCCCGTTTGTCGGCCCGCTGGTGGTGGTGCTGGCGGGGGTCTTTGTGTTCGTGCTGGCGCTGGTAATCCTTGGGTATCTGATTTCCACGGTGGCGCGGACGCAGATGCAGGCGATGCAGCTGACGTTTTTCTTCTTTCTGCCGTCGATGCTGCTGTCGGGCTTCATGTTCCCCTATCGCGGAATGCCCGCGTGGGCGCAGGTGCTGGGGGAAATCTTCCCTTTGACCCATTTCCTGCGGCTCAGCCGATCCGTGATGCTAAAGGGCGCGGGGTTTTCCACCGTGTCGGGATCATTCTTGGCGCTGATTGTGTTTGCCCTGGCGCTGGCGCTGCTGGCCTTAAGACGGTTCCGCAAGACACTGGACTGAAATGGAAAAGGGCGCCAACCGGGGCGCCCTGATCGTTTATTCGCTGAATGAGAAGGCCCCGAACAGATCCGCCCCCGGCCAAGCGCGGGTGTTCACGATCTGCGCCGGTTCCCCGCGGCTCCAGTTGGCGCCGTCGGTCACATTGCCCGCGCCACTATAGGCCGCGGTATAGGGGTAGGGATAGATCGGGCGGGTCATGTCGGGCAGAGGCGCGACCCCCAAAATGGCGGGTTCGGGGCGGCCTTGGGGCGCGCCATCCCCCAGATCGGGCATCCCGAAGTTCGACACCACAGAGGTGCTGGAGGTCATCACCGCGTCCGGCGCAACGCCGCCCTCGACCCAGTCCATCATCGGAGTCAGCAGGTCCAGATTGCTGGGTCCCTGACCGCCGCCGCAATGGCCAACACCGGGCAGGAAATACAGTCGCTCGAAGCTGTTCACAGCCTCTTCGCCCATAAACCCGATCATCGCGTTGTGCAGGGACAAGGTGTTCGCCGGAGAGATATGCGGATCCGCCAGGCCGTGCCACAGGATCAGCTTGCCGCCAGCGGTTTGGAAATCGCTAAGGTCGGCGTTGGTGGCGTCAAAGAATGGATGGCGGGGGCGCAGGGCGTCCAGTGTTTCGGTGGTGAAGGCCAGATCGGACAGGGCAAAGTCGGGGTTCGGGGTCTCAAACGCCAGATATTTCAGGACGGGGTCCACGATCTTGGCGCTAAAAATCTCGTCATCCTTGTGGTCGGCGACGAAGACACCCTGCCATTCCAGTTCCGAGCCGTATTGCACTTGGCCAGCGGTCAGATAGTCGCCGGTGCCTAGGTCTTGGGGACCGGCATAGAACTTGGCCACAGTGTCCGCCTGCTGCGCGGTAAGGCAGGTGGCGGGGTCGGCGCCTTCGGCACAGATCAGGGTCTTGGGGTCGAAATCACAGAGCGCAGGCTGGGACACCAGGCCATCCGCCACACCGTCCAGTGCATCACAGGCCTGCGTAACGGCCGCCGCGATCAGGGGCAGCTTGTCCGAGGTCACGATCACCTCGCCCTCCGCGTCATAGTTCGAGGCCGCCATCCACCCGTGATAAAGGGTGTTCTGCACCTGAAACAGCATCGCGGGGGCACCGGCGACCACGCCGTCGAAATCATGGGGAAAGCGCATCGCCTCCATCAGCGCCTCGCGCCCGCCGTCCGAGCACCCGTTAAAGTAGCTATAGGCGGCGTCCTGACCATAGAACTGGCCGATCAGGCGCTTGGCGGTTTCGGCAGTCAGGTGCTGCGAGCGATAGGCGAAATCGGCGCGCTGGGTGTCGTTCAGCCCCCATTCGCCGGAATTTCCGGTGTGGCCCATGTCGGTTGCTGCCACGACGAAACCACCGTCCGAATAGGTCTGGCAGCCCGAAGACGCGCCCGAGCGCAGGGTGATGTTGCCGCAGAGCCCTCCGCAGCCCAGTTGCAGATAGCGTTGGGTCCAGCTGGTCATGGGAAGCAGCACTTGGAAGTTCACCTCGGGTGCCAGAGTGCCAGTGACCGAGCAGACAGGAATGCCGTCGCTGGTGGTTTCCTGAGCCGTTTTCACGGTGCTGCCAGTGCCGCCGATATCGGTCAGATCAACGTCCAGCATCTGGCCGCATGTGCCGCTGGGGGCCACGGCGGGCAGGTCCGCGGGCGCGGCGCTGGCGGTCACGGTGTGCATCGGCAGGCCTAGCGCCAGAATGATCGGGACATGCAAAGCGGGCAGCGCCCGTGGGGTGAAAAGCATCAATCTAAATCCTTGTCGTGACAGTGGCCGCGAATTGGCGGGGTATGGGACTGTTACGGCCAAGGTCGTGCGATCCGGCGGCTAAGGCGCATTAGAAATGCGCAAGGCCGGATAATTTGGGGCTATGGGTCAGGCGGGGATGGGGGCCTCGCGCTCCAGGAACATGGCCTGAATGTTGTTGGCCTTGGCCAGCAGGGTGCCTTCGGTTTTTCCCAGCACCATCAGGGCGGTGGCCCATGCATCGGCGGTCATGCAGTCGGCGGCAACAACGGTGACCGAGGCGGGGGACTGTTGCAGCGGACCGCCCGTGCGGGGGTGCATGGTGTGGGACAGGCGCTGCCCGCCCACGTTGATCCAGTGGCGGTAGTCGCCAGAGGTGGCGACGGCCAGATCCTCTAGCTCCAGCATGGTATAGGCGGCGCGGCGGTCGTAATCGGGTTCTTCGATCGCGATGGGCCAAGGGCTGCCATCAGGCCGCGTGCCAGCGGCGCGCAGGTCGCCATCGAGACCGGACAGAGCATCGGCAACCCCGTGCAGGGCGGCGGTTTCGATCAGGCGGTCGGCGCCGTACCCCTTGGCAATGCCGTTCAGGTCGAAACGAGCGGGGGCGTGTTTCATGGCGCGGCGGTTGGGGATGTCCAGCTCCAGCAGGTCGGAGGCGCGGGGGTGATCGGGGGTGGTCAGCATCCGGCGGATGGCCTCCTGATCGGCGGGACGGGGGCCGAAACCCCACGCGGCCACAGCCTCGCCCACGGCAATCTCGAAGGCGCCGCCACTGGAGCGTCCGATTTGCAGGGCGCGGTCCAGAACGGTGGTGATCTCGGGTGCCAGATCGACCCAGACGCCGGTGGGTGCGTCGTTCAGGCGGCACAGGTCGCTGTCCGGTTTCCACAGGGACATCTGGGCATCGACGCGGTCCACGGCGGATTGAAGGGCCTCTTGCAACCCGTCCACGGGGGCGGGGGCCCAGAACAGGGTGCTCCAGCGGGTGCCCATGGTTGCCCCGTTCAGGGCGAAGCGTGTCAGGCCGTCAAAAGACATCTTCGACATAGCGTCCCTCGGATTTCAGCAGGTCCACGGCCAAGCCGTGACTTTCCAGAATGTGGTCCAGCGCCTTGCGCACGCCTGCGGCCATGTCACGCCCGCCGCAGACCATGATCCGTGCGCCACTGGTGATCAGTTGCGCCACGCGGTCGGCGTCGGCCTCCAGAGCGTCCTGCACATAGCGGGCAGGGGTGCCGCGGGACACGGCCAGCGTGCTGGCGGTCATGTGGCCGTCCTGCTGCCAGTCCGCGAACTCTTGGTCATAGGGGTAGCCGCCCTGATTGCTGCGAATGCCGAAATAGAGGTGCAGCGGACGCTTCGCGGTGTTCTCGCGGGCAAAGCCTGCCAGCGCGCCGATCCCTGCACCGGCCCCGACCAGCAGGAGGGGCGCGGTGTCCCGAACAGGGTGGAAGCTGGCGTTGCGGGTGGCATAGGCGGTGACGGTTTCGCCAACGGTCAGGGTACACAGCTGGGTCGAGCACAGGCCCCCCGGTTGCTTGCGCACACAGATTTCAAGGAACCCGTCGCGGGTGCCAGAGGCCAGCGAATAGGCGCGGGGGGATTTGCTGCCTTCGGGGATGATGTTCAGCAGATCGCCCGCCCGCAGACCGGCAAAACCGCGGCCAAGCAGGCGGTCCAGCAGGGACACACGCGGCAGGGCAAAGCGCAGGATGGCAGTGGGGGCTTGGGCGTCCTCGCCGTACATGCGGGCCGATTGCAGGGTCAGAGCGGTGGTGGGGCGATCCTCGAGATAGGTGGCGACCGCGCTCAGGTCCACGCCGATGGACTGGCCAAAGGCGACGGCCCAGTCGGTGAAGTCCCGCTCGGACTGACGGTTGACGTTGCCTTTGGGGCCGATGGTCCAGCCTTTGGCGGCGGAGGTATCGCGCACCAGATCGCCATAGGCGCAATAGGTCGGATAGCTGCTGTCACCAAAGCCCAGCACGGACAAGGGGGCGGTCAGCGGTTTGGCAGTGTTCAGGCGGTCGATGAATCCGTCCGCACCCGAGGGGGCGTCGCCTTCGCCATAGGTGGCGGCAAAGGCCACGATCTGGCGGGCTTGGGTGTACCGGTTGGGGGCAAAGGCCGACATGGCCGCAACGTGGACGGTTTTGCCCGCGTCCTGCATCGCCGCGCCAAAGGCGTTGGCAAAGCGCCACGTGGTGCCCCCTTCGGAGCCGACCAGCACGATAACCTCGGCTTTGGGGGCAGGGGAAAACTTGCGGGTGCCGGTGATGCGACCCGCCAGCCAGACCAGAACGCCGGTGCCCGACAGGACAGGCACCATCAGAGAGGCAAGACCCAGCACCAGACCCACCCAAGCCATGCCTTGGCCGGTGTGCAGCAGGTGAATGACATCCATCGCCTTTGACCAGCCATCGCGGGCGTCCCACGACAGCATCTCGCCGGTGACGGGGTCGATATAGCCCGCGCCTGCGTCGGTCTCGACCATATAGGCCATGCCGGGGACGTCGGTGCGGGGCAGGGTGATGGCGCGGATGGTGCTGCCATCAATCGCGGTCAGCTCGGTCAGGGTGGCGGGGTCCGCTGCGGTGCCGGTGCTGACATTGGTGGGATAGGCAGGGTTGGGCGCGGTTTCGGGCACCCAGCCCATGGTGGCGGCGGCCATCCACAGCCCCGTCAGGGACGACAGGATGATCCCGAAGCCCGCAATCCGCGCGATCTTCAGGTGCCAGCCCCCCGCGCCGCCAGAACGGTCACGGGCGAAAAGCTGGCTCCAGCCACCCATACGCCGTGCGGCCAGAACATAGCCCGACACGCACAGCAGGATCATCGCCGCCGTCGCGCCGATGACAATCCAGTGTCCCGTGTCCCCCATAAACAGAGAACGGTGGAGATCCTCAAACCACAGCTCGGTTGCGTTGGTCTCGACCGGACCTAGGGCCTCGCCGGTCGCGCCATCAACGCGGATCTGTTCAAAACCGTTTGCGCCGAACCTGACGGCAACCATACGACCGTTGTCATCAACAGTGATCTGCTCGGCACCGGGGACGTTGGCGCTGACGGCAGAAACCAGATGACCGGCGTCCAGAGTGGTGGCCCTGCTGTCTGCCTCAAGCGCAGGGAACACCGCAAGGATCGCTCCGGTCAGGGCAATCGAGATCAGGACAAGCGCCCCGATCAGGCCCGCATAACGGTGGAGGACACGGAACATGGGTTCACCCTCACATGTCGAAGGTGAAACTGGCGATATAGCCGCGGCCTGCCACGGTCTTGCCCGCATTGTCCGAGGTCAGCGGGACCACGATTTCGGCAGGGCTGTTGGGCATGTGTTCAACGGCGGCGTCCACGCGGATCTGGTAGCCCGCGTCGATCAGGGCGTCTTCGACGTCCACGGTGAATTTCAGGCTGCTGCCCGAGCCGACGCTGGCGCCGGTCAGGCCCGCGATCTCATTGGCGTTGCCTGCGGTGGCCGAATACCAGCCGGTCAGGTGGTCCCACCAGCGCGACTTGCCGCTGGCGATGTGCAGGGTGCGGACATATTTGCCGCTGGCGTCGGTCAGGTAATACGCCAGATAGGCGTCTTCGCCGCCATAGTTCATCAGCTTGGTGTCTACGGTGATGTCTTTGGCCATCGCAAGGGAGGGCACGGTCAGCGCCGTGGTTGCAGCCAGTAAGGATCCAAGAACTTTCATCTATCTTCTCCGTCATCAGGGGCCAAGGGGAGCTGCCCCGCGAGTCGTGTTTTCTGCGCGCAACCTGAAGCTTTCCTGAAGGGGGATATGTTTGTCCTTCAGCTTGGCTTCAGGTTCGGGGAAGATTGTGGTGAAGTGCCGGAAATTAGGCGGAGAATGGCCCGATGCGCGTCCTGTTGGTCGAAGATGATATGGTGCTGGGAACGGCTGTGGCCGATCAGGTGCGCTCGGACGGGCATAGTGTGGATCATGTGACGCGGCTGGGGGATGCGGATACGGCCCTGCGGGCGTCGGCGTTCGATCTGGTGCTTCTGGACCTGATGCTGCCCGACGGGCGGGGCGTGCCGATGCTGCGGGACTGGCGGGCGGGGGGCAACGTGACCCCTGTGATTATTCTGACCGCGCTGGACCAGATCAGTGACCGCATCGCGGGGCTGGACGCAGGGGCCGACGATTATCTGGTGAAACCCTTTGATCTGGCGGAACTGTCGGCGCGGATCGGGTCGGTGTCGCGGCGCTATGCGGGGAACCCCAATCCGGTGATCACCCTTGGCGGGATCGAGGTGAACCTTGCCGCCCGTACCCTGACCGTGGACGGCAAGAAGGTGACGCTGACCGCCCGCGAATGGGCGATCTTCGAGGCGCTGCTTCAGCGGCCCAATCAGGTGCTGACCAAGGTGCAGCTGGAAGAGGCGCTCTATTCCTTTGACGATGTGATCGGGTCCAACACGATCGAGGTCCACGTCAGCCACCTGCGCAAGAAACTGGGCCGCACGGTGATCGAGACCGAGCGCGGCCTTGGCTACAGGCTGGGCCGACCATGAAGACGCTGCTGGCCCGCCCCATGTCCTTGCAGGCGCGGATCGCGCTGGTGCTGGGGGCTGTGATTACCCTGCTGTGGATCATCTCGGCCATCGTGACCAGCCGCGTGTTCCTGCACGAGTTTTCCGAGCAGTTCGACCGTGAATTGCGTGGCACCGCTGAACGGATTGTCCAGATCGCCCTGCGCGACAAACACCGCGAGGATGAAGAAAGCGATCATTCCGTCCGCCGCCTTCAGGGGCACAAGGACAAGCTGGAATTCGTGGTCTGGTCCGCCGATCGCGGCATCATCCTGCAATCCGAAGGGGCGACCGCGCTGGGCTTTCCCACCGCCGAGGGGTTCTCGGATATCGGGGGGTATCGGGTCTATGTGGACCACATCAAACGCTTTGACATGACGGTCGCGGTTGCGCAGCACATCAGCGAGCGGAACGAGCTGGCCTGGGCGGCGGTGCTGGGTATGTCGCTGCCCTTGGTGGTGGTGATCCCCTTGTCCCTGATCGCGATTGTGCTGGTGGTGCGTCGCGGGTTCACCCCCGTGACCGACCTGCGCCGAGAGATGGCCCGCCGTGGCCCCCATGACCTTTCGCCCATTGCGGTGAACGGGATGGTGCCGGAACTGGCGCCCTTGGTCCGCAGCACGAACAAACTGATCGCCCGCCTGTCCGAAGCCTTCGAGGCCGAGCGCAGTTTTGCCTCGAACGCGGCCCATGAATTGCGCACGCCCGTTGCGGGGGCCATCGCGCAGGCCCAACGCTTGCGCGCCGAAAGCACCGATGCAGGTGCCATTGCCCGTGCGACCGAGATCGAGGCGACCCTGAAACGCCTGAACCGCTATACCGAAAAGCTGATGCAACTGGCCCGCGCCGAAGGGTCCCGCCTGCGCACGGGTACCCCTACGGACATCCGCGCCGTGGTTCGCCTGATCGTGCAGGATTTCGAGCGCGCCGGTGCCGAAGGCCAGATCACCCTGAAGCTGCCCGATCAGCCGGTGCATTCTGATCTGGACATGGACGCCCTAGGCATTCTGCTGCGCAATCTGGTGGAAAACGCCATCCGCCACGGGAACGCGGGCGCTGCTGTCACGGTCGAACTGACCGCCGACGGAGAGCTGGTGGTTGCCAACGATTGCCCCCCTGTCAGCGCCGAGCATCTGGCCCGCCTGACCCAGCGGTTCAACCGTGGGAACGGGGCGGGGGACGGCACCGGTTTGGGCTTGGCGATTGTGCATGTGATCGCGGATCGCAGCCGCAGCTGGCTGACCGTGCGCTCGCCCCGAACCGGATCGGATCAGGGCTTCGAGGTGCGGTTCCGCCCGTGATCAGTGGGCCTTTTTACCCAGCAGGCGCATGACGCCGGTCACCACAGGGATCAGGATCGCGCCAACGGTCAGGCCAACCACACCATCCAGAAGCGCGGTAACGGTCCATTCAACGGCCCCTTGGAACTGCGAGACAATGTGCGCGGCGCTTTCGGCGGCGTGCTCGATGATTTCTTGGGGCAGGTGATAGCCCAGCTCGTGCATCCCGTGCACCAGAATAGAGCCCCCGACCCAGATCATAGCCGCCGTGCCGACCACGATCAGCACATCCATCAGCACCGGCATGGCCCGCACGATGAAGCGCCCGACAGATCGGGTCAGGCCCAGACTGCCCTTGTTCGCCATGGCCAGACCCAGATCGTCAGCCTTAACGATCAGGGCAACCACGCCGTAAACGCCCACGGTGATGATCAGTGCGGCGACGGCCAGAATGGCGGCCTTCATCACGATGGTTTCCTCGGCGGGGACGGCGGACAGAACGATGGTCATGATCTCGGCCGACAGGATAAAGTCTGTCTTGATCGCGCCGCTGACCTTGCTGTCCTCCATGTCCTTACCGGCGGCCTTTTCCTCGATCGCGGTGGCTTGGTCGTGGTGAGAGGGGCTGATCACATGCCAGACCTTCTCGGCGCCCTCAAAGGCCAGATAGGCCCCCCCCAGCATCAGAAGCGGCGAGATCAGCCAAGGGGCAAAGATCGACAGCAGCAGCGCCGCAGGCAGCAGGATCACCAGCTTGTTGAACAGCGACCCTTTGGTGATCTTCCACACGATGGGCAGTTCGCGCTCGGGTTTGAAGCCGTGCACGTATTTTGGGGAAACGGCGGCGTCATCAATCACGGCCCCCGCGGTTTTGGACGATGCCTTGACGGCTTGTCCGACCACATCGTCAACCGAGGCCGAGGCCACTTTGGCAATTGCTGCCACATCGTCCAGCAGGGCGATCAATCCGCTCATATCGTTTCCCGAAAATCCAATCGTTATTGTCAGACACTATAGGCGAGTGTTTCGACAGGGTTAAGCCACCAGTTCCGGCTGTGGGGCCGTATTGTTGACTGTCCGGCGCAGATAGCGATGGGCCAGCGCCAGCTTTGCCTTGACCGCCGGGGTCAGCACAAAGGGATAGAGGTCCGGCAGATCCAGCGCGCGGTTCACATGGTTGATGGCCAGCGTGGCATCGATCGCCATGCGGATCATGTTTTCCGTATCGCTGTCCTGATAGGGGTCATAGCCGCCCTGCGGCCCCCCTTGGAACCCGATGCCCACGGCCTGAACGCTGTCCAGCAGGTCCACAAGGTGCAGCAGGTGGGCGGTGGTTTCGGCCCAATCCTCGTGCGGGTGCGCCGAGGCATAGGAGGTGATATAGGTCCCGTCCATCGGCGCGGGATCGGCATAGTGCTGCTCTAGCGCCGCGCCATAGTCGGCCCGTTCATCGCCAAAGGTCGCGCGGAATTCCGACAGAAAAGCGGGGTCCTCGGACAGGCGCAGGAACAGAAAATGCGCCATCTCGTGCCGCATATGGCCGACCATGGTGCGATAAAGCTCTCCGAGCGCGGTCTGGCGGGCAGCCAGCGTCACGGGGCTGGCCTCGGAGACGTTGATCGTGATCTCGCCGTCAGCGTGGCCCATCACAACGCGGGTCTTCCCGTCCGACGTTTTTTCCGAGAGCAGTTGGAACACGGGCAGAGCGCCAGTGTCCTGCGGCCCGAACCAGCCCCAGCGGGACAGGTTGGCCAGCATCCAGCGCTTGGCTTCCTCGGTGCGGGACCACAGGTCGATGTTGGCGGGGCGGTCGGTGTCGGGGACGGTCTCGGTCATGGCGCAGGACCGGCAGAGGCCGCCGTCCATGGGTGTCCAGTTGCAGCCGATCCGGTCGCGGTTGGCGCAGCCGGTCTGTAGGGCAGTGATGGCTTGGGTGTCGGGGGCAAAGACCAGCGCCTGTCCGCAGGTACAGGCCAGATTGTCGAAATAGACGCGGGCGGCGCAGGCTGGGCAGTGAAAGACTTGCATATCAAAACCTTCGGGAATGGGTGCTGGCATAACCGTGACTATACGGCGTCTGTTCCCTATGCCCCGAGATTTCTACAGATTTTTAAAGGTTCCGGCGCGACCACAGGGGACGCGCCGGAGCCGTGCGTTAGTTCAGAGCCTTGTCGGTGATGGCGTGGGTCCAGGCGCCCTCTGGCATTTTGGTAATAACCGGGTCCGAGCCGCCGCCCATCAGGGTGTCCACGGTGCGCTGGTAATCCGCCTCGTCCAAGGCGCCGTTCGAGCCTGCGGTCAGTTTGGCCACTTCGCCCATCATGCGAACCTGATGGCCGATGGTTTGGGCACCGGTTTCATCATATTCCAGAACGATTTCAGCAGCTTCTTCGGGGTTTTCCTCGGCCCACTTCCAGCCCTTCATCGAGGCGGCGACGAAACGCACCATTTTGTCCTCGAAGGCGGGGTCGGCCAGCTTTTCTTCCATCACATAAAGGCCGTCTTCCAGTGTTGCGACGCCCTCATCTTCGTACTTGAAGGTGATCAGGTCATCCGCCGAAATGCCAGCGTCGATAACCTGCCAGTATTCGTTGTAGGTCATGGTGGAAATGCAGGCTGCCTGCTTTTGCAGCAGGGGATCGACGTTGAAGCCTTGCTTTAGCACTTCGACGCCATCGGCACCGCCGGTGGTGGGGATGTTCAGCTTCGACATCCACGACAGGAACGGGTACTCGTTGCCAAAGAACCAGACACCCAGCGTCTTGCCGGGGAAGTCTGCGGGGCTGGTGACGCCGCTTTCCTTCAGACAGGTCAGCATCATGCCCGACGATTTGAAGGGCTGCGCGATGTTCACGATAGGCGCGCCGTTTTCACGGGCCGCAAGGGCCGAGGGCATCCAGTCCACCATCACATCCGCGCCGCCACCCAGCAGCACCTGCACGGGGGCGATGTCGGGGCCGCCGGCCTTGATGGTGACGTCCAGATCGGCCTCTTCGTAATAGCCTTTTTCCAGCGCCACATAGTAGCCTGCGAACTGGGCCTGAGTGACCCACTTGAGCTGCAAGGTGACGTCATCTGCGGCAAACGCGCCGGTGGCCAAGGCGGCCAGAGAAACAGCACTGGTCAGTAGAGTCTTCATGGGAACAACCTCCGAGTTGTGGTGCCGGATTTTCCGGCTGTTATCTTGGTGCGGGGTCTAGCCGCGTTGGGACGGGTGCCAGAAGGTCACCCGTTGTTCGACAAAGGACACGAGGCCATAAAGGGCCGAACCTGCAATCGCTGCTACCGTGATTTCGGCCCAGACCATGTCTAGATTCAAGCGTCCGACCTCGGTCGAGATGCGAAAGCCCATGCCCTTGATCGGAGAGCCGAAAAACTCGGCAACAATGGCTCCGATCAGCGCGAGGGTGGTCGCGATTTTCAGGCCATTAAAGATAAAGGGCATGGCGGTCGGGATGCGCAACTTGGCCAGCGTCTGGATATAGGACGCGTTGTAGGTGCGCATCAGATCGCGCTGCATGTGGTCGCTGGCTTGGAGCCCCGCGACGGTGTTCACCAGCATCGGGAAGAACACCATGATCACGACGACGGCGGCCTTGGACTGCCAGTCAAATCCGAACCACATCACGAGGATCGGCGCGACCCCGACGATGGGCAGGGCGGCGACGAAGTTCCCGATTGGCAAGAGCCCCCGCTGCAGGAAGGGTGAGCGGTCGATGATGATCGCGGTCAGGAAGGCCGAGCCACACCCGATGATGTAGCCACTGAATGCGCCCTTGATGATGGTCTGGACAAAATCCTCCCACAGGGTCGGGATTTCACTGCCAAAGGCCAGCGCGATGTCCGTGGGCGGGGGCAGGATCACAGGGCTGACGCCAAACAGGCGGACGGTCAGTTCCCACAGCAGCAGTAGGGTGATGCCGAAGAGCACAGGCACGAACCACGCGGTTTTGGCGCTGCGGGCAAGGCGGGTGTTCAGCCACCACAGGCCGATCCACACCAGAAGGATGATTGCGATCTTCATACGGCCATCCCCATTCTGCGCAGGGTGATCTTCTCGATCACGCCGACGATGATGACGAGGGATGCCGCCAGTAGGGCCGCCGCGAACAGGGCCGACCAGATCTGGATGGTTTGCCCGTAATAGGACCCGCTCAGGAGGCGCGCGCCAAGGCCGCGCGTCGCGCCAGAGGGCAGTTCGGCTACGATGGTGCCAACCAAGGATGCCGCCACGCCCACTTTGAGAGAGGCAAACAGATAGGGCATCGACGAGGGCAGGCGCAATTTCCAGAAGGTTTGCGCATCCGAGGCGCTGTAGGTCCGCATTAGGTCCAGTTGCATGGCGTCGGGGGCGCGCAGGCCTTTGACCATGCCGACAGCGACAGGAAAGAAGCTAAGGTAAGCCGCGATGATGGACTTCGGGATCAGCCCCGAGATGCCCATGCTGTTCAGCACCACGATGATCATGGGCGCAATCGCCAAAATCGGGATGGTTTGCGAAGCAATCGCCCAAGGCATCACCCCCAGTTCCATCGCGCGGTTGTGGGTGATCCCGATGGCCAGCAGAATGCCCGCCGTGGTGCCGATCGCAAAGCCCAGCATGGTTGCCGAAAGGGTCACCCAGCCGTGGAACACCAAACTGCGCTTGGAGGTGACCTTTTTCATCACCGTCGTATCCCACAGCTCCTGCGCAACCTGATGGGGCGCGGGCAGGACGGGGCGTTCTTGGGCAAGGGTGTCGCGGACGACTTCGCTGAAGGTGACTTCGGTGCCCGCCCGTTCGGCCTGAGCATAGGTCCAGGGGGCGTTCATCTTGATCGCGGCGGCGTACCAGACTGCCACGATGACCAAGAGCACGGTCAGGATGGGCAGGATATTCTTCATGCGTTGTGCCCCTCGCGCAGGCCTTCGCGGACGCGGTGGGCGATCTCGATGAACTCGGGCGTATCGCGGATTTCGAGGGGGCGTTCGCGGGGCAAGGGGCTCTCGATCACGTCGGTGATGCGGCCGGGACGGGGGGACATGACGACGATCTTGGTCGACAGGTACACCGCCTCTGGGATCGAGTGGGTGACGAAGCAGATGGTTTTGCCGGTGCGATCCCACAGCTTCAGGAGTTCCTCGTTCAGCTTGTCGCGCACGATCTCGTCCAGCGCGCCAAAGGGTTCGTCCATCAGCAGGATATCCGCGTCAAAGGCCAAGGCCCGCGCGATCGAGGCCCGCTGCTGCATCCCGCCGGACAGTTGCCACGGGAATTTCTTGCCAAAACCGGACAGGTCCACCAGATCGAGCACGCGCTTGACCCGCTCGTCCATCTCGGCCTTGGGGTAGCCCATGATTTCCAAAGGCAGTTTGATGTTCTTCTCGATCGTGCGCCAAGGGTACAGACCCGCCGCCTGAAACACATAGCCGTAGGAGCGCGCCTTGCGGGCCTCGTCCGGGGACAGCCCATTGACGGTCAGCGACCCGCCCGTGGGGGTTTCCAAGGCCGCGATACAGCGCAACAGGGTGGTCTTGCCGCAGCCCGATGGCCCGATAAAGGACACGAAGTCCCCCTTGTCGATCTGCAAATTCACGTCTTTGAGGGCGTGGACAGGTGCGTCTTTGGTCTGGAAGGTCAGGTTCACCCCCGACGCATCAATCACTGGCTTTTTCATAAGGTCTTCTTTGCTGGCAATCGATTTGGGGCAGGACTGGCCCGCCCCGAAATGGTCTTAGACGCCGGTGGCGGGAATGCCGGTGCGCTCGACAGGGCGCGGGGCGGTCAGTTCCTTCCACTTGGACAGGGCTTTGTTGACGGTCGCATTGGGTTCACGTGCGACGAATTCACCATGCCCTTCCTTGGCTTTCAAGTCACCGTTATCGACAGCTACATATCCGCGGGTCAGAACGTAGCGGGGCAGGCCTTTGACCTCGATCCCTTCGAAGACGTTATAGTCGATGGCCGAGGCCTGCGTGCCCGCGCTGATGGTCTTGGTTTTCTCGGGGTCCATGACGATCAGGTCCGCATCCGCGCCCACCAGAACGGCGCCCTTTTTCGGATAGCAGTTCAGGATTTTCGCAATGTTGGTCGAGGTGACGGCCACGAATTCGTTCATGGTGATCCGGCCGGTGTTCACACCATAGGTCCACAGGACAGGCAGGCGATCCTCTAGCCCGCCAGTGCCGTTCGGGATTTTCGAGAAATCACCAACGCCAAAGCGTTTCTGATCGGTGGTAAAGGCGCAGTGGTCGGTCGCCACGCAGGACAGGGTGCCCGACGCCAGACCGGCCCACAGGCTGTCCTGATGCTGTTTGTTGCGGAAGGGGGGCGACATCACGCGGCGGGCGGCATGGTCCCAATCGGGATTAAAGTATTCGCTTTCATCCAGAACAAGATGCTGGATCAGCGGCTCGCCCCACACACGTTTGCCCTGCATTTTGGCGCGGCGGATGGCTTCGTGGGCCTCTTCGCACGACGTATGCACGACGTACAGAGGCGCCCCCGCCATATCGGCGATCATGATGGCGCGGTTGGTGGCCTCGCCCTCAACCTGCGGGGGGCGGGAATAGGCGTGGGCCTCTGGGCCGGTGTTGCCCTCGGCCAGCAGTTTGGCGGTCAGTTCGGCGACCACATCGCCATTCTCGGCGTGAACCAAGGGGGTCGCCCCCAATTCAGCGCAGCGTTTGAAGCTGGCGTAAAGCTCGTCATCGTTCACCATCAGCGCGCCCTTGTAGGCCATGAAGTGCTTGAAGGTGTTGATGCCCTTTTCGGTGATGGCCTTCATCTCGTCAAAGACCTGCTCGCTCCACCATGTGATCGCCATGTGGTAGCTGTAATCGCAGGCCGCCTGAGAGGACTTGTTGTCCCACAGTTGCAGGGCGTCCAGCAGGCTCTGACCGGGCGAGGGCAGGGCGAAATCGACGACCATTGTGGTGCCGCCCGCCAGCGCGGCGCGGGTGCCGCTGGCAAAGTCATCCGCCGAATAGGTGCCCATGAAGGGCATTTCCAGATGGGTGTGGGGGTCGATCCCGCCGGGCATCACATAGCAGCCGCTGGCGTCCAGAACCTCGTCCCCGCTCAGGTCGGGGCCAATCTCGATGATCTTGCCCCCGTCGATTTTCACATCTGCCTTGTAGGTCAGATCGGCGGTGACAACGGTGCCGCCCTTGATGACTGTAGTCATTGGTATCTCCCTGTTCTGGATTGGGCGCGGGCTGATCCGTCCGCACCCATCCAGTGCAGAGAGGTCAGCCCAATTCGCCGGTAATGTATTGGGCGCGACCAAAGCCAAAGCTCCAGTCGGCCTGAGTGTTCTCGAAGATCGAGATCATGAGGTTTTTCGGATCGAGCCCGCAAACATCCTGCAGTTTCGCTGCCAGTTGATCGTAAAAGGCCAACTTGGCCTCTTGGGCGCGGGGCGAGGTAAAGACCTGCACCAGCACCTGCTCGGACGGGTCCCGTTCGAAGCCAAGGCCCGTGTCCTCGAGGATCATCTGGCCGGGTTTGTGCTCGGACACGATCTGATAGCGGTCGCGCTGAGGCACGCCAAAGACGTCGACCACCACCTGATGCGCCGCGTCCAGCATGGTGCGGGTGGCTTCGGGGCTGCGGCCTTCCTGAACGAAAAAGCGAATGAGGGGCATATCCGGTCCTTTCCAAAATCGACTGGTCAAATTCCGCCGCGCCGTGTTTGGGTGCGGGGGCTTCTTTCCAGAGATAGGCGATCGGATCTTTCATAGAACGCTCAATGTTGCAGTCTGATCTTGCGGAAATGCCTGTGCGCGGTGGGGTATTTCACTCCTGAATTTGCGCGGTTTCCAGTGCGGCGTGTAGCAGGACGTCGGTTCCGGCGGCGGCCCATTCGGGGCTGATCTCTTCGGCCTCGTTGTGTGACAGGCCGTCCACGCAGGGGCACATGATCATCGCGGTGGGGGCAACATCGTTGATCCAGCAGGCGTCGTGACCCGCACCGGACACGATGTCCATGTGGGAATATCCCAGAGTTTCTGCCGCGTTACGGATCGACGTGACCAAACCTTCGTCAAAGGCGGGCGGGTCGAATTGGCCGACAACTTCGGTCTCCAGACCAACCCCGATCTCTTCGCACAGCTTCGGCGCCTTCTCGTAAAATTCCGCGAGCATCGTCTCGATAATTTCGGGCAGGTGCGAACGCAGATCCACGGTGAACACGACCTTGCCCGGAATGATGTTGCGCGAGTTCGGGTATACGTCGATATGCCCGATGGCGCCGACCGCGTTGGGCTGATGCTTCATGGCAATCTCGTGGACCAGTTCGGTGATCCGCGCCAATCCACGCCCCGCATTCTTGCGCATGGGCATGGGGGTGGAGCCTGTGTGGCTTTCCTTGCCGGTCACGGTGCACTGGATCCAGCGCAGGCCCTGACCGTGAGTAACCACGCCGATATCCTTGCCCTCGGCCTCCAGAATGGGGCCCTGTTCAATGTGCAGCTCCAGCATGGCGTGCATCTTGCGGGCGCCAACGGGTTCGTCGCCCTTCCAGCCGATCCGCTCTAACTCGTCGCCATAGCGCTTGCCCTTGGCATCCACGCGGTCATAGGCCCAGTCCTGATCATGGATGCCCGCAAACACGCCCGAGGCCAGCATGGCGGGGGCAAAGCGCGTGCCTTCTTCGTTCGACCAGTTGGCGATGACGATGGGGTGCTTGGTCTTGATATCCAGATCGTTCATGGTCCGGACTGCCTCCAAAGCGCCCAAAACGCCGAGAACGCCGTCATATTTGCCACCCGTAGGCTGGGTGTCCAAGTGGCTGCCCATATACACAGGCAGGGCGTCAGGATCGGTGCCGGGACGCGTCATGAACATGTTGCCCATGGTGTCCACGCCCATGGTCATCCCCGCGGCTTCACACCATTTCTGGAACAAGGCGCGGCCCTCGGCGTCCTCGTCGGTCAAGGTCTGGCGGTTGCAGCCCCCCGCGATTCCGGGGCCGATCTTGGCCATCTCCATGAGGCTGTCCCACAGCCGTTCCTTGTTGATTTTCAGGTTCTCTCCGGCGGCGACCATCGGTGGTGTCCTTCCCTTTTGGCGGGGCAGGGCCCGCCGCATCTGCAATCTGTTTGCCCCTATGGGGGCGGTCCGTCCGGTCGGCCCCGCATCAGGACCAGCCAAGGAGAATTGCCCTATTGGAATGATCATTTGACCATCCGGTCAATTCCTTTGTTGCATTCCTGTCGTAAAATGCACGCGCCCCAGTTTCCCCAGAAGGGCGCGCCGGTGGTTGCATGAAATTTGTGCAGTCCAGCAGGCGCGCCCGACCGGGAGAACACGGGTCACTCGGCGGCGGTGGCCATCGGGTTGTTCGGGTGCGTGGTCCAGTTGCCATAGTCGGCGGGCACGGGCTTGCCGGTGCGTTCGTCCATCTGGCCGGCGGGGACTTGCTCCATGGTGATGCAGTTCTCGACGGGGCAGACGTTGACGCACAGGTTGCAGGCTACGCATTCGTCGTCCTTGACCTCGAACACGCGGTCGGCGGACATGCTGATCGCTTGGTGGCTGGTGTCCTCGCAGGCGGCATAGCAGCGGCCGCATTTGATGCAGTCGTCCTGACTGATCCGCGCCTTGGCGACGTAGTTCAGGTTCAGGTACTGCCAGTCGGTGACGTTGGGCACGGCCGAGCCGATGAAGTCCGACGTTTTGGTGTAGCCCTTTTCGTCCATCCACTGGGACAGGCCGCTGATCATCTCTTGCACGACCTTGAAGCCATAGGTCATGGCTGCCGTGCAGACCTGCACGTTGCCAGCCCCCAGCACCATGTATTCCGCCGCATCGCGCCAGGTGGTGATGCCGCCGATGCCGCTGATGGGCAGGCCGTGGGTGGCGGGGTTGCGAGCGATCTCGGCTACCATGTTCAGGGCGATGGGTTTCACCGCAGGGCCGCAATAGCCCCCATGGGTGCCCTTGCCGTCGATGGTGGGCTCTGGGGCCATGCTGTCCAGGTTCACCGAGGTGATCGAGTTGATCGTGTTGATCAGCGACACCGCATCCGCGCCGCCGCGTTTCGCGGCCTCGGCGGGGTAGAGGATGTTTGTGATGTTGGGCGTCAGCTTGACGATCACCGGCAGATCGGTGGCCTCTTTGCACCAGCGGGCGACCATTTCGATGTATTCGGGGACCTGACCCACGGCGCTGCCCATGCCGCGTTCGGCCATCCCGTGGGGGCATCCGAAGTTCAGCTCGAACCCATCACAGCCGGTTTCCGCAATGCGGGGCAGGATGTCCTTCCACGCCTTTTCCTCGCACGGGACCATGACCGAGGCGATGAGCGCGCGATCGGGGTAATCCTTTTTCACGCGGGTCATTTCCTCGAGGTTCACCTCGAGCGGCCGGTCGGTGATCAGTTCGATGTTGTTCAGACCCAGTAGGCGACGGTCTGCCCCGTGGATCGCGCCATAGCGGGGGCCGTTCACGTTGACCACGGGCGGGCCTTCGGTGCCGAGGGTCTTCCACACGACACCGCCCCAACCGGCCTCAAAGGCGCGGCGGACGTTGTATTCCTTGTCCGTGGGCGGGGCCGAGGCCAGCCAGAACGGGTTGGGCGAGGTTATGCCAAGAAAGGTTGTGGTAAGATCGGCCATCACTTGCCTCCCATCAGAACGGTGTGGATGTTCATTGCGGCGTCGCGCCCTTCGGCGACGGCGGTCACGGTCAGGTCATCCCCGCCGGTCGCGCAATCGCCCCCAGCCCAAACACCCTTGGCCGAGGTATGGCCGTTTTCGTCCACCTTGATCTTGCCACCCTCGAGCGTGACAGCCTCGGGGGCGCCGGACAGGGACTGCCCGATGGCGCTGAACAGCTGATCCGCAGGCAGGGTAAAGGTCTCGTCCGTCACCACCAGTTTGCCGTTCTGGGTGTCGGTATAGGCTAGGGTCACGCCGGTCAGGCTGCCATTGCCGGTCACGCCCACGGGGGCCACATTACAAAGGATGCGCACGCCGCTGGCCTTGGCCAGATCCTGCTCGAACTCCGAGGCCGCCATGGCCTGCTGGCCGCGGCGATAGGCGATGGTCACCTCTTCGGCCCCCAGCAGTTTGGCCTGCACACCGGCGTCGATCGCGGTCATGCCGCCACCGATCACCACCACGCGCCGGCCCACAGGAACAGAGCCGAGATCGCTGGCCTGCCGCAGTCCGGCGATGAAGTCCACGGCGTTCATCACGCCCGATTTGTCTTCTCCCAGACCCAAGGCATTCACGCCCGCCAAGCCCATCCCAAGGAACACGGCGTCAAAATCCTCTCGCAATCCGTCCAGAGTGATCTGGTCCCCCAGTTTCTGACCGTTGCGCACCTCGATCCCGCCGATCTCCAGCAGCCACGCGACCTCTTTCTGGGCAAAACCGTCGGTCGATTTATAGGCCGCGATCCCGTATTCGTTCAGACCACCCGCCTTCGGGCGCGCATCAAAGACCACGACCTGATGGCCCAGCATCGCCAATCGGTGCGCCGCCGAGAGACCGGCAGGCCCCGCGCCAACTACAGCCACGCTGAAACCGGTTTCCTCGGCGCGGGCAAAGGGGTGCGCCCGATCCAGCATCCGGTCGGTGGCATAGCGCTGCAGCTGCCCGATCTCGACCGGCTGGCCCTCGGCGGTGTTTCGCACGCAGGCCTCTTCGCACAGGGTCTCGGTGGGGCAGACGCGGGCACACATCCCGCCAAGGATGTTCTGGGTGAAAATGGTTTTCGCCGCGGCCTCGGCGGTGCCGGTGCTGATCTGGCGGATGAACAGGGGGATGTCGATGCTGGTGGGGCACGCGGTCATGCAGGGTGCATCATGGCAGAAATAGCAGCGATCTGCCGCCACCTTGGCCTCGTGGGCATCCAGTGGCGCATGCAGATCACAGAAATTCTCCTGGAGCACCGGTCCCGCAAGCCTCCCTGCTGCGATCCCGTTTTCTCTGGGGGTCGTGGTCATGTTTTCCTCGCTGTCGGTCTTTTGATTTCATGGAACCGCAATTCTGACCATTTGGTCAATTTTTATTTTGCGCGAGGTGCAAAGAAAAAGGGCGCTGCCCGTATTTTGGGCGCGCCCTTGTCCGAAAACCTGTATTCGTTGGGGTTACCGGCGGGGGGAAACCCGCCCCTGCATCAACTTTCGCGCCGTCCGCAGGGTGCCCGCGCCGGTCACAGCGCCCGTTGCATCGGTGCGGATCAATACTTCGGCGGCCCCGCTGGGATGTTCGATGGCATAGCGCCCATCTTCTGGAGACACCGCCATGTCATAGGCAACGCTGCCCTCCATCGTGCAGGCACTGGCCACGCTGACGGCGGCAAAGACGCCGATGCTTGAATGACACCGATGGGGAATAAAGCTGCGGGTGTTCACCGCACCGCCGCTCTGGGCAGGGGAAATCAAGGTCATCTTCGGCACCGACTTCTCGCGCACATCGCCAAGGTTCATCAGCGGCCCCACGGCCAGCCGGATCGCCTCGATCCGCTCTTTCAGCGTGGTGTCCGCCTCCAGCTCTGCAGGGCTCTCGTCCCCGCGCAGCCCCAGGTCCACTGCCCGCATCAACACCACAGGCATCCCGTTGTCGATCAGAGTGCACGCCACCCCCTCGACCACATCGCACACCTGCCCCGAGGGCAGCAGCGCCCCACACATGGACCCCGCGATATTGGTGAACATCAGCTCGATCGGCGCGGCCGTCCCCGGCACCCCGTCAATCGCCGCATCCCCGTCATAGCGCACCACCCCACCGGGGGTTTGAACGCGGGCCACAGCCACTTCGCCGGTGTTTAGCATGTGGATGCGCACCTCGGTCACATCCCCATTAGCGCGCACCAAGCCCATCTCGATCGCCGCTGGCCCCACGCCCGCCAGAATATTCCCGCAGGCCTGCGCATCCGACACCAGCGCCTGATCCACAAACACCTGCAAAAACAGGTAATCCACATCCGCATCTTCACGGCTCGATGGCCCCAGCAGTGCCACCTTGGACGCCAAAGGATCAGCCCCGCCAACTCCGTCGATCTGCCGCGGATCAGGGCTGCCCATCAGGCGCAGCAACAGGTCATCCCGCGCCGCCACGTCACCCGGCAAATCCGCCAGACGCATATAAAGCCCCTTGGACGTGCCCCCACGCATCCAGATCGCCTCGATCCCGTCCATCACATGCTCCATGCCCTTGCTTTCTTTTTTGCCAAAAATACTCCGGGGGTGAATTGCCGCCCCCAAAGGCGGCAAGAGGGGGCAGCGCCCCCTCAACCCGTCAGATATATTTCAGACCTTTTTCAGCCAGACGCGGCCGCATGTCATAGATGTCGAGCCCCAACTCGCCCGCCGCCAGACGGACGCGCTTGGCTTCTTCGGCGGCCAGACGTTTGCGGGTGGCTTCCAGAACCACCTCGGCATCCTCGCGGCGCACCACACAGACGCCATCGTCATCGGCCAGCACTATGTCGCCCGCATTGATGGCCTGACCAGCGCACACGATCGGAACGTTCACCGACCCCAAGGTCTCTTTCACCGTGCCTTGGGCCGACACAGCCTTGGACCAGACGGGGAAGTTCATTTCCTTCAGGTCGCGGATATCGCGGACACCGGCGTCGATGATCAGCCCGCGGCAGCCACGGGCCTGCGCGCTGGTCGCCAGAAGGTCCCCGAAATAGCCGTTGTCGCAGGGGCTGGTCGGTGCCAGCACCAGCACGTCACCGGCTTGAAGCTGCTCGATCGCCACATGGATCATCCAGTTGTCCCCCGGCGCGGCCGAGATCGTGACCGCGCTGCCCGCGATCCGGGCCCCCGCGTAGATCGGGCGCATGTAGCTGGCCAGACAGCCGGTGCGGCCCGCGCTTTCGTGGACGGTTGCAACGCCCGCTGCGCCAAGTTCGTCGATCACAGCCTGATCGGCGCGTTCAATGTTCTGAACGACGACATTTGCCATAATTGTGTCCCCCTTAGTGCTCGACCGGCGGTGTGCCGTGGGTGTGGAAGCTCTCGATCGTTTTCAGACCCCATGCCTGACCCTTCTTGCGGTCGGTCTCGGTCCAGACGATGGGCTTCCAGTCGGGGGCGGTGATCAGGCGGGCGCCAGAGTTCGCCAGCTCCACGCGGTTGCCCGCAGGCTCCCAGACATAGAGGAAGAACGTCCCCTGAATGGCATGCTTGTGGGGGCCGGTCTCGATATGGACACCGTTCTGAAGGAAGATGTCAGCGGCGCGCAGGATGTCCTCGCGCTGGTCGGTGGCATAGGTCACGTGGTGCAGACGGGCGTTGCCGCCGCCGTGCTCTTCTGTGCAGGCCAGATCGTAGGTTTTGTTGTTCACGGTGAACCAGCAGCCACCGATGCGGCCGTTGTCCAGCTGGATATACTCGGTCACGCGGCTGCCAAGGCAGGTCTCCATGAAACGGCGGAACTCGGTCACGTCGCTGGACAGCAGGTTCAGGTGGTCGATGCGGCGGGGCGCGGCGCCGGTGAAGGACGACGCGGTGTTCTTCAGGGCTGCCTTTTCGGCCTCTTCCTGCGCTTCGTACCAGTTGGTCTCGTAATAGACCTCGAAGATATGGCCAAAGGGGTCTTCGAACCGGAAGGCGCGGCCGTGGCTGTCATCGCCATCAATCCAGCCGTGCACCTTGTAGCCCGACGCCTGAATGGCGGCGACGCGGCGCTCCAGCGCCCCGGGCGAGGCACAGCGATACCCGATGTGGGCCACACCGGTGGTATCGCTGCGCGTCAGTTTCAACGAGCAGTACTCGTAATCGTCCCAAGCACGGAGGTATGCCGAGTTCTCGTCCTGCCCCGAAAGCTTCAGCCCGTAAACGCGGGTAAAGAAATCAAGGCTCTCTTCGAACTTGTTGGTCAGCATTTCCACGTGGCCCAGATGGGCAACGTCAAAACAGGCTTCGGGCATGTCTCTCCTCCTTGGGGACGGGCCGCGCGGTTATTTCATGCGCAGCAGCAGATTGTCTTTCCAGACGAACTGGTGAACCAGCGCGGCCAGAACGTGGATGCCGACCAGCGCCAGCAGCACGTTGGTCAGGATTTCGTGCACTTGGGCGGGGGTGCCGATTTTGCCGAACCATGCCACCGAGCCAGAGATCGGCAGGATGATCAGCAGGGCGTAGATGCCGTAGTGCACAGCTTTGGATGCCAGCTTGGCGCGGTCAGGGGTGCCCTCGGGCTCTTCGGGCACACCGTGGCTGCGGCGCAGGCTCAGGCGCCAGAGGGCAGCCAGCAGAACCAGAACGCCGATGGCCAAGTGGATCACGACGGTGGTGGTCCAGGCGTCCTGACCTTCCATCAGCTGGTGAAAGGGCCGGCCCATCCCGTCAAAGAACAGGTATTGCAGGGCCAGCAGGATCACGACAGCCCAATGCAGGCGCTTCTGCATCGGGGAATAGGCGGTAACAGCAGGGAGGGAAGTGTCCATGTCTCAAATCCTTTGAGGGGTAATTCACACGGCCCTTTGTCGCCTGAGTCGCCGCCTATGGTCGATCACAATTCGTCGACGGTGCGCGGGAAGATCGACTGGAAGCCCTCGGCGTACTTGCAATCGCGACCGCCGGACATGCCGCCCGAGTTGCGCTTGAAGTGGTTGGCGCGCTGTTGGGCCACACTGGTGTAGTAGTCCCACAGGTGGACCTGACCGTTCATGTGCTCCATCGCGGCGCGCTTTTTGTCCCAGACAGGGGTGATGTCGAGGAACGTGTCCGGTTTCCAGCCCATCTGCTCGGTCTGGTGGGGTTCAAAGAGGTACAGCTGCGGTGCCCCCAGAACCTTTTCACCGGGGTTGTGGCCCCACGCCTGCGCGATCATCCGGCACTCCAGCGCCACCTGAGTGGTGTACATGTGGTCGGTGTTATAGGGGTCGTATTGGCTGTGGCTCAGCATGAAGCTGGGCTGGACCTTGCGGATCAGGTTGACAAGATCGGTCTTGTTGTCGCGCGACAGCTCCAGCGGGTAATCCCCCAGATCAAAGCACACCAGATCGTGGACACCCAGCGCCTTGGCGGCTTCTTCGGCCTCGCCACGGCGGATGGCTTTGACTTCGTCCAGCGACTTGCCTTCTTTCCACAGACGGGCGCTTTCGCCGCGCTCGCCAAAGGACAGGCAGGCCACGGTCACGTTATAGCCCATCTCGGCATGCAGGGCGATGGCACCGCCGCAGCGCCAGACGAAATCTGCGGCGTGGGCGCTGATCACCAGCGCGGTTTTCTTGTCGGACATGGGATCCTCCTCGGGGTCGTTGGCGCTGAGATGGCGTCGAACCGGCGGGCAAAGCAATTCAGAAAGATCGCATTCGGCATAAGATACTGCTATACCACATTGCGATAGGCCGGCATTTCACCCAAAACCCCGCTGAAACCAAGGATAGCCCTATGATCGGATCAAACCTGCGCCATTTGCGCGTGTTTCTGGCGGTTGCGGACACCCGCAGCGTGACTCAGGCTGCCGATAGATCGCTGGTCAGCCAGCCCGCCGTGACGCAAGCACTGGCCAAGCTGGAGCTTGAGGCAGGGGCCCCGTTGTTTCTGCGGATGCCAAATGGCTTCTTCCTGACCGACATGGGCCGTTGCCTCGAGGCGCGGGTGCGGCGGGCGATGGGAATGCTGGATGGGGCGCTGGCGGATATCTCGGCCCGTCTGGTGCTGACGGCCACGCGGGCGCAGCTGGTGTCGCTGGTCGCAGCGCACGAGGCCCAGAACTTCTCGCTCGCGGCGCGGCAACTGGGGGTGGCGCAGCCCACCGTCCACCGCGCCATCAGCCTGCTCGAGAAAGAGGCCGGTCGGTCCCTGTTCCAGCGCAGCCCCGTGGGGATCACCCCGACGCGCCTGTGTACCCAGCTGGTGCGGACCACCCGTCTGGCGCTGGTGGAACTGGATCAGGCCCGCGTGGAGCTGGCCGAAATGCAGGGGCAAGAGGTCGGTAAGGTCGTGATCGGCGCGATGCCTTTGTCGCGGTCGCACGTGCTGCCCAAGGCGCTGGCCCTGTTCCGTCAGTCCCGCCCGAACATCACCGTGGATGTGCTGGACGGCCCCTATGACACCTTGCTGTCGGGGCTGCGGATCGGGGATATCGACTTCCTCATCGGGGCGATGCGGGACCCTTTGCCGATTGACGATGTGGTGCAGGAGACCCTGTTCGACGACACGCTGGTCATGCTGGCGGGGGCGGGGCATCCGCTGCTCGGGCGGCCTCTGGATCTGGCGGCGCTGGGGGATTACCCGTGGCTGGTCGCCCGCCAAGGCACCCCGACCCGAGCCCAGTTCGAGGCCCTGTTCGCCGCGCAGGGCAGGGCGCTGCCCCCCGGCCTGATCGAGACGGGTTCAGTTATTCTTATGCGTGAAATGGTGCAAGACGGGCACCATCTGGCCTGTATTTCCGGCAGTCAGGCGATGCCCGAACTGACCCGCGGCTTTGTCCATGCCTTGCAGTTCGACTGGCCCGAGTCGCGCCGTCATATCGGCCTGACTTATCGGGAAAACTGGCGCCCCACTGCGGCACAAGATCAGTTTTTACAGGCCCTTCGCCAAGTGTCTAAGGCGTGATCCCTTCACGTCTTTTTGAGGCTGTTATATGCGCTTCTTATGACCAAAGGTGCGCTTCTTATTAGAGCCTGAGAGCATGATGTCCTACTTCGGCGGCACTGGGGGCGGCCGGAGATCCGCCCCGCTACCGGGAGGACATCATGTATATCCGTAAACTTATCGCCGCTGGCGCTCTGGCCGCCGCAGCTGTCTCGACCCAGGCTCAGGCAAACGAACTGAAGTTCGCCAACTTCATGCCCGCCGGTCACCCTTATGTTGCCAGCACCTTCCAGCCCTTGGCCGATGCGATTGCCGCAGGCACCAACGGCGACGTCACCGTGAAAATCTACAGCGGCGGCGAGCTGGGTGCAGGCCCCGTTGAGCAATACAACCGCGTGGTCGATGGCGTGGCCGAACTGGCCGTCAGCCTGCCCGGTTACACCGCCTCGCAATTCCCGCTGACCCTGCTGTCCGAGCTGCCCGGTGTTCTGACCGAAGCCAACGGCACCGAGACTATCTGGAACAACGTCGACCTGCTGGGTTCCGAATACCGCCGCACCCATCTGGTCGCCCTGTGGTCCAGCGCCGAGAACGTGCTCTTCACCCGTGACAAAGCCGTCCACACCCCCGAGGATATCGCCGGTCTGAAGATCCGCGTCCCCTCGCGCAACACCGGCCTTCTGGTCGAGGCATGGGGCGCGTCGCCCGTGTCGATGCCCGTGTCGGAAATCTATAACGCCCTGCAAACCGGCGTGATCGACGGCGCAATGATCGACGGCACCGCCGTTGGCGCGTTCAAGCTGGGTGAGGTCGCGAACTTTATCACCGTTGGCATGGACACTACCATTTCGCCGTTCTTCATCCTGATGAACCGTGACGCCTATGGTGATCTGAGCGACGACCAGAAAGCCGCTGTAGACGCCGCCGGTAAGGCCGCATCGCTGAACGGTCAGGCCAGCCAGCTGGCCGGCGCCGCCAAAGGCATCGAGGGCTTTGCCACCACCGAAGGAAAAGAGGTCATCCACCTGACCGACGCCGAAGCAGCGGCCTTTGACGCATTGTCGGCTCCGGTTGTTCAGGCCGTTGTCGGTGAAACCGGCGGTGACGCTGCCGCGATCGTCGAAGCCCTGTCGAAGTAATGTCGATGGACCAACATAAATCCCCGGTCTGGTTGGAGGCATCCAACCGGGCCACCCTCGTACTGGCGGCGATTTCGGGCGTCCTGCTTCTGGGTATGCTTGTTCTGGTCTTCGTTGCTGTTTTTGCCCGCTACATCTTTGGCACGCCGATTTTGGGCGTGAACGAAGTGGTCCAGTTGACCTCGGTCGGGGTTGTGATGCTGGCGCTGCCCTTTGCGACCGCGATCCGTTCGCATGTCAGCGTCGACGTTCTGGACAATGCCATCGGACCCGTCGGCCGTTTCGTCGGCGATGTCCAAAGCCGCATCCTGTCGTCGCTGGTGCTGTCGGTGCTGGTGCACCGCTCGTGGCTCAAGGCGCTGGATGCCTATGAATTTACCGATACCACCAACATGCTGGGTCTGCCGATCTGGCCGTTCTATGGCGCGATTGCTGCGGGCATGGCGCTGTGTGTGGTGGTTCTGCTTCTGCAATTGGTCGCCATTCTGACCGGAAAGCTGCGCCTATGACCCCTTTGGTAATCGGATTGATCGGGATCGCCTGCCTGTTCGGCCTGATGATACTGCGGACCCCTGTGGCCTTTGCGATGCTGATCGTCGGCTTTGGCGGTCTGTACGTTCTGGAAGGCAGCCGCGCTGCGGGTGGTGTGCTCTTGATCGAAAGCTACGGCGCGGTGTCGAACTATTCGCTGATCGTCGTGCCGATGTTCATTCTGCTGGGGAACGTGTCCTCGGCGGCCGGGTTCAGCCGCGCGCTCTATGATGCGGCGTTTGCTTGGGTGGGGCGCTTCCGTGGCGGTCTGGCCAGCGCGTCCGTTCTGGGCTGCGCGGTATTCTCGGCTGTGTCGGGATCGTCTGTGGCGACCGCTGTAACCATCGGCAAGGTCGCTCTGCCCGAGATGAAGCGTCTGGGCTATGGCGATGGTCTGGCGACCGGCGCGGTAGCGGCTGGCGGCACTCTGGGCTTCTTGATCCCACCATCCACCGGTTTCGTGCTGTACGCGATCCTGACCGAGGAGTCCGTGGGCAAACTGTTCATGGCCGGTATTCTGCCCGGCCTACTGCTGATGTTCCTGTTCATGGGGACCGTCTGGCTGATCTCGGTCTTTGATCCGGCGGCGGGCCCGCGCGGCGATGACGTCGCGCTGCGCGACCGGATGGTGCTGTTGGGGCGTGCCGCTCCGCTCCTCAGCATCATCGGGGTGTCGATCGGAGGCATCTATGCGGGGATCTTTACGCCCGTCGAGGCCAGCGCCATCGGGGCCGGTCTGGTGATCCTGCTGGCCTTTGCCAAGCGCGCGATCAACTTTGCCGCCTTCCGCGGCGCAGTGGTCGAGACGATTAGCACCTCGGCCATGCTGTATATGGTGGTGATCGGGGCGAACGTGCTGAACCCGTTTCTGGCCGTGACCCACATCCCCGAAGTTCTGGGGAACACGCTGGTCGGCTTCGGGCTCGGGGCCTATGGCACGCTCTTGATGATCATTCTGGGCTATGTGGTGCTGGGGATGTTCCTCGACGGTCTGTCGATGCTGGTTGTGACCATTCCGATCGTGTTTCCGGTGATCCAGCAGCTTGGCTTTGATCCGATCTGGTTCGGCGTTGTCGCTGTGATCGTGATCGAGATGGGCATGATCACGCCCCCCGTTGGTCTGAACGTCTTTGTGGTCAAAGGGGTGGCCGGTGACGTGCCCATGGCGACCGTGTTCAAAGGGGTGATGCCGTTCCTGTTTGCGATGATCGTCGGCCTGTTGCTGATCATCATCTTCCCGTCGATCGCACTGATCATACCGCAAACGATGTTCGGCTAACGCTCTGACCCAAGCTATACATCGCACTGCGCCCCCGCTGAACATCAGCGTGGGCGTTTTTTTATGCCTCGATTTCGACGGTCCCGATGGGGTGGGAACAACAGGCCAGAATGTAGCCCTCGGCGATGTCCTCTTCGGTGATGCCGCCGTTATGGACCATGTGCACCTCGCCCGACAGTTTGCGGGTCTTGCAGGTGCCGCAAACGCCGAATGTACAGCCTGCGGGGATGTTCTGCCCCGCCTGACGGGCCACCGCCAGAATGGTGTCGGTCTGGGCGCAGGTCTGCCGCTTGCCCGAGATCGAGAACACCACTTCCGATGCCACATCCTCGTCGGGGGTTGCATCTTCGGGCACGTCCTCGGCCTGTTGCAGGGGCGCGTGGAAGCTTTCCTGATGATAGCGCGCCATGTCATAGCCAAGGCCCGCCAGCGCCTCGCGGACGCCGGTCATGAAATCCTCGGGGCCGCAGCAATAAACGTCGCGCTCCAGATAATCAGGCGCCATCAGACCCAGCATCAACTGGTTGAAGCGCCCTTGGTAGCCGGTCCACGGCTCGTACGGGTCCGCGCCGGAAACCACCCATTTCAGGTCGATCCCCTGCACGCGGTTCGCCATATGCTCGAGCCGCCGACGGAAGATGATGTCCGACGGGCGGCGCGCACAGTTCACGAACACGATGTCCAGATCGGGGCCCAAATCATAGAGGTAGGTGGTCATGGACATCATCGGCGTGATGCCCGAACCGGCCGAGATGAACAGCAGCTTTTCCCCGGGCTTGCCCGCGTTGGTGAAGGTCCCCGCAGGGCCGGTCGCCTTGAGCCGCGAGCCGACCTTGAGGTTGTCCATCATCCAGCGCGTCCCGATCGAGCCGTCCTGCACCTTGACCGTCACCGTGATCGACATCGGCCGCGAGGGCGAGGACGAGATCGTGTAGGTCCGGTAAAGCGGCCCCCCCGGCACCGGCAGTTCCAGCGTCAGGAACTGGCCGGGGTCATAGCGGAACAAAGCTCCCGAAGGCGCCTGAAAGCAAAACGTCACCACATTGCGCGTCTCGGCCAGAACCGCGACGCATTCGAGGGGTTCGTTGTCCGTCCAGAACTTGGGCTGATCGGGTAGGGCCATCGGTTACTCCGCTGCCAGTCGGGTGGGTTTCAGCGACCGCTCCAGCGTGTCGGCGTACCAGTCCACGAACTGGGCCACGCCGGTTTCTTCGCGCGGGGAATAGGGGCCGGGTTCGTACATGGGCGAGTTGATGCCCTTTTGGTTGTTCTCGACCACGATACGGTCTTCGTCGTTGGTGTGGTCCCAAACCTCGGTCAGGCGCTTCAGGTCATAGTCCACGCCCTCGACCGCGTCCTTGTGCACCAGCCAGGTGGTGGTGACTTCGGTTTCGGTCGGGCTGACGGGGGTGACGCGGAAGGTCAGCGAATGATCCGGCAGGAAGTGGTTCCAGGTGGTCGGATAGTGGAACTTCAGCAGGGTGCCTGCGTCGGGCAGGCTGACGCGGCCCAAGGGTTTGGTCACGGCGGCCTTGGTGTCCATGGTATAGCTCAGCGCGCCCTCTTGCAGGGGCATACGGGCGAAACGGAACTGCCCATCGTCCGAGATTTTGAACTGCGACGGCGCACCGGCGGCCTCGCAGCGGTCATAGTGGGCCTGCAGGCGCGGGGGAACGCTGCCGTCGGGCAGAATGCCGGCCACATCGGGATCCAAGGGGAAGGACCGGCACAGGGCAGGGTGGTTGCCGCTGCAGTGATAGCACTCGCGGTTGTTTTCCCAGACCAGCTTCCAGTTGCCCTTTTCGATGATGCTCGACACATGGGCGACTTTGGCGTCGGTCAGGTCGTGCACCTCCAGATAGGGGCGGGCCACGGCGGCAAAGGTGTCAAAGTCGGGCGCTTCGGGCGCCAGACAGATATAGACCAGACCGCACAGTTCGCGGCAGTGCACCGGCTTCAGACCGTGCTGGCTGGCGTCGAAATCCGCGCCCATGTCGCGGGCGTACAGCAGCTTGCCGTCCAGCTCGTAGGTCCACTGGTGGTAGGGGCAGACGATTTTCGGAACGTGGCCCGACGCAGCCTTGCACAGCACCGACCCGCGGTGACGGCAAGAGTTGTGCAGCGCGCGGATCACCCCGTCCTGACCACGGATGATGATGACGCTGTAATCCCCCACCGTGTGGACCACATAGCTGCCCGCCTTGGGCAGTTGGGCCGCCGGAATGGCATAGAGCCACTCGCGGTAGAAGATGTTCTTCATATCCAGATCAAAGATCTCGGGAGAGGTGTAAAACGGGCGTTCGAGCGAATATCCCGAGCGGCGGCGTGCCAGCAATTCGGTGATGGAGAAAGAGCCGTCCATGGGAGGAATCCTGTGTGCGGTAAAGCTGTAGAATGGACTGACGATTTTCCGCAAAACCGCCCCGTTGCAACGCTAAAAAATCTTGGCTTGAGATGAATTGAATTCAACCGTACCGTCTGGGTGCCCCTGATAGATCAGGGAAAACCCTTGTGATGGATCAGCCCTTCTATGGCAAAACGCCCCTATGACATGCCCTCGATGACGTCTTTGGCCTGTTTTGAGTCGGCAGCGCGCCATTCCAGCTTCAAACTGGCGGCCTCCGAGCTGAACGTGACCCCCGCCGCAGTCAGTCACCAGATCAAGGCGCTTGAGGTCGATCTGGGCCGCCAGCTGTTCCGCCGCCATCATCGGGGCGTCGAACTGAGCGAAAGCGGTGCCTATTTATTCATCGCCGTGCAGCGCGGGTTCGAGGGGATTTCCGATGCGGTGGGCCAGTTGCGCCTGCGGATGGACCGGACCGATGTGATGGTTCACGCCAGTACGGCGGTCAGTTCCCTGTGGTTGACCCCGCGTCTGGCGGCCTTCTGGAAGCACCACCCAGAGACCACCGTATCCCAGCATGTCAGCGATGATCCCGCCGCCGCCCGCAGCTGTGACCTGAGCATCGAATACGGGCCCCTGCCAGAGGGCGGGCCCGACGCGATCCGACCCCTGTTCAACGGGCGCATCATGGCGCTTGGCAGCCCGCGGTTCCGCGATCAGAACCGGATCGGGGGGCTGGCCGACCTGACCCACGTGCCCCTGATCCATCTGTCCGCCGAGGATCGGGACTGGACCAAGTGGTCCGACTGGTTCGCGGCCCTCGGGCTGGAAATGGGCGAGGGGCGGGGCTTTTCTGTGAACAACTACGTGGTCGCGCTAGAGGCCGCGCAGGACGATATGGGCGCGGTTCTGGGCTGGACCGAGCTGCTGGGGGATCGGCTCGACACCGGCAAACTGGTGCCTCTGGTGCCCCAAGGGATCGACGCGCCGCAGGACTTTTACCTGCGAATCCACCCCGAGGCTTCGACTGCCGCCATCCGCTTGGCCGACTGGCTGACCGCCGCCGTCCAGCGCTGAGCCAAGCCGCAGAATCATCGGGGGTTTCTGGCGGTTTTAACGGGCGTCAGATCGGCCAATGGTGGCCGAAACACAGGCCGCGTGCGCGCCAAAGGACAGTTAGGCGCCCTGAACCAGCCCGCGATGGCCATTGCGCCCCCATCTGCCCGCAATCCACGCCAAACCGCCGCCAACGCGCACCATCCCCCGAAAACGTCAGGAAAAGTTGCCAATTCCGCGCCTCCTGCGCGGGTGCAACCGTCCCGATACCCCTTGCCGCACGCACTGTCATATTCCCGCAAAGCGCCCTCATCCGGTGACCGGCTACACCTAGTGGTATAGGTCAGGCATCCCTTTGCCGTGGGGTGCCTTCGTTGAAAAAAAGATGCGTCGTATATTCGCGCAAACACGTGGTTGCTGTGGGGGGGTATTTGGCCGGTCCCGATGCACTACCTTCTTAAATACGAGGGCTCAGATGCGCTTCACCCTGCGAGCGAAACTTGCGTTAACATTTCTGTCGATCTTCGCCCTGTCGGGCGCATCGGTTGGCTTGGCGCTCTATGACTTCAAAGAGGTGAAGGACGAATTCACCCAGATCATCGATGTCAAACAGGCCGACCTGCAAACCATCAACCTTCTGGCGGAAACCGAAGTCGCCATCCGCGCCAAGGTCGGCGAGGCTCTGGTCGGGCTCGAAGGCACGGGCGAGGAACGGATCAAGGACCTGCGCAAGGAAATCATCGGCCTGTCAGACGATTTCTACCTGAACGTTGCGGACATCACCCGCCGCTCGGAAGAAGACGTTCAGGTCATGTTCCACGAACTGATCGTTCTGCACGACCGCATGGTCCTTGTGAACAAGAACGTCATTTCGCTGGAGCTTAAGGGCGACCCGAACGCGAACATCAAATTCCACGGCGACGCCAAAGCTGCGACCGACCGCGTGATCGAGCAGAGCCTCAAGATCCGCAAAGAGATGGTCGCCGACATGCAGGAGTCGGTGGTTGAATCGAACCTCGTGTACCAGCGTTCGCGCCTGTGGCTGCTGTCGCTGGGTGCGCTGTCGTTGCTGATCGGGACCATCAACGCTGTGATCATCATGAAGTCCATGTCCCGCGGTCTGAACAAAGCCATCAAACTGGCCCGCAACGTGGCCGAAGGGGACCTGCGCGAAACCGCGACCTTCAAGCGCAACGACGAGGTTGGTGATCTGCTGCGGGCCCAGAACGAGATGGTGCAAAAGCTGCGCGAAACCGTGGGCAACGTGGCCTCCGCTGTGCGCAACGTAGCGGCCGGGGCCAACCAGATGGCATCGACCTCAGAATCGCTGGCGACGGACTCGACCACGCAGGCCTCCTCGACCGAGCGCGTCTCGACCGCGATCGAACAGATGTCCGGCAACATCGAGAGCACCTCGGAAAACGCCGGTCTGACCGAAGAGATCGCCACCAAGTCCGCTCGCGACGCCACCCAGTCGGGCAAGGTTGTGGCCGACGCGGTCAAGGCGATGCGCGCCATCGCAGAACGGATCAACGTGGTGCAGGAAATCGCCCGCCAGACCGACCTTCTGGCGCTGAACGCCGCCGTCGAAGCCGCCCGTGCGGGCGAGCATGGCCGCGGGTTTGCCGTGGTGGCCTCCGAGGTGCGCAAGCTGGCCGAGAACAGCCAGAAAGCCGCTTCCGAGATTTCGGCCCTGTCCGCAAACACCGTCCAGTCCGCCGCTGCCGCTGGCAAGATGCTCGAGGATCTGGTGCCTGACATCGAGAAAACCTCGGAACTGGTGACCCAGATCACTATGGCCTCGCGCGAATTGGCGAACGGTTCGCGGGATATCAACCGATCCATTCAGGAGCTGGACAAGATCACCCAGTCCACCAGCTCTGCCTCCGAGGAAATGTCCTCGGCTGCGACCGAGCTGTCCAGTCAGGCCGAGCAGCTGGCCGATACCATCTCGTTCTTCCGTGTGGGCGATGATGATGTGATGGCCGAAGGGGCAAACTGGGTCCGCGCAAACCAAAGCGTGGCCGAGGAACTGGTCGCTGACATCGCGGCTGGCACTCCGTCGGATAATTCGTCGGATACCCGCAGCAAGAAGTCCGAAACCTTCGAATTCAATCTCGGCTGATCTCCGTCCCCCACCCTAGGGGATTGGCCAAGACAGGCAGCGCAGGACCCCCATCCTGCGCTGCCTTAATTTTTGGGGCCTAGCCCGCAGCGGTGACGCGCACAGCGGCGAACTTGAACTCGGGGATTTTGCCATAGGGGTCGAGGGCAGGGTTGGTCAGCACGTTGGCTGCCGCCTCGACATAGGCAAAGGGCACGAACACCATATCGGGCGCCACTGCACGATCCTCACGCGCGAGCAGGGTGATCGTGCCGCGGCGGGTTTCCAGCTTGACCTTGTCGCCGACCTTGACCCCCAGCTTGCGCAGGGTGGACGGGTGGAGCGAGCAGTTCGCCTCTGGCTCGATCGCGTCCAAGACGGTGCTGCGGCGGGTCATCGAGCCGGTGTGCCAATGCTCCAGCTGGCGGCCCGTGGTCATGATCATCGGGTAGTCCGCATCGGGTGCCTCGTCCGGCGCGATCACGTCGGCGGGGGTGAACTTGGCGCGGTTGTTCGCACGGGGGAAGCCATCGCCGAACACAATCGCCTGACCGGGGTCCTCGGGCGACAGAGACGGATAGGTGACTGCGTTCTCGCCCTCTAGGCGGTCCCACGTGATGTTGTCTAGGCTGGGCATACCCTGCTTCATCTCGGCAAAGACCTGACTGGGATGGGTGTAGGTCCAGTCCAGCCCCAGCTTTTGCGCCAAAGCCACGGTGATCGCCCAATCCTCGCGCGCCTCACCCGGAGGCGTGGCCGCCGCACGGCCCATCTGGACCTGACGGTTGGTGTTGGTGACCGTGCCGTTCTTTTCGTAGAAGGCCGCAGCGGGCAGGACCACATCCGCATAGTTCGCCGTTTCGGTCAGGAAGATGTCCTGAACGACCAGACATTCCAGCTTGGCCAGCGCCTCTCGGGCGTGGGTGACGTCGGGGTCGGACATGGCGGGGTTCTCCCCCAGCACATACATCCCCTTGATGTCGCCCGCATGGACGCCATCGAGGATCTCGGTGACCGTCAGACCCTTTTGGTTGCTGAAGTCATCTGTGCCCCAGATCTTGTTGAAATGGCCGCGGATTTTATCGTTGGTCACGTCCTGATAGTCGGGCAGGAACATCGGGATCAGGCCCGCATCGGATGCGCCCTGCACGTTGTTCTGACCGCGCAGGGGGTGCAGACCAGCGCCCGGTTTGCCCACGTTGCCAGTCATCAGGGCCAGCGAAATCAGGCAGCGCGAGTTGTCCGTGCCGTGGATGTGCTGCGACACGCCCATGCCCCAGAAGATCATGCCAGCCTCGGCACCCGCGAAATCACGGGCCACAGCGCGGATCGTCTGTGCGTCGATGCCGCAAATCTCGGCCATCTTTTCGGGGGCAAAGCCAGCGAGGTGCTGCTTCTCTGCCTCCCAGTTTTCGGTGTGCGCGTCGATATAGGACTGATCGTACAGCCCCTCTTCGACGATCACGCACATGATCGCGTTCAGTAGGGCCACGTCGGTGCCGGGGCGGAACTGGACCATGTGGGCCGCGTGCCGCTTCATCGCGGTGCCGCGCGGGTCCATGATGATCAGCTTGCCGCCGCGTTTGGCGAACTGCTTGAAGTAGGTCGCGGCGACGGGGTGGTTCTCGGTCGGGTTCGAGCCGATGACGATCGCCACATCCGCATTCTCGATCTCGTTAAAGGTCGCGGTCACGGCGCCGCTGCCCACGTTCTCCATCAGCGCGGCCACAGAACTGGCGTGGCACAGACGGGTGCAGTGGTCGACGTTGTTGTGGCCAAAGCCCTGACGGATCAGCTTCTGGAACAGATAGGCCTCTTCATTGGTGCATTTGGCGCTACCGAACCCGGCGACGCTGCGGCCCCCGCTGGCATCGCGTAGACCACCAAGGCCGTTCGCGGCGGCATCCAGCGCCTCTTCCCACGTGGCCTCACGGAAGTGGGTAAAGGGGTTGGCGGGGTCCACGGCCATCTCTTTGGGCGCGTTTTCCAGACGGATCAGCGGTTTGGTCAGGCGGTGGGGGTGGTGGATGTAGTCATAGCCAAAGCGGCCCTTGACGCACAGGCGCCCTTCGTTGGCGGGACCGTTGATGCCCTCGACATACCTTACCTTGCCGTCCTTCAGCTTCAGGCTGACCTGACAGCCGACCCCGCAGAAGGGGCAGACTGACTGCACTTCGCTGTCGAAATCGGTGCTGTCGCCCTGCTGGTCCGCGTCCAGAACCGTGGCAGGCATCAGCGCGCCGGTGGGGCAGGCCTGAACGCATTCACCGCAGGCCACGCAAGAACTGGCGCCCATATCGTCGTCCAGATCGAACACAGGATAGGCATCGTGCCCACGGCCGCCCATGCCGATCACGTCGTTCACCTGCACTTCGCGGCAGGCCCGCACGCAAAGGCCGCACTGGATGCAGGCGTCAAGGTTCACGCGCATCGCAACGTGACTGTCGTCGAGCAAAGGAATGCGATCCACGTCGAGCGTCGGGAAACGGCTCTCGGTCACGCCTTGGGCGTCGGCCATTTCCCACAGGTGGCTGCCTGCATCATGAGCCGCCTCACGTTCGGGCTGGTCAGCCAGCAAGAGCTCCATCACCATCGCTCGGGATTTCACGGCGCGCTCGCTGTCGGTCTTGACCTTCATCCCGTTCGAGGGGTTCCGGCAGCAGGACGCGGCCAAGGTCCGCTCGCCGTCAATCTCGACTACGCAGGCGCGGCAGTTGCCATCGGGGCGGTAGCCGGTCTGGGGCTTGTGACACAGGTGAGGTATCGTTTTGCCGTGGCGCTGCGCGACCTCCCAGATGGTTTCGCCATCCACGGCGGTGACTTCCTGCCCGTCGAGGGTAAAGCTGACCTGATCGATGTGGTTGCCGTCCATGATCACACCTCCTCGCTGAAATGTTGAATGACGAGCTTGATAGGGTTGGGCGCTGCTTGGCCTAGGCCGCAGATCGACGCGTCGGTCATGACTTGGCACAGTTCGGTCAGCAATTCGCGGTCCCATGTTTCGGCCTGCATCAGTTTCACGGCCTTTTCGCAGCCGACGCGGCAGGGGGTACACTGGCCGCAGCTTTCGGATTCAAAGAACCGCAGCATGTTCAGGGCGGCATCGCGGGCGCTATCCTGATCCGACAGCACGACCACCGCAGCCGATCCGATGAACGTCCCGTGCGGTTGCAGGGTGTCAAAGTCCAGCGGCACGTGGTCCATATGAGCAGGCAGCAGGCCAGACGAGGGGCCACCGGGCTGATAGGCCTTGAACACATGTCCTTCGGCCATGCCACCGGCGGCGGCGATCACATCGGTGATGGTCGATCCGGCGGGCAGCAGGTAAACGCCCGGAGTGGCGACGCGCCCCGAAACCGAGTAGTTCCGCAGACCCGTGCGTTCGTTGTGCACGGTGGCATTCATGACCTCGGGCCCTTCGCGGCAGATCATGGCGACCCAGTGCAGGGTCTCGACGTTGTGCACCAGCGTGGGGCGGTCAAAGATCCCGACCTGCGCCACATAAGGGGGACGCAGTCGGGGAATGCCGCGCTTGCCTTCGATGCTCTCGATCATCGCGCTTTCTTCGCCGCAGATATAGGCGCCCGCGCCGCGGCGCAGGTCGATGTAGCCTGCGGGGGCGATGCCGGCCTCTTCCAGCGCGGCGATTTCTTTGCGCAGCAGCTTCAGGATCGCGGGGTATTCGTCGCGCATGTAGATAAAGCAAGTGTCCGCCTCGACCGCCCACGCGGCGATCAGCATCCCCTCGAGGAAGATGTGCGGCTCGCGCTCCAGATGCACACGGTCCTTGAAGGTGCCGGGTTCGCCCTCGTCCCCGTTCACGGCCAGATAGCGGGGGCCTTCTTCGGACCGGACAAAGCCCCATTTCTTGCCGGAGGGGAAGCCCGCGCCGCCAAGGCCGCGCAGACCAGCCTCGAGCAACATGTCCTGCACCTGTTCCCAATTGCCGCTTTCCCGCAGCTCGGTCAGTTTGTCGTAGCCGCCGCGGCCACGATAGGACAGCAGGTCCTCATATTCGGGCATCACGGGGCGGAAATCGCCGCCCGCAATCACGGCGTCGATCTTCTCGGGGGTGGCTTGGTGGATATGGCGGTGGCCCAGTTCGACCACAGGCGCAGTGTCGCAGCGGCCCATGCAGGGCGCCCGCAGAACGCGGACCTTGCTGGGGTCCATGCCCGACTCCAGCGCCTCGTAAAGCGCCTCGCTCCCTGCCAGCTCACAGGACAGGGAATCGCAGACGCGGATGGTCAGATCGGGGGGCGGTGTCTCGCCTTCTTTGACCAGATCGAAGTGGGCGTAGAAGCTGGCAACTTCCCAGACCTCGGCCATGGACAGGCGCATTTCCTCGGCCAAAGCGCGCAGATGGGGCGCAGACAAGTGGCGGAAGTGGTCCTGAAGCAGGTGCAGATGCTCGATCAACAGGTCGCGGCGACGGGGGCGGTCCCCCAGCAAATCGCGGACCTCGGCCCATGCTTGTTCATCCAGCGGACGCCCCTTGGTGTGAGCGCGTCCCTTGTTGCCGCTGCGGCCTGACGTCCAGGGGACGTCCTTGTGATCCAGAGCCATCTATTTGCCTTCCCGAAGCCGGTGGGTTTCCAGCGCAAGTGCCCACGAATAGGGGCACGAAATCAACTCTCAAATAATGGGAGTTCCTGTCCGCACACTATCATATCGGCGGCGATATAAAGATGGACACCGACATAAGTGGGCCCTAAATCGACACATATGGAATGGAACGAAGAAATCGACGCCATCGGGCTCTTGTGCCCATTGCCCGTACTCAAGGCACGAAAGCGCCTGAAGTCAATGACTTCAGGGCAGGTCTTGCGTTTGATCGCGACCGATCCGGCGGCTGTGGTCGACGTGCCGCATTTCTGCTTTGAAAGCGGGAATGAACTGGTCAGCCAGTCAGACGAGGGCGAGACCCAGATCTACCTGATCCGCAAGGCCTAACGCAGGCCAAGCATCGCATAGGGGATGTATTTCACCGGCGTTCCGTGGGTGATCTCTGCGGCCTCATCGGGCAGTTCCACCAGCCCGTCCGCCCAAGACAGCCCGCTGATCCGGCCCGAGCCTTCGGATTTGAAGACCTCTGCCATGCCTTGGTCGTTCAGCCGCGCCCGCAGGTATTCGCGGCGGCCGGCCTTCTTGCGTTTCTCAAATGCCGCTGGGACAGTAAAGCCGACAGGTTCCGCCCATCCGCTGCCCGCCATCAAGGACAAAGCAGGGCGCGCAAACACCAGCGCACAGACCAGCGCCGCCACAGGGTTGCCGGGCAGGCCGAACACGGGCGTGCCGTCCCACATCGCCAGCGCCAGCGGGCGCCCCGGTTTCAAGGCAATGCGCCAGCTGGACAGGGTGCCCTTGGTCCGCAGCAGATGGGACACATGATCCTCGTCCCCCGCAGAGGCCCCGCCCGAGGTCAGGATCACGTCCACATCGGCCTTGTTCAGAGTGCGTACGATCAGCTTGGGGTCGTCCTTGCAGTGGCCCAGATCGATGGGCAAGTAGCCCCAGCCGTTCAGCAGGCTCAGCAGCATCGGGCGGTTCGCGTCGAAAATCTGGTAGGGCAGGGCGTCCATGTCGGGGCGGGCGATGATCTCGTCCCCCGTGGACAGCACGCCCACGCGCAGGGGCTGATATACCTGCACCTCGGCGATCCCGAGGGCCGACAGTAGCGCGATATCAGGCGCGCGCAGGATGTGGCCCGCGCGGATGGCGGTTTGGCCAGCCTCGACATCCTCGCCCGCCTTGCGGGTGTTGGCGCGGGGCTTAACCGGCCCGTCAAAGATCACCGAGGCCCCGTCGAGGGCGCAGTCTTCCTCCAACACCACAGTGTCGACCCCGTCCGGCAGGATCGCGCCGGTCAGGATGCGGACGGCCGCGCCTTGGGGGACGAAGCCTGCGAACGGTTGACCAGCAGCAGCGCGGCCCTGAACCAAGGGCAATTTCTGCGGGCCCTCGCCAGTGGCTGCATGGGCAAAGCCATAGCCATCCACAGCCGAATTGGGGCGCGGCGGGTTCGACCGGCGGGCCACCGCATCGGCGGCCAGAATGCGGCCTTGGGCTTGGTGGCTTTGGATGGTCTGGGTGGCTTTGATGGGGTGCAGGGCGTCTTTGAGTTTGGTTAACGCCGCGTCCACAGGCACCCAGTTCACCCCTTGGGGCATGGCAAAACAGTCGTTCCGCAAGCGCGGGGGAAGGGTCTGGGTAGGTACCGCAGCCCGCAGGGCGACTTCGTGGTTCAGGCCAAGGATATGGCCCTCTTGGCTGGGCTCCACATCGAACGGAGGGGGCAGCGATCCGCCCGCATTAATTGCCCACAAAGCTTGCGCCAACATTTCGACCTGCGCCTGATCGGGCACCATGCCGGGGTGGCGGGTCAGATGTGCGCGGACCTCGGCGCTGAAGATCGAGGGGTAGACTTCGGCCACCGTCACGCGGCTGATCGGGTCAAACGGCCAGACAGTTGCGCCATCTTCTCGCAGGCGGTGGATCATCGGCATTCCGGTCAGCGATTGCGCCCCGACCGAGCCCGCGCCCGCCAATTGCCAGCAGGATTTGGGGGTCAGACCGTTCGCACGGGCGACTTCTTCGCAGGCGCGCCATTCAGGCAGGGTGCTGGCAGGTTTGGTACGGGGCAGGTGCGGGATGTCGGCCTTGGTGCCGTTGCCCCAGAAGGGGCCTTCGCCCTCAAGCCTTTGGTTCAGATCGGCCGCAATCTCGCGGTAGTTCGAGGCGTTCTTGTCGGTATCGCTGTGGTGTGCCGCGAGGTGCTGCCACAGGCCAAACGCATCCATTCCCAGCCGGTCCAGAGCCGCTGCGGGCAAAGACAGCGAAAAATCCACGCCGATCAGCAGGCGGTCACCCTCAGCCATCAGCGCCATCAAACGCTGCTCGGCCTGCATCCGCGTGGGGATATTCTCGGACCGTACGCCAGAGGCATCTGCGACCGCCAGCCAGATACTGTCCTTGCCCGTTTTGGGCGTTCCGGCGGCGGACCAGTCCAGAATGGCGATGCGGTCGAACATGGGTTACAGCCCCGTTTCAGCGGCGATGAAATCGGCTATCGCGGCGGTGTCGTTCAAGTCGAACTGGGGTTTGTCGATGTCCAGCGGCGTGTCGGTCGCCAACGCGCGGATCGTGGTGCTGTCGGGGGCAAGGGGCGCACGGCCAGTTTCGGCGCGCACGCATTCTACCTTTGGGTGGGCGTCGCGTTTGAAGCCTTCGATCAGGATCAGGTCCACGGGGGACATGCGGGCCAAGAGTTCGTGCAGGGGCGGCTCGCCCTCGTCCCGCAGTTCGTGCATCAGGGCCCAGCGGTTGGGCGAGGCAAGCATGACCTCGGTTGCGCCAGCCTCTCGGTGGCGGAAGCTGTCGCGGCCGGGCTGGTCCACATCGGTGGTGTGGTGGGCGTGCTTGATGGTCGAGACGCGGTAGCCACGGGCGGTGAACTCGGCCACAAGACGCTCCATCAATCCGGTTTTTCCAGAGTTTTTCCAGCCGGTTACGCCGTAAACTTTCACATTGCCTCCAAGAGGCGCTCGGCCTCGGTGATGTCGTCGGGGGTGTTGACGTTGAAGAACGGGTCAACGGGATTGGTGTCGAAAACGGCAAGGCCAGCGTTGTGCTGATCGGTCCACATGACAATCTTGCGCAGACCGTTTTCTAGGGCGTCGCGCAGGTCATCCCGCAGGGCCACAGGCCAGAGGCCAAAGGTCGGCTGACGCCAGATTTTGTCCCCTTCGCGGGTGGCAGCAAGGGCGAGGCCACTGGGGACAGCGGCCTGCTGTAGACGCTCGACCAGATCGGCGGGGAAGAAGGGCGTGTCGGCGGCGGCGGTCACGATCGCGTCGTGGCCCTGCCCAGCGGCCCAATCGAGGCCTGCGAGAACCCCAGCCAAGGGGCCGGGATGGTCGGGCAGAGTGTCGGGCAACACCGGCAGGTCGTAGCCTGCGAACCGCGCAGGATCGCCGTTCGCGTTCAGGGCGATGGGGCCGGACTGGGGGCGCATACGATCGAGGACGTGGTCGAGCAGGGGCTTGCCGCCGATGGTGCGCAGGCCCTTATCGCCGCCGCCCATACGGGTCGCCTTGCCACCGGCCAGGATCACTGCGGGGGGCTTAATCATGGTCTGCCCCTTTGCGGCGGTGCTTCCGGTCTTCGTCACCCACTGCGGACAGGTCGGCATCGCGGATCAGGCGCTCTTCGCCCGACAGGCAGACAAAGCGTTGGCCGCGCATCCGCCCGATCACGGTCAGGCCCACTTGGCGGGCAATCTCGACCCCCCAAGCGGTGAAACCGGACCGCGAGGCCAACACCGGAATGCCCATCATCGCGGTCTTGATCACCATTTCAGAGGTCAGGCGGCCCGTGGTGTACAGGATCTTGTCGTCCGCAGAGACACCGTGGTGGAACATATAGCCCGAGATTTTGTCGACGGCATTATGCCGGCCCACATCCTCCATATAAACCAAGGGCTTGTCGCCGCAGCACAGGACCGTGCCATGGATCGCTCCAGCCTCTAGGTACAGCGATGGGGTGGTGTTGATCTCTTTGGCCAACGCATACAGCCAAGAGGTGCGGACGGGGGTCGCGGGCAAGGTCAGCCCCTCCAGCCCCTCCATCATGTCGCCAAACACCGTGCCCACGGCGCAACCCGAGGTGCGGGTCTTTTTCTTGACCTTCTCCTCATAGCTGGTCTGGCGGGTGGTGCGGACCACGACCGTTTCGATGTCTTCCTCGTAATCGATGCCGGTGACCTCATCGTCGTCCCGCAGCATCCCCTGATTGCGCAGGAACCCCAGCGCCAGATACTCGGGATAGTCCCCGATGGTCATGGCGGTCACGATTTCCTGGCTGTTCAGGTAGATGGTCAGGGGGCGTTCCTCGACCACCGAGACCTCGACCTCGGCGCCGGTATGGTCATGGCCCGTCACGCGGCGGGTAAGGCGCGGGTCTGTCGGGTTCGGCAGGATGGGATCGTGGTCCATAAGACGGTGTTCCGCAGCAAGTGGTTGCTTTTTCTGATTTCGGGGCATCATTTATGGCCGGTCAGGGTTTTGCAAGGGGGAGGCCTGCATGCTGGGATATGTTGTGGGGCAAGGGCGCGGGGACGCGGACCGGTGCTTGGTCAAAGTGTCCGAGATGCTGCGCGAGGCCGGTGTGAAAATGGCCGGCGCCGTCCAGTTTAATATTGAGACCGAGCCCGCCTACAAATGCCAGATGGACCTGCACATCCTGACCGGATCGGACGTGGTGCGGATCTCTCAGGACCTTGGGGCGCTGTCGCAGGGCTGCCGTCTGGACCCCGAAGGGCTGGAGCGTGCGGTGGGCCTTGTAGCCAGTGCGCTAGAGGCTGATCCGCAGGTGATGATCCTGAATAAATTCGGAAAACAAGAGCTGGACGGCCGCGGGTTCCGCCCCGTGATCGGCGAGGCTTTGACCCGAGGCATCCCCGTTCTGACCGCCGTGGCACCGGGTAACGTCGATGGCTTTCGCACCTTTGCCGACGATCTGGGCCAAGAGCTGCCCGCTGACCCAGAGGTTGTGCTCGAATGGGTGCAGTCCCAGCTGAACGGGTGATGTGGACATTTTGTCCCTGACTTTTTTCATGACCCTCAATTTGTCCGTTTTTCCGGTTTTCTCTGGGTGTTACGCCCTGTGGACCAACAATGCATGGTGTGACGGAAGATGAATTCGATCGGAGAAGGTTTGTGGCAGGCGGCGCGACTCGTCGCGACCCTGAACCCTGATCTGGTCGAGATTACGGCCCTTTCCTTGCGTGTGTCTTTGGGGGCAACCGTGGTGGCATCGTGCATCGGGCTGCCCTTGGGGGCCTGGCTGGCGGTGAACCGCTTTCCTGCCCGCCGGTTTGTGATTGCGATCCTGAACGCGCTGATGGGGCTGCCGCCGGTGGTGGTGGGGCTGATCGTCTATGTGCTGTTCTCGCGCTCTGGCCCTTTGGGCGTGTTGGGGCTGTTGTTTACGCCCACGGCCATGGTCATCGCGCAGGTCATCATCATCACGCCGATCATTGCTTCGGTCGCCCATCAGGCGATCCGCGATTTGTGGGCCGACTACCATGACCTACTGATTTCCCTGCAAGCCACCCGCCTGCAACGGATCAAGACCCTGCTCTGGGACGGGCGCCGCGCGTTGATGACGGCCTCTCTCGCCGGTTTCGGCCGCGCGATCGGAGAGGTCGGCGCGATCATGATCGTCGGCGGCAACATCGACCACGCCACTCGCGTCCTGACAACCGCCATCGCGCTGGAGACGGGTAAGGGAGAGTTCGACATGGCGTTGGCCTTGGGCTTTGTCCTGATCGGGTTGGCGATCCTTGTGAACCTCGGGCTGCATTTCATCAGCCGGACCGAACGGGGGGCGCGCTGGTGAGCGGTTGGGTCTCTCTGTCCGGCGTGACTGTGCGCCGCCGTGGCCGCACCATTCTGGGGCCGCTGGATGCCACTCTGAACGGGGGCGGGCTGACGATCCTGATGGGGCCGAACGGGGCGGGCAAGACGACCCTCTTGCGCGTCCTGCACGGGCTGGAGCGTGTGAACACCGGCGATGTCCATTGGACCGATCCAAAGGACGCGGACGGCCGCAGTCAGGGCTTTGTGTTCCAGACGCCGGTGCTGATGCGCCGCTCTGTGCTGGACTGTATCGCCTATCCCTTGCTGCTGGACGGGGTCAGCCGGACGCAGGCCCGCGAACAGGCCCGCGCTCATGCGGCCGAGGTCGGGTTGACCGTAAACCTCGACCAAGCGGTGACTTTCCTGTCCGGGGGCGAGAAGCAGAAAATGGCGCTGGCCCGTGCCCTGATGCGCCGCCCGCGCATTCTGTTTCTGGACGAGCCTTGCGCCAACCTCGATGGCCGCTCGGTCAAGGAAATTGAAGAAATCCTCCACCGGATCAAGGCCGGTGGCACCCGCATCCTGATGTCCACCCACGATATGGGGCAGGCGCGCAGGCTGGCGGATGATGTGCTTTTCCTCCACGCAGGCAAGCTGGTGGAGCAATCAAACGGGGACGACTTTTTCCGGTCGCCCCGCACGGCCGAGGCAAAGGCCTATCTCAAGGGAGAGATTTTACTATGAAGTTCAAGTCCATTGTTCTGGGCACTGTTGCGGCCCTGTTGACCACCACCGCGGCCATGGCCGAGGAAATGAAAATGGCGGTCACCACGTCGTTCGCGAACTCGGGTCTGGCGGATGTTCTGCTGCCCAAGGTCAAAGAGGACACCGGCATCGACGTGCAACTGCTGATCGTCGGCACGGGTCAGGCGCTGGCACTGGGCGCAGCCGGTGACGTTGACGCGGTTCTGGTGCATTCGAAAGCCGCCGAAGAGAAATGGCTGGCCGAGGGCAACGGCACCCACCGCACCGAAATCATGTACAACGACTTTATCTTCGTTGGCCCGCAGGCGGACCCCGCCAAAGCCCATGACGCCGAGAAAGCCACCGATGCGCTGAAAGCCATCGCCGACACGCAGGCCCCCTTTGTCAGCCGCGGCGACGACAGCGGCACCCACAAGATGGAGCTGAAGCTGTGGAAAGCCGCCGGTATCGAGCCCGCAGGTGACTGGTACAAAGCCGTTGGTCAGGGCATGGGCGCTGCGCTGAACACCGCCGCTGGCATGGACGCCTATATCATGGCGGACCGCGCAAGCTGGCTGAACTTTGCCAACAAGGGTGATCTGGGCATCGTCTTCGAAGGCGACCCGATCCTGTTCAACCAGTACGCCTATCTGCCCGTGAACCCCGAAAAGCACCCCCACGTGAAGTCGGAACTGGTGGACCAGCTCGAAGCATGGCTGCTGAGCGACACCGCCAAAGAACTGATCGAGGGCTACCAGATCGCGGGCCAGCAGCTGTTCGTCTATAACGCTGCGCGCTAATAGGTTGCGCTGAAACGATTTAGGGGCCCTGCGAGGGGCCCCTTTTTTATGCGCTCAGTGGTCGTGGCCGCAGCCCGGCCCATGCACATGGTCGTCGTCATCCAGCGAACCGTGGATGGCGAATTGCTCCAGCCCCGCATCGGACGGCTCCAGGAACCGGTACTGTTCGCGCACGCCCGCATCGGTCAATTCGCGCAGGACGGTCAGCACGGTGTTGGGATTGTGGTCAGCGCACAGCTCTGACATCTGGACCAGTTCCTCGGCGGCGACGGGCAGGGCGGCCTCTAGGTTCGGCGCGCCGTAGACCTGCACGAAATGCGCGGCCAGCGACTGGACCAGCGCGTCGTATTCGGCCTGCTCGATCCGCGTCACAGCCACGAATGTCACGCGGCCAAAGGTCTCCAGCCCCAGCCAGCCATTGGCAAAGGCTTGGCGCGCTTTGCCGACCAGATCGCCGTCGCCCCAGTTGGAGAACTCGAAGCCCCCCGAAATGCACCATTCCCCCGTCCGCGCAGGACAGTGGAAGACGTTGCGGTCGCTTTCGTCAAAATGGATCGCGCGGGCAAGGTACATGTCAGACCCTTTCGGCCAAGGTGGTCAGGGGGATCAGGCGGGTGACCTCGCCTATTTTCAGGATCATCCCGAAGTTTTCGTCAACGCCAAGGAACCGTCCGCCGATCCGCTCACCGGGCAGGGACACGGCGGTGTCCTCCCCCAGCTTCCAGACCAGCCCGCGCCATTCGCGATACAGCGTTTTCAGCCCGTTCGGGTGGTCCAACTCGTTCAGCCAGATCAGCGAATGCTTGGACCAACCTTCCAGGAGGTCGATGGGGTCCACTTCGCCCGCGCCCTCTTGGTCAAGCGCGGTCCAGTCGGGGGTTTCACCGGGCTCGATCTCGGCCTTGTCGGGCAGGCGCATGGTGAGTTCCAGCGAGACGATCAGCCAATCGGGCGTCTCGTCAGGGTTTTGCGTGCTGGAATAGAGGCGCATACCCCCCGCATGACCGCCATTCAGCCGAATGCCGCCCGCCCATTCCAGATGGACAGCGGTTTCCGGCGGGACCAGCACGCCAAGGGCGTTTTGCAGACCCACGCCGCAGGCGACCAGCGCGGAGGCGGCATGGGACAGGGGCGTTTCAGGGGCCAGCACCAGCGCGGCGCGCATCCGGTCATCGGTTAGGGACCAGACCAGAAGGCCCGCGTCGGTGCCCCGCTGCGCCTCGGCAGTGGCAATGGTCAGAGGGTTGGCCGGACCAGCGGCCATCCCCTTGATCAAAGGCGGAAACTGAGGCGCAACGCGGATCATGCGCGGCCGTCCGCGATCAGTTGCTTGGCGATCCCGCGGAAGACTTGCGCCTGCGGGCTGTCGGGCTGGCTGACCACGATGGGCGCGCCGCCGTCCGATGCTGTGCGGATATCCAGATGCAGGGGCACTTCGGCCAGCAGGGGTACGCCCATCTTCTCGGCCTCTTTCGCGACACCGCCGTGGCCAAAGATATGCTCTTCGTGGCCGCAGTTTGAACAGATGTGGGTGCTCATGTTCTCGATCAGGCCATAGATCGGGACGTTCAGTTTCTTGAACATGTCGATCCCTTTGCGGGCGTCCAGCAGGGCGATGTCTTGCGGGGTCGAGACCACGATCGCGCCGTTCAGGTTGGTCTTTTGTGCAAGGGTCATCTGCACGTCACCGGTGCCCGGCGGCAGGTCGACGATCAGCACGTCCAACGCGCCCCACTGCACCTGAAACAGCATCTGTTGCAGGGCACCCATCAACATGGGGCCGCGCCAGACGACCGCTTCGTCCTCTTGGATCATCAGACCCAGCGACATCATGGTGACGCCGTGGTTGCGCAGGGGCAGAATGGTCTTGTTATCGGGGGATGCCGGACGGCCAGTGACCCCCAGCATGCGCGGCTGGCTGGGGCCGTAAACGTCGGCGTCCAACAGGCCGACCTTGCGCCCTTCGGCGGCCAAGGCGGTGGCAAGGTTCGCCGACACCGTCGATTTGCCCACGCCGCCCTTGCCAGAGGCGACGGCGATGATGCGGGCGACACCCGGAATGGCCTCGGGGCCAGCGGGTTTAGGGCGGGCGGTGCCCTTCAGTTCCGGTGGCTTCGGTGCGGCAGAGTGCGCGGTCATCGCGACCGAGACCTTCTCGATCCCCATGCCCTTCAGCTTGGCTTCGGCCTCGGCGCGGGCGGTTTCCAGAACCGACGCTTTGGCCGGATCAATCTCCATCACAAAGCGGGCGCCATTTTCGTCCACGGTCAGGGCGCGGACCAGACCCGCCTCGACCAGATCTTTGCCGGATACGGGGTCTTTGACAGTTTTCAGAACGTTCAGAACGTCCTCGCGGGTGACGCTCATGCTTGTTTTCCTTTGATTTCGCCGGTGACGACGTGCTCGACACCCAGATCCTCGATGGTCAGGGTCATCTTCACGGCATGGGCCTTGGACGCATCCACACCCTCGGCGCGCAGGGCCTCTTCGATGGCCTGCTGCGAGGTCACACCGACCTGCTTGAGAAATTTGCGGATCGACATGTTCAGATCGTCATCCATTGGCGTCTCCTGTTTGTTTCAAATTCCGTTGACCCAAGGGCGCGGCAGTCCATACTTGGTCCATGGAACGGACCACTGGAATACTGGCTGGCCTGATGCTGGCGGCGCTGATGGTGCGCCCCGCCACGGCCCAAGAGCTGCGGACCTTTGGTTTGCAAGCCGATCCGGCGCTGCATTCCTCGGGTTTGCTTGACTATATCCTGCCGCGCTTTGCCCTCAAGACCGGAAGGCGCGTTGACCCCGACTTGGCCCCCGATGTGGCCTTGGAGGCGGGTCTGGGGGCGCCGGTTTTCCAGTACGGTGACGCGATTTACGGCATCGACGTGCTGACCGGCAGCGATCCGGCGGCGAAGTTTGTGGATTGGCTGACGTCCGAGGTGGGGATCAACACCGTTCTGACCTATGCCGAACAGAGCGGGGAGCCGTTCGCGGCTGTCACTGTACAGGCCGAAACCAACGCGGTCGCCTTCGAGGGCAATGTCGAAAAGGGCCGCGCGGTCGCGGGCAGCCACTGCACCCGTTGCCATAAAATCGCGCCCGAGGATCGCAGTTCCATCGGCTCGACCCCGTCCTTTATGGCTTTGAAGGCGATCCCCGATTGGGTGGACCGGTTCGCGCAGTTCTACCTGCTCAATCCGCACCCATCCTTTATCCAGATAGAGGATATGACCGCCCCGTTCGATCCGCGCAGGCCGCCGTCGCTCGTTCCGGTAGAGATCACCGTGGACGAGTTTAACGACCTGCTGGCCTATGTGCAGACGGTTCAGCCTGCGGACCTTGGGGCAGAGGTGCAGCATCAGTGATCGCGGCGCTTCAGGTAGTCGTCGGTGGTGCGGACCATCGGACGATCAGCTGATGCGAACGGGTTCGATTGGTTGTGATACTGGGCCTGAATGCGGCAGGTGTCGCACATCTGGATCAGGCGGCCTGCGCCGTTCCCTTCGAACATGGAATGCTTGCCCGCCAGCTTCTCCATGATCTTCTCGACCGTGGATTTCACGCCAAAGGGTTTGCCGCATTCGATGCAGCAGAAGGGTTCTTCTTCGTTCAGGGTGACCAGCTTCATCGCCTCGTCCGAGGGGTTGAAGCGCGGCTCTAGGGTGATCGCCTTCTCGGGGCAGATGGTGGTGCAGATGCCGCATTGCAGGCAGGCATCTTCTTGGAAGCGCAACTCGGGCTTGTCGGGGTTGTCGACCAGCGCGCCCGAGGGGCAAAGAGACACACAGGACAGGCACAGGGTGCAGGCGTCTTTGTTCACCATAGTCGCGCCATAGGGCGCACCGGCGGGCAGGGCCACGGGTTGATCATCGGGCAGCAGGGCCTTGGCGGCGACACGGGCCACTTGGCGGCGGTCACCCATCATCAACTTGGGCGCGACGATGATCGGCGTGATTTCAGTACCATAGAGCGCGTCGCTCAGAGAGTCGGGCGTATCCACGTCAATCAGAGACAGGCGCGCATCGCCGCCCATGGCGTTCGCTAGGGCGATCTCGCGGTTGATGGGGTCACGCTCGGTGCGGGGGCTCGGCAGGATCTGGACGCTAGCGAACCCACTGACCAAGGCGGCCAGCATTTCGGCGTGTCCGAACTCGGCCAGAGCAGAGATCGACAGGGGGATTACATCCGCAGGCAGGCCGCGGCCAAAGCGGGCGGACAGGCTGATCATCTCGGCCCCATGATCATCGTGGACCAAGAGGCGGGGCGCTTTGCCGCCCGCCTTGGCATAGGTTTCGGCCAAGGTGCGGATACGGGTCAGGATGTAGCTGACGGGCGGGGCATCGTACTTGATCGCGCCAGAGGGGCACAGTGACGCGCACGCGCCGCAACCCGCGCAGACCATGGGATCCACGTCCACATGCTCGCCCGCGGGAAAGATCGCGCCGGTCGGGCAGATGTCCAGACAGCGGGTGCAGCCGGTTTGTTCCGCGCGCGAATGAGCGCAGAGGTGTGGTTCCAGCGACAGATACAGCGTCTTTTCAAAGGTACCGACCATCTCGCGGGCCTGAGCGATCACGTCTGCCACCGCAGGCTGGCTGCCCGGATCGGCGCGCAGATAGCCGTCGCGCTTGTGGGGTGCGGGGAACAAGGAAGTCGCTCCGCTGAGGTCAACGATCACATCGCAGCGGGTTTCAGCCCCGTCGCGGGGGGCGGTCAGGGTGAACTCGCCGCGGCCCGCGGGATTCAGCATCTGGAACCCGTCGATCCGCAATTTGAAATCGCCAAAGGTGCCCGTCGCTTTGGTCAACTTGCCGCGCACCACCTCATAGGCGCGGGTCAGGGGCAGGTCCGCGTCATCGGTCAGCAGCACCGTCACGGCCAAAGCATCAGCCAGCTTTTCGGCGGCGGGCAGGGCGACCGCGCCTGCGCCGATGATCAGGCACATCCCTTCGGAAACCACGTCCACTGTCTTGGCGGCGGGGGCGGGGATCAGGCTTTCGGCGACCAACGCGGCCATTTTGGCACTGGCGTTTTTATCATCGTTCCAGCCCGCGCGGTCGCGAATATCGACAAAAATCGGGGGCTCTGCTGACAATTCGGTTGCCAGTTCGTCAAACCTTTGGGCCTCTTGCTGGCAGGCGATGATGGCATTTCCGGCCGAAATGGCCTTGGCGGCGGCCTCGGCCTCGCGGGTGCAAAGGGCGGTGTGGATGCGCGAACAGGTCAGACCGGTGGCCCGCCCGATCACATCCGCATCTATGGTTTGCGAGCCTGAACAATCACACAAAATCAGTTGCTTAGTCATCACCCTCTCCCCTTGCTGGCGGGTCTGGCCGGTCGGTGCAGGGGGCAGCTAGGCACGTTTCCCCCGTCTCCGTAAAGCCGGAAATGTGGTGATTCGAGCCGATTTCCACACGAAAATGTCCGACTAAAAAACAAGGGATTTGAAATCTGGACAATTCGTCTAGGCCAAATTTTTGGCCGAATGGACAAAGTGGACATTTTGTCCCGAGCGCTAGATGCTTTTCCGAAAGTGTAGCCGTTGTTGCGATTTGCGTTGGACAGTTCGAAGCCGCCTTGGGCATCAAAGGAGGCAAGAGTGTGCAACAGTACACCGAACAGGGGGGAACATATCCAAGATGGCATTGATCACTGACACCATGCCTGTCGGCCTGATCATCCGGAAGCAGCCCGGCGTGACGCGTTGGGTGAAATGGATATGGCGTCCTGTGGCCTTGATCCCCGGCGCAGGTCCGGCCGAGTGGCGCGAGCTGCGCCGCGACGGCGATGTGGTGGATTACCACGCGGCCACGATGAACCTGATGGTGTTCTCGTCCGACACAGACTCCTATCGCGTGACGCTGAACGCGCGGGTCCCCAGCATCTATGTGGTGATGAAGGACGCCGAGAGCCCCGTGAATGATTGCCCTTGGACGCCCAAGCTGATCACCGCCAATGCCTATGAGGGGCAGGGCTATAACGAAAGCGGCGAGGGGCTGGTGGAACTGGTCCCGATGCCCGTGCCTATGATCGCGTGGCTGCGCGACTTCGTCGAGACCCACCACGTCGAGGAAGAGTTCATCAAGCGCCGCCGCGACAAGAAGCGTGTCGATCTGGTCGAGGATGGCAAGGGCGATATCCGCATCCGTCAGACTTCGGATGTGTTCCGTGCGCCCCGCAACTCTTCGGGGAGGCTGAACTGATGGGCGCTGACTTCTGGAGCCGTCGCCGCGCCGCCGTTCGCGCCGAAGCTGAGGCAGAGGTTGCCGAGGCCGCCCGCATCGCCGAAGTGCAGGCCGAAACCCTGCGCGCCAAGACCGAGGCGGAAAAGACCGACGAAGAGCTTCTGGTCGAACTGGGTCTGCCCGATCCGGACAGCCTGCAGGCTGGCGACGATTTCACTGCCTTTATGTCCCGCGCGGTGCCTGCGCGCCTGCGCAACCGCGCGCTGCGCAAGCTGTGGGTGTCGAACCCCGTGCTGGCGAACCTGGACGGTCTGGTGGACCACGCCGAGGATTACACCGACGTGGCGACCGTCATGCCCGATATGAAGACCGCCTATCAGGTGGGGAAGGGCATGTTGGCCCACGTTCAGGAACTGGCCCGTCAGGCCGAGGCCCTTGCCAACCCCCAGCTCGCGCCAGAGCCCGTGGCCGAAGAGCCCGCGCCCCAAGAGGCCCCCGAAATGATCGCCGACGCCCCCGAGGCCGAGGCGCCCGCAACACCCGCATTCACCGACACCCCGCAGGATGACGGCGCGCAGCCCATGCCGCGCCGCCACATGCGGTTTGTTTTCGCCGACAGCCACTGAGGACGCTCATGACGCAGGCCGCCGTTAAAACCCCCGAGATCGCCCCCGAAGACCGCCTTCGGGCCGAGCTCTATGACTTTCTGGCCGCATTGCTGGCCAACCCGCCGTCGGATGGCTTGCTGCGCCAGTGCGCCAAGCTGACCGGCGATGACACCGATCTGGGGCAGGGCGTCCAGACGCTGGCGACCCTTGCCAGCAAGTCCACCGCCAAATCGGTCGAGCGCGAGTTCAACACCCTGTTCATCGGCATCGGCCGCGGCGAGCTGCTGCCCTATGCCAGCTATTACATGACCGGCTTTCTGAACGAAAAGCCGCTGGCACAGCTGCGCCGCGACATGGCCGAGCAGCAGATCCGCCGCGCGCCCAACGTCTATGAACCCGAAGACAACATCGCCAGCCTGATGGAGATGATGGCCGGCCTGATCGAGGGACGCTTTGGCGCGCCCGCCAGCATCGGCCAGCAGCAGACCTTCTTTAACCGTCATATCGCGCCTTGGGCCGGTCCCTTCTTTGCGGATCTGGAGCGGGCTCAAAACTCGGTCTTCTACACGCCGGTTGGCACTGTGGGACGGGTTTTCATGCAGATCGAAAGCGAAGCCTTCCGGCTGGCCGGAAACTGAGCACACCACCACCGCTTCGGGCCACACCGGCCCGCGGCACCCAGTCTGGCCCCACGGGGCCGCGAAACAGGAGGACACCCACGATGTCAGAAACGCGCAAGGACAAGACGTCCAGCCGCCGCGATTTCCTGAAACTGGCAGCGACCACTGCGCCTGCTGCCGTGGCCGCCGTGGCAACGGGCGCGACCAGTGCCGAAGCCGCCACCGAGGCCAAGCCCGCTTCGGGTCTTCAGGATACCGCGCAGACCCGCGCCTACTACCAGACCGCCCGCTTCTAAGCGCCGGTCCGGATCACGGATCAAAATACCTAGCACGCGCACGGGGCCAGTGGCCCCTGCCAGCAAGGGGAGGTAAAAATGTTAAGAAAGAAGACGAACGGAGTCGCCCGCACCACCCAGCGCGCCTCGCTCCTGTCTGCAGTCGCAGAGAAAACCGTCGACCGCCGCGCATTCCTGCGTGGGTCCGGTCTGGCGATCGGCGGTCTGACCGCCCTCGGGGTGACCGGTGGCACTGTGACCAAGGCCGACGCGCAAGAAAGCGTGGCGCGCGCCGTGGACGCCGTGAAAACCGTCTGCACCCACTGTTCGGTCGGTTGTACCGTTGTGGCAGAGGTCGATAACGGCGTCTGGATCGGGCAGGAGCCCGGCTATGACAGCCCGTTCAACCTCGGCGCTCACTGCGCCAAAGGGGCCTCGGTCCGCGAGCACGCGCATGGTGAACGCCGCCTTAAGTACCCCATGAAAAAGGTCGCAGGCGAGTGGGTCCGCATCAGCTGGGAAGACGCCATCAACGAGATCGGCGACAAGATGCTGTCGATCCGCGATGAAAGCGGCCCCGACAGCGTGTACTGGCTGGGTTCGGCCAAGCACAACAACGAGCAGGCCTATATGTTCCGCAAGTTCGCCGCCTACTGGGGCACGAACAACGTGGACCATCAGGCACGTATCTGCCACTCGACCACCGTTGCGGGCGTTGCGAACACATGGGGCTACGGCGCCATGACCAACAGCTACAACGACATCCATAACTCCAAGGCGATCTTTATCATCGGCGGCAACCCGGCCGAGGCGCACCCCGTCTCGCTGTTGCACGTCCTGAAGGCCAAAGAGGAAAACAACGCGCCCCTGATCGTCTGCGATCCGCGCTTCACCCGTACCGCGGCCCACGCGGACGAGTATGTGCGCTTCCGTCCCGGCACCGACGTGGCGCTGGTCTGGGGTCTGCTCTGGCACATCTTCGAGAACGGTTGGGAGGACAAAGAGTTCATCCGCACCCGCGTCTGGGGCATGGACCAGATCAAGGAAGAAGTCTCCAAGTGGAACCCTGCCGAGGTCGAGCGCGTCACCGGCGTGCCCGAAGCGCAGATGGAACGCGTGGCGCGCACCCTGGTCAACAGCCGTCCCGGCACCGTGATCTGGTGTATGGGCGGGACCCAGCACACCAACGGTAACAACAACACCCGCGCTTACTGCATCCTGCAGCTGGCTCTGGGCAACATGGGCGTATCGGGCGGCGGCACCAACATCTTCCGCGGCCACGACAACGTGCAGGGCGCAACTGACCTTGGCGTTCTGTCCCACGACCTGCCGGGCTACTATGGCCTGACCGATGGCGCTTGGGGCCACTGGTGCCGCGTCTGGGGCGAAGATGTCGCTTGGCTGAAGGACCGTTTTGCCACCGGCAAAGACGCCGACGGCAAGGACATCAGCCTGATGAACACCAACGGTATTCCGGTGTCGCGCTGGATCGACGGTGTTCTGGAAGACAAGGAAAACATCGACCAGCCCGACAACGTGCGTGCGATGGTTCTGTGGGGCCACGCGCCCAACTCGCAGACCCGTATGACCGAGATGAAAACGGCGATGGAAAAGCTCGACATGCTGGTCGTGATCGATCCGTTCCCCACCGTTTCGGCCGTGCTGCATGACCGCACCGATGGCGTGTACCTGCTGCCCGCGACCACCCAGTTCGAGACCCGTGGCTCTGTCACCGCCTCGAACCGCTCGATCCAGTGGCGCGATCAGGTTGTGGCACCGCTGTTTGAATCGAAGCCCGACCACGTCATCATCGCGAAGTTCGCGAACAAGTTCGGCTTTGCCGACCGTCTGTTCCGTAACATCGAGATGGAAGACGCGGAAACGCCGAACATCGAATCCATTACCCGCGAGTTCAACCGCGGTATGTGGACCGTCGGCTACACCGGTCAGTCGCCCGAGCGCATCAAATCGCACATGGCCAACCAGCACACCTTTGACAAGACCACGCTCCGTGCGAACGGCGGGCCTTGTGACGGGGATTACTATGGTCTGCCGTGGCCCTGCTGGGGCACCCCCGAGATGAAGCACCCGGGTTCGCCCAACCTCTATGACATCTCCAAGCATGTGAAGGACGGCGGTCTGCCGTTCCGCGCCCGCTACGGTGTCGAGCGCAATGGCGAGAACCTCTTGGCCGAGGGCACCTACACCGTAGGGTCCGAAATTCAGGATGGTTATCCCGAGTTCACCATGCAGATGCTCATGGATCTGGGCTGGGATGGCGATCTGACCGCAGAAGAGCGTGACACCATCATGGGGATCGCCGCCGAGAAGACCAACTGGAAGACCGACCTGTCGGGCGGCATCCAGCGCGTCGCGATCGCTCATGGCTGTGCGCCCTATGGCAACGCCAAGGCCCGCTGCGTGGTCTGGACCTTCCCTGATCCGGTCCCGCTGCACCGCGAGCCCCTGTACACCAGCCGCCGCGATCTGGTCGAAGACTACCCGACCTACGAAGACCGCAAGCTGTACCGTCTGCCGACCATGTACGCCTCGATCCAGAAGAACGACTTCAGCCAGGATTACCCGATTATCCTGACCTCGGGTCGTCTGGTCGAATACGAAGGCGGCGGCGACGAGACCCGCTCGAACCCTTGGCTGGCAGAACTCCAGCAGGAAATGTTCGTCGAGATGAACCCGCGCGATGCCAACAACCTTGGTGTGCGGGACGGCGGCATGGTCTGGGTCGAAGGCCCCGAGGGCGGCAAGGTCAAGGTCAAGGCCTTGGTCACCGAACGTGTCGGAGCAGGGGTGGCGTTCATGCCGTTCCACTTTGGCGGCCACTATCAGGGTCAGGACCTGCGGTCCAAATATCCTGCCGGTTCGGACCCGTATGTGCTGGGTGAATCCACCAACACCGCACAGACCTACGGCTATGACTCGGTGACCTTGATGCAGGAAACCAAAGCAACGCTCTGCAAGATCAGCGCAGCCTAAGGAGAGACATTATGGGAAGAGCTAAATTCCTTTGCGATGCCGAGCGCTGCATTGAATGTAACGCCTGCGTCACCGCCTGTAAGAACGAGCACGAAGTGCCGTGGGGCATCAACCGCCGCCGTGTGATCACCATCAACGACGGCAAACCCGGCGAGCGGTCGATCTCGGTCGCTTGTATGCACTGTTCGGACGCGCCCTGTATGGCGGTCTGCCCGACCGACTGCTTCTACCAGACCGAGGACGGCATCGTTCTGCACTCCAAGGATCTGTGCATCGGCTGTGGTTACTGCTTCTATGCGTGCCCCTTTGGCGCGCCGCAGTATCCGCAGGCGGGCAACTTCGGTACCCGCGGCAAGATGGACAAGTGTACCTTCTGCGCTGGTGGCCCCGAGGCCGACAACTCGGTCGAGGAGTTCCAGAAATACGGTCGCAACCGTATCGCCGAAGGCAAGCTGCCGATCTGTGCTGAAATGTGCTCGACCAAGGCGCTGCTGGCCGGTGACGGCGACATCGTCTCCGCAATCTACCGCGAGCGTGTTGTGGCCCGTGGTTTTGGGTCCGGCGCTTGGGGCTGGGGCACCGCCTACGAGACCAAGGCGAACTGATCCGTTCGGCCCGCGCCCCCGACCATAGGGGCGCGGTTCACGAAACCAGCGGCCCGCGGACGATCCAAGTCCGCGGGCGCATCTTCTGAATTCAGGGACCTTCGGGAATGGCGCGCATTTCGACGAAATTTCTAACCCTGCTGGTTGCGGCCTTTGTCGGGCTGACCAGCGTGGCTGTGGCCCAGACTGTACCGGCACCGGGGGAACCCCGCGCCGAAACCGGCGGGGCACAGACCCTGGCGGATATCCTGCGCCGTCAGGAACAGCAAAAGGTGGACGACAGCTTCCGCCGCGACAACATCGGCAACCCCGAAACAGCCGCGCCCATCGACGGGCAGCTTGGCACGCGGGGCGGGGTGTCGGATTCCGAATTCTGGCGGGCCTACCGCTATAACGAACTGGACGAACTGGGCACCGTGCGCGCCTCGGCCAAGGGGCCGTCGGGCGACACCAGCGTGACCAGCGTTGTCATCCAGAGCACCGGCATGGAATGGCTGAGCTTCCGCAAAGGGCCGCTCAAGGATTACGGCGGCTACCTGCTGCTGGGGACGATCGGCATTCTGGTGCTGTTCTTCCTGTTCCGTGGCCGCATCATGATCGACGGTGGCAAGTCGGGCAAAACCATCACCCGCTTTATCGGGATCGAACGGTTCGCTCACTGGACCATCGCGGGCAGCTTTATCCTGCTGGCTCTGACCGGTCTGACCCAACTGTTCGGCCGCTTCTTTATCATCCCCTATCTGGGCCACGAGGCCTTTGCCCCCATCGCGATCTACGGGAAATGGATCCACAACAACGTCTCTTGGGCCTTTATGCTGGGTCTGGTGATGGTGTTCGTGATGTGGGTCTCTCACAACATCCCGAACCGTCTGGACCTGAAGTGGTTCGCGGTGGCAGGGGGCCTCTTCTCGAAAAACGTCCACCCGCCTGCAAAGAAGTTCAATGCGGGCCAAAAGGTCGTCTTTTGGGGCGTGGTGCTTCTGGGGGCCTCGATCTCGGTCTCTGGTCTGTCGCTGCTGTTCCCGTTCGAGATGCCGATGTTCGCGGCCACCTTCCACCACCTGAACGATCTGGGTCTGCCGCAACTGGTCGGCCTTGACCCGCTGCCCACCGATCTGGCCCCCCAGACCGAGATGCAGCTGGCCCAAGCATGGCACGCCATCGTCGCCTTTGTCTTTATGGCGCTGATCATCGGCCACATCTATATCGGCTCGGTCGGGATGGAGGGCGCGTTCGACGCCATGGGGTCCGGTCAGGTAGACGAACAATGGGCCAAGGAACACCACGGCCTGTGGTACGAGGAAGTCACCGGCAAACCCGCCTATCACGACAGTCACCCCGCGGAATAAGAGCAAGGAGTTCCCCATATGAAAGCCATGTTCATCGCCTTTGTCGGGATCATCGTGATTGCGGTCGGTGCGGACCAGATCCTGCACCACGCCGGTTTCGCGATTGACGAGGTTACATCTGCCCCGTCGGTTCGGTTAGACTGAGCCAAAAGCCAGAGCGGACCCGCCATGACACCCAGCACCCAGCCCGCCGCGCAGCCCCCCGCCGAGGGGGCTTCGCAGTCTCATATCGACCGTGCGATCCGGCATGTGTCGATCCTGATCGTCGATGACGAGCCGGGGATGCGGAACTATCTGACCCGCACGCTGGAGCCCCGCTGCAAAAAGGTCATGGCCGCCGCCAACGCCGAAGAGGCCAGCGCGCTGCTGGACGCGCACCACTTTGATCTGGTGCTGCTGGATAACGTGATGCCGGGGCAGTCCGGGCTGGACTGGCTGGCCGAGCAGCGCCGAGTGGGCCTGTTCGCCGAGGCGATCATGATGACCGCCTATGCCGATCTGGAAACCGCCATCCACGCCATGCGGGTGGGGGCGTCGGATTTTGTGCTCAAGCCCTTTCGGTCGAACCAGATCCTGAACGCGGTCAACCGCTGCATGGTGCAGAAATACCTGCGCCGCGAAAACTTCTTGCTGAAGTACGAACTACAGGCCGACAGCTTGGCCGCCCGTGGCCGCCTGATAGGCACCTCTCCGGGGATCGAGAGCGTTCGCAAGACGCTGGAACGTGTCGCGCCCATGCCCACGCCGGTGCTGTTCACCGGCGCCAGCGGCACGGGCAAGGAAATCTGTGCCCGCACCCTGCACGCCATGTCGGACCGAGCCAATGCGCCCTTTGTTCCGATCAACTGCGCCAGTATCTCGCCCGACCGCCTGTCGCGCGATCTGTTCGGGGACCCGACCCAGCCGGGCTCTGACGGGCTGCTGGTTCATGCCTCTGGCGGGACGATCTTTCTGGATGAGGTCGCAGAACTGCCCCTGCCGATGCAGGGCGAGCTTCTGCGCGTGCTCGAGGATGGCAGCCTGCGCCCCCACGGGTCCGAGCGGGAGATGCCCCTGAACCTGCGCTTTGTGTTCGCCACCAACGCTGATCTGGACCGCGCGATGGAAGAGGGGCGCTTCCGCCGCGACCTCTATCACCGGATCAACGTGGTGAATATCCAGATGCCCCCCCTGCGCGAGCGGGTGGGCGACATCCCCGAACTGGCCGAACTGTTCATGGGAAAATTCTCGCGCCAGCTGGGGGTCGAGCCTTTGGTATTGACCGATCAGGTGCTCTTGAACATGGCCCGCTATGACTGGCAGGGGAACGTGCGCGAGCTGAAGAACCTGATCGAACGGTCCTTGATCCTTGGGGAATTTCCCCCTGAATTTGCGGGCAGCGCCGATGGCGGCGACAACGAGCCCGTGGAAAGCTTGCATGCAGTCGAACGTCGGCACATTCTGAGCGTGCTGGAGGCCTGTGGCGGCAACCGTGCCGAAGCGGCGCGGCGCCTTGGGGTCAGCCGCAAGACGATCGACCGTAAATGCAGCATGTGGAATGTCTGAACGCATCAGAAATCCGGTAAGCCTTCGTAACACAGTCCGCGCGCGCCTGCTGGTGATCGCGCTCTTGCCCATTCTGATCCTGCTGCCCTTGCTGCTGGTCACCGCCGTCAAAAGCTGGTCCGACCGGATGAACGAGGTTCTGACCGCCAAAGTATCCGGCGAACTGACCGTCGCCCGCCAGCACCTTGACGGTCTGGTGCAGGACCGCAGCGCCGCGATCGAGGCGTTGGGCCGCTCCGCCCTGTTCCGCGACCAGTCCCGCGCGCCCTCGACCATGGGCGGGTTCCTCGAGGCCGAGCGCCTGAAGATGGGGCTCGACTTTCTGTATTATGTGACGCCGCGGGCCTATGTGGTGATGGCGGGGCAGGGCGGCGGCGTGGCCGATCCGCGCAACTGGCCGGTGGTGAATTCGGCCCTGAACGGGCGCAGTCAGGCGGCGATTGATGTGTTCACGCAGACCGATCTGGCGGGCCTGTCCCCTGATCTGGCGGCCCGCGCGCGGCTGGAACTGCTGCCGACCCAAGGGGCCGTGCCCACGGACCGCGCCTTGGAAACGCGGGGGATGGTGGTGCACGCGGCGGCCCCTGCGCCCGGCGGCGCCTTGGTCGGCGGCGTTCTTTTGAACCGCAACCTTGGTTTCATCGACGAGATCAACGATCTGGTCTACCCCGAGGGCAGCCTGACCGGCGCCAATGACGGCACCGCGACCCTGTTTCTGGACGATGTGCGCGTCAGCACCAACGTCCGCCTGTTCGAGGGGCAGCGCGCCCTTGGTACCCGCGTCTCGGCCGAGGTGCGCGACCGCGTCCTGCAAAAGGGCGCCACGTGGACGGCCCGCGCCTTTGTGGTGAACGACTGGTATATCTCGGCCTACGAGCCCATCCGCGACAGCTTTGGCCGGCGGATCGGGATGCTCTATGTCGGGTTCCTAGAGGCACCGTTCCGGCAAGCCGAACAACGTACCCAGATGGTAATCTGGTTCAGCTTCCTTGCGGTGATCGCAGTGACGGTGCCGGTGCTGCTGTTCTTTGCCCGATCCATTTTCCGCCCGCTGGAACGGATGAACCTCGCCATCGCGCGGGTCGAAGGCGGGGACCTGAGCGCGCGTTCCGAAATATCCGGTCGGGATGACGAGATCGCCCGCCTTGCGGCCCATCTGGACACCCTGCTGGACCAGATTCAGGAACGCGACCGCCGCCTGCGCAACTGGGCCGAAGAGCTGGAAACCCGCGTCACAGAACGCACCGCCGATCTGCAAGAGGCCAACGAGCAGCTGGAAATCACCACCCGCCAACTGATCCTGTCGGAAAAGCTGGCCGCCTTGGGCGAGATCACCGCAGGTGTCGCCCACGAGATCAACAACCCCCTCGCGGTGATCCAAGGCAACCTCGATGTCATTCAGGACCACATGGGCGAGGCCGCGCTGGAATACCGGATCGAGTTCAAGCTGATCCAAGAGCAAATTCAGGCCATCAGCATTCTGGTGACCAAGCTACTCAGCTTTTCCCGCCCCGAGGAATTCGATCTGCCCGAACAGGGGATCAATCCCGACAACGTGGTGCGGGCGACCTTGCCCTTGGTGCAGCACATCCTGACGAAATCGGGCGTCGCGCTGCATCTGGAACTGGACGGCGCGGGCGACGTGTCCATGAACGAGACCGAGCTTCAGCAGGTTATCGTGAACCTGATCACCAATGCGGTGCAGGCGATGCCTGCGGGCGGAGATATCTACATCCGCACCCGTCTGGACGATGGCTGGGCCCGCCCCATGATCGTGCTCGAGGTGCGGGACACCGGCGCGGGCATGACCCCCGAGGTCAGCGCCCGCATCTTTGATCCGTTCTATTCCACCAAGGGGGCCAAGGGCACCGGTCTGGGCCTGTCGATCACCCGCGACATCCTGCGGCGCGCGGGGGGCTCGGTGTCTGTCAGCAGTGTGCCAGGGCAGGGGGCGACCTTTACCGTGCGCCTGCCGATCAAAGAGCAGCTGCCCTACTGACGGCGGGCGAGTTCGGCTTCGATCGTGTTCAGAACGTCGGTGCTGCGGAAGGGTTTGCCCACGCAGGCATCGAACCCAGCCCCAAGGTATTCCTGAATCTGGTCGGCCATGACGTTGGCGGAAATCGCGATGCAGGGTGGGCGTTTGCGGCCGGTTTTGCGGGTGATGGTGTCAATCGCCTCGAGCGCGGTCAGGCCGTCCATCTCGGGCATCGAGATGTCCAGCAGGATCACGTCCCACTCGCCATCGGGGAATTTCTCGACCGCCTCGCGTCCATTGGTGACCAGAACCGCGCGCATCCCCGCCCGTTTCAGCAGGCTGCCAAGGATCAGGCGGTTGGTGCCGTTGTCGTCGGCGGCCAGCACGTTCAGGCCCGTCAGAATGGTCGAGGGCGCGGGCGCCGGTTCCGGCTGTTGGACCTCGGCCGAGGCGTCTGAGACCGGCAGAGGCACGCTGACCTCGACCTTGGTGCCTGCGCCCTTGCGGCTAGTTACGTCGATGCGGCCGTTCATCATGGTGACCAGACGGCGGATGATCGACATCCCCAACCCCGTGCCCCCATAGCGGCGGGTGATCGCGCCGTCGGCTTGCTCGAAATCCTCGAATATGCGGGTGATTTCCTCGGGGGTCATGCCGATGCCCGTGTCGATCACGGTGAACACCAGATTACCGTCCGCAGGGTTGTCCATCCTGAGGGTGATCGAGCCCTTGTCCGTGAACTTGGTGGCGTTGCTCAGCAGGTTGTTCAGGATCTGCATCAGGCGCATGGGATCGCCCTCGCGCCGCGGACCGTTGCCCGAGGGCATCTCGACGATCAGGGGCACGTCCTTGCGTTCCGCGGCAAGGCGGTGCAGGCCCGTGGCCCGCCGCACCAGTTCCTGCGGGTCAAAGGGTTCGGGCATCAGCGCCAGCTTGCCGGCCTCGATCTTGGACAGGTCCAGAATGTCGTTCAGGACATTCAGCAGCACATCGCCGGATTGGCGGATCGTTTCGACCATCTCGGCGTGACGGGGCGAGGTGATCTCGTGGGACAGAACCTCGGCCATGCCCAGAATGCCGTTCAAGGGGGTGCGGATTTCGTGGCTCATGTTCGCGATGAACTGGGATTTCATGCGGTTGGCGCTTTCGGCGCGGTGCAGGGCGCGGCCCAGTTCAGCGTTGCTTTGCAAAACCTCGGTCACGTCCTTGAGCAGCAGCATCCAGCCCATACAGCTTTGCGATCCGCGCAGGGGCTTGTCGATGGGGATGACGCGCAGCTCGTAACTGCGGCCCTCGGCCACCAGCAGGCTGCCCTTGGGCTGGGTATAGTCAAAGGCCAGCGTGTTCAGTTCTTCCCAATCGGCCAGATAGACGGCGCTGTCATTGCCGGTTTCCGCACGCAAAATGTCGAAGGACGGGTTGGTCACGATGAACTTGCCATCCTCGTCGATCACGGCGACGGGCTGCTCGGCATCAAGGAACATGTAGCTCTGGGCAATTGAGGCGATGTCGAAAACCTTGTTTGTCAGGATCATCCGCACCAGCAGGATCATCACCATCGAAAACAGGAACGGCGTCGGATCAAAGCCATAGAAGCTGATCCCGAACACCACATAGGCCACGTTCCCCGCCGAAGGGATCAGCGTCATCAGGAACAGCGTCAGAAAATAGGTGCGGAAGGCTGGCTGCGCGCGGATCAGGCTGCGCAGGACAATGACGATCGACGCCACCAGAAACAGATAGAGATAGGCCGCCGCCAGATAGAACAGCGGGCCGTGCAGGTATTCCAGCGCGATCCCGTGCTCTATTTCGATGATCTTTGTGCCATCCAGATAGAACAGGTGGTGCATGCCGTTCGTGGTGGCCAGTAGCACGATGGCAAACGGCGAGACGATCATGGACGCCAGCCGCGGTAGGCTCATCGCGTCTGACCGCGCATGGGAATAGTCATAGAGGAAGTAGCACCATGCGGTCGGAAGCAGCGTGATGAACAGGTAGCTGATCTCTGCCCACCACATCTTGCATTCCGGCGCGCTGCTGAGCAGTTCCAGCAGAACCCCCAAGAGCCAGCCTTGGGTCGCCAGAAAGCCGATCAGGAAATAGGGGCGGCCGTGGAACTCGCGTTTGCGCAGCACGGTCAGCCCTGCGACAGCCACGCCGGCAAAGGTTGCCATCGCCACATAGGCGGGCATGTGCGGGGCGGTCAGGGCGAAACACTGAGGCGTATGCAAACCGGAACTTCCTCTGGACTAGGGCAAGAAGCCTTCTGTCCAGTGCTGCCAGATATGGCCGCAAATAAGGAGGTGCCCTATGGGCTAATCGCCTGAGTAATTCGGGGGTAAGATTGGCGCGACCCGACCTTTTGGTCGGGTCAAAGGGGATCAGGCGCGCGGGCTGCCTTGGGACAGGGCGCGCAGATCGTCATAGGAGGGGGTCGGGGCGGCGGCGATGACGCCATCGGCCTTGGCCGGTCGACGAGAGATATTCTCGGCGGTCCACGCGATGAAGAGCATGGCACCGATCCCGACCAGAGGCAGTGTCCAGCCCATCCACTCGGGCTGATCGGCGGCAGCCATCGCCACCTGCGCGGTCAACGACATCAGCGTTCCGGCCGAGAACACCAGCAGACCCTGACGACCCATCATAGCAAAGGGCTCGGTCCAGCGCTGTTTGCACAGGCGCACCACAACGCCCGCATGGGACATCACATAGGTCAGTGCCAGAATGTGCAGCATCCGGGGCAGGGTGACAAAGGTCTTGTCATGGGCAACCAGATGGAAGGGCGCACCGGCGCGGCCCATCGACAGCATCAGCGAGTTCATGAAACTGCCCAAGGGCGCGATCTTCATCCACGCGACCACGAACACCAGAAATGCGGTGCATCCCCAGAAGAGGACGGGTTTGTAGGGGATGAACTGTTTGCCCTGACGTTTGCACAGGCCGGTCATCAGGCCCGCAACGAACAGGATTTGCCACGCGAAAGGGTTAAAGAACCAGCCGCCGGGATTGGGAAAGTTCGGCAGGTTCCAGCGGTAGAGACCGGTAAAGAACCACAGTGCCACCGATAGCCCCATCATCAGCGCAGGGCTGCGCAGGCCAATCATGATTGCAATTGGCGCGGTCAGCAGCAGCACGGAATAGGCGGGCAGGATGTTCACATAGCCAAGCTGGTGCCCCAGCAGGGGCAGGCCAACCAGCGTTTCGGCAGTCTCGCCGAACACCTTGGCCATGTTAATCTTGGTCACCATGTCCGGTACGCCGAACCACAACGCGCCGCCCGCAAAGATTGCGATAGCCCAAGCGGTTAGGAAGATCTGGGTCATGTAGAGGGTCCACGAGCGTGACCACAGCGGCTGTATCGCGGCCCACAGGCCCTTGGCCGCGCGCTGCGCAGGCATGAACCGCCCCGAATAGGCCAGACCCGCAGCCATGCCCGACAGCATAAAGAATGCCTCGGCCGCGTCGGAGAACCCGAAATTCCGGTTGGTGTAATTCTCGTAGGGGTTGCCCGGCACGTGGTTGATGAAAATCATCGTCAGCGCCAGCCCGCGGAACACATCCAAGCGGGGGTCACGGGGGCTACGAGTCGGCTGGCTGGCAGGTGCCTTGGGAAAGGGCACCAGCTTGGCTTCAGGCTGGGGCATGGTTGGCTTTTCCTTCGCCAGCGGCGGCGCCATGGGCGTCTTCGTCCTGCCAGCGGTTGTGAATATCGTGATAGGCGGCCACCACGGGGGCAGAGGTGCTCTCGGACGGGGTGACGAAGAGAAAGTGGGTCAGGGGCCGCGAAGTGATCGCGATCAGGAACGGCGCCAGCAGCATCGGCACGCAGACCGGCATTAGCCACAGGATCAGATCGGGGGCCACGTAGTACACGGTGGTCAGGGCAATCGCGCCCGAACCGGTAATCCACATGCCCGCGCCGACGCCCTGCCACAGGGTCAGCTTACCTTCGCCGCGCTGGTTGGCGGGCCAGCCGCCATCCTTGCCGGACAGAACCTGCAGGACCGCGCGGCTCTGGTACATCAGCATCAGGGGCGCAAGGAACGAGGACAGCAGGATTTCGGTCGCAACCGACAGGCCCGCGCGCAGGGTGCCGCCAAAGCCCGCAATCTTGCCCGAGCGGACGACCGCAGACAGGATCAGGAACTTGGGAACGATCAGCAGGCCGACGATGCCGATAAAGAGGGCCGTGATTTCCTTGGTCCGGTCATCGGGGAAGACGGGGAACAGCTGATAAGGTTCGGGGAAGTAGTCGGGCAGGGGCGCCATGATGGTCGCCAGCACCGAGGCCACCAGAAAACAGGCCCAGATCAGCGAGACGATATAGGCAAAGATGCCCTGAACGAACACAAAGCGGCTCCACGGTGCCAGACCCGGCGCCAGCAGAAGACGGCTGTGTTGCAGGTTGCCCTGACACCAGCGGCGGTCGCGGCGGGCATAGGACAGGATGTTCTCGGGGCCTTCTTCATAGGAGCCTTCGATGGTCTCATCCACCAGAACCTTCCAGCCGTTGCGGGCCAGAAGCGCGGCCTCGACATAGTCGTGGCTCAGGATGTGACCGCCAAAGGGGGGCGGGCCTGCCAGTTCGGGCAGGCAGCAGCTTTCGGCAAAGGCTTTGACGCGGATGATCGCGTTGTGACCCCAGAACGGGCCGGTCGCGCCCTGCATACGGGCCAGACCACGGCTGAAGATCGGGCTGTGGAAGCTGGCGGCGAACTGCATAGCACGGCCAAAGAAAGAGTTGCCGTTCACGATCTTGGGCAGGGTTTGCAGCAGACCGATATCGGTGTCCGCCTGCATACGGGCGACCATGCGGCGGATGGTTTCGCCTTCCATCAGGCTGTCGGCGTCCAGAATGACGGCCAACTCGTAGGCACCACCGGATTTGCGGATGAAATCCTCGATGTTGCCGGCCTTGCGACCACGGTTATCGGTGCGGCGACGATAGAAGATGCGCCCACGGCCATTCGTTTCGCGGATCAGGCGCAAATAGACCTGTTCCTCGATCGCGGCGTTGGCGGGATCGCGGGTGTCGGACAGGATCGCGATATCGGCAGGCATGTTCGCCGCATGCAGCGAACGGTCCATTGCCGCGATGCGGGCAAAGGTCGATACCGGATCTTCGTTACAGATGGGGACCAGCACCACGGTCGAGGGTGCAGGCAGCTGCAAATCGGGCGAGGGGACCGGCCGTTTGCGGGCTGCCAGCCCGAGGCACGCTTGCGCAGCGCCCCAGGCCAGCCATGCTGTGGTGATCAGGATCAAAAAGGCCCTGAGCACATCCCAGACATCGACGCCGTCCTGAATTGTGGCATCCACCATCAGAACTGTGGCTGTAGTGGCGGCAAAAGCCGCAAACGCCAGTGTCGCGATACGATAAAAAACAGTGCGACTGTCTAACGGAGGCAGGCGTCTCATCTTGGGTCGTATTTATGCGATCAGGCCCACTGGCGCGGAACCAGAAGGCGGATCAGATTGGTCATGAACGGCCTTTCGGCGCGCGGGGTTTCCAGCACCTGCTGGGGCATGTCCAGAGGTGCAACCGGAGGAGCAGCAAAAACATCCATGTCCACAATATCCACCGAGTGAGAAGGATTGTTACGGATCAACGTGGTCATTCTTTCATCCACTGATAAAGCCAGGTTTCGGTCAAAGACTGCTCGTAGCCTTCGATTGATGCTTTTAGTTCCACAACAGAGTCCGAGGTCGCGCGGACTTCGATCACAAGGCGCCAAATGTTCGTTCCGCTGATTTTGCTCAGAACGGTCTCGGCGACTTCGCCTCGGTTGACTGTTACGTTTGCTTTAACGTCCGCGTCGTCCGGAAGTTCCGAGAGCGCGCCGCCCTGGAAATCAACCACGAACTTGCGGGTGTCCGCTTTTTCCTCGACGCCAGCGACGCCGCCTTCGCCCACGCGGGTGCGAATGACGCGGGCGCGGTGCTCAGATCCGTCAGCCTCGGGCTTGTAGCCCCAGTACATGCGGTAGGACAGCTCGATCGCCTGACCGGCCTTGGCTTCGGCCTCGGGGATCCAGAAGGCCACGATGTTGTCGTTGGTCTCCATGTCCGAGGGGATCTCGACCAGACGGACAGAGCCTTTGCCCCAGTCGCCCACGGGCTCGATCATCAGCGAGGGGCGCTTTTCGTAATGCGCCTGCGCGTCGAGGTAGTTGTCGAAACCGCGGCTGCGCTGGACCAGACCGAAGGACTGGGGGTTCTCGGCCCCAAGGTACGAGGACGCCAGACGGGTCGGGTTTTTCAGCGGGCGATAGAAAGTCTCGCCTGCGCGGGTGTTCAGAACCAGCGCCTCGCTGTCATGGACGGCGGCGCGGAAGTCGTCAAAGTTGCCTTTGTCGTTGCCCGCGAACAGGAACATCGAGGTCAGGGGCGCGATACCCAGCTGCTCGACGTCGTTGCGCATGAACAGGCGTGCGGTCACATCGACCACGGTGTTGTCGCCGGGGTTCACCACAAAGCGGTAGGCACCGGTCACCGAGTCAGAGGTCAGCGCGGCATAGATGGTCACGGTGTCCGAGAAGGGCGCGGGACGCTCCAGCCAGAATTCCGAGAAGCGGGGGAACTCTTCGGAGCCCGACAGGCCGGTGTTCACCGCCAGACCGCGGGCGCTGAGGCCATAGACGTTGCCCTTGCCCAAGGCGCGGAAGTAGCTGGCGCCAAGGAACACGATCAACTCGTCAAAGATGTCGGCGCGGTTCATCGGCGCGTGCACGCGGAAGCCAGCCACACCGGGCATCTCGGCATCTGCGGGGACGCCAGAGTTCTCGGGGTAGTAGAAATCCTTGGTCGAGAACGCCATCGGGCGCGCTTCGCCGTTCACCACTTCGTTGATGTGTACGGGCTGCTTGAACAGCCAGCCCAGATGGAACGCATGCAGGCGGAAATGCTGGCCTTCGTCCTGCCAACGGGCGCGCTCGGGCAAGAAGCGGATGCGCTGGTAGGCGTCATAGTTCAGGCCGGCCAGGAAACCGTCGATTGTTTCCGGCTCGGGCAGGGGCGCGGCAGCGGCGGCCTTCATGCGATCCGACAGCATGTCGAACGTGAAAGGCTGACCCAGCGCCTCCTGAGCTTTCGCGAAGGTTGCGGGAATCAGTGCAGTTGCAGCAGCGGTGCATGCGAGGCCGGCCAGAAACGAACGGCGGCCGAATGCGGGGTATTCGGGGTGTTGGGCAGTAGGCTGCTGCATCTTAAACAATAGCGACTCCAGCAAAAAAACGGGTTGGTACCAGTCCACTTATTTTAATCACGGCAGCGATGGCGCAAGTCCAAAAGTTGTCGCTGCATAGCAGAATTTTGCTCATGGCGGGATATGCTCAAAGTGGTGGCGGTTGGCGGGGTGTTGGGGTTTCTTAAGTGCCCTTTGAACCTGACTGTTTCTATTTTCCCATTGTTTGTTGGGGTCTAGGCAGTTGTCGGCAGGTCGGGGGGCGTTTCGAGGGGGCGTTTTTTAAGGTCTGGTTACCTATGATGCTGCGCGAACTGTTGCTCATGCTGCACTGCAGATGAGCGGCTGTGTCGCACTATTGCACTAGGTCAACTTTTTGTGCGCACCCCAAAGGTCATGAAAAGCAGCGTTTTCTCGCAAAATGTACCGACTCGTATTGCGAAGATCGATATTTGCGGTGTGCTCCTGACGGGGAGATTCGCTGAATTTCGAGGCAGATTTATGCTGCACCTGCGATGCAAGTTCAGCGGGAAAATCCCGCGACGTCAGGCAGGTGATATCGTTGATCAAAGGACGACAGTTTCCCGCGACGGAAAAGCGCGCGGCCAACGTAATGTCAGTGCGAGAGGAAGTGCAAAGCGCGGTCATCTTGTAACGATACTATGGGTTGTTCCGGTGCCGTCGGGGGAAGGGGCCGACAAGCAGCGCTCTCGTGTCATCAAAGTGTCATTTAGTAAAGCGCGACGAAGGCTGTGTGTCCGTCCGGCGCCCATTTTTCACACATATTTGAGGGCAGATATGTCCTTTGAAACACGCTTTGCTCGCGGCGCAGGCAAACAGCATGTTCAGCGGCCCTAAACGGATGCTCTGGCTACATATTTGAGAGGGAATTTAGGTGGAGGCGAGTAGGAGAATCGAACTCCTGTACACGGATTTGCAATCCGCTGCGTCACCACTCCGCCAACTCGCCGCCGTGTGGTTCGGGCTGATTAGACCATCCGTCCGAGAGGCGCAAGCCCTCATGTTGAAGGAAACGTCGATACAACCGTTGCCGTGCCTGTGCTAATGTGGCATGACGCCAAAGACCTCACTGAACGAAAGAGTTTAGTCCCATGACTGATTTCGCCAAGCGCCGCACAATGATGGTGGATACGCAGGTCCGCCCCTCGGACGTGACCAAGTTTAACGTGATCGAGGCGATGCTGGCCGTACCCCGCGAAGTCTATGTTCCCGAAGCGCTGATTGAAGCCGCTTATATGGGTGAGAACATCGAACTGGCAGGCGGCCGCGTGATCCTCGAGGCGCGCACCACCGGCAAGCTGCTTGATGCCCTGGATATCCAGCCCGACGAGATGGTTCTGGATCTGGGCTGTGCCTATGGTTACTCGGCCGCTGTCGTTGCCCATCTGGCTGAAGCGGTGATCGCCGTCGAAACCTCCGAATTCGCCAAAGAAGCCGAAGCCACCCTGTCGCAGAACGGCGTCGACAACGTCGCTGTCATCGAAGGCGAGCTGGCTGAAGGCGCCGCGAAGCACGGCCCCTATGATGTCATCATCGTCGAAGGCGGCGTCGAAGAGCTGCCCGCAGCCATCGAAGCCCAGTTGAAAGAGGGTGGTCGAATCGGTGTGATTTTCCAAAGCGGTGCCTTGGGCACTGTTAAGGTCGGTTACAAGCTGGATGGCCTGATCAATTGGCGTTATTCCTTTAACGCGGGTGCTCCGGTGCTCAAAGGATTTGCAAAACAGCCAAGCTTTGCGCTCTGATCGCAATGGGCATGGGTGTTGTTTTTAAGAAAAGCCCCCATGCTTTCGGGGCGAAGGAGTTTGAATATGGCGGATTTTAAAAAGTACCTGAAGAGCGGTGTCGCCGCACTCGCTCTTGCTGTTGCGGCTGCGGTTCCTGCCAACGCCGACACACTGGGGGATGCTCTGGTCAAGGCCTACAAGAACAGTGGCCTACTGGAACAGAACCGTGCCTTGCTGCGTGCCGCAGACGAGGACGTGGCACAAGCAGTAGCGGGTCTCCGCCCTATTCTGGCATATTCGGCCTCGGTCACCGCGAACCGCGAATACCAAAGCCTTGGCCCGCTTTCGGCCCGCTATGACGCGCTGAACGAGACCACCACCGCGAACCTGACCCTGTCGGCCAGCCTGCTGCTGTACGATGGTGGCGCATCGCGCATGGGCATCGACGTCGCCAAAGAGGCAGTTCTGGCCACCCGCCAGACCCTGCGCGCCGCCGAACAGACCGTTCTGCTAAACGCGGTATCGACCTACATGACCGTTCTGGCCACCAGCCAGATCGTCAGCCTGCAGAAAAACAACGTGAACGTTCTGGACGAGCAGCTGCGCGCCTCGCGCGAGCGTTTCGATGTGGGTGAAATCACCCGTACCGACGTTGCTCTGTCCGAAGCCGCCCTGGCGACCTCGAACAGCGATCTGGTTGCCGCACAGGGCGATCTGGCCGATGCGCGCGCCGCCTACATCACCGATATCGGTGAGGCTGCCGGCAGCGTTTCGCAGCCCAAATCCTTCCCCGTTGCGGTGAACTCGGTCGAAGAGGCCCTGCGGATCGCAATGCGCAGCCACCCCAGCCTGATTGCCGCGCAGCACGCTGTTGCTCAGGCAGAGCTGAACGTGGCCATCGCCCAAGCCGCTCGCAAGCCCGAAGTGTCGCTCAGCGCGTCGGTTGGCACCACCCGTTACCTGCAAGAAGACACCACCGTCTCGGAGAACAACTACCTCAACGACGCGAGTGTCGGCGTGAAGGTAAGTGGCCCGATTTACTACGGTGGCGCGATCAGCTCTGGCGTGCGTCAGGCGATGGCGTCGCGTGATGCGTCGCGCGCTTCGCTGCACACCACTAAGCAGTCGATCGAAGAAGCGGTGCGCGTTGCGTACTCGGCTCTGACCCAAGCCCGTGCGGCGCGGGGCGCTGCCGAAGAATCGATCCGTGCGAACACCGTGGCCTATCGCGGCGTCAGCGAAGAGGCATCTTTGGGGGCCCGCACCACGCTGGACGTGCTGGACGCAGAGCAGGACCTGCTGGATGCCCGCGCATCGAGCATCACTGCGGCGGCCAATGAATACATTGCCGCTTATGCGCTTCTGTCGGCGATGGGTCTGCTGAACACCGAGTATCTGAAGCTCAACGTGCCGACCTACGACCCCGAAGCCTATTATAACACTGTCAAAAATGCGCCTGCCGTGATCAACACCCGCGGCGAGAAGCTGGACGAAGTGCTGCGCTCGATCGGCAAAAAATAAAATACGCGTTGGCAAGCGGTTGTGAGATCGCTTGCCAACCGTTACCCTTAGCGCATTGTCTCGTGAGGGTGGAATGTCAGAGCCAAACACCAATGTAGATATCGAGGATGTCCTCACCTCCATTCGCCGACTCGTTTCCGAGGAGGCGCACGATGTCGTGCTGGAGAAGGTGAAGCCTCATGGCGCCGCCGACAGGCTGGTGCTGACCCCCGCTTTGCGGATCGCAGAGCCCCCCGTTCAGGTCGCCGAACCCGAAGAGGTGGTCATCACTACCGTCGAGGCCGCGCCCGAAGTGGACGAAGCGCCTTTCGTAGAAGTTGATCCCGAGACCGAGATCACCGATCTCGATTTCACGGCCGAGCCCGAAGAGATCGAATTCGCCGAGGTCGAAGAGGTCGAGGTGGCGCCCCTGCGCCGCCCTGCGGACAACCTGCCGATCGACCAGAAGATTTCCGAGCTGAGCGCCGCGTTCGACCGCGCCAAGGCCGAGTACGAGCCCGAAGAGGGTGACGTATTCGGTGGCATCGCATCGCCGCTGCCTTGGGCCGAAACCCATCCCAGCGACCAGCTGTCCGGCAAGGCAGCAGGCGAGGGCCCCCTCGATGACGACGCCTTTGACGAGGATGACGCATCGGACAGTGACGACGAGGTCCCCATGTTCGACCAAGAGGTTCTGCGTGCGATGGTCGCTCAGATCGTCCGAGAGGAGCTTCAAGGCGAGCTAGGAGAGCGGATCACCCGCAACGTTCGCAAGCTGATCCGGCGCGAAATCAACCGCGCTCTGGCGATACAGGATCTGGAATAACCACCTGATCCACCGGAATAAAAAAGAGCGCCTAGGCGCTCTTTTTTTGTGCCTTGCGGTGAGGGGCCGCGCGGGCATCAAAAAAGGGCGCGCCCGGTGCGCACCCTTTTTTGAAATTTGGTTTTCCGGTGCCGCTTAGGCGGCGTCCAGATCCAGCATAGCTGCGTTGCGACGTTCGCTTTCCTCGCGCGACAGGGCGACAGAGGTACGAACACCTTTGGCTACGAAGTCCATCAGGCCCGAAACCACACGTTCGCTCGGGTCGATGCCCGCGCAGGTCAACACTTCGCGCCCATCACGCGAACGTGCCCAACGTGCGATTTGCTCGGGTCCATTGCCGTATTTTTTGTCATCGGCGATGGCATCATCCAGAGCCGCCAACACAACCGCGGCAAAAAGTTTGCGTGCACGGTTGCCCTGTTCATTACTGTAGGCCGTGCCGTCAACGAAATCTTTCATGATTCGTCCTTGTTGTTTCGATCTTGCGTCTTGGGGCGTGGCGCGCTTTATGACGTAAATATGTCGATTCTGGCAACCTGTTTCTGAATGGCTGCTATGCAATTTCTGCATGGCTCTGACATTCGCTTTAGCGCCGTTACCACGCTTGCTTTGGTCCTGAGCCCCAGATATAGGGGGCGGAAACTTAATATCAACCGCTGTGCAAGGTGTCTTATGCCCAAGATCAACGGCAACGAAATCCGTCCCGGCTACGTGCTGGAACACAATGGTGGCCTCTGGAGCGCCGTCAAAGTCGATCACGTGAAGCCCGGCAAAGGTGGCGCGTTCGCTCAGGTCGAGATGAAGAACCTGCGCAACGGCTCCAAGCTGAACGAACGCTTCCGCAGCGCCGACAAAGTCGAGCGCGTCCGTCTGGAGCAGAAGGACCAGCAGTTCCTCTATGAAACCGACGGCATGCTGGTGTTCATGGATGCGGAAACCTACGACCAGATCGAACTGCCCGCTGACCTGTTGGGCGAGCGTCGCCCCTTCCTGCAGGACGGCATGACCATCGTTGTGGAATTCCACGACTCCGAAGCGCTGAACGCGACCCTGCCCCAGAAGGTGCAGTGCAAGATCGTCGAGACCGAGCCGGTCGTCAAAGGTCAGACCGCTGCGAACAGCTTCAAGCCCGCGATCCTGGATTGCGGCGTCAAGGTGATGGTGCCCCCCTTCGTCGGCAACGAAGAAGAGATCATCGTCAACACCGAGACCTTCGAATACGTCGAACGCGCATAAAAAACGGCCCCTCGGGGCCGCTACATGCATCGCTTGCATAACGACCCGCCACATTGGGGCGGGTCGTTTTTGTTTTAGTGGTCACTTTACCAGAACGACCGGAACCTTGCAGCTGCGGATCATCTCGGTCGTGGTCGAGCCGATGATCAGGCTGCGGATGCGCGAATGCCCGTAGGCACCCATGACCAGCAGGTCATAGCCCGCGCGGTCGGTCAGATCGCCAAGCACCTGATCGGGGCTGCCTTGGATGATGTGGGTCTCGGCCTGATGGCCACCCGATTGCAGGGTCATGGCGGCGCGGTTCAGGTCCTCGGCCAACTCGTCGGTCTGATGGCCAACGGTCACGATGGTGCAGTCCAGACCTGCGAACAGGGGATTGCGCGCCACCAGATCTACCGCCTTCATCGAGGACGCGCCGCCGTCATAGGCGATCAGGACCTTCTGCGGCTCTTTATAGGCGCGGTTGGCCACGAAGACGGGCTGTGAGGTGGCTCTGACGATCCGTTCGAGGTTGGACCCTAGATGCAGCTTGGCAAAGTCTGCGGCCTCTCCACGCTTGCCTATGGCCAGCATGGAGGCCAGCCCTTCGCGCTCGGTCACGGTGTCCATCAGGTCGCCGTTGCGCAGGCGGGTGGTGACAGCGATGTCTCCGTGCTGTTCCACAATTGCTTTGCCGTCCTCGAGGATGGCGCGGCCGGTGGCCTGCGCCAGCTTGTTGCGCTGCGCGTCCAGAGCAGCCAGTTCCTCTAGCAGGGCGGTGCGGGCCCCGAGGCGGATCGAGCCAGACAGATCCTGCGAGGCACCGCCCTCGCGTCGACCCAGAACGTGAGTCAGCTCGACGGTGGCGCCGGTTCGGGCAGCGATCCAGCCGGTATAGTGGCACAGGCTCTCGGAATAGGCAGAGCCGTCAATCAGGGCGAGGATGTTGGGATTGGTCATCTGGGTCGCTCCTTAGTGGGACATCAGTTTGTCCATCCCGCCCGGCTTGTCATGCAGGGCCAGACGGTCAACGATGGTTTGCGAGGCTTCGTTCATGCCGACGATCTCGACTTCGGCCCCTTCGCGGCGGAATTTGAGCACGGCCATGTCCAGAACCGCAACCGACGAAATGTCCCAGATATGGGCGTGGGTGACGTCGATGGTGACTTTTTCCAGTGCCTCACGGAAATCGAAGGACTTCATAAAGTCCTCGGCCGAGGCAAAGAACAGCTGCCCCTCGATGTGATAGGTGCGGGCGCGGCCATCTGCGGACAGTTCCGAGCGCACAGCAAACAGCTGCGAAATCTTCCACGCAAAGAAGATGCCCGACAGCAGAACGCCGGTCAGCACCCCGATGGCAAGGTTGTGGGTCCAGACCACGACCACCACGGTCGCGATCATCACGACCGAGGACGACGCGGGGTGTTCACGCAGGTCCTTGATGGACGACCAACTAAAGGTGCCCACGGAGACCATGATCATGATCGCCACCAGCGCGGGCATCGGGATCAGGCCGACCCAGTCCCCCAGCACCACGCAAAAGATCAGCAGCATCCCGCCGGCAAAGAACGTGGACAGGCGGCCACGGCCCCCCGATTTCACGTTGATCATCGACTGGCCGATCATCGCACAGCCCGCCATACCGCCGATAAAGCCGGTGCAGAAGTTCGCTACGCCTTGGCCGATGCACTCTTGATTGCGGCTTGAGGTGGTGTCGGTCAGGTCATCCACGAGGTTCTGGGTCATCAGCGATTCCAGCAGACCCACAGCGGCCACGGCGGCGGAGTAGGGGAAAATGATCTGCAGGGTCTCGAGGTTCAGCGGCACGTCAGGCAGCAGGAACACCGGCAGGGTGTCGGGCAGGGCGCCCATATCCGCCACGGTGTGCACGTCCCACCCAAAGAAGATGGTCGCTGCCGACAGGATCAGGATGTTCACCAGCGGCGATGGGATCGCCTTGGTCACGTAGGGGAAGAGGTAAATGATCGCCAGACCAGCCGCCACCAGCGGGAAGGTCAGGAAGGGGACTTTGGACGGGTCAAGCTCTGGGAGCTGCGCCATGAAAATCAGGATCGCCAGCGCGTTCACAAAGCCGGTCATGACCGAGCGCGACACGAAGCGCATCACATAGCCCAAGCGGGCCAAGCCCGCGATCACTTGCAGCACGCCCGCCAGAACGGTCGCGGCCAGCAGGTATTCCAGCCCGTGGTCACGCACCAACGTCACCATCAGAACAGCGGTCGCGGCGGTCGCGGCGCTGATCATACCGGGGCGGCCGCCCACGATGGCAGTGATACAGGCGATAGAGAAAGAGGCATAAAGACCCACTTTGGGGTCCACACCGGCGATAATCGAAAAGGCGATCGCTTCGGGGATCAGCGCAAGGGCAACGACAAGGCCCGACAAAAGGTCGGCGCGCACATTGCCGAACCATTGCTGGCGGTAGGCGGTCAAGTTCATCTCGTGTCCGATTGTTCTGGTCCGGCCCGTTGCGGGGCCAGAGCGGTGGCAGGAGGGGTTGGCGCTAACAAAGCCAACGGACTTGCCGCAGGGTTATAGACACTTAAGACAGGGGAACAACCGCCGCGCCGCTTATCCTTGGGTCGCGGGCGCGGAAATCGAGGCGTTTTCGGCGCTCAGGGGCCCTTCTGCACGGTCAAACCGCATATAGGCGATGGCCTGACCGCCCGACTGGGTGAACAGGGTGCCAGCGGTTTTGCCATCAGCGGTCAGGATATCGGTGCCCACAGGCGCGGTGCCGTCGATGGCCACGGTCATCAGACCTTTGCGCAGTTCGGTCTTGTGTTTCATGCGGGCGGTGACCTCTTGGCCGACATAGCAGCCCTTGCGGAAATCCACGCCATTCAGGCGCTCGAACCCGGCCTCGAGGATATAGGTGTCGGGGGTCAGCTCGATGCCCGTTTCGGGGATGCAATGGGCCACGCGGATCGCATCCCAATCGCTCCCGTCATCGACCGCTACATCGCTGTACAGTCGCCAGCCCATTGCCGCATGACGCGGGTCCATCACCGCGCCCTCGGGGGCGTCACCCGTGCCGCGAGACAGTTGCAGGGCACTTTCGTTGATCTGGACGTTGGCCCGCAGTTTGTACATCGACAGGCGCTGCACCAGACCGGCGGCCAAGGGTTCGGCCACGTCCAGCAGGATCGTGTCCCCGTGTGGGACCAGCAGGAAATCGGCCAGATACTTGCCCTGCGGGTTCAAGAGGGCGGCGTACATCGCGCCGTCCTTCAGCCGGTTCATGTCATTGCTGACAAGGTTCTGCAAAAAGTCGCGGGCGTCGGGGCCGGTGATCTCGTAAATCTTGCGGGCGTGCTCGGGCATGGGAACTCCTTTGCGCCAGAGGTAGGCGCAAAGCTGCCTCAGGAAAAGACCTTAGCGCTGGAACATGGGGGTTGCTTTGAACTTCTTTTGCAAGCCCTTGTAATCGTACTCGGTCTGGACCCACTCGCGAAAGGGAATGTGGCCTTTCGCGTTGATGCGGTCCTCATAGGCGTCCAGCACGTGGTCCAGAATGCCGGTCTGGGTGTAGCGCTGGTGGAAGTGTTTCCAGCACAGCTGCTTCTTGGCCTCGGAGACCGGCACGTTTTCCTGATCCAGCAGATACAGCGCACTGGCGAACCCCGCGCGGTCCGCGCCCGATTTGCAGTGCATCACGAAGGGCTTCTGGATCGTGTCGAAGGTTTCCAGAACTTCCATGATCCGCTCGGGGCGGGGCGCCTTGCGGGCATAGAGCTTGCGGTCGATCAGTGTCATTCCCAGCGCGTCGGTCGCCTCTTTTTCAAAGAGGTAATGGGCATAGGTGTCCACGCCGCGCAGGTTCAGCACGGTGTTGATGCCCCGCTTTTTGAATTTGCGCAGACGGTACGGATCAGGCTGGTTCGAACGCCACACACCGGGGGCGATCTCTTCTTCGTTGGTCCACAGGTAGCGCAGGAACATGTGGTCGATGAACTGGAAATGCAGATGCGCCATGAACCGTTTGGACGGCGTGGAAATGTCATCCCCGAAGGAATTGCGGAACTGCACCTCGAGGTCGAAGATCCAGTCTTTGATCTTTTTCAACATTCTACCCGTCCCGAAATTTAAGCCACGTTGCCCTATCCCCTAAGTCGTGTCGAGGCAAGAGGGCAGGGGGAATTGACCTCGCCTCCGCTGCGACTAAGGTCGCGGGACAATTACACGGAGCCTGTCATGAGTCTTGCGAACGGTCGTTCCCACCTTGCTATCCCTGGTCCTTCGATCATGCCGGATCGCGTTTTGCAGGCCATGCACCAGCCCGCTCCGAATATTTACGAGGGCGCGCTGGTCGAACTGACCGCCGGTCTGGTCCCTGATCTGAAGTGGGTCGCCGGCACCCAGCACCACGTTGCCATGTATATATGTAACGGTCATGGCGTTTGGGAGGCCGCGCTGGCGAATGCTATCGCACCGGGGGAAAAGGTGCTGGTCCCGTCTTGCGGGCGGTTCGGCCACGGTTGGGCGGATTTCGCCACCCGCATGGGGATCGAGGTCGAGCTGATCGATTTCGGCAAACGCGCCCCCATGGACCTGGAGGTCGTGGGCCGCGCGCTGGAGGCCGACAAGGATCACAAGATCAAAGCCGTGCTGGCGACCCACGTGGACACCTCGTCCTCGGTGCTGAATGATATTCCGGCCCTGCGCAAACTGATGGACGATCTGGGCCATCCCGCGATGTTGTGGGCCGATTGCGTGGCATCTATGGGCTGCGACCGGTTCGAGATGGACGCGTGGGGTGTCGATCTGGCGATCACCGCCAGCCAGAAGGGCCTGATGACCCCGCCGGGCATGGCGTTCGTCTTCTTCTCGCCCAAGGCGCAGGCCGCCCACGAGGCGATGAAATCTGTATCGCCCTATTGGGACTGGAGCGCGCGGGCCTTCCCCGAGGCGTTCTATGAATTCTTTGGCGGCACCGCGCCGACCCACCATCTGTTCGCCCTGCGCGAAGCACTGAACATGATGAAGGACGAAGGCCTAGAGGCGATCTGGCGTCGCCACGACGTGCTGGCTCGCGCCCTTTGGGCTGCTGCGGATGTCTGGGGGCAGGACGGCCCGATGGAGCTGAACATCGCCGATCCCGCGTGCCGGAGCCGCGCCGTGACCTCGCTGCGCCTTGGCAGCCCGAATGCGACCGCCCTGCGCGACTGGACGGCAGCGAATGCGGGCGTGACCCTTGGCATCGGTCTGGGGATGGTCGAGATGGGCGATCCCGCGTGGCACGGGTTCTTCCGTGTGGGTCACATGGGCCACTTGAACGCCCACGGGATGATGGGCGTGATCGGGGTGATGGAAGCGGGCCTTCAGGCCCTGCAAATCCCCCACACCGGCGGGGCCGTGGCCGCCGCCGCAGGTGTCATCGCCAAAGGCTAAAGGAGTGGGTTATTCCCACTCCATCTCCTCGTAAACGCGGCCTGCGTTCTTGGTGGCTAGCTCCTCGAAGGTATCGAGGTGCTTCCACCGCTCCTGATCCACGTAATAGGCACCGGCCAGATCGCCGCCCTCATCAATATGGGCGCCGATCTTTTCCCGAAGGTCCACGAGGTAGTCATGGGTATAGCGGCGCACTTGGGCCAAGTTGGTCGGGTGCCCGTGGCCGGGGATCACATAGGTGGGGGCCAGCGGCTCCAGCTTGGTTTCCCATGTCTCGATCCAGCATTTGGTGCAGGTCCCTTGGAAGATCGGCAGCATCCGTTCGTGGAACGCGATGTCCCCCGCGATCATGATGCCCCACTGGGGAATCCAGACCTGCGTGTCGCCCGGATCATGGGCGGGACCCAAATGCAGAACCTCTATGTCCACACCCCCCAATGACACGACCTCGCGGTCGGTAAAGCTGCGGGTGGGCAGGGCGATGGTGGTCCCTTCGGCCTTGTCCTTGTTGTAGCGCTCCATGCCCTGAAGGATAAAGTCCGCCTCTTTCTTGAAGGCCTCAATGGCGTCCACATGGGCCAGAATGTCCACGCCTTGCTCGGCCCAATAGGAGTTGCCTAGCATCGCGTGGCCTTGGCCATTCTCGTTGATCACCAGCACGACGGGCTGATCGGTGATTGTCTTGATCTCGTCATGCAAAGCCTTGGCAAGGCGATAGGACGCGCCGCCATTGATCACCACAACGCCTGCGTCCGTCACGATGAAGGACAGGTTGTTGTTGTGGCCCGAGTTTTCATAGGTCGGCGGCGCCGTCGCCCCGATCGCCGAAAAGACATGAGGGATCACCTCGACCGGCTTCGAATACAGCTCGGACTGGGGGTACTGGTCGGGGATGTCCTCGCTGGACAGGGCTGCGGTGGCGCAGGCGGTCAGGGCCGCTGCGATGAAAAATCTGGTCATGTGAAATCCTCCCAGACGAATAGAAACATATGAATGTTTATTCGTAAATCGGAGAAACGCAGGGTCACTTGGGAAAACGGTTGCGGAATTAAGTGAACATGTGTTCAATTACCCGCATCCAGGGGGCTCGGGGGAGGGGCGGAATGGAACAGGTTGAAATCTTCGAGGTCGCGCCTCGGGACGGATTGCAGAACGAAAAGCGGCTGATCCCGACGGCAGAGAAGATCGCGCTGGTGGATTTGCTGTCGCAAGCAGGGTTCCGGCGGATCGAAGTTGCCAGCTTTGTCAGCCCCAAGTGGGTGCCGCAGATGGCGGACAGCGCCGAGGTGCTAGCGGGGATCACGCGGGGGCAGGGTATTTCCTATGCCGCGCTGACCCCCAACATGAAGGGGCTCGAGGGCGCCATCGCCGCCCGCGCCGATGAGATCGCCATTTTCGCCTCGGCCTCCGAGGGGTTTTCCAAGGCCAACCTGAATTGCACCATCGACGAAAGCTTTGATCGCTTCGCGCCCGTGGCCGCTGCCGCGCGCGAGGCGGGCCTGCCGGTGCGAGGCTATGTCAGTTGCGTGACGGACTGTCCCTATGATGGACAAATTGACCCAGCCGATGTGGCGCGGGTGGCCGAGCGGCTGGCCGAACTGGGGTGCTACGAGGTGTCCTTGGGGGACACGATCGGGCAGGCAGAGCCGGTGCGGCTGGGGCAGATGCTGGACACAGTACTGACCGTTTTGCCGGCGGACAAACTGGCGGGCCATTACCATGACACGGCGGGGCGCGCGCTGGCGAATATCGAGGTGTCCTTGGATAAGGGGCTGAGGGTGTTCGACGCGGCGGTGGGCGGTTTGGGCGGCTGCCCCTATGCGCCCGGTGCGGCGGGGAATGTGGCGACCGAGGCCGTCCATGCCCGTCTGACCGAACTGGGTTTCGCCACCGGCCTGAACCCTGACATCCTGACCAAAGCCGCCACCTATGCCCGCCAGATCAGAGGAGCCCCGAATGCCTGAGACCCTTCGCATCGACCGTGACGACCGCGGTGTGGCCACCATCTGGTTGACCCGCACTGACAAGCATAATGCCATGTCGGCCCTCATGATGGATGAATTGCGCCATGCGGCCGAAACGCTGGGGGCCGATGATTCCGTCCGCGTTGTGATTCTGGCTGCCGAGGGGAAATCCTTTTGCGCGGGCGGGGATTTGGGCTGGATGCGGGAACAGATGGCCGCGGACTCTGCCACTAGAATGAGCGAAGCGCGCAGGTTGGCCGATATGCTGATGGCGCTGGACCGTTTGCCGAGACCGCTGATCGGGCGGCTTCAGGGGAACGCTTTTGGCGGCGGCGTGGGCTTGGCTTCGGTCTGTGACTGTGCGATCGGGGCGGATCACATCCAAATGGGGCTTACCGAAGTCAAGCTGGGTTTGATCCCCGCGACCATCGGTCCGTATGTGATTGCCCGCATGGGCGCGGCCCGCGCGCGGCAGGTTTTCTTTCAGGGCAGGGTCTTTGGCGCAGCCGAGGCAGAGCGTCTGGGCCTGCTTGCCAGAGTGGTTTCCCCTGAAAACCTTGATGCGGCGGTCGAAGCAGAGGTCGCCCCGTACCTGCTGGCAGCCCCCGGCGCAGTGGCCCGTGCCAAGCTCTTGGTGCGGCAGCTTGGGGGCGGCGCGGATCAGGCGCAAATCGATGTTTCCGTTACAGCTTTGGCCGAGGTTTGGGAGGCAGATGAGTCGCCCGAGGGAATCGCGGCGTTCTTTGATCGCCGTCCGGCGGCGTGGACAAAGTGACCACATCCACAACGTGTGCAGGATTTTCCAGTGTACATAGGTACACAAAGGCTTTTTTCAACATTCGGCTTTATGAATAAGTGCCTGTCTGTGTTGACCCTTTGAGGGGGCAGGCGTAAGAAGCAGGCCAAGCATAGCAGCCAGTGAATGCGTCTATCGCAGGAAAGGAGCCACGCGTGGAAGAGATGCTACGGGAATACCTCCCCATTATCATCTTTCTGGCGGTCGCAATCGGCCTCGGGATCGTACTGATCCTCGCCGCAGCCATTATCGCCGTCCGCAACCCCGACCCCGAAAAGGTCAGCGCATACGAGTGTGGCTTCAACGCCTTTGACGATGCGCGTATGAAGTTCGACGTCCGGTTCTACCTCGTGTCGATCCTTTTCATCATTTTCGACCTCGAAATCGCTTTCCTGTTCCCTTGGGCCGTCGCGTTCAAGGACCTGAGCATGGCCGGTTTCTGGTCGATGATGCTGTTCCTTGGCGTGCTGACCGTCGGCTTTGCCTATGAATGGAAGAAGGGAGCACTCGAATGGGAGTGATGACCGGAGCCAACACCGCAGGTTTCGACCGTGAGGTCGCAACCCAGCAGTTGAACAAAGAGCTGCAGGACAAGGGTTTCCTGCTGACCTCGACCGAGGATATCATCAACTGGGCCCGTACCGGTTCGCTGCACTGGATGACCTTTGGTCTGGCGTGCTGCGCGGTCGAGATGATGCACACCTCGATGCCCCGCTACGACCTCGAGCGTTTCGGTACCGCACCTCGCGCGTCCCCGCGCCAGTCGGACCTGATGATCGTTGCAGGCACCCTGACCAACAAAATGGCGCCCGCGCTTCGCAAGGTTTACGACCAGATGCCCGAGCCCCGTTATGTGATCTCGATGGGCAGCTGTGCGAACGGCGGCGGCTACTACCACTACAGCTATTCGGTTGTGCGTGGCTGTGACCGCATCGTTCCCGTAGACGTCTATGTTCCCGGGTGCCCCCCGACTGCAGAAGCGCTGGTTTACGGCATCCTGCAGCTGCAGCGCAAAATCCGCCGCACCGGTACGATCGAAAGGTAAGGCCCCATGTCCGACGCTTTGAAAGAACTTGGTGCGCACATCGAAATGCAGCGTCCCGACTGTGTCATCGGTTGGGATGTCGCCTATGGCGAGCTGAACGTTGATGTGGCGCTGGCGAACATCGTGGCCTTCGTGGACTTCTTGAAGACCGATGCGACCTGCAAATTCAGCACTCTGGTGGACATCACCGCAGTGGACTACCCCGAGCGTGCCAAGCGCTTTGACGTGGTTTACCACTTCCTGTCGATGTACCAGAACCACCGTATCCGCGTGCGTGTGGCCACCCGTGAAGAGGACATCGTTCCCTCGATCACGCCGGTGCACCCCAGCGCGAACTGGTTCGAGCGCGAAATCTTCGATATGTTCGGGATCCTGTTCTCGGGTCACCCCGACCTGCGCCGCCTGCTGACCGACTACGGTTTCCGTGGCCACCCGCTGCGCAAGGACTTCCCGACCACCGGTTACACCGAAGTGCGTTACGACGAAGAGCAGAAGCGCGTCGTCTACGAACCCGTGAAACTGGTTCAGGAATACCGCCAGTTCGACTTCATGTCTCCGTGGGAAGGTGCCGAGTACATCCTGCCCGGTGACGAGAAGTCCAAGGCGAACGGTTAAGGGAAGGCTTGTGACATGATGGATGGCGCAAAATTCGACGACGCCCTGACCGGCGAACAGAAAATCCGCAACTTCAATCTGAACTTCGGCCCGCAGCACCCTGCGGCGCACGGCGTTCTGCGTCTGGTTCTGGAACTGGACGGCGAGATTGTTGAGCGTGTGGACCCCCATATCGGCCTGCTGCACCGTGGCACCGAAAAGCTGATGGAAAGCCGCACCTACCTGCAGAACCTGCCGTATCTGGACCGCCTCGACTACGTGGCGCCCATGAACCAGGAACACGCATGGTGTCTGGCGATCGAAAAGCTGACCGGCACCGTGGTTCCCCGCCGTGCGAGCCTGATCCGCGTTCTGTTCTCGGAAATCGGCCGTATTCTGAACCACCTCTTGAACGTCACCACTCAGGCGATGGACGTTGGCGCGCTGACCCCGCCGCTGTGGGGCTTTGAAGAGCGCGAGAAGCTGATGATCTTCTACGAGCGCGCTTGCGGTGCTCGTCTTCACGCGAACTACTTCCGTCCCGGTGGTGTACACCAGGACCTGCCGAACAAGCTGCTCGATGATATCGAGGATTGGGCCAAGAACGAATTCCCCCAGTTCATGGAGGACATCGACGGCCTGCTGACCGAGAACCGTATTTTCAAACAGCGTAACGCCGACATCGGTGTCGTCACCGAGGAAGACATCCTCGAGTGGGGCTTCTCGGGCGTTATGGTGCGTGGTTCGGGTCTGGCATGGGACCTGCGTCGTGCGCAGCCCTACGAGTGCTACGACGAATTCGAATTCCAGATCCCCGTTGGCAAGAACGGCGACTGCTACGACCGCTACCTCGTCCGTATGGAAGAGATGCGTCAGTCGACCAGCATCATCCTTCAGGCGATCGAGAAGCTGCGTCTGCCCGAGAACCAGGGTGACGTGCTGGCCCGTGGCAAGATGACCCCGCCGAAGCGTGGCGAGATGAAGACCTCGATGGAGGCTCTGATCCACCACTTCAAACTTTACACCGAGGGCTTCCACGTCCCCGCTGGTGAGGTTTACGCGGCGGTCGAAGCGCCCAAGGGCGAATTCGGCGTTTACATCAAGTCGGACGGTTCGAACAAACCCTACCGCGCGAAACTGCGCGCACCGGGCTTCCTGCACCTGCAGGCGATGGACAAGCTGACCCGTGGTCACCAGCTGGCCGACGTGGCCGCGATCATCGGGACCATGGACATCGTGTTCGGCGAAATCGACCGCTGATCTTCTTCACGCCCGCTCGAACGGATCGAGCGGGCGACAAACTGCTTCATAGCGGCCGCGCTTGCCAGCCAGTCGCAAGAGACCCGTAAGGACCGTAAAGATATGCTTCGCCGTCTGCATCCTGAACAACCCGCGAGCTTTGCGTTCACTCCTGACAACCAGAAGTGGGCCGAGGCGCAGATCCAGAAGTATCCCGAAGGCCGTGCCGCCAGCGCGATCATCCCGCTGCTGTGGCGTGCCCAGGAACAGCACGGCTGGCTGACCCGTCCGGCGATCGAACACGTCGCTGACATGCTGGGGATGGCGTACATCCGCGCCCTCGAAGTGGCGACCTTCTACTTCATGTTCCAGCTGCAACCCGTTGGTTCCGTTGCGCACTTCCAGATCTGCGGCACCACCAGCTGCATGATCATGGGCGCCGAGGATCTGGTTGCGGTCTGTAAGAAAAAGATCGCTTCGAAGGCGCATCAGCTGTCCGAAGACGGCAAATTCAGCTGGGAAGAGGTCGAGTGCCTTGGTGCCTGCACCAATGCGCCCATGGCCCAGATCGGCAAAGACTACTACGAAGACCTTACCCCCGCGGGTCTGGAAAAGATGATCGACGACATGGCCAAGGGCGAAGTCCCGCTGCCCGGTCCTGCCAATGGCCGCTACACCTCGGAACCCAAGAGCGGCCTGACCGCCCTGACCGAAGGCGAGCGCGAGCACCAGTACAACGGCTCGGTCCAGCGCGCCCACGACATCGGCGACACCCTCAAGCGCATCGACGGCACCGAAGTTCCGTTCTGCGCGCCTTGGCTGGACAAAGCGGCTGACCACGGTTCGCGTCTGTCCTCTCAGGCCGAAGCGGCTGCCGAAGCGCCCGCAGTAAAGCCCGTGGCTGACGACAGCGTTGCCAAGCCCGAGACCGACATCAGCAAGCCTGTCGCCGAAGAGAACAAAGGCGACGTGGTTGTGTCTGACGCGGACAAGCCCGCCACTCTGGCAGCGGCCCGCGACGGTCAGGCAGACGATCTGAAGCTGATCAAAGGCGTTGGCCCCAAGCTGGAGCAGATGCTGAACGGCATGGGCTTCTTCCACTTTGATCAGGTTGCCGCCTGGACCGACAAGGAACTGGCATGGGTCGATCAGAACCTCGAAGGGTTCAAAGGCCGCGCCAGCCGGGACGAGTGGGTTTCGCAGGCCCAGAAGCTTGCCGCAGGCGAAGAGACCGAGTTCGCCGCCCGCGCCAAGAAAGACGGCATCTACGACAACTAAGACACAGACCGGGACACAGCCACCGCCATGACCGAAGAGACCAACAAACTGGACCACACCGCCGCATGCTGGGGCATTGCGGGCGTGCTGGCTGTTGTTGTCTTCGGCATGTCGCTGTGGATGGCCGAGTTTTCGGTGATCGTCTCGCTGGCATGGACCGGGATCATGTTTCTCAGCTCTGGCATCTACCTGATGTGGATGCTGTGCCCCGAGGAACTGGGCTTTGGCGCTGAAGAGCTGTCCAAGCTGCCCCAGTCGACTGTTCTAACCAGTGAGATGTCGCCTGTGTCGCCCGTTGGTACCTCGTTCCGCATGGACGCGGGGCAGGGGGCCAAGGGCTAAGACCCGTGCCGCAGGGGCAACTGCGGCGAGAACGTTGGGGGACACCCCCCGAGCAAGGAGAAGGTTGGCGCATGAGCAGCAACCAAGACCAACATACCGCCCGTCAGGGCCGGAACCTGGCCTTGATTGTTGCCGGCACCATGCTGGTTTGGATGGCGGCGCAGTGGGTTGGTCCCCGTATGGGATTGCCGGTGCGATACGTCTTCTTGTTTGATTTCGCTGCGTTGGCGGCCTTTTTCTGGGCCATCGTCGTGGCATTCCGGATCTGGCGTACCACGCGTCACGACAATGAAAGGTGATCTCTCATGCTGAAGGATCAGGACCGCATCTTTACCAACATCTACGGGATGCAAGACCGTAGCCTGAAGGGCGCCATGAAACGCGGCCATTGGGACAACACCGCCGAAATCATCGCGCTGGGTCGCGACACGATCATCGAGCGGATGAAGGCCTCGGGTCTTCGTGGCCGTGGTGGCGCAGGCTTCCCCACCGGTCTGAAGTGGTCCTTTATGCCCAAGCAGAGCGATGGCCGTCCGTCCTATCTGGTGATCAACGCGGACGAATCCGAGCCCGGCACCTGTAAAGACCGCGAAATCATGCGTCACGACCCGCACACCCTGATTGAGGGTGCGCTGATTGCGTCGTTCGCGATGAACGCAAACACCTGCTACATCTACATCCGTGGCGAATATATCCGCGAGCGTGAAGCCCTGCAGGCGGCCATCGACGAAGCCTATGACGCGGGCCTTCTGGGCAAGAACGCGGCGAAGTCGGGTTTTGACTTTGACCTCTATCTGCACCACGGCGCGGGCGCGTATATCTGCGGCGAAGAGACTGCTCTGATCGAAAGCCTTGAAGGCAAAAAGGGCATGCCCCGTATGAAGCCGCCGTTCCCCGCGATGGCTGGTCTCTATGGTTGCCCGACCACCGTGAACAACGTGGAATCGATCGCAGTGGTTCCCACCATTCTGCGCCGCGGTCCCGAGTGGTTCGCCAGCTTTGGACGCCCGAACAACGTGGGCACCAAGCTGTTCGCAATCTCGGGTCACGTGAACAATCCCTGCGTCGTCGAAGAAGCGATGTCGATCACTTTTGAAGAGCTGATCGAAAAGCATTGCGGCGGCATCCGTGGCGGTTGGGACAACCTGCTGGCAGTTATCCCCGGTGGTTCGTCGGTGCCTTGTGTGCGCGGCGAAAAGATGCGCGACGCGATCATGGACTTCGACTACCTGCGTGGCGAACTGGGCTCGGGCCTAGGCACCGCGGCGGTCATTGTCATGGACAAGCAGACCGACATCGTCAAAGCGATCTGGCGTCTGTCCAAGTTCTACAAACACGAGAGCTGCGGTCAGTGTACCCCTTGCCGCGAAGGCACCGGCTGGATGATGCGCGTCATGGACCGTCTGGTTCGCGGCGAGGCCGAGCTGGAAGAAATCGACATGCTGTTCCAAGTGACCAAGCAGGTCGAAGGCCACACCATCTGTGCTCTGGGTGACGCGGCTGCATGGCCGATCCAGGGTCTGATCCGCAACTTCCGCGAGGAGATCGAGGATCGCATCAAGGCCCAGAAAGCGGGCCGTATCAGCGCAGCGGTTGCGGCGGAGTAAGAGCCAGTGCAGCAGCCCCTCAACCACCATCTGGCAGAGCTGAACGTCGGGCGCCTCTTGGCGCCGACTGACGATCCGCGCGTGGCCGAGTTCATGGGTGCGATTGACCGCATCAATGGCCTTGGCAAGCGGATGCCCGGCTTTGTCTGGATGATGGAAGGGTCGGGCGCACCCGGCACCGGCAATACCGAAGCCAAGATTGGCGGCGACCCCCAGTACGTCAGTAACCTGACGGTCTGGGAAGATGTCGAGACGCTGGAGAACTTTGTCTGGAACACCGTGCATCGCCAGTTCTACGAGCGTCGGACCGAATGGTTCGAAGTTCTAGGCGAGATGCATTTCGTGATGTGGTGGGTGCCTCAGGGACACCAGCCCACGCTCGAAGAGGGGCTGGAAAAGCTGGCCCACCTGCGCAAGCACGGCCCCAGCGATTTTGCGTTTGATTGGGCTTGGCTTGAGCAGGCGAAACTATACAAGGCAGGGCGCTGCGGCGCCATTGCGGCGGAGTGACCGGAATGCGTGGTCTGACAGCAACTTTCCTGATCGCGGCACTGGCCCTGTCGGCCTGTGGCAAGTCGCCCTATGAATATGCGGGCTCGAACCACAAAGCCAAGGTCAAGACCGAGCGCAGCAACCGCGCTGTGATGGTCATCCCCACCAAGAAGGTGTCGGATGGTCTGGACGGTGCCCGCGCCGCCGCTCTGTTCGAGGCCACCCGTCACTGCGTGTATTACTTTGGCACCTCCGACATCATCTGGACCATCGGCCCGGACACCCCTGACGACCAGTTGCCCATCGACGGCGAGGTTGTGACCTTTAAAGGGGAGTGCGCGGCGTGAAGGCAGGTTTCTTCATAGCAGCGCTTTTTGCGGCGGGGGCGGCTCAGGCGCGCGTTCCGCTGGCAGAGGTGAAGCCCATCAATGACGGGCTGACTGCTGTGGCCATCGCAGACCATATCCGCATCAAGTGCGACGATATCTCGGCCCGCCTCGTGGTGGCGTGGCGCTATATCGGCCAGCTCGAGGATCAGGCCAAGGCGATGGGCTATACCGATGACGAGATCGAGCATTTCGTCACCGACAAGAAAGAAAAGAAACGGGTGGCCGCTCTGGCTGCCGATTACATCCGTGCCCACAACGCCGATCCCAAGGATCCCGCAACGCTCTGCGCGCTTGGCCGCGCCGAGATCGCCGCTGGCTCTTCGATCGGCCAGCTGTTGAGGGAGAATTGAGTATGCGCAAGGCTTTCGTGATTGCTCTCGCGCTGACTGTGCCCATGGCGGCGCAGGCCCGCGACATCACCGCAGACGAAACGGTCCGCGGTTTCATGACAACTTCTGTGGTGGCCGCAAAGGTCGCGCAGGGATGCAAGAAAATTTCTGTTTCGACCGAGGGGCTTCTGACCTTGCAGGTTGATGTGACCAAGCATATCGAAGCGGAAAATTACACGGTCGAAGAAGCAGCTGCCCTGCAGGACGCTGCCTTCAACAGCCAGATCGAAGAGGCCGCTGTGGCCCTGATCAAAGAACGTGGGTTCGACCCGCAGAAATCCAAGGATCTCTGCGCGTTCGGGGCCGAAGAGATGACGAAGGGCAGTGCTGTCGGCGCTGTTCTGGAAAGCAGGTGAGAAGATGACGGAACTTCGCAAGATCATCATTGACGACAAAGAGATCGAGGTCGATCCCGCCATGACCCTGATCCAGGCCTGTGAAGAGGCCGGGGTCGAAATTCCGCGTTTCTGCTACCACGAGCGCCTGTCGATCGCTGGTAACTGCCGCATGTGTCTGGTCGAGGTTGTTGGCGGCCCGCCGAAGCCCGCAGCCAGCTGTGCGATGCAGGTCCGCGACCTGCGCCCTGGCCCCGAAGGCCAGCCGCCCGTCGTGAAAACCAACTCGCCCATGGTCAAAAAGGCCCGTGAAGGCGTGATGGAATTCCTGCTGATCAACCACCCGCTGGATTGCCCGATCTGCGACCAGGGCGGTGAATGCGACCTGCAGGACCAGGCGATGGCGTATGGCGTCGACTTCTCGCGTTACCGCGAGCCCAAGCGCGCCAGCGACAACCTGAACCTGGGCCCGCTGGTCAGCACCGCGATGACCCGCTGCATCAGCTGCACCCGCTGCGTGCGCTTTACCACCGAAGTTGCCGGCATCACCCAGATGGGTCAGACCGGCCGCGGTGAGGACAGCGAGATCACCAGCTACCTGAACGAGACGCTGGACTCGAACCTGCAGGGTAACATCATCGACTTGTGCCCGGTTGGCGCACTGACCTCGAAGCCCTATGCGTTCTCGGCCCGCCCGTGGGAACTGACCAAGACCGAAACCATCGACGTGATGGACGCTCTGGGGTCGAACATCCGCGTGGACACCAAAGGCCGCGAAGTGATGCGCATTCTGCCGCGCAACAACGACGGCGTGAACGAAGAGTGGATTTCGGACAAGACCCGCTTTGTGTGGGACGGTCTGCGCCGCCAGCGTCTGGACCGCCCTTATGTCCGTGAAAACGGCAAGCTGCGTCCGGCAACCTGGGGCGAGGCTCTGTCCACCGTCGCAAACGCGATGAAGGGCAAGAAAGTCGCCGGTCTGATCGGTGATCTGGTCTCGACCGAAGCCGCCTTTGCTTTGAAGCAACTAGTCACTGGTCTGGGTGGTTCGGTGGAATGCCGTACCGACAACGCGCGTCTGCCCATCGGCAACCGCAGCGCCTATGTCGGCACCGCCGCGATCGAAGACATCGACAGCGCGGACATGATCCTGCTGATCGGCACCAACCCCCGTAACGAAGCGCCCGTTTTGAACGCGCGTATTCGCAAAGCGTGGGCCCGCGGTGCAAACATCGGCCTGATCGGCGAAGCCGCTGACCTGACCTACGACTACGCACACATGGGCACCGACCGCGCCACCCTGGCCGATCTGGTTGCCAAGGGCGTCTCGGACGAGACCCGCGACAACAAAAAAACCCTGATCATCGTGGGGCAGGGCGCTCTGGTCGAGGCGGACGGCGAAGCCGTTCTGGCCAAGATCCAGCAGTTCGCTGCCGCGTCGAACTCGGGCGTTCTGGTTCTGCACACCGCAGCCAGCCGCGTGGGCGCGATGGACATCGGCGCAGTCACCGAGGGCGGCATGAAGGCCGCTCTGGAAGGTGCCGAAGTGATCTACAACCTCGGCGCGGACGAAGTGGAAATCGACGCAGGTGCGTTCGTGATCTATCAGGGCAGCCACGGCGACCGCGGTGCTCACCGCGCGGACGTGATCCTGCCGGGTGCCGCCTATGTTGAGGAAACCGGTCTGTTCGTGAACACCGAAGGTCGTCCGCAGCTGGCGCTGCGCGCCGCCTTCGCCCCCGGCGAGGCCAAGGAAAACTGGGCCATCCTGCGTGCTCTGTCTGCGGAACTGGGGGCAACCCAGCCTTGGGACACCATCGCGCAGCTGCGTCAGGCTCTGGTCGCCGAGGTTCCGCACCTGGCCCAGATCGACGAACTTGTTGCGAATGAACTGGTTGCACTGGAAGACAAGCCGCTGGGTAAAGCTGAAGCTGGCTTCCTGAGCGCGGTCAAGGACTTCTACCTGACCAACCCGATCGCCCGCTCGAGCGCACTGATGGCCGAACTGTCGGCCAACGCCAAAGCGCGCCGCGAACAGAAGATCGCCGCAGAATAATGCGCGGTTCGGTCGCCATATCCTGCGGCCTGATGGCCCTGTCGGTCGCGGCCTGTGCCTCGACCGAACAGGCCGAGTCTGCCCCTTTTACCCCCGAGTATGCTGGTGTTCGCACCGCGCTGCTCGAGGGCGATCTGGTTAATTTCTTGGTCGAGATGAAGGGCGCGCGGGATGCGCAGGATGTGGAAGACTATGCAGAATGTGCGGCGGCGCAATATGCGCTGATCCGCGGATACGGTTTTGCCCGCCACGTGCGGACGAATGTGGATAATCAGGGTAGCCTTTGGCGAGCAGATGCGGTTTACACCATCTCGCCGGCGCTGCCGCGCGGCCTTGCTACGATTGACGCCGAAGTCATCGTGCAGAACTGCGCAGAAAACGGAATACCGACGGTGTGAGGACCCATGGCAGACTTTTTCACCACCCCTTTGGGCGTCTTCGTCATTATCCTTGCTCAGTGCCTTGCGGTGCTGGGTTTCGTGATGATCTCGCTGCTCTTTCTGGTTTACGGCGACCGTAAAATCTGGGCAGCCGTCCAGATGCGCCGCGGCCCCAACGTGGTTGGCGTATTCGGCCTGCTGCAGTCGGTGGCTGACGCGCTGAAATACGTCACCAAAGAGATAGTTATCCCCGCAGGCTCGGACAAGGTCGTCTTCATGATGGCGCCCATGACCAGCTTTGTTCTGGCGGTTGTCGCCTGGGCCGTGATCCCCTTTGCGGACGGCTGGGTGATCTCGGACATCAACGTTGCGATCCTTTATGTCTTCGCGGTTTCCTCGCTCGAGGTTTACGGCGTGATCATGGGTGGTTGGGCGTCGAACTCGAAATACCCCTTCCTTGGCTCGCTGCGCTCGGCGGCTCAAATGATTTCGTACGAAGTCTCGATCGGTTTGATCATCATCGGCGTGATCATCTCGACCGGCTCGATGAACTTTGGTGACATCGTTCGCGCTCAGGACGGGAACTTCGGTTTCTTCAACTGGTACTGGCTGCCGCACCTGCCGATGGTCTTCCTGTTCTTCATCTCGGCGCTGGCGGAAACCAACCGTCCTCCGTTCGACCTTCCCGAAGCGGAATCGGAACTGGTTGCCGGTTATCAGGTGGAATACAGCTCGACCCCGTTCCTGCTGTTCATGGCCGGTGAATACATCGCGATCTTCCTGATGTGCGCGCTGACCTCGCTGCTGTTCTTCGGTGGCTGGCTGTCGCCGATCCCCGGTCTGCCCGATGGCGTTCTGTGGATGGTTGCGAAGATGGCGTTCTTCTTCTTCCTCTTTGCGATGGTCAAAGCGATCACCCCCCGTTACCGCTACGACCAGCTGATGCGTCTGGGCTGGAAAGTGTTCCTGCCGATGTCACTGGGTTGGGTGGTTCTGGTGTCGTTCTTTGCCAAGTTCGAACTGTTCTGGGGCGCCTATGCCCGCTGGACTGTCGGCGGCTAAGCGGACCGATTTACGCCCTGATATCAGGGCGTTATGAGACAAACTTCGGGTGGTCCCCACGGGGACAACCCAAACCGAACGAAACTTGCCGGCCTGCGCCATTCCGACTGTGGAATGGCCGGACCTCACGGAGAGAACCATGGCTGACATCGACTATACCCGCGCGGCCAAGTACTTCCTGCTCGCGGACTTTTTCAAAGGGTTCAAACTGGGCATGAAGTATTTCTTCGCGCCCAAGCCGACCGTGAACTATCCGCACGAAAAGGGCCCGCTGTCGCCCCGTTTCCGTGGTGAACACGCCCTGCGCCGTTACCCCAACGGCGAGGAACGCTGCATCGCATGTAAACTGTGCGAAGCGATCTGCCCCGCGCAGGCGATCACCATCGACGCAGAGCCCCGCGATGACGGTAGCCGCCGCACCACGCGCTATGACATCGACATGACCAAGTGCATCTACTGCGGTTTCTGCCAGGAAGCCTGCCCGGTGGACGCCATCGTCGAAGGCCCGAACTTCGAATTCGCGACCGAAACCCGCGAGGAACTGTTCTACACCAAGGAAAAACTCCTTGAGAACGGCGCCCGTTGGGAGGCCGAAATCGCCCGTAACCTTGAGCTGGACGCACCGTACCGATGACCGACGCCAAGAATATCTTCGAGCAGATGATGGCTCAGTCGCTGGAGATGGCCAAGGCCATCAATCCGGCGCTGGAAAACTTCACGCCGAAGGGCTTCGAGGCGATGTGGCCGACGGTCCCGCGGGAGATGATGGAGTTTGCCTTCGGCAAGACCATGAACCCCGAAGGTCTGGACAGCAAAACGCGGCTTCTGCTGACACTGGCGGGTTTGACCTGTCAGGGCGCGGTGGCCGAACCGCAAATCCGCCTGACCGTGCGCCACGCGCTCGAGGCAGGCGCCACCAAACAGGAGATCGCCGAGGCTATTGGCCAGATGGCGATGTTCGCGGGTATTCCCGCCATGTCCAAAGCGGCTGCAATTGCCCAAGAGGTCATGGCTGAGACAAAGGACGAACCGAAATGAGCGTAGCTGCACTATCCTTCTACCTCTTTGCGCTGAGCACCGTGATCGGTGGTCTGATGACCGTGCTTGGCCGCAACCCTGTCCACTCGGTGCTCTGGCTCATTCTGGCGTTCATTTCGTCGGCTGGCCTGTTCGTGCTGATGGGCGCGGAATTCGTGGCGATGCTGCTGGTCATCGTCTATGTGGGCGCGGTTGCCGTGCTCTTCCTTTTCGTTGTGATGATGCTGGACGTCGATTTCGCAGAGCTGAAGGCCGGTATGGCCAAGTATCTGCCGATGGCGCTTCTGATCGCTGTCATCCTGCTGATGCAGTTCGCTCTGGCGTTCGGCGCGTGGGACAGCAGCGAAATGGCCGAAGGCCTGCGTCAGGCACCGGTTGCTGCGGATGTCCAGAACACTGCGCAGCTTGGCGCTCTGATCTACGACCGCTTCTTCCTGTTGTTCCAGCTGGCCGGTCTGATCCTGCTGGTTGCGATGATCGGTGCGATTGTTCTGACCCTGCGTCACCGTCCGGATGTCAAACGCCAGAACGTTCTGGCACAGATGTACCGCGACCCGGCAAAGGCAATGGAACTCAAGGATGTGAAGCCCGGTCAGGGGCTCTGATAAATGCACGAGCTTTTGCTGTTGCTCGAGCGCTTCTGGACCACGTTCGGACTGGTTGGGGTGACAGCACTGTGGGCTCTGAAGGCGGGCGCGACCTGGATTTGCGTGCGCTGGTTTAGAAACAGACGGCGCGTCGGCTGAGGCCGGCCGCCACCAAAACGTAAACGCCCGCCGCAACGCACGGCGGGTTCACCAAGGACAAAGACCCGAGGGACGACATGATTGGTTTGGAACATTACCTGGTGGTCGCGGCGACGCTGTTCGTCATCGGCATCTTCGGCCTCTTCCTGAACCGGAAGAACGTCATCATCCTGCTGATGTCGATCGAACTGATGCTGCTGGCCGTGAACATCAACATGGTGGCTTTCTCCAGCCACTTGGGCGATCTCGTCGGTCAGGTCTTCACTCTCTTCATTCTCACGGTTGCTGCAGCAGAGGCCGCCATCGGTCTGGCCATTCTGGTCTGCTTCTTCCGGAACCGCGGCACCATCGCCGTGGAAGACGTCAACGTGATGAAAGGCTAAGGGGCCATGGAAACCATCATTCTTTTTGCCCCGCTTGTGGGGGCGCTTGTCGCCGGCTTCGGCTGGCGCTTTATCGGCGAGCAAATCGCCTGCTATCTGGCCACGGGCGTGCTGTTCTTCACTGCGCTTCTGTCGTGGATTGTATTCCTCAGCTTTGATGGCACCACTGAAACGATCAACGTGATGCGCTGGATCCAGTCCGGCGCGCTGGACACCTCTTGGGCGATCCGTCTGGACCGTCTGACCGCGATCATGCTGATCGTCATCACCAGCGTCTCGTCGCTCGTGCACCTATATAGCCTTGGCTACATGGCGCATGACGAGAACTTCCACCACGAGCACTACAAGGCGCGCTTCTTTGCGTACCTGTCGCTGTTCACCTTTGCGATGCTGATGCTCGTAACCGCCTCGAACCTCGTTCAGATGTTCTTTGGCTGGGAAGGCGTGGGTCTGGCTTCGTACCTGCTGATCGGTTTCTACTTCCGCAAGCCTTCGGCAAACGCGGCAGCGATGAAAGCGTTCGTTGTGAACCGCGTTGGTGACTTTGGCTTCGCGCTGGGGATCTTTGGTCTGTTCATGCTGACCGACAGCATCAACTTCAACGATATCTTCGCAAACGCTGAAACCATCTCGCAGACCACCATCCACTTCCTGTGGAAGGATTGGAACGCGGCTGAAATCATTGCCTTCCTGCTGTTCATCGGTGCGATGGGTAAATCGGCTCAGCTGCTGCTGCACACCTGGCTGCCCGACGCGATGGAAGGCCCGACCCCTGTGTCGGCTCTGATCCACGCGGCAACCATGGTGACCGCGGGTGTTTTCCTGGTCTGCCGTATGTCGCCGATCATGGAATTCGCACCGCACGCGACGGCCTTCATCACCGTTCTGGGTGGCACCACCGCGTTCTTTGCGGCGACCATCGGTCTGGTGCAAACCGACATCAAACGTGTGATCGCTTATTCGACCTGTTCGCAGCTTGGCTACATGTTCGTGGCTGCGGGTCTGGGTGCCTACGGTCCCGCGATGTTCCACCTGTTCACGCACGCCTTCTTCAAAGCGATGCTGTTCCTTGGTGCCGGCTCGGTCATCCACGCGATGCACCACGAGCAGGACATGATGAACTACGGTGGTCTCCGTAAGAAGATCCCGCTGACCTTTGCTGCGATGATGATCGGTACTCTGGCCATCACCGGCGTTGGCATCCCGTTCACTCACATCGGTTTCGCTGGCTTCCTGTCGAAAGACGCGATCATCGAGAGCGCCTATGCTGGTGGCAACACCTATGCCTTCTGGATGCTGGTTATCGCTGCTGCGTTCACCTCGTTCTACAGCTGGCGTCTGATCTTCCTGACCTTCTTTGGCAAACCGCGCGGCGACAAGCACGCCCATGATCATGCGCACGAAAGCCCGATGGTCATGCTGATCCCGCTGGGTGTCCTGAGCCTTGGTGCCATCTTCGCAGGTATGATCTGGCTGAACAGCTTCTTTGGCCACGCCGATCAGGTTGGCAAATTCTTCGGCATCCCTGTCGCAGAAGCTGCTGCCCACGGTGAAGAGCACGCTGCCGCAGCCACCGAAGGTCACGGCGAAGCCGCTGCCCACGGTGAAGAGGCTGCGCACACCGAAATGCCCGCAGCCGAAGGCGAGCACCACGTTGCGTTCGCTGGCAAGCCGGGCGAGGGCGCGATCTACATCGGTGCCGACAACCATGTTCTGGAAGACGCGCACGCGGTTCCGGGTTGGGTCAAGGTCAGCCCCTTCATCGCGATGCTGGGTGGTCTGATCATGTCGATCTGGTTCTACCTGATCAATCCGTCGCTGCCGGGTCGTCTGGCTGCAAACCAGCGTCCTCTGTACCTGTTCCTGCTGAACAAATGGTACTTCGACGAAATCTACGACTTCGTCTTCGTCCAGCCCGCCAAAGCCATCGGCCGCTTCTTCTGGAAGAAGGGTGACGGAGCTGTCATCGACGGAGCCATCAACGGTCTGGCAATGGGTGTTGTACCCTTCTTCACCCGCCTCGCTGGCCGCGCTCAGTCTGGCTACATCTTTGGCTATGCCTTCGCGATGGTGCTGGGTATCGCCGTACTAATCACCTGGATGACGCTCACCGGGGGAGCGAACTAATGGGAAACCTGATCTCAATCGTAACCTTCTTGCCTTTGGTGGCGGCAATTGTTCTGGCCGTCTTCCTGCGGGGCAATGACGAGGCGGCTCAGCGCAATGCCAAATGGCTGGCGCTGGTTGCCACTGCTGTCACCTTCCTGATCTCGCTCTTTATTCTGGCGGAATTCGACTCTGCGAACACCGGGTTCCAGTATGTCGAAGAGCGCGACTGGATCCTGAACCTGAAATACAAAGTGGGCGTGGACGGGATCTCGGTTCTGTTTGTCCTGCTGACCACCTTTATCATGCCGCTGGTTATTGCCTGCAGCTGGGAAATTTCGAAGCGCGTCAAGGAATACATGATTGCATTCCTTGTGCTGGAAACCCTGATGATCGGCGTGTTCGTTTCGCTGGACCTGGTTCTGTTCTACCTGTTCTTCGAAGCCTCGCTGATCCCCATGTTCCTGATCATCGGGATCTGGGGTGGCGCGAACCGCATCTACGCATCGTTCAAGTTCTTCCTCTACACCTTCTTCGGCTCGGTGCTGATGCTGGTGGCGATGGTTGCGATGTACACCGACGCGGGCACCACCGACATTCCGACCCTGCTGAACCACACCTTTGCCTCTGAAACGCTGAACCTCTTCGGCTTCCAGATCATTGGCGGTATGCAGACCCTGATGTTCCTGGCGTTCTTTGCCTCGTTCGCGGTGAAAATGCCGATGTGGCCCGTCCACACCTGGCTGCCCGACGCGCACGTTCAGGCGCCGACCGCTGGCTCGGTTGTTCTGGCGGCAATCCTGCTGAAGATGGGTGGCTACGGCTTCCTGCGCTTCAGCCTGCCGATGTTCCCCATCGGCTCGGAAATCCTGACCCCCGTGGTCTTCTGGATGTCGGCCATCGCGATTGTCTACACCTCGCTGGTTGCGCTGGTGCAGGAAGACATGAAGAAGCTGATCGCGTACTCGTCGGTCGCCCACATGGGCTACGTGACCATGGGTATCTTCACCATGAACCAGCAGGGCGTTGACGGCGCGATCTTCCAGATGCTGTCGCACGGCTTCATCTCGGGCGCGCTCTTCCTCTGCGTTGGTGTGATCTACGACCGTATGCACACCCGCGAGATCGACGCTTACGGCGGTCTGGTAAACCGTATGCCCAAATACGCGCTGGTGTTCATGCTGTTCACCATGGCCAACGTTGGTCTGCCGGGCACTTCGGGCTTCATCGGTGAATTCCTGGTCCTGATGGGCATCTTCCAAGAGAACACCTGGGTCGCTGCTGTGGCCGCATCGGGCGTGATCTTCTCGGCAGCTTATGCGCTGTGGCTCTATCGCCGCGTCGTTATGGGTGCCCTGATCAAGGAAAGCCTGAAGGCGATCACCGACATGACCACCCGCGAGCGTGCCATTTTCGCGCCGCTGATCATCATGACCCTTCTGCTGGGGGTATATCCCTCGCTGATCACCGACATCATCGGGCCGAGCGTTTCGGCTCTGATCCACAACTACGATGCGGCACTGGCGTCGGTCTCGGTAGAGACCGTCAGCCAAGTGGCCCAACACTGAGGAGGGTGGCCCGATGCAGGCTGACCTAGCAATCCTTCTGCCCGAAATCCTCTTGTCGGCTTTCGCACTGGTGGCGCTGCTTGGCGCCGTCTACACCGGCAAGGACAAACTGGCCTCGGCGCTGGTTTGGGTGACCAGCATCGTGATGCTGGTACTGGCCGCGATGATCGGTCTGGGTGATGCAACCACCCAGGTCGCTTTCGACGGTACCTTCGTGAACGACGGCTTTGCCCGCTTTGCCAAAGTCGTCATTATGGTTGCGGCCGCAGTCGTCCTGATCATGAGCCAGGAATACATGCAGCGTCGCGGCATCCTGCGCTTTGAATACCCGATCCTCGTCTGTCTGGCGTCGGTAGGGATGATGGTCATGGTTTCCGCTGGCGACCTGATCTCGCTCTACATGGGTCTCGAACTGCAATCGCTGTCGCTCTATGTCGTCGCGTCGCTGCGTCGTGACAGCGTGAAGTCGACCGAAGCCGGTATGAAGTACTTCGTGCTTGGCGCGCTCAGCTCGGGTCTGCTGCTCTATGGTGCATCGCTGACCTACGGCTTCTCGGGCACCACTTCGTTCTCGGGCATCATCCAAGCGGTTCAGGGCGAGCATCTGTCGCTCGGCGTTCTGTTCGGTCTGGTGTTCATCGTGTCCGGTCTGGCGTTCAAAGTGTCTGCGGTTCCGTTCCACATGTGGACCCCTGACGTTTACGAAGGCTCTCCGACCCCCGTCACCGCGTTCTTCGCCACCGCGCCCAAGATGGCTGCGATGGGTCTGTTCGCCCGCGTCATGCACGATGCCTTTGGCGGTGCCGTTGGCGACTGGCAGCAGGTCATCGCGTTCCTCGCGGTTCTGTCGATGTTCCTTGGTTCGATCGCTGCGATCGGTCAGTCGAACATCAAGCGTCTGATGGCATACTCGTCGATCGCCCACATGGGTTACGCTCTGATGGGTCTGGCGTCGGGTACCGCGCTGGGTGTGGAATCGATGCTGGTTTACATGGCGATCTACGTCACCATGAACGTCGGCACCTTTGCCTTCATCCTGTCGATGGAGCGTAACGGCCAGCCTGTCACCGACATCCTGTCGCTGAGCAGCCTGTCGAAATACGCGCCCGGTCGTGCCTTTGCCCTGCTGGTGCTGATGTTCAGCCTTGCTGGCGTGCCCCCGATGCTAGGCTTCTTCGGTAAACTGTACGTTCTGCGTGCCGCTTACGAAGGTGGTCTGGCGTGGCTGGCAGTTGCCGGTGTGGTCGCCTCGGTGATCGGTGCGTTCTACTACATCCGCATCGTTTACTACATGTACTTCGGCGAAGAGACCGAGGAACTGGACACCCCCCGCAACCCCGTTCTGTCGGGTTTGCTGGTGGCGTCGGCTGTGATCATGATCGCGGCAGTTGTTCTGAACCTCTTTGGCATCGACGGTGCCGCAGCGTCTGCTGCCGCGTCGCTGGTCAACTGATGATCGCGGGCCAGAGTGCATGAGCGGCTGGCCCGTTGAATACGCAAGGCGGGTGCTGTCCCGAGTGGACAGCACCAACGCCGAAGCGGCGCGGATCGCGCCCGAACTGATCCAACCCACATGGATATTGGCCCTAGAGCAGACCGCAGGTCGCGGACGGCGGGGCAGGGTGTGGGAAAATCCCAAAGGTAATTTCGCAGCGACTCTGCTGCTCAGGCCGAACGAGGCGCCGCATCTAATGGCACTGCGTTCGTTTGTGGCGGCCCTTGCCCTGCACGAGGCCTTTGTCACCGTTTCCGGCCGCCCCGAGGCCTTTGCGCTGAAGTGGCCCAATGACGTGCTGCTGAACGGCGGCAAGGTGGCGGGCATCCTCTTGGAGTCCGTTGGTGTCTTTCACGGGGTCAGCTATCTGGCGGTGGGCATTGGCGTGAACCTGATCGGCGCACCTGATCCCGCGGTGCTGGAAGAGCGCGCTGTGCGCCCCGTATCGCTGCTGTCCGAGACCGGCGCCCACGTCACCCCCGAGGAATTTCTGGACGTTCTGGCGGGTGCCTACGCGGCCTTTGAAACCCAATTCACAACCTATGGCTTCGAGCCCATCCGGCAGGCGTGGCTGGCCCGCGCGGCCAAGCTTGGCGAAGTCATCACCGCTCGCACCGGCAACACCGAGCGGGTCGGCACATTCGAGACTTTGGACGAACACGGCAATCTGGTGCTGCGCACCGCGCGGGGCCGCGAAGCGATCCCTGCCGCCGACGTCTTTTTCTAAGAGGAACAGGATATGCTCCTTGCGATCGACTGCGGGAACACGAACACCGTGTTCTCGATCTGGGATGGCACTGAATTCATTGCCACCTGGCGCACCGCCACCGAACACCAGCGCACCGCTGACCAGTATTACGTCTGGCTGACCACCCTGATGAAGCATCGCGGGATCGAGGCTGACATCACCGATGTCATCATCTCGACCACGGTGCCGCGCGTGGTGTTCAACCTGCGCGTCTTTGCGGATCGGTATTTCAACACCCGTCCGCTGGTTGTCGGCAAACCCGGCTGCGATCTGCCCGTTGACGTGCGCGTCGATCCGGGCACGCAGGTCGGCCCCGACCGTCTGGTGAACACCGTGGCCGGTTTCGACAAATTCGGCGGCGATCTGATTGTGGTGGATTTCGGCACCGCGACCACCTTTGACGTGGTGGATACGGACGGCGCCTATATCGGCGGCGTCATCGCCCCCGGCGTGAACCTGAGCCTCGAGGCGCTGCACCAGGCGGCTGCGGCATTGCCCCACGTGGACGTGTCCAAGCCCGATCGTGTAATCGGGACCAACACAGTGGCGTGTATGCAGTCGGGCGTGTTCTGGGGCTATGTTGGTCTGGTTGCGGGCATCACCCAACGGATCAAGGCAGAAAGAGACCGTCCGATGAAGGTTATTGCCACTGGCGGGCTTGCGCCCTTGTTCCAGCAAGGCGATACGCTATTTGACGCTTTCGACGAATTTCTGACGATGCACGGCCTGACCGTCATCCACGAGTACAACAAGGATAAGACGCTTGAGCAGTGAGAGACTGATCTACCTTCCCCTCGGTGGCGCGGGGGAGATCGGGATGAACGCCTATGTGTACGGCTACGGCCCCAAGGATAACGAGCGCTTTATCCTCGTGGACCTTGGCGTGACGTTCCCCGACATGGACACGACCCCCGGCGTGGATCTGATCATGCCGGACATCGCGTGGCTCGAAGAGCGCAAGAACCAGCTCGAGGCGATCATTGTCACCCACGCCCACGAGGACCACGTGGGCGCGGTCGGTCACCTCTATAACCGCCTTGGCGCGCCGATCTATGCGCGCGCCTTTACCGCCGCGATTGCCCGCCACAAGGTCGCTGAATATGGCATCCACGAAGGTGCGGTGCGCACCGTTTCCGCGTGGCCCGAGCAGATCGAACTTGGGCCGTTCAAGGTTGGCTTCGTGCCGCTGTCGCACTCGATCCCCGAAAGCTCTGCTTTGGTGATCGACACGCCTGCGGGCCGGATTTTCCACTCGGGCGATTTCAAGATCGACGCGACCCCCGTGGTCGGCGAACCCTTCGACGCCGAGATGCTGGCCGAAATCGGCGCTTCGGGCGTGCGCGCTCTGATGTGCGACTCGACCAACGTGTTCAGCACCGCTCAGGGGCGCTCCGAAGCAACCCTGAAGCCCAACCTCGAAGAGCTGATCCGTTCCCAGAAGGGGATGGTGGTTGCCACGACCTTTGCCTCGAACATCGCGCGCCTGCAGTCGCTGGCCGAGGCTGGTCAAGCCGCTGGTCGCTCGATCTGTCTGCTCGGCCGTGCCATGCGCCGTATGGTAGAAACCGCGGTTACCACGGGCATTCTGACCAACTTCCCCACGACCATTCCCGCCGAGGATGCCGTCAGTATTCCGCGCGATAACCTGATGCTGATCGTGACCGGTTCGCAGGGCGAACGCCGTGCCGCGACCGCTCAGTTGGCGCAGGGCAAGTATCTGGGTCTGACCATGAAAGAGGGCGACACGTTCCTGTTCTCCTCGAAAACCATTCCGGGGAACGAGCGTGGCGTGATCCGCATCATGAACCAGTTCTCGGAAATGGGTGTGGATGTTGTCGATGACGCGGGTGGTCTGTATCACGTGTCCGGTCACGCCAACCGTCCCGACCTGATGACCATGCACGATCTGATCAAGCCGCAGATGCTGGTCCCTATGCACGGCGAACACCGTCACCTGCGCGAGCACGCCAAACTGGCGACCGAGCGTGGTTATCAGGGCATCGTCGCCGTGAACGGCATGATGATCGACCTGACCGGCGATCAGCCCAAGGTGGTCGAGTACATCGAAACCGGCCGCACCTATCTGGATGGCTCGGTTCAGATCGGCGCGATGGACGGCATCGTCCGCGACCGTATCCGCATGGCGCTGAACGGCCACGTGACCGTCACCGTCATTCTGGACGAAGAGGATGATCCGCTGGGGGAACCCTGGTGCGAGCTGAAGGGCCTACCCGAGATGGGCCGCAGCGGCGCGCCCTTGGCCGATGTTCTGGAAGAGGATCTGTCCCAGTTCATCGGGCGGGCAGGGGCCAAAACCCTGACCGACGACGACGCCCTCGAAGAGGGGCTGCGCCGCGTGGCTCGCAAGACAGCGCTGGACGAGATCGGCAAAAAGCCCGAGGTCACCGTGGTGATCAGCCGTCTGGCCTAAGATTTCGGGTCGCCTTCGGGCGGCCCTTTTCATTTCCGGTGATCCGGCCATGAAAAAAGCGCCTCCTTTCGGGGGCGCTTTGTCATTTTCAGCGGTAGCTCTGGATCAGAGGCCGGCTGCGCGGCGCTCGTCAAAGCTGAGGGCGATAAAGCTGGGCAGGTGGTCGCCCATGCCGACGATCACGCCGCGGCCCTTGTTGCTTTCGCCCACGTGGTCAGCGGGGCTGTCGCCACGCTTGCGGCCACGGCTCGAGGACGAGCGGCTGCTGGAGCTGCTGCGCTTCTCTTCGGGCTTGGCGGCGCGCTCTTCGGGGGCCTCGCGGGGCTCGGCCGAGGCCTTGCTGCGGCTCGACGACGAACGGCTGGAGCGACGGCTGCTGCTTTCGCGGGGCTCGGGCTCGGGTTCGTTGGCGATCGGGTTCTCGAGGCGGTCGATCTGTTTCTGGATCAGTGCTTCGATTGCGGCCAGGTTCTTTTCATCGCGGGGTTCGCAGATCATCACGGCCTTGCCGTCACGGCCCGCGCGGCCGGTCCGGCCAATGCGGTGAACATAGTCCTCGGCGTGGGTGGGCACGTCGAAGTTGAACACGTGGGTTACGCTGGGAACGTCCAGACCACGGGCGGCCACATCGGACGCCACCAGGAATTTCAGCTTGCCCTCGCGGAAATCGTCCAGAGTGCGGTTACGCTGGGACTGGTCCAGATCGCCGTGGATCGGAGCCGCGTCATAGCCGTACTTTTTCAGCGACTTCGACACGATATCCACGTCGGTCTTGCGGTTACAGAAGATCACGGCGTTCTGCACGGTCTCGCCTTCGGCGTCGATCAGACGGCGCAGCAGCAGACGCTTGCGGGTACCGGTCTTGTCGCGCTTGGCGCCTTCGAAGATGCAGACGCTCTGGGCAATACGCTCGGACGCGGTGGCCTGACGGGCAACCTCGATCTTGGCGGGGGCCGACAGGAAGGTGTTGGTGATGCGCTCGATCTCGGGGGCCATGGTCGCCGAGAAGAACAGGGTCTGACGGGTAAAGGGCGTCAGGCTGAAGATACGCTCGATATCGGGGATAAAGCCCATGTCCAGCATACGGTCGGCTTCGTCCACCACCATGATCTGCACGCCGGTCAGCAGCAGTTTACCGCGCTCGAAATGGTCCAGAAGGCGGCCGGGGGTGGCGATCAGAACGTCTACACCCTTGTCGATCAGGGCTTCCTGTTCCTTGAACGAGACGCCGCCGATCAGCAGGGCCTTGGTCAGTTTCAGGTGCTTAGTATAGGTGTCAAAGTTCTCGGCCACCTGAGCCGCCAGTTCGCGGGTCGGTGCCAGAACCAGAGAGCGCGGCATCCGCGCCCGTGCACGGCCTTTGGCCAGCATGGTGATCATCGGCAGCGTGAAGCTGGCGGTTTTGCCTGTGCCCGTTTGGGCGATACCCAAAACGTCGCGCCCTTCGAGGGCGGGGGGAATCGCTCCGGCCTGAATGGGGGTCGGCGTTTCGTATCCGGCCTCTTCGATGGCTTTCAGGACTTTGGGGTCGAGCGACAGGTCAGAAAATTTCGTCATGTGTATCCGTGGTTTACGGACGCGATCTGGCCCGTAGCGGTTAAAGGGGGTGCAACGTCGCACCGACGCCCCCCGGTAGGGGCAGTTTCCGAGGGCGGGATAGCCGAAAAAGCCTTTGCGGTCAATGAGAGCGGCGTTTTACGCCCAATCTGGCCCGAATTGGCGCTTTCGGGCGCCCCTCAGGTCCAGTTTACGCATCTGTAGGCGGCCGTATCGCTCCAGCCGTTCCCGCAGGGCGGGGGTGGCCAGACAGACCTCTTCGAAGAAGCCGCGCAGGGCCTCGTCGCCGCCGTGTTCCTCGATCATGTCGAAAAGCTGGTTCAGGTTCAGCGCGTCTGGATCGGGCTTGGTGCCGGGGGGCGCAACGGGCGGCGCCAGTTCCGCGCGGTACGATCCCTTGCGGCGGCGATAGGTCAGGCTTTTGCGCCACTGGTCCCACGTGTGGGCATGCATGTGGCACAGGGTCAGGTCGGGCAGCTCGGCCTCTCCGGGGTTGAGGGTGCCGTTCTGTTCGACGTTGTGGATTTTGACCATCATGTCGGGCTGGCCCGTGCGCACAGCCATTTTCCCCGCCAGATGGGACAGGAAGCCGCCGTTCAGAAAATCCCCGTAGGTGGGGTAAATATCCCGAGTCTCGCGGCGGCGCTGATCCCATTCCAGCGCGGCAGATTTAAAGGGGGTCACGCCCTTGGGCAAATCCTGCCCTTCGGTGGACAGGGCCTCTAGCGGGCGAATGCGGGCACAGAGCGCCGCGTCGGGCAGGGCGGCCAGTTGATCACGCACGTCCCGCTCTGCCCACAGGAATTCGTCCACGTCGATATGGATCAGCCAGTCGACGTTGTTGTGCATATAGGCCCATTTCGCGTTGGCGAACTGGCGGGCCTGATGCATGGGCGGGCGCTGGTGTTCCTCTCGGGGGCGGCGCATCCGCCAGTATTTCTCGTCGCACTGGATGATCTTGACGCGGGGATTGCCGGCCAAGGCCTCTTCGGCGCGGGGGCAGGGGGTGTCCAGGTAAATGTGCAGTTCGTCCACCCCCAGTTCCAGATGATGGGCGGCAAAGCTGATGATCTCTTTGGCGTTGGCCTTGATCGTGGCGACGATGCCCCAGCGGGTCATGTTCCGCGCTCCTCTCGGCGGGCAATGCGTTCGCGCATCGTCTGGATGCGGCGGAAGACGGTGCCATTGTCTCCGTTCAGCATCTCCAGCAGATGGCAGGCCAACGGCGCGGTCACCGGATCGGCCCCCGCATCGCGCCAGAGCGGCGCCAGCATGTTGAAATCCAGCCCCCCGGATTTGAGCGAGAAATCGTCCATTTCCATCGGCAGGGGCACCTTGGCCCGTTTGCCCATGCGGTAGGGCTCGGCGGGGTCTGTGCCGCCAAAGGTGCGCTCGAATTCATATAGCTTCATCATCGAAAACAGCAGGCCAAGGGTCGCGCCCGTGCGCCGCTGCGCCTCGGTCTGGCCATGATCGGCAAAGGTCTGGAGCGAGGATACCAGCCAGCGGGCATTCAACTCGGCGATCAGGTGATCCGCGTGCTCTGCCCAAATCCGGCAGAAGAGGGCCGGCGCATGGTCCGGCCAACTGCGCCGCCGCAAATGGGCGATAAGCAGGGCGTTCAGATGCGCCAGTTTCGAGGCCCCCGCCAGTTCGACCGCCAGCGCATGGGCCTTGAACCCGAAGCTGGAGGCAGGCTTGACCAAGGGCGCGGCCGGATCGGGCATCCGCCGCGCGGCCAAGTCCGCCAGATCGCAGTCCAGCGGCGGCAGGCCTTCGCCCTCGCGCGCGGTCAGGGGATCGCGGCGCTCTTCCCAGCGGGCGTTAACCCCTTCGAAACCATCAGGATATGTAAGCTGTTTGACCATGTCCGCATCGTGCTGCGGGCCGCAAGGCGGCGCAAGCCCTCGTTTGCAGTGGGGGCCGATTTTCCCGCCCTCAGACCAGAGACACCAGCATTTCGCAGAATGCCTTCTCGTCATAAAGCTGCCCGCTGCCCTCGGCCAAGGGCAACCGCACACAAGGAATCCCGTAGTCCAAGGTAACCGCCGCACAATCGCTGACAGGCACCGAAACATCGCAGATCACATGGGTCATCAGCGCCTTGGCGGGCACCTCATGGCCCGCATCTGCACGCAACACCTTGATCAGCGCGCCGACCTGATCGCTCAGGGTCATGCCGTGGCATTCGGGGTCATTCCCCAGACTCGGGACATAAATCTTGGGCACGTTGGTTTCGGCAATCTCTTGGCCCACCCGCGCGGGCAGCAGGTTCGCCGCCACACTGGAATAGAGGCTACCGGGCGGATAGCAGATCAGATCGGCCTTGCGGATCAGGCGCTGGTTGCGCAGGGGCAAAACCACCTCTTCGGGGGGAACCTCGCCCGTGTCGTCCGCCAGAAACAGACGGCGAATGCGGGCCTTGGGGGCAGGAACCTCTTTGCCGGTGATCTCCTTTTGGCCGATCACGACACTGCCGTCCTCGTATTCCGCGCCGATATGCAGGTTCACATCGACCACAGATCGTACGGTGCCCAACACGTCCATCATCTTGGACATCATGAACAGCACGGGCTCCAGCAGACGCTCGTTCCCCAGATAGCCCCCCGCCAGCACCAGATTGCCGACACTGCCCTTGGCATAGTCGAAATCCACCGGCGCATTCTGCGCAAAGGTCTGCAAATGGGACACCACCAACATCCGCATGGGCTGGGGCACCGCCCGCACCAAGGGATGCTCGCCCGAAAGCACTTGCTCGACCTCGCATTCCAGCGCGTCAGGGCACCCCTCCAGCCCGAAGCGGTGCGAGAACAGGCGCACGATATCGGGCTGCCCCAGATCGGTCTCCTCGGCCAAGGCCATGAGCCTGCTCCGCAAATCCCCCACCGCAGGCATGCCAAAGGCCTTGCGCAACACCTCGGAACTGCCGCCGCTGTCAAATGGCGTGATCAGATGCGCCGAGTTGTGGGTATAGCGCTTCAGCTGCCGCGAAATCCCGTTCAGCGCACTGCCGCCGCTGAAAAACAGCAGCCTTGGCCCACGGTGCGGCGCACTCAGACAGCGCGCGACCCGCAGCTCGTCCGGCACGGACGCCCTACGCTGGATGGTGATGGTTTGCATGAAGCGACGAACCCGTATTCAAAGTAACAAAACAATCCCGAAACCCTAAAGCCGCCCCGCGCACCGCGCAAGTGCCGGAAAGCCAGCAAAAAGCCCGCCCCGAAGAACTCGGATGCGGGCTTCATCTTGGTCCAAATACCCTCGCCGAAGGCATCGTGGCGCCGCAAGGCGCCGCGACATCAGACCATCATTTCCTTGGTGGCGGTCAGCTTCAGCTCGGGGTGGTCGCGGACCACGCGGTCGATGTCCCACTGCATACGGGTCAGGTACACAACGTCCCCATCGTGGTCGTACGCGATGTGCTGCTTGTTCACGTTCACAAACTTTTCGACATCGGCCTTCTCACCGGCAACCCAGCGGGCGCTGGTGAACTGGCTGGCCTCGAAACGCACGGGCAGGCCGTATTCCAGCTCGATCCGGCTGGCCAGAACCTCGAACTGCAGGGCGCCCACAACGCCGACGATAAAGCCCGAGCCGATGTTCGGCTTGAACACCTTGGCCGCGCCTTCTTCGGCGAACTGCATCAGCGCCTTTTCCAGGTGCTTGGCCTTCATCGGGTCGCCCGCGCGGACACCTTGCAGAAGTTCCGGCGCAAAGCTGGGGATGCCGGTCACGCGCAGGGCTTCGCCCTCGGTCAGGGTGTCGCCGATGCGCAGCTGGCCGTGGTTCGGAATACCGATGATATCGCCGGCCCAAGCCTCTTCGGCCAGTTCGCGGTCAGCGGCCAGAAACAGCACAGGGTTCGAGATCGCCATCGGCTTTTTCGAACGCACGTGGGTCAGTTTCATCCCGCGCTTGAAGTGCCCGGAGGCCAAGCGGATGAACGCCACGCGGTCGCGGTGCTTGGGGTCCATGTTGGCCTGCACCTTGAACACGAAACCGGCGACTTTGTCCTCGTCGGGGCCGATCTGGCGGGGTTCGGCGGACTGGGGCTGGGGCTCGGGGCCGTAGGTGCCGATCCCGTCCATCAGTTCCTTGACGCCAAAGCTGTTGATCGCCGAGCCGAACCAGATCGGGGTCATGTGCCCCTCGAGCACCGCTTGGGGGTCCAAGGCAGGCAGCAGTTCACGGGCCATCTCGACCTCTTCGCGCAGCTTCTCTAGCAGCGCGGCGGGGATGTGCTGGTCCAGCAGCGGATCGTCCAGCCCCTGAATGTTGATCGACTCGGCGACCTTGTTCCGGTCGGCGCGGTCCATCAGTTCCAGACGGTCGTTCAGCATGTCATAGCAGCCCAGAAAATCCCGACCCATCCCGATCGGCCAGCTGGCAGGCGTCACGTCGATGGCAAGGTTTTCCTGAATCTCGTCAATGATTTCAAAGGTGTCGCGGCTTTCCCGGTCCATCTTGTTACAGAAGGTCAGGATGGGCAGGTCGCGCAGGCGGCACACTTCGAACAGCTTCTGGGTCTGGCTTTCCACACCCTTGGCTCCGTCGATCACCATCACGGCCGCGTCCACGGCTGTCAGGGTGCGATAGGTGTCCTCGGAGAAGTCCGAGTGACCGGGAGTATCCACCAGATTGAAGCGGAAGGTCTTGAAATCGAACGACATCGCCGATGCGCTGACCGAGATCCCGCGATCCTGTTCCATCTTCATAAAGTCGGAACGGGTGCGGCGCGCTTCGCCCTTGGCGCGGACCTGACCGGCCATCTGGATCGCACCGCCGTACAGCAGGAATTTTTCCGTCAGAGTCGTCTTGCCGGCGTCGGGGTGCGAGATGATCGCAAAGGTCCGGCGGCGGGCAATTTCAGGGGGCAGGGCGGGGCGGTTCGATGATGTATCCAGCATGGCCTGCGCATACAGCGCCGCCGTGGTTTCGGCAAGCCTGCCTTGGATATCCTAGCCCGATGAAGCGCTGCGGATCAGTTTCAGGATGTCGGGGTTGCGCAGGACGCTTTCGGGGACTTCCATCGACTGGGTGGCGCTGGCCGCATTGGTCGCGGCGTCGCCCACGCTCTGGATGATGTCCTCGGGCAGGGCGGCCTCGGTCCGCAGATCCAAAAGCAGGGTCTCGGCGGCGATGCCTTCGGCATAGATGATCTGGTGTTCGTCAAAGAGCAGCTGGAAATAATCCACAAAGCCGCCCTCGCGCCAATGGATGGTGTCGCCGTTCACCAGATGCCGCGCCTTGATCAGCACTTCGGAGCGGCCGGTCCCAAGACGGTCTTGCCGCTGATAGATAAAGAGCCGGTGTTCAGGGCTGACGATCAGGTCGTGTTCGTTGTTCAGGGTGCCCGCGGTGATCACGATGGGCGCAAAGGCCCCCGCTGCGCGCACAGTGGTCTGGCCGATCCAGCGGATCTGCTGGATGCCGCTGTCGCGTGTCAGAACGCGGTCGCCGACCTTCAGGGTTTCGATCGGGGCCTGCTTGCCCGATGCCAAGGTGATATGGGTGCCGCGCGAAAACGCCACACAGGCCACTTGGGCCAGTTTTTGGGCAGCATCGTCCTTGGAGATACCAACCAGCGTGTAATCATCCCCCGGAACCAGTCGCGCCAGCGGCAACAGGTACACCTCTTGCACGTCCGAGTCGGGGTCCAGTTCCACCAGAATCAACGCCTCGGTCGTGTCGCCACGGGGGGACATCAGGGTGATGCAGCTGTCCAGAACCGTCAGATTTCCGGCGGTCCCGACCTCGGTATCCGGGGCGATGGTGGCGCGGGCGCGTTCCTGCGGCAGGATCGACAGACGCTGCGGCGCCCCTTTTTCAAGGCAATATACATCGTCCAGCGTCAGATCATCGGCAAAGGACAGCGTGTCGCCCATGTTCGCACCGGACACCACGAGGAACTGTTCGCTCCGGAAGACGGGCAAACTCTGCGGGGGCAGGGACGTGGCGCGGGGCGTATTGCCCATGGGTGGTTTCCTTTGTCGTTCTTGTGATTACTTATTCAAGGAATGAGGGCGAATCTAGGTCAGCTTTAGGATGGAAGCGGACAGTTTCAGCCCCGTTCGTTAATAAACGACCGAAAGTCCGGTCAAATAAGCTCAAGGGGAGAGAATTTATGGATCTGGGTATCGCAGGAAAGCGGGCGCTGGTGTGCGCCTCGTCTAAGGGCTTGGGCCGTGGCTGCGCCGAGGCGCTGGCAGAGGCAGGCGTAAATTTGGTGCTGAACGCTCGCGGGTCCGAGGCGCTGGAAGCCACCGCCGCCGAAATCCGTGAAACCTATGGCGTGACCGTGGAAACCGTCGCCTGTGACATCACCACCGAAGAGGGCCGCGCTCAGGTTCTGGAAGTGGCCGGTCAGGTGGACATTCTGGTCAACAACGCAGGCGGCCCGCCCCCCGGCAGCTGGAAAGACTGGGACCGCGAGGATTTCATCAAGGCGCTCGATGCCAACATGCTGGCCCCCATCGCCCTGATCAAAGCCTTGGTCCCCGGCATGGAAGAGCGCGGCTGGGGCCGTGTGGTCAACATCACCAGCGTGTCGGTCAAATCGCCGATTGCGGCTTTGGGTCTGTCGAACTCGGCCCGTGCAGGTCTGACCGGCTATGTGGGCGGCACCTCGCGTCAGGTGGCGCCCAAGGGTGTGATCATGAACAACCTGCTGCCGGGCATTCACGCAACCGATCGCATGATCTCGCTGGATGGAAACACCGCCAAGACCGAAGGCATCACCGTCGAAGAGGCGCGCTCGCGCCGTCTGGCGGGCATTCCGACCGGCACCTATGGCGACGCCCGTGATTTCGGCGCGACTTGCGCGTTCATGTGTTCGCAGTACGCCAAGTTCATGGTGGGCCAGAACATCCTGCTGGATGGCGGCGCGACCAACACCACGATGTAATCCGGCAAACCTGCCCTGATTGGCCGCACCCCTTCGGTGCGGCCGTTTTCGTCGCTTTACTTGCAGGGCGGGGAAGGGCTTGCTATCAGCCCATGACCCGACAGAAATTGTCGGAAACCGATGAGGCCCGCATTGACCAGTACTGCCCCGATCCCGCGCCTGGAAATCCGCAACCTGATCCGCAGTTTCGAAGGGCGTCAGGTGGTCAAAGGCGTGTCGCTTCGGGTGATGCCGGGGCAGGTGACCTGTCTGCTTGGGCCTTCGGGCTGCGGGAAATCCACGACCCTGCGCATGATCGCAGGGGTAGAGATGCAGGACAGCGGCGAAATCTATGTGGATGGCAACCTGATCTGCGACACGGTGTTTCGCGTGCCGCCAGAGCGCCGCTCCATTGGCCTGATGTTTCAGGACTTTGCCCTGTTTCCGCACCTGAGCGTGGCCGAAAACGTGGCCTTTGGCCTGAAGGGCGACAAAGACGCCAAGCGCGCCCGCGTCGAGGAACTGCTCGAAAAGGTCGCGATGGCCCGCTACATCGACGCCTATCCGCACGAGCTGTCAGGCGGCGAACAGCAGCGTGTGGCGCTGGCCCGCGCCTTGGCCCCCCGTCCGCGCATCATGCTGATGGACGAGCCGTTTTCGGGTCTTGATAACCGTCTGCGCGATGACATCCGCGACGAAACGCTGGCTGTTCTGAAAGACGAGGATACCGCCGTTCTCCTGGTGACCCACGAGCCCGAAGAAGCCATGCGCATGGCCGACGAGATCGCCTTGATGCGGGACGGGCGGATCGTGCAGCAGGGCGCGCCCTATAACATATACAACAATCCCGTGGACAAGAAGGCGGTCGCTTTCTTTAGCGATATCAACGTGATCCGTGGCACTGTTAAGGGCGCCCTGACCGAAACGCCCTTTGGCCAGTTTCTGGCGCCGGGTGTGCCGGACGGGGCCGAAGTGGATATCGTGATCCGTCCCCAGCACATCCGCATCGATCTGGATCGCGGCGGCCGCGGCCCCAACCCCACGGTCGAGGACGGCACCCCCGCCCGCGGCGTCGTGGAACGTGCCCGTTTTATGGGCAAAGAAAGCCTGGTCGAGTTTCGCATGGATTATGACGGCTCGATCCTGCGCGCCACGGTTCCCGGTGTTTTCCTACCCAAACCGGGCAAACCCCTGTGGCTGATGCTGCGCCGCGACCGTTGTTTTGTGTACCCCGCAAGCCGCCAATAGGACTGTAACATCACAGTAAATTGTTGCCGATTTTCGGGGTGCGACGAAACTTCTGAAAAAAATCGGCGGTTTTGGTCTGTTTCACGCTTTTAACCCTTGGCGTGACCCCATACATATATTCTCGATGTTTGTGCGAGGCCCGGCACATCAACAGATCGGGCCCCTGCAAGGGAGAGAATACATGCTTAATAACATCGGGCTTCCTGGTCTTCTGCTGATTGCGGTCGTTGTTCTGGTGCTTTTCGGCCGTGGCAAGATCAGCTCGCTCATGGGCGAAGTCGGCAAGGGCATCACCGCCTTCAAGAAGGGCGTGAAAGACGGTTCCGACGAGATCGAGAACGATCGTCAGGTCCGCGACGTCACCCCCGCCGAAGAAAAAGACAAGGCCTAAGCCCAAATGCTTGACCTTGGCTGGAGCGAGCTGCTGCTGATCGGGATCGTGGCGTTGATCGTCGTTGGTCCCAAGGATTTGCCGATCCTGTTCCGCAATGTCGGTCAATTCGTGGGCAAGGCCAAAGGTATGGCCCGCGAGTTTTCCCGTGCGATGGAACAGGCTGCCGATGAGGCAGGGGTCAAGGACGCGGCCAACAGCTTCAAGAACGCGGCCAATTACAAGGACCTCGGTCTGGACAGCGTGAAAGACGCGGCCAAGAGCTTTGCCGACTGGAACCCTGACGCCAAGGCGAACGGCATGGACGAGGATCGCGCGGCAACCGCCCGCAAAATCCACGAGGCCACCGCCCGTTCCGCCAAAACCCGTCAGGAAGCCGAAGCCAAGGCTGCTGCCGATGCCGCCGCGCCCGCGGCCGCAACCGACAGCGCCCCCGCTGCACCGGCTGCCGCTGGCGACAGGGAATAACGGACCCCTTACATGACCAAAACCGACGAGATCGACGATACCTCGGCCCCGCTGATCGAGCATCTGGCCGAGCTTCGCACACGATTGATACACGCCATGCTGGCCTTTGTGGTTGGCATGGTGATTTGTTTCACGTTCTGGAACCCGATCTTCAACTTCCTGACCGAACCTCTGTGTTCGGCGCTTGCCGCGCGCGGGCAGGAGGATTGCGGACTGGTGCTGATCAAGCTGCAAGAAGGCTTCTTTGTTGCGGTGTCGATCTCGCTGGTGGGGGGGCTTGTGCTGTCCTTCCCCTATATCAGCTTCCAGCTGTGGCGCTTTGTGGCCCCCGGCCTCTATAAATCCGAGAAGGGGGCGTTCCTGCCTTTTCTGATCGCTTCGCCCTTTATGTTTATTCTGGGGGCGTCGTTCGCCTATTTCGTTGTGACGCCGATGGCGTTCGACTTCTTCCTTGGGTTCCAGCAACCCGGAAGCCTGATCACCGAAGATGGCGCAACCCAGCACAGCGCGATCGCCTTTATGGGCTCGGCGCAGGAATACCTGAACCTGACGATCAAGTTCATCGTCGCGTTTGGTCTGTGTTTCCAGCTGCCGGTTCTGCTGACCCTTCTGGGCAAAGCAGGCATCGTCTCGTCCGAGGGTCTGGCCGCGGTGCGCAAATATGCGGTCGTCGCGATCCTGATCCTAGCTGCTGTGGTGACCCCGCCGGACGTTATCACTCAGGTGATCCTGTTCTCGGTGGTTTACGCCCTCTACGAGGTCTCGATCTTTACCGTCCGCCGCGTCGAGAAAAAGCGCGAGGAACGTCTGCGGGCCGAAGGCTACTATGACGACGAAGAAGAGGAAGCGGACGTAGCAGAAGATCCACTGCTCAAGAACGATCCTCTGATGAAAGAGTTCGACGAGGACGAAGAGGACCGCAAGTGACCGATCCTTTGGAAAGAATTGCAGCGGCGCTGGAGCGGATAGCTCCGGCGCCGCTTGCCGCACCGAACTTTACCGCAGCGCATGCGTTCCTGTGGCAGACCAATCCGGAACGGCTGACACCGGTACACCGCGTTTCTGCGGTGAATCTGGACCTGCTCGTCGGGATCAACCGTAGCCGCGATACCCTTCTGGCCAACACCAAGCAGTTCGCACAGGGCTATCCGGCGAACAACGCGCTGCTCTGGGGCGCGCGGGGCATGGGGAAATCCAGTGTGGTCAAGGCGATCCACCAGCGGCTCGTCTCTCAGGGGATGCCGCTGAAGATCGTGGAACTGTCCCGAGAGGACCTGCCCACGGTCGCGCGCCTGCTGGACCTGTTGCGCGATGCGCCGAAATTCCGGTTTATCCTCTATTGCGATGACCTGAGTTTTTCCCACGATGATCAGCACTACAAATCGCTCAAGGCGGTTCTAGATGGCGGCATTGCGGGGCGGCCCGACAACGTGATCTTCTACGCCACCTCGAACCGCCGGCACCTGATGCCGCGCGACATGATCGAGAACGAACGCTCCAGCGCCATCAACCCCGCCGAAGCGGTCGAGGAAAAGGTGTCCCTGTCGGATCGTTTCGGTCTGTGGCTGGGCTTCCATCCCTGTTCGCAGGACGAGTTCCTCGAGATGATCTACGGCTATATCCACGCTTACGGGCTGCATGTGGACGACGAAGTGGTCCGCGCCGAGGCGATCGAATGGCAGGCTACCCGTGGGGCCCGCTCGGGCCGTGTGGCTTGGCAGTTCTTTACCGATCTGGCAGGGCGGCACGGGGCCTTCCTGTAACGCGCGACCAAGGCTTGAAACGACAAAGGCCCCTTCGATCCGAAGGGGCCTTTTCTATCGCGGGCCTTTTGCGGGGCCGGGGGGCTATCAGTTCAGATAGCCCGTGGGATCCACGCTCTCGAAACCGTCGCGCACTTCGAAGTGCAGGATCGCGGGGCTGCCCGAACGCACTTTGGCGATGGTCTGGCCGCGCTTGACGGTGTCGCCCTTCTTGACGCTGAGCGCGTCGATATAGGCATAGACGGTCAGCAGGTTGCCAGCGTGCTTGATCACAAGGATCGGCACCTGATTGGCGTCTGCGGTGATCGCAGCCACGGTGCCGTCTGCAGCGGCCTGTACCGGCGCGCCAGCGGTCGAGGCGATGTCGATGCCCTCGTTCTTGCCCTTGGCATAGTCGCGGACGATGTTGCCGTTGACGGGCCAGCCCAGACGGCCACCGGATTTTGCGGTCTGCTCGACCTTGGGTGCGGCAGGAGCGGCGACGGGGGCCGAAGCGGCCTTGGTCTCTTCCTTGGGAAGCGGCTTGGTCGAGGACGGCGGGGTCGGGGTCGGCGAGCCGTTACCGGGCGACTGCGGCTTGGCAGCGGGCGCGGTCACGGCGGGGCGCGATGCGGCGGCCTGTTCGCTGACGGGGATCAGCAGGACCTGACCTTCGCGGACGGTAAAGTTGCTGTCCAACCCGTTCCATTCGCCAAGGCTGCGCACCGACACGTTGTACTGACGGGCGATGATGAACGCGGTTTCGCCGCGAACAACCTTGTGGCGGACGGGGGTATCGCCCGCAGCCACCGCAGGCGCGGGCGCCGGAGTGGACTGCGATACGGGCGGCGAGATGGTGGTCGGCGAGTTGTCGATCGCATTGCCCGCCAGCGTGGTGATGTCCACCTGGCTGGTCGGCGCGCCAGAGCCGCCACCCAGCGTGGTGGTCTGGATGCCCGAGGGCGCGGCCAGCGTTTCGTCGATCTTGCGGGGCAGGGCCAGCAGCTCTTCGCGCTGCAGGTGATCGCCCGCGTTCAGGCCGTTATAGGCGGCCAGTTCCTGACCGCTGATGCCCAGACGGTCGGCGACCTGCTGTACGGTCTCGCCCTGACGGGCCAGCGCCACCTGATAGCTGGGATAGGAAATCACACCGCGCGCATCGGGCGTCGGGCGGGACATAGATGTCGCAACCGCGTCAGAGGTGTCGAACCCCTTGCCATAGCTGCGCATGTCCAGATCCATGCTGTTGGGGTCACACGCGGCCAGCAATCCGATACCGAACACGGCGGTCATCGCCTTGGGCAAGCGCTTATACGGGGAACGGGTCATCTCGATCATCCTCTCGTGCGGGCTCTTGTGGTCTGCGGCCAAAAAGCAGGGCCCTTGTGTACTAAAAAATCAGTTAAACCTAGTCTTTTCCGAGCCCCTCGACGAGAGGCACAAAGCGCACAGGGCGCAATTCGTCATAGTGCAGGCCGTCTTCGTCTTTGGTGACGCGGATCAGGCTCTGGACAGCGTCCGACTGACCCACGGGCAGCACCATGATACCGCCGACCTTGAGCTGCGCCAAGAGCGGGCCGGGCGGGTCCTCGGCGGCGGCGGTCAGGATGATGCGGTCAAAGGGGGCCTGTTCGGGCAGGCCAAAGCTGCCATCGGCGGTCAGGGCGGTGATGTTGTTCAGGTCCAGCCGCCGAAACAGGGCAGTGGCCTCTTTGACCAGCTTGGCGTGGCGGTCGATGGTGTAGACGCGGCGGGCCAGCTGCGACAGGATCGCGGCCTGATAGCCAGAGCCGGTGCCGACCTCCAGCACCTTGTCCCGTGGGGACAGCTTCAGGGCCTGGGTCATCAGACCGACCACCGAAGGCTGGGAAATCGTTTGCCCGCAGGCGATGGGCAGGGGCGTATCCTCGTAGGCGCGGGCCGAGAAGATGCCCTTGACGAAGTAGGAGCGGTCGATCGCCTCCATCGCGGACAGAACGCGCATGTCCGTCACCCCGTGCGAGCGCAGGGCGTACATGAACTGCATCTTCTGCTGGGCAATGTGGTCCATCGTCATCCTTGTTCGAACGCCTGTGCCAGAGGGGCCATCACATCATGGGCCGTCAGATCGGCGCGCATGGGCGTGACCGAGATATAGCCGCGCAGGTTCATATCCGCATCGCACCCTTCTTGGGTCACGGCGCGCTGGTCGCCGCCACGGGCCCACAGGAACATCCGCCCCGAGGGGGCCTTGTGAGGCTCGACCGCGAAGCAGGTGCCAAGGCGCAGGCCCTGAACAGCAGCGCGAGTGCCCTTGACCCCAGATGCGGGGACGGGCGGGAAGTTGACGTTGTAGAACATCCGGTAGGTCGGCCCCTCGGGGATTTGGGCGGCCAGCACTTTGCGGATCACTTCGGCGCCGAAAACGCGCGATGCCTCGAACGGGTCTTCGATGTCATAGTTTTCCGGCCCCAGATACTGGGACAGCGCGAACGAGGGGATGCCCTGCAGCGCCCCCTCAAGAGCGCCGCCAAGGGTGCCCGAATAGAGCGCATTTTCTGCCGAGTTGTTACCACGGTTGACGCCCGACAGGATCAGATCGGGGGGCGTGTCTTTCAGGACGTGGTGCACACCGGCCAGCACGCAATCGGCGGGGCTGCCCTCGGCCGCGAAACGGCGGGGGCCCATCTGGGCGATCATCGTGGGATGGGTGTAGCTGATGCAGTGGGCGACGCCCGACTGTTCGAACGCGGGCGCGACCACCCAGACTTCGCCATCGGGGCCAGCCAGTTCGGTCGCGATCTGTTCCAGAGCGGCCAAACCGGGCGCATTGATGCCGTCATCGTTGGTTATGAGAATGCGCATTGCCTGCCCCCGAACTTTTCCTCTGTTTGTGAATAGTTCAGGCAAGGGGGCAGGTCCAGCGTGGTCAGCCGAAAAGCTGCTCGATCAGCGTTTTGGCCACATCCATGGTGGGTGTTAGCGCTGCGCGGTCCTCGCCGGGGTGGAAACGGGCGCGGGTGGCGGTGGGCATCGGCGCGGGTTCGGCGATGACAACGCGGGGGCCCATACGCTCGGTCTCTTTCTGCCAGCTGCGGGCCAGTGCGATCTGGGTCGCCTTGGTCGCGCCGTAAACGCCGTACAGCTTCTCGCCAGCCTTGGGATCGTCAAAGAAAACGGCGGTGCCGCTCTGACCTAAAAGGGGGGAGATGTAAGGGATCAGGATGCCGGTCGCAATCGCATTGGTGGCCAGCGATTTGTCCCAGTCCTTGGGCATGATGTGATCGGCGGGGGTCAGCGCGGTGGCGTGCACGGCGGTGTGGACCCACAGGTCGATCTTGCCCCAACGCTCATAGATGCTGCGGCACAGTTGGGCCATCGCATCGCGGTTGGTGATGTCCATCGGCGCCAGCGTGGCGCTGCCGCCACGGGCCTGAATGCGGTCGTCCAGCTCTTCCAGAGCGCCGGTGGTGCGGGCCACCGCGACGATATGATAGTCCGAGGACAAAAGCTCGGACAGGGCGGCCCCGAGGCCGCGCGAGGCGCCGGTCACAAGGGCGATCTTGGGTGCGTTGGTCTGTTCCATGGGCGATCAGATTTCAGGCTTTGGCGGCGGGATCAAGATGGCATCGCTGCAATTCGGGCGGCCTGCGTCGAAAAAGAGCGGCTCTGGCAAACGCGAAACATCTATCCCGTTGACAGGATTGGAACATCGCGATGAACGTTGGGCACGTTACTTTGGGAAATTTCCGATGACCGAGATTGTACTATACGGCCACCCTGATTCCGGCCACGCCTGCAAGGTCGCTTTGGCCCTGTCGCTGGCGGGCCTGCCGCACCGCACGGTGTGGGTCGATATCTGGGCCGATCCTTCCACCCGTCCGGCCGAGTTTCTGGCCGTTAGCCCCTTGGCCGAGGTGCCGGTGCTGGTGATTGACGGCACCCCCTATTTCCAGTCGGGCGCGATCCTGATGCAAATCGCCGAGCGTTTCGGCGTTCTGGGGGGCGACACCGCCGAGGGCACCGCCCGTGGCCGCAGCATCCTGATGTGGGAGGCTAACCGGATCGGCATGTGCCTGCCCCAGCTAAAGCAGGCCAAGGTCGACAACATGGAGGGCTGGGATCCCGCCGTTATCGCGTGGCTCAAGATGCGGTACGGCGTGGATTCGGCGAACTTTACCAAGCTTCTGGGGGACAAGCCGTTCCTGCACGGCGATCAGCCCGGTTTCGGCGATTGTCAGGTCTGGGGCTATGTCCAGTGGGTCCGCGAGGCGGGCGTTGAGCCGACCGAGGTGATGCAGGGCTGGATCGACCGGATGCGCGCATTGCCCGGTATGAAAACCCCGGCCGAGTTCTTTCCGAACTAAGCGCCGCGATGCAAATCGGCTAGGGCTGTCTTGCACAGCCCCAGCTCCAGCCATTTGCAGCCTGAACACAGGGTATCCAGATCATCGGGTTGGACCCGCTGCCGGATGCGCATTTTGGCCTGACCCCATGTCAGAACCTGCCCGTTATGCAGGTCCAGCGCCGCCGCGTGGCGGGCATCCAGGGCATCGATTTCGGCTTGGTTGGTGCAGCCCTCGTCGCGCCGCTTGGGGCAGGGGGCGCAGAGCGAATCCGCAGCCTTGCGCACGCGGATCAGGGTGTGGTCGCCACCATTGGCCATAAGCCCGTTGGTGACGATCGCTGTCATGTTGGCGGTGAAACTGTCCGAATACCCTTTGCCACGATAGCCGAGGGCGCACAGGAAATGGTGGGGCCTGAAAGTCAGGCCCCGTGTCATTCCGCTGCCTTGAGCTGGAAGCCCTTTTCGATCATGTCGCGCGGGCGCACGGGATATTCCCCCGAGAAGCACGCATCGCAGAACTGCGGGCAGCTGTTGTTGCGGCCGTCTTCCTGACCGGCGGCGCGGTACAGACCATCCAGCGAGATGAACTTGAGGCTGTCTACGCCAAGGTATTCGCGCATTTCCTCTTCGCTCATGCGGGCGGCCAGCAGCTTTTCGCGGTCGGGGGTGTCCACACCGTAGAAGCAGGGCCACGCAGTCGGCGGCGACGCGATGCGGAAGTGCACCTCGGCGGCGCCAGCGTCCAGCAGCATGTCCTTGATCTTGCGGCTGGTGGTGCCGCGCACAACCGAGTCGTCGACCAGAATGACGCGCTTGCCCTTGATCAGGGCGCGGTTCACGTTCAGCTTCAGACGCACACCCATGTTCCGGATCTGCTCGGTCGGCTCGATAAAGGTCCGGCCCATGTACTGGTTGCGGATGATGCCCATGCCGTAGGGAATGCCGGATTCGTGGCTGAAGCCGATCGCAGCAGGGGTGCCGCTGTCCGGAACGGGGCAGACCAGATCCGCATCGACGGGCGCTTCGCGGGCCAGTTCGATCCCGATCTGACGGCGGGTCTCATAGACCGAGCGGCCCGACAGGATCGAGTCCGGACGCGAGAAATACACCTGTTCAAAGATGCAGAAGCGGGGCTTTGCAGCTTCGAAGGGACGGTGCGATTTCAGGTGGCCGTGTTCGATCACAACCATCTCGCCGGGCTCGACTTCGCGGATGAATTCCGCGCCGATGATGTCCAGCGCACAGGTTTCCGAGCTAAGGCAGAAGCCGTCATCGCCGATACGGCCGATGACCAGCGGGCGCACACCCAGCGGGTCACGAACGCCGATCAGCTTGGTGCGGGTCATCGCAACCACGCTGAACGCGCCCTCGACGCGGCGCAGGGCATCTTTCATACGCTCGGGTACGTTCTGCTGCAGCGAACGGGCCATCAGGTGGATGATGCATTCCGAATCCGAGCTGGACTGGAAGATCGATCCACGCTCGATCAGTTCACGGCGCAGGGCGTTGGCGTTGGTGATGTTGCCGTTGTGGGCAATGGCGGCGCCGCCCATCGAAAACTCGCCAAAGAAGGGCTGCACGTCGCGGATCGCGGTGTTCCCTTTGGAGCCGGCGGTGGAATACCGCACGTGGCCGATCGCAAGCGGACCGGGCAGCGTTTCCATCAGGCTCTGTTTGGTGAAGTTGTCGCGGACATAGCCGAAACGGCGGGCAGAGTTGAACCCTTGCTCCGGATCGTGGCTGACAATACCGCCTGCTTCCTGACCACGGTGTTGCAGCGCGTGAAGGCCAAGAGCGACAAAGTTTGCAGCGTCCTGAACTCCGACGACACCGAAGACACCGCACTCTTCGCGCAGTTTGTCATCATCGAACGGATGGGCGGGGGGCATCTGGGCGGTCAAGAGGGGTCTCCGAATCCAAGAATGGCCTAGCACGGCCCCATATAGTGGCCGCGCTCAAAAGTGTCACGAAAGGATTACATTCGTGAATGGAAGTTTATTGTTTCGTGTTCAGTTACCCGAAGGCTGACCGCAACGGCCAACCAGACCTTCGTACTGCTGGGTCACCCAGCCAAGAGCCTGCTCGGGGTTTTTGTCTTCGATCTGCTGGGCCATCTTGCTGAAAACCACCGCAGAGCGCGAATTGTTCACAACCTCGATGGTTTGCGTGGTCATGATGGTGTTGTAGAGGAAGAACGCGATCCCAACCAGCAGGATGCCGCGGATCACGCCGAACAGGAACCCTGCCGCCTGATCAATCCCGCCAAGGGCCGATTCCTGCACCAGGCTCGAGAAAACCGGCGTGAACAGGGAAACAATCACCAGTGCCAGCGCGAACACGATCGCAAAGGCGGTGATGATCGACAGCTCGCAGCTGTCCGACAGGAAGCCGCCAACCACAGGAATTTCGGTGACCAGTGGCTCTACCGCCGGGGCGAAGATGAACGCCAGCACCGCTGCAGCGATCCAGCCGGCGATGGCCAGCGCCTCGCGGACGATCCCACGAGAGAACGCCAGCAGTGCCGATAGGACAACAACGCCCGCGACCACTGCGTCAATAATCGTGAAACCTTCCATGCGTATTCCCCGCCTTGGGCGCTATCCCGCGCCGAACATGTCACCAACAAAACCGGTCAGGTCCGCAAAGCTGCGGGTTTGCATTCCGGCCGTGTCCCCGTCCTTTTTTGCTTCAGGAACGATCGCCGTTGAAAAACCAAGTTTTTGGGCTTCTTTCAACCTGTTTTCGGTCTGACCGACAGGACGTATCGCCCCAGACAGGCTAATTTCGCCAAAAACCACAGTGTCGGCGGGTAGGGCGGCATCTTCGCGGGCAGAAAGCAGGGCTGCCGCGACCGCCAGATCGGCGGCGGGTTCGGAAATCTTCATGCCGCCGGCGACGTTCAGGTACACATCAAGGCCCGTAAAGGCGATCCCGCACCGCGCCTCGAGCACCGCAAGGATCATCGCAAGGCGCGCCGAATCCCAACCGACCACCGCGCGGCGGGGCTGGGAGTGGGGGCTAGGGGCCACAAGGGCTTGTAATTCCACCAGAACAGGGCGCGTCCCCTCGATCCCCGAGAACACCACAGAGCCCGGCGTGGGCTTGCCGCGTTCCGACAAAAATAGCGCCGAGGGATTCGATACCTCGGACAGCCCGCCGCCGGTCATCTCGAACACGCCGATCTCGTCCGCGGGGCCAAAGCGGTTCTTAACGCTGCGCAGGATGCGGAACTGGTGGCCACGCTCGCCCTCGAAATAGAGGACCGTATCAACCATGTGCTCGACCACGCGGGGGCCAGCGATCTGGCCTTCTTTGGTGACGTGACCGACCAGGACGACCGCCATGCTGCGCTGCTTGGCAAAGGTGGTCAATTCATGGGCGGCAGCGCGCACCTGACTGACGCTGCCGGGGGCGCTTTCGACATGGTCGGCCCACATGGTCTGGATCGAGTCGATGATCGCCAGATCGGGCTTTTCGGTCTCCAGTGTGGTCAGGATGTCCCGCAGGTTGGTCTCGGCCCCCAGTAGAACCGGCGCATGTGACAGCCCCAGACGTTGCGCCCGCATACGAACCTGAGCGCTGGCTTCCTCGCCCGAGATATAGACGACCTTCAGCCCCGCTTCGGCAAAGCGTGCGGCGGCCTGAAGCAGCAAGGTCGATTTCCCGATCCCCGGATCACCGCCCACCAGAATCGCCGAGGCATCCACCAAGCCGCCCCCAAGCACGCGGTCGAGCTCGCCCATCCCGCTCATGGTGCGGGGCGGGGGGGCTTCGGTCGTGCCCAGATCGGTCAGGGGAATGCTGCGCCCCTTCATCGCGCCAAGGGTTTTCTTGGCGGGGCCAGCGGTCGACAGCGGGACCTCTTCCTCGATCGAGTTCCACGCGCCGCAGCCATCGCAGCGGCCAGACCATTTTGTGAAGGAGGCCCCACATTCGGAGCATTTGAAGATCGCGTTTTTTGCCATGCCCCTGATTTGATCTGTCAGCGGCCAAGATGCAAGTGTTCTTTTAATGTTCTCGTTTAGTCAGGCTAAGAAGCAGCTGCAAAATTACCAGCGTTGTAAACAGATAGAGGCCCCAAGCGGTCTCGACCCGCCCGACGCCGATCCCCTTGGCCAGCGTGATATAAAGGGCGATCAGGAACACATCCGCCATTGCCAGCCGTCCCATCACGGCCACCCATTTCAGAATGTGGCGGGGGGCGCGGCCGAAATCGACCAACGCCATGGCCACGGATTTCGCCACCGGCGCGACCATGGCAAAGAACGCCACGACCAGCGCCAGAGCCACATCCGTTTCCCACAGGGATCGGATGCCCGACAGAACCGAGATTTCCGACAGCCCGAACAAGGGCAGCACCCCCGCGCGGGCCAAAGGCGCCCACCACGCGAGGGGATAGAGGATCAGGCAGGCCAGATTGGCCCACCGGCGGATCAGCTCCATGTGCTCCAGGCCCAGAGGGCCAGCCAGACGATGAAACCCGCCCCATGCAGGTAGTCCAGCCACGGCCAGCGCGATCCGCGCGCGGTGCCGCAGGCCAGCATCATCAAAGAGGCAAAGAGGGGCAGCATCACCCCGCCGCCATAGGTCTTGACCGAAGAGGCCCAGACCGCGATCGGCGCGGTATAAAGGCCCAGCGCGGGCACCACGTAATAGGCGACAGCGCTGACCAGACAGACGATCAGGGCCGCAATGGCCCAGAGGCGGGCAGGGCTGCGGCAGACAATTGCCTTGGCCAGTGCGATGGGCAAAAGACCCGCCAGATAGAGCCCGTTGCGCAGGGCAAAGAAAATAAGAACTGGATAACTGGGCTCTAGAAACATGCGCCCTCCTGCGAAATTATCGTACCGCTGCGATCGGGCCCTCGGCACGGCCATGAATGAACTGATCCACGTATGGATCACCCGACGTATCCATATCGTTAACGGGTCCTGTCCATTTCACAACTCCATCGTGGAGCATTGCAACATTGTCGGCAATCGCCCGCACACTGGTCATGTCGTGGGTGATGGTCAGCGCGGTGGCACCCATCTCGGTCACGATTTCTCGGATCAGGTCGTTGATGACGCCGGACATGATCGGATCAAGGCCCGTGGTCGGCTCGTCAAAGAAGATGATCTCGGGGTCGGCGGCGATCGCGCGGGCCAGACCCACGCGCTTTTGCATGCCGCCCGACAGTTCGGCGGGGAACTTGTCCGCCACTTCGGGCTTCAGGCCCACGCGGCGCAGCTTTTCGATGGCGATTTCGCGGGCCTCAGCCTTGGGGCGTTTGAGCGCGCCGCGCATCAGGCGAAAGGCGACGTTCTGCCAAACGGGCAAACTGTCGAACAGGGCGGCGCCCTGAAACAGCATCCCGAAACGGGCAAGGAAAGGATCGCGGCTCACGTCCTCGACATTCTGGCCAGAGACAAAGATCTGGCCCTGATCAGGGGTGACCAGACCCAGAATGCATTTCAGCGTCACCGATTTGCCGGTGCCCGAGCCGCCGATGATGACCATCGAACTGCCCTTGGGAACAGTCAGGTTGACGCCCCGCAGCACGTGGTTCGACCCGAAGGTTTTGTGGATATCACGAAGCTCGATCATGCGGCGAAAAACAGTTCTGTCAGGATGTAGTTAGCGGCGAAAATCAGAACCGAGGCAGAGACCACGGCCGATTTGGTGGCACGGCCTACGCCTTGGGCCCCGCGGCCCGAATTCATGCCGTGATAGCAGCCCATGGTCGCCACGATAAAGCCGAACGCCGCGCCCTTGAACAGGCCGCTGACCACGTCCCACTGCTCTAGGAAATCGACGGTGTTCTTCAGGTAAACCGCGCCATTGAAGCCCAGACGGTTCACACCAACCAAGTAGCCACCAAAGATGCCGACGGAATCACCGACCGCCACCAGAACCGGCACGGCCAAAGTGGCCGCCAGAACGCGGGGCAGGGTCAGGTACTTCATCGGGTTGGTGGACAGGGTGACCAGAGCGTCGATCTGCTCGGTCACTTTCATGGTGCCGATTTCAGCCGCGATCGAGCTGGCCACGCGGGCAGCCACCATCAGGCCCCCCAGCACAGGGCCCAGTTCGCGCACCATACCGATGGCTACGATGGACGGCACCACTGCTTCGGCCCCGTAACGTGAGCCGCCCGCAAAGATTTGCAGGGCCAGCGCACCGCCGGTGAAGAACGCTGTCAGGCCAACCACGGGCAAGGACAGCCAGCCGATCTGGATCAGCGCCTGCCAGAACTCGCGCCAGTAGAACGGCGGGCGCAGCAGGTGGCTGACGGTTTCCAGCGCGAACAGCGCGACCGAGCCGACCATGGCCAGCGCGGACAGTACCGTGCGGCCGACAGATGCCAGAAAGCGGGTCATGCGCCGATATATTCCCGTGCGTACCGCGCCCCGAGCGAGGTCAGAATTTCATAGCCGATGGTGCCCGCGAACTTGGCGACGGCGTCGGCGTTCTGATGCGCCCCCAGCAGGTCAACAGAGGCAGGGGTGTGGTCCAGATCGGTGATGTCGATCCCGATCAGGTCCATCGACACGCGGCCAAGGATGTTGCACGGCACATCGCCCGCCCACATCTGGCCCTTGCCCGATTGGGCGCGAATGATGCCGTCGGCGTAACCGGCCGCGATGGTCGCCACGCGGGTGGGGCGCTCGGCGATCCACGAATTGCCATAACCGACGCTCTCGCCCACGGCGACATCGCGGGTCTGTATCACGGGGATCGACAGCTGCGTCACGGTGCGTCCCTGCATGAAGGGATCGCAGCCATACATGCCGATACCGGGGCGGGTCACGTCGAAATGATAGTCGGGGCCCAGCAGGATGCCACCGGTGGCCGACAGCGAACGGGGCACGTCAATGCCATCGGTCATCCGGCGGAAGGCGGCCAGCTGCTGGCTGTTCATGGCGTGATCCGGCTCGTCCGCGCAGGCGAGGTGGCTCATGATCAGCGCAGGTTTCGCGGCCAGAACGGCATCGCGGACAGCGGCCCAGTCGGCCGGCTCGAGGCCCAGACGGTTCATGCCGGTGTCCAGCTGGATGCCAAAGGGCAGGTTGGGGCATTCGCTCTGGTGACGTTGCCACTGCTCGGCCGAGTTCAGCATGGGGATCAGGGCGTTCTCGCGCAGGACTGCTGCGTCACCCGCCATGTGGCCGCCGAAAACGTGGATCAAGGCGTCCGGCCCAACGGCCTGACGGACAGCGATGCCTTCTTCGGCGATGGCCACAAAGAAGCGCTTCACGCCTTCGCGGGCCAGACGGGCGGCGACCGGACCGGCCCCCAACCCATATGCGTCGGCTTTGACCACTGCGCCCGCTTCGGCCTTGCCAGAAGCGGTCGCCAGATCGCGCCAGTTCGCCACTAGGGCGTCGAGATCAATTTTCAGTACAGAGCGTGCCATAGCGCCTAGATGCCATGACGCCCCGTAGGGTCAAGTGAAATCGCGGGTTACCCCTGCCACAAAGATGTGTGGCGATCAGTAATCGGCCTGCTGGTTCTGCTGCCACGGCTTCACAAGGTTGCCAAAGCGGGTGAACTGGCTTTCGAAGGACAGCTCGACCGTGCCGATGGGACCGTGACGCTGCTTGCCCAGAATGACTTCGGCCTTGCCGTGCAGGCGCTCCATCTCTTCTTGCCAGACCTGCAAGCGTTCCAGATCGTGTTCACCGGGTTTCTCACGTTCTTTGTAGTATTCCTCGCGGAACACGAACATCACCACGTCGGCGTCCTGTTCGATTGAGCCCGATTCACGAAGGTCCGACAGCTGCGGGCGTTTATCTTCGCGGTTTTCCACCTGACGCGACAGCTGCGACAGGGCGATCACAGGGATCTGGAGTTCTTTGGCGATTGCCTTGAGGCCCTGCGTGATCTCCGAGATTTCGTTCACGCGGTTTTCCGACTGCGAGCCGCGCAGAAGCTGCAAATAGTCGACCATCAGCACGTCCAGACCGTGGGTCCGCTTCAGGCGGCGGGCACGGGCGGCGACCTGTGAAATGGGCAGCGCGGGGGTGTCGTCGATGAACAGCGGGCAGGATTCGAGGCTTTTTGCGGCCTCGACGAACCGGCGGAACTCTTCTTCGGTAAAGTCACCCTGACGGATTTTGTGAGAGCTGATTTCCGACGCTTCGGCCAGAATACGGCCCGCCAGCTGGTCGGCGCTCATTTCGAGGCTGAAGAAGCCCACAACGCCGCCATCCAAGGTGCCTTCGGTCCCGTCGGGGCGGGTGCCGCGGCGGAACGCTTTGGCCACGTTGAACGCGATGTTCGTCGCGAGCGAGGTTTTCCCCATCGAGGGACGACCCGCCAGAATGATAAGGTCCGATTTGTGCAGACCGCCCATTTTGCCGTCCAGATCGATCAGACCGGTCGAGATACCGGCCAGCTGACCTTCGCGCTGGTAGGCAATGTTCGCGGTGTTCACAGCCTCGGTCACGGCGCGCAGGAAGGACTGGAAGCCGGTTTCCGATTTGCCCTGTTCGCCAAGTTTATAGAGCTTCTGCTCGGCCTCGGTGATTTGCTGGCGGGGGTCGGATTCGACCTCAACGCGCGAGGCTTTGCCTTTGATCTCTTCGCCCAAGGTGATCAGTTCGCGGCGGATCGCCATGTCATAGATCATCTGCGCATAGTCGCGGGCCGCATAGGCGGCCACGGCGCTGCCCGCCAGACGGGCCAGATAGGCGGCGCCCCCCAGTTCCTTGAGCCCTTCGTCGTTCTCCATGAACGCCTTCAGCGTCACGGGCGAGGCAAGGGTGTTTTTCGCGATGCGCGCGGCGGCGACCTCCCAGATGCGGGCGTGCACGGGGTCGTGGAAGTGGTGGGGTTTGATCAGGGTCGCGACCCGATCGTAAATCTCGTTATTCGTCAGGATCGCCCCAAGGAGCTGCTGCTCTGCCTCGATCGAGTGGGGCAGGCCTTTGGAATCGTCGACTTGCGCTTTGATGGCTGCAATCTCGTTCATCTGGATCCTCGAATGGTAGTGAGGCCCCGTGATAGCCGAGGCCGGACCTGTCAGGCAAACTGTATAAGTCTGTGGATAGGTTGTGAATAGAACCCTACCATATGTGGTGGGCTTCTGTCCCTATGGGCCAAATGGTGGGCGGACCGTTAAGGGGCAATGAAAAAGACCGGCGGGTGTCCGCCGGTCCGGTGATTTTGCCTGGCGCCGCGGGGGCGCGGCGGAATCATTTCTTGTTGGCTTCCTGCCATTCGCGGGGCGCGTTCAGGAATTTCTCGACCTCGGTCAGGGTTTCCTCGTCAAAGGCGCCGCTTTCCTTGGCTTCGGCCAGAACGTCCCACCATGTGCAGAGGTAGTGCAGGTCAACCCCGTGATCGCCGAGGGTTTTCTCGGTCTCGGGGAAGATGCCGTAGTAGAAGATCACCGCAGTGTGGCCGCAGGTCGCGCCGGTTTCACGGATCGCATCCACGAACGACAGCTTGGAGCCGCCGTCGGTGGTCAGATCCTCGACCAGCAGAACGCGCTCGCCTTCGGTCATGGCGCCCTCGATGCGGGCGTTGCGGCCGTAACCCTTGGGCTTCTTGCGCACGTAGGTCATGGGCAGGGCCATGCGTTCTGCGACCAGAGCCGCGAACGGGATGCCTGCGGTTTCACCGCCAGCGATGTTGTCGAACGCCTCGAACCCCGCGTTGCGCATGACGGTGACAGTCAGGAAGTCCATCAGGGTCGAGCGGATGCGGGGGAAGCTGATCAGCTTGCGGCAGTCGATATAGGTCGGCGAGGGCAGGCCGGACGCCAGAGTAAAGGGCTCGCGCGCATTGAAGTGGACGGCCTTGATCTCGAGCAGCATGCGGGCGGTCAGGCGGGCGATCTCTTCGCGGGTGGGGTAGGAGGTGGGGATCATCGGTGTGGTTCCTTGTGGCTGCGGAGGGGGGGCTGTCTGCCCCCCGGCGCTCGCGCGCCTCCCCCCGAGGGTATTTTCGCCAAGATGAAGTTAGCTGGCGGCCCAGAAGACCGGGAAGCCGGGCTGGAAGACGGTGACGGGGCCTGCGCCGGTGACGATTTTGTCCGCGAACTCGACGGGGGCGTCCTGTTTGGTCAGGGTAAGCGTCGCGTCGTTGGGTTTCAGGCCGTAGAAGGCCGGACCGTTCAGCGAAGCGAAGGCTTCGAGTTTGTCCAGCGCGCCATCCTCTTCGAAGACATGGGCCAGCAGGGACATGGTGTTGGTGGCCGTGAAGCAGCCTGCGCAGCCGCAGGCGGATTCTTTGGCCGCGTCCGCGTGGGGCGCGCTGTCGGTGCCAAGGAAGAAGCTGGCCTCGCCGCTGGTGGCGGCTTCGCGCAGGGCGATGCGGTGCTCTTCGCGTTTGGCGACGGGCAAGCAGTAGTAGTGCGGCTTGATCCCGCCCACGAGGATGTGGTTGCGATTGATGATCAGGTGGTGCGTGGTGATCGTCGCGCCGAGGTTATCGCCACCCGAACGCACGTAATCGACGCCGTTCTTGGTGGTGATGTGTTCCATGATCACACGCAGGCCGGGGGTGGCCTTGCGGATCGGGTCCAGAACGCGGTCGATGAACACGGCCTCGCGGTCAAAGATGTCGATGGCGGGGTCGGTGACTTCGCCGTGGACGCACAGGGGCAGGCCGATCTCGGCCATCTTTTCCAGAACGGGGCGGACTTTGTCGAAGTCGGTCACGCCGCTGGCCGAGTTGGTGGTCGCGCCGGCGGGGTAGAGCTTGACCGCGGTGATGATGCCGTCCGCGTGGGCCTGCGCCAGATCATTGGCATCAGTGTCCTCGGTCAGGTAGCAGGTCATCAGCGGTTTGAAATCCGCGCCCGCAGGGATCGCTGCCATGATCCGCTCGCGGTAGGCGGCGGCCTGAGCGCCCGTGACCACAGGGGGCACGAGGTTGGGCATGATGATCGCCCGACCGAAGTGGCGGGCGCTTTCGGGTGCGATGCCCTGCAGCATAGCGCCATCGCGCAGGTGCAGGTGCCAGTCGTCGGGGCGACGGATCGTGATGCTCTGGGTCATGTGCGGGCCTTAGCCCAAGATGCGGCTTTGCGCCAGTCCCAAGAGAGGCTTAGGCGTGCTCACCGGGGATGTGCAGGCGTCCCTTTTCGGCCTCTGCTTCCAACTCGCGCAGGCGTTGGGCCAGACGGGGGGCACGCATCCTGCGGGTGATGTTGCGCAGAACCAGAGCCTCGTAGGCGGGGCGGTCGCGGTGGCGCAGGTTCAGCGCAAGGGTGCGCAGATAGACCAGATATTCGCGGCGGGCCCGCAGCAGTTTGAACATCGCGCCGGGGGTCAGCTTGCGCGACATCGCCTTTGCCAGCATCCGGTACAGGATCTGCATCTCGACGAGGTGAGTCTCCAGATCCTCGCCCATGTGGTGCAGGCGGACGGGCGTTACGTTCGGCCGGCGATAAAGCGCGGCGTGCATCGAATCAAACGTGTCTGCCGGATCGTAGATGACAAAGGCGCGCTCAGCGGCCTCGAGCATGTCGGGGGCAAAGCCGTAACGGTCGGTGAACGATGTCATGCGGATCGGGTGGAACCGTTCGTCCCAATGGGTCAGGCGGGGTTCCAGCGTGGCTTGGGGCTGGATGGCGATCACGGTCGAGCCGGGGCAGGCCACCGAATAGGCCGCCGCCGCATAGCCGCAGCTGCCCTTGCCATAGAAAACGACGTTGTCGAATTCCTCGAAGAAGCCATCGTCGATCAGCCGGTCAAAGAAGCCGTAGACGTGATCGCGGCGGAACCATGTGTCACCGTCGCTGATCAGCGCCAGATGCGACCACCCCAGCGCCCGCACCAGATCAAAGCCCATGGGCTGACCCAGATCGGTCGAGGTTTGCGCACTTGTCAGGGTTTCGAATGTCACCAGAAGTTGCGGTTTCTGGTCGATGAAGACAGCGCAATGCTGGTCGCCGAGAGGCTGGAAATATCCATGTTCCTCACCGATTTGCGACAGCCGTTCCAGCCATTCGTCATCGGACAGGTCGAGCATTGAATCGTCAAATGCATTCGCCGTGTCTTGCATCGCGCTCTCCTGGGCCTTGGTGGTTACTGTTAACGGTCGAGGTATCCGGGGAATGAGGCGGAATTGCGAAAATCGAAGGTAATTTCAAAGGCTGACTTACAAATAAAGTGTAGGGTTAATGTCCGTTAGGCCCAGTAAATGCGGCGTTAATGATATGACCAACCCCAAAAGGCCGTAAGGCCAATACCTTTGGGTGTTTCGCATTTTTATGTGCCTACTGTTTCCCGATTTGCAATAGTCCCCGCCACTAAAGTCCCGAAAAAGCAGGCTTGACCGGTGCTGTGTCCCGTGCAGCAATGGCATCGGTGAGGGAGGACATCGATGGGATTACCAGGCAGTATCGACGCGGTGCAGGATTTGCTCGCGCGCGAGGATTATGTGTGTGGCCGCGCTCTGGCGACGGTTGTGTTTTTGTCGCTCAAGCTGGGTCGTCCCCTGTTTCTGGAAGGCGAGGCGGGCACCGGCAAGACCGAGATCGCCAAGACACTGGCCCGCGCCTTGGGCCGCCCCCTGATCCGCCTGCAATGCTACGAGGGGCTCGATGCCTCGAGCGCGGTCTATGACTGGAACTTCCCCGCGCAGATGATCGCCATCCGCACCGCCGAGGCCACCGGTGCCTCGACCCGCGAAGGGCTGCAAGAGGAACTCTTTGGTCCCGATTTCCTGATCGAACGCCCGCTCCTGCAGGCCATGCGCCCCCACGCCAGCGGCGCGCCGGTCCTGCTGATTGACGAACTCGACCGCACGGACGAACCGTTCGAGGCTTTCCTCCTCGAAGCCCTTTCCGATTTTCAGGTCACGATCCCCGAACTGGGCACGATCAAAGCCCCCGAACCCCCGATCGTCATCCTGACCTCCAACCGCACCCGAGAGGTCCACGACGCCCTCAAACGCCGTTGCCTTTATCATTGGGTCGATTACCCCGATGTGCAGCGCGAACTCGATATCCTGCAGGCCCGCGTCCCCGAAGCCTCGCTGCAACTCTCCAAAGAGGTCATCGCCTTCGTCCAATCCTTACGCACCGAAGACGTGTTCAAGAAGCCGGGCGTGGCCGAAACCATCGACTGGGCGAAGTGCCTTCTTGCGCTTGACGTGATCGCCCTGACCCCCGAGGTCATCTCGGACACCCTCGGCGCGCTCCTGAAATATCAGGACGACATCCAGCGCATCCAAGGCTCCGAAGCATCGCGCCTGCTGGAAGAGGCCCGCACCCAAGCCAAAGAAATGCTCTGATGTTTCTTCTTGGCTCAAATACTCCCGGGGGGACTCGCCAGAATGGCGAGGGGGGGCAGGCAGCCCCCCTGCAACGTCGGCCCTAAGCGATGGCCGAATATATCCCGCTCCTACTGCCGGAAAACCCGAAACTGGCGCAGAACATTGCCCATTTTGCGCGGGCCCTGCGCCATGCGGGCCTGCCCGTGGGGCCGGGCCGCGTGGTCGATGCCATTCAGGCGATCAGCGCAGCCGGCTTCACCAACCGCACCGATTTCTACCACGCCCTCGCGGCCTGCTTCATCTCGCGCCCCGAGCACCGCTTGGTCTTTGCCCAAACCTTCCGGCTGTTCTGGCGCGACCCCCGTTACCTCGAACATATGATGAGCCTGATGCTCCCGTCCGTCCGCGGCGTGTCAGAGGAACGCAAGGCGCAGGCCGCCGAACGCCGCGCCGCGCAGGCCCTGCTTCAGGACCAGATCCCCGAAATCCCCGAAAGCCAGCAAGAAGAGGGCGGCGAAGAGGTCGAGATCAAATCCACCCTCACCATGTCGATGGAAGAGCGCCTGCGCACCCTCGACTTCGAACAGATGACCGCCGCCGAACTGGCCGAGGCCAAGCGCCGGATCGCGGCCCTGCGCCTGCCGGTGCCGCCGCTGATCTCGCGCCGCCTTAGTCCTTCGGTCAACGGATCGCGGATTGATGCACGCAAGTCCCTCAGGGCCGCCCTGCGCAACGGGGGCGAGCTGCGCCAACTGCCCCGATCCGCGCCCCGCACACGGCCACCGACGCTGGTGGCGCTCTGTGATATCTCTGGCTCCATGAGCCAGTATTCCCGCGCCATGCTGCATTTCCTGCACGCGATCAGCAACGATGCCAGCGCAGGGTGGGGCAAGGTGCACGCCTTTACCTTTGGCACCCGCTTGACCAACATCACCCGCCACCTCAAGGCCCGCGATGTGGATGCCGCCCTTGCCGCCGCAGGGGCCGAGGCGCAGGACTGGCAGGGCGGCACCCGCATTGGCGAGACACTCGCCCGCTTTAACCGCGACTGGTCACGGCGCGTATTGGGGCAGGGGGCAGTGGTGCTGCTGATCACCGACGGGTTGGAGCGGGGCGACCCGCATCTGTTGCAGGTAGAGGCTGGCCGATTGGGACGCTCTGCCCGCAAGCTTATCTGGATCAACCCCCTGCTGCGGTGGGAGGAGTTCGCCCCCAAAGCCGCCGGTATTCAGGCGATCCTGCCCCATGTGGATGTCTTCCGCACGGGCCATAACATCGCCTCGATCGAGGGGCTGGCGCAGGCCCTTTCCGGCGATAGCGGCGAAAAGGACCGGATGCTGATGGCCATGCGGGCCCAGAGCGCCAAATGATCAGCGGCGCTTTGATCCGCCGTTGAACATCCCCTGAATGGCGGTCTTGTCCGCCTGCAGGGCTTGCCGTTTGTCCAGATGCAGCGCCATACCGCGCTGCACGGCGGGACGGGCGGCCAGATCATCCAGCCAGAGCTTCATGTGTGGCTTGTCGTCCAGCGTTTGCTGCTGGCCTTCCCACAGGCTGGCCCACGGATAGATCGCCATGTCGGCAATCGAATAGAAATCCCCCGCCACATAGCCATGTTTCCCAAGCTGCTCGTCCAGCACGCCATACAGACGCGCGACCTCTTTGCGGTAGCGGGCCTTGGCATAGGGGATCACTTGGGGCGGCTGCATCTGGGGCGCATATTTCAGAAAGTGGTGCGCTTGGCCTGCCATCGGCCCTACGCCGCCCATCTGCCACATCAGCCATTGGTCCACTGCGATCCGGTCCCGCTCGGACCCGCCATAGAACTGCCCCGTCTTGCGGGCCAGATATTGCAGGATCGCGCCGGATTCAAAGATGCTGATGGGGGTGCTATCGGGTCCTTCAGGGTCCGTAATGGCTGGCATCTTGCCGTTGGGGGACACGGCCTTGAACGCATCGGTGTGCTGGTCGCCCGCACCGATATTGATCAGGTGCACCGTGTAGGGCAGTCCCAACTCCTCGAGCAGGACCGAGATTTTCCAGCCGTTCGGCGTGGGCCAATAATACAGGTCGATCGGGGCGGACATCGGGTTCCTCCGGCTGGGGTCGCCATCAGAAGGTGGCCATTGCCGCGCATCCGTCAACCCCGCCATGCTACACGGATATCTTGACGCATATGGCCAAGGGGCGTATTCGGGCGAAAAGTGGCGCTTTGTTACCGGATTGCGGGCCACGTTAAACAAGCCGCTAAAGAGGTCAGACTGGGTACCCCCCGTTGCTGACCGCGACCGGGGGTTTTTTATTGCCTCGCGTTTAACCCCCGCGGGGCCGAAGGAGAGACGGTATGAAAAAGGACACCTCGAATTGGAGCGCGCGCACTAAGGCCGTGCACGCAGGCACCCGCCGCAGCCAGTACAACGAAGTCTCCGAGGCCATTTTCATGACCCAGGGCTTTGTCTACGAGACCGCTGAAAGCGCCGAGCAGCGCTTTATCAAGCTGGGTGAGGACGAGTTCATCTATGCCCGCTACGGCAACCCCACCGTCGCGATGTTCGAAGAGCGTTGCGCCGCGCTGGAAGGCGCCGAAGACGCCTTTGCTTGTGGCAGCGGCATGGCGGCCGTGAACGCGGCGCTGGTGTCGATGCTGCGCGCGGGCGACCACGTGGTTTCGGCCAAGGCGCTGTTCGGCTCGTGTCTCTATATCCTCGAGGAAATTCTGGGCCGTTATGGCGTCGAGACCACCTTTGTGGACGGCACCGATCTGGAGCAGTGGAAGGCCGCGATCCGTCCGAACACCAAAGCCGTGTTCTTTGAGTCCGTGTCGAACCCTACGCTGGAGGTCATCGACATCAAAGCGGTCGCCGAGATGGCCCATGCTGTCGGCGCCAAGGTCGTTGTCGATAACGTCTTCGCGACCCCCGTCTATTCCAAGGCCATCGAGCTGGGTGTTGACGTGGTTGTCTACTCGACCACCAAGCACATCGACGGTCAGGGCCGTGCGCTGGGCGGCGTCGTTCTGGGCACCCGTGAATTCATCCGCGGCACGCTGGAACCCTACATGAAGCACACCGGCGCTGCGATGAGCCCCTTTACCGCGTGGATCATGCTCAAGGGTCTGGAAACGCTGGAACTGCGCGTCAAAGCGCAAACCGCCACCGCCGAAGCCATCGCCAAGGCGCTGGAAGGTCACCCCAAGCTCGAGCGCGTGATCTATCCGGGTCTGGCCAGCCACGCGCAGCATGACCTGTGCATGGCGCAGATGGGCGCGGGCGGCACCATGGTCGGTTACGAGATCAAGGGCGGCCGTGATGCGGCGTTCCGCTTTATGAACGCGCTGAAAATCTGCGTGATTTCGAACAACTTGGGCGATGCGAAAACCATCATCACCCACCCGTTCACCACCACGCACCAGCGTCTGCCGCAGGAACAAAAGGATCATCTGGGGATTACCACTGGACTGATCCGTATGAGCGCCGGCCTCGAAGACAGTCAGGATCTGGTGAACGACGTGCTTCAGGCTCTGGAGCAGGCGTAAACTGATCCGGTATGACGGTCGGGGCGTATAATGGGTCGATCGTGGCAATGTAGGGACGCCGTTCCTACATTGTACTAGGCACCAGAATGCGAGGGACAAAGTCCATGAATATCCATACTCCGGAGCTGGACCAGCAACCAACCGACCGTCAAGCCGCCGAGGCTTTGGCGGTCTTGCGCCGTTGGGCCGTGCGCGCGACGGACACCGAGATCGCCTCGCTGGACCCCGAGTTGCGCGCCCTGCTGCCCGAGGCGCGCCCCGTGGATTACCCCGTTCTGTCGCGCATTTACCCCAGCGATTTTGCGGTGGATGACGAGTATCGCGCCGATCTGCCCGATTTGCAGAACGGCCCCGCCAGCCTGATCAAGGGCGCCAAGAAGCAGATCCAGCACGTGGGGATATCGAACTTCCGCCTGCCGATCCGCTACCGCACCCGTGGCAAGGGCGAGATGACGCTGGAAACCAGCGTGACCGGCACCGTCAGCCTTGATGCCGACAAAAAGGGCATCAACATGTCCCGCATCATGCGCAGCTTCTACAAGCACGCCGATGCGACCTTCAGCTTCGAAGTGATCGAGGCCGCGCTGGACGATTACAAGACCGACCTCGAAAGCTTTGACGCCCGCATCCAGATGCGCCTCAGCTATCCTGTGCGGGTAGAAAGTCTGCGCTCGGGCCTGTCGGGCTATCAGTACTATGACATCGCGCTGGAACTGATCGAACAGAACGGTGTCCGCCGCAAGATCGTGCATCTGGACTATGTCTATAGCTCCACGTGCCCCTGTTCGCTGGAACTGTCCGAGCACGCCCGCATGATGCGCGGCCAGCTTGCGACGCCCCATTCCCAACGCTCGGTTGCCCGTGTGTCGGCGGTGCTGGAGCCGGGGCAGGGCTGCCTGTGGTTCGAGGACCTGATCGCCCTCTGCCGTGCCGCTGTCCCCACCGAAACGCAGGTGATGGTCAAACGCGAGGATGAACAGGCCTTTGCCGAGTTGAACGCCGCCAACCCGATCTTTGTCGAGGATGCCGCGCGCCTGTTCTGCCAGCAGATGCAGAACGACCCCCGTATCGGTGATTTCCGCGTCATCGCCAGCCATCAGGAAAGCCTGCACAGCCATGATGCGGTCAGCGTCCTGACCGAAGGGCCGACCTTTGCGAATGCGTCGCTTGACCCGCGCCTCTTTGCATCGCTGTTCCACGTCGGCTGACAGTTTGCTTGACACCCAGCGGGTCTAAAGCCAAGGGTCGCAGTCATGTTTGATCTGCGACCCGTCGGATATGTTATCGGCCTTCTGCTGCTAGCCCTTGGCGTGACCATGCTGCCGTCCTTTGCCGTCGATCTGGCCGAAGGGGTGGGGCACCGCTACGTTTTTCTGGAAAGCTCTTTGATCACAATGGCCTTTGGGGGCCTGATGGCGCTGGCCTGCGCCAATGCGGTCGACGAGGGGCTGAGCCTTCAACAGACATTCCTGCTGACCGTGATGGTCTGGGTGGTGCTACCGCTGTTCGGGGCGATCCCGTTCATGCTGGGGGCGACCGAGGCGCGGTTCGTTGATGCGTTCTTCGAGGCGATGTCGGGCATGACGACCACCGGATCGACGGTGTTCACAGGGCTCGACGACATGCCGATGGGCATTCTGCTGTGGCGGGGCACCCTGCAATGGCTGGGGGGCATCGGGATCATTGTGGTGGCGATGGTGTTCCTGCCCGAATTGCGCGTGGGCGGTATGCAGATTTTCCGCGCCGAAGCGTTTGACACCATGGGGAAAATCCTGCCGCGGGCCAGTGCGATTGCGGGGCAGATTTTCGTGATCTATCTGGGCCTGACCCTGATCTGCGGCCTGTGCTACCTGATGCTGGGGATGAGCCCCTTTGACGCCACGGTGCATTCGCTGACCACGCTGTCGACGGGCGGGTTTGCAAATTATGACGCCAGCTTCGGGGCCTTTTCCGGTGCGCCGGAATATGTGGCCTCGGTGTTCATGATCCTCGCGGCGCTGCCGTTCGTGCGCTATGTGCAAATCCTGAACGGGGACAGCCGGGCGATCTTCAAGGATAGTCAGGTCCGTGGCTTCTTGCTGGTGATCTTGGTGCTGACCGTGACCACGACGCTGGTGCTGACCAGCATCTTTCCCCACCACTGGCAGGATGCCTTCCGCGAGGGTCTGTTCAACATCACCTCGATCATCAGCGGCACCGGCTATGCCAGCGTCGATTACATGGAGTGGGGCCCGTTCCTGATCACGATGTTCTTTTTCATCGGGCTGATCGGGGGCTGTGCGGGCTCTACCGCCTGTTCGATCAAGATTTTCCGCTATCAGCTGCTGCTTGCCTCGCTCAAGGTGCAGATCCAGCAGATCTATGCGCCCAACGGCGTGTTCATCCCGCGCTATGACGGGCGGCCTGTGTCCGAGGATGTTCTGAACTCGGTCATGGCGTATTTCGTGATGTTCGTGGTGTCGCTGGGGGCGTTTACCGTGATGCTGTCCCTGACGGGGCTTGATCTGGTGACCTCGATTTCCGGCGCGGCGACGGCGCTGGCCAATATCGGGCCGGGTCTAGGGGACGAGATCGGGCCTTCGGGGAACTTCCAGAACGTGAATGATCCGGCGAAGTGGCTCTTGTGCTTCGGGATGCTGGCGGGGCGGCTGGAACTGCTGGCCGTTTACACCCTGTTCACCCTGCGGTTCTGGCGCGCCTGAACCGGCGCGCCAAAGGGTTCTTTATTTCCAGCATTCCACCAAGGTGGTCAGGTCGCTGGCGGCGTGGCGCAGGTCCTCGGCCTCCATCCGGCCGACATCGGTGGTGGTGCCAGCGGTGATGCCTTGGGTCGCCAGAAACGCCTCGAGGCCGCCTTCCTTGATGGCGAAACGCACATCGTCCGGCAGGGCGCGGCTGCTGTCCTTTTGCGGAGCCAGAAGGCCGATCACAGCGCCGCTCATGTCCAGAACGGGGCCGCCGAAATCGGCGTCGGTGGTGTGGGCGGACAGGCGCATCCGAGTGTTGTCGCCGCTCAGGTCCTGCATATCCTCGACCGTCCCAAAGGTGACCGAGGGCGCGCCCAACTGGCCGCCAAAGCTGTAGCCAGCCACAGCGATCTCGGTCTGAAGGCGGGGCATGGACTTTTGCAGCAGGGGCTGCGCCAGCGGGGCCAAGGCATCCTTGGGGGCCAGCAGGGCCAGACCGCTGGCATCGACGGCGGCCACGGTGGCCTCATGCTCGCTTTCCAAGAGGATGCTCGAGCAGGTATCCAGCCCCTCGGCCAAGGTCAGCACGCGCCCCGCGCCATCCGCCCACATGCCCGAGCGGGTAAAGGACGGTTTGCGCACATCTAGGCCCGCGACCATGTCGATGCTTTGCTGCACATCCAGATCCGCGCCACCCGACAGCAGGCCCGGAATGCGGGTAAAGCTGGCAGACATGCGGTCGATCACGCGGGTGCGGCGGCCTTCGTCACCGGCGGGCCAGACAAGGGTGTAGCCCTTGATCTGGTTATCCACGAGCGAAACCTCGGTATAGGACACGATCTCGTCGTTGGCACCCTCGATCACAAAGCCGGTGCGGGTCAGTTTGCGCGCCCCATCCAAGGGGATGATCTGCAGGGTCTGCATAATCTCGTAAAGACCGCCAAGGGTCGCCGCATCGCCCGGTTCGCTGATCAGGTGGACCTGAACGGGCAGATCGCCGCTGGGCATATAGCGCGCGAAGGGGGCGGTGTAGCCATCGAACTTCAGCGCGGCCATGGGCAGCTCGATCTGGATGCCTGCTTCGGAATCCGCGACCGTCTCGAAACCAAGCCCGTCGAACACGGCGTTATACTTGGCCAGCAGTTCCGAGCGTTGGAAGGTGGTCAGGATGCCGGTCGGCTCGAACCCGTTCGCGGCCTGCCAGTTGGCCATCGAGGCACGGGTGCCCTGACCATAAGCGCCATCAATGCGGCCGTCGTAGAAACCAGCCCATTTCAGCGCCACTTGCAGCATGTAGCGTTCGTCCGCGGTGAGCAAAGACTCGCTTGCGCGGGCCTCGTAGGGGGTCTCTTCGATGAAAACGGGGGCAACATCGGGCAGCGGGGGCAGTTCGGCCACCGGTTCGGGGCTGGCGGTGTCGACCACGGGCGGTTCGTCCAGCGGGGTAACTTCGACCACCGGAGCAGGGGGTTCGCCTGTAACCGGAGGTTCAGCAAGCGGGGCGGTCACGGCGCCCACGGGCCAGTACTGCTGCTGATATTCCCGACCGTCGGTAATGTAAGCGTCCCGCGGGATCTGCCCGCTGCGCAGGTATTCGCGGCGAAGTAGTTCCGCCTGATCACGATCGAACGGCCCCAACGTAATCGCGTACCACCCTGATCCCAAAGCATAACCGCTGACTTGGGGCAGGGCGCCCGCATAGGCCTGTGCGCGGAATTGCGCTTCGTTCAGGGTGGGCTGGGCTTCGATCTGGATATAGGCAACCTCTTGGGCAATCGCCGCCGAAGCAGCGAAAACCGAAACAGTGGTCAGCAACGAAAGATACCGATTCATACAGATTCCTTGAAAAGTCTTTTGTTAAGCCAGCTTGCGGCCCTGTTGGCCCCAACAAATCTGCGTTCGGGGCATAGGTCAATAATGCCGGTCATATAATTGACCCTGAGGCCCGACGCGACTAGAGAGTGTTGCGCACGAGCCCTAGAGGAATGAGCATGTCTGCACCGCTTGAAAAACCCCGTAGCTTTCAGGAAATCATCCTTCGTCTCCAGTCGTACTGGGGCAGCAAGGGATGCGCCGTCCTGCAACCCTACGACATGGAGGTCGGTGCCGGTACGTTCCACCCCGCGACCACCCTGCGTTCGCTGGGCTCCAAGCCCTGGGCTGCGGCCTATGTCCAGCCCTCGCGCCGTCCCACCGATGGCCGCTATGGCGAGAATCCGAACCGCCTGCAGCACTACTACCAGTATCAGGTGCTGATCAAACCGTCGCCCGCCAACCTGCAAGAGCTGTATCTGGGCTCGCTGGCGGCGATCGGCATCGACATGGACCTGCACGACATCCGCTTTGTCGAGGATGATTGGGAAAGCCCCACCTTGGGCGCTTGGGGTCTGGGTTGGGAAGTCTGGTGTGACGGCATGGAAGTGTCGCAGTTCACCTATTTCCAGCAGGTCGGCGGCCATGACTGCCACCCCGTGTCCGGCGAGCTGACCTATGGTCTGGAGCGTCTGGCCATGTACGTTCTGGGCATCGATCACGTGATGGACATGCCCTACAGCGATCCCGACAGCCCGATCCCGCTGAAATACGGTGACGTGTTCCAGCAGACCGAGCAGGAATATTCGCGCTGGAACTTCGATGTCGCGGACACCGAGGTTTTGCTGCGCCACTTCGAAGAGGCCGAAGCCGAATGCGCCCGCATTCTGGCAGAGCCCCACGTGGACCCCAAAACCGGCAAGCGCATCATCATGGCGCACCCTGCCTATGACCAGACCATCAAGGCCAGCCACATCTTCAACCTGTTGGACGCGCGCGGCGTGATCTCGGTCACCGAGCGTCAGGCCTATATCGGCCGCGTCCGTGCACTGGCCAAGATGTGTGCAGATGCCTTTGTCCAGACCGAGGCGGGCGGCTACACGCCTGAAACCGCATGAGGATCGGACAACTGATCGTGGGTGGTATCGCTGTTACGGCGCTGGCGGCAGGCGCATTGCTGTATTACCAGCAGGTCTATGCCTATTACGGACCTGTCGAGGCCAAAGGCACCGACGACGTGATGGTCACGACCTTTGCCAGCAACCAGCCCGAAGGCATCCTCTATGATGACTTCAAGTCCATTGATGCGGACAGCAGCCCGCTGCGCTATCGCGCGTGTTTCCACACGCCCATGTCGCAGGCGATGATGACCGAAACCTATGTCGACTACCCCAAGGCCGAGCCGCTGGTCGGTCCCGGCTGGTTCGACTGCTTTGACGCGACCGCCATCGGCAACGCGCTGGAAACCGGCGAGGCTGTGGCCTTTCTCGGTCAGCGCGACTTTATCTATGGCATCGACCGCGTTGTGGCCGTGCTGCCCGATGGCCGCGGCTTTGTCTGGCACCAGATGAACCATTGCGGCGAAGTCGTCTATGACGGCGATCCCGTTCCCGAAGATTGCCCCGAACCCCCGAAGAGCGTGAAATAATGCCCGATCTGCTGATTGAACTCTTTTCCGAAGAGATCCCCGCGCGCATGCAAGCCCGTGCCGCCGAGGACCTGAAAAAGAAGATGACCGACGGCATGGTCGAGGCCGGCCTGACCTATGCCCACGCCAAAGCCTTTGCGACCCCGCGCCGTCTGGTGCTGGCGGTCGAGGGCGTTCTGGACCAGTCCCCGACCCTGAAAGAAGAGCGCAAAGGCCCCCGTGTGGACGCCCCCGAGAAAGCTCTGGAAGGGTTCCTGCGCGGCGTTGGTCTGACCAAAGACCAGCTGGAAATCCGCGACGAGAAAAAGGGTCAGGTCTACTTTGCCATGATCGAGACCCCCGGCCGCGAGGCCGCCGCGATCATCGCCGAGGTTCTGGAACACACCATCCGCACCTTCCCTTGGCCGAAATCCATGCGCTGGGGCGCGGGCAGCCTGCGTTGGGTGCGTCCGCTGCACTCGATCATCTGCCTGCTGACCCGCGAGGACGGCGCAGAGGTCGTTGATCTGGACATCGACGGCATCAAATCAGGCCGCGCGACCCGTGGTCACCGCTTCATGGGCGGCGATGCCTTCGAGGTGAACAGCTTTGACGACTATGTTGCCAAGCTGAAGAAGGCCAAGGTCATTCTGGACCCCGAGGAACGCGCCGAAAGCATTTGGCACGACGCGACCAACATGGCCTTTGCCCAAGGCATGGAAGTGGTCGAGGATCGCGGTCTCTTGGCCGAAGTGGCCGGTCTGGTCGAATGGCCCGTCGTCCTGATGGGCGAGATCGGCGCAGACTTCCTGAACCTGCCGCCCGAAGTTCTGCAGACCTCGATGAAAGAGCACCAGAAGTTCTTCTCGGTTAAGAACCCGAAAACCGGCCGGATCGAAAAGTTCGTCACCGTCGCGAACATCGAAACCCGCGATAACGGCGCGACCATCCTGAAGGGCAACCAGAAGGTTCTGGCCGCCCGTCTGTCGGACGCGAAATTCTTTTGGGAGAACGACCTGCGCACCGCCAAAGCGGGCATCGACAAGTGGGTTGATGGCTTGGGCAATGTGACCTTCCACAACAAGCTTGGCTCGCAAAAAGAGCGGATCGAACGCATCGTTGCTATGGCCGCAGAACTGGCCCCCGTGGCTGGTGCCGAGGTTGAGGCCGCGCAAACCGCTGCCCGTATCGCCAAGGCTGACCTGCAGTCCGAGATGGTCTTTGAATTCCCCGAACTTCAGGGGCTTATGGGCCGCTATTATGCCGAAGCAGCGGGCTATGACGCCGATGTGGCGCGCGTGTGCCAAGAGCATTACTCGCCCCTCGGTCCGTCGGACGACGTGCCCACCGCGCCTCTGTCGGTGACCGTCGCGCTGGCGGACAAGCTGGATACGCTGACCGGTTTCTGGGCCATCGACGAGAAGCCCACTGGCTCCAAAGACCCCTTCGCCCTGCGCCGCGCGGCACTGGGTGTGATCCGTCTGCTGCTGGAGAATGATCTGCGCATGTCGCTGCTGGATCACCTTTCTGCGGCAGGCGAGGCCAAGGGCGATCTGCTGTCCTTCTTCCACGACCGACTGAAGGTTTACCTGAAGGATCAGGGCATCCGTCACGACATCATCGACGCCTGTCTGGCGATGGACGGTGCGGACGATCTGACCCTGCTGGTCAAGCGCGTGCGGGCTCTGTCCGATGTGCTGGGGACCGAGGACGGTGTGAACCTTGTTCAGGGTTACAAGCGCGCCGCCAACATTCTGGCGCAGGCCGAGGCGAAGGACGGGGTCGAGTATTCGTTCGGTGCCGATCCGAAGTTCGCCGAAGTGGACGAGGAAAAGGCCCTGTTCGATGCGCTGACCGCTGCGAGCGGTTCGATCAAAGAGGCCTTGGCATCCGAAGATTTCGCCGGTGCGATGGGCCAGATGGCGGCGCTGCGCGGGCCGATCGACGGCTTCTTTACTGCCGTTCAGGTGAACACCGACAACGAGATCGTGCGCCGGAACCGCTTGAACCTGCTGAGCCAGATCCGCTCGACTTGTGGTCAGGTAGCCGATCTGGGCCGGATCGAAGGGTAAGCTGTAAGTCCCGCTATCGCGGGGCGGACAGGTGCGTGGGGGCACTGCCCCCACACCCCCGGAGTATTTTTGCAAAGAAGACTGAAGAGGCGCTTGCTCGGGGAGAGTTAGCGCCTATTCTGTGCGCAGCGAATGAGGTGCTGCAGTGCAGAATTTTGATGAGAACGTCACCCTGATTACTCCTTCGGCGCCGGTGGCAGTGGCCACCCATGGCGGTCGGGCGAAGTGTTTGCAGCGGCTGGTCCGGATGGATCTGCCGGTGCCCGACACGGTGGCGTTGTCGTTCAAGGCTGTCAAAGACATCGCGGGCGGGCGTTTGCCCGATCTGGACCGAATTCTGGAGCCGTTCGGGGAAGGCGCGCTGATGTGTGTGCGTCCGTCGTCCGAGGACCCCGATTGGGGCGGGCCGGGCGCGGTTCTGAACATCGGGATGAACGACGCCACCTATGTGGAGCTGTCCGACAAGATCGGGCACGAGGCTGCGGCCGAGCTGTATTTGCGGTTTGTAAAGAACTTTGCGGTGCACGTGGCGCGTCTGGACCCCGATGTGTTCGACGAGATCACCGAAGAGGGGTCTGTGGGCCTTGGGGCGGCGCTGGCGGCCTATGAGGACGAGACGGACGAGCCGTTCCCTCAGGACGTGGGGCAGCAGTTGACCGAGGTTCTGCGGTCCATGGCCCGTGCGTGGGAGGGAACCAGCGCGCGGCTCTTGCGGCAGGCCAAAGGCGCGCCTGCGGATGCGGGGCTGGGGCTGGTCGTGCAGCGGATGGCTTTGGGTCTGGGGGCAGGTGAATGCGGGTCCGGTGTGATCCAGTTCATCGATTCGTCCACCGGCGAGCCCAAGGTCAAAGGGCGCTATCTGAGCCAGAGTCAGGGGCGCGAGGCGCTCTTGCAGGCCGAGGCGATCTATCTTGAGAAAGACACCCGCGGGCCATCGCTGCAGGAGCAGGCGCCTGAAGCCTTTGAAATGCTAAAGGATTATGGCGCGCGGATGCGGGTCCGCCTGCGCGAGGAAATGCAGATCGAGTTCACCATCGAGAATGGCGAAGTGCACATTCTGGACGGGGTTCGGGTGGGGCGCAGCAACCGTGCGGCCCTGCGGATCGCTGTGGATCTGGCCGAGAGCGGCGTGATTAGCCGCGAAGAGGCCGTGCTGCGGATTGCGCCCGGTGCCTTGTCCGAATTGCTCCACCGTCAGGTGGACCCGACCGCGCCCCGCGACCGGATTGCGCGCGGTGTGGCCGCCAGCCCCGGTGCGGCGACCGGCAAGATCGTGTTCAGCGCGGCAGACGCTCAGGCCAGTGCCGCGCGGGGGGAGCCTTGCGTTCTGGTGCGGCGCGAGACTCAGCCCGAGGATATTCGCGGGATGCACGCGGCCGTGGCCGTGGTGACCGAGCGGGGCGGGATGACCAGCCACGCGGCGGTAATCGGGCGCGGCCTTGGTCTGCCTTGTGTGGTGGGCGTGGACGGGCTGCGGTTCAGTATGCGCAAGAAGCAGCTTCAGACCCGCGATGACCGCATTTTCCGCGAGGGGGACGTGATCACCGTCGACGGGACGACCGGTGATGTTCTGGCAGGTGAACCGGCGATGCTGGAGCCCGCGCTGGATGATGGTCTTCAGACCCTGATGGATTGGGCGGACGAGTTCCGCGACATCCAGATCCGTGCCAACGCTGATACGCCCGCCGACGCGCAGGTGGCGCGCAACTTCAAGGCGCAGGGAATCGGCCTTGCTCGGACCGAGCACATGTTCTTTGAGGCCGATCGCCTGACCGCCATGCGCGAGATGATCTTTGCCAATGCCGAAGAGGACCGCCGCGCCGCGCTGGAGCGTATTCTGCCCATGCAGCGGGCTGACTTTATCGATCTGTTCCGGATCATGGCCGGTCTGCCGGTGTGCATCCGTCTGTTCGATCCGCCGCTGCACGAATTCCTGCCCTCGGACCGGAACGGCCTGTTGAACCTGGCCGAGGCCTTGGACCTGCCGCTGTCCGACGTGACCCGCCGCGCCGAGGAGCTGGAGGAGTACAACCCCATGCTCGGTCTGCGGGGCGTGCGTCTGGGTGTGACGGTCCCTGAAATCTATGAAATGCAGGCTCGCGCCATTTTCGAGGCCACCGTGGCTACCGTCCGCTCGGGCGCGATTGTGGTGCCAGAGATCATGATCCCGCTGGTTTCCGCCAAGCGCGAGGTCGAGCTGGTCAAAACCCGTGTGGATGCCGTGGCAGCCGCTGTGCGGAACGAGACGGGCAGGGACTTTACCTACCGCCTTGGCGTGATGGTCGAGACCCCCCGCGCCTGTCTGCGGGCAGGGGACATTGCCAGCCACGCGGCCTTCTTCAGCTTCGGGACGAACGACCTGACGCAGATGACCTATGGTCTGTCCCGCGACGATGCGGGCCGATTTATGTCAAATTATGTAACAGAAGGCGTCTTTCCCGAGGATCCTTTCCATAGGCTGGACACTGAAGGTGTGGGCGAGTTGCTCGACTTGGCGGCAACCCGCGCACGAGAGGCGCGCCCAAATATTGTGCTTTCCATCTGCGGCGAACACGGCGGCAACCCCGAATCAATTGCCTTCTGTCGAAAGGCAGGATTCAACTATGTATCGTGTTCACCGTTCCGTGTGCCGGGTGCGAGGCTGGCCGCCGCGCAGTTCGCTTTGCGTGACCGTGGGATCGGCTAAGCGTTTGTAAAAAAACTGTAAAACACTGCCCTGCGAAAGATTTTACATACGCACCAAAAGGTTACATGCTTTTAAGACTCTTCTGTGAGTATTGAAATAGTGGTCCGTTGTCGTTTACGAACACCGCCGGACCGCTAGACGGTTCCAGCAGCGAGGATACGGCATGCGATTAGGCATCTTAAAAGTAGCAGCTATCGTTCTGGCGGCAGTTATGCCGGCGGTTGCGTTTTCTGATACTTTGAACGAACGCCTGACCGATCTGCTTGGTCAAGAAAAGGAAGCTCTGGCTGCAGTTTCTTCGAGCCATCTGGGCAGCCTGACCCGATTGCCTGTGGAGGCGCAAAACGCCTCCCCGCCGAAGACCGAGGTGACATACTCGGCGCAGTGGCTGGCGACACAGCCCAAGGCCAACGGGAACTCCGAATTCGAATGCCTCGCAGAGGCGCTGTACTTCGAAGCGCGTGGCGAGACGGTCAAAGGCCAGTTTGCTGTGGCCGAGGTTATCCTGAACCGCGTGGACAGCAAGAAATTCCCGAACACGGTGTGCGGCGTCGTGAACCAGGGAACCGGCAAGCGCTATGCCTGCCAATTCACCTACACCTGTGACGGCTACGCCGAGGTGATCGCCGAACCCAAAGCCTACGAGCGCGTTGCCAAGGTTGCCCGCCTGATGCTGGACGGTGCGGACCGCAAACTGACCAACGGCGCTACCTTCTATCACACGAACGCTGTGCGCCCCCGCTGGGCCAACAAGTTCCACAAGACCGCGACCATCGGCGTACACCAGTTCTACAGCCCGACCTCGCGTCTGACACAGCGCTAATCCCCTATCTGTCGCCGCTGGCCCCCGATGTGCCGCCTCAAGGTTGGCTTTTCCGGCTCCAGCGCTTAGGGTCGCCGAAAATTCCGGTAAGAGTGTAGCGACATGACCAACGAAGTACGGCTGGCCTTTTCCCACCCCGACGAACGCGCCCAAGCCACCCCGATGCCCGGCATCGCGGGGCCTTTGGATCGGATCAGCCTGCGCGACCACATTGTCGAGGTCGAGATCGGCGCCTTTCAGGCCGAGCGGGGCACCACCCAGCGCGTGTGCTTCAACGTCGTGGTCGAGGTCGAGCCCATCACCGGTGTTGTCGATGACGATGTGGACCGCATCCTGTCCTATGACCGCGTGACCGAGGCGATCGCGGACTCTTTGGCCGAAGAGCGTCTGAACCTTCTGGAAACTCTGGCCGACCGCGTCGCGAGCCGCATTCTGGCCGAACCTCAGGCCGTGCGCGCCTTTGTCCGGATCGAGAAGCTGGATCGTGGCCCCGGTGCGCTGGGGGTCGAGATTGTACGCAACCGTCAGGACTATGGCCACGGGCTGACTGTGGCGCACAATGCCGCCCGTGATCCGCGTGTGATCTACCTGACCAACGAAGCCATCTCCTCTGACCACCTGAGCGCGTGGCTGGACCAGCTGGCCAAGGGCGACCGTCCCGCAATCCTGTGCGTCGGTCTGCCCGATGTGGCGGGCCCTGTGGCCGCTGTTCCGCTGGCGCAGCGCCGCATTGACCTCTTGTCGATCGAGCAGAACGCTTGGGGGCTGGCAGGCCGTGACCGCCGCTGTGTGGTCGTCGGCACCCGCACCGAGCTGGACTGGGGCATGAAGCATGGCCAGATCAGCGTCTGGGCTCCGTCCAAGATCGTTCTGGACGCGGTGGACGGCCCCCATGTGGCCGTGCGCGACACCCTTGGCCTGACCCGCTGGTTCGCCGCCGAGATGGACGCGGCCGAGATCATCGTCGTCAGCAGCGATGAAATCGCGGGGCAGGGCGGCAAGGTCGAGGAACGCCAACATCGGGTGGAGGAATCTCTGCTCTTGTCAAACGTCGGCTGATCCAGCATCCACGCACCATGCGTGATTATTTTCGCCCACTTTTGCAATCCGGTCCGGCCCGTCCCGAAGGCGCTCTGACGCTTGGCGGGGGCTGGACGTGGTTCACCCATGTCGAGGTCCTGCGCCGCGGGGCCGCGCCAGAGGTCATTCCTGCCAGCTCCATGCCGCAGGACGCCATGCAAACGCTGGTCACCCCGCGCCCCGCGATGGCCCGTCTGGACATGACGCGCCCGACGATCATGGGCATCCTGAACACCACGCCCGACAGCTTTTCCGATGGCGGGCAGTTTTCCGACGCGGACCGCGCGCTGACCCATGCGCGCCAGATGATCGCAGACGGCGCCGATATGCTGGACGTGGGGGGCGAATCCACCCGCCCGGGCGCCGCTGACGTGGACTTGGCCGAGGAAACCCGCCGCACGGCCCCCGTCATTCAGGCGATCCGCGCCGAGAGCGCCATTCCCATCTCGATCGACACCCGCAAATCCGTGGTGGCCAAGGCCGCGCTCGAGGCAGGTGCCGATCTGGTGAACGACGTCGCCGCCATGATCTATGATCCGGCCATTGGCGATGTGACTGCCGCAGCGCAGGCCCCCATCTGCCTGATGCATGCCCGAGGCGACCCGCAAACCATGCAGGACGCACCGCGCTATGACGATGTGGTGCTGGACGTCTATGACTTCCTGCAGGAACGGGTTCAGGCCGCGATGGCCGCAGGCATCCCGCTGGACCGCATCATGGTGGACCCCGGTATCGGCTTTGGCAAAACGCTGGAGCATAATCTGGCGCTGCTGCAGCGCCTTTCGATCCTGCATTCCTTGGGCTGCCCGATTTTGCTGGGGGTGTCCCGCAAACGCTTTATCGGGACGCTGGCGAATGAACCGCAGGCGCAGGCCCGCATGCCCGGCTCGGTCGCTGTGGCATTGGCGGGCGTGGCCCAAGGTGCACAAATCCTTCGTGTTCACGATGTTAAAGAAACACGGCAGGCCCTCACATTATTCCGGGCCGTGACTGGAGAATAAACTATGGTCAGACAGCTTTTTGGAACCGATGGCGTTCGCGGCAAGGCGAACATCTATCCCATGACCGCAGATATGGCGCTGCGTATTGGTGCAGCGGCTGGCCGGTACTTCCGCCGCGACGCAGGCACCGCCCACCGCGTGGTGATCGGCAAGGACACCCGCCTCTCGGGCTATATGTTCGAAAACGCGCTGACCGCGGGCTTTACCTCGACTGGGATGAACGTGCTGCTGCTGGGTCCGGTTCCGACCCCCGCCGTGGGTCTGTTGACCACCTCCATGCGGGCGGATGTGGGCGTTATGATCTCGGCCAGCCACAACCCGCACCACGACAACGGCATCAAGTTCTTTGGACCTGACGGGTTCAAGCTGTCGGACGAGGCCGAGGCAGAAATCGAAGCCATGGTGATGGGCGACATCCAGCCCGCCAAGGCTGAGAACATCGGCCGCGCCACTCGCATCGACGACGGCCGCTTCCGCTATATCGAGCGCCTCAAATCCACCTTCCCCCATGGCAAGCGCCTTGATGGCCTGAAGGTCGTGATCGACTGCGCGAATGGTGCTGCCTATCGCGCCGCGCCCGAAGCCCTGTGGGAACTCGGCGCCGACGTGATCAAGATCGGCACGAACCCCGATGGTAAGAACATCAACCTGAACTGCGGCTCGACCCACCCCGAAACCGCCGCCAAAGCGGTGCTGGAACACGGTGCCGATATTGGCATCTGTCTGGACGGTGACGCTGACCGCATCATGATCATCGACGAAAAGGGTCAGATCGCTGACGGTGACCAGCTCATGGCGCTGATCGCCGCCCGCTGGGCCGAAGAGCAGCGCCTCAAGGGCAACGCCCTTGTCGCGACCGTCATGTCGAACCTTGGGCTCGAACGGTTCCTCGCCGCCCGCGGCGTGGACCTGAAGCGCACCAAAGTCGGCGACCGCTACGTGGTCGAGGAAATGCGCAAAAACGGCTTCAACCTTGGCGGCGAACAGTCGGGCCACATCGTGATGACCGACTACGCCACCACCGGCGACGGCCTGTTGGCGGGGCTCCAGTTCCTCGCGGAAATGGTCCTGACCGGCAAAAAGGCCAGCGAGCTTGCCACCAGCTTCGAAGCGGTGCCGCAACTCCTGAAAAACGTCCGCTACAGCGCAGGCCAGACCCCGCTGGAAACGCTGGCTGTTCAACAGGCGATCGCCGCCGCCGAATCGGACCTCAAGGGCCAAGGCCGCCTTCTGATCCGCAAATCGGGCACCGAGCCGTTGATCCGTGTCATGGCCGAATGCGAAGACCCGATCCTCTTGGAAAAAGTCGTCGATTCCATCGTGGCCGAGGTCGAAACCGCCAGCCGCGCCTAAGACTTCTTTTTGCCAAAAAATACTCAAACGGCGCGCCGGTCCCCAACGCGTGCCGTTTATGCTTGGCCAAACAGCCGCTTCAAATGGCTCCACTGGCTCAGGGCCATGCCGGTCAGGATCAGCCCCAAGGCAACAAGCAGCCCTGCAGGCAGCGCCTCTCCCAGCACGACAGCGCCAAAGATCATCGACCAGAACGGCACCTGATAGTTGGTCAGGGACATGAAGGTCGAGCCAGCGCTCCGGATCACCAGAATGCGCAGCAGGTTTGCACCGGCCGTCTGCACCAGACCCAAGCCGCACAGAACCGCGATGGTCTGATGGTCGGGTAGGGGCGGCGGCCCCTCGACAGCCCACGCCATCGGCAGGCCCACTCCGGCCGCGATGATCATCACCACCGCCGACATCGCATAGGGATCAATAGGCGGGCAGTTGCGCGTAGTGACCGAACTGATCGCATAGCACCCGGCGGCGGACAGACAGGCCAGACGTCCCCAACCCTCCATCGCCGAGCCGCTGCTTTGCATCAGCCCGTCCCCCAGCAGCACGAGTACCCCGCAGAACCCGATCACAAGGCCCAGCAGCTTCATCGGGGTCACGCGCTCGCCCACGGAAAAGAAATGCGCCAACGGCATGACCAGCAGCGGCACGCCCGCCATGGACACGCCCGCGGTGGCAGAGGTCACATGGGTCTGACCCCAGCTTAGCAGGAAAAACGGCACGACCGAACTGAACAGCCCCACCACCACCAGATAGGGCCAGCGGTTCCGCCCGTCATCGGCTGCATTGATCCGCCCGCCAAGGGCCCACCACACGCCGGTCAGCAAAAGCGCCGCAAAGAACAGCCGCGCCTCGGCCAGCCAGAACGGGGTGATCCCGCGCAGCGCGACTTCGATCCCCAGAAAACTGGCCCCCCAGACGCAACCAAGGGTCAGCACCATGATCCAGCTTTTCAGGGTGACTTCGGGCATTTCGCGACCTGCAAATGAAAAAGGCTCCGACCACGCGGATCGGAGCCTTTAGATGAGGTGGTGGCCGCCTTGTCAACGGCCACCGGCCAGCGGAAAAACCGCCGTTGCCGAATTAGTTCTTCGACTTGTCGACCATCTTGCCGGCCGAGATCCAGGGCATCATTTCGCGCAGTTTCGCACCGGTCGCTTCGATCAGGTGCTCGTCGTTTGCACGGCGCGATGCTTTCAGGGTGGGCTGGCCAACAGCGTTTTCCAGCATGAAGTCGCGAACGAACTTGCCCTGCTGAATGTCGGTCAGAACAGCTTTCATCGCCGCTTTGGTCTGCTCGTAGGGCAGGATGCGCGGGCCGGTGACATACTGGCCGTACTCTGCGGTGTTCGAGATCGAGTAGTCCATGTTCGCGATGCCGCCTTCGTAGATCAGGTCGACGATCAGCTTCACTTCGTGCAGACACTCAAAGTACGCCATTTCGGGCGCGTAGCCAGCTTCGACCAGGGTCTCGAAGCCGCAACGGATCAGCTCAACCAGACCGCCGCACAGAACAGCCTGCTCGCCGAACAGGTCGGTTTCGCACTCTTCGCGGAAGTTGGTTTCGATGATGCCCGAGCGGCCGCCACCGATGGCCGAGCAGTACGACAGACCGATTTCCAGCGCTTTGCCGGTTGCGTCCTGGTGTACAGCAACGAGGCAGGGCACGCCGCCGCCTTTGGTGTATTCGCCGCGCACGGTGTGGCCGGGGCCCTTGGGTGCCATCATGATGACGTCAACGCCTTCGGGCGCTTCGATCAGGCCGAAGTGCACGTTCAGACCGTGAGCGAATGCGATCGCTGCGCCGGGCTTCAGGTTGTCTTTCACGTATTTCTTGTAGGTCTCTGCCTGAAGTTCGTCGGGCATGGTGAACATGATGACATCGCACCATGCTGCCGCTTCGGCGATACCCATGACCTGCAGGCCTTCGGCTTCACATTTCTTGGCCGAGGGCGAGCCTTCGCGCAGAGCGATAGCAACGTTCTTGGCGCCCGAGTCGCGCAGGTTCAGCGCGTGTGCGTGGCCCTGGCTGCCGTAGCCCAGAATCGCCACTTTCTTTTCTTTGATCAGGTTAACGTCGCAATCGCGGTCGTAGTAAACGCGCATCGGAATTCTCCTCGCTAAGGTGTTCGTTGGCGACCTTATCGCATGAAAGATTTGTGAATGCGCTTTTAATTTCGCGCTAATTTTGCGATATGGTGAAAAAACTATTCGTCATATTTCGGGATAAGCGAGTAATTCATGCTTGATGACACGGACAGACGCATTTTGCGCCTTTTTCAGGCAGACCCGTCCATTTCGACGGCGGACCTTGCAGAAAGAGCGGGGGTCAGCACCGGTGCCTGCTGGCGCAGGCTTGAAAAAATGCGCAGCACAGGGGTCATCAAGGGCGTCGAGGCCGTGATCGACTGGCGCGCCTTGGGCTATGAGGTCGAGGTGTCCTTGCGCATCGTTCTGGACAAAACCGTGCCGCTTGCCTTTGACGAATTCAGCGCCGCTGCCCGGCACGTCCCCGAGGTGCTGGAAATCCAGAGTTTCCTTGGCCGCGTGGACCTGCGCCTGTCGTTGATCGCGCGGGACATGCCCCATTACCAGCAGCTCTACCGCGACCGTATCCTGACCCTGCCGCATATCGTGGACATCGAAGCCCTGATGCACGTCGCCCGCATCCAGAGCAAAGGGACCCTGCCCATATGATCGACCTTGATGAGCTGGACTTCAAAATCCTGCACGCCCTGTCCCAGGACGCGACCCTCAGCGCAGGGGCCTTGGGGCGCCGGTTCGGCCTGTCCCAACCGGCGGCATGGCGCCGCATCAAGCGCCTCTGGACCGAAGGGGCGTTCTCTCACCGCCGCCTCGTGCTGGACCACGAGGCGCTGGGCTTTGGCGTGACCGTCTTTCTCGGCGTCAAGTTGGCCACCAAAGGCCGCGTCAGCCTAGAGGATTTCGAGCGCGCCGTAACCGCCATCCCCGAAGTCCAAACTGTCGAGCATATTTTGGGCGTCTACGACTACCGTTTGCGCATTGTTGCCCGTGATATCAGTGACTTCGAGCGTGTTCTTCGTAGGCGGATCATGGCCTTGCCCGGGGTCGGTGATGTCGAAGCCAACGTCCTGCTGAGCGAGGAACGACTGCCGGGGCCGCTTGGGGGATAGACCTGAATTTTGAGTATTTGGGCAAAGAAGAAGGCGCAGGTTGGTCTTCATCTTGGCCCAAATACCCATTGTCCTGTGGGCCGCCACACGCCTTGCATTCCGGCAAGGGCCGAACTGCATGCCAAAGTATTCCTCGCCACAGGGCGTGGGGCTGGTTACTCCTTTGGGCAATGGAAGTAGAAGGAGAGAGCCGTGGCTTTGCTTGATAACGTTGATCCGACCGGTCTGGACGAATTCTCGGTGGTGTTCACCGACCGGTCCCTGAACCATATGTCAGCGACCTTTCAGGCGGTTATGCGGGACATTTCGTCCTTGCTCAAAGAGGCTTACAAGGCCGATGGCGTGGCGATCGTGCCCGGTGGCGGCACCTACGGGATGGAGGCTGTGGCCCGACAGTTCGCCAAGGGCGCCAAGGTTCTGGTGGTGCGCAACGGATGGTTCTCGTTCCGTTGGAGCCAGATCATTGATGCGGGCGCTTTGGCCGCCGAGACCACGGTGATGAAGGCCCGCCAGCAGGGGAACGAGCCCACCGCGCCCTTTGCCCCCGCGCCGATCGACGAGGTGGTCGCTAAAATCCGTGAGGAAAAGCCTGATGTGGTGTTTGCGCCCCATGTGGAAACTTCGGCAGGGGTGATCCTGCCGGACAGCTATATCACCGCTCTGGCGGAGGCCGCCCATGAGGTTGGTGCCCTGATGGTGCTGGACTGCATCGCCAGTGGCTGCATCTGGGTGGATATGAAGGCCACCGGTGTAGATGTGCTGATCTCGGCCCCGCAAAAGGGGTGGTCCTCGACCCCGTCTGCCGGTCTGGTCATGCTGGGAGAGCGGGCGATCAAGCGGCTTGAGGCGACCCAGTCCGACAGCTTTGCCGTGGACCTGAAGAAGTGGTTCCAGATCATGCAGGCCTACGAAAACGGTGGCCATGCCTATCACGCGACGATGCCGACGGATTCGCTGCGGGCGTTCCGGGATACCATGGCCGAAACCCGAGCCTATGGCTTCGAGCGTCTGCGCGAGGCGCAGTGGGCGCTGGGGAATGGTGTGCGCGAGTTGCTGGCCAAGCGGGGGATCAAATCCGTCGCGGCAGAGGGCTTTGGCGCGCCGGGTGTGGTGGTCAGCTATACGGACAACCCCGAGGTCCAGTCGGGCCGGGCATTTGCCGCCAATGGTACCCAGATTGCGGCAGGTGTGCCGCTGCAGTGTGACGAGCCGCAGGGGTTCTCGACCTTCCGTCTGGGGCTGTTCGGTCTGGACAAGCTGTATGATGTGCCCGCGACGATTGCGCGTCTGACACGGGCACTGGACGCGGCGCTGTAAAGGCGCCGCGCTGGGGGCTTAGCGCATGCCGAGCCCCAATTGCATCAGCGTCTTACGCACGGGCGCCAGAGAATAGAGCGCGTTCAGTCCCGCCGCGCGCAGGTCGCGCAGGGGCTGGGCCGACAACTGCGATGTGCGGTTTAGCAGATCGATGCCGGTGACGCGGGCCAGCACCTCTGGGTGGCGGCGGCGGTGATAGCGTTGCAGCATCTCGGGTGCGCCGATGTTGGCGGGGTCGGCCTTGGCCAAATCCAGCAGGCAGCGCTGATCGGCCAGCGACATGTTCAGACCTTGGGCGCCGATGGGGGGCACGACGTGGGCGGCCTCGGCCACCAGCGCGGTGCGAGCGCCGTACATGGTATCGACCCACTGGCTGATGATCGGCCACACGGTCCGGCGCGAGGCCAGCGTCAGCGGGCCAAGAATCTGACAGGACCGTTCGTTCATCGCCGCTTCGAACTCGGCTTCGGGCAGGGCCATCAGGCGCATCGCCTCGGGGCCATCTTCCATCCAAACAACCGCAGAGCTGGGACGACCCTGATAGTCGGGCAGGGGCACCAAGGTGAACGGCCCGCCGGTGCGGTGAATCTCGGTCGAGACATTCTCGTGCGGCAGGGGGTGTGTGACCGCAAAGGCCAGCGCCTTTTGCCCGTAGGTGCGGGTTTTAACGGGGATATTCAGGGCCTTGCGCACGGGCGAGTTGCGGCCATCGGCAGCGACCAGCAGGCGGCACTGGGCCACGGTGCCATCGCTCAGGCGCACGCGGGCGTGGTCGGTGCGGGCCAGAACGCCAGCGGTGCCGACGCCTGGGCGGAAGGTCACGGTTTCCATCCCCTGCAAATGCGCGACCAGTTCGCGGCGCAAGAGCCAGTTGGGCAGGTTCCACCCGAAGGGCTGATCGGAAATCTCGGAGGCGACGAAATCCTTGGTCACGCGGGGCTCGGCCACTTCGCCGCCCGCGTCGATGATCCGCATGATGTCCAAGGGCATCGCTTCGGCATCCAGACGCGCCCACAGACCGGCTTCCTCTAGCAGCAGGCGGCCGGGTTGCAGGATCGCCGTGGTCCGCAGGTCGGACCCTTCGGCATCGCGTTCAGTGACGGGGGGCTGAGGGTCCACGCATAGAACGGTGAAGCCCGCTGATCCGAAGGCCGCCGCGGCGCTCAGGCCGGCAACGCCGCCTCCGGATACGATGATGTCATAGCTTTGGAATGTCGTCATGGGATCTCTCCTTGGCCCATGACATAGGGCGTTTCCGCCCGAAGGTCCAAGCGACAGTTTATCCGCGCGTGATGAAGAGCAGGATCACGAACATCACGGGCACAAAGCAGACCGCGGGCAGGTACAGCGCGGGCACGCCCCAGGTCATCACAGCCGCCGCCCACAGGCTGAGGATCGCGACCAGCAGGTACCAGATGTTGTCCTTGTCCCCGTGCAGCAGGTCCTTGGCGATCCAGCCGATCACCGGAACCGACAGAATCAAGCGCATGACAGAGCCGGGCTGCGAGGGGGTGCTGGTGATATCAGTCATAAGGAGGGGTCCTTCGGTTAATGGTTCGGCCCCTAGTTAGGTTTTCCAAAAGAGATGCGCGATGGGCATCTTTGACGCAGTGCGGCTATTTGATCTGCGACAAAAAGTCTGTCAGATCAACGGTGTGGTGGTGGATGTGGTCGGCGGTATGGGCCTCGGGGGCCACATGGATGGTGCGCATCCCGATGGCATGGGGAACGGCCAGATTGCGCTGGTCATCCTCGAACATGGCAGCGGTTTCGGGGCGCAGGTTGTCCCGTTTGAACACCGCGTCAAAGGCCGCAGCTTCGGGTTTCGGACGGTAATTGGCGTGCTCGATCCCGTAGACAGCGTCGAACAGGCCTGACAGCCCGCGCGCCTGTAGCACTTGTTCGGCATAGGGGGCAGAGCCGTTGGTATAAACGATCTTGCGGCCGGGCAGGTCGCGGATGTGACCGGCCAGCGCGGCGTCCGGTTCCAGCACCGTAAAGTCGATGTCGTGCACATGCTCCAGAAAGGGGTCCGGCTCGATATTATGTTCGGCCATTAGGCCGGCCAGCGTGGTCCCGTGCAGCGCCCAATAGGTGCTGCGCAGGCGGTCGGCTTCGGCCTTGGATACGCCAAGCGTCCCCATGACCCAATCGACCATCCGCTTCTCGATCTGGTCGAACAGGCGAAAGCGGGGCGGGTACAGGGTGTTGTCCAGATCGAACACCCACGTATCGATATGACTGAAATTCTGACGTGGCATGGTTTTGTCCTAGCCCAACTGGGGCACTTTGCCCATAAGCACTAGAACACAACGGGTTGATCCCCGATAGAGTGCCAGCTTAACGTGGCGCAAAGACCTGTAAGGGAGGCTGCACGTGCCTGAGGACAAGACCCAGAACAAGGACGCCTATACGCTGATTCTGGATGCCATCGACACGGGCATTTACCGGCCCGGCGATCGTCTGGTGGAAAGCGAACTGGCCGAACGGTTCGGCGTGTCCCGCACCCCCATCCGCGAGGCGTTGCAGCGTCTTGAGACCCAGTCCCTGCTGACCCGCGACGGGCGTTCGATGATCGTGGCCTCACTGGATCACAACCAGTTGGCCGAACTATATGTGGTTCGGTCGGAGCTGGAGGCCTTGGCCGCCCGTCTGGCCGCCCGTCACGCCACCGAAGAGGAAATCAACGTCCTGCGCGATATGGTCGAGGCTGACCGCGCCCTGATCGGTAATCCTGCGGCCTTGTCCCGTGCGAACCGCCGGTTCCACCGTCAGGTGCATCTGGCCTCGCACAACCGCTATCTGTTCCAGCAGCTTGATCTGGTCTACCGGACCATGGCCCTGATGGCGACCACGTCGCTGGCCGCCGAGGGGCGTTCGGAAACCGCGATCAAAGAGCATGACCAGATCGTGGACGCGATTGCCGCAGGGGATGGGGACGCGGCCTATGCGGCGCTAAAGTCCCATATTTCCAAGGCGTTTGTCACCCGTCTGAAGGCTGACGCGGCAGCGGCCGAGAAGAAAGCCTAATCCTCGGACCCGGATATGCCATGAGCGGTCTTGTCCCAGTAGAACGGGCGCAAGGCCAGCTCGTAGGCCGCCTTGAACGCGGCAGGCGTCGCGAGCGGGAAATAGAGCGGCATAAAGATCGCCCAAGGCACCAGATGCCGCAAATGCTGCCCCGTCAGCGCGACAAAACTGGTCAGCAGGTTCACAACCTCGCAGGTTAGGAACAGGACGATCAGGGCAATGGTCCCTTCGTGCCCCAAAATGCCGATCACCGGATGGTTCACCCCAAAGGGCAAGAGCCAGAAGCTCCAGATCAGGGGGGCCAGTAGGAACTGGCTGATCGAGGCGACGAAGAACACCTGAAATCCGATGAACTGCCAGAGGCCCAATTCGCGCACCAGCCGGAACGGGTTCCGCATGTGGACCAGATAGGTGACCATGTAGCCCTTGATCCAGCGGGAACGCTGCTTGATCCACGGCCACGTGCGGCAGTTGGCCTCTTCCATCGTGGTGGTGGGGATCAGTTCGGTGCGCCAACCGCGGCGGGCCAGACGGATACCCAGATCGGCATCCTCGGTCACGTTGTGGGCGTCCCACGCGCCCAATTCCTCTAGCGCGTGGCGGCGGACGAACAGGGTTGTACCCCCCAAGGGGACCGCCAATCGTAGGGCCGACAGGCCGGGCAGGATCAGACGGAACCAAGCGGCGTATTCTGTTGTAAAACAACGGGATAGCCAGTTGTCGCGGGGGTTGTAGTAATCAAGCCGTCCTTGCAGGCAGACCACTTCGGGCGGGGCAGCGGCAAAGGCGGCGGCGACCTTGCGCAGCTGGTCGGCTTCGGGGGCGTCCTCGGCGTCGTAGACCCCGACGATGCTGCCCCGACAGAAATCCAGCGCATAGTTCAAGGCGCGGGGTTTGGTTTTCGGGTGGCCATCGGGGACGACGATAATCCGGAACCCCTCGGGCAGGGGCTGGGCGCGGTCCAACGCCTCTCGGGTTTTGGTGTCGTTTTCTTCGGTCACAAACAGAATGTCGCGCTTGTCTGCGGGGTAATCGAGGCGCGTCATCCGCCGGACCAGACGTTCGGCGATCTGCGCCTCGCGGTGAAGGGGGACCATGATCGACAGGATCGGCAGCTCGTCCTCGGCCAAGGGCGTGGGCTGGACGGTTTTCCGGCGTGAAATCAATGAGGCGGTGACGCAGGACAGCTTCAGCAAGGTCACGCAGAGCAAGGTGAAAATGCACCAAGCGGTCAGGGCAACGGCAGCCTTGGACGGGGCTGCGACCGAGAACATGATCCCCGACAGCGTCAGCAATGGCATTTGCAGACGGTCGCGGGAAATGCGCTGTCCAAACCCGCGGGAACTGAGCCACAGGGGCACGCGGGTTTCGGCGCGCCGTGCCAGAGCGGCGCCAAAGTGCTGGTGATGCAGGGCTTCGATCGCGGTGGGGACGGCCAGAATGGCGCGCCAACCACGCTTGCCCGTCAGGGCAACGGCGAGACGGGTGATCATTTCGGGGTCGGACAGGGCGATCAGCCCGCCCTGAACCGGAACCGCGCCGAAACGCACCCAGTCCTGCGGCAAAAGCCAGTCCGTCCGATCGGGATCTATGGTTAACGGGGCGTCGCTGGTCAGGGCAGGGCCGGTGGGCCCGTTTAACCCGCCCGCAGGCGGTGCCGTATCGACTGTCGCCTTGTGCCCGTTGCCGAACATGAAAATGCTCTCCTCACCAAGTGAGAAGAGCATCCTCTGATTTTCTTAATTTCGCGTTAATGGGGCCTTAATTTTCAGGCCTTACGCGCGTCCATGGCTTCGGCGAAACGCTCGAACAGGTAGAAGCTGTCCTGCGGGCCGGGGCTGGCTTCGGGGTGGTGCTGAACGCTGAAAACAGGGCGACCGACCATCTCGATACCGCAGTTCGAGCCGTCGAACAGCGACACGTGGCTTTCGACCACGCCCTCGGGCAGGGTCTGGGTGTCAACGGTGAAGCCGTGGTTCATCGAAGTGATCTCGACCTTGCCGGTCTTGACCTCTTTGACGGGGTGGTTCGCGCCGTGGTGGCCGTGGTTCATCTTGATGGTCTTGGCACCAAGGGCCAGAGCCAGCATCTGGTGGCCTAGGCAGATACCAAAGACGGGCAGGTCAGCCTCGAGCACCTTTTTAATCGCGGGCACGGCGTATTCGCCGGTTGCTGCCGGATCGCCGGGGCCGTTCGACAGGAAGACGCCATCGGGGTTGTGAGCCAGGATTTCTTCGCCGGTTGCGGTGGCGGGCAGGACGGTCACGTCACAGCCAGCGGAGGCAAGGCAGCGCAGGATGTTGCGCTTGGCGCCGAAATCGACCGCGACAACCTTGTGCTTGGGGGCCTCTTGCTTGGCGTAGCCTTCGGGCCATGCCCAACGCATCTCGTCCCAGCGGTAGGACTGCGCGCAGGTCACGTCTTTGGCCAGATCAAGGCCAACGAGGCCTTTGAACGCACGAGCTTTGGCGACCAGAGCTTCAATGTCGAAGTTGCCTTCGGGATCGTGGGCCAGAGCAACGTGGGGCGCGCCTTGCTGGCGGATCGCGCGGGTCAGGCGACGGGTGTCGATGCCACCGATCGCGATGCGACCACGCTTGGACAGCCACTCGGTCAGGGTTTCAACGGAACGCCAGTTGCTGGGTTCGGTCGGGTCCCATTTTACAACCATACCCGCGGCAACCGGATCACCGGTTTCGTCGTCCTCGGGGGTGGCGCCGGTGTTCCCGATATGGGGGAAGGTAAAGGTCACGATCTGGCCCGCATAGGAGGGGTCAGTCATGATTTCCTGATAACCGGTCATGGCAGTGTTGAAGCACAGTTCTGCTTCGGTCACTCCGGTCGCGCCGAAGCCTTTGCCATAGAAAATGGTCCCGTCTGCAAGGGCCAGACAGGCGGTCGGGCGGGCAGGGGCATGTGCGCTGCTGGGCATCGGCTCTCTCCTTGGGGACAAATCGGGCGAGACATAGGCCCGCAGGAAGGTAGGGTCAAGCACAATGGCGTCAATTTGGGCGCTATGCACAGCGCTAACAGACAGTGTAGACATTTCGCGGTGCGGCAAGTATAGGCATGCACTTGTGCAGAACCCTGGGATGGGATGTATCTAATGGAATTGCGAAATCGGATTGGCTCCGCCCTCAAGGAAGCCATGAAGGCAAAAGATGCAGCGCGCCTGTCGACGCTGCGACTGATCAATGCCGCAATCAAGGACCGTGAAATCGCACTGCGTGTCGATGGCGAGGAAACCGAGCTGTCCGAAGGCGAAGTACAGGCGATTCTGGCCAAGATGGTGAAACAGCGTCAGGAAAGCGCCAAGACCTACGAAGAAGGCGGGCGTCTGGATCTGGCTCAGGCCGAAGAGGCCGAAATCGCGATCATCGAAGAATTTCTGCCCCGTCAGCTGGACGAGGAAGAAACCAGTGCTGCCATCGACGCTGCCATTGTCGAGAGCGCGGCCACCTCGATCCGCGACATGGGCAAGGTCATGGGCCTGCTCAAAGAGAAATACATGGGTCAGATGGACTTCGGTCTGGCTGGTCCCGCTGTGAAGGCCCGTCTGTCGGCCTGATCCGGTTTGAGGGATTTGCGCGGCAAATCCCTCAGCGCCTCCGGCGAGAGGGTATTTTTCCCAAGATGAAGTTAGAGCGCCCGTGAACCCCCCGAGGGATTCGCGGATTTTTGCGTTTTGTGTCAGCGGGTTTGCGGGCCCGTTGCGGGAGTTGGGTTCTGTGCTAGTGTTCCCTTCGGGGAGCGAGGAAAACCGATTGCTAGCATTCACTCACGATCTATGGATGGTCGCGGCGGCGTTCGCGATTGCGCTATTTGCAGGCTTCAGCGGCATGTCCTTGTTGCGGGGGGCATCCAGATTGGATGTGGGCCGCAGGAAGTTTCTGGTGGCGGTGGCGGCCTTTGTGCTGGGGGGCGGCATCTGGTCCATGCACTTTGTGGCGATGCTGGGGCTGCAGCTGCCGGTGGCGTTTTACTATGACGGGCTGACGACGCTGGTGTCGGTGCTGGTGGCGATCCTGATGGTGGGATTGGCGCTGCTGGTGCTGCATTTCCCGCGCCGCACGCCAGTGACCATGACCATCGCGGGGGTGATCATGGGGGCGGGGATCGCCGCCATGCATTATGTCGGCATGTCCGGGATGGAGATTTGCGGACCGGTGTTCCGCCCGATGGGCGTGGTGGTGGCGCTGGTGGCCTCGCTCTTGTTGTCCAATCTGGCGATCTGGGTGGGGTATGGCGCGCGGACGCGGGGGAACATCCTGCTGGGGACCCTGTGTTTTGCGGTCGCCGTCGTGTCGATGCATTTCATCGCAATGCTGGGGACGGATTTCTATCTGGATGATGTGTCCGTGACCACGGGACCCGCCCTGAGCAACGCGACACTGGCGATGATGGTGGCGGTGTCGTCCTTTGTGATCAGCGGGGTGTCTTTGCTGAGCGGGGTGTCGTTCTTTGTCCCCTTGCCGCAAGAGCAAGAGATTGCGCTGCCCGAGATGCCCTTGGTGGTGGACGCCCCAGAGGCGCCGACTGCTGCGCCCGTGGCCTCGGTCCGCGTGCCCTATGACCGCGAGGGGCGCACCCAGTATGCGGAGTCCGCGGACATCGCCGCCATCCGCGCCGAGGGACACTATACCGTGGTCTATCGCGGGCCCGACAAGATCTTCTGCTCGTGGTCCATTTCCGACGCCGACCGGCGGCTGGAACCCTTGGGGTTCTTGCGCGTTCACCGATCTTGGCTGGTCAATCCGGCGTTCGTGGCGGACTTCCAGCGGACAAAGGACACCGGCTTTTGCCTGTTCCGCGACACCGAGTCCCTGACCATGGTTCCTGTCGCCCGATCGCGCCTGCAAGAGGTTCGCGAACTCTTGGGGATGTGAAGGCGCATTTCGTGCGCGCCTTTCGCATTTCGTGCAGCGCCCCCGTATTTCATGAAGAAAACAACGACATTCGCTAGGCGCTGATTGGCGGCTTGGCGGCGCATTCTAACCTCCGACTTCGAGGAACGGCATCTTTGCCGAAGGGAGGAGAGAAGCATGATACCAGCAGGGTTCGAGTACCATCGGCCCGCCGATCTGTCGTCGGCGATCGGCATTCTACTAGAGCACGGGGACGAAGCGCGCGTGGTCGCGGGCGGTCACAGCCTGATCCCCATGATGAAGCTGCGCATGGCCGAACTGGCCCATGTGATCGACCTTCAGGACATCGGAGAGCTGAAGGGCATCGAACTGGGGGCCAGCACGGTGACCCTTGGGGCGATGGTCACCCAGCACGAGCTGATCACCCACGAAGGGCTGGCCAAAGCGATCCCCGTGATCCGCGAGGCGGCGCTGCAGATTGCGGACCCGCAGGTGCGTTATGTGGGCACCATTGGCGGGAACGTGGCGAACGGCGATCCGGGGAACGATATGCCCGGCTTGATGCAGTGTCTGGATGCGACCTTTACCCTGTTTGGTCCCGATGGCACCCGCGATGTGCCCGCGCGGGATTTCTATCAGGCGGCCTATTTTACCTCGCGCAGCGATGACGAGATTCTGACCCGCATCACCATTCCGGTGCCCGCTGCAGGGACCGGCCAAGCCTATGTCAAACAGAAGCGAAAGATCGGGGACTATGCCACCGCCGCCGCCGCTGTGCTGATCGGCAACGGCACCGCATCGGTGGCCATGACCAACCTGTCGGACACCCCCGTTTATTCCGCCGAGGCCAGCGAAGCCCTTGCCAACGGGGACATCGACGGCTGTGTCGCGGCGATGCTGGCCTCGATCGATCCGCAAGAGGATATGCGCGGGCCCATCCCCTTTAAACGCCACGTTGCGGCCGTGATCCTGCGCCGCGCCATCGACAGCGCCCTGTCGCGCAAGTCCTGAGGAGCGTCACCATGAGCAACAAGATGCACGTCAAACTGACCGTCAACGGCGAAGAGGTCGAAGGGCTGGCCGAACCGCGCACCCTGCTGATCCACTTTCTGCGCGAGAACCTGAAAATCACCGGCCCCCATATCGGCTGTGAAACCAGCCATTGCGGCGCCTGCACCGTGGACCTGAACGGCAAGTCGGTGAAATCCTGCACCGTCTTTGTGGCGCAGGCCAACGGGTCGGACATCACAACCGTCGAAGGTCTGGTGAATGCCGATGGCTCGCTCGGGGTCATTCAAGAGATGTTCCGCGAGCACCACGGCCTTCAGTGCGGGTTCTGTACGCCGGGCATGATCACCCGCGCGCACCGTCTGCTGCAGGAAAACCCGAACCCCACCGAAGAGGAAGTCCGCTTCGGCATGGCGGGGAACCTGTGCCGCTGCACCGGCTACCAGAATATCGTCAAGGCGATCCTTGCCTCGGCGGCGCAACTGAACGCTGTCAAGGAGGCCGCGGAATGAAAGACGAGGTTCAATCCCCCGAGGACCGCAGCGCCAAGCTGAAAGGCATGGGCTGCTCGCGCAAGCGGGTCGAGGATGTGCGCTTTACCCAGGGGCGCGGCAACTATGTGGACGACATCAAGCTGGACGGTATGCTGGTGGGCGACTTTGTGCGTTCCCCCTATGCCCATGCGCGGGTGGCGTCGATCAACGCCGAGGCCGCGCTGGCCATTCCGGGCGTGCTGGCGGTGATCACGGCCAAGGATCTGGAGCCGCTTGGCCTGCACTGGATGCCCACGCTGGCCGGTGACAAGCAGATGGTTCTGGCGGACGGCAAAGTGCTGTTCCAAGGGCAGGAAGTGGCCTTTGTGGTGGCCAAGGACCGCTATGCGGCCGCCGATGGCGTCGCCGCGGTCGAGGTTGACTACGAGGAACTGCCAGTCGTCACCGATCCCTTCAAGGCGATGGAACCCGATGCCCCCGTCCTGCGCGAAGATCTGGCAGGCAAGACCGAGGGTGCCCATGGCCCCCGCCGCCATCACAACCACATCTTCACTTGGGAAGTCGGCGACAAGGACGCCACCGAAAAGGTTCTGGCCGAGGCCGACGTGGTCGCGGACGAAATGGTCTATTACCACCGCACGCACCCGATGCCGTTGGAAACCTGCGGGGCCGTGGCCTCGATGGACAAGGTGACGGGCAAGCTGACCCTGTGGGGCACGTTTCAGGCGCCGCACGCGGTGCGCACCGTGGCCTCGCTGATCTCGGGGATTGCGGAGCACAACATCCGCGTCATCAGCCCCGATATCGGCGGCGGTTTCGGCAACAAGGTCGGCGTCTATCCCGGCTATATCTGCGCGATCGTGGCCTCGATCGTGACAGGCAAGCCGGTGAAGTGGGTCGAAAGCCGGATGGACAACCTGATGTCCACCGCCTTTGCCCGTGACTACTGGATGCACGGCAAGATCAGCGCCACCAAAGAGGGCAAGATCACCGGCCTGTGGTGCCACACCACTGCGGATCACGGCGGCTTTGACGCCTGCGCGGACCCGACCAAGTTCCCCGCCGGTTTCATGAACATCTGCACGGGGTCCTATGACATCCCCGTCGCGTTCCTGTCCGTGGACGGCGTCTATACCAACAAGGCACCGGGCGGCGTGGCGTATCGCTGTTCCTTCCGCGTGACCGAGGCTGCCTATTTCATCGAACGCATGATCGAGGTTCTCGCGATCAAGCTGGGGATGGACGCGGCTGAACTGCGGCGCATCAACTTTATCCGCAAGGACCAGTTCCCCTATCAGTCGGCATTGGGCTGGGAATATGACTCGGGCGATTACCACACCGCGTGGGACAAGGCCCTGAAGGCCGTGGACTATGACGGTCTGCGCGCCGAACAGGCCCAGCGGATCGAGGATTTCAAAGCAGGCAAAACCCGCAAGCTCCTTGGTATCGGTCTGACCCACTTTACCGAGATCGTGGGCGCAGGGCCGGTCAAGAACTGCGATATCCTTGGCTTGGGGATGTTCGACAGCTGCGAAATCCGCATTCACCCGACCGGATCGGCGATCGCCCGTCTGGGCACCATCAGCCAAGGGCAGGGGCACGCCACGACCTTTGCCCAGATCATCGCCAGTGAAATCGGCATCCCCGCCGATGACATCACGCTAGAAGAGGGCGACACCGACACCGCCCCCTATGGTCTGGGGACCTATGGCTCACGCTCGACGCCGGTTGCGGGGGCTGCCACCGCTATGGCCGCCCGTAAAATCCGCGCCAAGGCCCAGATGATCGCGGCCTACCTGCTGGAGGTTCACGACGACGACGTGGAATTCGAGGTCGACCGCTTTGTGGTCAAGGGCGCGCCGGAACGGTTCAAGACGATGAAGGAAATCGCCTTTGCGTCCTATAACCAGGCGATCCCCGGCGTCGAGCCGGGCCTCGAGGCCGTCAGCTACTATGACCCGCCGAACATGACCTATCCCTTTGGCGCCTATATCTGCGTCATGGAGATCGACGTGGACACCGGCGAGCACAAGGTCCGGACCTTCTATGCGCTGGACGATTGCGGCACCCGCATCAACCCGATGATCATCGAAGGGCAGGTGCACGGCGGCGCAACCGAGGGCTATGCCATCGCGATGGGTCAGGAGATTGCCTATGACGACATGGGCAACCACAAGACCGCGACCCTGATGGACTTCTTCGTGCCGACCGCATGGGAAACGCCGCACTACACCACCGACCACACCGTCACCCCCAGCCCGCATCACCCGATCGGCGCCAAGGGTGTGGGCGAAAGCCCGAACGTGGGTTCGGTTCCGGCGTTCTCGAATGCGGTGCACGATGCGTTCCGCGCCTTTGGTCTGGTCCAGAGCCATATGCCCCACGATCAGTGGCGCATCTGGCGGATCGCCGAAAATCTGGGCCTGCATAGCTAAGGCCCTGACAGGCCGCCCGTGGACATGGGGATGGGCGGGCGGCCCCCTAATTCAGGCAGAGTTGCGATGAGCAGAACCTATACCGACATGAAAATGGCGCTGGGGCAGGTCGGCTATGTGGCCGATGACAGTCTGGCGATGGCGCTGCATCTTGCGCTGGCTTTGGGCCGCCCCCTGCTGCTGGAGGGACCCGCCGGTGTGGGCAAGACCGAGGTCGCCAAAGCCATGGCCGCCCATCTGCAAACCCGTCTGATCCGCCTGCAATGTTACGAAGGGCTGGATGCCAGCCACGCGATTTACGAGTGGAACTACCAGCGCCAGCTTCTGGCGATCCGCAGCGAAGGCACGGGTGAAGAGGCGCTGTTTTCCGACAAATATCTGCTGAAGCGCCCCTTGCTCGAGGCGATCTCGCAGGACACGCCGCCCGTCTTGTTGATCGACGAAATTGACCGTGCCGATGAGGAATTCGAGGCTTATCTTCTGGAAATCCTGTCCGATTTCCAGATCACAATCCCCGAGATCGGCACCATCACCGCGCACTCCCGCCCGGTGGTCATCCTGACTGCGAACGGCACGCGGGACCTGTCCGATGCGCTGCGGCGCCGGTGCCTTTATTCCTATGTGGATTATCCCGACCGAGACACCGAACTGGCGATCCTGCGCGCCCGCGGTCCGCAGATCGAGCCGCGCTTGGCCCGTCAGATCATCGGCACCGTGCAGGCGCTGCGCCGCGAAGAGCTGGAGAAGAAACCCGGTATCGCCGAGATGCTGGACTGGGCGGCGGCGCTGGCGGGCCTTGGGATCAATGACCTGACCGAGGATCGTGTGGCGCTCCAGGCCACGCTGGTCTGCCTGCTGAAAACCGCCGCCGACCGCGATGCCGCCCCGCCCGAAGTGCTGGACCGCATTATCGGCAAGGTGGCGTGATGGCTGTCACCCGCTTTCCCGCCCGCGCCGAAGGTATCGCCGACCGGATTACCGGTTTCATGGCCCATCTGCGCATGAACGGCCTGAAGCTGGGCCCTGCGGAGACCTCGGACGCGATGGCGGTTCTGGGGGCGGTGGATGCCACCGATACAGGCCAAGCGCGGCTGGCGCTAAAGGCCTTGATCGCCCCTGACGCGGACGGTTGGCGCAAATTCGACGAACTGTTCGATGCCTACTGGTTCAACGCGGGCAAGACCCGTACCGGCGCGGCCTCTGCCCATGTGCGGGTCCAGTCCGCTCGTCCCACGCTGTGGCAATCCCATCTGGATCAGGACGGCGGCGGCGCGGATGCGGACGGTCAGACCACCCCCGGCGACGGGCAGGGCGAAGCCGAGGGGATCGACGGTCGCCTGATCGCCACCCGCACGGACAACTTGCGTAAACGCGACCTGCGCGAGTTGCTGGACGAGGACACCCTGCGCGCCGCCGAACGGGCCGCGCAGCAACTGGCCCGCGCCATCCGCGACCGCCGTTCCCGCCGCCGCATTCAGGCACGGCGCGGGGCGATGCTGGACCTGCGCCGGACCTTGCGCGCCAGCCTGCCCCGTGGGGGCGAGCCGCTGGACTTGTTCCGCCGCACGCGCCCTGAACGCCCGATGCGGATTGTGGCCCTGTGCGATGTGTCGGGATCGATGCAGCACTATGCCCGCGTCTTTCTGGCCTTTGTCAAAGGGCTGATCGATGCGGACACCACCGCTGACGCCTACTTGTTTCACACCCGCCTGATGCGGGTCACGGCGGCAATGCGCGACCACGACACCCTGCGCGCCGCCGGCCGCCTGAGCCTGATGGCCGAGGGGTTCGGCGGGGGCACCGACATCGGCGCATCCCTGACCGCCTTTGCCGAAACCTATGCCGCCAAGGCCCTGTCGGGACGCACCATCGTGATCATCCTGTCCGATGGCTATTGCACCGGGGCGCCTGCGGAATTGGCCGCTGCCCTTGGCCGGATGCGCCGCAAATCGGGGCGGATCGTGTGGCTGAACCCCCTGAAAGGCTGGCGGGACTATGCGCCTGTGTCGGCCTCGATCACCGCTGCGCTGCCCTATCTGGACGCGCATCTGCCCGCCAACACCATCGAGGCGCTGGCCGCCCTCGAACCCGAATTCGCTCGGCTCTGAAAGGAGAGCTTTATGGGACAACTCGATATCTTTGATGTGATCGACCAGCAGCGGCGCACGGGGCGTCCGTTCTGTGTGGCGACGGTGGTGCGGACGGCGGATGTGACCTCGGCCAAGGCAGGGGCCAAGGCGGTCATCACCGAAACCGGCGAGATCATCGGCCATCTTGGCGGGGCCTGTGTAAAGCGCGCCGTGACCAGCGCCGTGTCCGAGGCGATTGCCAGCGGCGAGACGCGCCTGATCCGCGTCAAACCCTCGGACAAGGTGGTGTCGCTGACCGATACGGATGGCGCGCAGCTCTACAAGAGCGGCTGCCCCTCGGGCGGGACGGTGGACATTCTGATCGAACCATTCGAGCTGCCGCCGATGCTGGTGGTGTTCGGGGACACGCCGATCAGCCGCGCGATTGCGGCCCATGGGGCGCTGGCGGGATACCGGCTGGCTTTGCCCGAGGGTGTTTCAAGCCATCTGGAGGCTGCGCGGTTCAGCGACAACGCGATTGCGGACCTGCCCCTTGGGCCCCGTGATTTTGTGGTCGTTGCGACCCAAGGCAATCAGGACGGCGTGTGTTTGCGGGCGGCTTTGGAAAGCCCTGCGCATCGGGTGTCCATGGTGGCCTCGCGCCGCAAGGCCGACACCCTGAGCGCCAAGCTGGTCACCGCTGGCATGGACGCGGCGCAGGTGGGGCGGCTGAAATCCCCCGCGGGCCTTCATATCCACGCCATCGACCCGCAAGAGATCGCGATCTCGGTCATGGCAGAGATCATCCAATGGCGGAACACCGACCGCAAAACATCAGGAGGCGCCCATGAAGCGACTGCGTAACTGGCTGGCCCGCCGCCGTGCGGCCCCCAAGCCTCCGCCTCTGACGCCTGAACAAAAGGCGGCGATCCTGCTGAATTCCCACCCCAGATGCTGTTGAGGAAAGGCACCGAGTGAATGGAACTGAGTGACGAGATTATCATTAACGCCCCCAAGGACGCAGTCTATCGGGCACTGAACGACCCCGAGATTTTGCGCCGCTGTATCCCCGGATGCGAGGAACTGATCCAGCATTCCCCCACCGATCTGGAGGCCAAGGTGGTGCTGCGGATCGGGCCGGTGAAGGCAAGCTTTGGCGGCGTTGTCACGCTGGACACTGCAGTCGCGCCCGATGCGTTTTCCCTGATGGGCGAGGGCAAAGGCGGCGCGGCGGGCTTTGCCAAGGGCGGTGCCGAAGTGACCCTGACCGAGGTCGAGGGCGGCACCCTTCTGGCCTATGACGCCAAGGCCGAAGTGGGCGGCAAGATTGCCCAGTTGGGCAGCCGCCTGATCATGGGCACGGCGCGAAAGCTGTCGGCGGCGTTCTTTGAGAAGTTCGCGGCCGAGATGGAAGGCGCTCGGGTCGAGTGACCCCGTGCTTGTGGCGCGGTGGGGCCTATGGGCTGCGCCGCGCGATTGGCGGTTGGACCGCCGTGGGTATTTTTCCCAAGATGAAGATCAATCGAGCGCGAAGTCCTGACGGATTTGGGTCAGGGTTGCGGCATCGGTGATCTGGAACCGTTCGGCAAAGCGCTGTTTGAAGCTGACGCGGCCACGGCGGGCGCCGAAGTTTTCCCCGTGATTGAGGAGATAGAGCGCCTTTGGGCCCGAGAGCGGCATCAGGGGGCGACCAGCGAGCTGCGCCAGATAGGGGAACATCCGGTGTTCGTGCTGGGTGGATTCCGCGATGCGGGCGATCTCGGCCTCTGGATTGTGGGTCAGGTCAAAGGCCAGCGCGGCGCAGCTGCCGCAGAGCTTCCAGAACGGTTTACACAGGGGCTGCGCAGGGCTGGCGGGCTGCGCCAGCGCGATGCGGTTGTTGCCGACATCATAGACGTAGCCTTGGGTCATCAGGTAACCGCCCGCGCTGCGGCGGTCGTGCATTTCCTGAACCAAAGAGGGATGCGCCAGATCGTCGGCATCAAAGCTCATGGCGTAGCCTTGGGGGATGCCGAGGGTCGGGATGGTGTCCGCCAGTTGGCGCAGTTTGAGCCATTTGTCGTTGCCTTCGACCGGCGTGGTAAAGGGGACAAAGGTGATGCGCGGATCGTCGGGCAGATCGGGGCTGGCCTGGCCGCAGATCAGGACGCGCCAGTTCGGGTTCGTTTGCGCGACGAAGCTGCGGAGCGTGGCATCAAGGCGTGCGCAGACCGCAGCCCAGTCGCCCACGTGGTGCGGGCCGACCAGCGGGATCAGAAAAACCGAAACGGGGTTTTCAGGGGCTTTGGCCGGTTTGGCCGCGCGAAGGGCCAAGGCCGCCCGCTCCGATGCTTGCAGGTCCGAATTCTTGAGCAGCAATTCGGGGCCGAACAGGCGTGCGGCCGTCAGCAGGCTGAAGCGGCGCATTTTCGGGGTGGCGGGGACCTGGGCCATGAACGGGCTTTCTATTGTTTGCGGGCAGCGCGGGGCAGGGCGAGCACCAGCTCGCTATGCAGTTCCTTGCGCTCGTCTTCGCTCAGAAATGCGCCGATCTCAACCTCTCTGCTGTTGCCTTTGAGGGTGACGTAGTTCGGAACGGGTCCGCCGGTCGGATAAAGGCTGACCTTGGCCCAGTAGATGTTGCATTCCCATGTGTGGGTTTTGCCCTTCTGGTCGCGGCGCAGCAGGTGGATGCGGTCGGGCCAGAGGGTCAACGTTTCGATGACATCGCCGTCGCGGTAGCTGCGTTCCAGCATGTACCACATCAGGCCCATGACAAGCACGATAAACGGCAGGAGGCCCCAGAGGACTTTGGACCCGATGACGGCGACCAAGGGCAGCGCGATGAAGAGAGAGGTGATGGCAAAGAACGCCACGAACCCCTTGCGCGGCAAAGAGCGATAGGGCCAGAGGTGCAGTTCGGCCACGGGGTCCGATCCGTCCTCGGGGACGTCGGGCAGGTTTTTGACCCATTCATAAGGCATAGGGGGGACTACCTGAAAAAGGGGGCGGAAGAAAAAGGCCCGAGGTTTCCCCCGGGCCTTTGGATTATTCGGGATTGGAGCCCGGGATTAGTGCGCGTGGCCCTTGTCCCAGTCTTCCTGCTTCGGCAGCTGCTCGAAGGTGTGCTCGGGCGGCGGCGAGGGCAGGGTCCATTCCAGAGTATCTGCGTACTCGTTCCAGTAGTTGGCGCGGGTCTCTTTCTTGCCGTAGAGCAGCGAGTAGATCATGACGCCAAAGAAGAACAGGAACGATGCGAAGGCGATGAATGCGCCGATCGACGAGATGGTGTTCCAGAAGGCAAATGCTTCGGGGTAGTCGATGTAACGACGGGGCATGCCCTGACGGCCCAGGAAGTGCTGGGGGAAGAAGGTCAGGTTTGCGCCGACGAACATCGCCCAGAAGTGCAGCTTGCCGGCCCACTCGGGGTACTGACGGCCAGTGACTTTGCCGAAGTAGTAGTAGATGCCCGAGAAGATACAGAAGATCGCACCCAGCGACATCACGTAGTGGAAGTGAGCAACCACGTAGTAGGTGTCATGGTATGCGCGGTCCAGACCTGCTTGCGACAGGACAACGCCGGTCACGCCGCCAACGGTGAACAGGAACAGGAAGCCCAGAGCCCACAGCATGGGGGTTTTGAACTCGATCGAGCCGCCCCACATGGTTGCCAGCCAGCTGAAGACCTTCACGCCGGTGGGAACCGCGATAACCATGGTGGCCATCATGAAGTACGACTGCTGACGCAGGCTCATGCCGACGGTGTACATGTGGTGTGCCCACACGACGAAGCCCAGAACACCGATCGCAACCATCGCGTAGACCATCGGCAGGTAGCCGAAGACGGGCTTGCGCGAGAAGGTGGCGATCACGTGGCTGACCAGACCGAAGCCGGGCAGAATGATGATGTACACTTCGGGGTGACCGAAGAACCACAGGATGTGCTGGTACAGGATCGGGTCGCCGCCACCAGCAGGCTGGAAGAAGGCGGTGCCGAAGTTACGGTCGGTCAGCAGCATGGTGATCGCGCCGGCCAGTACGGGCAGCGACAGAAGGATCAGCCACGCGGTGACGAACACCGACCATGCGAACAGCGGAACCTTGTGCAGGGTCATGCCGGGGGTACGCATGTTCAGGAAAGTGGTGATGATGTTGATCGCACCCAGGATCGACGAAGCACCCGAAACGTGAACCGCAAAGATCGCGAGGTCCATCGAGTAGCCTGCTTCGTTGGTCGACAGAGGCGCATAAAGAACCCAGCCAACACCCGAGCCCAGCTGGTCGTTACCACCGGGGGACAGCAGCGAAGCAACACCCAGCGCGGTACCGGCAACATAGAGCCAGTAGCTGAGGTTGTTCAGACGGGGGAACGCCATGTCCGGAGCACCGATCTGCAGCGGCATGAAGTAGTTGCCGAAGCCGCCGAACAGTGCGGGGATCACCACGAAGAACATCATCAGGATGCCGTGGTAGGTGATCATCACGTTCCACAGGTGACCGTTGGGGGTACAGGTTTCATCGGATGCGATGAAACGAGCCCCTTCAAGGCACATGTACTGAACGCCGGGATGCATGAGCTCCAGGCGCATATAAACGGTGAAGGCGACCGAGATCAGACCTACAAACGCCGCGGTGATGACGTAGAGGATCCCGATGTCCTTGTGGTTAGTGGACATGAACCACCGGGTAAAGAAACTCCGGTTGTCTTCGTGCCCGTGGCCGTGAATGGCTGCGTCCGCCATACTCTTGCCTCCTGCTGGTTAGATTTAGGGCGCAGAGGAGACTCCGCGCCCGGATTCATTTTCGGGTTTTAGATTGCACCTTTACCTTGAGCAATGCACGACTTTGACGCAGATCAAAAAAATGTGCCCAGAGGTATGGTGAAATGTCGCACCCGTGGCTTACTTCACAACCGAAGCGAGATAAGCAGCGATATCTTCGGCGCTTTTGACGCGCTGAGCGGCCATTTTCGACTTGGCGGCATCATTGCCGGTCAGGCCAGCCAGATACTTGGACGGATCGGGCAGGTACTGTTCCAGGTGCTCGGCGTCCCAGACGGTGCCGGTGGCAGCGGCAGCAGCCATGTCAGAGCTGTAGGTGTAACCGTCGTAGGTGCCGATCACGCGGCCGATCACGCCATAGAGGTTCGGGCCAACGGTGCTTTTGGCGCCTTCTTCCAGCTTGTGGCAGGCTTTGCACTTCTTGAATTCTTTTTCGCCCTTGGCGGCATCGCCCTCGGCCAGAACAGGGGCGGCCAGCGCCAGAAGGGTTGCGGCTGCGGTAAGGATGGTCTTCATGTCTCTTCCCTTTCGTTGCTTGCGCGACTAAAGCACAAATCCCCCCAGATGTGCCAATTATATAGTGGAAAGCAAATGCGACCTTTCGCTTAATTGCTTACCACCGGAGGGAAATGGTCCTCGAAGGTACGTTTCAGAGCGACGTCCAGATCATCCATCGTGACAGGTAAGCCCAGATCAACCAGACTGGTCACCCCATGCTCGGTAATTCCGCAGGGGACGATGCCGCCGAAATGGCTCAGATCGGGTTCGACGTTGATGGAAATCCCGTGGAAGCTCACCCATTTACGCAGACGGATGCCGATCGCGGCGATCTTGTCCTCGGGCGGGGTGCCAAGGGCGGTCTGCCCTTTGTCATTTCGCACAACCCAGACGCCTACGCGGCCCTCGCGAATCTCGCCTCGGACGTTGAACTCGGCCAGCGTGGCGATGACCCACTCCTCAAGGCTCTGGACAAAAGCACGCACATCGTGGCCGCGCTTGCCCACATCCAGCATCACATAGGCCACGCGCTGCCCCGGCCCGTGATAGGTATACTGGCCCCCGCGTTTGGTCGGATAGACCGGAAAGCGGTCGGGATCGGTCAGATCCTCGATCTTGGCCGAGGTCCCGGCCGTGTACAGAGGAGGGTGCTCGACCAGCCAGATGGCCTCGTCAGCTTGGCCGGCCGCGATTCGTGCGGCGCGCTCCTCCATAAAGGTTTCTGCCTCGCGATAGTCGGTCAGACCTTCGCTGATGATCCATTCCACCATGCCGGTATCCCCTTGTTCCGCAGTAGGGTGTGCCCCTTTGCCAAGGAATTGTCAAAAGGCGCATTTTGGCTCTTGGCTTCCCCGCGCGGCCCCGCTATATCGCCCCTCACCAAGTCATTGACAGTGCGGTCGTGGCGGAATTGGTAGACGCGCAGCGTTGAGGTCGCTGTGGGGTAACTCCCGTGGAAGTTCGAGTCTTCTCGACCGCACCATTTCACCGAAGAGGGTGAAGCAAACTCCCAAAAAAATAGTTACGTTGTGTCTCTTCTTTGGGACTCCACGCTTTTGCTGTTTTGCCTTTTGGCTGGTTGGCGCTATTTTACAAAAAACTAAACAATAGCAGGTGTCTATGCTGCACAGCCAAGGCCAGCCTCCGTTGCGCGCTGTATCTATTGCGGCCACGCTCGAGGCGGAAATCATTACGGGCACAATTCCGGGCGGAACAAAACTGGACGAGCAGAGCCTTTCCCAGCGGTTCGACGTGTCCCGCACCCCTGTCCGCGAGGCGCTGCATTTGCTGGCGGCGCGGTCCTTGGTAGAGCGGGTGCCCTATCGCGGGGTGGTGGTGCTGGAGATCACCCGCGAGCGGATCGAACAGATGTTCGAAACCATGGCCGAGGTCGAAGCCCTCTGTGCCCGTTTTGCCGCCGAGCGGATGACCTTGGGCGAACGGGCCGCGCTGCAATCCATGCATCGGACCATGCAGGCGCTGGCTGTTTCCGGCGACACGGGGGCCTATGAGACCGCGAATACCGAATTTCACCAGATGATCTATCGCGGCACCCACAACACCGACATGTTCGAACTGGCCGAGGGGATGCGCATCAAGCTGTCCGCGTTCCGGCGCAATCAGCTCAAGTCCGTCTCGCGGATGGAGCAGTCGAACGGCGAACACGACGGCATCGTCACCGCCATCGTCGATCGCAAATCCGCCGAGGCCGAGACCGCCCTGCGCCGCCACCTACTGAGCGCGGCGCAAGAGGTTCTGTCCCGGATCGGGTGATTACCCGAACACTGACATCAGCATCCGGATCGCGGTGATCGCCAGAAACAGGGCGAAGGCGCGCTTGATCCATTTGGGATCGACACTGTGGGCGATTTTCGCACCCACAGGAGCAAAGCTGACCGTAAATGGCAGGATCAGGCCCGCCGCCAGCAGGTTCACATAGCCCAGCGACAGGGGCGGGCGTCCTTCGATCCCCCAACCGGCGCTGATGAACCCGATCACCGCAGGCACCGCGATCAGAATGCCAAAGGCCGAGGCCGTGCCGACCGCCCGCCGCACCTCGACCGAGAAGGCCACCAGCAGGGGCACCGACAGCGTGCCGCCGCCAATCCCCATAAGCGCCGAGAAGAAGCCCGTGACATAGGAGATCAGGCCGTTCACCAGCTTGGAGCCCGGCAGCTTGTCCGAGATAACCAGCGTTTTCGGTGTCGCCATGTTGATCGCGACCAACAGGGCGATGGCCCCGAAAATCCCGCGCAGCCCGTCACCGTTGATGTATTTCGCCGCCAGACCGCCAGACAGGGCCCCCAGAATGATCCCAGGCGCCCAAAGCTTGAGTAGGGATTTGTCAACGCCGCCACGCTTGTGGTGCGCGCGTGCCGAGGACACCGAGGTAAAGATGATCGTCGCCAAGGAGGTCGCCACCGCCATGTGCATCGACAGATCCGGCGGAAAGTCCGTCAGGGACAGGATCCAGAACAGCACCGGCACCAGTACGATGCCGCCTCCAACCCCCAACAGACCCGCAAGAATACCGGCAATGATCGCGGTGCCGATCACGCCAACCAGAATCATGGCTAGTTCGGGGGTGGACAAGTGTTCCATGGGGGCTCCTATGATGGTGCAAAGGTGGTGAATACAAAAAGACAGAAATCCTGCAAGATTGTATACAAAGATTTTGCGCAGAACCTGTGCGCGCCTCCGCATTTTCCGTCGCGTCACATCGGAACGGCGGCTAGGCTGACCCCAGAGGCAGGAAAAAGGGAGGCACTCATGCCCGTCGGGATCAAAGAACTTATGGCCGAGGCCGAGGCGCAGGTGCGGTCGGTGACACCGGCCGAGGCAGCGGATTTGCTGGCGGACGAGGGGACCGTTTTCGTCGATATCCGCGATGTGCGTGAATTACAGCGGGACGGTCTGGTGCAAGGGGCGCGGCACGCCCCGCGCGGGATGCTGGAATTCTGGATCGACCCGGAAAGCCCCTATCACAAACCCTATTTTGCTGAGGACAAGACGTTTGTGTTCTACTGCGCCTCTGGCTGGCGGTCGCTGCTGGCGACGCAGGTGGCGCAGCGGATGGGGCTGAAATGCGCGTCCCTTCGCGGCGGTTTCACCGCGTGGCGAGAGGCTGCGCTACCGATTGAGACCCGCGATTAAGGCAGGACCGACAGCCAACCCCAGACGGTGATGATCGAACCCGCGGTCGCCAGCAACACGCTGGAGGCCGCAACGCGCCGCGCCCGCCCATACATGTTCGCGAACAGATAGGCGTTCACTCCCGGCGCCATAGAGGCCGTCAGGATCAGCGAACGGGTTTGTTCCACGGTCAGGTTCTGCAGGTGGCCAAGGGTCCACGAAATCGACGGGTGCACCACCAGCGAGACAAAGCAGACAAAGAAGATCGTCTTGAGGTCGCCCTCGGGGCGGTAACGGTACAGAACCCCGCCAAGGCCGAACAGTGCCACCGGAATGGCCGAGCGGATCATCATGTCGATCGCGTCGTTCAGGGGCATGGGCAGGGTGATGCCGGTCAGGTTCACGAACAGACCCACGCTGATGCCAAGGATCAGGGGGTTGCGGAACATCGCCTTCAGCACCTTGGGCGCGATGGTGGTGGGGCTGGCCCCTTGGGCGCGCACGATCTCCATCGCGGTGATGCCGATCGCGTAGCAGAACGGCGAGTGCATCGCGATGATCGCGTAGTTGTTGGTCAGGGCCTCGGGGCCATAGGCGCGCTCGGTGATCGGAATCCCCAGCAGGAGCGAGTTCGAAAACAGGCAGCAAAAGCCGATGGCGACCGCATCCTCCCAGTCGCGCTTGAACACATAGCGCGCCGCCAGAAGGCCGATCACAAACCCGCTGACCGCGCCGCCGTAAAAGCTGCTGAGCAGGTTGAAGTCAAAGTTCGCCCCCAGATCCAGCCGTGAAATCCCGCGGAACAGCAGGCAAGGCACGGCAAAGTTCTGGGCAAAGCGCATGATCCCGTCGACCGCATTGTCCGAGAACAGTTTGCGCCAGGTGACCAGATACCCGAAGCCAATGACGATAAAAACGGGGACAATGACTTCGAGAAGGATTTGCATTTAATCGGGATACCTTAGGACCATGCCATCATATGCAGGGGATACATGTTCTGGCGTCTCGGCTGCAACGTCCTCGTAATCAAGGTCGATATGCATATTGGTCAAAACGGCTGTGCGCGGCTGCATCCGCTCGATCCATTCCAGCGCCTTGGCAAGGTGGGCATGGGTCGGGTGCGGCTTGCGGCGCAGGGCGTCGACGATCCAGCAGTCCAGCTGTTTCAGCGTGGCCCACGCATCGTCATAAATCTCTGATACATCAGGTAGATAGGCGACGTCTTTGATGCGGAAGCCCAGCGCGTCGATGCTGCCGTGCTCGACTTTGAACGGGGTAAAGGTGATGTCCCCGCCCGCGCCGGTGATGGTGATCGGCCCGCGAATGGTGTGCATGTTCAGGATCGACGGATAGGGCGACCCTTCGGGCTGCACAAACGCATAGCTAAAGCGCCCCAGCAGGCTGTCCTGCGTGTCCCCGTCGGCCCAGACATCCAGTTGGCGGCCGATGTTAAAGACCACTTGGCGCAGGTCGTCGATCCCGTGGGTGTGGTCCGCGTGGGCGTGGGTATAGACCACGCCGTCCAGTTCCCCGACACCGGCGCTGACCAACTGCGCCCGCATATCGGGGGTGGTGTCGATCAGCACACGGGTGATGCCGTAATCGGTCTCGCGCTCGACCAAGAGGGAGCAGCGGCGGCGGATGTTCTTGGGGTTCTTGGGGTCGCATTCGCCCCAATGCCCGCCAATCCGCGGCACGCCGCCCGATGATCCACAGCCCAGAATGGTAAAGCGCAGCTCGGCCATTTACGCGGCCTCTTGATAGGCCACGACCTTGGAGAACAGGCGCTCGAAATTGGCCTGCGTCGCGGCGGCGAATTCTTCATAGCTCAGGCCGAACACATCGGCGCCTTTTTGGGCGGTGTGTACGGTATAGGACGGCTCGTTGCGTTTGCCGCGATAGGGCGGCGGCGCCAGATAGGGGCTGTCGGTTTCCAGCAAAATCCGGTCCAGCGGGGCAGAGGCAAAGATATCGCGCAGCTCTTGGCTCTTGGGGAAGGCCGCGATGCCAGACATCGACAGATAGAAGCCCAGATCCAGCGCGGCACGGCCCAGTTCCGCAGAGCTGGAGAAGCAGTGCATCACGCAGTTATAGGCGCCGTTCTTGTATTCCTCGGTCAGTATGCGGGCCATGTCATCGTCCGCCGAACGGGCGTGGATGATCAGGGGCAGGCCGCTCTGACGGGCCGCGGCGATGTGGATGCGCAGGCTGTCCTGCTGCACCTGCGCGCTTTCGGCGGTGTAGTAGTAGTCCAGACCGGTCTCGCCGATGCCCACCATTTTCGGGTGCTTGGTCAGCTCTAGCAGCTGGTCCACGGTCACGGCGGGGTGTTCGGCCGCGCTCATGGGGTGGACGCCAAAGGTGTAGAACACCTGCGGATAGGTTTCAGCGATCTGGCGAACGCGGGGCTCCTGATGGAGTTTGGTGCAAATCGACACCATCCGGGTGACCCCGGCCGCAAGGGCGCGTTCGACGATCTGGTCCAGCTCACCGTCGAAATCGGGGAAATCCAGATGGCAGTGACTGTCGGTGATTTCTGCTTTAGCGCTCATGCTCCACCCGCTGCCGTACTGTTCATACGAAACAGCGTATCTAGGATGAGCGCGGAAGGGTCAAGGTTCACCGCCCGTCCATGTCGGAAACGTGCCAACAGGTCCTGTGCGTTATCAGCCCATTTGCGCGCTGCCCAAGGATCGGGCGCCAGTTTGTCGAACACTTGGGATTCGTGGCCGGTGGCGGGCAGGGCGGCGGCCATGCCGATGCTGCCCTGACGGGCCATGCGGGCCAGCGCCAGATCCAGCAGGGTTTCAAACAGCTCCAGCTTTGCCTCGTTGCCGCGGGCGGCCAGATGGTCGGCCAGCTTGATCGCGGCGCCGTGGTCCAAGCGGGGCATGGTGCCCATCAGGGTGATCAGCTGCTCATAGAGCTTCAGCCCGTCCAACCGGATCAGACGCATCGCCCCGCCCACGGACCCGCCAGACAGGGTGGCCAGAGCGGCTGCCTCATCCTCGGGTTCCGCGCCAGCCTGATACAGGGCGGCAGACATATCGCCAGCTTCCAGCGGGCGCAGGCGCAGTTCGCGGCAGCGCGACCGGATCGTAGGCAACAGCCGAGAGGGCTGGTGCGCGATCAGCAGGATCGTGGTGCGGGCGGGCGGTTCCTCGAGCATTTTCAGGATCGCGTTGGCGGCCTGCACGTTCATTTCGTCGGCGGCGTCCACGATGACCACGCGGCGGCGGCCATCCACGGCGGACATGCCAAAGAACCCGTGCAGCTTGCGCACTTCGTCCACGGTGATCATGGACTTGAGCTTCTTGGTCTTGTCGTTCCAGCCCCGGCGCAGCAGGAACAGGCCCGGCTCGGACAGGGCGATGACCTGTTGCGCGACCGGATGATCCGGCGCGTTGCGCAGACTGGTGGGGGGCGGCGGCGCGCCGAAAAGCCCACCGTCATCGTCCAAGGGCTGGGACAGCAGGAACTTGGCGATCTGCCACGCGAAGGTGGCCTTGCCGACCCCTTGGGGGCCGCTGATCAGCCAGCCGTGGTGCAGACGTCCGCTGTTGAACGAATCCAGAAAGGCTTGCTCGGCCTCGGGGTGGCCAATCAGAATGGGGGTTTCGCGCGGGTGCGGGGCCCCTTCGACGCGGTCGGCCTCGGGGATCAGGTCGTCCTCGGGAACCTCGACCGCCCTCATGCGCGGGCCTCGTCATAGAGGGCGCGGATGTCGGCGCTGACCGCCTCGATCGGTTGGTCGCCGTTCACCACGCGGAAGCGGGCGGGGAATTCGGCGGCCAGCGCCAGAAACCCATCGCGCATCTTCTGCTGTAGTTCTAGCCCCATGCTTTCAAAGCGTTCCTCGACCCCTTGGCGGCCTAAGGCGCGGCTCAGGCCCACTTCGGGCGGCATGTCCACGAGAATGGTCAGGTCCGGTTCGCGGCCGATCATCAGCGCGTGCAGGGTGTCCACCTTGGCGCGTAGGTCGCCACGGCTCAGGCCCTGATACATGCGGGTGCTGTCGGCAAAGCGGTCGCAGATTACCGTTGCGCCCCGTTCGGTCACGGGATTGATCACGCGCTCCAGATGATCGCGGCGGGCGGCGGTAAAGAGCAGCAGTTCGGTCTCGGCGCTCCAGCGGTCTTTGTCCCCTTGCAGGACAAGGGCGCGGATTTCCTCGGCGCCGGGGCTGCCGCCGGGTTCGCGGGTCAGGACCACATCGCAGCCCTCGGCCCGCAGGGCCTCGGCCAGCAAACGGGCCTGAGTGGATTTCCCAGACCCGTCAATGCCCTCGAAGGTGACGAAGAGCCCCTTCGGGGCGATGTCCTGTGCCATCAGTTCGCGGCAGCCTCGGCTTGTTCGTTCAGCTTGCGCATCAGCACCTGAGCGGCCGTGCGCACGCGGCCGACGAAACCGGCACGGGCGACACTGCGGTCAGCGACCAAGGGCAGGCGGCGTTCGGGCAGACCTTCGGGGTGCAGGACCAGCTCGGCCAGTTGCTGGCCAGCGGTGATCGGTGCCTCGACGGGGCTGTCATAGATGACTTCTGCAGGGATTTCATTGCCCGAGAGGATCGGCAGCAGCAAAAGCACATCCTCTCGCGGTACGAGGTTAACGGTTGTTTCGTTGCCCATCCATACCTTGGCTGTGGCCAAAGGGTTTTTGGGGTCCGCGATATGACGTTCGGCAAACTGGCGGAAGGCCCAAGTGGCAACGCGCTCGGCCTCTTCGGCGCGGGCTTGCTGGCTGGCCAGACCGCTCATGGCAAAGATCACACGGCGTTCACCCTGTTTGGCCGACCCGACCAAGCCATAACCGGCCTCTTCGGTGTGGCCGGTCTTCAGGCCATCCGCGCCGATGTTCAGCGCCAGAAGCGGGTTGCGGTTGCGGGTGTTCTGTGGCGCACGGCCATCAAAGGCGAATTCGCGCTGCGAGAACAGCGCATAGTACTGCGGGAAGTCCTGCATCAGATGATCGGCCAGCACGACCAGATCCTTCATGCTCATGCGGTGACCGGGCGCGGGCCAACCGTTCGAGTTCGCAAAGGTCGATTGGGTCAGGCCGATCTGCTTGGCGCGTTCGGTCATCATGCGGGCGAACCCGGCCTCGGTTCCGTCGGGGGACAGAGCCTCGGCCAGAACGGCGCAGGCGTCGTTGCCCGACAGGACGATCACGCCCTTGATCAGGTCCTCGACGGCGACGCGGTCGGTGGTGTCCAGAAACATGGTCGAGCCGCCATAGCTCATGGCGTGTTCGGACACCGGCAGGCGTTCGTTCAGGGTCAGGCGGCCATCCCCGAGCGCCTCGAAGGTCATATACAGCGTCATCAGCTTGGACATGGACGCCGGCGGCAGGGATTGGTCGGCGTTTTTCGACAGCAGCACCGTGCCCGTGGTCTGGTCATAGACATAGGCCGCCCGCGCCTGGGTATCAAAGGCAAACGCGGGCAGGGCGGTCGAGGCCACAAGGGCTGCGATCATTAGCAGATTACGCATGTATCATTTCCTCCGGGCTGGGGTCAGTCCGTTACAGAATAGGCGTCGGCGAAACCTTCGGCCTTAACCTTGGCCAGAATGTCCGCGCGTTCCGCTGCGGTCATGGCAGGGCCGACAACCACGCGCCAGAAGGTTTTCCCCTTGATCGAGGATTCGTGAACCTCGGGGGTCAGGCCGATCTTGCGCATCTTGTCGGCGGTGCGGTCAGCGTTCGCCTGAACGCTGAAGATGCCGAGCTGGACATAGGGTTTGCTGATGTCGCTCTTGGCCGGAACGGGCGCGGCGGCCACGGGGGCAGGGGCGTCGATCGCGGCTTCGGCAGCGGCAATCGGGTCCAGCGTTGCGGTTTCCACCGCTTCGGGGGCTGCGATTTCCGATCCTTCGGCCATGGGCGCATCGGCGATTACGGCTTCTGCTTCGGGCTCGGCGTTCTCTTCGCGGCGCAGGGCGGTCACGGTGATATCCGCGGGCGCACCGGCCAGCAGACCCAGCGCAGCGGCCGCATCAGACGACACCTCGAGGCGAGGTCCGGCATTGGCGCGTTCGCGGCGGAACAGGGCGCCGATCACGAACGAGCCGTTGCTTTCGTTACGGATGATCACACGCTCGGGCTCTTTGACGTCGGGATGGGCAACCCACACACCCCCGAGAGAGGGGCGTCCGTCCCACAGGCCTTTTTCGCTGACCTGAAAGACATCGGGCGCTTCGACATCACGCTCTACCCGACGCGACGTCTGGCCCGAGGCGATGGCGGCAGCGCCCTCTCCCTTTTTGGACAGGGGGTTGACCCCTTCCATGCATCCCGCAACCAGCGAAAGTGCGGCTATCCCCACCAAGGTGCGTTTCACCAAAATCCGAGCCATTCAGAACTGCCCTCTGCCTGCGGCGTCTTTTGCGCCGCCGTTATTTGTTACGCGCCTGCCATTCGACCAAGGCAAAGCTGGCTTAACTTTAATGAAAGCTCCCGCTGTTGGGAAGTGCGCCGCGCCGGATGGGCAGAAATTCACCAACCTTTTGGTGCGGAACGGGTCTTTCCGAATCGAACGCGGCGGGGTAACCCCTGCGAACCACGGAGGTTTGGCAGAGTGGTCGATTGCGGCGGTCTTGAAAACCGTTGGGCGTGAGAGCGTCCCCAGGGTTCGAATCCCTGAGCCTCCGCCACTAAACGTGGCTTAAAAATTTATATACCCATACATATCAATAAGTTACACTGCGCTGCCGTTCATCCGGTCCGCCGGTAGCCTTGTTTTGCCACACATTTTGCCACACAATCTGCATCACAGAACTGGTGTGGAGGGCGCGGAATGTCGGTCGTCAAACGCGGTGGTGTGTATCATTTGCGGCGGCGTGTTCCCGTCAGATTCCAGAGCGTCGAGGACCGGACCTCGGTCTATGTGAGCCTCAAGACA
>NZ_JABCJE010000039.1 GCF_013377535.1 Donghicola mangrovi | reverse complement strand
CCACCATATGACCGGTTCGAGGGCAACATTGCTGCGACTTTAGAAGATTGTTCGCAGCTTCTTATCTGCAGTCGATTTCGATCTGGCGGCTTGTGGAGAAGGTACGCTTTCCCCCGATGCTTTGAAGTTGAACGAATGCACGCTCGCCCTCCAGGTCGAATTCGACATCAATTGTCGAAATGTCGCCAAAAACAGAAGGCAAGCTGAGGATTTGAATGTTTGGCTGGCCAAACTTGATCTGCATAGAGAAGACAAGTTCCGTGAACTGCTCGAAGTCACCCGCCAACACCTCGGAAACCGAAGTAACCACACCGTTGCAAATATACAGAGACAGCATGGTGCCTTCGACAATCCAACTCCCGGGAAGATTTTCTGACATCGGTGCCAGAATCCACTTCTGTGCAATCGCATGGTTTTGCGCTTCTTCCAATGTGCTGCCCAGAATGAATCCCCCGAAGTCCGCCGGATCAGCGGAATGAGCGATAGAGGCGACAAACAGAGCAAATGTATTTGCCAAAATAAAACTTTTGGACGGCTTCATCAGTATCTCCACTATTGGATCGGCTGCTCATCGCAGAAACGGCGAGAAAGTAAACATGACTTCAGAGCGCACTGCGAACCTTGGCTTACCAGATCATTCTACTCGACACTAGGAATGACCGGTTCAGTGAAGCCACTCCACGGCGACCAGACGAAGCCTGCAAGGAAGCTAT
>NZ_JABCJE010000038.1 GCF_013377535.1 Donghicola mangrovi | reverse complement strand
TTGGGACGTTGTATCCGATGGCGCTGTGTGGTCGGTCGTCGTTGTAGTGTCTACGCCAATCCTCCAGCTTTTCGCTGGCATCCGCAAGGCTCATGAACCAATGTGCGTTCAGGCATTCGGACCGGAGCTTGCTGTTTAACGCCTCGATGAAGCCGTTATCCGTCGGTTTGCCGGGTCGCGAGAAGTCCAGCGTGACGTCTTTTGCGTAGGCCCATAGATCGAGGTCTCGGGACACGAACTCGCTGCCGTTATCGACTCTTATGGTTTTCGGATAGCCCGCTTTTGCGCAGATCTTTTCCAATGTCTGGACGACGTCTTCACCGCGGTAGCTGAAGCGGGCATCTAAAACGGGGCAGAAGCGTGAATGGGTGTCGACCACCGTAAGAATGCGCAACTTCTGCCCCAATGCCAGCTGGTCGTGGACAAAATCCATTGCCCAAACATCGTTCGGCCCTACGGCTTCTGTGCGATCCTCTCTTAGCTTGGCCTTCACACGCCGCTTTGGTGTTTTGTTTCTCAACTGCATGCCCATCGCTCTGTAAACATTGTAGGTTTTCCGGATGCTGAGATCCCAACCTTCACGGGCTAAAACTACATGCACGCGTCGATACCCATATCGGACACGCGTTTCGCAGATCTCTTTGATCCGCGCTTTCAGCGCTGCCGGATCGGTGCGGCGGGATTTGTAGTGGTAGCTTGAGCGGTCAAAACGCAGGGCCCCACAAGCCCTGCGTATCGAGACCGCCCAATCTGCGCACATCCCGCGAACGAGTTCACGCGACCGTTCCGGCTTCAAAGCTTTCGGCGAATAACATCTTGCAGCATTTCACGGTCCAGCGTCAGGTCCGCGACAATCTTCTTGAGACGCGCGTTCTCGTCTTCGAGCAGCTTCAACCGTCGCATCTCGTCGGGCAGCAACCCACCGTATTTTTTCTTCCAGTTGAAGTAGGTCGCCTGACTGATCCCAGCTTTGCGACAGATTGCGGCAACAGGCATCCCGTCTTCGCCTTGCCGCAAAATGAACGCCTTCTGCGCGTCTGTAAACTTCGATGCTTTCATGCGTTTCCGCTCCTTTCCC
>NZ_JABCJE010000037.1 GCF_013377535.1 Donghicola mangrovi | reverse complement strand
ACTCAATCTCAGTGGATGGCCTTGGCAAACGGCCCAAAGCCTACGGTCGAGAATGCATCCTCGCCGCGGTACAGCTTCCCCGAAGTGGCCTCTCATTGCGTGCTGCAGCGAAATCTTGGGGTAAAGGTCCTAAGTGCGGACCTTGCTGCCAACAACCGATGCTGTTACGCGGTTTTGCTCTCTATCTGTCTGAAATGCAGGAGAACAAGGACACCTGCGGCCCAAAGTAAAGTCCATTGCGGTACGATGATCAATCCGCGAAGACCTGCGCTGTAGAGGCCAACTGTGAAAAAGCAGGCAGCGAATGCAATCCAAAGTCGCGCTATCATTTTCGCAGATTCCGTTTCGCTCGCAAAGCTCCAAACCGAGAAGGCCAAGAAAACACTGATAAAATGCCAGCAGGCATGAAATGTACTTTTTATAACCATATCAAGATCGCCTTCCAAAAGAGGGAAAAGCGTATCAACACTACCAACAAAAATATGCATCGCTGCGGTCAATCCGGCCAGCCCGACACCGGCGACTTTCAGATATCGAATGCTCAACACAGAAGCTCCATGGTTTTTGAGTAGACTTTCATCAAGCTATGACGAGTACAATTGGTCAAAGTGGCAATTTCGGGCTCGAAGCGGTCCTGTGGCGGCGCGGCGGAATCCGAGCCGTGACGCAACAGGATGGCGGACGCTGAAGGAGCAGAAGGATGACCAACTCGACGCGCGAAAAGCTTCTCTGGTTTCAAGCCGGAAACTTTCTTGTCTCACTTGCTGTTCTGGCTTCGAGGCCCCTCGGCATCCAAGGATCTGCTCTGATTTACGCGCTCATTGGGATCAAAGTGATTTTTCTAATCTACTTCAACGATTACCCAGCAAAGAAGGATGTCTTCAGCATTGCATTCTTTGGGCTGGCGTCAATAGAGGTCGTGCTTTTATTCCTGTGCGGTTCCTTTTCCATGTACACCTTCCTTCTGGGGTCACTCTAAACGGCTGCGTCATGTCTTAGGAAAATGCGGCTCCATCTAACGCTTAAAAGATCGTCCTTACGCGTTATCGGTCAGAATGAAAAATTATCCGCTCTCGGCCC
>NZ_JABCJE010000036.1 GCF_013377535.1 Donghicola mangrovi | reverse complement strand
ATCATCCTGAACGCGCTGGCGGGTAAGGCCCTGCCGATCTACGGCGACGGTTCGAACATCCGCGACTGGCTCTATGTCGAGGATCACGCGGATGCGCTGCTCCTCGTGGTGGAAAAGGGCGAAGTCGGCCGCAGCTACAACATCGGCGGCGAGAACGAGCGCACCAATCTGGAGCTGGTCAAAACCCTGTGCGCCATTCTGGATCAGGCCCGCCCCAAGGCCTCGGGCAGCTATGCGGACCAGATCACCTTTGTGACCGACCGTCCGGGCCACGATGCCCGCTATGCCATTGATCCCACACGCATCCGCACGGAACTGGGCTGGCGCCCCAGCGTCACCGTCGAGGAAGGTCTGGAAAAGACCGTCGCCTGGTATCTGGCGAACGAAGAGTGGTGGCGCGCGCTGCAATCCCGCCACGGGGTGGGTGAGCGCTTGGGGGTCAAGGCATGATCCTGGTCTTTGGCCAATCGGGACAGGTCGCGACCGAGTTGGGGCGCATCATCCCCGATGCGGTGTTTCTGGATCGGGTCGCGTGCGATCTGTCCAAACCGTCCGAGTGCGTGGACGCGATCCTGTACAATCGCCCCAAAGCGGTGATCAACGCGGCGGCCTACACCGCCGTGGACAAGGCCGAGACCGAAGAGGAATTGGCCACCATCATTAACGGCGCCGCGCCCACGGAAATGGCCCGCACCTGCGAAGAGTTGCGCATCCCGCTGGTCCATATCTCCACCGATTATGTGTTCGACGGCACAGGCACCGAGGCCCGCTTGCCCACCGATCCGGTCGACCCCGTCAACGCCTATGGCCGCAGCAAACTGGCCGGCGAGGCTGGCATCCGCGCCAGTGGCTGCGTCCACGCGATCATGCGCACATCGTGGGTGTTCTCGTCCCACGGGAACAACTTTGTCAAAACAATGCTGCGTCTGTCGGAAACCCGCGACACCCTGAACGTTGTGGCCGACCAGATCGGCGGGCCGACCCCAGCGCGCGACATCGCCTATGCGGCGAACGCCATGGCCGAGGCTCTGATCGCTGATCCTACCCGCACCGGCAACTATCACTTTTCCGGGGCGCCCGACGTGTCCTGGGCCGACTTCGCCCGAGAGATTTTCCGGCAGGCAGGCCGCAACGTGTTGGTAAACGACATCCCCACGGCGGACTTTCCCACCCCTGCCAAACGCCCGCTGAACTCGCGCATGGACTGCGAGAGCCTGCGGAATTTTACCCTGCGCCGCCCCGATTGGAAGGCCGCGCTCACCAACGTTCTTGAAGAATTGGAGGTCATCCGATGACCGATCGCAAAGGCATTATTCTGGCCGGTGGTTCCGGCAC
>NZ_JABCJE010000035.1 GCF_013377535.1 Donghicola mangrovi | reverse complement strand
CGGTTCTATCTTCCACTTTGAAAACTCGGACTTTGGCAGCATTCTCTTCGCTTAGCAGCTTGCCATTCCAAGACGTGTACTCGCCGTATACGAGCCCTCGCTGAACATCGTGCTCATAACCAAAGCTCCAACCGGTATTGTATTCTGCAAAGTTCGGTCCACCGCCGTTACAGATCAGAGTTTGGCGTGAAAGGTCGCACTTGTCCTCGTAGCAGATAATGTATTCACCTCCGAGTGAACCAGACATTTCGAAATCGTGACACTTCGCAGAAGCCGGTGCAGCCACACCTGCCAACAGAAAAATAAGAGTATATTTCGTCATCATTGCTTCCTTCAAAGAAGCTCTCATTTGACTGCAAACTGTGTCAGATTTCAGACAACTTCCCGATCATACAAGGACAGTTTCCTTGCTATATTAAGGCGTTAGATGGGCTCAAAACTGATTGGCCGCCGCTGTGCCTGTAGACCACCATTTGTAGAGCGGTTCACTCGATCACATAGGGCAGCATGACTTTGACGATGTCCTCAAGGTCGGCCCCCTTGCCGTACTTCTCGCGCTTCAGAGAATGGCCCATCAGGTCTCGCCTGATCCGTTCATCCATATTCGCCTTGAGCATTCGATCCTCGAAGCGATGGCGCAGGCTGTAGACGACGTGATCCGGAGTTTCCTTCAGATCGTTTTCTCTGAGGTATTTGTTTAACGTGACACTCAGGCTTGCTGAGCGGTTGCGATAGCGCGAGAAGCCCTCGGGGAACGCCCGCATCGCCTCAAGGCTCACCCCCAGCAGGGGCACGCGCCGTTTTGCCCGACGGGATTTGAGCTCACGGCCAATCGGCAGAATTTGCACATAGGAAATCCCACCCTCTTTGGCGTCGTCCAGACAAATCTCCTCCGGCGTCAGCGACGCGATCTCGATGAGCCGCAGACCGGTATTCATCATAATCTTAAAAATCGCCCGCGCCTGATCATTGAGGCCATCCAGCGCGCCCGGCGCAAGCAGCCTTGTCTTGATCCATGCGTCCGAGAATGGCGGGCGCTCCTTGGGGTCCGATTCCGGCAGGCTGATCTTCTCATTCGGAAGGGTAATCTGGAGCCGCTTCTTGGCGTTCACCGTCTTCAATACCTTCCGAAAGTGAATGAAGTCTTTATTGGCGGTCTGCCCCGTCAGGCCCTCATCTAGAACCCGGACCTCCCACCAATCGCGGAAGTCGTACATGTCATCCTGAGTGATCTCGTCGATGGGTTTGTCGCCGCAGACCAGAATGAAGTTGTTCACCGCCTTCTTGCGCGGATTCTTCCAGCACCGCACCTGATCCGAGTTCTTGTTTTGGATATCAAGCTTGGTGAGGTCCCAGTACATCTCAAGCGCCTCGGACACTTTAATCTTGGGCCGCTCCACGCCGCCCAGCACCGCATCTGCCATCACATTGGTGTTCGCCGCTCCAGCTTCGATGGCCTCAACCCGAGCGAGGAGCTCTTGAATGGGGAGTTCTGCCACCTGAGAGCTGCCCATGTATTCAAAGCCGCTGGCGACGGCCAGCTTCTGGGCTTGCTCGAACTTTTTAAGAGAGTCGCCAGTCTGTCCGGCCAGCGCGTCTTCCCACGCTTTCATGAGCCGTTCCCAGACCAGCGGAGCCTTCGCTGTGGCCATCGTCTCGGAGTC
>NZ_JABCJE010000034.1 GCF_013377535.1 Donghicola mangrovi | reverse complement strand
TCCGCAGGGTTCAGGCGGTGATAGTAGGTCTCTTCGAGATAGGTAATGCGCGGGAAGTCATCCTCATCGTGGCGATGGCTGGGGAAGGACGACCAATGGCCCGCCGGGGTGAACACCTCGGTCACCAGAAGGCTGTCGCAGTAATCCTCGTTCTCCATGGCGATGTTGTTGATGTAGCGGGTGTTCACACCCTCGCCGCGCTGAGTCAGGGTGATCCCGTCCGGCCCGATCCGCCGCGCCGCGTGGCCACCCAAACCGGGGGCCGAACAGACCGCGATCACGCAATCCGTCTCTGCCACAGCCGCCCACTCCTGCCCGTTCGGAACGTACAAACAATGGGGCGGGGTCTTCTCGAACACGCTCATCCGCTCGCCCAACACGCCCCAATCCTGACCGGCCGCGGTGAACGCCGCCTTGCCCTCGACCATCACCAGAATAACCTCGCGGTCCCCGGTCTCCTCGGACGCCGCCTCACCGGCCCGCAGCCGATAAAGGGAAAACCCCACATACCGCCAGCCCGCAGAGGCAGGCGTAATCTCGTGCACCTTGCCGTGGGTGCCAAAGGGCTTTTTCAACAAATCAGCCATCGTCTCTCTCCTCGTCCTTGCCGCCTGCCCGCGGCCCCAGCAGCGTCCAACCGGCGTACAGACCCGCCGCCCCGAACATCAGCGCCCATCCGGGCGATCCTGTGACCGCCTCGAACACCGCCCACCCAAGGCAGAGCCCCACAATCACCACCCGCCGCCACAGCGGCGCAAAAAACGGATCGTCCGGATCAATCATTCTGTCTCCCCGGCGCGGGGGCAAACCGCCCCGCAGCCTCTTTCTTGGTTCAAATACCCCGGGGGAGGCCGCCCCGGCGGCCGGGGGCAGAGCCCCCTTCCCCCATCAAGGACAGATCAGACCAGACCAACCTCGCGCGCAATACGCTTCAGCGTGTGCAGGCCCAAGGTCTGGTACAGCAGCGGGTTGCGCACCTCGGGGTCCTGCTCGGCCTCGATCACGATCCAGCCGTCATAGCCCGCCTCTTTCAGGATCGAGAGCAGCGGCCCAAAATCCACCGCCCCGTCCTGATCCCCGGGCACGGTAAAGGCCCCCGCCAGAACGCCCTCTAGGAACGACATCCCCTCGGCCCGCACGCGGGCGGTCACATTGGGGCGGATGTTCTTGGCGTGGAAATGGGCGACACGGCCCACATGACGGCGCAGAACCTCTTCGGGATTGCCGCCCCCAAAGGTGCAGTGCCCCGCATCGAACAGCAGATGGGTCGCAGGGCCGGTCGCGGCCATGAACGCATCGATCTCTTCGGGGCTCTCGACCACGGTGCCCATGTGGTGGTGATAGACCAGCGTGATGCCCTCACCGGCCAGATAGGCCGCAAATTCTTCCATCCTGGCGCCAAACGCCGCCATCTCGTCCGCGCTCAACCGCGGGCGGTCGTTCACCGCCACATCCGCGTTGCCATGCACGGTGTTCGAACACTCGCACACGATGCACACCTTGCAGCCGTTATGCTTGAGCTTGGCCAGATGACCCTGAACGGCAGCGATCTCGTCCTCGACCGAGCGCACCAGCAGTTCGGTCGAATACCAGCCCGACACGAACACCAACCCATAGTCCGCGAGCAGCGCCCGCAGCGCCTCGGGGTCGTCCTGCGGCCAGCGGTGGCCGTTCTCGATCCCGTCAAAGCCGATCAAACGGCCAGCCTCGATCAGAATGCGCTCGGTCGGGATGTCCTTCCCGATCGACTGGTCATCATCATTCGCCCATGCAATGGGGTTGGTCCCGAAGCGGATCATCTCTGTGGTCTCTTTCTCTCAAACGGGCGTCTT
>NZ_JABCJE010000033.1 GCF_013377535.1 Donghicola mangrovi | reverse complement strand
CATTGGGCTACAAGCCCCCGGCGCCCGAGGCCATTGTTCCATTGGATCAAAGGCCGACAATGCACTAACATTCAAAATGGACCAGTCAGATGAGGTCGCTCAATCCTGTGTGGGCTGATGGCTATGATATATAAAAAATGCGGTGATTTTTTAAGCGTCATAATATGCAAAACCAGCCAAAATCGGACTTTATGACTCTTAGCTAGCGAATCCCGCTCGATGCTTCCAATGAAAGCAATCACCTGAGGGAAGCTTCCCTTGGTAAGTATTATCCATCACCTCTGATTACAATTTAACTTTGACTAATAGATGCTACAGGCACTTGGCTTTCATTGGGCAGTGCAATCACCTGAAGTGTCGAGTGGGAAAATACGCTGGCTCAGCGCTGCAAACCTTGCCAGCGTAGTAATTTATCCCTTAGCACCTTGTCCGCGTGCGTAAATGTCTTCGTAGCGGATAATGTCGTCTTCGCCGAGGTATGAGCCAGTTTGGACCTCTATCAGAACCATTGGGACTTTGCCTGGGTTTTCCATCCGGTGAACGGCGCCGAGAGGGATGTAGACAGACTGATTCTCTGTTACAAGCTGGACAGTCTCGTCAATGGTCACCTTGGCCGTGCCTGCGACCACGATCCAGTGCTCAGAGCGGTGGTGATGGGACTGCAGGGACAGTGCTGCGCCCGGATGGACGTGGATGCGCTTGACTTGGAACCGCCGGCCAACGACCAGACTTTCGTACCAACCCCACGGGCGGTAGTCGCGCGGCAGGGTTTCCGCTTGTGAGGCGCCTTTGGCCTTCAGGGCGGCGACCGCATTTTTGACGTCTTGGGCGCGGTCTTTGTGGGCAACGAGCACCGCGTCAGGCATGGCAACAGCGATGACGTCTTTGAGGCCGATCCCGACAAGCTCTTGGCTCTCGTTTTCGGCGCGCAGCAGCGTGTCGTCGCATTCGATTGCTGTGGCCGGGCCGCTGGTTGCGACGCCGGTTTCGTTCAGATTGCTCTCGCGCCAAACCGCGTCCCAGCCACCCAAGTCGGACCAGACGCCGCCAAATGGCACGACCGAGAGGTTTTCGGCTTTCTCGAGCACAGCGTAGTCGATCGAGATATCCTCGATCAATGCCCAAGGCTCAGGTGCGAGGCGGGTGAAGCCGAGGTCTTTTTCTGCCTCATCCACAGCCCGCTTCGCATGCGCCAGCATCGCGGGGGAGTATTTTTCAAAAGCTTCAATGATCGCGGTGGTCGAGAACATAAAGATGCCCGCGTTCCAAAGGTGCGCGCCGCCATCTAACAGCTTTTGCGCGTTCTCGAGCGTGGGCTTTTCGACGAACCCTTTCAGCGCTTGGGGCACAGGCGAGACCCCCGCATCAGGACGCTCTGACAAAGCCAGCCAACCATAACCAGTTTCGGGACGGTCAGGCTTGATGCCAAAGGTCACAAGATTGCCCGCTTCTGCGACCGGGGCGGCCGCGATCACGGCCTCGCGAAATCGCTCCGCGTCAGGAATGACATGGTCCGAGGGCGCAACGAGCATCAGTGCGCCGTTCTCTTCGGCATCAAGAACCAGCGCGGTGGCGAGGATCGCAGGCGCTGTGTTGCGGCCTTCAGGCTCAATCAGCGTCGCGGCCGGAGCGATCTCGACCGCGGCAAGCTGTTCAAGCACGATGAAGCGGAATTCAGCCCCGGTGATCACCGTTGGCGCCTTGAAGATCGCACCGGCAAAACGCTTGGCCGAGGCTTGGAACAGGCTCTCTTCGCCAGTCAGGCGGGCAAACTGCTTGGGATAGGATTTGCGGCTGAGTGGCCAAAGGCGGGTGCCAGACCCGCCGCAAAGAAGAACCGGATAAATGAATTTGGAAGAAGTCATTAGCATCGAATTTGACAGCCTGAGAGGGAGGAATTCCAAGAGCCGTTCGTTTGTAAAACTGGTCATCATGAATTTCAATACTGTGGCATCAGTTCATTAGTATCTATTCGCGCTCAGCTCCCCTAAGCCGCCGAATTTTGCAAGAACAGTAGCAAACCGCCTTGCTGAGGAAAGAATGGGGCAAGAGTA
>NZ_JABCJE010000032.1 GCF_013377535.1 Donghicola mangrovi | reverse complement strand
CTTGGCGGCCGGGGGCAGCGCCCCCATTCTCCCCCGCTTTGTCTTTCGCTCTGGCGGTCAGTTCGCCGTGGCCTGCTTGGCCACCTGGGTCAGATACCGCGCGTAGTAGTCGCGCTGTTTCTCGCGGTCGCTCTCGGCAGGGACCGCCACGTCCCAGAAGTGCCCGTGCTCGCCCGCCGATGCCTCGATGCCGGTGCCGGGGAAGTCCTTCGCGATGGTCTCGATCACGATCACCGTCGGGATGTTCCGTCCACGGGCGGCCGCGATCTCGGCCTCCAGCGCATCCGTTCCGCTCGCCTTCACCGCGTAGGCCCCCATCGAAGCCGCATGCGCCACATAGTCGATCTCGGGCTGCGCCTCGACGTTGCAATCCACGTACATGTTGTTGAACGGCTCGCCCCCGCAGCCCAAGGTCTGCAGGCGGTTGATGCAGCCGTAGCCGCGGTTGTCCGTAAGCACCACGGTGAACGGAATGCGCCGCATCACCGCCGACGCCAGTTCCGCATTCGCCATCATGTACGACCCGTCGCCCACAAAGCAGATCACCTCGCGCTCGGGCCGCGCCAGCTTCAGGCCCATCGCGCCTGCTACTTCATAGCCCATGCACGAATAGCCGTATTCCATGTGGTACCCACCCTGAGAGGGCTGCCACAGCAGCTTCAGCGCCCCGGGCATGGTCCCTGCCGCGCACATGGCAATGGCGCTGTCATCGGTGGCCCGCTGCACCGCGCCGATCACCTGCGCATCCGTGGGCTTGGCATCCTGATCCTCGGGACGTGCGCAATGGGTGTCCACCGCCCGCAGCCAATCCTCGCGCGCGGCCGGATCGCAGGCCTCTGCGCGGTAATCCCCCAGCGCGGCGCCCAAAGCTTCCAGCACCACCTTCGCATCGCCGACCAAAGCCTCGGCCCCGTGCTTGCCCGCGTCGTAGCCGTGGATGTTGATCGACACCAGCTTCGGGCCCGCCTCAAACAGGGTCCGCGAGCCGGTGGTAAAGTCCTGAAGCCGCGTGCCCACCCCGATCACCAGATCGGCGCTGCGCGACACCGCATTCGCCGCCGCAGACCCGTCCACACCACTTGCGCCAAAGCTCATGGGATGGCTGGTCGCCAGCGCCGACTTGCCCGCCTGCGTCTCGGCCACGGGGATGTTGTGCTTCAGCGCGAACGCCCCCAGAGCCTCCTCGGCCCCGGAATAAATCACACCGCCCCCGGCCACGATCACCGGGTTCTTGGCTGCCCGCACCATCTCGGCCACCCGCGCCAGTTCCCCGGCATCGGGGGCCGGACGGCGGATGTGCCACACGCGGGGCTCAAAGAACGCCTCGGGCCAGTCATAGGCCTCGGCCTGCACGTCCTGACAGAAGGCAATGGTCGCCGGTCCACAGTTCGCCGGATCGGTCATCACCCGCAAGGCGCGGGGCAGCGCCGACAGCAGATGCTCGGGGCGCGTGATGCGGTCAAAATACCGGCTCACGGGCTTGAAGCAGTCATTGGCGCTGACCGTGCCGTCATCAAAATCCTCGACCTGCTGCAGGACCGGATCGGGGCGGCGGTTCGCAAACACATCCCCCGCGATGATCAAGAGCGGCAGACGGTTCACATGGGCCAGCGCCGCCGCGGTCACCACGTTGGTCGAGCCCGGCCCGATCGAACTGGTCACCGCCATCGCCCGACGCCGCCCATGCCCCTTGGCATAGGCAATCGCCGCATGGGCCATGGTCTGCTCGTTCTGGCCCCGCCAAGTGGGGAACACATCGCGATACCGGTGCAAAGCCTCGCCCACACCCGCCACGTTCCCGTGACCAAAGATCGCCCACATGCCCTCGATGAATCTATGCCCATCGTCAGTCATCTGTACACTCAGCCACTTCACCATGGCCTGCGCCGCTGTCAGCCGGATCGTGCCCATGCTTCTCTCCCGCACAAAGGACCCCTCAACTCAGGCCCCTGCTTTCTGCTTTGTCTCAATACTCCGGGGGTGAATTGGCCCCGAGGGGCCAAGAGGGGGCAGCGCCCCCTCCCCCGATTCACACTCAGGCCGCGTTGCGCCGTGCGCTCTCGCGCGCCCCGTCCCACACCGCACAAAGCCGCGTGAACCGCTCGGCCATCTGCGCGATCGCCGCTTCGTCCGTCATCTCGCCCTTCATCCAGGCCCGCGCCGCATCGCCAAAGATCGTCCGGCCCACGGCAAAGCCCTTCACCAGACCAAAGCCCGCCGCCACTTCGAACGACGCCGCCAGCTCTGCCTCGGGGGCATCCAGACCCAGAACCACGATCCCGCGGGTGTGCAGATCATATTCCTCGATCGCGGCCACGGCCTTGGCCCAAGCGTCCGCGGTCTTCAGGGGCTCCAGCTTCCACCAGTCAGGGTAGACGCCGATCTCGTAGAACTGGCGGATCAGGGTCGGGGTGGTCTCGTCATCGATCGGGCCCACTTTCGAGGGGATGATCTCGAGCAGGAACTCCAGACCATTCCGGCGAGACGCCTCGAACAGGCGCTTCACAGTGGCTTCCTGATCGGCGCGGGTCGCCGCGTCGTCATCGGGGTGGCAGAAGCACAGACACTTCACCACGTTCTCTTTGGCCCACTGGTTCAGACCGCCAAAGTCGGTCCCCAGTTCAGGCTCCAGCGTCAGCGGGCGCGAGCCCGGCCATTCCGTCGGACGCCCGATCCACAGACCAGACCCCGAAGCTGCGTGCAGGGCAGAACGGCCAATGCGGTTGTC
>NZ_JABCJE010000031.1 GCF_013377535.1 Donghicola mangrovi | reverse complement strand
AATTGCGTCAGACTCTAATCGATGATGGAGGAAAAATCCCGTGGCAGGTCACGAGGCACTCGGACCGGAGCTTACTGTTGAACGCCCCGATGTAGTCGCTGAAGGGAACCGCTGTCAGGAACAGGTCGATGGGGCGGCCTTGGCTGTCGCAGATGGCGTGCAACTTAGTGTTCATGCCGCCCTTGGTTCTGCCGATCAGGCATCCACGCCCCCCCTTTTTGTCGCCCAGGCTGGACGCTCTACGTTGGGCTTTCAGATAAGATGAACAATCATCACGGTCGCGTGCTCGCCGTACTCATGGCCAGCCCCGCCATGAATCGAGCGAAGGAACTCCGGACGTTCCACCGCCTACAACGGTTGTAGAGCGTCTTGTGGGGGACATACCCTGCCATACTCACATGGCGCGTCACGCGACCGTAAACCGTTGCGATTGATGAAGATAGCTGCTCAGTGACCGACGGTCGTCGCACCGAGACCTACCATGTGACTTCTGGAAGTAAGGCTCCAGACGGACCATTGCGCATCACTCAATTCAAGAAGATCAGACATGCTCACCGCTCGTGTTCGAACGATGCAAAACGCACGACGAACCAAATCAATGGGCCCTGCCCCTAGAAAAGCACAGCATCCCCCTCCTCGATGAGATAGGCACTTGAAATTCTTGCAACATCAACCTTTTCGCCATAGACGTCTGCCGAAAATAAAAAATAATCTCCTTTGGAGACAAAATGGAATGTTGGATCGGAAACGCCATCAATTCCTGTAACTTTTATCTGATCACCTTCCTCCTGATTGAAATCCAAAATTCTATCAAGCTCATCCAAAATCCCTAAATCGAAAACAAATACATCCGCCCCGGGACCGCCAGTTAAAACATCTCGCCCAAGCCCCCCCATCAGAGTATCATCTCCATTCTGTCCGTTCAATTTATCATTTCCTTCGCCTCCACTAATAATATCATTTCGCGTCCCTCCATTTAGGACATCATTTCCAAGGCCACCTTCGATTGTGTCATCCCCCCCACCGCCAATGATGCGATCATCTCCCTCCTCACCTCCAAGGAGATCTCTATTTCCATTTCCCTTTAGAATATCGCTACCATCACCTCCGATGAGTGTGTCTGCACCCCCGCCGCCAGTGAGCGTATCATCGCCCGCCTGTCCATACAGCACATCACCGTCCTTACTTGATCTAAGGACATCGCGATCTGGTCCACCGTACAAATAGTCCAGACCAGAGCCACCGATAAGTGTATCATTTCCGGCCTCGCCGAAAAGCTGATCAGAACCATCTATTCCTGAATCAAATACATAATCATCACCATTCCAACCGTACGAAAAATCATCGCCCGGCCCACCGTCAATTACATCATTACCATCCATTCCAACGAGAGTGTCAGAACCATCCTCCCCAAAGATCGTGTCATCATGAACAGATCCGGAATTAACATTATCCCGATCATCGCCCCTCAAATAAAGGGAACCCGTTAGGTCCCAAACAGTGCCATCGGAAAATACAACTTGTTCGATATGGGATCCGATATCATGACCGCCGATGCCAGGCGTAATTTTAACTGAAAAATGGTAATCTCTTTCCGCACCTTCGATAACAATATGCCACCTAGCCCAATCGATGTACGATCGAACATCGGAAGGCACAACGTCTAAAAATATTATCTGATCAAAACCTTCATTTGAAGCTTCTATTACAAGCTCAATATTCGAATCTGTTGCCCCATCGCTTCGGGAGAAAACATAGGTATCGTTTCCTTCTCCACCAACCAGGGTATCCGCCCCCTCTCCACCGATAAGTGTATCATTTCCCAATCCACCGATCAAATAATCTGAACCTGATTGAGCTTCAATTACATCATCTCCAGCTAATGCGTTAAAGGTCGTACCCTCTCCGTTACCAAACAATACATTATCACCATCGGTGCCAACAGAAGCATCAATGCTTGAATTTCCTAACACTAGGTTCGGAGATGCTTCCGAAGCAGTTAAAATGGATCCACCATATAGATCCAAGACTCCAAATTCACTTGTATAAAGTATTCCATTATCCAAATCACCAAATGCGCTCATATCGGAATTTGGAGACTCGTCTGATAAACTCGGGATATCCCACACTTTCACATAGTCAACTTCGAAAGATGCACCATCGGGCGTTGTATCATCTGGATCGCCATCCCATCCCCCTAAAGCCAAATTAAGATGTAGAGAATGGGGAGTATGCATGTTCGCCGGAGTGGGGGTACGCAACATTATCATCCCATCAAACGTATATGTAAGAGTTTGAGGGGTCCAAAGGACGCCATATGTATGAAATTCTTCGCTAGTATCAGGTACAAGCCACGAGTCTGCTATGGTTACCTTATCACCCCAAAGGGCCCCGTGCGTTGCTGCACGATAAACATTAGGCAGGCTTCCCAATGCTTCGAGAATATCGGATTCTGGAGGCCAAGTGTAATCAGATGGAACTAGCCAGAACGCAGGCCACAGTCCTTGGCCAGCCGGTGTTTTTGCTCTAACCTCGAAATATCCGTAAGTCTGCTCGAAAGTCCCGTGCGTCTCCAAGCTACCAGATAGCCAAGTCTCCGCTATCTCTTCCTTCAAATGATCTGGGGTCCGAACCGCAGTGATGGACAGAATGCCCTCAGAGATGGAAAATGGGTTCACATTAATACTTTTTCCATTCTCGGTGACAGAGTTTAAGTCAACATAGCGTTGGAATCTGTTACCCCTTGATATGGATGAAGTGACCGGGTGACCATTTGCTGGTGTTGTAGTCCAATTCCCATTTCTTAAAGATTCCTCACTATCGAAATTGTCCTCAAATACCACCTGCGCACCCAAAAGTATATCCCTTTTGAATGCCTCGATTATTGGCGTTGCTGAAAAAAAATCTTCAAACTGCACATTCTCAAGCAATAGGCTTTGCGTCGCAGAGAACGAAATGAGCAAGCCATCATTGGTTTGGGTAGATATTTCCTCAAGAGAAGAAAGTTCATCAATACCCATAGACCAAAAAGTTAACTTGTCCTCATAGGGTGAGAAGTCCGTTATAACATCGTGTCCGTCACCGCTTGCGAATGAAAATTGGTCGTTACCACCTCCACCCGTCAGCGTGTCATTACCTTTCGAGCCAGAGATTGCCTGATCACCATCTCCAGAGGTAATAACGTTATCTATTTCATTTCCGACAATTGTGTACCAATTTGAACTCCTCTTAAAAATAACTTCCTCTATGTTATCAGGCATAACGATGTGATCGTAAGCCCATATTACATCATACCCCCCCTCCATTTCTTCAATGACCTGAGTAGAGGAGTTATACAGTCTGTAATGATCATTGCCATCTCCCCCGATCAACAGAGTGCCTTCCGACGAATTAAATATATAGTCCCCACCACTCAAGCCGTAAACTACCACACCAGGCTCGTTTGCGTAAATTGTGTCTCTATTTTCCGTTCCGACTATGACTGTCAATCTCGACCCACCCCTAGTTCAATCGATCGCAACCCATTGCCATGATGCAAATTTGGTTGCGCCACACTTTGCAATATTTGAATTATTAGAAAAAATTCTTAGAGCTACCCATAGGCATAGATACTACACCGAAGATAATCTAATTTCAAAATTAAATCGGAGGAATACTGACATCACGATATCAGCGCACCCCCTAATCATCCGATCACGCATTAGCTTGCGTCGATTACATAGTCTTATTTAAATAGTTGAGCATGAAACCACATACGCAAAGTCTGGACCTACAGCCAGTAAATGACGAATGCGGCGAGGACGATTTCTAATAGGAACACCTTGGGGTATCAGGCGTATCGTGTTACTATGCGCCGCCAGTCCTTCAGTCTGCCGAACATGATTTCAATTCGATTTCGTCATTCGTAGCGACGCTTGTCGTAGTGTGAGCCTCCCCCACTGAACTGGTCCGCCCCTCTAGTTAGGAGATGGAGTACCACCGATGGCCAACAAACGACCAAAACCC
>NZ_JABCJE010000030.1 GCF_013377535.1 Donghicola mangrovi | reverse complement strand
TCACAGAATTTATGCTCTCCTCTGTAACCCCATTCGAAAGTCCAAAGAAGTACATCAAGAAGGCTAATGCGTAAGAAGCAGTCGCAGCGGATCCAAGTGTTAATTTTATCATTTTTGTATTTCCGGCGTCGTTCACATTGCTTTCCTAAAAATCACACAACTCATAAACCCATCTAAACAAAAGATCGACAACTCTTTTTTAAAAAAATAGTTTCCAACTCAAACAAAAAGTACGACACGCAAAAATTATACTACTTTTTTATTGGTATGGTGATAATATCACTCAACATAAGTGTTAAGATATTTAAAGGTTTTCTTGCTGTTGCCACTTATGCTGACAGCAATTTATGGAAATACTAGATAAAGTAATTGACTAAGATTCAGTCCAGTTCCATCTGTTCCGAGCGCTAATTTAGAGCGGTCTATGTCCGAACTCTTCGGGCGGATCTTCCGCCGATAGCTCGCGGGCTTCTTGCTCCAAGGCTTTGCCTTCGAGCCAGGCTTCTTGGGTCAGGTCATCGCGGCCCAAGAATGTCACCATCCGCCCGATCATTTTCAGATGCTTGTTCTTCAACGTTTCGACCTTGGCGCGCTCGGCCTGAAGATCGTCTCGATCCTTCTTGTTCTTCTTTACCTGCTCCTCGATCAGAGCTTCGCGCTTGCGGACCTCTTGTTCCCGGAGGGCCAGCTTTGCGCGCTCCTCTCTTAGCTCTGCTTCTTCTGTTTCCAGCTTCCCGACCAAGTCCGCGGCTGCGAGGATCGCGGGGCTGATCGCTTTGGCCGCCGGCTTGAGGCGTTCGGGGTGGCTTGCGGTGAGCTTTCCGTCCTTGGTCCGGCGGATCGAGCGCCCGTTGACCTCTTCGGCCAACGCCGTGACCGCGGTCGTCAGCATCTCGGCCTCTTCCTTGGCGGCTTTGGACTTGGTTTCCTCTTCGATCTGCTCGGCCTTGGCGATCTCGGCCAGTCGGGTGGCCTCGGCGCGGGCAGCTTCAGCCTTGGCCTGCGCCGTGTTCAGAGCTTGGACGCGATCCTTGAGGCGCTTCTCGTAGGTCGCGAGGCGTTTGACCTCGGCGTCCGAGAGCTTTGCCTTGTCGTGGAGCTTGCTTACCCGGGTTTGCATCTCCTGGACGCGCTTCTCTGCCTCTTGCTCGGCCAGCTCGAGCGTCTTCAGCTCGCCGCGCTTCTTGGCCAGATCAGCGGGCAGGGTCCGGTGCAGCTCTTTAACGCTCTTGTGGACTGTGTCGGCATAGTCGGCGCCGGCCGCGATACGATCCCCGTAGCGCCGGCCGCGCTCCATGTCCGGACAGAAGGTAGAGAGCACGTCGTAAGCAATGTCTTGCAGTGCGGACAGAACCTTGGGGCTGGTGCTCTTGGATAAAGGATCGCCGTTCATGTTGAAGGCAGCGAGGATGAAGTGCGCATGGATCGTTGCTTCGTCGTTATGAACGACAAGCCCATGGACTGTGGTGTTCAGATGCCGGGCGATTGCCTTGGTCAGCGCCCGGAACGCACGGTCCTGTTGCGAAGATCCGATGGCTTCGAACATCTGCGCGGCTTCGGAACCGAAGGTGATGATCCCGCGCGTTCCAATGGCAGCGTTGCTCTTCATCTTGCGCTGACACTGACGCAGGGCGCGGCGTTCCTCGCAGATATTGCGAAGTTCTCCAGTCGTGCTAGGCTCAAGGAGTACGCGGTTCAGCTTGATCCTCGATGCATCGACGTAATCAGGCTGGAGGCCACGGCGAAGATCGTGGCGCAGCTGGCCAGCCATCTTCTGAGCGGTCATTGATCCGATGCGCACGGATGCGGATTTCGGGTTCGAATTCTGGTCTTCTTCCACCAACCTATAACCTACTAGCCATAACTTCGGTATGACTATACGGCGAAGGGGTGAAAACGCCTATGGCGCGTTCACCCCTTTCGAAACCCCTGTCAACTAGGTCCATCATCACCAGGATAACGGCTAACGTTTGCTTCCGAGAGAATAGAAGAAATCAATCCCTCAGGGCACAGCTTGTCCTGTAGCAGTCCAGAGAGTGCTTCGTATGAAAGTCCTTGGGCGCTTAGAACTATCATCAGTCCTATGAGAGCTTGAATTTCTTCTTTGGTAGGCGGCTCCGATAACGCAGGTCCTGTGATCTCATAATCATCGTAAGCGAATTGGTTGTTTTGCGTGCAGTCTTCTTGGTCCATTGCTTTTTCCTCAATGAGAGTTTGGTTAATGCCCAAGCGTTATCCACAGGGTCTGCTTTTTCTTTCTTCTTCTTCTTTCTTCCATCAGCATAAGATTATGAAAATAAATAAAAAAAATCATTAAAGGTGAGAAATCGCGGGCCAAAGGTGAGAAATCGCGGGCCAAAGGTGAGAAATCGCGGGCCAAAGGTGAGAAATCGCGGGCCAAAGGTGAGTTGATAATATGAGTCCTCACATTTAATCTCACCATATGGAAAAGAAGACCGTCTCCGATGCCATCAGGATGAACCTCTCTGACCCTGACACGATCGTGGCAGCGGGAGAGCTAGTAAACATGCGCTTCATGCAAGGAAGCTCTCTGAGCCTTCGAGCAGCAAAGCTCTTTTGCCTCCTGATCCAAGAAGCTGGCATCGAGGTGACGGAAGACAAACAGCACAGCGTCCCATACAGCATTATCAACGAGACCTTCCACAAATCCCGCGATGAGCTGGTTAGCGCGATCGAAGAGCTGCACAGCACAAGCATCAGCGTTCGGGTGGTCGAAGATGGGCGCAAACCATATACCAAGAGTGGGCCAATCCTCTGCGATGTGGAGCGCGAGGACGAGGATGCTATTGGAGCTGAGATCCGATTTGAGTTCTCGCCTACCTTACGCCGCGTCATTGCCAACAGCACCCATTGGGCAGCAGTCTCCCGGAAAGCCGTCCTGGCGTTCGAAAGTAAATACTCTCTACGCCTCTATCTGTTTCTCAGTCTCAGAGCTGGCCTTCGAAAGACCAGTGAGACCTTCACCATCGATGACTTGCGCGACGTCTTTGGCATTGCGCCAGATAAGCTAACTCGGTGGGCGGACCTGCGCAGATTTGCGATCGAGCCTGCAATCGCAGAAATCAATCATCTGGCCGGCTTCAGCAGCACTTATGAGCCGATCAAACGTGGCCGGCGCGTGAATGCCGTAAAGCTGAACTGGGGAATCAAGGCCCATGACCAGCGAATAGAAGCCCTGAAAGAGCTTGAACGCTCTCGCACAGGACGAACCGCGCGACGGCAAGAAAACACCGAGACCATCGCAGAACAACGGCGAGCTATATCCGAGGCCCTTGCAAGCATGACTCAACCGCACCTGAATCCTGTTTCAAATTAACAGTTCTGCCCTCGAACTCTTGTTTCCTCCAAGCCAAACATACTCGCTCGCTTGATAAAATTACCCCTGACAGCTTTAACTATTCCCACACGAACTGTCAGGGGTGACGTCATGGGTGACGATCCGGACATTATCTGGATGACATACGATGAAGCGGCACGGGTGCTCCGGATCAAACCGGATAGCGTCCGGAGGCGAGCAGCTTCGAGGAAATGGCCTAAACAGCTTGGGAATGATGGAATGGCGCGGGTGGGCATCCCCCGTGACATCATCCCTGACGCCACCCCTGTGATCACCCCCGGTGCCCCCCCTGACAATCCGGATGAATCCGGACAAATCCGGACGGAGCTTCAGGACGCTCTGGCCAAGATCAGTACATTGGAAAGCGATCTGAGGGCCGCGCAGATTTCAATCTCGGCGCTGGAGACCAGATTGGAAGAAACGCAGGCCGACCGCGATGCCTGGAAAGACCAGGCAAAGGAGCTGACCAAAACACAGGCCGAGCTGATCGGGCGCGTCGCGGATTTATCCGGGTATAGGTCCGGATTCCTCGGACGGCTCTTCCGCCGATAGGTCGCGGGCCTCCTGCCCCAGAGCTTTACCTTCAGACTAGGCCTATTATCGTGTACTCATCGCGGCATCATGTAATATAAAACTTACATGACTTTAAAAGTCTGTGTTCCGTCTGAATGTTCAGATCTTGGTTTATGAAAATGTGGACACGAAAATTACCCTCATGTTCGTGAGGGTGGTTTCGCATCCAACTCAAAGTCTACCTTGCGGCATCAAGGGCAAAAACAGACGCAAGAGGGATGAAGAATATTATGGGTGTGATAGCAGACTTCACGTTGCCCATGGTGATGGCATCTAAGTAATTCACATGTCTCGATTGATCTAACACTAAAGACCAACCTACAAAAAAAACCGTGAATACTGCCTCAAGCAATACAGTGAAAAATGCTAACGTAGATACAGCAATAGTGAGTATTAATGGGTATAGTAGATCATCTCCGGTTTTACCACTATAAATCAGTAAAACCAAGCAGATAGCACCAGATATCGATGCGTAGAACA
>NZ_JABCJE010000003.1 GCF_013377535.1 Donghicola mangrovi | reverse complement strand
CACCCTTCAGGCTCATATCGCCATTGGATGAATGTTCAGTGGCAGGTCACCTTCACCTGCTCTTCATCAATCGCAGCCTTCTTGCTGCTCCCGCGCTCGAAGACGCCAGAAGCGCCTTCGAGTAGAGCGCGCTTCCACTGATGGATCATCGTCGCCTCTCGGTGTTTGCTTCGCAATCACCTGCCGGTAACAGATGCACGCCGAACCGGCTCGCAAGCTCGGCGGCCGTTTCCTCACCCTTTAGGGCTTCCAGCGCGACCTTCGCCTTGAACTCAGGCGCATGCTGTTTCCGCTTCGACATCTCTGATCTCCTTCTCGTCGAAGATCAGCAGACTGCAAATAGTAGCTTATGTAAGTGTCCGAATTTCGGGGGGTAGCTCACGTGCATCTTTGAGGGTCAGGCTGTTTTAAGGAACGTTGTCGCAACTCAGAAACTCTGCGCTGCGGAATCGCTTCTCCAGATACACAATTTAAACACCCGCCCCGGCACCGAGGCCGTTTCTCGGAGAAAAGTCCGGAGAGGCTACTATCCGGACATGGGCATCGTACTCAGGAAGATTTCCTGCCCCAACCCTGAACTCAGATCCGTTGCCGGGGTTCGTCTTCGATCTCTTGTCGATCTTTTCCCCTAGTTCCGCGAGGTCTTTGAGCAACGGTAACAGGGCCTGCTCCTTAACTTCAGAGGTGTTTGGGTATGTCTCCGAGACATGCTGTCTGACGAGGTCGGTATAGCTTGTAGACGTCTTGTCATTCACGACTTTCGCCACTCCGATCAAGTTTTTCTCAAGCTCAGGAAGAAGGCAGAGTGCTCGGCGCCAACGATGTTCGTTATAGTCGAAGTCGTTGACCAGCTTCTCGGCGGCGGCAAGGCCATATCCTTGCAATTTTTTGATGGTGTCACCAGTCATGTTGATATTGCTGCCGCCCTCCTTGTTTTTGAGCCTGATCGTTACGATACGCTCATGCATCCCAGGCACTTCGCTCTGAAGGCTGTCTTGCCAGTCCTTGGCGACATTTCCGATCGCAGCAAAGAAGCCAACGACGTTTTTGAATAGGTTCACTTTCATCTTGCGCCGCGGCCACTTGCCCTGCTCGAAGACAAGACGATCTGTAGCGTCGTCTCCGGCGCCCTCGTTGATTGAACCAAGCGAGATCGCAAAGGTCGGCCGCGAGGGGAGCCATGCGTCAAAGAAGTGGACTGGAAGGTTGGAGGCGATGCCGCCATCCGAGAACAGGCAGCGTACCCATTCCTCGCCTGGCTTGGCACCATGGTCCTTTCGGTAGAGGGGCACGGCCTGCAGTAGGATCGGAAAACTGAGCGACATGCGCGCGATCAAGACGACTGGGAAATCGCCGCCTGTGGGCATTGGAAACAAGTCCTTCCCCCCAGGGCCCTCAATTCTCTTCCCCACAGCAATGCTTACCATGTAATCGACCACATTCTTGGGAATGATCCTTTCGAACTCTGCGGGATTAAAAAAATAGAGCTCCGGCACCATCATGGGCAATCTGAAGGGCCGCTGCGACGTCAGGTCTGTCGTCATGGCCGCGAATGCGATCCCCGGCTTCTCCTTCCCAGAGCCGTCGGGATCTCCCCGACCGTTTGCCAAATCGCCAGTCGTCAGCGGCTTGCCGCTCCCGGCAATGCCTGCAATCTCGTCAATCTTCCGTGCCAACCAATCACTTATCCCGTTATCCACCATGCCGTCCCGCTGTGATGTACCCGGCACCATGCCATAATCGTTGGCCTTAAGCTGGGCATGAACACCACAAATGGCGGAATAGGCCAACTGACCGAGAAACCAGCCGCCGCCGATAAAAACACCTAATGCACCGAGGCCAAAACCTAGACCTGCAAAACCTGCGACAGCACTGCCTCCGGCGATCAAGGACCCGTTCCGAGCGGCTTTTTTCCTATACGGCTTCAGATGCGGCCAAATTGTCTTGATATAATCCGGCATAGAGGGCTTATTCTCTGGATCCGCCCTCAAGTCTAAGCAGTCGAGTATCGCGTCGAAGAGCGGTTCCATGTCCTTTGACGGCTGGAGGAACCTGGTAAGGTTGTCGCCAAGCTCAGACGAAAGCGCTTCAACCATTGCAAATCCGCTGGCGTCCGTCCGTCCATCCGAAGTCTGCCTTCGGTATTCAGCTGCAGCCGCGACAGTTGCAGCCATTGCTCCGGCGGATGTTCCGCCTACGGACCTCAGGCGAAAGTGCTTTCCTAGCAGGGCTATCGCTGGGGGATAAACGACACCTGACGTGGTGCCACCCTTCATGACCAGATCGCATTCCTTCAAAGTGCATTCTCCCCAGATTGAATCTAACAATGATACAACCTTCGCGAGCATCATGATGACATGTCAAACGCTTTCTGGTTGTTTTGGAAGGCTACCCGTTGCAGTGCTCTTGTCATAAGCAAGATCTGTGTCGACAAAGCCCCTGTGCTTGTGGCTGGGCTGTTTTTGAGTACAGCATAAGATCAAAATAGCGTTGCCGCTTGTCTGCTTCTTCTCAAAGGGTTCTGAAATCGCGGCAAGCACAAGTCGACGGCGACCGGCAGAAAGGGCTGAGAGCGGACCTGCGGCGGCGCAGCGCCAGAAGCGTATGCTCATAGTCGGCAGACGTCATTCCCGGCCCTGAGCGGACTTTGACCCCAGCGAATTGATGCTGCGAAGTGGCGCGTCGAACTGGTTGTTCGACGCCTGCACCAGATTTGCAGCGCGGCGGAACAAATCGAAAGAAGAGAACAAGCAGAATACACCCTTGGTGCCCGACGCTCGTGAGGATAAAGAAATTGCGAAGGGCAGATCCCGCTAGGTCCATTTTTGGTCGGCACGTCTGATTTTCGGACAGATGAGTTCCGATCTTAAGTAAGAACGCGCGTTTTTCATTCCTGCCGAGCATTTGATCTCAAAACGCCATTGAAGGCCAATTCGAAAGATGGATCGAGGGTTGTATTGTTCTTGGGCTGCAATCGGCCGTAGTTCTTCCAGTCATTCGATATGCTTCGACAATGCCAGAACTCGGCCGTCCGACTTTTGAACAAATCAGAGAATGGCAAATGCTCAAGTGAATGAGGACGCCATTGAAGCGCACCAAGCAAGCGATCAGGAACAATACACCATTTTGCCGGGCATGGTTTGGCCTCCTCGCGTTTGAATGTGTGGTCCGAGTGCCGAGCCTCGGCTTGCAATGTTGGCGACGGATATCTCCAACTGCCTTCAAACCTGACAAATCCGAACTTGGATTGGTGTGCCTGATCAAAGACATTCAGCCCGTTTGTGTGAACCAACTCGTCGATATCACAGTTCAGAACCGCCCTGGCCTTGGACAAAAACCGCAAACGCGCGATGTTCATGACGCAAGTCTGCAAAAACTGATCGCAAAGCAAATATGGGCGCTCTCCTCGGGGGCCATATGGCAAGGGAATGCTCAGGACTTTTGCCTTTTGAATTCCGGCCTTTCGAAGAACATCTTCGATCTCTTTGGGGCCATAGCCTGCGGAGCCATTATCCACAAATAGAACCGCATCTGCATTTTGATGATGGGCGTGGAATTTTGCCCAATCATGAATCCATTCCAGAGAATTATCCTTTGACAAAGTAAGCAGAACGTTGTGCGAGCGGAATGTTTCGGTGTCGCTGGCATTGACTTCGGTTTCTGCGCACCAGTTGCCAATGCGCACGGACACCTTTTGAGGAGGGTATTGCGCGGGCAATTCAATTAAGGCGTGTCTTTTGAATTCCCGAAACTTCGCATCGACGCGGATATTGTCCAAACGGAACCGCGCGGTCTTCAGAATGGTGCTCAAATTGTTCAGCCGCGGGCACACCAGAACAACTTTTCCTCTTACGTGAACCGCATCCACCCAGAGCGTGTCGGCATCGAAGTTCTGATCATATCCCGTGGTTTTATACTTGGCCGGAACCTCCGAAAGGCGCGTGTGACCGCTTCCGAACAGGGAGCAGGTCGCGAAATCTCTGGCAGAACTCACTGCGTTGAAGTTCAGTTTCATCAGAAAACCCTCCGGATTGTGCATGGCCAAGTGCGACCGGAGTACGTGCCTAAATATCGCGGCGTCTGACCTGAACCTTACGAATTTGTAATCCTTGGTTCGATGCGCGATGCATCTTGCTGGGCATTTGCAGCGCCCCTGCGCAGGCGGCACGCTTTCGAAAATTACCGATCTTTAATCTGCCGGTCATGCAAACCCATTTTCGCCCTCCCACCTTCAAGTCACACCCGATGAAAAAGGAGACTTTGAAATGAAACGGATGAAAGAATGGATGGCCGAGGTTCTGATTGCACTGGTCGTCCTTGCCAGTTTTGGATTTGGCCTGATGGCAATGGGCTTTGCTTTGGTCGTGGGCTTGGTGATTGCGCTGGCCGTCCGCCTAGTCGGGCCGCATCTATTGGCCGAAGCGGAAAAGCGCGCGTCGGAGTTACGCGAAAAGGCGATGAACCCGACCACTGGCGACACCACAGAGGCAGATCACGCAACCGCATAATTACCTCTGATCTCGTAGGACACGGCACCATCCAGTCCCGAAGGCTCCCTCCTTCGGGACTTTTGTTTTGTCCGATGGGGCCCTGAAAAAAGTGGAGACATTACCGATCAGTAATGTCTGGGCAACGCTTCGGGGCATTTTCGGGTGCGATTGATCGGCAACGGTTCGCAAAAAGGAAAGCCGATGCCTGATCCTCAGACCCCTCCCGCCGTCATCACGCGCGATTTGTCGGTTCGCTATGGCGATCATACCGCGCTGCATCCGTTGACCCTGAGCGTGGCGCAGGGCGAGGTGTTCGGATTTCTGGGTCACAACGGCGCGGGCAAAACGACCACGATCCGCCTGCTGACAACCTTGCTCAAGCCGACAGGCGGGGCGGCCTCGGTGGCGGGGCACGACATCAGGTCAGCCCCCCTCAAGGTGCGGTCCGCGATTGGCTACCTGCCAGAAAACGTTCGCCTCTACGACCGCTTCACCACCCAGGAGAACCTGATGTTCTTTGCCCGTCTGTCCGGGCTAAAGGCCAAAGCTGCCAAAGAACACGTTGCCGAAACACTGCATTTTCTGGGCATTGATCATCTGGCAGATCGCCGCGTCGGCACCTTTTCCAAGGGGATGCGCCAGCGGGTCGGGTTGGCACAAGCGATCCTGCACGCGCCCTCGGTCCTGTTTCTGGACGAGCCGACCTCGGGCCTTGACCCGATGGGCGTGCGTCATCTGCGAGAGGTCATTGATCGTCTGCGGGACAACGGCATGACCATTTTCATGAACACCCACCTGCTGAGCGAAGTTGCCCGCAGCTGCACCTCGATCGGCGTTTTGGCGCAGGGGCGTCTGGTGTTCCACGACAGCATTTCAGCCTTGGACGGGTATGACGAACGCGCACTCGAGGAGCTCTATGTCGGGGTCGCCCGCCAAGGAGAGGCCGCATGACCGAAGGCGTGATTGTACGGCAGGCGCTGTCCGGTCTGATCCGCGATCGTGGCGTCTTGCTGCTGGCGGCGATCTTTGCCGTGATGGTGTCGGTCTCCGCCTGTCTGGGCTGGAGCGCGACCCAGACGGTGAACGCGATCTATGGGCAGGCGGTGGTGTGGCTGACTGACCAAGGCGGGGTGATCCCACCGAACCCGCTGCACGAGGCGCCGCCGCTGGCCAGTTTGCGAAACCTGCCGGTCTATGTCTCTTTCCTTGGGGCCTTTGCGGCCATCGTGATCGGCCAAGCACTGGTCGAAGCAGACCGGCGTGCCGGCGTACTGCCACTGATCGGCTCACGTCCCGCGACCCCGCAGGCCGTGGCCCGAGGGCGGGTGTTGGCTCTGATCACGGCGACGGGTGGATTGATGGCTGTGGCCGCAATCGTCGCGGTGGTTGCGCTGCAGACACTGCCCGTCCAGATGCACCAAGCCGACTGGATCGCGCTGTCCCAAGCACTGGCGCTGGGTTGGCTTTATATCGCGATCTTTGGCCTGCTGGCGTTGGGACTGGCAGCGCGCCTGCCCGGAACGGCGGCGGGGCTATTGGCGGCGACGGTCATTTGGCTGGCAATCACCTTTGTGCTGCCTGCCTTGACCGGCAACGTGAACCCGACCGCCGCGATCAATCCGGTCTCTGCGCTGGCGTCCGTGCCCGACACGCCGGTGTTTCATGTGCTTTCACGTCTTTTGGGGCCGCTGTCGCTGTCCGAGGCCTTTGGTTGGGCCGAAGCGCAGATCATGGGCTACCTGCCCGAAGGGTTGCCCCCGCGCGCACCGCTGCCCGTGTTGGACCTGGGGCTGGCGACATGTGCCAGCGCCGCCTTTGCCCTCTGGGCCAATCAATCCATTGACCCGAACGGAGGCCTAGATGCCTGAGACCCTGTCCCCCACCGCGCAGATGGTCACCATCGGCCTGCGCGATGCCCGCGAAGCGTTGCGGGACCGCTTTGTCCTGATTGCCACGCTGGCCCTGACGGTGGCTGCGCTGACCTCTCTGGTGACGGGCGCGATGGCGCTGCACGGGGATGCGGCCACCTATGCTCAAGCCAAGGCGCTGCTTTTGAAACTGGGCAAAGACACCTCGGCAATCGCAGCGCCCGAGTTATACCCCTTGAAGCTGCTGCGCGGCACTATCGAGCAGATCGAGATCATGGGGGCCGTGATCGCCCTTGTGGCGGGGTATCGCGCGGCGGCGGCAGAGCGCGGGCGTCAAACGCTGGCACTGATCCTGACCCGTCCCTTGGCACACTGGCGCTATCTGGCGGCCAAACTGGCGGGGGGCGTGGGGTTGGCTATGGCCTCTCTGGGGGTGGTGTTTGTCGTCACCGCTTTGATCCTGCCCGTGGTATCGGGCGTCGGGCTAACTACGGACGATCTGCTGCGTCTGGCCATCACGTGGGGCGCAGGTGTGCTGTATCTGTCGGCGCTTTATGCCTTGGGGTTCGGGCTGTCCTTGTGGGCGCGATCTCCGGTGGCGGGCCTGATCGGAGCATTTGCCTTGTGGCTTTTGGTCGTGCTCGTGGCCCCGCAGATCGGCGATACGATGGACCCCGATAACCAAGTCGCAGGCGGCATCTATGCGCAGCTGTCTGTCCCCAAAGCCGAACAGGACCGCATCAAAGCCGGCTTTGCCACCTATGAAACGATCCGCGGCGGCATCGAGCAGGCCTCTGTCACCAAGCATTTCGAGCGGTTCACCTTTGCGGTTCTCGGGATCAAGGACACCTACACGGGCAAGCCCCTTGGTCCGGTCCTGACCGAAAAATCCGGCGATCTGCTGTTCCTGATTTTCTTCACCCTCGGCTTCGGCGGCCTTGTGCTGCTGCGCCCGATTGACCCCGACCGTCTGACCAAGGAGACCTGACCCATGAAGACGCTTTCCCCCGCTCTCGCCATTCTGCTGCTAATCGGCACGCTATCGCCCGCGTTGGCGGCTGACACCGATGCGGATGCCGATGGTATTCCCGATATCGCCGAACCCTTGCTGCATACCGATCCGATGAACGCGGATACTGACGGCGACGGCATCGGTGATCTGGCCGACAGTGACGCCATCAACGCCCCGAGCCCTATTGCTGAGGGTGGTGCCGCAGCCACCTATCGCATTGGCGAGCTGCTGGTTGAAAACAATGTTGATCCCGTGGCCAAGAAAGACGCCCCTGATCATCTCGAACTACAGGTATTCAACGACGGCAGCGCGGACCTGACCGACTATACGCTGTTCTATACCTTTACCGACAACGACAGCGGCGTGACCGAAGCCTATGTCGTGCGTCCCGCGGTTCTGATCCCCGCAGGCGGCGAAGCGCGCATCCACGTGGACGAAGGCACCATGCCCGGCCACCTGAGGGCGAACCCCAACTCGATCTACCTGACCTCGATGGCGGGCAAGCATGTGACGGCCACCCTGCAAGCCACCGGTCAGGCAGCCGTTGAGGCAACCGTTGAAAAGGACCCGGGCGGAGCGGAACAAGCGGACTAATCCGGCGTCCTGAACATCTCATGGGTGACTAAAAACGCCGGTGGACGATGGGTCCGCCGGCGTTTTCCGTTTCGATATATTGCCCCGTGTCCATTCAGTCAGGAAACGCGATCCTGACCTCTAAACCGGGGCTGGCGTCCCCAAGCGCAAGGGGCGCGCCATGCAGATCCGCGATGGCCTTAACCATAGCAAGCCCGAGGCCCGAACCAGGGGTCGATCGGCTTGCCTCGAGCCGCGCGAGACGGCGCAGGACAACGTCTCTTTGGTTTGCCGGAATGCCCGCGCCACCGTCCCGCACGATCAGCGTCCGCCCAATGACGGCCAGATGGATGTCCGTTCCTGCAGCATGACGCAAAGCGTTCTCGATCAGGTTGGCGATCAGGCGTGACAGCAGGTTGCGGTCCCCGGTCACGGGCAGCGGCCCGTTCAGGGCATGGGTCAGGTGAATGCCTGCATCCTCGGCCGAGGCGTCGTAAATCTCGGCCATGTCAGCGACCAGAGCCCCCAGATCAACGGGCCCGAAGGTATCGCGGCCTTGCCCGCCCTCAAGCTGCGCGATTTGCAGAAGGGACTGAAAGGTATCAATGATTTGCGCCGTTTCCGTGCGCGCCTGATCCAGCTGATCACGGGCATCCTCCGGCAAATCCGTATCCCCCAACGCCTCGAGACGGACCGCCAGCCGCTGGATCGGGGTCTTCAGATCATGGGCAATGTCCGCGCCGATCTGGCGCAAAGCACCTGTGGCGGCCTCTTGGGCTTCGGCCATGCGGTCCAGATCGCGCGAGATGTCCCCCAGATCAGTGTCGGGATGGGGGCTGCCAACCCGCGCGGTCAAAGTCCCGCCAGCAAGCGTGTGAAGCGTGCCGCGGATCGCCTCAACGCGGGCACTGGTGCGCCGCACCACAACAATCCCGATGGCAGAGGTCAGCATCAACGCAGGCAGCAAAGCAAACCCGAGGATCGCCACGAATGTCTCGCTCAACTCTGCCACGCTATCGCGGCCGACGGCGACCAGCAGCGCACCGGGGGCCAGATCTGCGCGGCGCACAAGATAGCTGTCCGCGATAGGCTCCGGCAGGGCAGTGGCGTCCGCATCGATGATGCCTTCGGGCAGGTCCGAGACGCTGCCGACCGTTTGATCCCCGATCGTCAGCCGCAGCAGCATAGCCCTTGGATCGGCGGCTGAGATGATCTCGTGCGCGCGTTCCAGCCGCTCTTCGGGTTCGGGGATGGCGCGCAAATCCTCGATCACCTGCTCTGCGCGCAGGGTGATGTCCGCAGCCAACGCATCCCGCATCACCCAGAACGCCATCGCAAGCCCGACGGACATGAACAGGGTGAACACCGCGATCAGCAGCACCGAAAGCCGCAGTGGGGTCGAACGCAGGGTCTTCATTCGGCGATCCGGTAGCCAGAGCCTCGGACCGTCTCGATCAGGGTGACCTCGAAGGGTTTATCCACCTTGGTGCGCAGGCGGCTCATGTGGCTTTCGACGACGTTGGTTTGCGGGTCAAAGTGAATATCCCAGACCCCTTCCAGCAGCATGGTCCGGGTCTGCACGCGCCCTTTGCGCCGGAGCAGATGCTCCAGCAGCGCAAACTCGCGCGGCTGAAGGTCGATGGTCTGTCCCCCGCGGGTGACCTTGCGGGTCAGCAGGTTCATCTCCAGATCAAGGGCCTTCAGGATCGTCGGCTCATCGCTTGGCGGAGGGCGGCGTGACAGCGCCGTCAGGCGCGCCGAAAGCTCCCCAAAGGCGAAGGGTTTGGTCAGATAGTCATCGGCGCCCGCGTTCAGCCCTTCGATCCGGTCATCCACCCCGCCCAAAGCGGTCAGCAGCAGAACCGGAACAGGCTTCTTTGAGGCCCGCAGTGTGCGCAGGATCGACATGCCGTCCACCTCGGGGACCATGCGGTCCAGAACCATCACATCATAGCTGCCGGTCATCGCCTGCATCAGACCATCGCGGCCATTGTCCAGCAAATCGACAACATGCCCTTCGGCCCGAAGCCCCGAGGCGATGTAGTCGCCGGTTGTCGGATCGTCCTCGATCACCAGAATATGCATGGGGCCTCCGAAGGGGATAAAGTGGTAAAGGGCGGCCGGTTTTGCCCGCCGCCCCACAAGGTTAACGATTTGCGCAGTCGGTGTCAGTCATCGTCCTGCTCGTCGGTCTCGTCATGGTCATCTTGCGTTTCCATGACCTTTTCGGCCGAGCCATCTGCAGGGTTCACAAACCAGGTCTGCACCGTTCCTGCGGCATCGGCGATCTCGACTTCATAGCCCCAGAGGCCAGCATCGTTATTCTCCCAACCGGCCGCCAGCGCGGTGCCACCGGTCAGCGACTGCGCCGCATCTACGGCTTGGGTCAGGTTCATGCTGCTCTGCATGGCTGCCTGCACCTCCTGAGCGTCGGACATCTCGGTGTGATCGGTGCCTGCCCAAGCGGTTCCTGCCAGACCTACAGCAAATGTTGCGGGGATGAGGGACATAGCGATGATACGTTTCATGGATCTAACTCCTGTTCAGGGCCGGCGGGATGCCGTGGCCTCGTGTCAGTCAGATGTTGAGCAGGATTTGGCATTGCATGACGCCCGCATTGATTAACCGTAATCATCACGTCCGTCACATTACGCTTTCCCAACCTTGCCGTCAGACGCGCGCAGATATCGGGGATCATGAAGGCCTCATCGCAATTTCGGGTGAGGACCCACTTCATGAAACAATTGCTGCTTGCCACCGCGCTAATCGCTCTGCCGGTGGCCGTATTCTCGGGCGTCGAGCACTATATCATCGCCCCCAAAGCCATAGACACCAGTGTCACAACCACTTTGCTGGCCCCTGCCGCAACCCTAGGGGATATGTCGGCCTTTGCCGCCATCGTCACCGACACGCAAAAGATCGCACAGACCGGCGATTTCATCGCAGCCGAGACCCGCATCACCGACCTCGAAACTGCGTGGGATGACGCCGAAGCCACCTTGCGCCCCAAGGCCCCGCTGCTGTGGGGGAATGTGGACGACAAGGCTGACGCTGCATTCTCGGCGCTTCGCACCGGCCAACCGGATGGGGCCCATGTGGACGAGGCGCTCGCTCAACTACAGGCCACGCTGGCTGACCCGTCCCTTGGCCTCGCGCCCGTGAGCACCGCTGAACTGCTGAACGGGATTGCTGTCAGCGATGCGGCCGGCCATCCGCTGCCCTGCGAAGTGATGCTGACGGACCTGCGCGACGGTATCGCGGCGGGGCGCACTTCTGCCGACACCCAGCCCCAAATTTCTGACCTGCAGTCCAAAGCACTAGAGCGTTGCAACGCCGATGACGACCGCCGTGCCGATGCCTTCACCGCTCAGGCGCTTGCCCTTCTTGCCCCCGCACAGGTGACCAAATGACCTCGATTTATGCCCGCTCCGACCTGATCGACGGGTCCAACCCCAACCCGCTGAACAAAGTGCCCGAAGTCACGGCTGCCTTCTGGCTGATCAAGCTGATGGCCGTAACCATGGGGGAAACCGCCGCCGATTATCTGAACGTCAACCTCGGCCTTGGCCTTTCGACCACCTCGATGATGATGAGCGTCATCCTGATCGGAACCTTGGCGCTACAATTCTCGCGCAGCCGCTATGTGCCCTGGACCTATTGGCTGAACGTGGTGCTGATTTCGGTCGTCGGAACGCTCCTGACCGATAACCTTGTCGACAATCTTGGGGTCAGTCTTGTGACCTGCACGATCGGCTTTTCCCTGCTGCTCGCGGGCACCTTCGCCGCGTGGTTCGCCACAGAAGGCACCCTCTCGATCCACGACGTCGACAACACCCAGCGCGAGACCTTCTACTGGCTGGCGATCCTGTTCACCTTTGCGCTCGGCACCGCTGCGGGCGATCTGGTGGCCGAACAATTTGCCTTGGGATATCTGGCGTCCGGTATCCTCTTTGGGTCGGTTATCGCGTCGCTGGCGATCGGGTACTTCTTTCTCGGGCTGGACGGCATCTTGGCCTTCTGGCTGGTCTATATTCTGACACGCCCCCTTGGCGCGTCCTTCGGAGACCTACTTTCCCAGCCGACAGACTACGGCGGCATGGGGTTTGGAACCATCCTGACCAGCCTCGGTTTCCTCTCGGTGATCGCTCTGATCGTCGTGGCGATGACAATCGCCCACCGTCAAGAGCGCTGATTTAAACTTCGATGATAGAGCGGACGGCCCGATGTGCCGTCCGTTATATTTCAAGGTTCACGCAAAGAGCCTAGCAGGTCGCTGAAGAAGCCGGGCCTGGCGCACGTTTGAAGAACATGGTTCTCCCTTCTGGCTATCGACCGAGGGAGAACGTCATGCGGGGATCGGACAAAGCAAGCGGGTCGCTTTTCAGCTACGTTGATTTGGATTCCCGCATTCCGGGGCGCCATCCGCTGCGGCTGATCCGTCGGGTGGTCAACGAGGCACTGGACAGCCTTGATGCCGATTTCGACGCGCTCTACACCGATTTCGGCCGCCCCTCGATCGCGCCCGAGAAGTTGATCCGGGCTAGCCTGTTGCAGATTCTGTTCTCGATCCGCTCGGAGCGGCAGCTGATGGAGCAAATGAATTACAACCTGATGTTCCGCTGGTTCGTGGGGCTCGGGATCGATGACAGCGTCTGGGTCCCCACCCTATTCACGAAGAACCGCGATCGGCTGCTGAACACCGACATGTCGCGCAAGGTCATGGCCGCGATCCTCGAGCATGCACAGGTGGCGCCTCTCCTGTCGGAGGATCATTTCTCGGTCGACGGCACGCTCATCAAAGCCTGGGCTTCGATGAAGAGTTTCCAGCCGAAGGCGCCAGACGATCACCCGGGCGATGATGATCTAGGCGGCCCGCCCGGCCCGAGCGATACCCGGACCACCGAAAGCACCGCATCTTCCGAGACGCCCAAGATGACCCGCCCGACCCAACGCAGCCGCAATGACGAAGTCGACTTCCGCCGCGCGAAACGCTCGAACGCCACCCATGCATCGACGACTGACCCTGCTGCGCGGCTCTATCGCAAGTCACCCGGCACCGGTGCGATGCTCTGCTTCATCGGCCATGCCTTGATGGAAAACCGGGCCGGTCTGATCGTGCAGGCCGATCTCACCCGGGCCGATGGCACGGCCGAACGCCGCGCGGCACTGGACATGATCCATCGACATTCGCCGGGCTCCACCCGGCGCCTGACCCTCGGGGCGGATCGCGGCTACGACGTCGCCAGCTTTGTCGCTGATCTCCGCCAGGCGTGTGTCACACCTCATGTCGCTCAGAAGCGCCGACATTCCGCCATCGATAGCCGAACGACACGACATCCCGGATACGTCCTCTCCCTCAAGCACAGCAAACGCATCGAAGAGACTTTCGGCTGGGCCAAGACCACAGGCGGCATGGCGCAGACGATGCTGCGCGGCATCGAGCATGTACGCGCCCGCTTCATCATGACAATGGCCGCAGGCAATCTCGCCAGATTGCCGAAACTCCTTGCCATGTGAGACGCCCGAGGGCCAGCTGGAAGCGCCACAACGGCGCAAGAGGGGGAAAAGCACGACGGACATCCGAGGAAAGTGTTCCGCAGAAACGACTATTTCAGCGACCTGCTAGACACCCGCCTTGCTTGGTTTCTGCTGCCTGATTTCAAAGTCAACGGGCGACAGCGATGCGTTTTTTGTGTGTTTGCGCTTCGGGTTGTAGAAGTTTTCGAAGACGTCGCTCCCGGCAGCGTATCGCGACACCTTATGATAGACGCCCCAAGGTGTCTCTCTCTGCCTTCGCGTTCGCGGCTTCCGTCATCAATTCGGATGAATACTGACCCTACCAAAACTATACGAGATGCTAAGACGCCCCCAGTTCATAGAATTTCAAGATTGGCTATGATCGCATCCGGGTCCTCGATCGATTTGAAACTGATCCAGTCTTCTTCGCCGTAGCGCAGGCTGAGCCAATCGCCGATGACTTCAAAATCATAGTGCTCGACTCCACTCAGAACGATGACATCGCCTTCTTTGCCATTGAAGTCGGCGATCAGATCCTGACCGTGGCCGCTTTTGAACTGGAAAGTGTCCGCGCCTCGGCCGCCGGTAAGAGTGTCGTTCCCCAGTTCTCCCCAAAGCGTGTCGTCATTCACGCCGCCATTCAGGTCATCAGCGCCCTTGCCGCCCGCCAACAGATCATTGCCTTTGCCGCCCTCAAGGGCGTTGTCATTGGGATCCCCGACAATGCTGTCACCGAATTTGGTCCCGCGGACATTCTCGATACGCACCCAGCTGTCGGTGCCGTAGGAGCCCAAGTCTTGTTCCCCGAGCGACAGCTTGATGTCCACAGCCTCTTCGCCGAAGGAAAAGTCGAGCCAATCGCTGCCTCCGCCGCCATCGTAGATGTCATCCCCGTCACCGGAGAGTGCGATGAAGCTGTCTCGGCCCGCCCCGCCGTCGATGACGTCAGAGCCGCGAAGACCCACAAGCGTATCGTTGCCGCCCTGCCCTTCGAGCAGGTTGTCGTCGTTGTCTCCGGTCAACTCGTCGTGTCCGTCCGTGCCTAGCAGGGCCTCGAAGCCTGAGGCGGTGATGCTTCCACTTCCCACGTCCTGCGCCGTGCTCACAGCCAAGCTGAAAATGACCCCGCTGAGCCCCTCATCAAAGCCTAAGGTGTCATAACCCTCGCCACCGGTCGCGGTATCCTCGCCATTTCCGGCCAGCACGGTGTCATTTCCGGTGCCACCATACAGACGGTCATTCCCGCCGTTCCCGGCCAGCAGGTCGTTGCCGTCATTCGCCGTCAACACGTTGTCTTCGTCATTGCCGGTCAGTTCATCATCGCCGCTCGCGGTAGTCACGTCCTCGATCCCGATCAGGGTGTCGGTGCCTTCGCCGGTGGCGACGCCTTCGGTCAGGTCGACGGTGATGTCATTCCCGCTCTGATAAACCGCCAGATCCGCGCCCGCGCCCCCATTCAACGTGTCGTCTCCGCCGCGCCCCTCGAGCGTGTCGTTCCCGTCATTGGCGATCAGAAGGTTATCGGCAGAGTTGCCTGTAATACTGTCCGTCCCGTCCTGAGTGATCACGTTCTCGATGTTGACGAAATCCACGGTCAGACCGAGCTCGTCGTTGTATTTGGTTTCCCCCAGATCGACAATGCGGTCCAGTTTGCCCAGAAATTCCAGCGTGTCCTCACCGGAGCCGCCGTTGATTTGCTTCTGGCCGGTCTCGACGACGAAAAGGTCATCGCCGTCGTCGCCGCGCAGCATTTCGAAGCCGCTTCCGCAAATGATGGTGTCATCGCCGGAACCGGCCTCGACGCTGTCATCGCCATAGCCAGTCTCGATCCAGTCGCTGCCGCCCCCACCATAGAGCGTGTCATCCCCGACCCCGCCATAGAGCGTATCCGCGCCCCCCTCGCCGTACAGGATGTCGGCGCCAGTACCGCCCGACAGGGTGTCTTCGCCCCCTTGGCCGTGAAAGAGGTCAGCGCCGCCATTCCCCGTGATCTCGTCATTCAGGTCGCCGCCATACACGACGTCGCGGCGGTTAGAGCCGTTGAAGGTCAAGGTCAGGTTCGTGCCCGTGTTGTACCGTACGAAGCCAGAAAAATCGCCGGACGTTTCCTCGGTCAGTTCGGCCAGTGTCTGTCCGTAGCCGTAGAGCCCCAATCCCGTGTCCACGGACACCCCGACATCGGTAGACGCATCGAACAGCACGACATCGCGCCCCCTTTGGCCCCCGATACTGGCATTCACTCCTTCGATCACAAAGTTATCGTTGCCCTTGCCGCCGCGCACGTACGCGCCACTTGCGGCGACAATCAGGTCATCCGCATGATCGCCACCGTTTACCCTGATTGTACTGGTCAGCACAGTGATGTGGTCTTCGCCGTCATAACCATTCAGATCGGTAAAGGCATTCGCCGCGTCCTCGTCGACGACAAAGATGTCATTCACCACCGATCCTTTGATCTGCTCAAGCCCCGCATAGTTGACGACGGCCGAATTGCCCGTCAGCAGATTGGTCACCTGGCGGGTGGTCATATCCAGCAAAAAGCCCGCGCTTGAGGACGATGTGGCAAAGCGGAGGATATCTTTGTTGGTCTCGCCATCCACCGTGTAAGCGAACGCGCCTAAATCATTGATCCAGAAGGTATCGTTGCCGGATCCTCCATAGAAATTCCCGCCGTCCTCCAGATAGATTTTGTCCTTACCTGCGTTTCCGTAGACCGTATCAAGACCCTCCTCGCCATTGAGGGTGTCGTTGCCGCCACCCCCTTCGATCAAGTCCGCATCATCGCCGCCATAGAGCCTGTCGCCCCCGCCGTCGCCATAGAGCGTGTCATCCTGAGCGCCGCCCCACAGCTCGTCCCGCCCAGCGCCACCCTCAAGGCTATCCGCGCCATCCTCGCCATAAAGGGTGTCATTGCCCCCCGCGCCAAGGACCGTGTCGGAATTCCCGCCTGCGCTGATCTCATTGGCGACACGGTTCCCGGTGATATGGTCCGCGCCACCCGCTGTTATGGCGTTCTCGATCACTGAATCCTGCTGGATCCAGAGGTTGTTCACACCGCCCAGAATGTCGGAGTATTGACCAGATCTCAGATCAAGGACGGCATCGAAATTGAACGCCGCCGCCGAGGACCGCAGATTCAGTTCATCCTCTCCGCCGGTGTCGATGATCGTCAGGGCCGGTACGACAATTCCTCCCACTTCGATCATTTGCTGTTCGAGCAGGTCGAAGTTTTCGTTAATGAAACTGTGGCTCACATTGCCGTTGAAGCCCCAGCGGGTGGCCTCCTCCTCCATGCTGAAATCGATATTGTAATGCATATCGAGCGCCAGCAGATCGACCTCGCGGTAGGTCCACGGACGACTGCTGAAATCAAATATCCCCGGTTCAAACTGGTTCGGCGCGACATAGGACATGATCGAGTATCCGCGGCTGTCATTGCTGAACACCCGTTCGCTCGACGAAACGGTCCCGTTGTAGTCCCCCAGATGCCCCAGCCCCAGCAGGTGGGTGAATTCGTGTATGAAAACGCTTCGGTATTCCATCACACTGTAGGGATCATCCAGATCGAACGCGGACAATTCAAAGCTGATATCCGGATGATCCTGATAGTGGTCACGATCGGTGAAGGGCAGGCCCAATCCCAAATCCGCCGAAGCCGCAGCAAATTCGGTCCCCCCGAAAAAGGCGTCCCAGTCATCGACCCGATGAATATTTACATCCCCGTCGTCGCCATCGCCGACCTTGAAGGAGACATCGATATTCATCACATCCGCAACATAGCGAAAGGAGTCTTTGACGATGTCTTTGATCTCCTGAGGGATCGGGTCATCCTCGTCGAAATGGACCTTGATCTTGTTGTTTTTGGGGAACCAGCCACTGCTGCCGAAATTGAATTTGCGCCAATGCCCGTCGACCCCACCGCTCCACTCGAAATAGCCATGACGTAGCTGGTAAACCATGTCATCAAGTGATCCGTTCTGCATGGCGCGCCCTCCTCTGGCTGGGGCGCAGAAGCACCCTCATCCTTGAAAGGGTACCCGACGGCAGATCATCTTGTGGCGACAGGCAGGCTATCTTTGGCGTGGAAGGGCAGTATCATCCGCACAGGGGCCGCGTGAATTCCCGAATAGTCGGCGCGTGGCCTGCATCTGCCAAAGAAAGTCCCAATCGGAGTTTCAAAAATGGGGCTGCCACATTCGGGCCACTCACAAATGAGTTTCGTACTGCTACAGGATAAAATTGTCTTCCTGTAATGACCCCACATTCTTGATCAGGATTTCGAAATCAGCTCTGCGGTCGCCATCAACATCGGCGGAAACCAAAATGTGTCGCCCCGTATCGGTGACCCAAACGCTATTGGCCGACGCACTGGCAGCGAAATCGAAACTCTGATTGCCGCTCGCTCGCAGGTCAGCGTCGATGTCGCTGAGGTCGATATAATCCTCTCCACTATCGAACTGCAGGATTTGGTCGCGCCGCCGCCCGGTGGAGCTGTCGTCCGCTGTCTCAAAGACAAAGACATCGGTATCCCGATCACTTCCGGCAAAGAGCCTGTCAGATCCGCTTCCCCCGATCAGGGTGTCCGCGCCGCTGCTGCCCTTTAGAACGTCGCCGCCACCGCCACCGCGAAGGACATTATCCTCTGCGTCGCCAGTTAGCTTGTCGCTATTCGATCCCCCGATAAGGTTCTCGATCCTGATGGCCTGCAGCCAGCCCCCGCCGTCCACATCCGCCGCCGCCCGCGGCGCGGCAAAGTTCTGGAACGCCCCGTTTTTGCTCAGGGAAAAGGTCAGCTTTGCATCAAAGGACGAAAAATCTATGGTGTCGCTGCCGGCCTGCCCCCGGACAGTCAACAAGTAGGAAGGGTCGGTTTCGGTCACCTTAATGATGTCATCGCCGCTCCCCAAGGATGCCGTGGCGATGCCGCCTGCCCCCATGATCACCGTGTCTGCGCCGTCGCCTGTGCGAATGGTATCGACATAGCCACCACCCGTGGTCACTGTGTCATCGGCTCCGGACAGGCTGATCGTGCCTGCGCCTTCTGCGCCAATCGTCACATCCACCAGAGCGTCATTGTACACCAACAGCGATCCGATCCAGCCGTCGGAATGGATCTCATGGGCATTGTCAGAGTTCCCGAACAGAGCAATCTGCGCAACCCCGCCGGACCCGATATCCATGGTCATGTTGCTGTTATAGCCTGCGATCGTCTCGATATTGCCGGCGTCCGTGGTGATTGACTGATCCCCATTGTTGGCCTTGATGCTGTAAATGCGACTGGTGTCGCGCACATCGAATCCGGCATCCCCCTCGACCTCGACGTAGTTCAGGGTGGAGTTCCGTTTGACGACAACGTCACTGGTGCCAAAGCTGCTCACGGTCCCCATACGGGCGCCACCTGTGATCGTCAGGCTGTCATGCCCGTCTCGCAAACGCAGGGTCCCCATCCAGCCGCCGTCCAGAGTGACGGTATCATCGCTCGATCCCAAGGAGGCTTGCTGAACGGTGCTGTCCGTCATCCTCAGATTGGTGGTGCCGTCGCTATAGACGGTCAGCCCACCCACGTTCCCTTCATCGACGGTGATGGAATGTTGGCCCGTTGACAGGGTAATTTGGTCAATCCCACCAGAGTTGATGTTGATGGTATTGCTGGCCTCCACAAACGATGCGACCGACGTGACATAGCCTTCGGTCACGGTCACCGAATTGACGCCACCGCGCACTTTGATCAGGCCTGCCCCACCGGTGCCCACGGTCACCGTATCGTCCCCATCAACATCGATTTCCCCGACGTATCCTGAACCCGTGATCACGCGGTTCACGTCCGCCTCGAGCGTGATCGCTTTGGTATTCTGGGAGCCAAGGGTGACGTCATGCAAATCACCGTCATACCCCTCGATAAACCGCACTTTTGTCGTTTCCAGAACGACATCAGAATTATCGCCAAGCTTCAGGTAATGGATATTGCGCCCAAGGCCATCGTCAATATCGCGGATGATTGCGGTGTTCAAAGTTTCCGCCCCGAACCGGAGCGCCGAAATCGACCAATCAGACCCACTGAGCAATGTAGTCGTAATCAGATGGTTGCCGACCGTTTCGTCATAGATGCTCAAATAGCCCAACCATCCGCCATCGTCCCAGCAATCCGTTCCCCACAGAGTGTCGTAATCGCTCGACCCGTCCAATGCGATTTCAAGTCTATTCGCCCGCATCTGTCATCTCCCCTAAATCCACTTGCGAATGGTAGGCGAAGACGCTGGGTGCTCAATTCGAGGGAGACCGTGCAAGGGGATGCTTTTGGCAGCAATTCAGACGGGACAGCACCATCGGGCGTATCAAACGCATTGCGGATCAGATTGCAAACTGCCTGAAAGAACCAATTTCCTTTGAAGGCGCCAAATGGCGTCATTCATGATACTCTAGCTAAAATGTTTCTTCTTCATGGTGTTTGGGATTAAGGCACCGCAGAATTTTCACAAGATGAGCGATCTAGGACAATTAGCATCAGGGGAACAGTACTACATCATCACCAAGATGAGCTATCCCATCCCCGGCCGTTTTAGCGGCGAAACACCGTTCACGTTCAGGAACACCGAATAGAGCGACGTCGTTCCGGCGATAAAGAGCCGGTTCAGTTTTGCCCCGCCAAAGCAAACATTTCCAACGATCTCGGGAATTTTGATTTTGCCGATCAACTCGCCTGCGGGGTTCAGGCAGTGAACGCCATCCGCCGCCGAACTCCAAATCCGGCCCCCTTGGTCCAGCCGGAAACCGTCAAAAAAACCAGCTGTGCAGTCCGCAAAAACCTCGCCCCCCGAAAGGCCCAAACCATCTTCGCTGACGGAAAAGCGGCGGATGTGGGCCGGGCCGCCTGCCTCGTGGGTGCCGCCAGTGTCCGCGATATAGAGCGTGCGTTCATCTGCCGAGAACGCCAACCCGTTGGGCTTGACGAAATCGGTCGCGACCGCTGAAACCTCGCCGCTGCTGGGGTCGATCCGATAGACATGGCACGCGCCAATCTCGCTTTCGGCCCGCTCGCCTTCGTAGTCCATCATGATCCCGTAGCTCGGGTCGGTGAACCAGATAGAGCCATCAGATTTCACCACCACGTCGTTGGGCGAGTTCAGCCGCATACCCTGCCATGCGTCGGCCAGCACGGTGATAGAGCCATCATGCTCGGTTCGGGTGACGCGGCGGGTCAAGTGTTCGCATGTGACAAGGCGCCCTTGGCGATCAACCGTATTGCCATTGGCATTCATCGAGGGTTGCCGGAAGACCGAGACCGACCCGTCGGTTTCGTCGAAACGCATCAGCCGGTTGTTCGGGATATCGGACCACAGCAGATAACGGCCCGCGGCAAACCAGACCGGCCCCTCGGACCAGCGCGCGCCGGTCCAGAGCCGCTCAACGCGCGCATGGCCGATCACACACTCCCCGAATTCGGGGGCAATCACCTCGAAGCCGGTTCCTTCTAGCAGTCCGAACATCTGTCTTCTTCCTTGTTCACTGTCTCGCACGCGCCGGGCGATGAGCCCGTCAAACAGAGTGTCGGGCCCCTTGGGGAAAAGGGCCCGACCTCCGGCCGATGTGTCCACCTGCCGGAGTCTCTCTCCTTCGATCTCCGAAATAGCTTGCCCTAGTGCGGATCACGAAAGGGGATGGAAAGGACGGTGGCATCCTTTCCGAGGAGCCCTCACTTACCCCAAAGCCCAGCGTAAGCCTCGCGATAGGGGCTGTCCGGATCAAAGCTGTTGCTGTCCCCCATCTTGGCCAGCCCGTCTTGGGTAACCAAGGCAGGCGTGGTGATGTAGCCAGAGCACGCCTCGCCCGAGATGGCGCGGTTCAGTTCGTCCACCAACTGCCAGCCCTGAAGGTTCAGCGGCTCGGCAACCGTGATCGACTGATAGTTGCCCGTGCGGATGCGTTGGAACGCCGCTTCGGACCCGTCGCCCGCAGAGCCAGCCTTGGGGGCATCGGCGCTAGGCACCCCGACCGAGGCCAGCGCAGGCCCCATGAAGTCGAAGTACAGATCGTTGATGGCCAAAGCGTGGGTCCATTTCGCGCCGTACTTCTGGAGCAGGCCCGTGGTCAGGGGCCCCATGCGCGACGATGTTTCCGCGATGGGCGTGTCGACGTACTCCAGCACGGTGCCGCCACCCGCTTCGATGGTGGCTTTGATCTCGTTCGCCTTGTCGATGGCGATCTGGTAGGTGGAGTCGGTAAAGATCACCACGCCAACATCCTTGCCACCGTCATTGATCGCCCAATCGGCTGCCACATCGGACACAGCCATCGCATCGGTCGAAACGTTCGCAAAAATGCCGCCAGGGGCATCGCAGCCGATCTTGGGTCCGCTGTGCCAAGCCACCATCGGGATGCCAGCCTTTACGACCTCTTCCAAGGCCGCCTGCTGTTCCACCGCATCAAAGCCGTTGATGATGATCCCGTCGGGTTTCAGCGCCATCGCCTGCCCGATCGCCCCGGTACGCCCTTGGATCGAGCCTGCGCCGTCCAGCACTCGCAGGCCCCAACCGATTTTGGCAACGGCTTCCTCCACGCCGTTGGTGACCCCCAGAATACCGCCGTTTTTCAGATCGCCGGCCACGACGACAATCGACTTGCCTTCGGCGGCTTTGGGGCCGGTGCTGGGCCCGTCAAAGGCCGTCTCGGCCAAGACCGGCGACGCAATGGCTGCCATCATGGCAATCGTCGACATCGAACTGATAAATCTACGCATGAGCATTCTCTCCTCCCAGAAACTCTTCGTTATTTTTTGGCGCCCTTGCGCCGTTGGGCGTATCCCGCGATGCCGATTGCGATCAGCAAGGTGACGCCGTTGAACATCGGCTCGACCCAGAAGGACCCGCCGAATTGTTGAATGCCGGAAATGCCGACCGCCAGAATGGTCACGCCAATGATGGTGCCCCATACGTTGACCCGGCCCGGTTTGATGGTGGTGGAGCCCAGGAATGCCCCCACCAGAGCGGGCAGCAGAAACTCCAGCCCGACCGAGGCCTGACCGATGCGCAGTTTCGATGCCAGCAGCACGCCCGCAAAGGCGGTGATAAAGCCCGAGGACATAAAGGCGCCGATGACGAACTTGCGGGTCGGGATGCCGTTCAGCTGCGCGGCGCGCTGGTTGGCGCCGATCGCATAGAGATAGCGACCGATCGGCGTGAACTCGAGCACGAGCCACATGATCAGGGTGATCCCCAGCACGTAAAAGCCCGTGATCGGAAGGCCAAAGATAAAGGTCCCGTTGACCGCGTAGAAGCTGTCAGGCAGCGCACCAACCATCTGACGCCCGCCTGTGTGCCACAGCGCAAGCGCATACAGGACGGTGCCGGTGCCAAGGGTCGCGATGAAGCTGTCGATCTTGGCGACCTCGACCAACATGCCGTTCAGAAAGCCGGTCAGCAGCCCAAGCGCCAGCACGATCACAATCACGACCGGCCAAGGCAGCCCAAGCATGGTCTGAAGCGAGATCGCCAGAATGTGCCAGAGCACGATGCCATAGCCCACGGTCAGGTCGATGCGGCCCGCTGCCATCGGGATCATCGCCCCAAGCGAAAGCAGCGCGATAATCGCCTTGTCCGAGATGATCGCACGCAGGTTCAGCATCGTCGGAAAGGTCGTCGGCAGCAGGATCGAGAAGGCCGCAATCAGGATCGCGGTCAGGATCACGAGGCCATAAACCGGCAGCAAACGCAGCATACGGGTTTTCGTGTCGGCATTACGCAGTTCGGCCCGTGTCGGTTCGAGGGCATTGGACTCAAGCGACGGCATGGCTGGCTCCTTGAGGGGCGACCGCATTCGAGGCGGAGGCTGTCTGAATTAGATTTTCGGTACTTAGGGCGGGGCCGGAGAGTTCTCCGACGATCCGGCCCTGGCTGAAAACGATGGCGCGGTGACAGATCAGCGAGACTTCCTCGAAATCGGTCGAGACGACGATAATGCCGACCCCTGCCGCCATAGCTTTGTTCAAAAGCGCATAGATCTCGGCCTTGGCGCCGACATCGACCCCTGCTGTCGGGTCCTCGCAGATCAGCAGCTTGCGGCCACTTTCCAGCCACCGCCCGATCACGACCTTCTGCTGGTTCCCACCAGACAGGCTCTCGATCGCCATGGACTGGTCGTTGGGGGATAGCGCGACCTCGGCCCCGATCTTTTCGGCCAGCCGCGTCTCATCCTGTGGTGTCAGAAACGAGAACAGCTTACGCCCCACAGAGGCCGGATTAAGGTAGGTGTTCTCGCGGATTGTCAGGGACATGGCGACGGACTCCTCGGTCCGGTCGCGGGCCACGAGGCCGATCCCCGATTTCAACGCCGTCTCGGGCGAGGTCAGGTTGGGCTTTTCCCCGTTGAGGCGGATTTCGCCGGAAAAGGGAGCCGCCCCGAACAGCGCCCGCGATACGGCTTCGTGCCCTGCCCCGCGCAGCCCGACCATGCCGACGATCTCGTTGCGGTGGAGCGCGAAATCGACGGGGCCCGCCTCGGCCACATGCAGATCAGAGACGGTCAGCAGCGCCGGACCGGCCTCTGTCACGGGCTTCATCACTTGCCGCGTTTTGCGGCCCACGATCATGTAGACCAGTTCCTCGGGGGTCGTATGCTCGATATCGCGCATCCCCACCAATTCGCCGTCTCTCAGCACAGCGACGCGGTCGGCAATGCGAAAGATTTCATCCAGACGGTGCGAGACGTAAATCATGCCAACGCCCTGATCCTTGAGCGGACGCAAGGCTTCGAACAGACGCTCCACCTCATCGGCTGGCAAAGAGGCCGTGGGCTCGTCCAGCACCAGAAAGTCACAATCGACGGCCAAAGCACGGGCAATTGCCACCAGCGATTTCTCGGTCCGCGACAGGTCCTGAACGCGGGTGGTCGGGTCAATGTCGCAACCAACCTTGGCCAAGGCGCGGGCGGCAAAATTCTCGACCTCGCGCCACCGGATCAACCCGCCTTTGCGGGCATAGCCCAGCGCCAGCGCGATATTCTCGGCCACGGTCATCCATTCGATCATGCCAAGATCTTGGTGAATAAAGGCAACGGACTGCCGCTGGCCAAAACCGCCGGGGCGATGTTCATAGGGCTGGCCGTCAATCAGGACCTGCCCTTCGTCGGGGCGATGAATGCCGCCCAAAATCTTGATCAGTGTGGACTTGCCTGCGCCGTTCTCTCCAAGCAGGGCGACAACCTCGCCTCGTTCGATATTCAGAGAGACATTCCGCAGTGCGTAGGTGCCACCGAAATGCTTATTTATCCCGTTGAAAAACAGGTTTCTTCTTGCCTCCGCAAGCATCTCGATCCTCCTCCAGGATGCTTGTACGGATAGCTCGATGCTCCTCAACATCGCCTTGAGTTACCCGTAACGTAAGGGTATCATTATTTCAAATTGGCGGTCCGTCAATATAAATAAGTTACCCGTAACGTAGGTGTCGGACCCTAGAAACAGGCAACTGGAAAAGTGAACAAGAACAGCAAGGTAAGCCTCGCGGAGGTCGCAGCGGCGGCGGGGGTGTCGAAAATGACCGCCTCGCGTGTGCTGCGCGAAGAAGGCGGCTATTCCGAGCAGACCCGCGACAAAGTCATGGCCGAGGTCGAGCGCCTGGGCTACCTGCCGAATCGACTGGCGACGGTATTTGCGGGCGATACCAGTTCCACGTTTGTGGGGGTCTCGATCCCCGGTCTGGGCAATGAGATTTTCACCCAAGTGCTCGAAGGGATCGACCGCAAACTGGGCGCCTATCAGCATCAGACCATGCTGGGGATGAACGAGCATTCCCTCGACCAAGAGGAACGCTGGATCGAAACAGTGCTGTCGTGGAAACCGGCCGGACTGATCGTGACAGGGCGGGCCCACAGCCCCAAGGCCGTCCATATGATGCGCGGCGCGGGCATCCCCGTGGTCGAGATTTGGGACTACAACTCCAGCCCGATCGACATGTGCGTGGGTCTGGACCATTTCGACAGCGGCTATGCGATGGGACGGCATCTGGCCGAACGCGGCTACCAGCGTTTCGGCTACGTTGGCACCTTTCACCAGACCGCAAATGCCGCTGCGGCGCGCCTGTCCGGCTATCGCAAAGCCATCGAGGACGCCGGAGGCACGCTGGTCCAGCCGGTGCTTCTGCGGGATGTGCCGGGCTTCTATCCTGGTCATTACGGGACCGAGCAGCTGCTTGCGGCGCATCGCGGCGTCGAGGTGATCTATTACCAGAACGACAACCTAGCGGTTGGCGGTATTCACTACTGCCAGAAATTGGGGATGAGTATTCCAGAGGACATCGGCATCGCCGGTTGGGGCGACATGCCGATCGCCGCCATCCAGCCCGTCCGGTTAACCTCGACCGCCGTGCCCCATCTGAGGATCGGCCAACTGGCCGCCGAAATGGTGCTTTCCCGCATCCAAGGCCACGAGATCAAGAAGACCCGGGATGTGGGGCATGTTTTGATCCCCGGTGCGACTGTGCTTTGAAGGTTCTGATCTATTCAGAATTTACTGGGTCAGTTAGTTCACGACCTAAGGTGCCCTACCCACCCAATTGCGCAAAAACAAAAAGGCCGCCCGAAAGCGACCTGTTTCCGATTGCGATGTGGGCGCCTCAGCCAGCCAGCCCCAGAACCCACGCCAGCACCAGCGCCCCTGCCCCAAGTCCGGCAAGGCCGATATACAGCCTGCGGGTGATCTTGCGCTGGATGACCATCATCTCCATGCGGTCATAGCCGTAGTGGCGGCCGAAATCCTGATAGGACCCGCCATACTGGTTACGCGCCACAGCGACGCGCGCGGGTGCCGAATGCCTGTCAAAATGGTTCATGTGCATAGTCCGTTCCCACCAATTCCCCCGAGTCCATTTTCGCAAACTGCACCCAAATTAAGAATAATCTCTTAACGGCACCTGCCGGAGCATTCCGGATACCCGCCCCACCCCATCGGTTAGGGCAGATGCTCAATCGCACAGATAGGCCAGCCGCAGACCGCCCCAGTGCCGCCCGTTCACGATGATCGGCGCCGAAACGTCCTTCATCATCTTGAACTCGCCATTGCCCATGTCGCGGCGATAGGCTTGCAGCAGGAACGGACGCTTGCTCTGTCCCGCCGCCAGACCCACGCGGTCGTTAAAAATCCGGCGGTTCCGCGAATGCTTGGCGTTGTATTCGGGGTCACCGAACCGCTGGGGCTGGCCGAATTTCAGGTTGTGAGTCGGGATATAACCGTTCCGGTCAATCGCCGCGCAGAACACCACCTTGTCCGAGAATTCCAGCATCGGCTCCTGAAAGGACGGCAGAAGCGCATCGGTCAGGTGGGTAAAGCGGGTCATGTGCTGCTTGGGATCGCTGCCCGGAACCTCGATGTAGTTGTCATCGAAAAGCTCGCGCTCTCCGATCCGACCGTGGCGGACCGCGCTCGTCAAGGCTTGGGAAATCCCGTCGGCGACCCGTTTGACGACCTCGATATAGGGAGTATCAAAGGTCTCGACCCCCAGTTGGGCCGACAGGGCCGTCAGGGTTTCCGCGCCCTCGTTGATCTGCAGAAGGGCGTCGTTGGCCTTGGCCAGACTGCCCGCCGATTGTTCGACGTTGACGATCAGCGCGTCGATGTCATTCTGGGTGTCCTTGATCGACACGTCGATCACCCCAGAGGCCGCCACGATATCCTGCTGGGCCGAACGCACTTTGCCCAAGGTCACGGGGATCGCGTCGATCTCGCCCTCGACGCCGGTGGTCTGCTCGCGGATGCGGCCCGCCAGTTCGCCCGCGGTCGAGGCATTGCCCCGCAGTTCCGCCAGTTCCTTGTTCAACTGATCGATCGTGTCCGAGATTTCCGAAGTCGCCTGCCCCGCCTGGTTCGACAGTTCCTTGACCTCGCCCGCGACGACCATAAAGCCACGGCCGTGTTGCCCTGCCCGCGCCGCCTCGATCGAGGCGTTCAGCGACAGCAGGTTCGTCTGACGGGAAATCCCCGCCACATGGCGCGACACCTTGGCGACCTGATCCAGCGCAGCCTGCAGCCCCTCGAGCTGAGCGGACATCTGGCTGACCTGCTCGGTCAGGCGGGTCACGTTCGCCACCATAGAGTTCAGGTTGCCGCTGGTTTCCGCCATCCGGCCCTCGGCCTGCTGAGAGATGTCCAGCGCACGCTCGGCGGCACTGCTGACGACCCGGCTCTGCTCTGACATCTGCAGGGCACGGCCATGGATGCCGCGAAACCGTTCGGCCTGTTCTTTGACGCGGTCTGCGGTGTCATTCACGTCGCCAGAAACTTCGGCGACCGCAACGCTCAGGCCGCCAACGCGTCTGGCGATGCCACTAATAGCCTTATCACGCTGAGCCTGATCCGCCCCCTGATGGAGTTCAGAGTTCGGAAACATCGCGATTTCAGCCATTGGATCCCCCGGGAATTTGCTAAGATATTGTCCAAGGGAACGACATATCGCGAAAACCCTATAGACCAATCCGCAATAAGGATGCCTGCGACCCATACGGATAGCATGGGCGCCTTAACGGCCGCGACAGAACGCAACACAAGTCGATGAAAAGTAAGGGGAAAATGGCGCACCCAAAGGGATTCGAACCCCTGGCCTCTGCCTTCGGAGGGCAGCGCTCTATCCAGCTGAGCTATGGGTGCGTCGTGATGCGGTATAGCGGGACCGCTAAGGCCCCGCAATCGCAAAATTATCCAAGCAGTTCCTGAGCCAGCTCCAGCGCGTCGACCAGAGCGTCCACCTCGGCGGTGGTGTTGTAGGCGGCAAAGGACGCGCGGCAGCTGGCGGTGATGCCCAGATGCTCCATGAGGGGGCCACAGCAGTGGTGGCCCGCGCGGACGGCAACGCCTTTTTTATCGAGGATGGTCGAGATGTCATGGGCATGGGCCGCCCCCGACATAGTAAAGCTGAAGATCGCGCCCTTGCCCGGTGCCTTGCCCTGCACCTGCAGCCAGTTCAGGCCCAAAAGACGCTCCTGCGCATAGTCGCGCAAACTGGCTTCGTGGGCCGCGATGTTCGCCATGCCAACGCCCATCATCCACTCCAGCGCCACACCCAGACCGATCTGCTGGACGATGCCGGGGGTGCCGGCCTCGAGCATCATGGGGGTGTCGTTATAGCTGACAGCGTCCTTGGACACCTCGCGGATCATATCGCCGCCACCCATAAAAGGACGCATCTCGGCCAGACGATCCTTGGCGATGAAAATCGCGCCAGAGCCCGAGGGGCCATAAAGCTTGTGGCCAGTGATTGCATAGAAATCGCAGCCGATGTCTTGAACATCGACCGGCATGTGAACCGACGCCTGAGAGCCATCGACCATCACCGGCACGCCTCGCTCACGAGCCGCCGCACAGATGGTTTTCACATCCACCACAGTTCCCAGCACGTTCGACATCTGGGTGATGGCGATCAGCTTGGTCTTGGGACCGATGGCGTCGATGACCTTTTGCGGATCAAGGCTGCCGTCTGCTTCGGGATCGACCCATTTCAGCACAACCCCCTGACGTTCACGCAAAAAATGCCAGGGCACGATGTTGGCGTGGTGCTCCATCGTGGACAGGACAATCTCGTCCCCGGCTTGCATACGGGGCATGGCCCAACCATAGGCGATCGTGTTGATCCCCTCGGTGGTACCGGTGTTCATGACGATTTCGTCTTCGCTCGGGGCGTTCAGGAAACGGGCGACGATGCCGCGCACACCTTCGTATTTCTCGGTCGCAAGGTTCGACAGGAAATGCAGGCCGCGGTGGACGTTCGCATATTCTTCGGAATAGGCGCGGGTGATGGCGTCGATCACCACTTGGGGCTTCTGCGCGCTGGCACCGTTGTCCAGATAGACCAGCGGCTTGCCGTTCACCTGCCGCGACAGGATCGGAAATTCGGCGCGGATGGCGTTTACATCAAACATGGGCAGAGCCTCCGATAGAAATTACACGCCGAGCAGCGACATCAGCACGACCAAGCCCAATGTAATGCCCGTAAAGGCCAGAACAACCGAGGCAATGGCGCGGCCGAGCGTTTCAAACCCGTGCGCAACTTTGACAAATCTGACGGTCAGCCACAGGGCATAGAAAACGACCATCAAGGAAAAGACATCCCCCAGCGACGGGATGGCCAAGGATAGAACGCTCTGCGGGATTTGCAGGGCAATCAGCATGACCTGCATCCAGCTAAGCACCAGAACGATCTGGTCTAGACGCGCGTTCCCCTCGAGGGCGCGGCCGGTTCCCAGCATCGCAAAGGACAGCACCGACAGGTTGGCGGTCATCATCACCACCAGCGTAAACGGCGGGATCACCTGCCCCAGTCCGGTCGGAAGCAGCAGCTCGGTGCCATAGAACATCATCACGCTGGCGATGATGGTCAGGCCGAACAGATGCCAGACGGCCTTGGACGACAGGTTCAAAGACAAAAGTTGCGCGGCCACCGCATCGGGGTCGCGCAAGGTCGCTAGAATGGTTTGCCAGACGAGAGAAACGTTCAGAGTCATGGCCCTTGCCTATGCGTCAACTGTCCCTGTGGCAAGTGGGCCCGTCCAGTAGGCCACACGCAGCCCGCTGATCAGGAACCAAAAGAAGGCCGCAACCCACAGCGTGCCAACCGCGGTCACGCCCTTGCCGGGGGCCAGCCCTTCGGTCAGGCCATGGAGCAACAGCAGCGGAACCGAGGCGAAAAAGCCCCAGAACAGCGCCAGCCGCGCGCCATAGGATTTCCCTTTGCCGCCAATGATGCGGACGATCAGGTGCAGCACCCCCGCCAGCACATAGAACAGCAGCGGCGCGAAAAAGACCCACGCCATCAGGGGGCCGGTCATGGCCTCGGTAAAGTCCTGACCGGTAGTCACGGCCTCTCGGGAAATGCGGGGCCACTGGCCAACAAAGGTCAGCCCGCAGCCCGCAATCAGCCAGAAAAGGGCGCGATCCTCGCGCTGGCCCATGCTGGACAGGCGGGTGAACACCTGTCCGGGCCGGCGATAGGTCGCGACCATATCCTGAGTGACCGACATTACAGATCGTCTTCCAGATCAAGCCACGCGCGGATGCGACGCAGGATCGCTTCGCGCAGCTCTTCGGATTCGATCTCGTCCACCGCCTCGGCCAAGAAGGCCAGAACCATCAGGTCCTGCGCCTTGCGCTTGGGCACGCCACGGGCACGCAGGTAGTACAGCGCATCCTCGTCAATCGCACCCGAGGTCGAGCCGTGCGAACACGCCACGTCATCGGCATAGATTTCCAGTTCGGGCTTGGCGAGGAACTGGCTGTCCTCGTCCAGAAGCAGCGACTGGCTGATCTGGTAACCGTCGGTCTTCTGAGCGCCCTGCTTGACCAGGATTTTGCCCTGGAACACGCCGGTTGCACCGTTCGACAGCACCTTCTTGAACACCTGACGGCTTTCGCAGTTCACGGCGTCATGAGTGATAAAGATGGTGTCGTCCTGATGCACGTCCTTACCGTCCGCCATCAGCGCGCCTGCCACGTGGGCAATCGCGTCATCGCCGGTCAGCTCGAGGATGCATTCGTTGCGGGTCATCTTGCCGTTCGGGGTCAGGGTGAACGACTTGAAAGTGCTCTCGGAGCCCAGACGCGCGAACATGTGGGTCAGCAGCTGACGTTCCTGATCGCGGCCTTGGCTGCGCACGTGGTGGAAGGCTGCGGTGTCGGCCACGGTGACTTCGGTCACAGTGTTGGCGCGGGCACCAGCGGCACCGGTTTCCAGCAGGGTCACGGATGCGCCCTCTTCGACCTTGATCACGTGGTGCAGCACCACGTCCGAGGTGTCAGAGCTGCGCTCGTAGACCACGTGGATCGGCTTCGCTGCCGCGCCGGTGGCACGGATCACCAGACCATCGGTCGCATAGGCGGTGTTCAGGGCCGCCAGCGGACGCTCGACGGGGTCCTGCCCTGCGGTTTCCAGCGCGCCGTAGATGTCCTTGGCCCAGTGGATGTCAGCTTGCGCGGCATCGGCCAAGCGGCTGATTTCCACACCGTCCAGCGCCAGCGCGTCAGAGGCATCCGCATCGAACGCGCCGTCACGGAAGACAACGGTCAGAACGTCCACGCCCTCGAAAACCTGCGTGCCAGCATCTTCGGCCAGCGCCGCAGCAACCGGTTCAGCCGAGGTGAACGCATCGGGGCGGGTGTATTTCCAGTATTCGTCGCGGCGGATGGGCAGACCCATCGCGTCCAGACGGCCAGCGGCATCTTTGCGGGCAGCGGTAATCCACTCGCCGCCTTCGGGCATCGACAAGGCGGGCTGGCGCGCGGCCAGAGCGTCCTGTTTCTGCTGCTTCAGCTGTGCTCGTTTGATCGCCATTACGCGTTCTCCGCCAGCAGGTCTGCGTAGCCGTTCTTTTCGACTTCCAGAGCCAGCTCGGGGCCACCGGTCTTGATGATGCGGCCGTTCGCCATGATGTGCACAACGTCAGGAACGATGTGGTCCAACAGGCGCTGGTAGTGGGTGATCACGAGGAACGAGCGGCCTTCGGAACGCAGGGCGTTCACACCGTCGGAAACCAGCTTCATCGCGTCCACGTCGAGGCCCGAGTCGGTCTCGTCGAGGATGCACATCTTGGGCTCCAGTACTGCCATCTGCAGGATCTCGTTACGCTTCTTCTCGCCGCCCGAGAAGCCCATGTTCACGGGGCGCTTCAGCATGTCGCCGTCGATCTTCAGGGTTTTGGCCTTTTCGCGGACCATCTTCAGGAAGTCGGTCGCCGACATTTCCTCTTCGCCGCGGGCCTTGCGCTGTGCGTTCAGTGCGGTGCGCAGGAAGGTCATGTTCGACACGCCGGGGATTTCCACGGGGTACTGGAACGCCAGGAACAGGCCTTCGGCGGCGCGCTCTTCGGTTTCCGCTTCCAGCAGGTCAAAGCCGTCCATGGTGGCCGAGCCTTCGGTCACTTCGTAGCCATCGCGGCCCGACAGAACGTAGCTGAGGGTCGACTTGCCCGAGCCGTTCGGCCCCATGATCGCGTGGACCTTGCCGGTTTCGACAGTCAGGTTCAGACCCTTCAGGATCTGCTTGTCCTCGTCTTCAAGTTTGACGTGCAGGTTTTTGATTTCCAGCATTTTTTCGTTCCTTCTAAGGTCGGATCAGCCCAGCACCACGGCGGTGCCCGAGGCCGAGACCATCAGCATGTTGTTGATTACTTCGTAGTCCAGATCGACGCCGACGACAGCGTTCGCACCACGGGCACGGGCGCGCTCTTCCATCTCGGCCAAAGCGGTTTCGCGGGCCTCGGCCAGCGATTTCTCATAGGCACCGGACCGGCCACCGATGATGTCGGTGATGCCCGCAAAGATATCGCGGAACACGTTCGCGCCGAGGATGGCCTCGCCGGTGACGATGCCCTTGTAGTCGGCGATCTGGTAACCTTCGACAGAGGGTGTGGTGGTCACGATCATCACTTCATCTCCTTGCGGTGCAGGTCCATATCCCTGCGTTGCATCTCTTGGGTTTTGTTCCGGCGGAAGGACCGCACGATAAAAACAGTTCCTATGACGATCGGTTGAACCAGATAGAACAGAACCATGAACATCAGGGCCTGTGTCTTGCCTTCCAGTCCGAACAGCTTCCCGAACAGAAGCGTGATCCCCGCCGTCGCAACCATCAGTGTGAAGAGGATCAGTCCGAACACAAGGCGCAGACTGAACCGTTCTTTGAGCGCGGCCCCAGAGTAATGGTTCCGAATACCGGAACCTGCCTCAGGGCCGCGATCCATTATCCCACCGAGCCTTCCAGAGAGATTGCAACCAGCTGCTGCGCTTCCATGGCGAATTCCATGGGCAGAGCCTGAAGCACCTCTTTGCAGAAGCCATTGACGACCAGCGCCACGGCCTCTTCCTCGTCCATGCCGCGCTGACGGCAGTAGAACAGCTGATCGTCGTCCACCTTGCTGGTGGTCGCCTCGTGTTCCACGCGGGCCGAATTGTTCCGGACCTCGATGTAGGGAACGGTGTGCGCGCCGCACTGGTCCCCGATCAGAAGGCTGTCACACTGGGTGTAGTTGCGGCCGTTCTTGGCCTTGGGGTGCATGGTGACCTGACCGCGATAGGTGTTCTGCGCCTTGCCCGCGCTGATCCCTTTGGAAACGATGCGCGATTTGGTGTCACGGCCCAGATGGATCATCTTGGTGCCGGTGTCCGCCTGCTGCATGTTGTTCGCGATGGCGATCGAGTAGAACTCGCCCTGGCTTTCGTTGCCGCGCAGGATGCAGGACGGGTATTTCCACGTCACAGCCGAGCCGGTTTCCACCTGGGTCCACATGATCTTGGCGCGGTCGCCACGGCAATCGGCGCGCTTAGTCACAAAGTTATAGATGCCGCCCTTGCCGTTCTCGTCCCCGGGGAACCAGTTCTGAACGGTCGAGTATTTCACCTCGGCGTCTTCTTCGATGATGATCTCGACCACAGCGGCGTGCAACTGCGCGGTGTCACGCTGGGGGGCGGTACAGCCCTCAAGGTACGACACATAGCTGCCCTTGTCCGCGATGATCAGGGTGCGCTCGAACTGGCCGGTGTTTTCAGCGTTGATGCGGAAATAGGTGGACAGTTCCATCGGGCAGCGAACCCCCGGCGGAATGTACACGAACGAGCCGTCCGAGAAGACCGCGCTGTTCAAGGTGGCGTAGAAGTTGTCGGTCGCGGGTACAACGCTGCCCAGATACTTCTTCACCAGCTCGGGGTGCTCTTTGATCGCTTCGGAGATCGAGCAGAAGATCACGCCGGCCTTCTTCAGTTCGGCCTGAAAGGTGGTACCCACGGAAACCGAGTCAAACACCGCGTCCACGGCAACCTTGCGGCCCTCGGACGGCGCGTTCTCGGCGCCCTCGATCCCGGCAAGGATCATCTGTTCCTTCAGCGGGATACCCAGCTTTTCATAGGTCGCCAGCAGCTTGGGATCGACCTCGTCCAAGGACTTGGGCTTGGTCTCCATGCTCTTGGGACGGGCATAGTAGTATTGGTCCTGAAAATCGATCTCGGGATAGGTGACCATCGCCCAATCAGGCTCTTCCATCTGCTCCCAACGCTCGAACGCTTGCAGACGCCATTCGGTCATCCACTCGGGCTCGCCGTTCTTTTCGGAAATCAGACGTACGATATCGGGGTTCACGCCTTTGGGGGCGTATTCCATCTCGATGTCGGTGTCCCAGCCATACTTGTAGGCCCCGCCCATCGCGCGGACGGTTTCGACCGTTTCCCGATCCACGCCCTCGCGGATCTCTTCATCCAAGGTTGCCATTGGCGTCCCTCCTGTTCGCATACCGTTCACGCCCCGCGGGCGCGAAATTTCCTGAACTGCTTGCCCCATGCATCCGCAAAGCGCAGCACGTCCTCTTCCGTTACATCCGGCCCCAGACTGATGCGGATCGCACCGCTGGCTGTGGCCTCGTCAAATCCCATCGAAGTCAGCACGCGGCTGGCGCGCACCTTCCCGCTCGAGCACGCAGATCCGGCGCTGATCGCAAAACCGGCCAGATCCATCTGCATCACTTGCGTCTCGCCCTTCCATCCGGGAACCGCCACCACAGTGGTGTTCGGCAGGCGCTCCGCCCCTTTCCCGACAAAAATAGGCAACTCCGAGTCATCTTCCAGAGCGTTTTCTAGAATATTTCTAATTTCCGCAACCCGTTCCCAAACGCCATCGGCCAGATCACGGGCCGCGGCCTCGGCGGCTGCCCCAAAACCGACCATTCCGATGACATTTTCAGTCCCCGACCGGCGGCCCATTTCCTGACCGCCGCCCTTGATGCGGCTCTCCACATCCAGACCGCGCCGCAGAACCAAAGCGCCAATGCCCTTAGGCCCGCCAAGCTTGTGCGCCGACACCAGACCCATCTGCGCTCCGCTCCAGTTGAACGCGAACGGCACCTTGCCAAAGGCCTGCGTCATATCACTGACAGCCAGCCCCTCGGGCAGCGTCTGCAACACACCGGTCTCGCTGTTGGCCAGTTGCAGCACCGATCCCGCCGGATCATCCACGCGCACCGCCCCATCAGCCGACACAGGCAACTCCGCCGAAACCCAAGCCGCAACCGCATCATGCTCGACCGCCGCGCCCTTCAGCCCGCGCCCGGCGCAAGCCAGCGCCGCCGCCTCGGTCGCCCCAGAGGTAAAAACAACATCCGCTCCCTCTGCCCCCAGTGCCGACGCCACCTGCGCCCGCGCCTTCTCGACCAAAGACTTCGCCGCACGCCCCTCGGCATGAACGCTCGACGGGTTGCCGACCACATCCATGGCCGCAATCATCGCCGCCTTGGCCTCGGGCCGCAAAGGCGTGGTCGCATTCCAGTCCAGATAGACGCGCTTCACAGCCCCAGTCCTTCTTCTTGGTCAAAATACTCCGGGGGAGTCGCGCAGCGACGGGGGCAGCGCCCCCATTCAACAGTCATCACTCGTCCACCACGTCGAACAGGTTCGGCACCGCAGGGCACGGGGCCAGCTGGTTCTTGATCACGTCCTGCAAACGGGTCTGGTGCAGGAAAACATAGACATGGGCGCTCAGCCCTTCCCACAGACGGTTCGACAGCGACTGCGCCCGCGATCCCGACAGCGCACCAGATGCCCCTGCCCCTTTGTGCATCGCACTCACCGTCTCATCGACCGCACCCAGAATATCTGCCACCCGAATATCGGACGCCGAGCGCGCCAGACGATACCCGCCTCCGGGCCCGCGCACCGACTCAACCAGCCCCGCACGGCGCAGTTTCACGAACAGCTGCTCCAGATAGGGCAGCGAAATGTCTTGCCGCTTCGAGATTTCACCCAGAGTAACCAGATGATCCTCGGGTTGAAGGGCCAGATCGACCAGCGCAACCATTGCATAACGGCCTTTAGTGCTCAGTTTCATTGGTCACCCCCACGGCGAATAGATTGACGTGCGCAGCCCCAACGCTTACATCGCAGTGCACACAACCGATCGTCAGATCCGGATTTAGAACCCTTCTAAGGTGGTTGAGCAATTCCGTCAAGAATTCCCGACCCCAATATTCAGGAGAGCGTCAGCCCATGCCCGAGGTCATTTTCCCCGGACCCGAAGGCCGCCTCGAAGGCCGCTACCACCCTCAAAAAGACCGTGACGCCCCGATTGCCATCGTCCTGCATCCGCATCCGCAATTCGGCGGCACGATGAACAACAAGGTCGTCTACAACCTGCACTACGCCTTCTATAACATGGGCTTTACGGTGCTGCGCTTCAACTTCCGCGGCGTCGGCCGCAGCCAGGGTGAGTACGACCAGGGCGTGGGCGAGTTGTCGGATGCCGCATCGGCACTCGATTACCTGCAGTCCATGAACTCGAACTCCAAGCATTGCTGGGTTGCGGGCTTCTCGTTCGGCGCGTGGATCGGTATGCAGCTTCTGATGCGCCGCCCCGAGATCACCGGCTTTGTATCGGTCGCTCCGCCGGCGAACATGTACGACTTCAGCTTCCTTGCGCCCTGCCCCAGCTCGGGTCTGATCATCAACGGCACCGCCGACCGCGTCGCGCCGCCCGCTGATACGGTCTCGCTGGTGAAAAAGCTGCAGGAACAGAAGGGCATCACCATCACTCACGAGCAGATGGAAGGTGCGGGCCACTTCTTTGAAGAGCCCCACATGGAGCCGATGATCGACCACGTCAGCGGTTACGTCAAACGCCGCCTGACCGAGAACAGCCGCTAAGCCATGTCGATCACCGAAGACCTTGCCGACAAGCTGGCCATCGACGTGATCGCCGCCATGGAAACGCTGGGAGACGACCGTCTGCCCGACGAGGTTGCTGCCGTGATCGGCGCGACCTCACCCACCACCGAAGAGGCCTTCCGCACCGCCGTGCGCGTGCGGATCGCCGAACAGCGCGCCCGCAAGTTTCTGGCCGAAAAGCTGGGGACCCTCGCGGAATGAGCATGGACCGGATTTCAGCGCAGCTCGCCTTTCTGACCGAGGCGGATCGCCTGAAATCCGTCAACCGCGCCACGACGCTCTGCGATGCCTCGCGCCGCGAAAACTCTGCCGAGCATAGCTGGCACATCGCCCTTTACGCCCTGACCATGGCCGAGCACGCCATCCGCCCCGTCAATGTCGGGCGGGTGATTCAGATGTTGCTCTTGCATGATATCGTCGAGATCGACGCAGGCGATGCCCCCATCCACGGCGCCCCCGACCCCGAGGCGCAGGCGGCACTAGAACAGGCCGCCGCCGACCGTCTGTTCGGCCTGCTGCCCCCCGACCAGCGCGACACTTACCGCGCCCTGTGGGAAGAGTTCGAGGCAGCCGAAACCGACGACGCGATTTTCGCCAAGTCCATCGACCGCGTGCAGCCTGTCATCGCCAATCTGGAAACCGGCGGCGGCAGCTGGATCGAATACAGCGTGACCACGGCGCAGCTGGAAACCCGCGTCGGCTCCAAGGTCAAACGCGGCGCCCCCGCCATCTGGGAAGCGTTGAAACTACGTATCGACCGCTGGTTCGAGGCGAACACCTGACATCGCCGCAGTGCAGCTTTGCGCACGCAGCATCTAGACAGGTCAACAATACTGCCCTAAATTGGGCAGTATGCCAGCCTCCTATCATATCCCCCCCTCCCCGCAGAAACACACTCTGCTCGAAGACCTTCAGGGTCTGTCGATCGGCCTGATCACCACCTCGATCGGCCTGACCTTTCTGACCCAACTCGGGTTCATCACAGGGCAAACCGCAGGGCTTGCGCTGATCATCAGCTATCTGACGCACCTGAGCTTCAGCTGGGTGTTCTGGGGGATCAACATCCCCTTCTATATCGTCGCGTGGTTCTACATGGGCCCCGAATTCACCATCAAATCCGCGATCAGCGTCACGATCCTGTCCATCCTGATGGCCGTGGTGCCCGGCCTCATGCCCTTTTCCGAGCTGAACCCGTGGTTCGGGACCGTGGCGTTCGGGGTGCTGACCGGCTTTGGCCTGCTTGGGACGTTCCGGCACAAATCGTCGCTCGGCGGCCTTGGCGTGCTGGCCCTGATGGCGCAGGAATACCTGAACATCCGCGCGGGTTACGTGCAGCTTGGCTTCGACGCGATCCTGTTTTCGGTGGCCTTTTTCCTGTTTGATCCCCACGTCGTCATGTTCTCTTTGCTGGGGGCAGTCATTCTGAATGGCGTTATAGCCTTTAACCATCGGCGCGACCGTTATATCGCGGACTGAGATTTTTCCCGATGATCAAAAAGACAATCGACATGGCAGAGCCGCATAATTCTATTAACCACACCATTGCCGACGACGCCCAAGCCTTTGCCCTTGGGACCACCATGTGTTCGCTGGGACTGCTGATCCTGACCAATCTGGGGCTGATCACCGGACAGACCGCCGGTCTGGCGGTTTTGCTCAGCTACATTACAGGGATCAAGTTCGGCATCCTGTTTTTTCTGGTGAACATCCCGTTCTACGTGCTGGCCTATCTGCGCATGGGCCCGCGTTTCACGATCAAAACGTTCATAGCCGTGGCGCTGCTGTCATTCATCGCAGACGCGCTGCCGAACTATGTACAGTTCAGCCAGATTGACCCCGTTGTGGGCACGATCATCATGGCGGGCGTTACGGGGCTTGGCCTGATGGTGCTGTTCCGGCATGGCGCATCCCTTGGCGGGATCGGTGTTCTGGCGCTGTATTTGCAGGACAAAACCGGCTTTCGCGCGGGTCACACCCAGCTGATCTTTGACGCCTGCCTGTTCACGGTGGCGTTCTTTATCCTGCCGTTGCCGACGGTTCTGTATTCGCTGCTGGGGGCGGTGATCGTGAACCTGATTATCGCGACGAACCACCGCCGCGACCGGTATATCGCGCTTTAGGCGACCTTGTGCGCCCGGTGCAGATCGGGCGCAAAACACCCCTGCTCCATCCCGTCCGGCCCGAACCGCAGCCAGCTGCCCGCAGGCACCTCGACCCAATCGGTTTCGTCGGTTTCCAAGGGTTCGGACACCACAGCCCACCCGTTCCGCGTATCGCTCCAGCGATAATAGAGCGAGGGCGCGAATTCATCCGACGCATAGCGCATCGCATAAAGGTTCACCCCGTCCGACAAGGCCGCCGCCAGTCGCATATGGGGCAAGCCGCCCTTTTCCTCGGACAGGATTTGCAGCCGGGCCACCGCTCGCAGCATGGCACCGTGGGGATCATCCTCCAGCCCCTCGTCCAGGGCGATCAGGAACAATGCCTCGCTGTCCGTGGCGCCCTTGCGGCAGTCGTACAGCTTGGCCGAGATCATCATGTCCACGTCTTTGCGGATGGCGTTGAAGCCCCCGATCTGGCCGTTATGCATAAAGCTCCACTTGCCCACCGAAAACGGATGGCAGTTGTTGCGGCTGGTCGCCGTGCCGGTCGAGGCCCGCACATGGGCCATAAACAGCCCCGACTTCACCTGATAGGCCAGTGAGCGCAGGTTCGGATCGGACCACGCGGGGTTCGTGTCGCGGTACAGACCCGGTTCCTCGCGGTCGCCATACCATGCCACGCCGAACCCATCCGCGTTGATCGCGGTCGAACATTGGGTCGCACAGTGGGACTGATGGACCAGCGAATGCTTGGGGTCCGTCACGACTTCGGACAGAAAGATCGGCTCTCCGATGTAGGCGGCCCAGCGGCACATTGGCGTATCCTTGGCGTTTGCGAATGCTGTCTTGCAGCATGCAATTTACAGGCCAGAAAAGTCAGGCACAAGTTACACCAAAGCGCCCCATGGGTCCCCGTATCCTTTTTGCACATGCCAAAGGCGGTTCGGGCTTATGGACAAGGCATCCTGACGCCGCTAGACAATTTCGGAACGCTTGGCCCACGCCAGAACGAAAGAGACGACATGCCTTCGCTGAACGATATCCGCTCGACCTTCCTCGACTACTTCGCAAAGCAGGGACACGAGGTTGTGCCCTCGTCGCCCCTGGTTCCGCGCAACGACCCGACGCTGATGTTCACGAACTCGGGCATGGTGCAGTTCAAGAACTGCTTCACCGGTGTCGAAACCCGCGATTACAAGCGCGCCACCACCGCGCAGAAATGCGTCCGCGCTGGCGGCAAGCACAACGACCTTGATAACGTCGGTTACACCGCACGCCACCACACCTTCTTTGAAATGCTGGGGAACTTCTCGTTCGGCGACTATTTCAAGGAACAGGCGATCCATTTCGCGTGGGAACTGCTGACCAAGGATTTCGACATCCCCAAGGACAAGCTGCTGGTCACCGTCTATCACACGGATGACGAGGCTGCAGACATCTGGAAAAAGGTCACCGGTTTCGAAGATCACAAGATCATCCGCATCCCGACCAAAGACAACTTCTGGCAGATGGGCCCGACCGGCCCGTGCGGCCCCTGCACCGAGATTTTCTTTGACCACGGCGAACACATTGCCGGTGGCCCTCCGGGTTCGCCCGACGAGGACGGTGACCGCTTCATCGAGATCTGGAACAACGTTTTCATGCAGAACGAGCAGTTCGAAGACGGCTCGATGATCGATCTGGAAATGCAGTCGATCGACACCGGCATGGGTCTGGAGCGTATCGGCGCCCTGCTGCAAGGCAAGCACGACAACTACGACACCGATCTGATGCGCAGCCTGATCGAGGCCAGCGCCGACGTGACCGACGGCGAGCCTGACGGCCCCGGCAACGTGCATCACCGCGTGATCGCTGACCACCTGCGCTCGACCGCGTTCCTGATCGCCGATGGCGTGATGCCGTCTGCCGATGGCCGTGGCTACGTTCTGCGCCGCATCATGCGCCGCGCGATGCGTCACGCGAACCTCTTGGGTGCCAAGGACCCGATCATGCACAAACTGGTGCCCGCACTGGTTCGTCAGATGGGCGCGGCCTATCCCGAACTGGGCCGCGCACAGTCGCTGATCGAAGAAACGCTGGAGCTGGAAGGCAAGCGCTTCAACTCGACCCTCGACCGTGGCCTGAAGCTCTTGGCCGACGAAGTGGCCGAGCTGCCCGAGGGCGCGCCCCTGCCCGGCGCCGCTGCGTTCAAGCTCTATGACACCTATGGCTTCCCGCTCGACCTGACCCAGGACGCGCTGCGCGAACAGAACCGCACCGTGGACACCGACGGTTTCGACGCCGCCATGGCCGAGCAAAAGGCCAAAGCCCGCGCGGCTTGGTCCGGTTCGGGTGAAACCGCCGATGCCAGCATCTGGTTTGATATCGCCGACGAAAAAGGCACCACCGATTTCCTTGGCTATGACACCGAAACCGCCGAAGGTCAGATCGTGGCCATCGTCAAGGACGGCGCCAAGACCGACAAGCTGGCCGCAGGCGACACCGCTCAGATCGTTCTGAACCAGACCCCCTTCTATGCGGAAAGCGGCGGTCAGATCGGCGACACCGGCGTGATCGAAACCGATACCGGCAAGGCCCGCGTCACCGACACCAAGAAGGCCGCTGGCGTCTTCATCCACATGGTCGAAGTCACCGAAGGCACCATCGACCGTGGTCAGGGCGCGGAACTGGTTGTGAACCACGATCGCCGCAGCGCGATCCGCTCCAGCCACTCGGCCACTCACCTGCTGAACGAGGCTCTGCGCCACGCTCTGGGGGATCACGTGGCCCAGCGCGGCTCGTTGAACGCCGAGGACCGTCTGCGCTTTGACTTCAGCCACAACAAGGCCCTGAGCGCCGAGGAACTGGCCCAGATCGACGCCGAGGTGAACGAGTTCATCCGCCAGAACACCAAGGTCGAAACCCGCATCATGACCCCGGACGATGCCCGTGGTCTGGGGGCGCAGGCTCTGTTCGGTGAAAAGTACGGCGACGAAGTTCGCGTTGTGTCCATGGGCAACCTGCCCGGTTCGGGCAAGGGCATGGACGGCGCGACCTATTCGCTGGAACTCTGCGGCGGTACCCACGTCGGCCAGACCGGCGAGATCGGCCTTTATCTGACCCTGTCCGATAGCGCCTCCAGCGCCGGTGTCCGCCGGATCGAAGCGCTGACCGGCCAAGCCGCCCTGAACTACCTGCGCGAGCAGGCAGAGCGCGTTTCCGAGATCGCTGGCGTCCTCAAGGCGCAGCCCGCAGACCTGACCGCCCGCGTTCAGACCCTGCTGGACGAGCGTAGGAAGCTGGAAAACGAAGTGGCCCAACTGCGCCGCGAACTGGCAATGTCCGGTGGCGGCAAGGCCGAAGTGGCGGCCCAAGACGTGAACGGCGTGCCCTTCTTGGCGCAGGTTCTGTCGGGCGTGACCGGCAAGGACCTGCCCTCGCTGATCGACGCACACAAGGAAAAGCTGGGCTCGGCCGCGATCCTGCTGATCGCTGAGGCGGATGGCAAAGTGGCCGTGGCCGCTGGCGTGACCGCCGACCTGACCGACAAAGTCAGCGCCGTGGATCTGGTCAAGGCAGCCGTGACCGAACTGGGTGGCAAGGGTGGCGGTGGCCGTCCCGACATGGCTCAGGGCGGCGCCAAGGATGCCGAGAACGCAGACGCCGCCATCGCGGCCGCCAAAGCCGTGATCGGAGCCTAAGATGCCCGCACTCTGGATCGCACACGTCCACGTCACCGACGCCGAGGCCTATGGCAAATACGCCAAGCTGGCCGGACCCGCGATTGCGGCCCATGGTGGTCATTTCCTCGCCCGTGGCGGGGACTACCACATCCTCGAAGGGGCAGAGCGCGAACGCCATGTGGTCGCGCAGTTTCCCTCGAAACAGGCGGCGATCGATTGCTATCATTCGGCGGAATATCAGGCCGCTCTGTCCCACGCCAAAGGCGCGGCAGAGCGTGATCTGGTCATCGTAGAGCTGACCGAATAACCGGAACGGAACCGGCCCCCACGGGGGCCATTCACCGGACCACCGGAAAACAAAAGGCCCCGAGGATCACCTCGGGGCCTTTGCTTTTAGGCCTGTTTCGCCATGCGCTTACGCTCGTGCGGATCGAGGTAACGCTTGCGCAGACGGATGCTGTTCGGGGTCACTTCGACCAGCTCGTCGTTGTCGATGTAGGCGATCGCTTCTTCCAGCGACAGCTTGATCGGGGGCGTCAGGCGAACCGCTTCGTCGGTGCCCGAGGCGCGAACGTTGGTCAGCTTCTTGCCCTTCAGCGGGTTCACGTCCAGATCGTTGTCACGGCTGTGCTCGCCGATGATCATGCCCTCATAGACTTCGTCCTGGGGGTCAATGAACATGCGGCCACGATCTTCGAGGTTCCACAGAGCGTAGGCAACCGCCTGCCCTGCTTCCATCGAGATCAGAACGCCAGCGCGACGGCCGGGGATCGGGCCTTTGTGGGGCGACCACGAATGGAACACGCGGTTCAGAACGCCGGTACCACGGGTGTCGGTCAGGAACTCGCCCTGATAGCCGATCAGACCACGCGACGGAACGTGCGCGATGATACGGGTCTTGCCGGTGCCTGCGGGCTTCATCTCGACCAGTTCACCTTTGCGGGTGCCGGTGATCTTTTCGATGACAGCGCCGGTGTAGTCGTCATCCACGTCGATGGTGACTTCTTCGATGGGCTCCATGCGCTGGCCGTCTTCGTCGCGGAACAGAACCTGAGGACGCGAGATCGACAGCTCGAAGCCTTCGCGGCGCATGTTCTCGATCAGAACGCCCATCTGAAGTTCGCCGCGGCCGGCAACTTCGAAGGCGTCGCCGCCGGGGGTGTCCGAAATCTGGATCGCGACGTTCGATTCGGCTTCTTTCATCAGACGGTCACGGATGACGCGGCTCTGAACTTTCTTGCCATCGCGGCCCGACAGGGGGCTGTCGTTGATGCCGAAGGTTACCGAAATGGTCGGCGGGTCGATCGGCTGTGCGGGCAGCGGTACGTTTACCGACGGCGCAACAAGGCTGTCTGCCACCGTCGCTTTGGTCATGCCCGAGATGGTCACGATGTCGCCTGCAACGGCTTCGTCGATGGGCTGCTGGCCCAGACCACGGAACGCCAGGATTTTCGCAACGCGGAAGTTCTCGATCAGCTCGCCCTTGCGGGTCAGCGCCTTGAGGCTGTCACCGGTTTTCAGGGTGCCTGCTTCGACGCGGCCGGTCAGAATGCGGCCCAGGAAGTTGTCGGAACCCAGAGTGGTCGCCAGCATCTGGAAGGGCTCGTCGGCGCGTTCCTGCTGCTTGGGGGCGTGCACGTGGTCAACGATCAGGTCGAACAGTGCGCTCAGGTCCTGACGGGGACCGTTCAGTTCGGCGTCACACCAGCCAGCGCGGCCCGATGCGTACATCGAGGGGAAGTCCAGCTGCTCTTCCGAGGCGCCGAGGTTCGCGAACAGGTCGAAACATTCGTCCAGCGCGCGATCGGGTTCTGCGTCGGGCTTGTCGACTTTGTTCAGAACAACGATGGGGCGCAGACCCAGGGCCAGAGCCTTGGAGGTCACGAATTTGGTCTGGGGCATGGGGCCTTCGGCGGCGTCCACCAGCAGGACCACACCGTCCACCATGCTCAGGATACGCTCGACCTCGCCGCCAAAGTCGGCGTGACCGGGAGTGTCCACGATGTTGATGCGGGTGCCCTTCCATTCGACGCTGGTCGCTTTGGCAAGGATGGTGATCCCGCGCTCGCGTTCCAGATCGTTGCTATCCATGGCGCGTTCGCTCACGGCCTGGTTTTCGCGGAAGGCACCGGATTGTTTCAGAAGCGCGTCAACCAGAGTCGTTTTGCCGTGGTCAACGTGCGCAATGATCGCGATATTGCGAAGATCCATGAGTTCAGCCTTTTCCTGTTCGTGCGCCCCCTACCGCGCAGACGCAGAAAAAGCCAGAAAGAAAGCGGCCCGAAGGCCGCTTCTTTTCATTTCGTGATTTATCCGTCGTCCGAAAGTCAGTCGTCCGAAAGGACGTCGTCGTTATCTTCGTTGGACATCGAGAAATCCAGCCCGTGGGCGGCGCGGATTTTATCCTCGATCTCGTTGGCGATCGACGGGTTCTCCTTGAGGAAGGTCTTGGCGTTCTCGCGGCCCTGACCGATGCGCTCGTCCCCGTAAGAGAACCACGCCCCCGATTTGTTGACCACGCCGGCTTTGACACCCAAATCAAGGAGTTCGCCGGTTTTCGAGATCCCCTCGCCGTACATGATGTCGAACTCGACCTGCTTGAACGGCGGGGCGACCTTGTTTTTCACGACCTTCACGCGGGTGGCGTTCCCGACAACCTCGTCGCGGTCCTTGATCGCGCCGATGCGGCGGATGTCCAGACGAACCGAGCTGTAGAACTTCAGCGCGTTACCACCGGTGGTGGTTTCGGGGCTTCCGAACATGACGCCGATCTTCATACGGATCTGGTTAATGAAAATAACCATACACTTCGAGCGGCTGATCGAGCCGGTCAGCTTACGCATCGCCTGGCTCATCAGGCGGGCTTGAACGCCGACGCTCGAATCACCCATGTCGCCTTCAAGTTCGCTTTTCGGGGTCAGAGCTGCCACCGAGTCCACGATAACCATGTTCACAGCGCCCGAGCGCACCAGCGTGTCGGTGATTTCCAGAGCCTGTTCCCCGGTGTCGGGCTGCGAGATCAGCAACTCGTCGAGGTTCACACCTAGCTTTTTCGCGTACTGGGGATCCAGCGCATGTTCTGCGTCCACGAACGCACACACCCCGCCCTTTTTCTGCTCTTCCGCGATGCAGTGCAGGGTCAAAGTGGTTTTACCAGAGCTTTCAGGACCGTAAATCTCGATGATCCGGCCCTTGGGCAGACCGCCGATCCCCAGCGCAATATCAAGCCCCAGAGAGCCGGTGGATGTCGCCTCGATTTCCTGCATGGGGTTGTTCTGCCCCAGCTTCATGATCGAACCCTTGCCGAACTGGCGCTCGATCTGTGCGAGCGCGCTTTCCAGCGCCTTCTGCTTGTCTGCCTGTGATTTGCTGTCCATGCTCAAAAGATCTGCCATTGCCATTCTCGACATCCTTATTCCACACCCTGACACGGGCGGCAATCATTGCGATGTTCTCGCCTTGTTCTCATATTGGACCAAAAAGAGAACATTGCAATAGAAACATGATGCAAATATTTTCGGACAAGCAGGTTAATGGGCGGTTATCATAAGCCCGAATAACAGAAGGGTTCCCGTATGCTGGTGTTTTGGAAGCAGAATTTGGCGCTATTATCCGTGCCCAAGACAGGGACCACAGCCCTCGAGGCCGCCCTGGCCCCCACTGCCGATATCGTGATCTCGAACCCGCCCGAGCTGAAACACCTGCCCGTTTATCGCTACACCCGATTCATGGAAAAGATGTTCGACAAGGCTACGGGCCGTAAACCGCAAACCATCGCCGTGGTCCGCGAACCCGTTGATTGGCTGGGCAGCTGGTACAGATACCGTCAGCGGCCCCAGCTGAACGGCCACCCCAATTCCACCGCCAATGTCGATTTCGATACATTTGTGCTGGAGTACACCAAGGGCAAACCCGCCCCCTTTGCCAACGTGGGGTCTCAGGCGCGGTTTCTGGCGGGGGATGACGATGCCCTGTGCGGTGTGGATCATCTGTTCCGCTATGACCGGCTGGACCAGCTCTATGCCTTTCTGGAAGAGCGGCTGGACACCAAGATCACGACCGAACGTCTGAACGTCTCCCCGACCCGAGAGATCGCCCTGTCGGACGAGGTCACCCAGCATCTGCGCCAGAAATGCCCCCGCGAATTCGAGCTCTACGAGGCAGCCAAGTAATCAGGCGGCCACGGCCTCGCCCATCTGTTCCTGCACCGTCGCGGTCAGGTCCGTCAGAGAGAACGGCTTGGGCAGGAACACCGAATTGGCGATGATCTTCTTGGCATCGCCAAAGGTTTCCTCGGCATAGCCGGACACGAAAACCACACGTAGGTCGGGGCGGGTGCGCATCGCCTCGGCCACCCAAGTGGGGCCGTCCATGCCGGGCATGATCACATCGGTCACTACCACATCCACGCTGAAATCGGGCGTTGCGAAATGGCGCAGGGCTTCCTCGGCCGACGCCGCCTCGACCACCTCGTAGCCGCGCATCCGCAGGGCACGGCTGGCAAAGGCGCGCACAGGGGCCTCGTCCTCGACCAGCAGCACGCGGCCGTCCCCATGGCGGATGCGGACGGGTTCGGGCGCAGGGATTTCCACGGGCGCTGGTTCGGCGCCATAGACCGGCAGCAAAATGTCGAACCGCGTCCCCTGCCCCGGCGTACTGCTGAGAAAGATATACCCACCGCTCTGTTTGACGATCCCATAGGCGGTGGACAGGCCCAGCCCCGTCCCTTCGCCCGCCTTTTTCGAGGTAAAGAACGGCTCGAACACCTTGGACTGGTGTTCATAGGGAATGCCCGTGCCGTCATCCTCGACCGAGATCAGGACATAGCGGCCTGCGGGGACCTGCGCACGGTCGCGCATGATCGGCATATCCAGCACCTGCTCGGAGGCCGTGATGCGGACCTCTCCGCCCTCAGGCATGGCGTCGCGGGCGTTTACCACGAGGTTCATCAGCACTTGCTCAAGCTGGCGCTTGTCGGCACGGATGGGGCCGGTCTCGGACTTGTGCTGTAGCTTCAGGTTCACCTTTTCTCCGACCAGACGGTTCAGCAGATGGGTCAGGTCCGACAGGGTCGCGCCCACATCCAGCCGCTCGGGGTTCAGGGTCTGCTTGCGCGAGAACGCCAAGAGCTGACTGACCAGCGCCGCCGCGCGGTTGGAGTTCTGCGCGATCTGGATCAGGTCCGCATATTCGGGGTCCTGCGGTTCGTGGCGCAACAGCAGCAGGTCGCAATGCCCCGAAATCGCGGTCAGCAAGTTGTTGAAATCGTGCGCCACCCCGCCCGCCAGCTGGCCAATGGCCTGCATTTTCTGGGTCTGGGTGAACTTGGCCTCCATGACCTTCAGGTCAGTGGCATCGTTCAGCACGACCATCACGCGGGGCAAATCCTGACCGTTCAGTTGCGGGGTCAAGGTCACCTGCACATAGCGTTCAGTGTCTTGCTCCAAGAGGCGCATGAATTCGGGCTGACCGGGGGCCTGACCGTCGCAGACCTGCTTCAGCCAGTCAGTCAGCGACCGGCCCAACCCCTCGAGCAAGCCCGAAAGATGCACAGGCAGCGGGCGCACGGTGGCCTCGTCGCCATAGATCAGACGGCGCGCGGCACGGTTCGCCGACAGCAGCGCCCCGTCGGCATTGCAGGTCAGGATGGCCACGGGCAGACGCTCGATCTCGGGCTGCTCGACGCGCTGGGTGCCTGCGGGGGGCGACACCAGCAGGATGTCGCGGCGGCCAGCCTCTCGGGACAGTTCGACGGCCAGATATTGGCGGATGGCGCGGTTGGTGCGCACGGTGATCAAGCGGCCATGCTCGACCGGCGGATCGACAAAGGCGTCGCGGGCGTGGCGGCGGGTGCCCCCCAGCATCTGCCGCAGGGCGTTGTTCATCCACAGGATCGCGCCGTTCCGGCCAAGGGTCAGCCGCGGCGCCTCGCCATAGGATTCGGGCAGCGGCATTTCCTCGATCACGGTGCGGTTGCAAAAGGTCCAGAGCACGCGCCCCTGCCCCAGCCGCGCCAGCGAGGTCGCATAGCTGTCCGAGGTCAGCGCGCACATCCCTTGGGCCTGCCGCCCCTCAAGGCAATCGGCCAGCAGCGTGTGGGCGCGCGGCGCATGTTCCCCAAAGAACCCGAACACAGGCGCCCCGATTTCAACGCCGGTCAGGACGGTGGTGATCATGGGGGCGAATTGCAGGACCTTGCCATTGCGGTCGGTGATCAGCGCAGGGCACGGGAACACATCCAAGAGCCCCTCGTACTGGGGATCCGCGGTTCTGGGGCGGGCCTTGGCGCGGGTTAACAGGACGATAACGCCCGTGGTCAGACCGGCCAGACTGACCAGCACCGCCACCAGAGCCGCAACACTCATCCCCGGCATCTCGGGCATCAGCGACACAGCCGCCGCGACCCCCAGCAGAAAGATGGAAAAGACGATCGCCGCCAAGGTGACCGGCAGCTGGCGCAGTGACTTCCAGAACTTTTTTGATGGCATGAAACGACGCCCCCGAACGAAACCCGCTCTTTTGCTAAGCCAAAACAATTAAGAGCAGCTTAACAAAAGGCGGGATCAATCAAAGGAGGTAATTTCTGTTAGGGCTTTCTAAATACTGCCACAAAGAACCCGTCCCCGCCCATCAGCGGCGTAAACAGGCGCTCTGTCTCTAGCGTCCAGCCCGGATGACCCGCCAAGAACGCCTCGACCTGCGCGTGGTTCTCGACCTCGAGGACCGAGCACGTCGCATAGGCCAGCGCCCCGCCAGCCGCCACCAAGGGCGCGGCGTCCCGCAGGATTTGCGCCTGAAGCGCCGTTACATCGTCCAGCAATGCTTGGGTCAAACGCCACTTGCCCTCGGGCGCGCGGCGCCACGAACCGGACCCAGAACAGGGCGCATCGCACAGCACCAGATCGAACGGCCCCTGCCCGCGCAACTCGGTCGTGCGGCAGATGCGAACGGCGATCTCGGCGCGGTCGGCACGGTCGGGCAGATCCTTCATCCGTTGGGGGTTGGCGTCGTGGGCGAACATGGTGGCGCGGGTCAGCGCGGCCATGGCCAGCGTCTTGCCACCGCCGCCCGCGCAATAGTCCAGCACCTTGCCCTGCTTGGGCAGAGGCAGCGCGTCGACCAGCGCCTGACTGGCGGCATCCTGTAACTCCACCTGACCAGTCAGATAGGCAGGCGATTGCTTGATGCGGCGGGCGTTTTCGGTGACCTCCAGCGCGGTGGGCGACAGGGGGTGCGGCACGGCCACAATCCCGTCCACGGCCAGAGTGGCCACGGCAGCCTCAACGTCAGAGGTCCGCAGGTTCACCCGCAGAAACACCGGCGCGCGGTGGCGCTGGATGGCCGCAACCTCGGCCGCGTCATCGCCAAGGCTCTGCTGCCACAGGGGGAAGAGCCACTCGGGGATGTCCAGCGCATCGGCGCCCTCGGGTGCGTGGCCGTAGCCCTTTTCGGCCTCGGTCATAGGCAGGGGCGCGTGACCCTCTCCGGTGAACAGGCTGTCCAGATCGACCCCCGCTTGGGTCAGCAGGCCGATCATCAGCCCGCGCCCGCTGTCATCACCGCCCACAGCCGCACAGGACGACCGCTGGCGCAGCACGTCGAACACGTGGTCGCGAATGGCGGCACGGTCCTTGGAGCCCGCGAACCGGGCGTTCCGCGCCCATGTGGTCAGCGCCTTTTCCGCCGGTTCCCCGTCGGTGATCTGGTCCAGAATCTCGATTGCGGCCTGAATGCGTGCGGCAGGTGTCATACGCGCCCCCTTTGGAATGGCAGAGGGCCGCCCGAACGCCGGACGGCCCCTGTTTTACAGTGTCAAACGGGCCTTAGCCCACGCGGTAGTTCGGCGACTCGCGGGTGATCTGAACGTCGTGGACGTGCGATTCCTTGAGGCCCGCGCCGGTGATGCGGACGAACTCGCAGTTGTGGCGCATCTCTTCGACGGTCGCACAACCGGTATAGCCCATGGCCGCGCGCAGGCCGCCAACCAACTGGTGCAGAACAGCCGCTGCGGGGCCTTTGTAGGGCACCTGACCTTCGATCCCTTCGGGGACCAGCTTGTCGCTGGCGGCATCCTTCTGGAAGTAACGGTCGGCCGAACCACGGGCCATCGCGCCAAGGCTGCCCATGCCGCGGTAGGATTTGAACGAACGGCCCTGATACAGGATCACTTCGCCCGGCGATTCATCGGTGCCCGCGATCATCGAGCCAACCATCGCGCAGCTTGCGCCCGCCGCGATGGCCTTGGCAAAGTCGCCCGAGAATTTGATGCCGCCGTCCGCGATGATCGGAGTGTCGCCTGCCGATGCCGCGCAATCCATGATCGCGCTCAGCTGGGGTACACCCACGCCAGCAACCATACGGGTGGTGCAGATCGAGCCCGGCCCGATGCCGACCTTGACCGCATCCGCGCCCGCATCGATCAGAGCAGCGGTTGCCGCGCCGGTCGCCACGTTGCCTGCCACGATCTCGACGCGATCGCCGAATTCTTTCTTGATGCGTGCAACCGCAAGGCCAACACCTTCGGAGTGGCCGTGGGCGGTGTCGATGACAACCATGTCCACGCCTGCTTCGATCAGGGCGGCGGTACGCTCGTAGCCCGCGTCACCCACGGTCGAGGCCGCAGCCACACGCAGGCGGCCCAGCTCGTCTTTGCAGGCGGTGGGATTCAGAACGGCCTTCTCGGTGTCCTTCAGGGTCAGCAGACCGGTCAGGTGGCCAGCAGCGTCCGTCACCAGCAGCTTCTCGATGCGGCGGGCCTTCATCAGGCTGATCGCTTCGTCGCGGTCTGCGGGTTCTTTCAGGATGGCCAGGTTGTCGCTGGTCATCATCGCGCTGACGGGGGTCTTGTCGTCGGTGGCGAAGCGCATGTCACGGTTGGTGACAATACCGACCACGCGGCCCTCGGCGTCCACAACGGGGAAGCCGGTGAAGTTGTAGCGGTCAATCAGGGCCTTGGCGTCTGCCATGGTCTGGTCGGGGCGCAGGGTTACGGGGCTGTAAACAATACCGCTCTCGAAACGCTTGACGCGGCGCACTTCGCGCGCCTGCGCCTCGATGTCGAGGTTGCGGTGGATCACGCCCATCCCGCCAGCCTGCGCAAGGCAGATCGCCATGCGGGCTTCGGTCACGGTATCCATAGCCGAGGAAAGGAGGGGAATGTTCAGGGCAATTTTCTTGGTCACTCGGGTCCGCGTATCAGCGGTCGAGGGCATCACATTACTTGCGGCCGGAACAAGCAGTACATCGTCGAAGGTCAGCGCCTCGCGAATCTTCATGGCGGGTCTCCGTGGAAGCTTCGTTTGGCGCTTCCCTATTGCACCGAATGCCCCAAGGGGAAAGCCTTATTTGCGCGTGCGGCAACATATCTGCCTTGCGTGTCGGTCGGGACTGGGGGATTTTCCGACGCTTCCGGCCTTTCCCTTGGCGGCGCAGGGCCTATGATCCGCACGCGCAACAGACTTTTCAGGAATATTCCCATGACCGACGCACTGGTTATTTTCACCCCCTCGGGCAAACGGGGCCGCTTCCCCATCGGCACCCCTGTGCTGACCGCCGCCCGCCAACTGGGGGTCGATCTGGATTCGGTCTGCGGCGGACGCGGCATCTGTTCCAAGTGTCAGGTCCAGCCTTCCTACGGCGACTTCCCCAAGTTCGGCGTACATGTGGCCGAGAACGCCCTCAACGACTTCAACGCTGTCGAGGAACGCTATGATCGTATCCGCGGGCTGAAGGCCGGTCGCCGTCTGGGCTGTCAGGCCACCGTTCAGGGCGACATCGTGATCGACGTGCCGCCAGAGTCTCAGGTCCACAAGCAGGTCGTCCGCAAGGCCGCGACCCAGCGCGACATCGTCATGGACCCCGCCACCCGCCTGTATTTCGTCGAAGTTCAGGAACCCGACATGCACGACCCGACCGGCGATTTCGAACGCCTGAAGGCCGCGCTGAAAGACCAGTGGCAGATCGAGGGCGTCACCGCCGCTCTGCCCTTCCTGTCGAAACTCCAGCCCACCCTGCGCAAGGGCGAATGGAAGGTCACCGTGGCCGCTCACAAGGGCCATCAGGACACCACCGTGCAGCTGCTGGACATCTGGCCGGGCCTGCACGAGGACGGCCTTTATGGTCTGGCGGTTGACCTTGGCTCGACCACCATCGCTGCGCACCTGTGCGATCTGGTCACGGGCGAGGTAAAGGCCTCCAGCGGCCGCATGAACCCGCAGATCCGCTTTGGCGAAGACCTGATGAGCCGCGTCAGCTATTCGATGATGAACCCCGGCGGGGACAAGGAAATGACCCGCGCCGTGCGCGAGTCCCTGAACGACCTGACCGATGGCATCGCCAAGGAAGCAGGCATCGATCCGTCCTTGATCGTTGAGGCAACATTCGTCTGTAACCCCGTGATGCACCACCTTCTTCTGGGCTTCGACCCTGTGGAGCTGGGACAGGCGCCGTTCGCTCTGGCGACCTCGAGCAGTGTGTCCCTGAACGCCCGCGAGATGGAGCTGGACCAGATGAACCCGAACGCCCGGGTCTTTGTCCTGCCCTGTATCGCCGGTCACGTGGGCGCGGACGCCGCCGCCGTGGCTCTGTCCGAAGAGCCGAACAAATCCGAAGACCTCGTGCTGATCGTGGACGTGGGCACCAACGCCGAAATCCTGCTGGGGGACAAGTCCCGCGTGCTGGCCTGTTCGTCGCCCACCGGCCCCGCGTTTGAGGGCGCTCAGATCAGCAGCGGCCAGCGCGCCGCCCCGGGTGCCATCGAACGGATCGAGATCGACCCCGTCACCAAAGAGCCCCGCTTCCGCGTCATCGGCTGTGACCTCTGGTCCGACGAAGAGGGCTTTGCCGAAGCGACCGCCAGCAGCGGCGTCACCGGCATCGCAGGGTCCGGCATCATCGAAGCACTGGCCGAGATGCGCAGCGCAGGCATTCTGGACGCCAGCGGTCTGATCGGCAGCAGCGAACAGGTCGGCACCCCCCGGATCGAGCCCGAGGGCCGCACCAACACCTATGTCATCCACGACAGCAGCGCCCAAGGCGGCCCCCGCATCACCGTCACCCAGAACGACGTACGGGCGATCCAGCTGGCGAAATCGGCGCTCTATGCCGGTGCGCGTCTGCTGATGGACGAACGCGGCGTGGATACGGTGGACCGCGTGGTGCTGGCCGGTGCCTTTGGCGCCCATATCAGCCCCAAGCACGCGATGATCCTTGGCATGATCCCCGACGTGCCGCTGGACAAGGTTACCAGCGCTGGCAACGCCGCAGGCACCGGTGCGCGCATCGCCCTGTGCAATGTCGCCGCCCGCAATGATATCGAGAAAATCGTGCGCCAGATCACCAAGGTCGAAACCGCGATCGAGCCGAAATTCCAAGAGCATTTCGTCAACGCCAACGCGATCCCGCACAAGACAGACGCCTTCCCGCACCTGTCGGAAATCGTCACCCTGCCCGATGTCAGCTACAACACCGGCGGCGGGGATGCAGGTGGACGCAAGCGCCGCCGCCGCTAATCGGCACAAGCCTCTTGACGGGCGGGATCGGTGATCGTATCTCGCCTGTCAGTGATGCGGGTATGGTGAAATGGTATCACACGAGCTTCCCAAGCTCTTGGCGCGGGTTCGATTCCCGCTACCCGCTCCAACATCTTTCCTGACAGTGTGAATTTCCGGCGTGGTCCCACGCAAATGGGCCCCTGTTTCCAAGGGCCCGTCCGGCTATTTCCCCAATCCGCGCAGCACCGCCCGTGCGGCTCGCAGACCCGGCGCCTCGCCGCCTTCGCCAAGGCGCTGCATGGTGGTGGACATTGCGGCCAACTGCTCGGACGGGTGGTTCAGAACTTCGGCGATGTAGGGGGCGATCAGTTCGGGTTTGCACTGGTCCCCGATTAGTTCGGGGATCACGCGGGTGTCCGACACCAGCGACACCAGCGTCACCGTATCGATCCGCAGCATGGCCGAGATGATCTTGCGGCTCAGCCAGCTCATGTCATAGGCGATGACCATCGGGGTCCGGGCCGCCGCCAGCTCCAAGGACACCGTCCCCGAGGCAGCCAGCGCCACATCCGCCGCACGGAACGCGGCCTTTTTGATGCGGTCGGCCTGTTCGCCCAATTCGCGGGGGTCCAGAACGATGGTGCGCTTCGGCCAGTCCGCCAGCCCCGCTTCGATCATCCCAGCGACCGCAGGCGCGGCGGGCAGAACGATTTGCAGATCAGGCTCGGCCTCCAGCACTTGCGCGAGGGCCTGCTGGAACACCGGCGACAGACGCGTCACCTCGGACCGGCGCGATCCGGGCAGCACCAGCAGCAAGGGCTGCTCGCCGATGCCATAGTGCAGACGGAAACGATCCGCCTCGGCGTCCGTCGCCTGTTCCTGAGTGGCGATGGGGTGGCCGACAAAGTCGCATTCCATCCCCGCCGCTTCCATATAGGGTGGCTCGAACGGCAACAGGGCCAGCACCTGATCGATGCATTTCGCCATCTTCACCGCCCGCTTGGGGCGCCAAGCCCAAACGCTGGGGGCGACATAGTGAACGGTGCGGATATGCGGGGCCTTGGATTTCACCAGCTTGGCCACGCGCAGACAGAAATCCGGCGCGTCGATGGTGATCATCACATCGGGCTTTAGGGCGATCACGGCCTCGGCGCATTCGCGGATGCGGCGCTTGAGGTGGAAATATTTCGGCAGGATCTCGGCGATGCCCATGAGGCTCAGTTCCTCCATCGGGAACTGGCTGGTCAGGCCCTGCGCCTGCATCAAGGGGCCACCGACGCCCGCATACTGGATGCCGGGTTGCAGGGTGTTCAGCCCCTGCATCAGCGCCCCGCCAAGGGCATCGCCCGAAGGTTCGCCCGCAATCACATAGACCTTCATGAACGGGGCTCCGCTGCCCAGAGGAAGACGCCCGTTTCCTCGGCCACTTGGGCAATCTGGGGACGGTCCAGCACCACCACGTTGCCCGCAGTGATGACGATGCCGTTCAGGCCCGCCTTGGCCGCAGCGCGCAGGGTGTCAGGCCCCACGGCTGGCATATCAACGCGCAAGTCCTGCCCCTGCTTGGGGGTCTTGACCAGCACGCCTCCCTTGGCCACGTGGCGAAGCTTGTCAGGGGTTTCGGCCACAAACCGCAGCATCGCGTCGGTGCCCTGCAATGTCTCGAACCCGAGGCACAGGCCCCGCGCCACCACACAGCCCTGCCCGATGTCCAAGGCCGCCGTATAAGCCAGAATATCAAAGCCTCGCGCTGCATCCGCCATATCCGCGTCCGAGGGCGCGGGCCCCGCCAACAACCCCGCCGTCGACGTCAGCGCGGGCAGCACCTCGTGGGCGCCGCGCACGGCAAAGCCCTGCCCTTCGAAGGTCTGGACGACCAGCCGCAGCACGGCGTCGTCCCCTTGCTGCATGGCGGCCAGCAGATGGGGCGCCAAGGCCCGCATGTCATCGTCGAATTGCGCAGGGTCCAAGGCAGGCCGCGACAGGCCACCGGCAAAGACCACCTCGGTCACGCCAGCATCCCGCAGCGCCGCATAGATCGCGCCAATCCGGTCAATGGGAAACACAGGGGCGTCTGGCCCCATCAGGTGCTGCACCCCTGCAAAGGTCAGCACATAGGCGTCAGGATGCGCCCGCAGGATCGCAGGAGGCAGCGCACCGCCCCCCGCCAATATGCCAAGACGCGCGCTCATTTCGGCGTCAGGAACGACCGGTCCGAAGCGCCCAGAATAAAGTCCGCCATGTAGCGCACATATTCGCTGTCGCTGTCCTCGGTGATGCGTTTGGCGCGCTCGTGGAAGGTGCCCTCGCCCTGAGCCAGCGTCTGGAACGCAGCGCGCAGCGCGGTGATGTCCTCGCGGGCGACGCCCTTGCGTTTCAGGCCGACCAGGTTCAGACCGTCCAGCTGACCGCGCGGGCCCTGCACCAGACCGTGGGGCAGCACGTCGTTGGTCACCATAGTGACCGCGCCGATGATCGCGCCGCGGCCCAGACGGACCCACTGGTGGATGCCCGACAGCCCGCCGATGATCACGTCATCCTCAACGTGGCAGTGACCGGCCAAGGCAGCCTGGTTCGCCATGATCACGCGGTTGCCCACGATCGCGTCATGACCCACATGGGCGCCGGTCATGAACAGACAGTCGTCGCCCACTTTGGTCAGGCCGCCGCCACCCTCGGTGCCGGGGTTCATTGTGCAGCCCTCGCGGATGCGGTTGCGTTCGCCCACGATCAGCTTGGTGTCTTCGCCCTTGAACTTCAGGTCCTGAGGCACTTCGCCGATGCTGGCGAAGGGAAAGATCACGGTCTCGTCGCCGATCTCAGTGTCGCCGGCCAGAACCACGTGGGATTTCAGGACTACGCCCTGCCCCAGTTTGACCTTGGGACCGACCACGCAGAACGGGCCGATCACACAATCCGCGCCGATGACCGCGCCATCCTCGATGATCGAAGAGGCATGGACCTGTGCTGTGGGATCGATGCTCATGCCGCGTCCTTGGGCATGTCCATCATGGCGGTAAAGTCGGCCTCGGCCGCCAGTTCGCCATCGACCATCGCCTGACCTTTGAACTTCCAGACCTTGCCGCCGGGCTTGCCGCGAACCAGTTCCACGTTCATTTCCAGAACGTCACCGGGGCGAACCATGCGGCGGAATTTACAGTTGTCGATCGCCATGAAGTAGATCTGCATGTTCTTATCTTCGAGGTTCAGGCTGGTGCCGACCATCACAGCGGTGGTCTGGGCCATCGCCTCGATGATGGTGACGCCGGGCATGATCGGGTTGCCGGGGAAGTGCCCCTGAAAGTGCGGCTCGTTCATGGTGACGCACTTGATGCCCTTGGCCGACTGGATGCCGTTGATCTCGATGACTTTGTCCACCAGCAGGAACGGATAGCGGTGGGGCAGCAGGCGCTGGATAAGGTCGATATTGGCTTCGGTGCGGGGCTCAGTCATGGCTGTACCTTCTGATGTCATTTTGAAGGCTGAGTACCAAGTTGCCTCAGGTCGGGCAAGCCGTTGGCGCGCCCCTACCCCCTGACCGTTTATTGCTGGCCGGTTTCTGCCGTTTCGCCCGTGCCAATACGGGCGTTTATTTCAGCGATCGCCTCATCTGTTACATCTGCTTGATCCAGCACGATGAAGTAATTGCGGCGATCGTCCAGCAATGTGGCGTCGTGACGGACCAGAATCTCTGTCAGGATCGGGCGCGCAAGTTCCAGAAAACGGGCATTCGCGGTCTCGGTCAGGCGGGCGAAATTGCGGGCCTTGGTATCCTGTTCGCGGCGGATGGTCTGGACCTTTTCATCAAAGGCATCGGCGCGGGCGCGGAACTGGTCCAGCGGGATGGTGTCCCGCAACTGGGTCAATTCAGCCTCTTCGGCATCCAGCTCTTCGGTGAAGTTGTTATTCTCGGCAGCGATTTGCTGGCGGGTTTTCTCGATCTCGGCGGCGGCGCGCTGGCCGAACAGGCTCTCGCGGAAGGCGCGTTCGAAGTCGATCACCAGAACGGCACTCGGGGCAACCTGAACAGGCTGCCCCTGACCGAAATCAAGCGTGGTTTGGGCGGAAACGGGGGACCATGCACACACAGCCATGGCCAGTGCAGCAATCCCCCGACGCATTAGAATTCAGCCGAAACGGTGAATTCGAAGGTGCGCGGCTTGTCCTGAGCGCGGCGCTCGACCGGCTCGGACCAGTTGAAGCGCAGCGGACCGATGGGCGTATCCCAGAAGACCGATACACCAACAACCTGACGCAGGCTGAAGTCGTCGTACTTGACGTTGGCGCCATAGGTTTCGTCCAGACCCCAGAGCGAGCCGATGTCATAGAACACACCGCCGGAGACGCCGTATTCCTCGGGCAGGCCGATGGGGAATTCCGCCTCGAAACGGGCCACGGCAAAGTTGTTACCGCCCAGTGCCGCATCCTCGGTCGTGTCACGGGGACCGATGCCGCCTCCCTCGAAACCGCGCATGTAGCGGCTGCCAAGGTAGTAACGGTTGATCGCACGGCTCGACCCTTGGGCAAAGGCGATGTTCGACGCTTCGAAGGTGGCGCGCAGATCAACCTCTTCGTTCAGGACCTTGGTGGTGGCCTGAGCGCGGAGCTTGGTCTCGACGTACTGGACGTCCTTGCCTGCCATGAAGTCCTGACCGAACGACAGGTACACGCCTGCGTTGGGGTTCAGACCGGTTTTGCGGGTATCGAAGCTGTAGGTATAGCCCAGACCGCCAGCTTGCAGCGCGGGTTCGTCAGCCTCGTTCTTGGTGATGACGCTGGCATCGTCGGCCACATCATACATCTCGGCATATTCACCCTTCAGGCGAACCTGAAGAGAGCCGTTTTCGCTGACGGGGAAGGTCAGTGAGGGTTCGAATACACCGATGTTGCTGGAGTAATCCGCATAGCTGGCCGTGTTGTTGGTGTAGGTCAGGTTCAGACCAAACGCCAGATCGCGGTCTAGGAATGCAGGCTCAACAAAGTTGATACCGGCGGTAAAATTGTTACTGGAGTTACCCAGCGACACGCTCAGCGCCTGACCACGACCCAAGAAGTTCCGCTCGCTGAACGAGCCGACCAGACCCACGCCATCCGAGGTCGAGTAGTTCGCGCCAAAGCTGATCGAGCCAGTGGGCTGTTCGGTCACGTCCACGTCCACGATCACCTGATCGCGGCTGGTGCCCTCGCGGGCGTTGACGTTCGCATCCTTGAAGAAGCCCAGAGCGCGGATACGCTCGGCGGCCTGACGGACTTCGCGCGGGTTGAAGGGGTCGCCCTCGACCACGGTGAATTCGCGGCGGATGACGCGGTCCAGAGTGGTGGTGTTGCCTTCGATGTCGATACGCTCGACAAACACGCGCTCGCCGCGGGACAGAACAAACTCCACGTCCAGCGTCAGGTCACGGTCGTTGCGGGTGATGCGCGGCTCGATACGGACGAACTGCAGCTGTTCCTGAACGGTCAGACGCTCCAGACGGGAGATCGAGTTCTCGACCAGCGTGGGCGAATAAACGTCACCGGATTTGATCTTCAGCGCCTTGGCAAAGGCGTCGGCGTCCACATTCGACAGCTCGGACGACACCGAAACTTTGCCCACGTGGAACTGCTGGCCCTCTTCGACATTGAAGACCATGAACACGCCGTTACGCTCGCGGGTCAGCTCGGGGGTGACGCCGGTGACGCGGAAGTCAACGTAACCACGGGCCGCGTAGAAGTCCGCCAGAACCTGACGGTCAAACGCAACGCGGTCCTGAATATAGGTGTCGCGGCGGATCAGGCGGCGCAGTAGGCCGGCCTGTTTGGTTTCCAGAACGCCGCGCAGACGACGGTCCGAGAACGCCTTGTTTCCGACAAAGCTGATACGCTCGACCTCGGTCACGTCACCTTCGAAGATTTCGTAAACCAGATCGACGCGGTTGTCGGTCCGCTTGATGATGCGGGGCTGGATGCGAGCGGCGATACGGCCCTGCTGGCTGTAGGCTTCGGCGATCTTGGCAGCGTCACGCTCGACCTGCGAGGGGTCCAGAACGCGGCGTTCCTGCGTTTCAACGATCGCGGCCAACGCGTCATCGTCCAGACGGCGGTTGCCCTCGAACGAGATGCGGTTGACGGTGGGATATTCCACCACGCGGATCACCAGAGTGCTGCCCTGAGGCTCCACTTCGACGCTTTCGAACAGTCCACTATCCTCGAGGCGGCGGAAACCCGCGTTCACCTCGCCTGCCGAGACGGTCTGTCCCTTGGCGATGCCCATATAGGACAGGATAGTTGCATCCTCGATGCGCTGGTTTCCGTCGATCTGGACAGAATTGAACGCAAAGCTTTGGGCCATGGCGGCCGTGGGCGCGGTAACAACACTGGTAAAAGTAGAAAAAACAGCAACGCTGGCCATCAGGCCCGCAGCTTTGGCAAAACCGCCTGCCTTACGGCGAGGAAATTCGGTCATGGCAGTGACCCCGTCAAATCATCTCAATTGGTTGTGTGACTATCGGGATATGGGCCCGTTGTCAAAAACCAACCGCAGCATGTGGCGTCTTTGTCGCCGGTTTAGACAAGATAGCTGCTGATGACGATGCCGAATGCCAGCCCGCACAGCACACCCAAGGGGAACAGGACACGGTCCCAGTTGATTCCCAGCAGAAAGGAAAGGCTGCGATAGCCTTGGGTCAGGGTGGTCATGGAAAAAGCCTCACTCGATACAGTTCGAATGAGGCTTCTTGTAAGATTGGATTACGTCAGAATTTGGGCAATCACGGGCAGAACAGGTCGTTCCCCAGCGCAAACACCATCAGCGACAGTATCAAGGCGAGACCTCCCGCCATCAGGGCGCGCAGGACCTTGTCGCTCGGGGGTTTGCCAGCCACAGCCTCGTAGGCAAAGAACACCAGATGGCCGCCGTCCAGCACCGGCACGGGGAACAGGTTCAGCAGACCCACAGCCGCCGACAGCGAGCCGATGAACCAGATAAAGTTCTGCGCCCCCTGCGAGGCCATCGCGCCAGACACCTCGGCGATGCCGACGGGGCCGGACATGTTGCAGGTGCTGATCGCGCCGGTGATCATGTGCCACAGGCCCGACACGGAGCCTTCGATCAGGAACCACAGCTGCGCGGCCCCTGCCCCGATCGCCTGAAGAACGCCAACGGGTTCCTTGGCCGCGTCAAAGAACAGACCGCCCACAACACCAATGCGCCAGACGGTCTGGAAGCCGCCCTCGGCGCTGGGTTCATCCACGCGCTTGGCGGACAGATCGATGGTCAGGTCCTGACCATCGCGCCAGACCGACAGGCTGATCGGGTTGCCCTCGGCCGATTTGACCACGTCGATCAGCTGGCTAAAGGCGTACATCGGCACGCCATCGGCCGCGGTGATCACGTCACCGGGGCGAATGCCAGCCTCATAAGCAGCAGAGCGCGGCGAGACCTGCTCAACCAAGGGCAAATAGGGGTGCGGGCCAACGGCGGTCACGGTCTGACCATCGCGCAGAACCTCGTACTCCAGATCCGCCTGAACGGGGATTTGCGCGCGGATGGTGTTCAGCCCATCCTCGGGCATGGTGATCCCGCCGACGGACACGATCTGGTCACCCGATTGCAGGGTGATCGTCGCGGGCAGGTCCTGAATATGGCCGATGGTCAGGGGCTCTTTGGTCTGCCCTTCCCACAGGATCACGCCGGTGAAAATCACGATAGTCAGGATGAAGTTAAAGATCGGCCCCGCCGCCACAGTCGCCGCCCGCGCCCACAAAGGGGCCCCGTGCATGGTGTGCCGACGGTCGTTTTCCGATAGCTGGCCGATGGCCGCAGCGTCCTTGCCGCTGGCCGCGTCGCTATCACCCAGGAATTTCACATAGCCACCAAGGGGAAGCGCCGCGATCTGCCAGCGGGTGCCACGTTTGTCGACGCGCGAAAACAGCACCGGACCGAACCCCAAAGAGAACACTTCGGCTTTGATCCCGCCCCAACGGCCGACGATGTAGTGGCCGTATTCGTGGACCGCGACGATGATGATCAGTGCGACAACAAACGATGCGATGGTGTACAACAGACCACCCAGATCGGGTGCCAGAGCGAGAATATCCAAAACTGCCTCTTACGTTACCAAATCCATGGCGATCTGATCCGCCGCCTTACGGGCCAAATGGTCCAGTTGAGCGACGTTATCAAGGGTTACTGGTAAATGAAGCGTGTTGCGCCGCGATAATTGATCCAAGGCACCGGCCACCAGATCGGCCATATCGGTGAACCGGATGCGCCCCGCGATGAAGTGATCGAGCGCCCTCTCCTTGGCCCCGTTCAGGACCGCGCCGGACAGGCCGCCGGTTTCCATCACCTCGCGCGCAAGGCGCAGCGCCGGGTAGCGCACGTCATCGGGCGCGCGGAATGTCATGCGGCCAATCGCGGCCAAGTCCAGCCGTTCGACCGGCAGATGGGCACGGTCCGGCCAGTTCAGGGCATAGCCGATGGCGTGGCGCATATCGGGCGCGCCCACATGGGCCATCAGCGCGCCGTCGTTGAAACCAACCAGCGCGTGGATCAGGGATTCGGGGTGGACCAGAACCTCGATCATCTCGGGCTTGCAGCCAAAAAACTCTTTGGTTTCTATGACTTCGAGCGCCTTGTTGAACATAGAGGCCGAGTCGATGGTGATCCGCTGCCCCATGTCCCAGTTCGGGTGAGTCGACGCCTGCGCGCAGGTGGCTTTGGGCAGATCCTCAATGGGCCAGTCGCGGAAGGCACCGCCGGATGCCGTGATGATGATCCGCTCGACGGCAGCCATATCCTCGCCCACCAAGCCTTGGAAGATCGCCGAATGCTCGCTGTCCACGGGCAGGATCGTCGCGCCGAATTTGCGCGCGGTTTCCAGCAGCAAGGGGCCCGCCGTCACCAGCGATTCCTTGTTCGCCAGCGCAAGGGTCGTGCCCTGCTCCAATGCCTTGAGCCCCGGCGCCAGCCCCGCCACCCCCACAATCGCCGACATGATCCAGTCGGCGGGACGGTTTGCAGCCTCGACCAAGGCGTCCTGACCTGCGGCGCATTCGATGCCAGAGCCATCGAGCGCGGCGCGCAGATCATCCAGTTTCTCGGGGTATGCGGTGACGACCAGCTCGGGCCGGAACTTCAGCGCGTCACCGGCCAGTTGGGCGATATTCGCGCCGCCCGTCAGAACAACGACCTGAAAGTCGCCCATGCGGCGACCAATCAGGTCCAGCGTGCTTTGCCCGATGGACCCGGTTGCGCCGAAAATACTTATGCGTTTCAAAGGGCCCCCACAACGAAAAGCGCGATCATGCAAGCGCCGACCAGCCCGTCGAACCGGTCCATGAAGCCGCCATGTCCGGGAATGAGGTTCGAGCTGTCCTTGACCCCTGCGCGGCGTTTCAGCCAGCTTTCACCGATGTCGCCCATTTGCGCGGCAAAGGCCATCATCGCGCTGACGGGAATCAGGATCGGTCCTGCGCCGGTGGTTGCCGCAAACAGGGCCCCCACCCCGCCAGCCGCGATCCAGCCACCTGCGGTGCCGGACCAAGTCTTTTTGGGCGACAGGCGCGGCCAGAATTTCGGGCCGCCGATGGCTTTGCCCACGAAGTACCCCGCCACGTCGGACGCGATCACCACGAACAGCAGCCAGAACACCCAGACGATGCCCGCATCGGTCCGCAGGTTCACCAGCACGTAGCCCGCCACCATGATCATCGCGGCAGCAAAGGCGATCGGCATGGGTTTGCGCACGCCGCCCGTGGTGGCCGCCATCATCCCCGCAATCACCGGCAGGATCGCCAGATTGGGCAGAACCGGCAGGAACCATGTCACGGCGGCCGCCAAAGCCCCCAGCATCATTCCCACGCGGTGATCCCGCGCCTTGCCCAAGAGGCGCAGTTCATAGATCATGCAGCCCACGGCAAGCGCGATCAGCGCCGAATACCACAGGCCCCCGAGCCACACACAGGCCAGACCGACCACCAGCATGACCACAGCCGACCCCGCCCGCGGGATCAGGTCAGCCCATTTCGCGGCGCTGCTCATGCGCGGACACCACCGTAACGGCGGTCCCGCTTGCAATAGCCCGCGATCACGTTGCCGAACACTTCGGCGCTGAAATCGGGCCACATGGTGTCGATGAATTCGTATTCCGCATAGGCCGACTGCCACAGAAGGAAGTTCGAGATCCGCGCCTCGCCGCTGGTGCGGATGACCAGATCGGGGTCGGGCAGAACGTGGGTGTCCAGATAACGGGCCAGCGTTTCGCCATCCACAGTCTCGGGGTCCACTTTGCCTGCGGCCACGTCCTGCGCCAGACGCTTGGTGGCGCGGGCCACCTCGTCGCGGCCGCCATAGTTCAGGGCGATGGTCAGGTGCACGCGGTCGTTATGCTCGGTCAGCTGCTCCAGCTCGTCCATGAGGGTCTGGAGCTTGTGGTCCAGACGCACGCGGTCCCCGATAAAGCGGACGCGCACGCCCTCGTCCTTCAGGGCGCGGGCCTCTTTGGTGATGTAGCGGCGGAACAGGCTCATCAAACCGGCCACTTCGACCTGGGTCCGTTTCCAGTTCTCGGTCGAAAAGGCGAAAATCGTCAGATACTTGACCCCGAGATCGGGGCAGGCCTCGACCACTTCGCGGACACGGCGTGCCCCTGCGTGGTGACCGAAAAGCCGGGGCTTTCCCCGGCTCTGGGCCCAGCGGCCGTTGCCATCCATGATGATGGCAACGTGCTCGGGTGCGTTCTTAGCGTGAGAATCGAGCGCCATACCGCACCCTCCCTGTAATCGTACTCAAACCTGCATGATTTCTTGCTGCTTGCCTTCGAGCGCAGCGTCAACCTGTTTGATGTACTTGTCGGTCAGGTCCTGAACTTCGGACTCCCAGTATTTCTGGTCATCTTCAGAGATGCTGCCCTTGGCCTTCTTGATCTGGTCCATGCCGTCGCGGCGCACGTTGCGCACGGCTACACGGGCGTTTTCGCCGTACTGGGCTGCAACGCGGGTCAGTTCCTTGCGGCGCTCTTCGTTCAGCTCGGGGATCGGCAGCATGATGATGGTGCCGTTGAGCTGCGGGTTGATGCCCAGACCGCTTTCACGGATGGCTTTCTCGACCTTGCCGACCATGGCCTTGTCCCACACGTTGATGGTGACCATGCGCGGCTCGGGAACGTTCACAGTGCCGACCTGGTTGATCGGAGTGCGCTGACCGTAGGCTTCGACCATGATCGGCTCCAGCATGGAGGCCGACGCGCGGCCCGTACGCAGCGATGCAAATTCGGTACGCAGCGCGCCCATTGCACCATCCATGCGGCGGGTCAGATCGTCGATATCCAGTTCAAACTCTTCGTCAGCCATGATTTTGTTCTTTCCTGCTTGGGGCGCAGCGCCCTGTCTTGGTTGGGTACAGCAAAGAGGGGCCGTAGCCCCCCAGAAGCTGCCTTATCCGTGAACGGAAGTATAGGTGCCCTGACCGGCCAGAATTCCGCGGAAGCCACCGGGCTCGTCCAGCGAGAATACGATGATCGGCAGGTTGTTGTCGCGGGCCAGTGCGATCGCGCTGGCGTCCATCACACCCAGATGCTGCGCCAGAACTTCGTCATAGGTGACTTCGTCATAGCGCTTGGCGTCTGCGTGTTTCTTGGGGTCTTTGTCGTAGACGCCGTCCACCTTGGTGCCTTTGAAGATGGCCTCGCAGGCCATTTCGTTGGCGCGCAGGGTCGCAGCAGTGTCGGTGGTGAAGTACGGGTTGCCGGTGCCGGCGGCAAAGATGCACACGCGCTTCTTTTCGAGGTGACGCACGGCGCGGCGGCGGATGTAGGGCTCGCACACTTCGTCCATGCGGATTGCGCTGATCACGCGGGTAAAGACGTCCAGCTCTTCCAGAGCGGACTGCATGGCCAGCGCGTTCATGATGGTGGCAAGCATCCCCATGTAGTCGGCGGTGGTGCGCTCCATCCCCTGAGCCGAGCCCGAAAGCCCGCGGAAGATGTTGCCGCCGCCGATGACCATGCAGATCTCGACGCCAAGGTCATGTACCGATTTGACCTCGCGCGCGATGCGCTGGACGGTCGGCGGGTGCAGGCCAAAGCCCTGATCCCCCATGAGAGCCTCACCGGAAATCTTTAGAAGAACACGTTTAAACTTGGGCTGTAGGCTGTCGGGCGTATTATCCATCGAAGATCCTCGGGGCGATGTCTTTCAGTCGGGCGCAAAATGTCGGAAAACGCGCACGGGATCAATGCAGAACCCTGCACATAATGAAATCGGAGTCTCTCTTGGCCGATGCACTGAATAGCTTTGATATCGCAACCATAGCGCCGGACCAACCGGTTCTGATCGCGGGCCCTACGGCCAGCGGGAAATCGGCACTGGCCCTGCGCATTGCCGAGTCTCAGGGTGGTATCATCGTGAACGCCGATGCGTTGCAGGTTTTCGACGGCTGGCGGGTGCTGACCGCGCGGCCCGACGATTCCGATCTGGCCCGTGCGCCCCACGCCCTTTATGGCAGTGTCCCGCTCGAGGCCGACTATTCCGTCGGCCATTGGCTGCGCGATGTGACGCCCTTTTTGAATGGCGCGCAGCGCCCGATCATTGTGGGGGGCACGGGGCTCTACTTTACGGCCCTGACCACCGGATTGGCCGAAATCCCTGCCACACCCCCCGAAATCCGCGCCGAAGCCGACCTCCGCGTCGCCACCGAGGGGTTCGAGGCCCTGTTGGCCGAATTGGACCGCGACAGCGCCAGTCGTCTGGATCGATTGAACCCTGTGCGGGTCCAACGGGCGTGGGAAGTACTGCGTGCAACCGGTCGCGGCATCGCAGCATGGCAGGACGACACCCCTGCCCCTATGTTGCCCTTGGCAACCTGTAAGGCAATCGCCTTGATGCCCGACCGCGACTGGCTGAATCACCGGATCGTGAAGAGGTTCGATTTGATGCTCGAACAGGGCGCCCTGGCGGAAGCGCACAAAATCGCGCCGGTTTGGAACCCCGCCTGGCAGTCCTCCAAGGCGATCGGCGCAAAAGAATTAATCGACCATGTCAACGGCGGAATCCCCCTAGAAACCGCACGAAATGAAGCCGTTATCGCCACGCGGCAGTACGCGAAACGTCAGCGCAGTTGGCTGCGAAGCAAGATGTCAAACTGGCTTAGGCTTGATCTAGACTAAAGTTGAGCATCTACTATCCGCATAGGGTGGTCACTCACCACGTTTGATACTTACAGATTAACAAACCATGAATCACGCACTGATCATCAATCCGACCGAGACGGCGCAATGGACCGTCGCTGACGGCAACAAACCCGTCCGCTTCCAATCGCTGAGCCAGTTTTTCAATGGCCCCGAATGGAAACGCGGAGCCATGCGTGGTTACAACGACCACCTGCTGATCTGGGTCACCCGTGGTCAGGGGCGTCTGATCCTTGGCGGTGCGCGCAGCGGCTATAACAGCCACAATGCTGTCTTTGTGCCCGCCGGAACCATGTTGAAATTCGAGTGTGGATCGCAGTGCTATGGCACCGTGGTCCAGATTTCCTCGGCGCTGCATTTGGGCTTGCCCACCAAGCCCATGCAGCTGCGCGTTCGCAACGCTGGCGACCAGTGCGAACTGACCAGTCACCTCGAGGTTCTGCAGCAGGAACTGGACATCCAGCGCCTGCGCTCTGAACGGGCAGCGATCTGTCTGCTAGGTCTGATCTCGGTCTGGTTGGAGCGGCAGAAAGAGGAATGCGGCACCGGTGCCGCCCCCATGGACCCGCGCGCATCCGAAGCTGTCAGCGCCTATACCGCGCTGGTCGAACAGCAATACGCCTCGGGCAAGACCACCACCGACTACGCCGCCGAACTGGGCCTGTCCCCGTCGGATTTGTCCCGTTATTGCAAGGACATGTGCGATCTGTCGGCCTCGGACATCCTGAACCAGCGCATCCACCTGGCCGCGCGCGAGGCTTTGGCCACCAGCGCCGCGACCTTCCAGCAAGTGGCCGAGGATCTGGGCTTTAGTTCTCCGGCCTATTTCACCCGCTCGTTCGAGAACGTGACGGGCGAGTCGCCGGAACGGTTCCGCGCCCGCGCAACCGCCGCCTGAGCGGGTTTTCCCGCAAGTTTGATGGTTTTTGCAAACAGAGCGGTTGACCCGCTCTGTTTTTCTATGCGCAACTTGGACCAGAAGGACCCCTCAAAACGGGCCCCTGGCCGGCCAAGTGAACACCGGCCCCCAAGAGGCTGAAATGACGCGTAAAACCCTGACCAATGCTCCGCTCCATCCTGCAATCTCCGGCCTGCACGGACAGATGGAACAAGGGGGCCTGAGTCGGCGCGAATTTCTGGCCTATGCGACTTCTTTGGGGATGACGTCGGGGGCGGCATTGGCCATGGCGGGGGTGCCTGCGCAGGCTCAGGAAGAGACCCCGCAAATCCCCATGACCGAGCTGCTGCGCTGCCAGATGCGGGTGCTGCGGGTGGACGATCCGCGCACCTTTGACTGGCCCGAAAAGGGAAACATTGCACGGGGTTGCTGTGAAAATCTGGTGCGTTGGCGAACAGATCACACCTTTGAACCCTGGCTGCTAGAGGGTTGGGAAGTCTCGGATGATGCCCGAACTTACACTCTCTATCTGAAACAAGGTGTTAGCTGGTCCAACGGTGATCCCTTTACCGCGTCCGATGTGGCTTACAACTTTGAACGTTGGTGCAATCGCAGCATTAGCGGTAACTCCATGGCCACGCGCATGGCCGCGATGTGTGACAAGGGCACCGGCTTCATCGCCCTTGGGGCGATGGTCATCAAAGATGACCACACCATCGTTCTGAACCTGTCGCGCCCCGACGTGGCCTTTATCGCCAACCTGTCCGACTACCCTGCGCTGATCGTGCACCCCAGCTTTGACAAAACGGGCGCGGACCTGACCGCAACCCCGATCGGCACCGGCCCTTACACCATCGAGCACGTGGACGAAGGCCAGTCCGCCGTGCTGCTGCGCCGCGACGGTTGGTGGGGCGGCACCCCTGCCTTGTCGCGGATCGAATATGTCGATCTGGGCACTGATCCGGCGGTCTATTCCCGCGCCTTTACCGAGGACCTGATCGACATGGTCCACGAGACAAGTGCCACTTATATTCAGGAATTTGATGATATGGACCTGTTCCGGTCCGAGATCGACACCTCGGCCACGCTGGTATGCCGGGCCAGCCGGAACTATGAACAGGACGGCGTGCGGGTGTTTGCGGACCCGCGCGTGCGGCGGGCGTTTGCCTTGGCGGTGGACAACAACATCGTGCTGGAACTGGGCTACGCGAACCACGGCACGGTCGGCGAGAACATTCCCGTCTCTCCGCGCCACCCCGAATATACCCCGAAAAAAGTCCCAGAAAGAGACGCCGCAGCGGCCCGCGCCCTGATGGCAGAGGCCGGACATCAAGACACCGAATTCGCGTTGATCACTGTGGACGATGACTGGAACGCCGCCACCGGCGACGCCATCGCTGTGCAGATGCGGGACGCCGGACTGAACGTCACCCGCCGCCGCATCCACGGCAAGGAATTCCGTGCCGAGTGGAAGCAGCACGGCTTGTCCTGCACCCAATGGAATGCGCGTCCCTTGGCGGTGCAAATCCTGAGTCTGGCTTACAGATCGGATGGCGTGTGGAATGAATGCGGTATCGCTAACGCCGATCTGGATACACTGATCGACCGCGCCTCTGGCACCACGGACATCGAATCACGCCGCCAGATTGTTGACCGGATCGAGGATATTCTTCTCGAGGATGCGGCCGTGATCCTGCCCTATTGGCGCAGGCTCTATCGCCATGTGCGGCGGGGCGTGGGCGGCACCGCCATGCATCAGGCGCTAGAGCATCATCACGACCTTTGGTACCGGACCGAAGTGCCCGCCGAAGCGGTCACTCCCCCAGAATAGCGGTGACGTAGGCGCGGGTCTCGGCGTAGGGCGGAACGCCGTTATGCTTCTGCACCGCTTCGGGACCTGCGTTATAGGCCGCCAGTGCCAGCTTCCAATCCTGGAACCGTTCGTACTGGGTGGCCAGATAACGGGCGCCCCCTTCGAGGTTCTGTCGGGGATCGCTGGGGTCCACGCCCAAGAGCTTGGCGGTGCCCGGCATCAATTGCGCAAGGCCCAGAGCCCCCTTGTGGGACTTGGCTCCCGCATTCCAGCCGGATTCGCGCTGCACCAGACGGGCGAACAGGTCCTCGGGGACGCCATGTTTGCGGGCGGCGTCCTTGGCCATGGCCAGATAGGGGCCGCTATAGCGCCCGCGATATTTCGGTGTGGAGTATTTGGTCGGCGTAACCACCGACGGCGGCATCAGTTTGATCGACGCGGCGTACTGGGACGCGGCGCGTCCGTCCAGCACAGCGGTCTGGGTGCGAAACGCCGCCATCCGCGCACGGGAACCAGCGGTGTCGGCAGAAACAAAAGTCGGCAATGACGTTGTAAAAATCGAAAATACAAATGCAGTCGTCGCGAAGGTCCGGATCGTAGTAAGACGCATGGACAGCCCCTCGTTTGAAAAACTCCGGCGACCTTAAACAAATCTGTGGATTTTTCCAAGCCAAAGGGGATCGGGCGTTTAAGCGGGACACGGGTTTGTGTAAGCCTGACGCGGATACGCAAGAACAAGGATTCGAAAGGGACCACTATGGCCGGATCGGTGAACAAGGTTATTCTGGTAGGAAATCTGGGACGCGACCCCGAGGTGCGCAGCTTCCAGAACGGCGGCAAGGTGGCCAACCTGCGGATCGCTACTTCGGAAACCTGGCGCGACCGCGCCTCGGGCGAGCGCAAGGAACGCACCGAGTGGCACACCGTCGCGATCTTCTCGGAGCCGCTGGTAAAGCTGGCCGAGCAGTATCTGCGCAAAGGCTCCAAGGTTTATATCGAGGGCCAGCTTGAGACCCGCAAATGGCAGGACCAGTCCGGTCAGGACCGCTATTCGACCGAGGTCGTGCTGCGCCCCTATCGCGGTGAATTGACCATGCTGGACGGCCGCAACGAAGGCGGTCAGGGCGGCGGTGGCGGCTATGGCGGAGGTCAGGGCGGCGGGTATGACCGCGGCGGCTATGACGATCGCGGCCCATCGGATATGGGCGGCGGCTACGGCGGCGGTCAGGGTGGCGGCGGCAGCCGTGATCTGGACGACGAAATTCCGTTCTAAGTTGAACGTGTGGGGGCCTTCGGGCCCCTTTCTTTTTGCTTTGGGATCTTGGCGGGTGTGGTGCCGTGAGTATTTGGGGCAAAGAAGAAAGCAAAAGGCCCGCTCTGGTGGCGGGCCTTGGTGTTTAGCGGCGGGCGTCGAGGGCCTCTTGCAACAGCGTGCGGACCATGTCGCGGGGTACGTCCGAGGTGACAAAGGCTTGGCCGATGCCGCGGGCGAGGATGAAGCGGAGTTGGCCGTCCACGACCTTTTTGTCCTGCCCCATCAGATCGAGCAGTTTGTCCGCGTCGGGCAGTTCGCCGGGAATGTCGGCGAGGTCCACTTTGGTGCCCATCTCGCGCAGGTGCTGGCGCAGGCGCGAGGGGTCTTCTTGGGGGCAGAGGCCAAGGCGCGACGAGAGTTCGAAGGCCAGCGCACAGCCAATGGCGACGCCTTCGCCGTGAAGCAATCGGTCGGAGTAGCCTGTGGCGGCCTCGAACGCGTGGCAGAAGGTGTGGCCGAGGTTCAGAAGCGCACGGTCGCCCTGTTCGGTTTCGTCGCGCAGAACGATTTCGGCCTTCATCTCGACCGAGCGTTTGACCGCATAGATGCGAGCGTCCACATCGCCGGCGGCCATTTTAGTGGCGTTCTCTTCCAGCCACTCGAAGAAGTTTGCATCCCCGAGGAGGCCGTATTTGATGACCTCGCCATAGCCGGCAAGGAAATCGCGCTGGGTCAGTGTCCCGAGGGCATCCGTGTCGGCCAGCACGAGGCTGGGTTGATGGAACGCGCCCACGAGGTTCTTGCCGTGAGAGGTGTTGATGCCGGTCTTGCCACCGACCGAGCTGTCCACTTGGGCCAGCAGCGAGGTCGGGATTTGCACGAAACGCACGCCGCGGCGCAGGACCGATGCGGCAAAGCCAACCAGATCGCCGATCACGCCGCCACCCAACGCCACAACCACATCGCGGCGCTCGACCTGTTCAGAGAGCAGCCATTCGACGGTGCGGGTGAAGTGGGGCCAGCTTTTGGTGCTTTCACCTGCGGGCAGGGTCAGGGCGGTCATGGTGATGCCCTCGGACTCGAGGCCCGCGCGCAGGGTTTCGAGATGGATCGCGCCTACGTTTTCGTCGGTGACAACGGCGACCTTTTTCCGGCGCAGCAAGGGGGCGATTTCGGCGCCCGCGCTGGCGATCAGGCCTTGGCCCACGCGGATGTTGTATTCACGGCCGGGCAGCGGAACAGAGACGGTTTCAATCATCACAGACCTCCAGAACATCGGGGCGGGTTTTCAGAGCTTCGATCACGCGCTCGGCCATCTCGGGAATCGGCAGGCGCGGTTCGGATGTGACGCGCAGATCAGCCTTGGCGTAGATGGGCACGCGCTTGTGGTAGATCTCGGTCAGGGTGGCCTTGGGGTCTTTGGTGCGCAGCAAGGGACGCGTGGTCTTGTTGCGGACACGGTTCCACAGGGTCTGCAGTTCGGCATCCAGCCAGACCGACACGCCCTTTTCGTGGATCACCTCGCGGTTGCGCGCCTGAAGAAAGGCCCCGCCCCCGGTGCTGAGGATCGCGCCATCGGTGGTGATCAGGCGCGAAATGACCTCGCTCTCGCGGGCACGGAAGAAATCCTCGCCGTCGCGGGCAAAAATCTCGGGGATCGACATGGCGGCGGCGCGTTCGATTTCCTCGTCGGAATCCATGAAGGGCACGTGCAGGCGTTCGGCCAGCGCACGCCCTACAGCTGTTTTCCCTGCTCCCATCATCCCGATCAGGACTACCGTCTTTTTAAGGCGTATCGTCATGGCTTCCGTTTAGGCGTATCGGCGCGTTCACGCTAAATTGCAATTCGTCGCCTTCAATGACGTGAACTTGACGGAAATGCCATATATAATCTCCGCCAAACCCAAACATACGAGAATGAGGGGACTATGGGGCGCATTATCAAATGGCTTTTTTATCTTGCAGTTCTAGGGGCCGTCGGGCTGGTCTGCTATGCCTATGTCGGGCCGTTCCTCGGGGCTGATTTCTCTGCCCCCGCTGACGAAGTCCGACAGGAGGTTATCCTGCATGTTCAATAAGGCCGCCATTCTGGTGGCCCTTTGGCCGGGGATCGCGGTGGCCCAAGCGCCACTTTCCGCGATCGACTGGCTGTCCAATTCCATCGAGGTGACACCCGCAGCCGTTCCGCCACTGGACAGCGGCGCGCTTGGTGGTGCGGCCGCCCCCGAGGTCACCGTGACCGCGCTGGAAAGTGTCACGTCCGATGCGGCGGGATTGCTGTCGCAGTCAGTCACCGGATTTCCTACGGATTTGTGGCGACGCAGCAGCCCCGATGATCTGGCGCGTCTGATGCAGCAGGCCGGAAATTCCGAACTGCCGTCGGTGCGCGCGCTGATGTTCACTCTGCTTCTGGCCGAGGCGGACGCCCCTGTCGGGATCAAGCGCAACGGGGATTTCCTGCAGTTGCGCGTGGATCAGTTGCTGAAGCTTGGCGCGGTCGAACAGGCCGAGGCATTGATGGAGCGCGCGGGCATCGACACGCCGCAACTGTTCCAGCGGGCCTTTGATGCCTCGCTTCTGACCGGCAACGAGGACGCCCGTTGCGCCGAGATTGACCGCCGCCCCGAATTGTCGGCCCGCTATCCTGCGCGGATCTTCTGCCTTGCCCGCCGCGGCAAGTGGAGCACCGCCGCGCTGGTTCTGGGCACCGCCGAGGCATTGGGCGTGCTGGAGCCGGACGAGGATGCGCTGCTGGCGCGGTTCCTTGATCCCGACCTCTTTGAAGAGGACGACCTGCTCGCCTTCCCCGAGGACCCGACCCCGCTGGAATTCCGCCTGTTCGAAGCGATCGGAGAGCGGATGCCAACCAGCACCCTGCCCCGCGCCTTTGCCCATGCGGACCTGCGCCCCGTGGCCGGTTGGAAGGCCCAGCTGGAGGCCGCCGAACGGCTGGCCCGCGCCGGTGCCCTGTCCGAAAACAGCTTTCTGGGCATCTACTCGGCGCGGCTTCCGGCGGCGTCCGGCGGTGTCTGGGATCGGGTCGAGGCCTTGCAGCGGTTCGAGACCGCTTTGAACCGCCGCGACAAGCAGGCGATCATGCGCACCCTGCCCGACGCTTGGACCCGCATGGGCGAGGTCGGCCTGCAGGTCACCTTTGCCCGCCTGTTCGGCACCCGTCTGCTGGACATCGACCTGGCCGGCGCGCATCAGCGTAACGCGCTGGAGGTGGCTCTATTGTCCCCCGGCTACGAAGAGGCCGCGCGGCGCCTGCCCAAGATCACCCCCACGGACATCATGCTGCGGGCCGCGGCCACGGGGAAAATGCCCGAAACGCCGCCCACCCAGCCCCGTCTGCGGGCGATCTATGACGGCTTCACCACGCCGCCCACCTCTGGGATGCAGGCCCTGATCGACAACCGCGCCATCGGCGAGGCAATCCTGCGCGCTATGGCCAAGTTGTCCCAAGGCACCCGCAGCGACCCGCGCCAGATCACCGAAGCCCTGTCGCTGTTCCGCGCCGTCGGCCTCGAGGAAACCGCGCGCACCGTGGCGATCCAGCTGATGCTGCTCGAGACGACCTGAGGCCCGGCGATGCAGGATCACCGCTGGATCTCCAGCTTTCTCGAGGCGCAGGCCGCCGAACAGAACGCGGCGACCAACACGCTTCTGGCCTATGGCCGCGATCTGAAAGACGCTGCGGACTGGCTGTCGCGCAAGGGGCTCAACTTTGCCGATGCCGTCCGCGCGGACCTCGAGGATTATCTGATCTTCTGCGAGGCGCAGGGCCTGTCCCAATCCACCCGCGCCCGCCGCCTGTCCGCGCTGAAACAGCTGTATCGTTTCGTCCACGACGAAGGCTGGCGCGAGAGCAATCCCGTCATCCAGATCAGCGGCCCCGGCAAGGCCAAGCGTCTGCCCAAAACCCTAAGCCAAGAGGACGTCACGCGCCTTCTGGATGCCGCCGCCGCATCGGGCCGCACCCCCGCCGATCAGGCCCGCAACACCTGCCTGATGGAACTGCTTTACGGCACGGGGATGCGCGTCAGCGAACTGGTCGGCCTGCCCGTTGGGGCCACGCGGGGCGATCCCCGTATGCTGCTGATCAAGGGCAAAGGCGGCAAGGAGCGCATGGTTCCCCTGTCCGAACCGGCCCGTGATGCGCTGATCCTGTGGCTCGAACACCGCGACGCCGCCGAAGAAGAGGGGCGCCTGCGCGGCAAACCCGTCTCGCCCTATCTGTTCCCGTCCCGCGGCAAACAGGGGCACCTGACGCGCCACGCCTTCTATCTGATGATCAAGGATTTCGCCGTTCAGGGCGGTGTGTCCCCGTCTGCGGTCACGCCCCACACCCTGCGCCACGCCTTTGCGACGCATCTTCTGGCGAACGGGGCCGACCTGCGGGCCATCCAGACCTTGCTGGGGCACGCGGACCTTGGCACAACCGAAATCTATACGCATGTTCTGCAAGAGCGGCTGAAATCGCTGGTTTTCGAGCATCACCCCTTGGCGAAAGGCTCCTGAGGCGCCATCTGCCCCCTACACTATTCTGAGAGACCAATGGATACCTCCCTTCTTGACGCTTCGTTCTACACGACCGCCGGTGGCATTCTGCTGCTGTTGCTGCTGTCCGCCCTGTTCTCCGGCTCGGAAACGGCGCTGACGGCGGCCTCTCGGGGGAAACTGCGCGCCAATGCGGACAAAGGCTCCAGCGGGGCCGAACAGGCGCTGAAGATCACCGAGGACAATGAACGTCTGATCGGCTCGGTGCTGTTGGGGAACAACCTCGTCAACATTCTGGCGACCTCGATGGCGACCGCCCTGTTCACCCGCCTGTTCGGGGAATCGGGTGTGGCGCTGGCAACCATGGTCATGACCCTGCTGGTTCTGGTCTTTGCCGAGGTGTTGCCGAAAACCTATGCGATCACCAATGCCGAGGTTGCCGCCGCCCGCGTCGCCCCGCTGATCACGTGGATTGTGCGCATCTTCTCTCCGGTGGTGTATGCGGTGCGTTCGCTGGTGCGTCTGGTGCTGCGTATGTTCGGCGTGCAGACCGACCCCGACAGCCAAATTCTGGCCGTGCGCGAGGAAATCGCCGGCGCCCTGCAACTGGGCCACTCCGAAGGCGTGGTCGAGAAAGAAGACCGCGACCGGATCCTTGGCGCACTGGACCTGAACGACCGCTACGTCGAAGAGGTCATGCTGCACCGCTCCTCGATCGAGATGATCAACGCGGACGCGCCGGTCGAGGATATTCTGGCCCAATGTCTGGAAAGCAACCACACCCGCCTGCCGCTCTATAAGGGCGATCAGGAGAATATTGTCGGCGTCGTCCACGCCAAGGACCTGATGCGCGCTATGGACGTGTTCCTGCGCGACCCCGAGGCCATGAAGACCTTTGACATCACCAGCGTCGCGATGAAGCCCTACTTTATCCCCGACACCACCTCGCTGGACGAGCAGATGCGCCAGTTCCTGCGCCGCCGCACGCACTTTGCGCTGGTGGTGGACGAATACGGTAGCATCGAAGGCCTGATCACGCTGGAAGACATTCTGGAAGAGATCGTCGGCCAGATCACCGACGAATTCGACGCCGAGGCCGAGCTGCCAATCAAGAAGTCCGACGACGGCAACTACATCGTGGACGGCGCGATGACGATCCGCGACCTGAACCGCGCCACTGAATGGAACCTGCCCGACATCGAGGCCAACACCATTGCCGGTCTGGTGATCCACGAGGCGCAGATGATCCCGACCCCCGGTCAGGTGTTCAGCTTCCACGGCTTCCGGTTCCTTGTTCTGGCGCGCGAGGCGAACCGCATCACCAAGCTGAAAATCCGTCCCCTGCAATAGGGGCTGGACAGTCCGCCGCGTTCCGGCCACTTTCTGAACAACCGTTCAGTTAGGGGAGGAACTCGGATGGATTTGACCGGCATTAAGGCCGTCGTGACCGGCGGCGCATCGGGATTGGGCAACGCCACGGCGCGGTTTCTGGCCGCATCGGGGGCGCAGGTCTTCCTGCTGGACCGCGACACCACGCGGGGCACCGAGCAGGCCGCAGAGATCGGCACAGGCTTTCAGGAATGCGATGTCACGGACGAAGGGTCGGTTCAGGCCGCCCTGTCCGCCGCCACAAACCACATGGGCGGGCTGACCGCCGCGATCAACTGCGCGGGCATTGCCACGGCCGAGAAAACCTTGGGCCGGAATGGCCCCCACGGGCTGGACAGCTGGAAACGCACCATCGACATCAACCTGACCGGCAGCTTCAACGTCGGGCGCTTGGCCGCTGAAATCATGTCGAAAAATGCGCCCGATGCGGACGGGCAGCGCGGGGTGATCGTCAACACCGCCTCCATCGCCGCGTTCGAAGGGCAAAAGGGCCAAGCCGCCTATGCAGCCTCCAAGGGCGGGATCGCGGCGCTTGCCCTACCTATGGCGCGGGACTTGGCCTCGGTCGGGGTACGCTGCATGGCAATCGCGCCGGGCATCTTTCGCACGCCGATGCTGGAAAGTCTGGGCCAAGAGGTCATGGACGGTCTGGCCGCCGACGTGACTTTCCCCAAACGCCTTGGTGACCCGCAGGAATACGCGCGCACCGTCGGGTTCATCCTGACCTGCCCCTATCTGAACGGGTCGGTCATCCGGATCGACGGCGCGCTCAGGATGCCTTAACCGGCGGCCTTTTCCTCGAGCATCAGCCACTCTTCTTCGGCAGCGGCCAGCTTCTCTTGCCGCTCGACCAGACCTTCGGAGGCCTTCTTGAACTTCAAGGGCTCCTTGGTGAAAAGGTCGGGGTTCGCCAGAAACTCTTCGAGCTTGGCGATCTCGACCTCCAGACGCTCCATCTCGGCGGGCAAAGCGTCCAGACGGTGCTTCTCGCTATAGGTCAGGCCGTCTTTGGTGGCCTTGGGCGCGGCGGCTTTGGGCTCTTCTTTCGGCTTCTCGACCTTGGGGGCGGCTTTGGCCTCTTCCTTGGCGGTCAGGGCCTTTTGCGCCTGATAGTCGGACCAACCGCCCGCATAGACGGTGGCCTTGCCGTTGCCTTCCATCGCGATGGTCGTCGCCGACACACGGTCAAGGAAGTCACGGTCGTGGCTGACCAGCAGCACGGTGCCGTCATAGCTGTCCAGCAACTCTTGCAACAGGTCCAGCGTTTCCACATCCAGATCGTTGGTCGGTTCGTCGAGCACCAAGAGGTTGCTCTCGCGCGCCATGATCTTGGCCAGCAAGAGTCGCGCCTTTTCACCGCCTGACAGGCTGCGCACGGGGGCACGGGCCTGCGCTTCGGCGAACAGGAATTCCTTTAGATAGCCGACCACGTGCTTGGGGGTGCCGCGCACCATCACCTGATCCGCCTGCCCGCTCACGCGCATGTCAGGATCGCCGGTCAGGCTGTCCCACAGGGTCATCTCGGGGTCGAGCTGCGCACGCGCCTGATCAAAGATCGCCGGCAGCAGGTTGGTGCCAAGGGTCACGGTGCCGGTGTCCGGCTGCTCCTGCCCCATCAGCATCTTCAGCAGGGTCGTCTTGCCCACGCCGTTCGGCCCGACAAAGGCCACACGGTCCCCACGCTGGATCTTGATCGAGAAGTCCCGCAGGATGACCTTGTCACCGTAGGTCTTGCTGATGCCTTCAGCCTCGACCACGCGCTTGCCCGACTGGGGGCCGCTTTCCAGCGCCATGGCGGCGGCGCCTTGGCGTTTGATCTGGTTGGCGCGCTGTTCGCGCAGGTCCTGAAGGGCGCGCACACGGCCCATGTTGCGCTTGCGGCGGGCGCTGATGCCTTCGACGGCCCAACGGGCCTCGGCCTTGATCTTGCGGTTCAGCTTGTGGCGCTGCTCGTCCTCGTCGTCCCAGACCTTGTCGCGCCACGCTTCGAAATTTTCGAAGCCCAGTTCCTGACGGCGCACTTCACCGCGGTCGATCCACAAGGTCGCGCGGGTCAGCGCACGCAGGAACGCGCGGTCGTGAGAGATCAGCACATAGGCGTCACGGGTATTCTTCAGCTCGTTTTCCAGCCAGGCAATCGCCTCGATATCAAGGTGGTTGGTCGGCTCGTCCAGCAGCATCAGTTCTGGCGCTTCGGCCATCAGCTTGGCCAGTGCGGCGCGGCGGCGTTCCCCGCCCGAGGCCACGTTCACATCGCGCGACGGATCGAATTTCAGCCCTTCGGCCACCATCTCGATCTTGTACATCTCGGAGGCATCCAGACGGCTCGAGGCGAAATCCCCCAGCGTCGCGAAACCTTCCATTGAGGGGTCCTGCTCCATGTAGCCCACGGTGATGCCCGGCCCGACCACACGGTCACCGCTGTCGGCCTCGACCAGACCGGCCATGACCTTCATCAAGGTGGATTTGCCGGACCCGTTGCGGCCAACCAAGGCCACACGGTCCCCCGGCTGAACGTTCAGCGAGAGGCCGGAGAATACAGGATCACCGCCGAAAGTCAGCGAGATGTCGGAAAGCTGGAGTAAGGGTGCGCGTGCCATGGCATCGCGCTATCCCTGCCCCGCATCGCCGTCAAGGGGTCAGCCCGCGACGGCGCGCAGCAGCTTCTTGCGGGCGGGCGGAATTGCCGCGATTTCGACGCCGGTAAAGACGTGGAGCGTGTTCATATGCCGGTCCACAACCGCGTGGTCACTGACCCAGCCCCCCATCATCAGATAGGTCTTCAAGAGGGGCGGCATTCGGCGCATGGCCAGCTTGGCATCGGGCTTGCGGCGCAGGCGGGCGGCAAAGCGAAAGACGTTGGGCGCCTTGACCTTGGGCAGCCAGCGCTTGGGGCCAAGGTGCCGTTCCTTGAGCAGCGCGAAGGCGTCGAAATATTCCTGCGCATCGGTCCCACGGAAACTGGAGCACCCAAACAGCATTTCGACCCCGGTATCGTCCACATAGCGGGTCATCGCGCCCCAAGCGACGCGCAGGATATCGGGATCGGTGACGGCGGGGTGAATGCAGAAACGGCCCATCTCGACCATCTTGCCCGAGTACCCCTCAAGCGCGGCCAGATCATAGTACTGGGCCGCATAGCAGCGCGAAATCTCGGAGCCCGAGGTCAGCGGCAACATCCGGAAACAGCACACCAGATCGCCGGAGCGCTGATCCTCGACCAGCATGTGGTGGCAGATGCTGTCATAGGCGTCGGCGTCCAGACCGCCCGCGCTGGGCTCTGCCCCCGTCTCGGCGACAAAGGCCAGATAGCGCAGGCGCTGCGCGGCCTCGATATCCGCGGGGGTTTGGGCCAGGCGGGTGCGATACCGCCCCTTCATCATGTTCAGCATCCGGTCACGTCCGCAGCGAAGAAGATCCACTGCGGATAGCATATCGCCTGCAAAGGCTCCGTGACAGGAAAAACCTTACTCGGAGAAGGCTTGACTCAAGTCCAGACCACCAACGTTGCCAAAGAGCTTCGTCAGGAACGGAACGTCATCCACATTGCTGCCGGTCACGCGGCGGGACAGCGGCACAACGCGGCCGTCCTGCAGGGTGTAGCGTTCGATGTTGGTCACAACACCCGCCTCGTCGAACCGGATCGCCACGATCTGGCGGTCGATGGTCTCGGGCTGCTTCATGCCATAAGAGCGCACGTTCTTGGAAACGTAGTAATACGCGTCGTTACGCATCACACCCGAAGTCGCGGGCGTGCCGATCACCTCGGCCACGGTATCGCGGGTATCGACGCCCACGGTGATCGCGGCCAGATCCTCGTCCGAGGGGGTATAACCGTGCAGACGGTACTGCGCGACGCAGCCCGCGACCGCAATTACTGCCGCCAGGCAAGTCGCCCGTCCTATCCATTTTCCCGCTCGCATACTGCTGCCCCTATTGAACTCGACGTCTATTAGCTTTTATCCCGATTACAGAAGGAAAGGCACCGGTTCAAGAATGCAAGACACAGCTCCCCTACCGCAGCACGCCCTGCGTATCGCCGATTTGCCCCAGCGCAAAGCCACTCGGGTCACTCTGACCCCGCCCCCCGAGGAAATGCGCGCTATCGCGGATGAACTGGGTCTGGATGGCCTGCGCAAACTGCGATTCGAGGCCGAATTGGCCCCGTTGGGCCGCAATGACTGGAAACTGACCGGATCGCTGGGGGCCACTGTGGTGCAGTCCTGCGTGGTCACGCTGGAACCCGTCACCACCCGCATCGATACCGCGGTCGAGATCAAATACCTGTCATCGATCCCCGAAGTCGAAGGCGAAGAGGTCGAGATGCCCGAAGATGACAGCATCGAGCCCCTGCCCGCCGTGGTCGATCTGGCTGAAGTGATGATCGAGTCGCTCTCGCTGAACCTGCCGCTTTATCCCCGTGCCGATGGCGCGGACCCCGTGGATTTGCAGGTTACAGAGCCCGGCAAGAAGGCCATGACCGACGAAGATGCCAAACCTTTCGCCGGTCTTGCAGCCTTGCGCAGTAAATTGGGCGGGGACTCCGAGGAAAATTCCTGATACCCCCCTTGCAGAATGCTGCAAAAGGCGTATTTTCCGCGCCTCATCGGAATTTTGGGTTGGACACGGAATGCGCCTAGTACTATAGGCCCCGTCAACCCGCAACGACGCCGGGCAACGCCCTTAGTAAGACAACTCCGGGCCCCGCCCGCCTAAAGCATAGAGGTAGGACAATGGCTGTCCAACAGAACAAAGTTTCGAAATCGCGCCGCAACAACCGCCGTGCCCACGACGCTCTGGTTGCAGGTAACCCCAACGAATGCACCAACTGTGGCGAGCTGAAGCGCCCCCACCACGTGTGCCCCTCGTGCGGCCACTACGCCGACCGTGAAGTGGTTGCCCTGACCGAAGAAGTCGATCTGGACGAAGACGCAGCATAAGCTTCTTCCTAAGGAAACGGGCGACCCATGACTGCGACCCAGACCACTGAGCGCACGGACGCCCGTACCGTCACCCTGTCCATTGATGCAATGGGCGGGGATCGCGGACCGTCCGTCGTTGTTGACGGCCTAGCTCTGTCCGCACAAAAAAACCCTGACATCCGCTTTATTGTCCACGGCCCCAAAGCCGAGCTGGAACAACTGATCGCCCGCAAGCGCGGTCTGATCGGCCGTTGCGAAGTACGCGACGCTGCCGGTGTGGTTAGCATGGAAGACAAGCCCAGTCAGGTGATGCGTCACGGCAAGGGAACTTCGATGTTCTCGGCCATTGATTCTGTCCGCGCTGGCGAGGCCGAGGTCTGTGTCAGCTGTGGCAACACCGGCGCGCTGATGGCGCTGTCGATGGTGCGCCTGCGCAAGATCCCCGGCGTGAACCGCCCTGCGATCGCTGTGCTGTGGCCCTCACGCAATCCCAACGGGTTCAACGTGATGCTCGACGTGGGCGCCGATGTGCGCGCCGACGAGCAAGACCTGCTGCAATACGCGCTGATGGGGGCCTCTTATGCCCGCAACGGTCTGAACCTGTCCCGCCCCCGCGTGGGCCTGCTGAACGTCGGCACCGAAGAGCATAAAGGCCGCGCGGAAATGAAAGCCGCCCACGACCTGATCGCCGCCAACGCCGAGGCCGGGACCTTTGATTTCGTTGGCTTTGTCGAAGGTGGGGACATCCCGTCGGACAAGGTGGACGTGATCGTGACCGACGGTTTCACCGGCAACATCGCCCTGAAAACCGGCGAAGGGACTGCCAGCCTGATCCGCTCTTTCCTGAAAGAGGCGTTCAGCTACAGCATCCTGTCCAAGATCGCGGCCCTCTTGGCGCTGACCTCGCTGAAGCGTCTGCAAAAGCGTATCGACCCCCGCCGTGTGAATGGCGGCGTCTTCCTTGGCCTGAATGGCACTGTGGTGAAATCCCACGGGTCCGCTGATTCGACCGGTGTGTCGGCAGCGGTGAAGCTGGCCTTCCAGCTGGCCCAGTCGGGCTTTACCAGCAAACTCGCCGCGCGGGTTGCATCTGCAGCGTCACTGCCTCAGGATGCGCTCAATTCGGGCGATAATTAAAAACGGTTCTGTGAAATGACTCTTCGAGCAGTTGTCAAAGGCGTGGGGCACTACCTGCCCGAGCGTGTGGTTCCCAACAGCGAGTTCGAAGAGAAAATCGAGACCAGCGACGAATGGATTCGCAGCCGATCGGGGATTGAGCGCCGCCATTTCGCCGCCGAAGGCCAGACCACCTCTGATCTGGGGATTCGCGCCGCACAGGCCGCGCTGGCCGATGCAGGCCTGCAGCCCAATGATCTGGACGCGATTATTGTCGCCACCTCGACCGCCGATCTGACTTTCCCTTCGGCCGCCACGATGATTCAGGCAGGCTTGGGAATGACTCGGGGCTTTGCATTTGACGTGCAGGCGGTTTGTGCAGGGTTCGTTTTTGCACTGACGAATGCCAACGGCCTGATTTTGTCGGGCTCGGCCAAGCGGGTTCTTGTGATTGGCGCCGAAACTTTCAGCCGCATCATGGATTGGGAAGACCGCGGAACCTGCGTTCTGTTCGGTGACGGCGCGGGCGCGCTGATCCTCGAGGCCGAAGAAGGCACCGGCTCGACCGACGATCGCGGCATCCTTGCGACCGACCTGAATTCGGACGGCCAGTACCGCGATATTCTGTATGTGGACGGCGGCGTGTCCACCGGCACGACCGGCTACCTGCGCATGCAGGGCAAGGAAGTGTTCCGCCATGCCATTGAAAAGCTTGCACAAACTGCGCACACCGCGCTCGACAAGATCGGGCTGACCGGCGATGACGTGGATTGGATCGTGCCCCATCAGGCGAACCTGCGCATCATCAAGGGCACAGCCCAGCGCATGGGCGTCCCCATGGAGCGCGTGGTCGTGACCGTTCAGGATCACGGCAACACCTCGGCGGCGTCGATCCCGCTGGCCCTGTCCGTGGGCAAGGAACGCGGACAGATCAAACAGGGCGATCTTGTGGTCACCGAAGCGATCGGCGGGGGCCTTGCATGGGGCTCCGTCGTGATCCGGTGGTAACGAAACGTACACCGCCGACAAGCTGTTGATATTGACTCGTAAAATCCAAGCGCCCTATTGTTCGTTTAGCAATGGGGAGAGCGATTATGGGTGAAAAGACCCTTACGCGGATGGATCTGAGTGAAGCCGTCTTTAACGAGGTCGGTTTGTCGCGAAATGAATCTGCACAGCTGGTTGAAAGTGTATTGGAACACATGTCCGATGCGCTGGTACGTGGTGAGCAAGTAAAGATTTCTTCATTCGGAACGTTCAGCGTCCGGGAAAAGGCGGCACGAGTCGGCCGGAACCCGAAAACCGGTGAGGAAGTGCCGATCCACCCCCGCCGTGTGCTGACTTTCCGGCCTTCGCATCTGATGAAGGATCGTGTCGCGGACGGGAACCGCAAAAAATAAGGCGACCCTATGGCGCATAAATCCCCCGATGCCTTTCGTACCATCAGCGAAGTCGCTGACTGGCTGGAAACGCCCGCCCACGTTCTGCGATTCTGGGAAAGCAAGTTCACCCAGGTCAAACCGATCAAACGGGCCGGTGGGCGCAGGTATTACCGACCAGCCGACATGGAATTGCTCGGGGGAATCAAGAAGCTGCTGCACGACGAGGGCATGACCATCAAGGGCGTGCAAAAAGTGCTGCGGCAACAGGGCGTGAAATATGTAAGCGGCCTGTCAGAGCCAGTTTCACTGGATGATACTGCATCTGTAACCGAGACTGAGGCACACCCCCCTGTGGCGCAGCCCGAGGCCACGCCCGCCGTGACCGAGGCTGTGGTGCCCGCTCAGGCGCCCCTACCCCCTCTGCCCGAAACGATCCGCACCCCGCTGGCCGAGGTTCAGGAAACGAACGCGCAGGGCAATCTGTTCGGGGACGGTTTCGAGGAAGAAGAAGAAATCGAGCTGCTGGAAGTCGAGGTCGAGGACGAACCCGCCCCGCCCCCGGCCGAGGTTATTCCCCTGCGCCGTGCCCCCGCACCGATTGAGGCCGCCGAGCCCCAACCAGAGCCCGAGTCTGCCCCCGCGATTCCCGAAAATATTTCCGCCGCAGCCGTTCCCACGCCCGCAGAGCCTGCGCCGCGTATTCTGGCTATGGTCTTGCAATCACCGGAAAAACACCTCGCGGCCCTGCAAAATATGGCTCCGCAGATCCGTGCGCTGCACGCACGCCTGTCGCAGACGAAATAATTTCGAAAAAGTTGTATTTCGCTCTTGCGCCTGCCGCCCACAACTGTAGAAAGCCCCTCACAACGTCGGGCTATAGCGCAGCCTGGTAGCGCGTCCGTCTGGGGGACGGAAGGTCGCAGGTTCGAGTCCTGCTAGCCCGACCATTAAAACGCCCGAGTGCCAACGGCCTCGGGCGTTTAATGTATCTGGGGGTCGGAAACGATCCAAAGCGAGGAGGCCGCGACAATGACCCAGCCCACCGGCGTTCTGCCGAGTCAGAAAATCTCTGAGATGGTTGAAAGCGGTGCGATCACGATCGCCGCGCCCCTGCTGACCGGACAGGTCCAGCCCGCAAGTCTTGATCTTCGTCTTGGCAATGTCGCCTACCGGATTCGCGCCTCGTTCCTGCCGGGCCACGGCACGCCCGTGGCGGACCGTCTGGACGACTTCACCATGCACCAGATCGACCTGACCAATGGCGCGGTGCTGGAAAAGGGCTGCGTCTATCTGGTCCCCTTGATGGAAGGCCTGAACCTGCCCGAGGGAATCACCGCTGTTGCCAATGCCAAGTCCTCGACCGGCCGTCTGGACCTGCTAACGCGCTGCGTGACCGACGGTGGCACCGAATTCGACCGCATCCCTGCGGGCTACTCCGGCCCGCTCTACGCCGAGATTTGCCCCCGCTCGTTCAGCGTTCTGGTGCGCCCTGGAATGCGCCTGAACCAGATCCGCTTCCGCAATGGCCAGAGCGTACTGGATGACGACGCCCTGCGCGCCCTGCACGCAGCAGAGACGCTAGTGAACGGGGAGCCGGTGATCAGTGACGGTCTGGGCTTCTCGGTCGATCTGAGGCTCTCTGGGACCGATCTGGTGGGCTATCGCGCCAAGCCCCATACGGGCGTCATCGATCTGGACCGGATCGGCGCCTATGACCCCGCCGAGTTCTGGGAGGAGATTCGCACCGATCAGGGCCGCATCATTCTGGACCCGGGCGCGTTCTATATTCTGGTCAGCCAAGAGGCTGTCCACATCCCCCCCGCCTATGCGGCCGAAATGGCGCCCTATCTGGCGATGGTCGGGGAATTCCGCGTGCATTATGCGGGCTTCTTTGACCCCGGTTTCGGACATGCGGCCGTTGGCGGCAGCGGTGCGCGCGGGGTTCTAGAGGTGCGTTGCCACGAGGCGCCCTTTGTACTGGAGCACGGGCAGGTCGTGGGCCGCCTGATCTATGAGCAGATGTCAGAGCGCCCCGAGACCCTATATGGCGCCGATCTGGCTTCGAACTACCAAGGTCAGGGCCTAAAGCTGTCCAAGCACTTCAAATAATCAGAAACGGCGCATCAGACGGCTGATCTGGCGTGCCTTTTTCGCGATATCACCGGCGTTCTGGCCGGACACGGGGCCGTTCTTGGCCCCGTTTTTCTTGGCGAAATGGTCGATGCCTGCGTTCACGCCCTTGTTGATCAGGCGGCGACCGAAGAGGCGCATCGCGATGTTGATGATCTGGTTGGCGTTCATGGGCGTCCCCTGTGATAGCGTTCCTCTAAAGGTACGCATGAGACGCGCCATTTCAACCCGGCTGGGGGAATCAATCCTCGAACAGCTCGGTCTGGCCTGCCATTTCCTCTTCTTCGTCCTCTTCGTCGCGCGAGGTCGGAATGGTCCCTGCCCCCAGCATCCGGCTGTCCAGCAGACCGGCGGCCCGCAGTTCCGACAGGCCGGGCAGATCGCGGGCGCTTTCCAGCCCGAAGTGGTCCAGAAACTCCTGCGTCACCACAAAGGTCACAGGCCGGCCCGGTGTCATCCGGCGGCGGCCAAAGCGGATCCACTCCATATCCAGAAGCTGGTCGATGGTGCCACGGCTGACGGTCACGCCGCGAATCTCTTCGATCTCGGCGCGGGTGACGGGCTGGTGATAGGCAATGATGGCCAGTGTCTCGATCGCGGCGCGGGACAGTTTGCGGACCTCCTCGCGCTCTTGCTGCATCAGGAAGGCCAGATCGGGCGCCGTCCGGAAGGCATAGGCATCGCCCACCCGCACCACACGCACACCGCGCCCCTCATAGCGTTTGCGCAAGTAGGCCAGCGCCTCGGCGGCGTCACAGCCGTGGGGCATACGGGCGTTCAGCTCGGCCACGGTCACGGGCTCTTGGCTGGCAAAAAGGATCGCCTCGACCATGCGCTCCTGCTCGCCGATCACCGGCGCGTCAAAGAGGCTTTTCTCGTCGTCATCGGGCTTATGGCTCACGGCGGCGTTCCCTTCTGCGCAGCTGGATGGGCGCGAATGTTTCGGTCTGGCGGATCTCGGCGCGGCCTTCTTTGACCAGCTCCAATGACGCGGCAAAGGTCGCTGCCGTGGCCGTCCGGCGGCGCTTGGGGTCATCCACCCAGCCGTCGGGCAAATAGGTCGACAGGTCCACCCATTCCCCGACAAAGCCGATCAGCCCGCGCATCCGCTCCAGCGCCTCTTCCATGGTCAGGATGCTGTCGCGGTCCAGCACAAAGGGGCGGAAGTCGTCTTTGGTCCGGATGCGGGCATAGCCCCGCATCAGGTCCAGAATGGTCGCGGTGTAGCGCACCTTGCGCACGCGCTCTACGTCCTCGGGCAGACCGCGGGCAAAGAAGTCGCGCCCCAACTGGTCCCGCGCCATCAACTGCGCGGCGGCGTCCCGCATGGCCTGCAGACGCTCCAGCTGGAAGGCCAGATGTGCGGCCAGTTCTTCACCGGTGGGACCGTCCTCGGTGGGATCGGGGGGCAGCAGCAGGCGCGATTTCAAGAAGGTCAGCCACGCCGCCATCACCAGATAGTCCGCCGCCAGTTCGATCCGCAGCTTCTTGGCCTTTTCCACAAAGGCCAGATACTGCTGCGCCAAGCGCAGAACGCTGACGCGGCGCAGGTCAACCTTTTGGGTGCGGGACAGGGTCAGCAGCACGTCGAGCGGGCCTTCGAAGCCCTCGACGTCGACGATCAGCGCCTCCGCGGCGAGCCGGTCTTCGACGGTCGCGCCATCGCCCCGCCCGCGGGGATCACTGCTGAATAGATCGTCCATTTCCTCACCCGTTCAAGAGCGCGGAAAGGTCTGCCTCTAGGGCCGGAATGTCAATATCGCTTGGGGTTCGGCGCATGGCCAAGGCCCGATCCGCGCGGACAATTGCCGCCTCGGTCAGGTCGCCGCAGACATTGGCGATGCTCTCCATCTCGGCCAGATTGCCGTTGCAGTGCAGAACCACATCGCAGCCCGCCGCAATCGCGCGTTCGGACCGGCGGGCCACCGTGCCGGACAATGCACCCATGCTGATGTCGTCGGTCATGATCAAGCCGTCAAAGCCGATCTCGTTTCGGATCAGCCCCATCATCTTGGGCGACAGAGTGGCCGGTTGATCATCCAGCGCCTCGAACACCAGATGGGCGGTCATCCCCAGCGGCAGGTCGTTCAGCGCCTTGAAGGCCGCGAAATCCACGTTCGTCAGGGTCTCGGCGTCCACATCCACGCGCGGCAGGTCCAGGTGGCTGTCCACGCGGGCCAAGCCATGACCGGGGATATGCTTCAGAACGGGCAATACGCCGCCGTCCAGATGCCCCTCGGCGCAGGCGCGGGCATTGGCGGCAACGGTTGCCACATCCTGCCCGTAGCAGCGGTTGCGCAGGAATGGGTGCGTGTCGGCACGGGCCACATCGGCCATCGGCGCGCAGTTCCCGTCGATGCCATAGGACATCAGCTCCGCCGCAATGATCCGGTAGCGCAGCCAATAGGCCCGCGCGGCATTCTCGCCTGCGGCCTCGGCCATGTCCAAAGGCGGGGTCCATTCACGGGCCAGCGGCGCCCGCAGGCGGGCCACCCTGCCCCCCTCTTGGTCGATGAAGATCGGCGCGTTCCAACCCACGGCCGCCCGCAGATCAGCGGTCAGCGCACGCAGTTGCGCGGCATCCTCGATATTGCGGGCAAACAGGATGAACCCCCAAGGCTGCGCAGCCCTGAAAAAGTCACGCTCGGCGCCTGTCAGCACAGGCCCCGAGCATCCGAAAATAGCAGCAAGGTTCATGGTTAGCGCAGGGCGACCGGAATACAGGCCGCGTTCCCTGCCATCAGCACCGAGCAGAAGCGGCGCGAATCGGCCAGATCGTTAAATCCGTAGACCCGCAGACGATAGAAAGTGCGCCCGCCGCTCTCGGCCTTCTGGATCACGCGGCCTTTGTTGGTGAAGAATTCGTTGAACTGGCCGCTGATGCGATCCCATTCCACACGTGCGATCTCGGGGCTCTCATAGGCACCCAGTTGCACCAGACGAGTGCCGGCGGGCAGCGCGGTCGGGTCCATTTCCTGAGCGGTCGAGGCCGGTGCCGCGAACTCGCCCACCGAAGCCACCTGCAGATCACCCTGCTCGACGGTCGGACGAATCTGGGGACGCAGCGCGCTGATGCTGGCGGTCATGGCCTGAGGCTCGACGGTGGTGGCCATCGTCTCCTCGAGGTTCAGCGAGCTGAGCGGGGTCACGTTCAAAGCCAGCTGATTCGCCAGTGCGGCAAAGTCATCCTCGGTATCAACGATGTTATCCAGCGGCACGGGCAGGTTCTCTTCGTCGGTCAAGACCTGAGAATCAATTCCCTCGATCCCCATGCCCGCGACTTCGAAGCCCGCGTCATCTGCAGTTACAGTATCTTCCACGGGCATAATCTCGGCCATGGCGCCATCTTCGGCGGCCACGTCGAGGGGTTCGGGGGCCAGAACGACCTGATCCACGGGCATGTCGTTGGCGCCTGCGGCGACCACTTCGTTCACGGCGAGACCCAGATTTGCGGCCTTTTCGCCGCCCGGTTCTTCGGGGGCAACGCGCACGGGACCTTCCATCGCGGCGACCACGGGAACCCCGCTTACGTCACGCACGATTGTCCCGTAACCCCATAGAACGACAGCAGAAACTACCGCAACCGAGGCGACAGAGCCGACGATGTTCATCAGCTTGCGACGGGGGCTTTCTTCGACGATGAAATCCTGCATGTAGTCCGCAGGGTCATCCCAACCGTAGTTGCCACCATACTGGTTGTAGGGCGTGTAACCGCCCTGAGACTGAAAGTCCGCCATCACTGCCTCTCTGTCCAGCGATCCCCGGAAACCGCTGGTTGTATCTACTGCTCGTGGTTCGCCTGTGGGCCGCGTCTTCAGCGCAGTTCCTCAGCTGGCGTAACACCCAAGATACCAAGACCTGCTGCAATAACAACGGCTGTTGCGCGTGCCAGTGCGATTTTTGCTTGCGATGTGGCGGAATCTCCCTCCTGCAGGAATCGCAGAGAGGTAATTTCGTTGCCACGGTTCCACAGGCCGTGCAAATCCGATGCCAATTCATACAGATAGAAGGCAATCCGGTGCGGTTCGTTGGTGCGCGCGGCGATCTCGACCAGACGCGGCCATTCGGCGATTTTCTTCAGCAGGTGAAGTTCCGCTTCGTGGTCCAGCTTGGAATGGTCGGCGGCCAGCAGGGTCGCGTCATCGGCAATGATATTCGCCTCGCCTGCCTTGCGCAGAACCGACGCCACACGGGCGTGGGCGTATTGCACGTAGAAGACAGGGTTGTCCTTGGACTGTTCCAGAACCTTGTCGAAATCAAAATCCAGCGGCGCATCGTTCTTGCGGGTCAGCATCACGAAACGGGTCACATCGGGGCCCACCTGCTCGACGACATCGCGCAGCATGATAAAGGTCCCTGCCCGCTTGGACATCTTGAAGGGCTCGCCGTTCTTGAACAGCTTTACCAGCTGGCACAGCTTGATATCGACGGGCACGCGGCCACCGGACAGCGCGCTGACTGCGGCCTTCATCCGTTTGACATAGCCGCCGTGGTCAGCGCCGAACACGTCGATCAGCAGGTCAAAGCCGCGCTGCACCTTGTCGTAGTGGTAGGCGATATCGGGCGCGAAATAGGTCCAGCTGCCGTCCGACTTCTTGATCGGGCGGTCCACGTCATCGCCGTAGTCGGTCGATTTGAACAGGGTCTGTTCGCGGGGCTCCCAATCCTCGGGCAGTTTGCCTTTGGGGGGCTCCAGCGTGCCAAGATAGATCAGGCCCTTGTCGGTCAGGTCCTGAATGGCGCCTTCGATGCGGCCGGTGCCATAGAGCGATTTTTCGCTGTAGAACACGTCCATCTCGACGTTCAGCAGGCGCAGATCCTCGCGGATCAGGTCCATCATCGCGTCGGTGGCATAGTTGCGCACTTCGGCCAGCCAGACAGATTCCGGCTCGTCGACATAGGCGTCGCCGACCTTGTCCTTCAGCGCCTGACCAACTTCGATCAGGTATTCGCCGGGATAGGTGCCGTCCTCGAACGCCACTTCTTTGCCGTGCGCCTCGAGGTACCGCAGATAGACAGAGCGGGCCAGAACATCGACCTGCGCGCCGCCATCGTTGATGTAGTATTCGCGGGTCACGTCGTAACCGGCGAAGTCCAGCAGCTTGGCCAGCGCGTCACCGAACACGGCGCCGCGGGTGTGACCCACGTGCAGCGGACCAGTCGGGTTGGCCGAGACGTATTCCACGTTCACCTTCTTGCCCGCCCCAAGGGTCGAGCGGCCATAGGCGGTGCCACCGTTCAGAACAGCCGACACAAGGCCCTGCCACACGGCGGGCGCCAGGCGCAGGTTGATAAAGCCGGGGCCAGCCACTTCGGCGCTGGTGATACGGTCGTCTGCTGCCAACTTCTCGACCAGCTTTTCTGCGATGTCGCGCGGCTTGGCCCCTGCGGGTTTCGCCAGCACCATTGCAGCGTTGGTCGCCATGTCCCCGTGCAGCGGATCACGCGGAGGCTCCACCGTGACGTTGGCGAAATCAAGACCCGCGGGCAGCGCGCCCTCGGCCTGCATTTGCTCCAGCGCGGCAAGAACAACAGCGTGAATGTCGGTAAAGAGGTTCATAGGTCCAATCCTGTCTGATTGAGGACCGGATGTACCAGCCCTATGCCCCGCGTCAATCCCGACGAGTCGTTTCATCCTTTGGCGGCAGCATCGCAAGCAAGGTCATCCCCGATTTTCCACGGGGCGGATGCTCTTTGCCCAAGAGGCGGATGGTGTCGTCGGTCAGCTCCATCAGGGGGATGCCGTCGGGGCGTTCGGCCTGCCACTGTTCGAACGTGTAGTCGTCGGTCAGCTTGGTCCGACCAAACCGCCAGCCCTGCAACATCAGGTTCCCCAATTCAAGATGGGTCAGGCCATGACCCAGTTCCCGCCCACCCAAAGTCACGGGCAGCGCGTGGCGGCGCGAATCCTCGTTCGCGCGGGTGATTTGCCAGACGTTCTCGCGCCCGAATTCGGGGGCAAGATCGGTGGCGACCAGCGTGTTATAGGCGTCGTTATCGGTTGCGGCGATGACCTTCTGGTATGGGACAAGGTCCAGCGCGTTATGGGCATCCTCGGACAGGATATCCCCGTAATAGGTGGTCAGACCGGCCTCGCGCGCGGTGCGCAGGCGAGCGCGGTTGCGATCCACGATCAGCACGGGCAACCCCGCATCCTCTAGCGCTTTGGCCAGTTCGGCGGACCAGCGCGAGCCACCCACGATCAGCACACCCGCCGGACCATGGGCGGTCAGCCCCAACCAGCGTGCCAAGGGGGCCAGCGTGAACCCGTGCAGCACCACCGTTGCCGCCACCAGCGCAAAGGCCAGCGCCGGAATTTCCGCCGCATCAGCGTAGCCAAGCCCCACAAGGCGCTCTGCAAACAGGCCCGCAACCGCCACCAGAACCACGCCGCGCGGGCCGGTCATGGCGATCAGGATGCGCTCGTTCATGGGCACATCGGACCCGATCAGGGAAATCATCACCGTGATGGGGCGGGCCAGCAGCACGACCACCACCACAAAGGCCAGCGTGGACCAGTCCATCGCGAACAGCGTCTCGCGGTCCATATTCGCGGCCAACAGGATAAACACGCCGGACACCAGTAGAACCGTGGCGTGTTCCTTGAAGCGGCGCAGTTCCTCGTAACTTGGCAGTTCCGCGTTCGCGAGCCAGATGCCCATGACCGTCACCGCCAGCAAGCCACTTTCGTGCAGCACCGCGTCCGAGGCCGCGAAAACCGCGATCAGCACGGTGAACAGCACCGGCACCTTCATGAATTCAGGGACAAATCCGCGGGTAAAGCTTTCGGACAGGCCCCAGCCCGCCACCAGCCCCAGCACCGCGGCAAAGCCGAGACCGACGGTGAATTCCCGCACAGCCTCGCCCACCGTTTGGGTGTCTGCGTTTACCAAAACCACGGTAAAGGCCAGAACCGCCGCCAGCGCCCCCACGGGGTCGTTCACGATGGCTTCCCATTGCAGCAGCTTGGCGGGACGTTGTTGCAGGCGGGCTTGCCGCAGCAAGGGCGCGATCACCGTAGGGCCGGTCACCACCATGATCCCGCCAAACACGGTCGAGGCCGCCCAACCCAGACCGGCCGCGTAATGCAGTGCCGCCGAGGACAGCGCCCACCCCAAGGGCGCACCGATAAACACAAGGCGCCGCACGCCGATGCGTGCCTCTCGCAAGGAATGGAAATCAAGGGTCAGGCCGCCTTCGAACAGGATGATGGCGACGGCGATACTGACCATCGGCTTCATGAGCGGGCCAATGTCCCGCGCCGGATCGAAAATTCCCAAGCCCGGCCCGACAATCAGACCGGCCAGCAGCATCAGCACAATCGCGGGCATCCGCAGACGCCACGCCAGCCACTGACTGCCAACCCCGAGGGCCCCCACCAGCGCAATCGCATTCACCGGACCCAGACCGGCCACTTCACTCGCTACTGACATTGGTTCCCTCGTCGTCTTTTCTTAGCGTTGCGCCGGTCCGTGCAGGTCCCCCAATCCTTCGCCGTGGCAGAGCCGCGCGTGTTCCAGCAGCGCAAAGCGGTCGGTCATTCCGGCCACATAATCCGCCACGCTGCGCGCGATCTCGGTTTCGCCCTGATCACGGACGGCGGCAATTTGCGCCTGCCAGTTCTCGGGCAGCAGATGCGGATCGTTCAGATAGATCTGGAACAGATCCTTGGTCACCTGAGTGACCCGCTTTCTGACTTCGACGACAGAGGGCGCACGGTACATGCGCGTGAACAGGAAACGGCGGATCACGTTGATCTGTTCCCGCAAATCGTCAGAAAAAGTGATGACGCTGTGACCGGCGTGGCGCAACTCTTCTACCGATTGTGCGCCGCTGGCGGCCAGCTTGGCCTCGGCGGTGTCGATCACGTCACCGACCATCACGCCAAAGACACGGCGCAGAGCCTCGTACCGGCGGCGGCGGCGGTCCAGAACAGGGTATTTCGCGTCCACCTCGGCATAGGCATCGCACACGATGGGCAGGGCTGCGACCTCTTCTTCGGTGAAAAGACCTGCGCGAAGACCGTCCTGCAAGTCGTGGTTATTGTAGGCAACATCATCCGCGATGGCCGCGACCTGCGCTTCGGCGCTGGCGTGGGTGGTCAGTTCCAGATCGTGGCGGGCGTTGTATTCGGCCAAGGCATAGGGATACGGCGCGGGCACCGGACCGTTATGCTTGGCGATCCCCTCCAGCGTTTCCCATGTCAGGTTCAGACCGTCGAAATCCGCGTAATGGGTTTCCAGACGCGTCACGATGCGGATCGCCTGTGCGTTGTGGTCGAACCCGCCATAGGGGGCCATCAACTCGGCCAGCGCATCCTCGCCCGTGTGACCAAAGGGGGTGTGCCCCAGATCATGGGCCAGCGCCACAGCCTCGGTCAGTTCCTGATTCAGGCCCAAGGCCCCTGCCATCGTGCGGGCCACCTGCGCAACCTCGAGCGAATGGGTCAGGCGGGTGCGGTAATAGTCACCCTCGTGCTCTACAAAGACCTGAGTTTTGTGCTTGAGCCTGCGGAACGCGCTGGAATGCAGAATACGATCCCTGTCCCGCTGGAAACATGAACGGAAGGTGCTGCCTTCCTCATCAAAGAGCCGCCCGCGACTACGGGCCGGATCACATGCGTAGGGTGCTTTCATGCCCCCTCCTTGTCGCTTTGTCCCATACCACATATATTCCATGTGTTGATCAAAGCAAAACATTGGAGATCAAAGATGAATCTGCCCCCCAAGGTCACGCCCCGCGCATTCGACCGCCTGCAAGAGATCGGCGCCGCGGCCTCTGGCAAGGCTCTGCGCGTCGCGGTCGAGGGTGGCGGCTGCTCTGGCTTCCAATACGACATCAAGCTGGACGAGCCGACCACCGATGATCTGGTGCTGGAAGGCGCCGGTGAAAAGGTGATCGTGGACAGCACGTCCCTGCCCTTTTTGGCGGGCGCGACCATCGACTTCAGCGAAGAGCTGATCGGCGCACGGTTCATCATCGACAACCCGAATGCCAGCAGCTCTTGCGGGTGCGGGACCAGCTTCTCGATCTGATCGCGAACTTACAGGCGCTCGTAAGGGCGCGAGAACACTTCGAAAAACGCCTCGAACCCCGGACAACCCGCGGCCGAGCGCAGCCGGTTGAACGCCGGAAAGCTGAGCTGGCGTTCGATTTCGGGCTGCATCTGCTGCCAGTTTCCGGAGCGGCGGGACTTCATTGTGCGGATGATTTCGGAGATCTCGCGCATGGGGCTGGTCATGACGCGCGGAAGTTGCGCCGAAAAACCACCCTCTGGCAGGGTTTCCGCAAAGACACCCTGATTGGCCGTGTAGGCTGTGACCTGCGCCGCGATATAGAATGTCAGGTGATCGGGTTTGCCCAGATCGAAACCGGGCTCCAAACGCACTCGGGACAACTGCTTTAGAATGTAATTCTCGATCGGTTGGGGCAGTACCATCCCCAGCATCCCATAGACGCTGGACAGCCGCGCCAAGGTCAGATCATCGCTTGCCAGATAGGCGTAAAACACCGCATTCCGCAGGCTGGATTTGATCGCGTCCGAGGCCAGCGACCGCAGCCCACCCATCGCCGTCAATTGCGCCACAGATTGCGCCAGCTCGACCCCCAAGGGGAGCTGCGCATAAAGGTCCGCGCGGGACACGCGCTGCATCGTGCGGCGGATGAGGGCCTGATCCTCGGCCTCTCCCAGACCGGAGGTGCCGTGCTGCCACATCTGCCAGCTCGCAAAAAGGCGTTGGTTGTCAGACGGTTCCGCCGCAATCAGATCGCGGGATTTGATCCATTGGACCATCCGCCCCGCCAGATTGCCGGACATGCCCTGACGCTCGAGCTCGGTCGCGATGGTCAGGATCATGCAATAGCTGTCAGGCTGGAACTGCAGAAATTCCGGCAGGGATTCGTAGGCATCCCGATACATCCGGCGGAATTCGGACCCTAGGCTCAGTCCGCAACGACGGGCCATCACCAGCAGGAACACGTTCTCGGTGATCCACGGCAGCGTTTCCGGACGGTGCCGGTGATTCAGAATGTTGTCGCCGATTTTCAGCCAGGATTCGGGTGTGACGTCTCTGGGCTTGAAGGCGACCACGTTGGCCCCTTGCGGACCATCCCTCAGCATATCCATCTCTTTAAAACCCATAACTACGAAACAACTCGCAACAAAACACCTAGAGCGGGTTCAGCTAATAAAGTGCCGCCGTGCGCTCTTTTTTATCAATAGCGGTATTGCACCGTAGATTCAGGGAAAAATCCATCCCCTACATCTGGGGAGAAGTTAAACCTATGCGTGTATTTCACTTTTCCCCACACGTCCCCGCTATCGGTAACGGACCCCGCGCGGCTTGCCCTTGGAGCGGGGATGGGCGATAGCTCAACCAAACGGGAGAGACGCCATGCAGATCGTGACCTACAACATCAACGGTATCAAAGCGCGCATAGAAACGCTGCTGGCATGGCTGAAAGAGGCCAGCCCCGATGTGGTCGCCGTTCAAGAGATCAAGTCCGTCGACGAAGGTTTTCCCCGCGAACTGATCGAGGAACTAGGTTACCGGGTCGAGACCCACGGCCAAAAGGGCTTTAACGGGGTCGCGATCCTGTCCAAGCTCCCGCTCGAGGATGTGACCCGGGGCCTGCCCGGTGACGACACCGACGAACAGGCCCGCTGGATCGAAGCCACCGTGATCGGTGACAAACACGCGGTGCGTTTGTGCGGCCTCTATCTGCCCAACGGCAACCCTGCTCCCGGTCCGAAATACGATTACAAACTGGCATGGATGGCCCGCATGGAGGCGCACGCCAAATCCTTGCTGGCGCAGGAAATGCCGCTGGTGATGGCAGGCGATTACAACATCATCCCGCAGGACGAGGACGCTGCCCGCCCCGAAGTCTGGCACAAAGACGCGCTGGCCCTGCCCACCAGTCGCGATGCGTTCCGCAGGATCGTGAACCTCGGCTTTACCGAGGCGTTCCGCACCCTGACCCGTGGTGGCGGGCACTATAGCTTCTGGGATTATCAGGCCGGCGCATGGCAAAAGAACGACGGCATCCGCATCGACCACTTCCTGTTGTCACCCGAGGCCGCCGATCTGCTGGTGGAATGTCGCATCGAAAAGGATGCGCGCGCCAAGGACAAACCCTCGGACCACGTGCCGGTCTGGCTGACGCTGGACGCCTGATCAGCGCAACAGCGGCTCTTTGGTGACGTCGTAGCCATAGAGCCAGTCGAACGACCCGACCAGCTTTTGCGGGGCAAAGCGGCTGACCAGCCCCATCCCCAGATGCGCCCCGATGCGCACGGGCCCCGACAGGTGGTATTTCCACGCATTGCCGTTCGCGGCCTCGATCACGCGCACGGCGCGGGCGCGGCGGACGTTCTGGTAAACGCTAAACGCCTGCGCCACATCCGCATATTTCCCCAGAGCAGCCACAAGAGCATAGGAATCCTCAAGCGCCATGTTCGCCCCTTGGGCCAGAAACGGCAGGGTCGGATGGGCGGCGTCGCCGACCAGAACCGCGCTGCCTTCGTGCCACTTTTCGGCGACGGGATGGCGGAACAGGCCCCAGACGTTCACATCTTTGATCTCGGCCAGAATGCGCTGGGGCTCGGGGCCGAATTCGTGGAAAGCCGCCCGCAGGTTCGACGGGTCATCGGGCTGCGACCACCCTTCGGCCGCCCATTGGGACCGCTCCTTGACCGCAACCACGTTCAACATCGAGCCATCGCGCAGGGGGTACACAACCATGTGCCGCTTGGGGCCCATGTAAACGCGCACGGCCCGCTTTTGTCCGGTGACGTTAGGCACGATCGCCCGCCACGCCACTTGGCCGGTAAAGAATGGCGCCTCGGACCCGTTGATCGCGGGGCGCACCACCGACCGCACGCCATCGGCGCCGATCAGAACCTCGGGGCGGAATTCGGGGCCACTGCACATCTTCATGTTCAGCGCCGCATCCAGCGAAACCGTATCCACCTTTTGCAAGAGGCGAACGCGGGCACCGGCATCGCGCACCGCACTGGCCAGAATGTCGATCAGGTCAGCCCGATGGGCAAAGTAATAGCCGGTCTCGCCCCGCTCTCGGCGGAGCTGGACTTTGGCCACCACACCCGAACGCCGGTAATCGCGCAGCTCGACGGCCTCGGCCTCGATGCTGCAAGCGCGGACCTCGTCCCCGATGCCCAAGGCATCCAGAACGCGCAACCCGTTGGGGCTGATCTGCAAACCGGCGCCGACTTCTTTGATCGCTTCGGCCTGCTCCAGCACTGTGACCGAAGCCCCTTGCCGCGCCAGACCCAAGGCCACTGCCAGCCCTGCGATCCCGCCACCGGCCACCGTGAAATTCTGGTTCATCCGAGGCATATCATACCCGCCAAATTCATAATTCGAGGTCTTAAATGACAAGCGCCGGACCCCATTGGAATCCGGCACCCGAAAAACTCTTTAACTATGGTGCGCGACCTTAGTCGTCGCGGTGAACTTTTTCGCGACGCTCGTGACGCTCTTGCGCCTCGAGGGTCATGGTCGCGATGGGACGTGCATCCAGACGCTTGAGCGAGATCGGCTCGCCGGTCATTTCGCAGTATCCGTATTCACCATTGTCGATCCGGCGCAGGGCCGAGTCAATTTTCGATACCAATTTGCGCTGACGATCACGTGTCCGTAGCTCCAGCGCGCGATCGGTCTCCTCACTTGCACGGTCAGTAATGTCCGGGATGTTCCGGGTACTGTCCTGCAGGGCTTCGATCGTCTCACGGCTGTCTTCAAGGATCTCGTCCTTCCACGCAAGCAGCTTGCGACGGAAGTACTCGAGTTGCCGGTCGTTCATGAACGGCTCGTCCTCGGCTGGCTGATAATCCTCAGGCAGAAAGACTTCTGCTTTCATTTCCGCTCCCCTGATCAAGCCCTCGTCTGAGGTACTTTGTTTGTCAGACATGTCGGGCCTCCTTCGCGGTCCACTTAACCTAGACGGGAGGGGATGTCACTACACAATGCGGCCCTGTTCCCCACGCTTTTCCATTCTGATAACCTGTTCCACAGCCTAGAAAATGTTAGGAAATCCTTAATGAAATTCTCCTCGACCGACAAATATGTCGCGCCAGCAGACCTGACGATTGCAGTAAACGCAGCCATCGCGCTAGAACGCCCGCTTTTGGTAAAGGGCGAACCCGGAACAGGCAAAACCGAGCTTGCCAGACAAGTTGCCGCATCTTTGGGCCTGCCGATGATGGAATGGGCAGTCAAATCGACAACCCGCGCCCAACAGGGTCTTTACGAATATGATGCGGTCTCGCGCCTACGGGACAGCCAGCTTGGCGATCCCCGCGTCGAGGACGTATCCAACTATATTCGTAAGGGAAAACTGTGGCAGGCGTTTGACGCGGACGGCAAAGTTGTCCTGCTGATCGACGAGATCGACAAAGCCGACATTGAGTTCCCCAACGACCTTTTGCAGGAACTCGATAAGATGGAGTTCTTTGTTTACGAGACCGGCGAGACGATTAAGGCAAAACAGCGGCCCATCGTCATCATTACGTCCAACAATGAAAAGGAATTGCCCGATGCCTTCCTGCGCCGGTGCTTTTTCCACTACATCAGCTTCCCTGATACGGAAACAATGAAGCAAATCGTGGATGTCCACTTTCCGGGCATCAAGTCAGCCCTCCTGACCGAAGCCCTGACCCAATTCTACGAGATTCGTGAAACCCCCGGTCTCAAGAAGAAACCCAGCACTTCCGAGGTCTTGGACTGGCTCAAGCTGCTCTTGGCCGAGGATCTGTCCCCCGAAGACCTGCGTCGGGACGGCAAAAACGCCCTGCCCCGCCTGCACGGTGCACTTTTGAAGAACGAGCAGGACGTTCACCTATTTGAAAGGCTGGCTTTTATGCTAAAAGGGAAACGATAGTTAACCTGCCTTACAATTTTCCCAGTTAAAGCATCATGTGGCCCGCATTGTTCGAGAAACCTGTCAGCACTGAAAAACAAGGATGGCTGACGTGTTTTCCGAAATCCAAAGCGACGCGGACCACATATCTCAAAGCCCCGCTAGAGGGCGAACAAACGGCACGAGCGATTCGCGGATATCGGCAGGTCCCACCCCATTTATCCCGGGTTCTTTGTGATGCTTCACCGCCTGCTTTTGCCAGTTCTTCTGGTTTTATCGGCATGTATGCCGACGATTTCTTCTTACGACCAACCCACCCGAGCCTTTACTGCTGACACCCAGATGCCCGCGATGCGGGTGTTCTCGAACCCGCGCTCGCAACCTGCGTTCCGGTCGAACGCCGAAATCGCGCGCGATATTCTTGACCTGTCCATGCGGCTCGAGAGTGGTCGCTACCTACCCTATTTCACCCGTTTCGAGGGGCCGATCACCGTTGCCGTGCGAGGAAATCCGTCTCCTACGCTAACGACTGATCTTGGCCGCCTGCTGTATCGCTTACAGACCGAAGCGGGCTTGAAAATTACACAAACCAATGAGCGTGACGCCAATATCCTCGTGAATGCGGTTACACGTAAGGACATCCAGCGCGTACTGCCGCAAGCCGCGTGCTTTGTGGCACCGAACGTGTCGTCCTTGGCCGAATACCGCATTGCCCGCCGCACCAATATGGCCAGCTGGTCTGCCATGCGCGAACGCAAGAGAATCACCATTTTCGTGCCCACTGATGTCAGCCCGCAGGAAACCCGCGACTGTCTGCACGAGGAACTGGCCCAGGCCATCGGCCCGCTGAACGATCTCTATCGACTGCCCGATAGTATCTTCAACGATGACAATATCCACACGGTGCTGACGGGCTTTGACATGCTGGTTATCAAGGCGATGTATGCGCCCGAACTGCACAGCGGCATGACCCGCCCCGAGGTTGCCAACCGCCTGCCCGAAGTTCTGGCCCGCCTGAACCCTGCCGGTCAGCGTCCGCCGTCCAAGCTGCTGCCCTATACCCCGACCCAATGGCGGAACAACATGATCACCGCGATGGGGCCCGGTGCCGGCATGAGCGCCCGCCTGAGTGCCGCCGAAGCCGCCCTGCGCATCGCCACGGCCAATCACCTGACCGACGTGCGGATGGGCTTTAACTGGTACGCGATCGGGCTTCTGACCGAACGCAGTGATCCCGACCGGTCGATTGCGGCCTTCCAGAACGCCTATCAGTACTATCAGGCCAATCAGGGAACCGAGATCCACCGTGCACAGGTCGCCTCCAAGATCGCCACCTATGCCCTGCACAACGGCAACCCGCAGATGGCGCTGGATTACATCGAACCCAGTCTTGCCGCCGCGATCCGTGCGGAGAACGCCGCCCTTCTGTCCAGCCTGATGCTGCTGCGCTCAGAGGCGCTGATGCGCAACGGAATGGCCACCGATGCCCGCGCTGCACGGGTGGACAGTCTGGGTTGGGCGCGGTACGGCTTTGGATCAGAGCGGGAGCTGAAACAGCGCCTGCGTGTGATCACCGGCTTCAGTCCCTTGTGATGCGCGCGGGCCCTGTAAACGCAGGGCCCGCAGCACTTTCCGCAAGGGGGCAAGAATGCTTTTCGTAATCGGCTTCATGATCTTTGGCGGCGCCATTGGCGGCCTTCTGGCCAGCCGCCGCAAAGGGGCCACCAGCGACATCATCCACTACATCGCGACCTATGCGGTGATCTTTGCCATTCTCGGCCTGTTGGTTCAGGTGATCCTGCTGCGCAACATGGGCTAAGGGGACACGCGATGTTCCTGCCCTTTTTCGAGAACCTTCGACGTCGCGGCGTTCCCGTCACCTTGCGGGAATATCTGGCGTTTCTGGAGGGGATGCAAAAGGGCCTGACCACCTATGACATCGAGGCGTTCTATTACTTTGGCCGCACCGCGATGGTCAAAGACGAACGGCATTTGGACCGCTTTGATCAGGCGTTCAGCGAAAGCTTTCAGGGGATCGAGAATATCCCCAACGATGCCGTTCTGGACGCGCTGGACCTGCCCGAAGAGTGGCTGCGCAAAATGGCCGAAAAGCACCTGACCCCAGAGGAAAAGGCGCAGATCGAGGCCATGGGCGGGTTCGACAAGCTGATGGAGACCCTGAAAAAGCGCCTAGAGGAGCAGAAGGGTCGCCATCAGGGCGGGAACAAATGGGTCGGAACGGCGGGCACCTCGCCCTATGGCGCCTATGGCTACAACCCCGAGGGCGTCCGCATCGGTCAGGACGAAAGCCGCCACCGCCGCGCGGTCAAGGTTTGGGACAAGCGCGAGTTCCGCAATCTGGACGACACGGTCGAACTGGGCACCCGCAACATCAAGGTTGCGATGAAGCGCCTGCGCCGTTGGGCCCGCGACGGCGCCCACGAGGAGCTGGATCTGGACGGCACCATCCGCGCCACCGCCGAACACGGTTACCTTGACGTGAAAACCCGCCCCGAGCGGCGCAATGCGGTCAAGGTCGTGCTGTTTCTGGATGTGGGCGGCTCGATGGATGACCACGTGAAGGTCGTTCAGGAACTCTTCAGCGCGGCCCGATCCGAGTTCAAGCATCTGGAATACTACTACTTCCACAACTGCTTGTACGAAGGGGTGTGGCGCGACAATGCCCGCCGCTGGACCGAACAAATCCCCACCCATGAGGTGCTGAACACCTACGGGTCGGACTACAAGTGCATCTTCGTCGGCGACGCCAGCATGAGCCCCTACGAGATCGCCATCCCCGGCGGTGCAAACGAGCACTGGAACGAGGAAAGCGGTGAAACGTGGCTGCGCCGCGCCCGTCAGCACTGGCCGCAACATCTGTGGATCAACCCTGTGCCTGAACGCTATTGGGCCTACACCCAGTCCATCCACATGATCCGCCAGATTTTCGAGGACCGCATGGTGCCCATGACCCTCGAGGGGATCGAACGCGGGATGAAGGAGCTTGGCAAATGAACCGGTTCAAGGCTGCTTGGCGCCGCCACCCCTATGTCAGCCTGCTGTTCGTGGTGGTGCTGGCCCTGACCTTGGCCTTTGGCATCCGCACGGTGACCAAGGCCCGCGACTTCTGGCACGCCCCCATCGCGCAGAACCAGCCCCTGCAAGAGTGGATGACCCCGCGCTACATCGCCGCCAGCTGGCACATCGACAAGCCCGACATGTTCCGCATCATGCAAGAGGTCACCGGCCTTGACCCCATGGCGACCGGCGATGGCAAACCCCAGCCCTTGGACCGCATTGCCGTGCAGGCCGATATGCCGGTTCAGGTGCTGATCGACGACCTGACCGCCGCCATTCTGGCCCATCAGAGCGAAAAGCATGACTGAGTTCCTGTTCGGTCTGGTCACAGACTACGGCGTTTGGGTGATCTTTGCGTCGTGCTATCTGTCTTGCCTGCTGATCCCGATCCCCAGCTCGCTGATGATGCTGGCCAGCGGTGCTATGGCGGCCGTGGGTGACATGGTCCTGTGGGAAGTGGCGCTGGCTGCCTTTGCCGGAGCGGTTCTGGGAGACCAGAGCGGATACCGCATCGGGCGCACCGCTGGCGACGGCCTTGGCCGACTGACCAAGAACAGCGCCAGCCGCCAGAAACTGCTGACCCGCGCCCACACCACGGTCGAAAAACACGGCGGGATCGGCGTGTTCCTCAGCACGTGGCTCTTTGCGCCCCTTGGCCCGTGGGTCAACATGGTGGCCGGTGCCACCCGCATGAACTGGCTGCGCTTCAGCTTCTGGGACACATTGGGAGAGGCGATCTGGGTCAGCGCCTATGTGGGCCTTGGCAATGTTTTCTCGACCAGTTTCAGCGCCGTGGGCGAGATCCTGAGTAACGCCATCGGCTTTGTCACCGGACTGGCGATGACCGCCCTTCTGGGGATGTATCTGCTGCGCCGGGCGCGCCGACAAAAATCCTGAATTTCGGGGAACCATCCCGCATCTCCCGTGTTGTTCCCTCGAGATTGACGAGTGAATGACGACGGAGAAAGACGATGATCAACAAGCAAGGCTCTGCCCACTGGACCGGTTCCCTGAAAGAGGGAAAAGGATACGTTTCCACCGAATCTGGCGCGCTTGATGATCAGCCCTATGGCTTCAACACCCGTTTCGAAGACGGCGTCGGCACCAACCCCGAAGAGATCATCGGCGCGGCCCACGCGGCCTGCTTCTCGATGGCGCTGTCGATGATCCTTGACCAGAAAATCCCCGACAGCATCGCCACCACCGCCACCGTCTCGATGGACAAGGACGGCGAAGGCTTTGCGGTCAAGAAAATCCATCTGGACGTGACCGGCACTGTCCCCGGCATCACCGAGGAAGAGTTCATCACCGCTGCCACCACGGCCAAGGAAAATTGCCCCATTTCCCGCCTTCTGATGGGCGGCACGGCAGAGATCACGATGGACGCCAAGCTGGCCTGATCCATCCCACAGTTTTGCGGCGCTGTTCGCGCCAGTAGCGCGCCCGATGATCCCCCTCCCATCGGGCGCTTTTCTTTTGCCTGATCAGGCCCCACATATAGGGCATGCTCAGATTTACACCGATCCTGCTTGCCGCCCTTGCGGGCTTTGTCATGTACCACTTCAGCGCGTGGCGTACGGCGCGCGAACTGGACGCGCGGTCCAGTGAACTGGCCGATAACACGCTACTGCGCCTATGTGACCAGCTGGCCGCCGCGCTGGAACTTCCGCGGATCCGGGTAAACATCTACGACATCGACGCCGTGAACGGGCTGGCCGCGCCGGACGGGCGGATTTTCATCACGCGGGGCTTCTATGACCGCTACCGTTCCGGTCAGGTCTCGGCCGAGGAAATGGCCAGCGTTATCGCCCACGAATTGGGGCATGTGGCGCTGGGGCACACCCGCCGCCGGATGATCGACTTTACCAGCCAGAACGCCCTGCGCACGGCGCTGGCGCTGATCCTCTCGCGGTTTTTGCCGGGGATCGGGGTTTATATCGCGGGGTTTCTGGCCAGCATGTTGGGGGCGCACCTGTCGCGCGGGGACGAATACGAGGCCGACGCCTATGCCTCGGCTTTGCTGGTCAAAGCGGGCATTGGGACCGAGCCCCAGAAATCCATGTTCCGCAAACTAGAGGCCCTGTCGCAGGCCCGCTCGGGCGTGGTGCCCGCATGGTTGATGAGCCATCCCAAAACCCCCGACCGCATCGCCGCGATCGAGGCAAACGAGCGGAAGTGGCGTCTTTAACCCAGCCGTTTGCCCAGACGGGGCATCCGCGCCTTTTTCAGCAGGGCGCGGGCGTCGCGGTGAACGTGATCCATCTTCTCCGCGTTTGAGCGAACGGTTTCTACCAGTGCCGCCACGGTATCGGGAGCAGTGTCGTGCAAAGTCAGCAGGAACTGGTCAGGATCGAGCCGCTGGATCCCCTCTTCGGCCAGTGTGTGGCGGGGGAAATCCTTGGCGTTCATGGTGACGATGGTATCCGCCGACCCTTTGATCGCGGCGGCCAGAACGTGCACATCGCCGCTGTCGGGCAAATACAAACGGGGCTCGATCTGCTCGAACCCCGAAACAGTGGCTGCGGGGAAATCCGCCCGCAGCATCACGATTTCGCCCTCGGCCTGCATCCCCTCAACAGGGCCCAGACGGGCGGCTGCCCTACGCCATTCCTCCAAAATCCGTGCGGACCAGAGCGGCTGATAGAGGCCCGCCTTGGCGGCCCCGATCAGCACTTCTCTCATCACCGTCGGATAGAGGACACAGGCGTCGAGCAGGACCTTCATACGCGGTAGAACAGCGCTTTGAGGTAGCCGCTTTCGGCCAGTTGCGGCAGCAGCGGGTGATCGGGACCAGCGTAGCCGGTATAGATAAGCTGGCCATTGCGCCCTGCCCGACCGATGCCGCGGGTACAGGCGGCGCGGAACTTGGTCAAATCCGCCGCGTGCGAGCAAGAGCACAGACCGATATAGCCACCCTCTTTGACCAGCGGCGCCGCCAGACGGGCCACGCGTTCATAGGCCCGCAGACCGGCATCCAGCGCCTTTTTCGAGGGAGCGAAAGCGGGCGGGTCACAGATGACCACGTCGAACATCTCGCCTTCTTCGGCCAGCGCCTCGAGCGTTGCGAAGGCATCGCCCTTGCGGGTGGTGAAGCGATCGCCAAAGCCCGAAACGGCTGCGCCCTGCTCGGCCAGTTCCAGCGCGGGGGCAGAGCCATCTACCGCCAGAGCCGAGGTCGCACCGCCAGCCAGCATCGCCAGACCAAAGCCGCCCACATGGCTGAACACGTCCAGCACGCGGCTACCGTTCGCCAGTTGCGCGGCGAAAGCGTGGTTCGGACGCTGGTCATAGAACAGACCGGTTTTCTGCCCGCCCACAACGTCGGCCATATAGGTCGCGCCGTTCATGGGAACGTGGATCGGTGCCTCGGGGGCGGTGCCGATGGTGACCTCGGTCACTTCGTCCAGCCCTTCCAGAGTACGCGCGCGGCCCGTACCGTTCTTGATCACGGTGGTCACACCGGTCACGTCCACCAGCGCCTGCGCCAGATCGGCAAAGCGTTGATCCGCCCAAGCGGCGTTCGGCTGCACAACCGCCAGATCGCCGAAACGGTCGATCACCACACCGGGCAGGCCGTCGGCTTCGGCGTGGACCAGACGATAGAACGGGTCTTTGTACAGACGCGCGCGGTGATCCAGCGCCCGCTTCAGACGGGCGGCAAACCACGCCTTGTCCACCTGTGCCGTGGTGTCGCGATCCAGCATCCGCGCCATGATGCGCGAGTTGGGGTTCACGGTCACAAGGCCCATGGGGGTGCGATCTGCATCCTCGAGCACAGCCAGCGCGCCCGCTTCGATATTGCGGGTGCGGCGGTCGGTCACCAGTTCATTGTCATAAACCCAAGGGAAGCCGTGGCGGATGGCGCGGGCTTCGGCGTTGGGCTTCAGGCGGATTGTGGGGTACGATTGGGTCATATGCGCCCTCTACTCCCGAATATGGGTTCGTAAAAGATCAATCTGCACGAAGGTTTCATACAGCCAACCTTGTTAGCGCTAACCGTACCTGTTATAGAGCGGCCAACAGGACGCCAAAGGAGCTACCCATGCCCCTCAATAATACGATCCACGAAGTCACCCAGCGCATCCGCGACCGCTCGGCCCAGCGCCGTGCGCGGTACATGGACCAGATGAAGCGCGCCGCCGATCAGGGCCCCGCACGCGGGCATCTGGCATGCGGCAACCAGGCACACGCCTATGCCGCGATGGGTCAGGACAAGGACGCGCTGGCCGCTGGCCGTGCGCCCAACATCGGTGTGATCACCGCTTATAACGACATGCTCTCGGCGCACCAGCCCTATGAGCGTTACCCCGAGTTGATCCGCCAAACCGCCCGCAAGGTCGGCGCGACCGCTCAGGTCGCTGGCGGCGTACCTGCCATGTGCGATGGCGTGACCCAAGGCCAGACCGGCATGGAACTGTCGCTGTTCTCGCGTGATGTGATCGCGCTGGCGGCGGGCGTGGGCCTCTCGCACAACACCTTCGACGCGGCGCTCTACCTTGGCGTCTGCGACAAGATCGTTCCCGGTCTGATCATCGCCGCGGCGACCTTTGGCCATATCCCCGGCATCTTCCTGCCCACGGGCCCCATGACCAGCGGCCTACCCAACGACGAAAAGGCCAAAGTCCGTCAAAAATTCGCCACCGGCGAGGTTGGCCGCGAAGAGCTGATGGCCGCCGAGATGGCCTCCTATCACGGGCCGGGCACCTGCACGTTCTACGGGACTGCAAACACCAACCAGATGCTGATGGAGTTCATGGGCCTGCACATGCCGGGCAGCTCCTTTATCAACCCGAACACCCCCCTGCGCGATGCGCTGACCGTGGCGGGCGTTGAACGCGCCGCAGCCATCACCCAACTGGGTAACGAATACACCCCCGTCTGTGACGTGCTGGACGAGCGTGCCTTTGTGAACGGTGTGGTCGGTCTGATGGCAACTGGCGGCTCGACCAACCTTGTGCTGCACCTGCCCGCCATGGCCCGCGCCGCTGGCGTCGAGCTGACGCTGGAAGATTTCGATCAGCTGTCTTCGGTCGTGCCGCTGATGGCCAAAGTGTATCCCAACGGTCTGGCCGATGTGAACCACTTCCACGCCGCTGGTGGCCTTGGCTACATGATCGGCGAACTTCTGGATGCAGGTCTCCTTCATGATGACACCCAGACCATCGCCGGTCAGGGTCTGGCCCGCTACACCGAAGAGCCCAAGCTGATCGACAACGCGCTGACTTGGGTCGAAGGCCCCAAGGAAACCCAGAACGACAAGATCCTGCGCCCCGCCACCGATGCATTCCAGCCCACCGGCGGTCTGCGCCAGCTGGCAGGGAACCTTGGCACCGGCATCATGAAGGTCTCGGCCGTCGCCCCTGAGCGTCACGTGATCGAAGCCAAAGCCCGCGTGTTCGAAGATCAGGCCGATGTGAAAAAGGCCTTCCAGAACGGCGAGTTCACCGAGGACACCATCGTCGTCGTCCGCTTCCAGGGCCCACAGGCCAACGGCATGCCGGAACTGCACAGCCTGACCCCGACCCTCGCGGTTCTACAGGACCGCGGACTGAAGGTCGCTCTGGTCACCGATGGCCGCATGTCGGGCGCATCGGGCAAGGTTCCTGCCGCGATCCACGTCAGCCCTGAAGCGGCGCTTGGCGGCCCCCTCGCCCGTGTTCAGGACGGTGACCTGCTGCGCGTCGATGCAAAAACCGGTGTGATCGAGAACCTCGCCCCCGATTTTGCCGGCCGCACGCCGGCAGTCGCCGACCTGACCCCGAACAAATCCGGCATCGGCCGCGAACTCTTCGAAGCATTCCGCCAGAACGTGGGCCTTGCTTCGAATGGCGCTGCGGTTGTTGTATGACACCACTGACTTCGGCCTCCGGATTTTGAGTATTTGAAGCAAGAAGAAGCGCAAGTTCAGACTTCTTTTTGCGGAAAATACTCCCGCCGGAGGCAACAAACCCAACCGATTTCGACACCGAGGACTGATGAATGACCCCCGCAGAAGCCAGCGCTAAATCTCTCGAAATCTGCCGCAAGGCGCCCGTGATCCCCGTTCTTGTGATCGACGAGCTGGCCCACGCGCGCCCGCTGGCCGAAGCCTTGGTCAAGGGTGGCCTGCCGGTTCTGGAAGTCACCCTGCGCACCCCGATCGCGCTGGACGCCATCCGCGAGATGGCCAAGGTCGAAGGCGGGATTGTTGGTGCGGGCACCTTGCTGACCCCCGCCGATGTTGCCGCCGCCAAAGAGGCTGGCGCATTGTTCGGTGTGTCGCCCGGCGCCACCGACACTCTGCTAAGCGCCTGCGAAGCGGCGGACCTGCCCTTGCTGCCCGGTGCGGCCACCGCGTCCGAGGCGATGGCTCTGCTCGAGCGCGGCTACACCGTTCAGAAGTTTTTCCCCGCCGAGGCCAATGGCGGCGCCAAGGCACTGAAGGCCATCGGTGCGCCGATCCCGCAGGTCACCTTCTGCCCGACCGGCGGTGTTAGCCTGAAGAACGCCCCCGACTATCTGTCGCTGTCGAACACCGTCTGCGTTGGCGGCAGCTGGGTCGCCCCCAAAGAGATGATGATTGCTGGCGATTGGGACGGCATTGTCGCCCTGGCGCAAGAGGCCGCTCAGCTGGCCCGCTGATCCAAGGTCAGCCCCTGAGATGCAGAACGCGGCCCCGATCAGGGCCGCGTTTCTTGTTCCGCCTTATTCCATATCGCGGGGCCGCGACCGCCATCCCCCACGTCTGCGCGGGCGGTCGGTGTTGGCCAGCCCTTCGTTCAAGACGGTGGTCATGGGGTGGTTTTCGTCGCCGCCATAGACCGCCAGCAGCGCCGCCAGATCCGCGTGCAGGTCATCGCCCGGAACGCTCAGCGCCCAATCCAAAAAGATGCTGCGGCATTCGCCAAGGGTGATCCCGTCGATCCGGTAGGCCTCGCGGATCAGGCCTTTGGGGTCATGGGGATCCTTCACTGTGTTCATCCGGTGTTTCCTCTGCTCGGGCGGTCAGAACGCTTTCGATCTGTTCCGTAGCAAACACATAGCCCTGAAGCAGGCGCTGTTCCAGTTGCGGCATATTTTCGGCGTTACAGACACGCAGCAAGAAGCCTGCCCCACCGCTGCCGATGGTGTCAGGGTTGATCGGCCCCTCGCCCAAGAGGCGCGAGGATATCTGGACCTGCCAGAGCTGGCGGTAGAAATCTGCGATCTGCGCGGCGACCTCCGGGCTGATCCAAGCCAGCGACTGGGCCGCCTGAAGGCCCGCCATCACGCTGCGGTCCGGCAGGCCGGCCATCAGGGCAGCCGCTTGGGCAAAGAGTTCGATGTCCTGCATCCGGCCATCGCCCGCCTTGACGTCCCACACGCTGGCGGGGGTTTTGGCGGCGCGGATGCGGGCGCGCATATCGGCCACATCACGCAGGACCTTGCCCTCGGACCGCTCTCGCTGGATCAGGGTCTGGCGGAAAGTTTCGATGTCGGCAGCCAGATCGGGCTGGCCGATCACCACCGCGGCGCGGGTCAGGGCTAGGTGCTCCCACGTCCAGGCCTCGGTCTCCTGATAGGCTTGGAAAGCGTCCCAACTGGTGGCCACCGGCCCCTGATTGCCCGAGGGGCGCAGGCGCATGTCCATCTCATAGAGGCGCCCTTCGGCCATGGGCGCGGTCATCGCCGTCACCAAAGCCTGCGTCAGACGGGCGAAATAGGTGCGCACATGCAAGGGGCGCTTGCCGTCGGATTCCTCAACCCCCAATGGGTCATAGATCACGATCACATCCAGATCAGAGGTCGCCGTCTGCATACAGGCACCAAGACTGCCCATCCCCAGAACCGCCGCCCCCCGCCCCGGCGCGGGGCCGTGCTTGCGGGCAAATTCGATCTGCACGGCTGGGAACAATCCGGCCAAAGTCGCAGCCGCCAGATCGGCATATTCGCGGCCCGCTTCCTCGGCGGTGATCAGGCCGCGCAGCAGGTGAACACCCACGCGGAAGTGCCATTCCTTGGCCCAGCGGCGGGTGGTGTCGAGTTGGCGCTCGTAATCGCCCTCTTGCTCGAGCCGCGCGGAGAGTTCGGCGATCAGCGCCTCGCGCCCCGGCCAAGGGGCAAAGAAACTGCCCCCGATCACCCCGTCCAGCACCGCCGCGTTCCGCGACAGATAGCGGGCCAAAGCCTGCGCCGTGCTGGCGATATCGACGATCAGGTCCACCAGTTGGGGGTTCGCCTCGAACAGGGAAAACAGCTGCACCCCCGCAGGCAGACCTGCCAAAAATCCGTCAAAGGCGATCAGCGCCTCTTCGGGTTTGGGGGCGGCGGTCAGCTTGGTCAGGATCTCGGGCTTCAGGCGATTGAAAATCTCGACCGCGCGGGCCGACCGAAGGGCGGGATAGGTTTTCCAGCGCTCGACGACCTGCTGGTCCAGTTCGGCGACCTGCTCGCAGGGTTTGGCGGGGGCGTCGGGAGCAAAGAAATCCTCGGTCAACTCGTGCACCGCAGCAAGGCGGCTGCGCACGTCCGCCTCGAAGTCCGCCTGATCCATGTCCATCATCATCGCGATGCGGGTCATTTCCTCGGGCGCGGTGGGCAGGCTGTGGGTCTGCGCGTCGTTCACCATTTGCAGGCGATGCTCGACCTCGCGGTGGGCGCGGTAGTGGTCGGTCAGGGTTTGGGCGACCTCGGGGGTGATCCAGCCCTTGGCGGCCAGCACGTTCAGGCCGGGCACGGTGCCGCGCACCCGCAGATCAGGGTCGCGTCCGCCCGCAATCAACTGGCGGGTCTGGGTAAAGAACTCGATCTCGCGGATGCCGCCACGCCCCAGTTTCATATTGTGTCCGGGCAGGCAGACGGGGCCGTGCAGCCCTTTGTGATTGCGGATCGCCAGCCGCATATCGTGGGCGTCCTGAATGGCGGCAAAGTCCAGATGCTTGCGCCACACGAACGGCGCCATCGTTTTCAGGAACCCGAGACCCGCCTCGATATCGCCCGCGCAGGGGTAAGCCTTGATATAGGCGGCGCGCTCCCATGTGCGGCCGAGGCTCTCGTAATACCGCTCGGCGGCCTCCATCGGCATACAAACCGGCGTGACCCCCGAATCGGGACGCAGGCGCAGATCGGTGCGAAAGACGTAGCCCTCGGCGGTGATGTCCGACAGCATCGCACACATTTTGCGCGTCGCTCTGATCAAAGATGCGCGAGCGTCCAGATAGTCGTCGCGGGAATATTTCGTCTCGTCGAACAGGCAAATCAGGTCGATGTCCGAGCTATAGTTCAGCTCGCCCGCGCCCATCTTACCCATGGCAAGGGCAACCATCCCCCCTGCGGTTTCGATGTCATCCTCGGTCATGCCGGGCAGCTTGCCGCGCCGGATTTCCGCCCCCACACAGGCAGTCATCGCCAGATGGGTGGCCAACGCGCCAAAGTCAGTCAGCGCGCCGGTCACCTGCTCCAGCCGCCAGACGCCCGCCAGATCGGCCAGCGCGGTCAAGAGGGCCACGCGCCGTTTCCCTTGGCGCAGCGCGGTAGGACGCTCATCGGGGGCGGTCGCCCGCAGGCGTGCGAATTCACCGGCCAAGGCCCCTTCGGGGTCATCCATTGCAGCGGCGATCCAACCGGTTTCCACCGCCATCAGCCCGCGCAAATAGGGGCTGCACCCTGCGGTCCCTTCCATCAACCCACGCAGTTCGGGGGCCAGCATGGGGAACAGGGCTGCCCCTTCGGCTCCACGTTCGGGATTGAAAGGACGAGGCGTGCGGGTCATACGGGATGCGAATGTCATGACGCATGTTTGGGTTCGTCCCGACGGCCCGTCAATGCCCCAGATCAAATCCGGAGACCCCCATGAGCAAGAGTCTGAAGCGCGTCCGCCAAGCCCTGATCGACGCCGGATTCGAGCCCGAAATCATGGAAGCCGGAGAGAGCCGCACCGCCGAACAGGCCGCAACCGCCGCCAGCTGCCACGTGGACCAGATCGCCAAGTCGATCATCTTTCGCGGGGAAACCAGCGGCGAGGCGATCCTGTTCCTGACCGCAGGCGGCAACAAGGTCTGCGCCGACAAAGCCAGCGCCCTGGCGGGTGAGCCTTTGGGTAAGGCCGACGCGGACCTGATCCGCAGCCAGACCGGCTTTGCCATCGGGGGCGTGTCGCCCGTGGGGCACCTGAACCCGATCCGTGCTTTTCTGGACCCGCGCTTGCTGGAATTCGACCTGATCTGGGCCGCAGCGGGCACCCCGCGGCACATCTTTTCGCTGAAACCCGCGGACCTAGGGCCCCTGAGCGGTGCCCAAGTGGCTGATTTCACGGAATAACCCAAATAATGTAAAAAGTTTTCACATTGCCCCTTGTAAGGGGACTGCTCCATCACGATCTCTTGCAATGTGAAAAGCATTCACATTCACCCTGAACGGAGCACCCGATGTCTACTTTTGCTGACCCCATTCCCCACCACCGCCAAGGTTGGTTCTCGCGCACCGAAGCGTGGCTTGATGCCCGCGGCAAGGGCGCATGGATCGCCGCGATGGTCCTGTCCTTTATCTTCTTCTGGCCCGTTGGCCTTGCCCTTCTCGCCTACATGATCTGGAGTAAGAAAATGTTCAAATCGTCCTGCTGCAGCCACAAACGCCGCTTTGGTTCGCAATTCCGCTCGTCGGGTAACAGCGCATTCGACGCCTACAAGGCCGACACCCTGCGCCGCCTCGAAGACGAACAGGAAGCCTTTGAAACCTTCCTCAAGCGCCTGCGTGATGCCAAGGACAAGGCAGAGTTCGACCGCTTCATGGACGAACGCGGTAAATCGGCCACCGAAACCGAGACTCCGAACGCCTGATCCGATAGAAAGGGTCCGCCCGCTCCGGCGGGCCCTCCTTCCCCTCCTCTGCCCCACCGGTCCCTGACAATGAGCTATTTCGACCTACTGCCCGATCCTGACCGCCACGAAGAACTGTACGCGGACACCCCCACCAAGCGCCTGCTGGCGTGGCTGGTGGACATGGTGATCGTCGCCCTGATGTCGGCGCTGGTCCTGCCGTTCACCTTCTTTGCGGGCATCTTCTTCTTTCCGATGCTGATGATGGTGGTCGGATTTGCCTATAGAACAGTCACTCTGGCGACCGGTTCTGCAACATGGGGTATGCGTTTGATGTCGATGGAACTGCGCACGATGCAGGGTCACCGCTTTGATCTGCCCACCGCCTTTTTGCACACGCTGGGCTATTCTGTGTCGCTGGCCGTCTTTCCGCTACAGATTGTATCGATTGTCCTGATGTTGACCTCAGCGCGGAGACAAGGCCTTACCGACCATATCATGGGAACCGTTCCTATGAACAAGATGACGCTATACTGACGTTTGTGTCACCTATTTGACTGCCCCCTTGGCGTAAGGGGGCGGCGTTGCTATCGTCCTAGGCGAACATCAAAGTGACACACATGCGCCATACACCCCCGCTGACCCCCCAGTTTTATGTGACGGCCCCGCAGGGCTGTCCCTATCTGCCGAACCGGATGGAACGCAAACTGTTCACTGCTTTGCAGGGGGACAGCGCCACCGGCCTGAACGACGCCTTGTCGCAGCAGGGGTTCCGCCGCTCGCAGAATGTGCTGTACCGCCCGTCCTGTTCGGACTGCGCCGGGTGCCTGTCGGCCCGCATTCGTGTCAGCGACTTTGCCCCCAATAAAACCCAGTCCAAAACCCTGCGCCGCAACAACACGCTGGAACGCGAGGTCCGCAGCCCTTGGGCCACCGAAGAACAGTTCGACCTGTTCCGCCGCTACCTCGAGGCCCGTCACGCCGATGGCGGCATGGCCGACATGGACATCTTCGAATTCGCCGCCATGATCGAGGAAACGCCGGTCAAAACCCGCGTGATCGAATACACCGACGTGGCCACCACCGATGATCCGCTGACCGCCGTTTGCCTGACCGATGTTCTGCAAGACGGCCTGAGCATGGTCTACAGCTTCTACAAACCCGAACTGCGCAACCGCAGCCTTGGCACCTTCCTGATCCTCGACCACATCCGGCTGGCACAGGAAATGGACCTGCCCTTTGTCTACTTGGGCTACTGGGTCCCCGGTTCGCCCAAGATGAACTACAAGGCAGGCTTCAGCGGGATCGAGCTGTTCCGCCACGGCGCATGGGAGCCGATGACCACCCCTGACGAATACTCGGTGGACCTGCACCCCCTGTCGACCGAACCGATCTCGGAGCAAGTGTCGAACCTGATCCTGCCAAACGTGCGGGCCGTCGGTCGCTAACACGCCCCCTCCCTTCATCTTGGTAAAAATACCCAAATTCCCAACGAAAAAGGCCCCGCACTGACGGGGCCTTTTCTTTGAGATTTCTCGGATGCCTTACTTCGGCATCAGATCCGGCACGATGGTCACGATGCCCGGGAACAGCCACAGGATGGCAATGCCCAAAACCTGGATCAGCACGAACGGCGCCACACCGCGGTAGATATGGCCGGTCGTCACCTCGCGCGGGGCCACGCCGCGCAGATAGAACAGCGCGAAACCGAACGGCGGGGTCAGGAACGAGGTCTGCAGGTTCACCGCAATCATGATGGTCACCCACTTGGGGTCAAACGACCCGCCATAGATCACCGGACCCACGATCGGCACCACGATGTAGATGATCTCGAGGAAGTCGAGAACAAAGCCCAGAACAAAGAGAACCAGCATCACCAGCAAGAAGACGGTGAACTCGTTGTCGAAGCTCTTGAGGAACATCTGGATGTAGTGCTCGCCGCCGAACGAAATGACGACAAGGTTCAAGAGCTGCGAGCCGATCAGAATGGTGAACACCATGCTGGTCACTTTGGCCGTCTCGCGGATGACCGGCCCCAGAACGCCCGAGCGGAACAGGGTCCAGCAGGCATAACCCACACCGAAAACGATATAGAGGTAGGCCGCATAAGCCAGAGTGAACGCACCCCAGGTTTCGGCGCTGACGCTCTCGGTGTTGATACGCAGGTCAAAGTTGATGCCCAGGATCAGCAGGATCAGCATGGCGAAGGTCGAGTTGATGATGACCTTGCCCGACTTTTCCTCGTCCTGCAGCTTGCGATAGGCCGCCAGCATCACCGCGCCCACAGCACCCAGCGCAGCCGCCGGAGTGGGGTTGGTGATCCCGCCAAGGATCGAGCCCAGAACCGCCACGATCAGAACCAGCGGCGGGAAGACCACGCGGATCAGTTCGTTCTGGCCCAGACGGGCGGCGGCGGCCTTCATCGACCACAGGGTGATACCCACAGGGATCGCCATGATCGCAAAGGTCATGGTCGAGCTGGTCAGCGGGTTGATCAGCACGATATCCGCCAGCAGCGCCAGGATCAGACCGACGCCACCAATCAGCAGCGGACGGGGGTCCTGGCTGGGGGCGATTCCCCGTGCCATCAGCAGAACGATCCCCAGCATGATCACCATGATCGACACACCGGTCCCGATGGGCGCCGCAGCGGCAACCTTCTCGGCACGGGCGGCTTCGATCTCTTCGGGGGTCAGACGGACGCTTTCCTGCAGACCGCCCGCATCGGCAATCGCCTGGTTTTCCGCAACCGCGGTATCCCAAGCCTCTTGGCCGTGCAGTTCGATCATCGAGGCCTGACATTCCGGGCTGACATTGGTGCGCAGGCTGGCTGCGATACCGGCGTCGCTAAAGCTGTCAACGGTCACGTCCTGCGAGCCAACGATATTCATCTGGCCGAGGAACAGCATACCGGCAATCAGCGCAACGGGCAGACCCAGAAGCCAGGTCAGACCTTCGCGGCGGGTGATCACCTCGGTCGAGTGGCTTTCTGCGAACTGCACCGCAGGGGCACGGCTGGGGTAAAGCAGCGCGTAACCGAACGAGTACAGACCATAAAGCAGCGCCAGCAGGATACCGGGCAGCAGCGCCGCCTGGAACAGGGTACCGACCGACAGAACCGCAGGCTCACCCAGATAGGTCAGCGCGTCCGAGCACCCCAGCGCACGTGCGCGCTCTTCCTGAGCGGTCGAGTACAGGTCACCGGCCAGCGTCCCCAGCAGAACGATCACGATCGACGGAGGAATGATCTGGCCCAGAGTACCGGACGCGGCGATCACACCGGTCGACAGTTCAGGCGAGTAGTTGTTGCGCAGCATGGTCGGCAGCGACAAGAGGCCCATGGTCACAACGGTCGCGCCCACGATACCGGTCGATGCCGCAAGGAACGCGCCCACAACCACAACCGACACCGCCAGACCGCCGGGCAGAGGTCCGAAAACCTTGGCCATGGTGGTCAAGAGGTCGTTCGCGATCTTGGAACGTTCCAGCGTGATGCCCATCAGAACAAACATCAGAACGGCAAGCAGGGTCTCGATCGACTGGCCTGCCAGAACGCGCTCGTTGATGCGGTTCACGATGAACGAAACGTTGCGGTCCAGCGCGGTTTCCCAACCTTGGGCGAACACGTGTTCTGGGATCCTTGGCAACTCGGGGTATCGGAAGATCGAGATGATTTCCTCTTTGACCCCGCTGGCCACGAGCGCCCGATAGGCGTCAGAGCCGGTGTCGATGGCCTGATGGATCAGCAGGCCTGCGCTGTCCAGCGCCGCAATAATACCAAAGGCAATCGCCCCTGCCCCGCCAATGGCGAACGCAACAGGAAAGCCCGACAGGATGCCCGAGAACAGGCACAAAAAGACGATGATCAGGCCGATCTCTACGCCGTCTAGTCCGAATAGCATGTCATATCCGCCTTGAGTTAATGGGTGCCTTCGTAGGCTTCTTCGCCTTCACCCAGCGTATCGCGGTCTACAAAGCGGCCGGCAGAGTCCGGGCCCTCTTTGAATTCCAGATAGGAACGCCAGAAGAACGCGCAGGCATGGAGGAACACCATACCAGCGAAGGTCACGAGCAGGATTTTGAACAGGAAGTAGCCGGTAAAGCCGTTGGCCGAGAAACCGATGGTTTCCACGTTCCAGCGCAGGGCGCGGGCTTTCATCACCATGCGGTCCAACTGGTCCGAAGCCGAGGGCTTGGGCACGATCAGGTGGCGCCACAGGAAGAACCAGCCGTACATCCAGATGATGGTGGCCAGCGGCATCATGAAGATCATGGTACCGACCATATCCATCACGCGCTGGGTGCGGTGGCTGACCGACGCATAGATCAGGTCAACGCGCACGTGGCCGCCCTGAACAAAGGTGTAGCTGACGCACATCGCAACCACGATGGCGTTCCACAGCTTCAGTTCCTCGGACCACCAGCTGACGTCAAAGCCGATCGGAATGCCGAAACCCAGCACCACATCGGGGCGGGCAAAGATACGCTGCATCAACACGATGACCGTCTGCTGGAGAACCATGATCAGACCGGCCCAAGCCGCAAACCGGCCCGCCGCGTTCGCAAACGCCTCGAGCCCGCGTACGCAGGCCCACATGAAGTTGTTCTTCCACACGCCGATGGCTGTCAGCAGCAGGAAGGTCGTGAAGATGACAAAGAAAAATTCAACCGAGCCGCCGTAGTAAACAAAGCGCACAAGCGACTCTTTGTTCGACCAGTCCAGCCAAAGGCCGGGATGCGACACAGCATAGAAGAAATTGTAGAAGGCCATTGCGATGTTGGACAATGCCCAGACAAGGCCGTCCCACACCGAGAGCAAGGCGCCCCCCAGCCCGATGCTTTCCTGTTCCATGATGTCCCCGATTTCCCGCCTGAACGCGGGCTATTTTTGCGGATCCCCTCCGCACGAAATTAGGGCACCGCACGACGGCGGTGCCCCGGTATGCAACGGCTGTGATTAGCCGCGGTTCAGAACGCGGTCACGCTGCTGAACGTATGCGTTGTCTGCGCGCTGCAGCCATTCCGAGCTCGACTTCATCGAGGCTTCGAAGCTGGCACGGATTTCGGCGTACATCGGATCGTCCATGAATTCGTCCATGGCTTTCAGCGATGCGGTGCCGAACAGGTCCCAAACGTCGTCGGTGAATTCCATCAGCTTGACGCCCTGGCTCTGGATACGCTTCAGCGCGGCTGCGTTGTTCGCGATACCCTGGGTCAGGCTGTGTGCGGTCGCGGCCTTGGCTGCGGTTTCCATGATCGCCTGCTGCGAGGGGGTAAGGCTGTCCCAGATGTCGCGGTTGAACGCAACCGACAGGGCCGAACCCGGCTCGTGGAAGCCCGAGGTGTAGTAGAAGTTACAGACTTCCTGGAAGCCCAGACGTTCGTCCGCGAAGGGACCGATCCACTCGGCACCGTCGATCGCGCCCGAAGCCAGCGCCTGATAGATTTCGCCGCCAGGGATCGACTGGACCGATGCGCCGGTCAGACCCAGAGCGCGGCCACCGATGCCGGGCATACGGAACTTCAGACCGTTGAAGTCGTCTGCCGAACGGATTTCCTTGCGGAACCAGCCGCCGGGCTGCATGCCGGTCGAACCTGCGTGGAACGACTTCAGGCCAAAGATTTCACCCAGCTGGTCGTACAGTTCCTGACCGCCGCCGTGGTACATCCAGGTCGACAGTTCCTGCGCGGTCGCGCCGAACGGAACCGAGGTATAGTAGTAGTAGCCGGGGTGCTGGCCGCCAAAGTAGTAATCTGCCGAGTGGTACATGTCGGCCTGACCCGACGATACGGCGTCGAACACTTCGAAGCCGCCAACCAGTTCGCCCGCTGCTTTCTTGTCGATGGTGATCTGGCCATCGGTCATCGCGCTGACGACGTTGTTGAAGTACACGGCCGCGTCATCGAACACCGCGAAGCCATGGGGAACCGAGGTCACCATGGTCAGAGTACGGTTGCCCTGCGCAATTGCGGGTGCTGCCAGCGAGGTTGCCGCAGCCGCAGTACCGCCAAGTGCCGAGGTCTTCAGAAAAGAACGACGATCCATATGGTCTCTCCTCCCAATTATTGCCCGGCCTTTCGGCGGGCGGATCGTTATCAGGTGGGGGAACCCTAGCGACGGATTGCCGATTGGCAAATACCAAGTTCTACGTAGTTTGCTCTATCTGGATAGATTTCTTGACCAAAATCAGGGACTTTTTCGCAATAAAAAGCTCCGGTTCGCGCAACTTTCCTGTCCGCCCCCGCTTGATCTTGGACCTGACCCATGACCGAATCAAATCCATGAAACGGATTCTTACGCGCTTTCACCTCAGTTATGGGCAGAAACTTTTCCTGCTGGCGACGCTGCCCCTGATCGGGGCGGTGGCGGCAATCTCGGTCATTGTGGCGCTGCAATCGCGCGAGCTGGCCGAGCGCGAAGTGCGCACCCTAGAGGCGCAGCTTATTAACGTTAAAAAGCAAGAGCTTAAGAACTACGTCACGCTGGCGCGGAACAGTTTCTACTACATTTACGGGAACGCCGCCCCCGATGACGAGACCGCAAAACGCAAGGTCATGCAGATTTTGGCGGCGATGATTTACGGCTCCGAAGGGTTCTTTTTTGTCTACGATTATGACGGAACGAACCTCGTTAGCCCGCGCCAGACGGACATGATTAACCAGAACTGGATGGGCCTGAGCGATTCGGAGGGCACGCCTGTGGTAGACGAACTGATTCGGATTGCCCGTTCCGGTGGTGGCTATCACACCTATCTGTGGCCCAAGCCCAGCACCGGCCAAGAGGCCCAGATGATCACCTATGTGACCAGTTTCCCCAGTTGGCGGTGGGCCGTCGGGACCGGCGTTTTTGTGGATGACGTGATCAAGACCGTGGCCGCCTCGCGCTCCGAGGTCGAGGCCCGCGTGCGGCGGACGTTCATCTATATCGGCGGGATTACCTTGGCCTCATTGCTGCTGGTGTTTGGCACGGGGATGCTGATCAACGTGCGCGAACGCCGTTTGGCCGATGCCAAGCTCAAAAGCCTGACCCAGCGTGTGTTCGATGCGCAGGAAGAGGAACGCGGCCGCGTGGCCCGCGAGTTGCACGACAGTATCAGCCAAATCCTGGTCGGCGTCCGCTACGGGCTGGAACTGGCCAAGAAGCGGTTCGCCAACAACGACCCCCGCGCCCCCGAGGCGATGGACCGCGGCATCGACAGCCTGTCCGGCGCGATCCAGGAGGTCCGGCGCATCAGCCGCGACCTGCGCCCCGGCGTGCTGGACGATCTGGGCCTTGGGCCGGCGCTCAAGGCGCTGACCGATGACTTCAGCACCCGCACGGGGATCGAGACCAAATTCTCGACCGTGGTGTTCCGCAACCGTCTGGATCAGGACGCCAAGATCGCCCTCTATCGGATCGCCCAAGAAGCCCTGACTAACGTCGAGCGCCACGCAGGCGCCACCGAGGTCACCATCGACCTGCGTGGCCACCGCAGCGGCGCGACCATGACCATTTCCGACAACGGCCACGGGTTTGAAACCGCGCGCCATGCCAGCCCGCGTCAGGGCCTTGGCCTGCGCAACATGCAGGAACGGGTCGAACAGCTGGAAGGGTCAATTTCCATTCAGTCCAGCCGCGCGGGCACGCGGATTACGGCCTCTGTCCCCCTCACCCACTTGTTGCCGCCGGAAACCGGCAGTACCTCGGGCAAGAGCAAATTGGCCAAGGAGGCACAGGAATGACCCAGTCCCCCATCCGTATCCTGATCGTGGATGACCACCCCATGGTCGCCGACGGGATCGAGGCCATTCTGGAAGGCTACGACGATATTCAGGTCGTCGGCGTGTTGGGCAATGGTCAGGACGCCATTGACCAGTTCGAAACTCTGGACCCCGATGTAATCCTGTTGGACCTGAACATGCCCGGCGTGGGTGGCCTGACCGCGACCGAGATCATCCTCGAGCGCCGCCCCGACACCCGCATCCTGATCCTGTCCATGCACGACACGCCCGAATACATCAGCAGCGCCCTGTCCCACGGGGCCCGCGGCTATGTTCTGAAAGATGTCCCCACCGAAGAGATCAAGACCGCCATCGACGCCGTCATGCGCGGCGAACGCTACCTGTGCACCGGCGCGCGCGGATCCCTGACCCCAGAGGAAACCGGCGACCGTGAACCCCTGACCTCGCGCGAGCAAACGGTGCTGTTGCAGCTGGCTCAGGGGAAATCGAACAAAGAGGTCGCGGCGGAACTGGACATCTCGGTCCGGACGGTCGAAACCCACCGCAAGAACATCAAGCGCAAGCTGGGGATCAGCTCGACGGCGGGGCTCACGCGCTATGCTTTGGAACACGGGGTTCTGCAAGGGACAGGTCACGGACTCTGACCCTTCGCAATAATTTTATTTCAAACATGCCCATTCCAGCGAAATTTCCTACAAATGCGGTTGACCTCGGTTTTAGGCGCTTTTAATCAGGGCGCAGCAAACGGAGAGCCCCTATGGACCAGTCGGTCGTACTAGTCGTGGAGAAATGGCGCATGGGCCGGTAACGGACACCATAACGGTACCCCATGCGCCCCCGAGAAGATCGGGGGCTTTTTTGTTTCAGATAGAATTGACGTCGTAAACGGAGACACGCAGATGACACGTCAGATGACCGGAGCGAAAATGGTAGTCCAAGCCCTGAAAGATCAGGGTGTGGAAGTCGTGTTCGGATACCCCGGTGGCGCTGTGCTACCGATCTACGACGAAATCTTTCAGCAGAACGATATCAAGCACATCCTCGTGCGTCACGAACAGGGCGCGGTTCACGCCGCCGAGGGCTATGCCCGCTCGACCGGCAAACCCGGCGTTGTTCTGGTGACCTCGGGCCCCGGCGCGACGAATGCTGTGACCGGCCTGACCGATGCGCTGCTTGATTCTATCCCGCTGGTGGTTCTGTCGGGTCAGGTTCCGACCTTCATGATCGGCTCGGACGCCTTCCAGGAGGCTGACACCGTTGGCATCACCCGCCCCTGCACCAAGCACAACTGGCTCGTCAAAGACACCGACAAGCTGTCCGCGATCATCCACGAGGGTTTCCACGTGGCAACCAGCGGCCGCCCCGGCCCCGTGCTGATCGACATCCCCAAGGACGTCCAGTTCGCATCGGGTGAATACACCGGCATCAAGCAGGCCCGCACCAGCCACTACCAGCCCAAGGTCAAAGGCGACCTCGAGATGATCACCGAACTGGTGGCCGCCATCGAGAAAGCCGAGCGCCCCGTGTTCTACACCGGCGGCGGCGTCATCAACTCGGGCACTGGTGCCAGCCAGCTGCTGCGTGAACTGGTGGATGCGACCGGCTTCCCGATCACCTCGACCCTGATGGGTCTGGGGGCCTATCCTGCTTCGGGCAAGGGCTGGCTGGGTATGCTGGGGATGCACGGCCTTTATGAGGCGAACCTCGCGATGCACGGCTGCGACCTGATGATCAACATCGGCGCCCGTTTCGATGACCGTATCACCGGCCGCATCGACGCGTTCAGCCCCAAGTCCAAGAAGGCGCATATCGACATCGATCCCAGCTCGATCAACAAGGTGATCCACGTGGATATGCCGATCGTTGGCGACGTTGGCCACGTTCTGGAAGACGTCCTCAAGGTCTGGAAGGCCCGCGGCCGCAAGACCAACACCGAGGGTCTGGCCAAGTGGTGGAAGCAGATCAACGAATGGAAGGCCGTGAACTGCCTGAGCTACAAGCAGGAAGGTCCGACCATCAAGCCGCAGTACGCCCTGCAGCGTCTGGAAGCCCTGACCAAAGGCATGGACCGCTATGTCTGCACCGAGGTTGGCCAGCACCAGATGTGGGCCGCGCAGTACCTTGGCTTCGAGGATCCGAACCGCTGGATGACCTCGGGCGGTCTGGGCACCATGGGCTACGGCCTGCCCGCTTCGGTTGGCGTGCAGATCGCACACCCCGACGCGCTGGTGATCAACGTCGCCGGCGAGGCAAGCTGGCTGATGAACATGCAGGAAATGGGCACCGCGATGCAGTTCCGCGCGCCCGTGAAGCAGTTCATCCTGAACAACGAACGTCTGGGCATGGTGCGCCAGTGGCAGCAGCTGCTGCACGGCGAGCGTTACTCGCACTCGTGGTCGGAATCGCTGCCTGACTTCGTCAAGCTGGCAGAGGCCTTCGGCTGCAAAGGCATCCTGTGTAAGGACCCCAAGGATCTGGACGACGCGATCATGGAAATGATCAACTACGACGGTCCGGTGATCTTTGACTGTCTGGTCGAGAAGCACGAAAACTGCTTCCCGATGATCCCCTCGGGCGAGGCACACAACAAGATGCTGCTGGGTGACGTGAACGCGACCAACGCGATCGCTGGCTCGGGCGCAGTGCTGGTCTAACGGCAACAGAACATCAAGGCGGCGGGTGCGCCCGCCGTCCCCATTGGCAGGCCCCGCCTGCTGTTCAGGGAAGAGGAATTTAGGACATGTCGCCGCTAAACATCAAAAAAGGCTCGTCGAAACATTCGGCCTATGCGCTGCGCGCCAACTTTGCCGAAGGTGAAGAGACCCACACTCTGGCCGTTCTGGTCGACAACGAAGCGGGCGTTCTGGCCCGTGTGATCGGCCTGTTCTCGGGCCGTGGTTACAACATCGAAAGCCTGACCGTGGCCGAAGTTGACCACGAAGGCCACAAGAGCCGCATCACCATCGTGACCACCGGCACCCCCCAGATCATCACCCAGATCAAGGCACAGCTTGGCCGTCTGGTGCCCGTCCACGACGTGCACGACCTGACCGTCGAGGGCCCCTCGGTCCAGCGCGAACTGGGTCTTCTGAAAGTTGCCTGCACCGGCGAAAAGCGCGTCGAAGCGCTGCGTCTGGCAGACATCTTCCGCGCCAAAGTCGTGGACAGCACCCTGTCGAGCTTTGTGTTCGAGATCACCGGTGCCCCCGACAAGATCGACGCCTTTGCCGACCTGATGCGCCCGCTGGGTCTGGCCGAAGTGGCGCGAACTGGGGTGGCCGCACTATCGCGTGGCGCGTCCTGATATCCGTTTGCGGGACTTTTCGGAACCAAGCTTCCTTTCAATACTTGTCTTATTGAAAGGAGGCACCCATGCCGGACAACACCGCACCAGACCCCGACCCCAAAGCCAAACAGGCCACCGAGTCTTCTGATCGCCAAGAGGGCTCGAAATCCAAGAAGAAGGCCGACGCGCCTGACTTCATCTTTACCGACTTCGCCAGTATCTGAAGTATGGGAACGCCAGCGTCCCCTGCTATAAGGGGGCATGGCGACTCCGGTTACATCCATCAAGAACATCGGGCCTGCTCAGGCCAAAGCGCTGGCGGCTGCCGGCATTCACGACGCCGAAACCCTGCGGGAGATCGGCGCGCACGAAGCCTATGGGCGCATGATGGCCGCGGGCCAACAGCCTCATTTCATTGGGTATTACGTGCTGGTGATGGCGCTGCAGGGGCGTCCGTGGAACGACTGCAAAGGCAAGGAAAAAGAGGCCCTGCGCGCGGCGTTCGACGATCTGAAAGACGCCAGACATGACAAGGGCCGCTCCGAGCTGGAAGCGGCCCTCGATATGATCGGGGTCATTGACCCCAGAACCCGTAGGAAGGCTTAGCCGACCAGTTCCAGGCCCGAGAAGAAGAACGCGATTTCGTTCGCTGCGGTTTCGGGAGCGTCCGAACCGTGAACCGAGTTCTCGCCAACCGACAGAGCGAATTCTGCGCGGATGGTGCCAGCTGCTGCGTCTGCGGGGTTGGTTGCGCCCATGACTTCGCGGTTCTTCGCGATTGCGCCTTCACCTTCCAGAACCTGAACAACGACGGGAGCCGATGCCATGAACTCGCACAGTTCGCCGTAGAAGGGACGCTCTGCGTGCACTTCGTAGAACTTGCCTGCCTGAGCGGGGGTCAGGTGGATGCGCTTCTGGGCAACGATGCGCAGACCTGCGTCTTCGAACTTGGCGTTGATTTTGCCAGTCAGGTTGCGGTTGGTTGCGTCGGGCTTGATGATGCTGAGGGTGCGTTCGGTAGCCATTGGAAACCTCTTTGGAGTTAGAGCTTAGCGGGCCGAAACCCGCGATCCCGCGCCCCCTAGCATGGAAAAGATCGTGGGGGAAGACGGCTTTGATGGCGTTAACGTGGGTTATCCGTGAATTTCACGCAGGTTTCATGATTTCCCGCCAATCCCGCGAATGGCCGCTTTCCGAGGGCACCGCGCTCTGCTAATCGCGGGACATGCTCAAGATTTCTGACCTCTTCTATTCGATCGAAGGCCGCCCCCTGTTTGAAGGGGCCAGCGCCACCATTCCCGACGGCCACAAAGTGGGTCTGGTCGGCCCGAACGGCACAGGGAAAACCACGCTGTTCCGCCTGATCCGCGGAGAGTTGACGCTGGACAGCGGCGACATCAGCCTGCCCTCGCGCGCCCGCATCGGCGGCGTCGCACAGGAAGTTCCGGGCAACGAGGTCAGCCTGCTGAACACCGTTCTGGCCGCCGACACCGAGCGCGCCGAACTGATGGCAGAGGCCGAAACGGCCACCGACCCCAACCGCATCGCTGAAATCCAGACCCGTCTGGCCGACATTGATGCCTGGAGCGCCGAGGGCCGCGCGTCGACCATCCTCAAGGGTCTGGGCTTCGATTACGAGGCGCAGCAGCGTCCCTGTTCGGCCTTCTCGGGCGGTTGGCGGATGCGGGTGGCGCTCGCGGCGGTGCTGTTTTCGGCGCCTGACCTGCTGCTCCTCGACGAACCGACCAACTATCTCGACCTCGAAGGGGCGCTGTGGCTTGAGGATTACCTCGCCACCTACCCCCACACGGTCATCGTCATCAGCCACGATCGCGGCCTCTTGAACCGCGCCGTGACCGAGATCCTGCACCTCGAGGATCGCAAGCTGACCCTGTACCAAGGGGGCTACGACCGCTTTGCCAAAACCCGCGCCGAACAGCGCGCCGTTCTGGCCGCCGCGGCCAAGAAACAGTCCGCCCGCCGCGAGCATCTGCAATCCTTTGTGGACCGGTTCCGCGCCAAAGCGACCAAGGCAAAACAGGCCCAAGCCCGCCTGAAAATGATCGAAAAGATGGAGCCCATCAGCGCCCCCGAAGAGGCGGCCAAGCGGGTCTTCACCTTCCCCGAGCCCGAGGAACTGTCGCCCCCCATCGTCGCGATGGAAGGGGTCGAGGTCGGCTATGGCGACACCCCGATCCTCAAGCGCCTGAACCTGCGCATCGATCAGGACGACCGCATCGCCCTGCTGGGCAAAAACGGCGAAGGTAAATCGACCCTGTCGAAACTGATCGCCGGCCGGCTGGAGCCGATGGCGGGCAAGCTGTCGAAATCATCCAAACTGCGGATCGGGTTCTTTGCCCAGCATCAGGTGGATGAGCTGTACGTCGATGAAACGCCCCTCATGCACCTCCAGCGCCTGCGCCCCGAGGAACATCAGGCCAAACTGCGCGCAAAACTGGCGGGCTTTGGCCTTGGGGCCGATCAGGCCGAGACCGAGGTCCGCAAGCTGTCCGGCGGCCAGAAGGCCCGTCTGTCCCTGCTGCTGGCGACCTTGGATGCGCCGCACCTATTGATCCTCGACGAACCGACCAACCACCTTGATATCGAGAGCCGCGAGGCCCTGGTCGAGGCGCTGACCGCCTATTCCGGCGCGGTCGTTCTGGTCAGCCACGACATGCACCTCTTGGGCATGGTCGCGGACCGTCTGTGGCTGGTCAAAAACGGGCGCGTGTCCCCGTTCGAGGACGATCTGGAAGCCTATCGCAAGCTTCTTCTGACCAGCGACACCCCTGCCCCCGCCAAGGCCAAAGCCGACGACAAGCCCAAGCGCCCCGGCCGCGACGCCATGCAGGCGCTCCGTTCGGACGTACGCAAATGCGAGGAACGGGTCGAGAAGCTGCTGGAAATGAAGGACAAGCTCGAAGTCAAACTGGCTGACCCCGACCTCTATGACCCCTCGCGCATGGACGAAGCCGTTCAGTGGCAAAAGAAAATGGCCGAGGTCGATGAAGCGCTCGTTCGGGCCGAAGGCCTGTGGGAAGACGCCCTGATGAAGCTAGAAGAGGCCGAAACCACCTAAGGCCCGAAATCCTTGCGCCACAGCGGGGCTGGTGTTCCGTCCCGCAGACCCGACAGGAGCCCGACATGGATACCAATTTCCTGATCACCGCGTTCGCGACACTGTTCGTGATTATTGACCCGATCGGCCTGACCCCGCTGTTCGTGGCGATGACGCAGGGCATGTCCCCTGCCCGCCGCCGCGCCATCGGGATCCGCGCCTGCACCATCGCGGCCTGCATCCTGTTCGCGTTCTCGATCTTTGGCGAGGCGCTCTTGGGCTTCATCGGCATCTCGATGCATGCGTTCCGGATTGCGGGGGGCATCCTGCTGTTCCTGACTGCGCTCGACATGCTGTTCCAGCGCCGCACCAAACGGCGCGAGGATCAGGCCGAAGAGGCCGAAGAAGACCACGAGCATGACCCCTCGGTGTTTCCCATCGCCATCCCCCTGATCGCCGGTCCCGGTGCGATTGCCACCATGATCCTGCTAACCGGCCAGACCGAAGGCGTTCTGGGCTATCTGTCCGTGCTTGCGGTGATGCTGGCGGTGCTGTCGATCATGCTGGCGCTGTTCTTTACCGGCGGGATGATCGAGCGCGCCTTGGGCCGCGTGGGCATCAACGTGGTGACCCGTCTCTTGGGGATGCTGCTGGCGGCGCTGTCGGTGCAGTTTGTACTGGACGGGCTGCGGGGCTTTGGCTTCGCGGGGTGACAAACCGCGATCGGTTTCTTACATCTACACCGCCTCGTGTTTGTGAAAGGTTCCGATGTTCACCGATCTGATTTCTGACGATTACGCCAATATGGCGTATCTGGTCGTTCTCCTCTGCGGTTTACTGGGCTTTGGGTTGTTGCGGATGATGCGCAACCCCGTGCAAACCCTGAAAAGTGTCGTGATCTGGATCGTCCTGTTCTGCATCATCGTCGCAGGCGTACAGATCATGGAGGAGCGCGAAGCCCCAACCGCGCAGTATTCAGCCGAGGCGCAGACCGTCACGGTGGGCCGCTCTCCGGACGGGCACTTCTACTTGACGCTCGAGGTCAACGGCACCCCCACAAGGTTCGTCGTGGACACAGGCGCGACGGCGATCGTCTTGAAAAAGAAAGATGCCAAACGCGCAGGGCTTCCCGTGGACACATTGCCCTACAACGGAATCGCCCGTACCGCGAATGGCGAGGTTCGGACGGCGCGGGTAACTCTCCAGACTTTGGCGCTGAAAGAGTTCACAGATCAGAATGTCCCCGCCTCGGTGAATGGCGGCGGTCTGGATGTGTCGCTGCTGGGAATGCAGTATCTGTCGCGGTTCTCGTCCATCGAGATCAAGAACGATACGCTGATCCTGACCCGCTAAGGCGTTACTTTTCCGCCTTTTTCTCCCACCGGCCGGATTCTTCGGACCAGTATTGCGCCGAGCACCCCGCATCGGTCAGGGATTTCCACTGCCCCCGCGCACGGGTCAACTGGTCGTGGTCATAGCCGTCGAAGACGATGCACACGCGGTCAAGCGCATTCACCTCGGTCGGGGCCACATCGGCTCCGTCGATGGCCATCAGGCAGGCGGCCCCGTTCGGGATGTCCGCACCTGCGGTCAGCAAAACGGGCTGGAGCGCATCATGCGCCCCGCCCGCCAGTCCGTGGGGCAGGAAGTGATCCTCCGGCCCCATCCAAAGTTTCTGGTCCAGCCATTCCAGACGGCCCACTTGCGTGCCGCGCACCGCGACACGCCACCCGTTCCCCAGTGACCGGTCGATCAGCAGGGACAGCGCCTCGTCCAGCGAGGATCGCGTCAGGTGATAGAAGAAGGCCGCCCCCACCGGATCAGCCCTCGTACTGGTCGCGCACCAGACGGTCCAGCGCCATCACGCCCCAGCCGCTGGCGCCTTTGGGGTGGAGGATGTGCTCGGCACGGCTGGCGACCCCGGCGATGTCCAAGTGGATCCACGGGGTCTCTTCCTTGACGAACCGCAGAAGGTACTGCGCCGCCGTGATAGAGCCTGCAGGGCGACCACCCACGTTCTTCATGTCAGCAATCGGGCTAGCGAGCTGTTTGTCATAGGCCGGTGCCAAGGGCATCCGCCATGCGCCTTCGTTTTCGGCGCGGGCGGCGGTCAGGAAGGCATCGCAGAACACGTCGTTGTTGCTGAAAACGCCCGCATGTTCGTGGCCCAGACCGATGATGATCGCGCCGGTCAGGGTCGCCAGATCGATCACGCCTGCGGGGTTGAAACGCTCTTGGGTGTACCACAGGGCGTCACATAGCACGAGGCGGCCTTCGGCGTCGGTGTTGATAATCTCTACGGTGTCACCCTTCATGGTGCGGACGATGTCACCGGGGCGGGTGGCGTTGCCGCTGGGCATGTTCTCGACCAGACCGATGATGCCGACCACGTTGGCCTTGGCCTTGCGCAGGGCCAGCGTCTTCATCACGCCGGTCACAACGCCAGCGCCGCCCATGTCCATGGTCATGTCTTCCATGCCAGCGGCGGGCTTGAGGCTGATGCCGCCGGTATCAAACACCACGCCCTTGCCGACCAGAGCCAGCGGCGCGTCGCCCTCTTTGCCGCCCTTCCACTGCATAACGACCAGCTTCGAGGGGCTGACAGAGCCCTGCCCCACACACAGCATCGCGCGCAGGCCCAGTTCAGCCAGCTTGTCCTCTTCGAGGATCTCGATCTCGACCCCCAGATCGGCCAGCGCGGCGGCGCGGTTGGCAAATTCGGTGGTGGTCAAAACGTTTGCAGGCTCGGACACCAGATCGCGGGTCAGGAACACGCCCTCGGCCAGAGCGGCCTTGGGGGCGTAGGCGGCGGTTGCCGCGTCCACGTCAGACACCATGACCTGAAGGCCCGCAGGAACGGGGCCCTGATCGCCGGTCTTGTGATCGGTGAACGTGTAAGTGCGCAGAACGGCCCCCAGCGCGACCTCTTCGGCGTGCTTCAGGCGGGCGGCTGCCAGAATGACGGGATCGGTGCCACGGGCGCGGGCCAGCGCGGCGCCGGCCTTGCGGCTGTCATCAGCGCCAGCCTTCTTGTCCAGCACGACGATGTCCACGGCCTTGGCGTTGCCGGCGGGATAGGACAGGGTCACGACCTCGCCTGCCTTGCGCTTGGCCCATTTCTCGTCGCTGACGGCTTTTTGAACGGCACCCTTGGTGTTGCGGTTCACCCGCTTGGCCAGCATGTCCAGCTGGCCATCGGGGCCCACAAAGACGGCAATCCGCCCCTCGGCGGCATCCAGCAGATCTGCATCGGCGGCGATAAATTCTACGGCAACGGGTTGCGTCATCGGGTTCCTCCTTGTTTATCCCAGACCTAGCCCGCACAGCCGGGTTTTGCCAGATACCAGTTTGCACCCGTCGGGCTTTCCGCTAGGGTCCGCACATTATTCGAACGGGGGAAAGAGTGGGACGCACCGATCGCTATATGCTGTCGCAGCTTATGGTGCTGTTTGGATTCTTTGCCCTTGTTCTGGTCAGCATCTACTGGATCAACCGCGCGGTGATCCTGTTCGATACGCTAATCGGGGACGGGCAATCCGTGGCCGTGTTTCTGGAATTCTCGATGCTGTCGCTGCCTGCGGTGATCGGCTTGGTGCTGCCCCTGGCCAGCTTTGCCGCCGCCGTCCAGCTTACGAACCGCATGTCCAACGAGAGCGAGCTGGTCGTTATGCAGGCCACCGGCTTCAGCCCGTGGCGGATGGCGCGGCCCGTGGCGATCTTTGGCATCGTGGTGGCCCTTCTGGGGGCGATTCTGACGAACGCGCTGATCCCCACCTCCAGCCAGCAGCTGAAGCTTCGAGAAAAAGAGATTTCCCAGAACATGACCGCCAAACTGCTGAAGGACGGCGTGTTCCTGCACCCCACCCGCGGGGTCACGTTCTATATCCGCAACATCGCGGAGAACGGCACGCTCGAGGATATGTTCCTGTCCGACAACCGCGATAGCGAACGGCGCATGACCTACACCGCCAAGCAAGCCTATCTGACCCGATCAGAAAACGGCCCGCGCATGGTGATGGTCGATGGCATGACCCAAGCGCTGGACCGTGCCACGAACCGCCTGTCGGTCACCTATTTTCAGGATTTCGTCTATGACGTCAGCGGCTTCCTGACCGACGATGCCAAGATCGATCCCAGCCGCGATTTCCTGTCCACATGGGACATGCTGACCCGCACTGCCGAGATGGCCGAACTGGCCCGCGACTCCGAAGGCGAAATCCTTGAGGCTGCGCACAAGCGGATCAATGATCCGATCCTGTGTCTGGTGACCGCGCTCTTGGGCTTTTCTGCGCTGATTGCGGGCGGGTTTTCCCGTTTCGGGTCGGGCACTTATGTGCTGCTGTCCATCGTCCTGATCATCGTGCTGATGATCATCCAGAGCGCCGTCAAAGATCCCGCCCGCGCGAATGCGGCCCTGTGGTGGCTGACCTACCTGCCCTCGGTCGCGGGGCTGGCGATGATCGGCGTGCTCCTGTCCTTTGCATCGGGCTATTTCCGCCGCGCCCCCAAACCGGAGGCTGGCGTATGATCCTGCATTTCTACTTTGCCCGCCGGTTCCTGAGGGCGTTCTTTGGCACATTCGGGGTGCTTCTGGCGCTGACCTTCCTGCTCAATCTGGTCGAGGAGATCGGGCGTTTCGGCCCCGACACGATCACCTTTCTGGGGGCACTGGAACTGACCGCGCTGAAGGTGCCGAACAGCATCTACCAGATCACCCCGCTGATCATGATTCTGGCGACCTTGATTCTGTATCTGGGTCTGGCCCGCAGCTCCGAGATGGTGGTCACCCGTGCTTCGGGGCGGTCGGCCCTGCGCGCGCTGGTGTCCCCGTTTCTGACCGCCCTTCTGCTGGGGGTGCTGATGGTGGCCGTGGTGAACCCCATCGTCGCCACCACCACCAAGCGCTACGAGGCGCTGAAAACCAGCTACAAAGAGGGCGGGATCAGCGTCTTTTCGATCAGCAAAGAGGGGCTGTGGCTGCGACAGGGCAGCGATCTGGGCCAAACCGTGATCCGCGCACTGACCGCCAATTCCGATGGCAGCGCCCTGACCGATGTGACCTTCATCAGCTTTGGTCCCGACGGCACGCCCCTGCGCCGGATCGAAGCTGGCACCGCCACGCTGGACGATGGTGCGTGGAACCTGACAGATGCCAAATCGTGGGACCTGTCCAGCAACCTCAACCCCGAGGCCAACGCCGCCCACCATGACGCGCTGGCCATCCCCACCACTCTGACCCGTCAGGGCATCGTGGACACCTTCGGTGACCCGCTAATCGTGCCGATCTGGCAATTGCCCGCCTATATCGCCGATCTGGAAACAGCCGGTTTCTCGGGGCGTCGCCACGCGATCTGGCTACAGATGGAGCTGTCGCGCCCGCTGTTTCTGGCCGCGATGGTGCTGGTTGGGGCGGCGTTCACCATGCGCCACACCCGCTTTGGCCGGACGGGCATCATGGTACTTTCTGCGGTTTTGCTGGCGTTTGCCCTGTACTTCATGCGCAACTTCGCGCAGATCCTTGGCGAAAACGGGCAACTGCCATTACAACTTGCAGCATGGGCGCCCCCTGTGGCGGCAATTCTTCTGCCGCTTGGTCTCATTCTGCACCTCGAGGACGGATAATGCGTAAAACTTGGTTCGGGAAAGCCGCTCTGATCGGAGCCCTGTTCGCCTCGACGTCGGCGCTAGCACAGGCCACCCAGACAGAGGACGCGCCTGTCTATCTGATCGCCGATCAGGTCTTTCTGGACGGAGAGGACCTGCTGGTTGCCTCGGGCCACGTAGAGGCCCGTCAGGGCGAGCGTCGTCTGATCGCCGAGAAGATCACCTATGACCAGACCAGCGACACCCTGACGATCGAGGGCAGCATCCGTCTGGAAGATGGCAGCAACACCGTGGTTCTGGCCGACAGCGCCGAGCTGAGCGATGACATGCGCGAAGGCATCCTGCGCGGAGCCCGCCTGATCCTCGAGGATCAGTTGCAGATGGCCGCCGTGGAAATGCAGCGCACCGGCGCCCGCTATCAGCAGCTGTCCAAGGTTGCCGTGACCTCGTGCCATGTGTGCGACGATGGCAAGCCGCCCCTTTGGCAGATCCGTGCCCGCCGCGTGATCCACGATCAGGAAACCCGCAACATCTATTTCGAGGGCGCACAGCTGCGCGTTCTGGATGTGCCGGTGTTCTACCTGCCCAAGATGCGCCTGCCCGACCCGACCGTCAAACGCGCCCGCGGCTTCCTGATCCCCGAGATCGTCAGCAGCTCGACCTTGGGCACAGGTATCCGCACGCCCTACTTCCTGCCGATTGGCGACCACGCGGACCTTACGGTCAGCCCCCTGCTGTCCGCCGAAACCAAGACAGTGGAACTGCGCTACCGTCAGGCCTTCTACAACGGTGATATCGAGATCAACGCCGCCGGATCGCAGGACACCCTGCGTCAGGACGTGGGTCGCAGCTATGTGTTTGCCGACGGTAAATTCCAGCTGCCCAAGAAATTCCGCCTGCAATTCGACATCGAGACGACCTCGGATTCGACCTATCTGCAGGACTACGACTATTCGTCCAAGGACCGTCTGGACAGCGCCCTGCTGCTGACCCGCGACACGCGCACCAGCTCGTTCGGGCTGGGGGGGACGTTCTTTGAAACCCTGCGCAGCTCTGAGGAAAACGACACTCAGGCCAGCCGCGTGGGCGAAGCCCGGTACGAGCTGCGCATGACCCCGCAGGCCATCGGCGGCGAGGCCCGACTGGGCCTGCTGATGCACGAACACGTCCGTGACAGCCGCACCGATATCGTGGGCCGCGATGTTCAGCGCGTTGCCAGCTCTTTTGATTGGCGTCGCAGCTGGATTGTGGGTAACGGTTTTGACTTCCAGCTTCTGGGGGGCGCGACCACCGGCTACTTCGATCTGGACGACGACAGCACACTGCGCGAGCGTACCGACTATACCATCCCCTATGCGTCCGCGACCCTGCGCTGGCCGCTCGAGGCTGTCGGCGCCCAAGGCGGCACCCATCTGTTGGAACCCGTGATCCAGCTGGCGTGGTCCAAGGATGACACCACCAACATCCCCAACGACGAAAGCACCGATGTCGAGTTCGACAGCGGCAACCTCTTCTCACTCAGCCGCTTCCCTGCCCCCGACCAGACCGAGGATGGCCTGCGCGCCAATATCGGCCTTGGCTGGACACGTTGGGGCGCTGATGGCAGCTATTCGCACCTGTCCCTTGGCCGCGTGATCCGCGCCGAAAAGGACAACCGCTTCTCGGGCAGCTCTGGCCTTGCGGGGCTGGAATCCGATTGGCTGTTCGAAACCCAGATCGGTCAGGTCGAAGGCCCCATGCTGACCGCCCGCAGCCTGCTGGACGACCACCTACGTCTGGCCAAGGTCGAGGCCCAGTTGGGCTGGGAATTCAACCGCGGCACGCTGGACGCCACCTATCTGTGGCTGGACAAAGACGCCCAAGAAGACCGCGACAGAGAAGTGTCGGAATGGACCCTTGGCGCGAATTACCAGTTCGCCGATTTCTGGACCGGCGCGGTGGAATGGCGCTATGATCTGGTGGACGATTACACGTCCAAGGCAGGCCTTGGCCTGCGTTACGAAAACGAATGCGTCAAGGTGGACCTTTCCGCCTCGCGCCGCTTTACCTCATCCGATAACCTTAATCCGTCCACGACTGTGGGGCTGACCGTTTCGCTGAGTGGTTTCAGCGCTGGACGCAGCTCTGGTGCCGTGCGACAGACCTGTAAGACCTGACCCTGACTGACCCAAGAGAGGGACCATGCGCAAACTTCTGTTTTTATCCGCGACCCTTCTTTCGCTGATGCCGGCCGTTGTGCCTGCGCAGGGATTGTTTTCACCTGTTGTGCGGGTAAACGAAGACGCCATCACCGGTTACGAGCTGAACCAGCGTGTGCTGTTGCTGCGCACCTTTGGCACGCCCGGCAACATCCCCAAACTGGCCGAAGAACAGCTGATCGACGACGCCCTGAAAATTCAGGCGGCCGAGCAGATGGGCATCACCGTATCGCCCGACGACATTCAGGGCGGGATCGCCGAACTGGCCGGTCGTGGCAGCCTGTCTCCCGATGAATTCGTGGCCAGCCTGACATCGGCGGGTGTGGACCGCACCACGATCGAGGCCTTCGTTCTGCCCGGTCTGGCATGGCGTCAGGTGGTCCGTCAGAAATACGCCTCCCAAGCGACCGTGACCGAAGAGGAAATCGACCGCGCGATGGCACTGACCGGCAACGGCGGTGGCCTGCGCGTTCTGTTGGGCGAGATCATCCTGCCCGCCCGCCCCGAAGTCCCCGGCGAGGTCGAGCAAGCCACCCGGATCGCCAGCCGCGTGACCAAAACGAATTCGCCCGCCGAATTCTCGTCCTTTGCGCGTCAGTATTCGGCGACCGCTTCGCGCAATGCGGGCGGCCGGATGCCGTGGATGCCGATTACCCAGCTGCCGCCGATCCTGCGCCCTCTGGTGCTGTCCATCGGCATCAATGAAGTGACGCAACCCATTGAAATCCCGAACGGGATCGCCCTATTCCAGCTGCGCGGCCTCGAGGAAACCGAAGCCCCCGCGCCCGAATACGCGGCCATCGAATACGCGCAGTATCTGATCCCCGGCGGCCAGACCCCGGCGGCCTTGGCCGAAGCGGCGCGCGTCACCGGCATCACCGACACCTGCAACGACCTTTACGGCGTGAACAAGGGTCAGGACCCCGCCCGACTAGAGCGCGTCAGCCTGCCCCCCGCCGAGATCCCGAACGACATCGCCATCGAGCTGTCCAAGCTGGACGCCGGTGAAACCAGCACCGCGCTGACCCGCAATGGCGGTCAGACCCTGGTTCTTCTGATGATGTGCGGCCGCACCGCCGTGATCAATCAGGAAGCCAGCCGCGAAGATGTCGCCAACAACCTGCGCAACCAGCGTCTGGCCGGCTCGGCGGACAGCTATCTGGGTCAGCTGCGCGCAGACGCACGGATCACCCGTCCATGACACTGCCTCCGATTGCCCTGACCTGCGGTGAACCCGCAGGTGTTGGCCCCGAAATCGCTGCGCGCGCCTGGGAGACCTTGGGCGCGCGTTTGCCCTTCTTCTACATCGGTGATCCGCGGCACCTGCCCGCTGGCACGCCCGTGGTGGAAATCCACGCGCCCGCAGACGCCCTGCACGCCTGTGCCAGCGGCCTGCCCGTGCTGCGCCACGACTTCCCCGCCGACAACACTTGGGGCCAGCCGGATGCGGCCAACGCCCCCGGTGTGGTCGAGGTGATCGCCCGCGCCGTCAAACTGGTCCAAGAAGGTCAGGCCAGCGCAGTCTGCACCTTGCCCATCAACAAGCACGTCCTGCAAAGCGGGGCGGGTTTCGCCTATCCCGGTCATACGGAATATCTGGCGGCGTTGGGCGGCGTGGACCGCGTGGTGATGATGCTGGCCAGCCCCGAGCTGCGCGTTGTGCCCACCACCATCCACATCGCCTTGGATCAGGTCGCGGCAGAGCTGACGCCCGAGCTGCTGGAAGAAACCATCTGGATCACGCACCGCGCCCTGATACAGGATTTCGGGGTCGAAAGCCCCCGCATCGCCGTGGCCGGTCTGAACCCTCACGCTGGTGAAAACGGCGCCATGGGCCGTCAGGAGCTGGACATGATCATCCCCCTGATGGACAAGCTGCGAGCCGAAGGGCTGGCCATTGCGGGCCCCATGTCCGCTGACACCATGTTCCACCCCGCCGCCCGCGCCCGCTACGACGCGGCGGTCTGCATGTACCACGATCAGGCCCTGATCCCGATCAAGACGCTGGCCTTTGATTCCGGCGTCAACGTGACCCTCGGCCTGCCGTTCATCCGCACCTCGCCGGATCACGGCACCGCCTTTGACATCGCGGGCAAGGGCATCGCCAACCCCGCCAGCACGATTGCCGCACTGGAAATGGCCCGCGACATGGCCATCGCCCGTGCAGGAGCCAAGACATGAGCGCCATCGACAACCTGCCCCCTCTGCGCGAGGTGATCGCCACCCACGGCCTGAGCGCGCGCAAGTCCTTGGGCCAGAACTTTCTTCTGGACCTGAACCTGACCGCCAAGATCGCCCGTCAGGCGGGGGATTTGTCCGGCTGTGACGTGCTGGAGATCGGCCCCGGTCCCGGTGGCCTGACCCGCGGCCTTCTGGCCGAGGGCGCGCGCCGCGTGCTGGCCATCGAAAAAGACAGCCGCTGTATCCCTGCATTGGCCGAGGTCGCCGCCGCCTATGACGGCCGCCTGCAAGTGATCGAGGGTGACGCCCTAGAGGTAAACCCCCTAGAACATCTGACGCCCCCGATCCGCATCGCCGCGAACCTGCCCTACAACGTGGGCACAGAGCTGCTGGTGCGCTGGCTGACCCCGCAGGAATGGCCGCCCTTCTGGACCAGCCTGACGCTGATGTTCCAGAAAGAGGTCGCCGAACGCATCGTCGCCGCCCCCGGCAGCAAGGCCTATGGCCGTCTGGCCATTCTGGCCCAGTGGCGGGCCGACGCGCGCATCGTTATCAACCTACCTCCCGAGGCCTTTAGCCCGCCACCCAAGGTATCCTCGGCCGTGGTGCACCTGACCGCCCTGCCCGAGCCGCGCTATCCTGCGGACGCCGCCACCCTGAGCCGCGTTGTGGCCGCTGCGTTCAACCAGCGCCGCAAGATGCTGCGCGCCAGCCTCAAGGGCGTGGCCGCGGATATCGAGGACCGGCTATTGGCCGCGGGCATCCAGCCCACCGAGCGCGCCGAGCAAGTCAGTCTGGAACAGTTCTGCGCCCTGTCCCGCGAAATCAAGAAATCCTGAAACGCAAAAAGCCCCCGAAATCCGGGGGCTTTTTCTTTGGCCATCAAAGGCCTGACTTATTCGGCGGCAGCTTTGTCCGCGCTGGCTGCGGGGGCATCGCCACCCTCTGCCTTTTTGGGTGCGCGGGGCTTGCGGGGCGCGCGCTTGGTCTTGGGCTTGTCCTCGCCACCTTCGGCCTGATCTGCGGGCTTCTTGGGGGCGCGGGGCGCACGGGGCTTGCGCGCGGGCGCTTCGGCAACTTCGGCCACAGGCTCGGGCTGAGCGTTCGCCGCGCTGCTTTCCGGCGTTTCGACCAAACCGTTGTCGTCGTCGTTGTCGTCATCGAACGACACAACTTCCGAGGCGCTGTTGTCCATGTCGTCGGACGCTTCGTCCTGATCGACCTTGGTCACCAGATCATCGGACTGATCCGCATCGGTGTCCCCCGCCTGATCGCTGTCACGATCACGGCGTTCCTGACGCTCTGCGCGTTCGCGGTCCTTCTCGGCCTGACGTTCGCGCATTTCGCGTTCCTGCTGCTCGCGACGCGCGTCAATCTCGCGCTGGGCTTCGCTAAGCATCCGCAGGTAATGTTCTGCGTGCTGCTGGAAGTTCTCAGCAGCCACACGGTCGTTCGACAGTTGCGCATCGCGAGCCAGCTGATTGTATTTTTCAATGATCTGCTGAGGCGTGCCGCGCACTTTGCCCTCGGGTCCCGAACTATCGAACACCCGGTTAACAATGTTGCCCATCGAGCGGTTGTTGCGGTTCGATTTGGACCGCGACCGTGATTTGGAAGATCTCATAGGTTTTGCTGTCCAGCCTTTAGTGGCCTTGTGCTCCGAGTGTTTGACCCGAGGGTCATCACCATGAGCAGGATTATTTTTGGCTTAATGTCACGGGGGCGGTTGGCACCGCACCAGCCTGCGACCTTTCCTGAGTAATCATGTTGCCCCCCTGCTTGCAAGGCCAAAGCGCAGGCCGAGGGTCCAAATCCTGCAAAAATTCGCCTAAATTGACGGTTTTATTGCCGAGACAACCCGATCGTGCCCGTTCATATCCTTGTGAATAGAAACTTGGGACAGACCGGAATCGGCAAAGATGCGTGCGACGGCGGGCCCTTGGCGGTAGCCGATCTCGACCAGCAGGCGGCCATTCGGGGTCAGGTGGGTTATCGCGCCGGCGGCGATGGTCACATAGGGGGCGGTGCCCTCCACGCCCGGGGTCAGGGCCAGATGGGGCTCGTGAAGGCGCACCTCTGGTGACAGATCGGGCATTTCGGCGGCGTCGATATAAGGGGGGTTCGACACGATCAGATCAAATTCACCGTTAACGGCAGAGAACCAGTCGGACTGGATGAAGGAACACCTCTCCGCCACCTCCAGCGCCTGCGCGTTCCCCTGCGCCACGGCCAATGCGGCGGGCGACAGGTCAGCGGCCACCCCCTGCGCATCCGGCATTTCCGCCAGCAAGGTCAGGGCGATACAGCCCGTTCCAGTGCCCAGATCCAGCAGACGGGCGAACGGAGCCTCTAACGCCAGACCAACCAGCGTCTCGGTCTCGGGGCGCGGGTCGAGTGTGTCGCGGGTCACGGTGAACCGGCGGCCATAGAAATCGCGCCCTCCGGTCAGGTGGCTGACGGGTTCGCGGGCACAGCGGCGGGTGATCAGGGTGTCGAACGCCTCGGCCGTGCCATCAGGCAGGGCGTCGTGCATCATCAGGATCAGTCGGCCCGCGTCCACGCCCACCGAATGGGCCAGCAGGCGCCGCGCATCGACCGCTGGATCAGGCACGCCCGCATCCCGCAGACGCTGGATCGCAGCGGTCAAAGCCTGTTGCAGGGTCATCCGTCCAGCTCGGACAGCAGGGTCGCCTGATGGTCGGCGATCAGCGCGTCGATCACGTCGTCCAGATCGCCCTGCATAATCTGGTCCAGCTTATAAAGGGTCAGGTTGATCCGGTGGTCCGTCATCCGCCCCTGCGGGAAGTTATAGGTGCGGATGCGTTCGCTGCGATCCCCGCTGCCCACCTGCGACTTACGGCTGGCGGCGCGTTCGGCATCGGCGCGCTGACGCTCCATGTCAAAGAGGCGCGTCTTCAGAACCTGCATCGCGATGGCGCGGTTCTGGTGCTGGGATTTTTCGGAGCTGGTCACCACGATTCCCGTGGGCAAGTGCGTGATCCGCACCGCCGAGTCCGTGGTGTTCACGTGCTGACCGCCCGCCCCCGAGGACCGCATGGTGTCGATCCGGATGTCGTTGGCGTTGATCTCGATATCCACGTCCTCGGCCTCGGGCAGCACGGCCACGGTCGCGGCCGAGGTGTGGATGCGCCCGCCGCTCTCGGTTTCGGGCACCCGCTGGACGCGGTGCACACCGGATTCGAACTTCAGGCGGGCAAAGACGCCCTCGCCCTTGACGCTGGCGACGACCTCTTTGATGCCGCCAAGCTCGGTCTGGGCCATTTCCAGAATGTCGAACTTCCACCCGCGGCCTTCGGAATAGCGCTGGTACATGCGCAACAGATCACCGGCGAACAGGCCCGCTTCGTCTCCGCCGGTACCGGGGCGGATTTCGATGATTGCGGGCCGGTCGTCGGCAGCATCGCGCGGCAGCAGCGCCAGACGCATCCGGTGCTCCATCTCGGGCAGGCGCGATTTCAGCTCGGGCAGCTCTTCTTCGGCCAGTTCGCGCATGTCGGGGTCGGCCAGCATGGCTTCGGCCTCGGCCATATCGTCCAGCAGGGTCTTGTAGTCGCGGATTTCGGCGACGACCGGCTTCAGCGTCGCGTATTCGCGGGACAGTTGGGCGATCTCGTCACTGAAATCGCCGCCCGACAGCTTGGCCTCGAGGAATTCGTACCGCTGTACGATCTGGTGGAGTTTTTCATAAGGTACCATGCCGCCTAAGTTTCCCAAGGCCGCGCAATCGTCAAGAGGCGTTGGCGGGCAGTTGTGAAATCCAGCCGTCCACGCGGGCCTTGTTCACGCCGAAATCGGACTGGCCAAAGCGCAGGCGGCCGAACACGATCACTCTGCCCTCTGCCGCCGTGACCGTGGTGTAATCGGGAAAGCCCCAGAAGAGCGAGCGGGTCACATAAGTGATGCTGCCCTCGGCCACCGAGCCCGCCAGTCTAACGGTCCGCGGGGTGCTCAGGGCGATCTGGTCCAGCGCCTGCATCAGGGCTTGCGGATCGGCGGCGGGAAGGATGCGGATGACGCCCCCTTCCCTGTCTTCGTCCTTGGTAAAGGTCAGCGTGCCGTGCCAACGGGCCGGATCACTGGGGGCCAGCCGCACCCACGCCATCAACGCGCCGGTTGCGAGGGCGACCATAGCAAGGACGAGAACTGCGATCTTCATGGGCTGGCTCCTTTGGTGAATGACTTAGGCAGTCTTGCGGCGTGTCCAACACCACAGGGCCAGAATTTCCATCGCCACATGGGCCCCGGCAATCGCGGTCGCGCCGGTGGTATCGAACGGCGGGGACACTTCGACCACGTCACCGCCCACCAGATTGATCCCCGCGATGTCGCGCAGGATGATGGACGCCTGCCCGCTGGTCAGACCTCCCCAGACAGGGGTGCCCGTACCCGGCGCAAAGGCGGGGTCCAGACAGTCGATGTCAAAGGTCAGGTAGGTCTGGTTGTCACCAAGGATGTCTTTGATCTTTTTCGCGACGGCGACGGGGCCGGTTTCATGGACCTCTCGGGCGTCGATGGTGGGCACGCCAAGGTTATCGTCGTTCACCGTGCGAATGCCGACCTGAACGCTGCGCTTTGGGTCGATCAGGCCCTCTTTGACCGCCTTGTAGAACATGGTGCCGTGGTCGATCCGGTCAAAGTCGTCATCGGCCCAAGTGTCCGAATGCGCATCGAAATGCAGCAAGGACAGCGGCCCGTATTTCTCGGCATAAGCGCGCAGAATGGGGAAGCTGATGTAATGGTCACCACCCAACGTGATGCTGGCCGCGCCCGCGTCCAGAATGCCCTTGATATGAGCGGTCAGCTTGGCCGGAAAGCTGGGGGTGTGCGCATAGTCAAAGGCCAGATCGCCATAGTCCACCACCGCGAATTCCGACAGCGGATCAAAGCCCCAGCCATAGGGCGGATCATACGGCTGCAGGGTGCTGGCCTCGCGGATTGCGCGGGGGCCAAGGCGGGTGCCCGTGCGGTTCGTCACCGCCTGGTCAAAGGGTACGCCGGTGATGGCCACGTCCACGCCGGTCAGATCCTTGGTATATTTACGTCGCAAGAAAGACGTCGCCCCGCCGAAAGCGTTCTCATATCGCAACCCGCGCGGATTGCTTTCGGTGAACGCGGTATCAACCTGTTTCTTTGCGTCTTCGAGCGCCATGGATCACTCCTGTTAAGGTTACTTGCGGGGTTGGCCGGTTTCGACCAGACGAGCGAAATAGCTGGCCCCGATGGGCGCGATCTCGTCGTTGAAATCAAAGGCGGGGTGGTGGCACACGGGCCCGTCCCCCTGCCCCAAGAACAGATAGGACCCAGGCCGCGCCTGAAGCATATAGGCGAAATCCTCGGCCCCCATTTCGCGGTCGATCGTGTCGTCCACATTGGCGTCACCGACCACCTGACGGGCCACACCTGCGGCAAAGGCCGTTTGCGCGGCGTCATTCACCGTGGGCGGGTAGTCGCGGAAATAGACCAGATCGGCCTCGACCCCATAGGCAATCGCCTGACCGCGCACGATTTCGTTCAGGCGGCGTTCGACCATGTCCTGATCCTCGGGGTCAAAGCTGCGGACGGTGCCGTTGATATAGGCGCTGTCGGGGATGATGTTTTCGGCGCTGCCTGTGTGGATCTGGGTGACCGAGACCACCAGATCATTCAGCGCATGGTGGTTGCGGCTGATGATCGTCTGGATCGCGGTCACGATCCCGCAGGCCGCGACCACAGGGTCAACACAGTTGTGGGGCTGTGCGGCGTGGCCGCCCTTGCCCTGCACGTTAATGGTGAACGTGTCGACAGCGGCCATGATCGGGCCCGGCGTGGTCACGAACTGCCCCACGGGCACATTGGGCGCGTTGTGCAGGGCAAAGACCCGTTCGATCTTGAACCGGTCCATAATCCCTTCTTTCACCATGACGCCCGCGCCGCCGCCATCCTCCTCGGCGGGTTGAAAGATCAGCGCGACCTTACCTGCAAAATTGCGCGTCTCGGCCAGATATTTCGCGGCCCCCAGCAGCATTGTGGTGTGCCCGTCGTGGCCGCAGGCGTGCATGGCGCCCTCAACTTCGCTGGCATAGTCCGCGCCGGTCGCCTCTTTGATAGGCAGCGCGTCCATGTCGGCGCGCAGGCCGATGACGGGGCCGCGGCCCTGCCCCTTGATGATGGCGACAACGCCGCTGGTCGCGATGCCCTGATGGATTTCGTCGACGCCGAATTCCTGCAGTTTTTCAACAACAAAGGCGGCGGTGTTGTGGCAGTTGAACCCCAGTTCCGGCATCCGGTGCAGATGGCGGCGCCATTCGGTCATCTCGGGCGCGAAATCTGCGATACGGTTAATGACGGCCATCACTGGACTCCTTTGGCGTGGGGGGGCACGTTGGCACCAAATCCGAAACTGAAGGGACACGCAATGCCCCAAGACCCCATCCACACCCTGTCCGGCACCGCACGTCTGCGTGAAATCATGCGCCGCCTGCGCGATCCGCAAAATGGTTGCCCCTGGGACATAGAACAAAGCTTTGCCACCATTGCACCTTACACGATCGAAGAGGCCTATGAGGTCAGCGACGCGATCGAGCGCGAGGCATGGGACGAGCTGAAATCGGAACTGGGGGACCTGCTGTTCCAGTCCTATTTCCACGCCCAAATGGCCGAGGACGCGGGCCTCTTTACCCACGAGGACGTGGTAAACGCCATCAGCGAGAAAATGATCAGCCGCCACCCCCATGTGTTTGGCGACGAAAGCCGCGACAAATCCGCCGAACAGCAGACCGTGGACTGGGAAGTGGTCAAGGCCGCCGAGCGCGCCGCCAAGAAACAGACCGGCGTGCTGGACGATGTGGCGCTGGCCCTGCCCGCCCTGCTGCGCGCGGTCAAACTGCAGAAACGCGCCGCGCGGGTCGGCTTTGACTGGCCGGAAACCACCATGGTTCTCGACAAAATCCAGGAAGAATGCCGCGAGCTGGTCGAGGCCAAGGAAACCTTGACCCAAGCGGAAATCAAAGAGGAAATGGGCGATCTGCTGTTCGTCATGGCCAATCTGGCCCGCCACTTGGGGGTCGAACCCGAAGAGGCCCTGCGCGACACCAACGCCAAATTCACCCGCCGTTTCCGCAGTATCGAAGCCGCACTGGCGGCGATGGGCAAGACGCCCGCGGACAGCACCCTAGAGGAAATGGACGCCCTGTGGGATGCCGCCAAGGCCGATGAAAAAGCTGTGAAGGGATAATAGACAATTCTTATCAGGTATTGACCCGAGTTATTTAGTCGGGTTTAACCGCAGCAAATTCCGTGTGCGAGGAGGATCTCTATGTTCGCCACCGTAAAAACCGCCCTGCTGACTGGTGCCGCCGTTCTGGCCGCCGTGCCCGCCTTTGCCGAAGAAGTGAACGTCTACTCGAACCGTCAGCCCGAATTGCTGCAACCCCTGCTGGACGCCTTTACCGAAGAGACCGGCATCGATGTGAACATGGCCTATCTCAGCCAGGGTCTGGTCGAACGCCTGCAGGCCGAGGGCGACCGCACCCCCGCCGATCTGGTGTTCACTGTGGACATCTCGCGCCTTGATGCGGTGGTGGATGCGGGCCTGACCCAGCCCCTGATGTCCGACTACCTCAAGGAACACGTCCCTGCCCTTTACCACGACCCCGAGGGCCAGTGGTGGGGTCTGACCACCCGCGCCCGCGTCGTTTATGCGTCAAAGGACCGTGTGGCCGATAGCGACATCACCACCTACGAAGATCTGGCCGATCCCAAGTGGAAGGGCCGCATCTGCACCCGCTCGGGCACCCACGAATACATGCTGGCTCTGAGCGCCGCCATGATCGCCCACCACGGCGAGGAATACACCAAGACCTGGCTTCAGGGCCTGAAGGACAATCTGGCACGCAAACCCGAGGGCAACGACCGCGCGCAGGTCAAAGCCATCTGGGCCGGCCAGTGCGACATCAGCCTTGGCAACACCTACTACATGGGCCAGATGCTCGAAGATCCCGAGCAGATCGAATGGGCGAACAGCGTGCGTATGCTCTTCCCTGTGTTCGAGGGCGGCGGCACCCACATCAACATCTCGGGCGTGGCAATGACCAAAAGCGCGCCGAACCACGACAACGCGGTGAAGTTGATCGAATTCCTTGCCTCGCCCAAGGGTCAGGAAATCTACGCCGAGGCCAACAGCGAATACCCGATCTCGCCGGAATCGAAACCGTCGGAGCTGGTGGCAAGCTGGGGCACCTTTACCCCCGACAGCCTTGATCTGCGCGAACTGGCGAACCTGCGCGATGACGCCCTGCGCATCACTCAGGAAGTCGATTTCGACGGCTGATCACAGGCCGATCCCGACATGAAAAACGCCCCGCAGATCGCTCTGCGGGGCGTAGTCATTTCCACTGTCCCGATCGGGATTATGCGGCCTGCACGTCCAGCTTCACGAGCGTCTGGTTCAGCAGGATGTAAGCGATTTCGCCAAAGGTCACGGGGCCGGTAAAGGTGCCGGTCGATTTGCCTTCAAGCTCGCCATAGAGGTAGTTCAGGATGCAGTTGCACGAGTACTGGCCAACGCCGGTATCACCGAGGTTCGACGCAAAGGTGCCTGCGTAGTCGCTGATCGGCGACGCCAGCTGGTATTCAACGCCGGGGGTCACGGGCGCGTAGAACGCGACGGTGCCATTGTCGGTGTCAACGGCCTGAACCGACACGTTCACCAGAGCGCCCGCATAGTTTGCGACCAGCGGCAGACGGGTGTCGATGTTGTTCTCGGTCAGGTATTCGGCAAAGTTCACTTCCATGCCGTTCACAACAGCGGTGGTGACGCTGAAGCCCTGCTCTTGGAAGGTGAAGGTGGTTTTCGCATCGTGACCCTGATTGAAGATGTTCACGATGTCGGTGTTGACCTTCGAACCCGCGGGCAGCTGGATGTGCAGGCAGACGGCGCCATCTTCGACGGCGGTTGCGGTCGAGCCATCATAAACGGTCGGCTTGGCCGAGCCCAGCTCGTCCAGATGCACGCCCGAAATCCAGCCAACCAGCGGCTGTGCAAAGAGCGAACCCATCGCGGGCGCATCAACGGCAAACTTGGTGTGAGTGCCCGAGAAGGCGGGGATCAGCATGACGGTGAAGCCGCCAGCCTTGTAGCCTTCGGCGATGGACTTCAGGTTGTCGGAACTCACGGTGCGCACGGTTGCGCCTGCGGTGCCTTCGAAGGTGGTGCAGAAGACCTTGTCACGGATCACCGCGCCGCCGCTTTCAGTCACGAAGTAGACAGAGCTACCACCGATCCAGTTCCCCGCAGGCAGCTGCGACAGCAGCGCAGTGTCACCCGCTACGGTCATAACATCACCAGCGGTGATACGCGCAGAAGCCTCGGCTACAGTCAGAAGTTCGTTTTTCATAGGAGTCTCCAGTGCGGGGATTAGATGTTAGCCAAATCGTTGGCGGCGAAATCGTTCTGGGTCGCGAATTCGGTCAGTTCGGCGACTTTGGACGCCAGAGACGAAGGATCACCCGCGACTTCGCTACGAAGGCGGCCCACGGTGATACGAGTGGCAAGCGAGGCTTTGGAAAGATCGCTGGAGCTAAGAAGAATTTGCTCGAGCTGAGCAGAGCCGGGCACAGACATGTGTTCATCCTTGTTGGTTTGGGCCAGAGAATCCGCAAGTGTTCGCGAATTGAGGATGAAATAGGCGTAGCGCCTAACATGCGTGCGGCGCAGCCAATCTGAGGTATCGCTGCGCCGTGAAATAGGGTTGTTTCCTACCCAGATGGCTAGGAGAATTTGATTTTACAGCGCCTTTTGAGCGATATCGGCAGCCAGTTTGGCCACAGCGCCCGCTCGGGCCGCCGCGATCTGGGCCGGACCATAGGGGGCGGCAACTGGCTCTTGGATGTCGAACAGAACCGATTTATCGCGGCCCCGCCCTTCGCTATCGACGACGAAATACTGGCCGGTCAGCTGGAACCGATTGTCCGCCCGCCCCAGCATTTCGGTAAAGCGCACATCCACGCGGCCCGCTGCATAGGCGTCGAAGGGCCACGGTTCGGGGGCCACGGTCGCGCCGGTGATCTGCGACAGATGACGGGCCAGCGCCATGGTCACCGAGCGCGCCGGATCATCCGCCCACAGCAGGCTGTCGCCGCTCTTGATCGTGCCATCGGTGTTCTGCGAGGCGATCTCTTCTTCGCTGGCATAGGTCGGCAGGCTGACCAGCCGCATCTCGAGCGAGGGGAAGCTGGTGCGCACGCTCACGTCGCTGGTCACCTCGGGGGTGGACAGGCGGGTTTCGGGGCCAGAGCAAGCAGCCAGCGCGGCCAGAGCGAGGATCGGTAAAGCTTTCATCATTATCAGCGTCCCAGAATAAGCGAGTTCGGTTTGCGTTCCAGCGTGCTGGCCAGACCGTCGATGGCGCGGGCGGCCTCGGTCAGGGCGCGCAGGGCGGTGCGCGCGTCGCGGTTCAATTGCGAATTGCCGTCATAGCCGCTGAGCGTGGCTTGCGCCTGCCCCAGCAGTTTGTTCAAGCGGTCCACCAGCGCGGGCAGATCATCGGTCGCGCGGGCCACAGCGTTGGCCGCATCGCTGGCCGACTGAAGCGTGGTGTTGACGTTCGCGACCGTGCCGCCTTCGCGCAGGTCTTTCAGGACCAAGGCGACCTCTTGGAGGGTGGCGGACAGATCGGCGGGCAGTTGGCGCGCTTGGGGCGTATCGATCAGGCGGTCCACCGATTGCATCAGCGCGGACAAATCCCCCGACAGCTGATCCACCGGCACGGTTTCCAGCTTGGCCACCACAGCGTTCACCCGTTCCAACAGCTCTGGCACCCCGTCGATCGAGGCGTTGGCCTTGTCCACGGTGCCTTGCAGGCTTTTCAGGGTGTCGGACAGGGTCACGACCATCTGCGCCTCGTTGATTTGGGTCAGGGTCGCGTTCAGCTCGGTCGCCACGCCGCCCAACTGGGTCAAGAGGGTGTTCAGCTGTTCCGGCACGGCCTGCACCTGCTCTGATCCCACCAGCCCGCGGATGTCGCCAAGCAGGGCGCGGATGTCCTTGGGGGTGGACTGGGTGTCCTCGTTCGCGACCAGCGCCGTGGCGCCGTTCAGGAAGTCGATGGCGCTTTGCAGCAGCTCCTCGATCGGCAGGTTGTTCACGCGGTTGAACATATCCTCGGCGGTCGCGGCCACGTCGGTCAGCTCTGGCGGCGCGGTCGGGAAGACGGGATAGGGCTGCGCGGTCTGGTCCAGAACGGCCTCGGGCGCTTCGGGCATAGTGACCAGATCAACCTTGAGGCCCCCAGTCAGAATTGAGGCATTGGTCAGGCGGGCGCGCATCCCCTCTTTGACGCTTTCGGACAGGAATTCCAGCGGGTCCATGCCATCCTCGGCCAGCCCCAGACGTTCGGGCTGTAGGGCCATCGTGGCCAGCAGGCGCACGCGGTTGTCGCCAAAGCGTTCGGGGTCCACCAGACCGGTCAGGTTGGTGATCCGGCCCACACGCAGGCCCGACAGTTCCACGGGCGCATCGGGGCGCAGGCCCGACACGTTGTTGTCAAACACCAGCGTCAGCTCGATCTCGGGGCCGGCCTCGCGGGCGAACAGGCTGGCGCGGGCGGTCTCTTCGTCGTCGAACAGGTCATAGCGGTCGCCATCCTTGGCGCGCACGCCGCCAGACGCCGCAGTGTCGAACGTGATCCCCCCCGCAATCAGCGAAGAAATGGTTTCGAAATCTACTGACGCCCCGTCCGGCCCGAAACTGAGCGAGAAGCCTGACGTGTTCCAGAACCGCGTGGTCGAAGTGATCAGCTTGTCATAGGGCGCAAAAATCACGGCATCCGCCAGAACGGTCTGGCCATCCTCGGAGATGCGGGCGTCGCCCATCTCGCCGACCTCGATCCCGTGGTACAGGATCGGAGAGTTCGCCTCGATGCTATCCTCGCCCACGGCGCGCATGGTCAGGCGCAGGCCCTCTTGGCCCGATGCCAGCAGCGGGGCGGCGTCCTGACCGGTGAAGTGGTCCTGTTCGTCGCCGATGGTGTTGTCCCACTCGCCCTCGATAAAGACGCCGGACAGCACGGTATCCAGTCCGGTCACGCCGCGGGTGGTCACCTCGGGGCGGACGACCCAGAACAGGGCGTCATTGTCCACATAGGGCGCTACATCCTTGTCCAGACGGACGGAAACGCGGACGTTCTTCATGTCGCCTTCCAGTCCGACCTTCTCGACCAGACCGACGGTGACATCACGGAACTTCAACTCTGTCTCGCCCGCGCGCACACCCGAGGCGTTGGCAAAGGTGATCTCGATCAGCGGGCCGCGGGAATTCCAGTGGTTCCACGCGATGGCCAGCGCAATCGCCAGCGCCCCCAAGGGCACCAGCCACACGATAGAGGCCCGTTCCACCAAGCTCTGGCGGGCGGGTTCGACGGTGACAGCGGGCGTATCAGGTTCACTCACGATGGGTCTCTTTCGTTACGGGGGCGTCAGGGGCGGTGTCGGAGTCCCAGATCATCCGGCTGTCAAAGCTCTGGGCTGACAGCATGGTAAAGATCACCGACAGGGCAAAGGTCAGCGCCGCTGGCCCCGGAGAGATTTGAGCCGCCACATTCAACTGCACCAGCGCAGACAGAATGGCGACCACGAAAACGTCGATCATGGACCAGCGTCCGATGTATTCGACCAGTTCATACAGGTGCTGGCGGCGATGGGCCGACAGCCGCGCCTGCCGGTTCACCGACAGCGCAAGATAGGCAATGGCCCCGAACTTCGCGACCGGAATCCCGACCGAGGCAATCAGGATGATCAGCGCCACCGGAATATCCCCGTGGTGGATCAGCTCGAACGCGCCCTCGACGATGGTAGACTCGGTTTCGGCGACCAGCGTTCGGGTGCGCAGCATGGGTTCCAGATTGGCGGGGATATAGGCCATCAGCGCCGCCACCCACCAAGCCCAGACCCGCTGCAACGATTTGGTGTCCCGCGACTGAAGGACATGGCTGCAGCGGTCACACTTGGCGCCCTCGTCCTGCATCGACCAGACGGCCCCGCAGCGGGTACAGGCCAAGAGGCCACAGTCACGGGCGGACCGGATATCGGGGTGATCGCTCATGCCTTGCGTTTCTCCAGCGCGGTCCAGACGGACCAGCGGCACATCATGTTGTCCTGTAGCAGAACCACGATCACCAGTACGCCCATCATCCAGAAGGCCGACCCCAGATGGACCTGCGCAAGGGCGGACACCTTGACCAGCGCAACCCCGCAACCCAGCACGAATATCTCGGCCATGGACCAAGGCTTCAGCGCCTCGAACAGGCGAAAGGCGCGGGTGGCCCCCGGCGCGGGCGGGCGCCCCATCACCATCGGAGCCAGCACATAAAGCGTCAGCACCATGCGCATCATCGGCACCAGCACGATCAGCGCCCCCACCGCCAGTGACAGCACAAAGAGCGGCCCGTCAGAAAAGGCCAGCACAGCATCCATCACCGAGGTCTCGTTATGGAAACCCGCGCGGCTGATTTGAAGGAACGGCAGGAACAGCGCCGCGATCACCAGAATAAGGTTGGTCACCGACAGCGCCAGAATGCGGATAAAGGCGTTGCGGCGCGGCGCGATCAGCACGGTACGGCAACGGGTGCAGACGGCGCGCTCGCCGAACTGGGGCTGCTTTTGCACAAACAGCGCATCACAATGGGGGCACACGATGTATCCCGAATGTTGTGGATGCGGCATCCCGAAATCCTTGACCATACACACCTGTTAACAGGTGTCCCTATACTTGTCATTGCAATGCAGCAAAACAAGTCAGGGTCGGTTAATCAATGCGACCAACGCCCTGCCCCACCCGCCGCAAAGAAAAAGGGGGTGCCGAAGCACCCCCAAGGTTCGCGAAACCGGGCTCATTATATTACCGCCCGTTTGAGTTTTTGCCTGCGTCCCGTTTCGCGTGTAGGAGCGAACGCATCCGCTCCGGAACGCTGTGGTGTGGGTCGTTGCCCTAACCGCAGATGCCATTCAAAGGCTCTTGCGGACTCTGTTTGTTCTCAGTGCAATACCCGGCGCGAGGCCGCATTGACCGAGAACGTCGCGGTGCACGCACCGCCGCCGTTGGTAAAGTAATCAAGCACCGAATAGGTCACTGCCATCCGGCCACCATCATCGCTGAGCAGAACAACCATGCGGTCGTCCAGTGCCTCGGCCAGAAAGCCTTCGGCGTCAGCGGCGAATTCGGCCTCGATGGTGTTGCCGCGCATTTCCACGCGCTCTGCAACACAGGCATGTCCGGCGATATCAAAAACCAACTGCATCTGTCTCTTCTTTCATGGGGTCGATCAGCGCCGACCCTCACCCTGTTGTTTCTTACGCAAGGCCCCCCGTGGGTGCCCTGCCCTTTTGCCTCTTCATCACACCCGCGCGGCGGGGCGATCAGAGCGCCCCTGCGGTTAACTGCATCCGCTTGTCGCGCCGCAGGTGTTACACTTCATGCAGGTGCCGTTGCGGACGAGAGTGTAATTCCCACAATCACCGCAGGCTTCGCCTTCGTAGCCCTGCATCTTTGCCTTTGCCCGTGCGTCGATTCCCCCAGCCGGGGCTGAGTCGGACTCTGACACCAGAGTTGTAAGGGCTTGAAGTGACTCAGTTTTGGAGTCAACGGATTCGCTGTGGATATGTCCGCCTGTTTGCAATGCAACCAGATCTGCGGGGACCCGTTTACGTAGATAACCGGTCGAACTGATCTGGCGCAGCACGTGCAGCGGGTCGTTTCCACGGCTGTTCGGCACCTCGCGGAAGTTCTTCTGGCCCTGCTCGTCGTTGCGATGCAGATCGTCGAAAGACGCGCCTTGGGGCTTGATATGCGCCAGATCGGTGCGATCCAGATAGCTGACCGCCAGCTCGCGGAAGATGTAGTCCAGGATCGAGGTCGCGTTCTTGATGCTGTCGTTGCCCTGCACCAACCCCGAGGGTTCGAACTTGGTAAAGGTGAAGGCATCCACGAACTCTTCCAGCGGCACGCCGTATTGCAGACCGACCGACACCGCGATGGCAAAGTTGTTCATCATCGCGCGGAAGCCGGCACCCTCTTTGTGCATGTCGATGAAGATCTCGCCCAAGGAGCCGTCGCCATATTCACCGGTCCGCAGGTACACCTTGTGACCGCCCACGACGGCTTTCTGGGTGTAGCCCTTGCGGCGCTCGGGCAGCTTGGTGCGCTGGGTGCGGGCGATTTCCTTGACGATGACCTTCTCGACGATCTTCTCGGCGATGAAGGCGACCTTTTCCTGTGGGGTGCCGGTTTCCAGCACCTCTGCGGCCTCGTCATCATCCTCGACCAGCGCGGCGGCCAAAGGCTGGCTCAGCTTCGAGCCGTCACGGTAAAGCGCGTTCGCCTTGACCCCCAGTTCCCACGATAGCTCGTAGGCCTTCTGGCAGTCCTCGATGGTGGCGTCGTTGGGCATGTTCACGGTCTTGGAGATCGCACCCGAGATAAAGCTTTGCGCGGCGGCCATCATGCGGATGTGGCTTTCGACGCTCAGGTAACGCTTGCCCTTCTTGCCGCAGGGGTTGGCGCAGTCGAACACGTTCAGGTGCTCGGGCTTCAGGTGCGGCGCACCCTCCAGCGTCATGGTCCCGCAGACGTGATCGTTGGCGGCATCAATCTCGGCTTTGGTGTAGCCAAGGTGGCGCAGCAGGTCGAAGGTCGGGTCCACCAGCTTGGGCGCGGGAATACCCAGCACGTCCTTGCAGAAGGTTTCCCCCAGCGTCCACTGATTGAACACGAAGCGGATGTCGAAGGCCGTTTCCAGCGCGGTCTCGATCTTTTCCAGCTCTGCATTGCCAAAGCCGTGGCCGATCAGGCTGGTGTGGTTCACGCCCGGCGCGTTGCCAAGGCTGCCGTGACCGACCGCATAGGCGATGATCTCTTCGATCTGGGCAGAGCTATAGCCCAGCTTTTCCAGCGCGCTGGGAACCGAGCGGTTGATGATCTTGAAGTAGCCGCCACCGGCCAACTTCTTGAATTTCACCAGCGCGAAGTCGGGCTCGATGCCGGTGGTGTCGCAGTCCATAACCAGACCGATGGTGCCCGTGGGCGCGATCACCGTGGCCTGCGCGTTGCGGTATCCGTGCTGCTCCCCAAGGCGCAGAGCCTCGTCCCAGCAGGCGGCCGCGATGGCGGTCAGGCGCGGATCGGGGCAGTTGGCGATGTCCAGCGGGATCGGCTTGACGGCCAGCGCCTCGTAGCCGTCGGCATTGCCGTGGGCCGCGTTGCGGTGGTTGCGGATGACCCGCAGCATGTGCGCCGCGTTGCGCTGATAGCCGGGGAAGGTCCCCAACTCGCCCGCCACCTCGGCCGAGGTCGCATAGGCCACGCCGGTCATGATCGCGGTCAGGCTGGCAGCCATCGCACGCCCTTCGGCACTGTCATAGCCCAGACCCATCTGCATCAGCAGACCGCCAATGTTGGCATAGCCCAGACCCAAGGTGCGGAAGTCATAGGACAGCTGCGCGATTTCCTTGGACGGGAACTGCGCCATCATCACGCTGATCTCCAGCGTCAGGGTCCACAGACGCGAGGCGTGCATGTAGTTTTCGACCTGGAACTGACCGTCCTTGTAGAACTGCAGCAGGTTCATCGACGCGAGGTTACACGCGGTATCGTCAAGGAACATGTATTCCGAGCACGGGTTCGAGCCGCGGATCTGCCCGTCCTCGGGGCAAGTGTGCCACGCGTTGACCGTGTCGTGGTACTGGATGCCCGGATCGGCGCAGGCCCAAGCTGCGTGACCGATCTGCTCCCACAGGTCGCGGGCTTTGATGGTCTTGGCGACTTTGCCATCAGTGCGGCGCAGCAGTTCCCAATCCGCATCATCCTTGACCGCCTGCAGGAAGGCATCAGTCACACGGACCGAGTTATTCGAGTTCTGGCCGGACACGCTGGCATAAGCCTCGCTGTCCCAATCGGTGTTGTAGGTCGGGAATTCGATGCTGGTGTAGCCCTGCTTGGCATAGTCCAGCACGCGCTTCACATAGGTCTCGGGGATCGCGTTCCGTTTGGCACCGCGAATGGCGGCCTTCAGCGCGTCATTTTTTGCCGGATCAACAGCGTCCTCGGTGCAGCCATCCCACTGGCGGATAGCTGCAAAAATCTCGTTCAGCCGGGCCTCGTGCATCTTGGAGCCGGCGACGATGCTGGCAACCTTCTGCTCTTCCTTGACCTTCCAGTTGATGAATTCCTCGATATCGGGGTGATCGGCGTCACAGATCACCATCTTGGCCGCGCGGCGAGTGGTGCCGCCCGACTTGATCGCGCCAGCCGCACGGTCGCCGATCTTGAGGAAGCCCATCAGGCCCGACGATTTGCCGCCGCCCGACAGCTTCTCGCCCTCGCCGCGCAGGCTGCTGAAGTTGGTGCCGGTGCCCGAGCCGTATTTGAAAAGACGCGCCTCGCGGACCCACAGGTCCATGATGCCGCCTTCGTTCACCAGATCATCGCTGACCGACTGGATAAAGCAGGCATGGGGCTGCGGATGTTCATAGGCCGAGTTCGACTTGACCAGCTTTCCGGTCTGGTAATCGACGTAGAAGTGCCCCTGGCTGGGGCCGTCGATGCCGTACGCCCAATGCAGGCCGGTGTTGAACCACTGGGGGCTGTTCGGCGCGGCCATCTGGCGGGCCAGCATATAGCGCATCTCGTCGAAATAGGTCTGCGCGTCCTCTTCGGTGGTAAAGTACCCACCCTTCCAGCCCCAATAGGTCCAGGCGCCCGCCAGACGGTCAAACACCTGCTTGGCGCTGGTCTCGCCGCCCATTTCGGCGCCCTCTGCGGGGACCGAGCGCCACAGGAATTCCGGCACGCCCTTTTCGCGCACGGGCTTGGTTGCCGAAGGCACGCCCGCCTTACGGAAGTATTTCTGGGCAATCACATCGCTGGCGACCTGGCTCCACTTGGCCGGGACCTCCACTTCGTCGAGTTTGAACACCACAGTCCCGTCAGGGTTGCGGATCTCGGAAGTAGTAAGCACGAATTCCAGCTCGGCATAGGCGTCCTGTCCGGCTTTGGTGAATTTGCGTTCGATCTTCATGTGGTGCCCCGTCTCCGGCAAAATCTAGTCGTCCCGCCAAATTGGCAGGCTTCGGCGCAAGGCCGCTCTGTTACGTTTTTTATTGGCTTTCGCGTGGTTTCCCGATTCCCAAAGACCCGGAATCGCCCACAGTGCCTGTCCGCCTCACTGCCACCAAATGTAGTGCGACTTGTGATTGCCACCACAATCTGGCGTAGGGACAACTACATGGTCAACGGATTTTTTACCGACCTATTTCCACATTTAGGGTTGCATCGCAGGCCGTTTTCACAGGCCCGTGAAGGGCGGTGATTCATGCAACCGTTAATCCCCAGTTAGGCAAAATAGTAACGAATTCAATTTTCCCTTAATTCACGCAGGATTACGCAGGTGGCCTTAAAGTTATCCCCAATTTGCGCAAAAGACGGACAACTTAAACGCGCTCCCAAAAGGATAGTTTTGTTAACCGGATGATAGATCGATGTAGGGGAAATGTTACCCGCCTCACTTGCGGACTCGGCATTTGTGGCAAGGCCAAAGGTTAACAAATGGCTTTGTTTTGTTAACGCTTTCCAAAAGTGACTGCGAATCCAGCAGTATCATTTTGGAATCAGTGAAACGGCAAATTGTGGTGAAAGTGGTCGGGGAGGCGAGATTCGAACTCACGGCCTTCTGTACCCAAAACAGACGCGCTACCAGGCTGCGCTACACCCCGACTTGCCCCTTCCTAGTCCGAAGAAACGACAAAGAAAAGAGCGATTTGGATTATTTTGCGCTGCAAGGCCACGCAGCCTCTGCCCCAAAGGCGGAATGCTGCAATTGGGTGCCCACAGTGATCCCCATCGCGTGCGACAGGCCACCGTTGATTTCTAGCACAGCGAGACGCGGCCCCGTCGAGCGGATCGGTGTCTCATCCAATGGGCGGGCGTTTTCGTGAACTTCTTGTACGGTGCCAGTGGCATCAACATACAGTAGGTCCAGCGGGATCAGCGTATTGCGCATCCAGAACGACACAGGCTGCGCGCGGTCATAGACGAACAGCATCCCGTGCGAAGATGGCATATGCTCACGATGCATCAGACCCAGCGACCGCTCGGCGTCATCATCGGCAATTTCGATTGAGAAGGATGCGGTGCCCCAGTCGCCACGCAGGTTCACCCGCGAGTCAGAGCACTCTGCAAAGAGCGGGCCAGCGAGAACACTCAGGAAAACGGCCCAACCCAGATTTTTCATTCAGCAGTCGATCTCATCGCTGCTTCCCATGCGCAGACTTCGGTCGCCATGCGGCCGCGCTTGCCTTCGATCACCCGCAGGCCCACGGCCTCGCCGGGTTGCAGGTCCGCCAGACCGGAGCGGCGCAGAACCTCGATGTGCACGAACACATCTTCGGGGCGGCCCCAGACGTTGGCAAAGCCAAAGCCCTTGCCCTTGTCGAACCACTTCACCCGTGCAGGAACCAGCTCGGCAGAGGCGATCACTTCGGGGTCCATTTCCTCGAAGTCGGCCAAGGCGACGGCGCTTGCGGTGCTCGGGGGCTCGATCGCCAACACGGCAACCGCCTGAACCCCACGCTGCGTCTCTTGCGCGAGGATCTCGATGCCCGCGCCATCTGCAACTGAACTCTGACCAAAGTTACGCAGGACATTTGCATGAAGCAGAATATCTGCTCCGCCCTCGTGTGCTACGACAAAGCCAAACCCCTTGGCAGGATCGAACCATTTCACGTGGCCTACAACGCGACGGCCACTCTTTTCTCCGTTCACAGCATCATTTCCAAAAATTTCCCCAACGCCATCAGTTGTGATGCGGGTTCTTGTAACATGCAACCCCAAAGATTTTGCACAAATGTCGTAGCAACAGACTGTTTTTTGTATCGCAGTCGATTTTCAGGGATTTAGTCGCGAAACCGACCATTTTTCGTTTAAATTGTCGCGTTTCCATTGGAATCGGTCATGCAAACGGAAGGCCCCGTCTGCCCAAAATTCGATCTCTAAAGGATTGATTCGGAACCCACCCCAGTATGGCGGACGGGCAGGATTCGGACCCTTCAAAGCAGTTACCTTTGCAACTTCTGCCATCAGTGCCCCACGGGTCGCCAACGGGCGCGACTGCTGCGAGGCCCACGCCCCCAGACGGCTCTTTAGCGAGCGTGACGCATAGTAGGCATCCGCCTGCGGACCATCTTCGCGCTCGACCAGACCGCGGACGCGGATCTGACGGCGCAGGCTTTTCCAGTGCATGACAAAGGCGGCCTTGCCGGTGGCGGCGATCTCCTGGCCCTTGGCGCTCTCGTAGTTGGTATAGAAGACGAAGGCGGCGGGTTCGATTTCCTTCAGCAGGACCATCCGCACGTTCGGCAGCCCGTCCGCATCGGCAGTGGCCAAGGCGATGGCGTTCGGGTCGTTGATCTCGGTCCCTTCGGCCTCGGTCAGCCAGCGCTGCGCAATCTCGAACGGATCATCCCCCGCGAAAATTCCGCTGCGGTGTTCCTGATCATCCATGGTCTATCCCTTCACCCACACGTGTTCACGTCCTAGTAGTGCCTTGATGCACACTCGCCAATCGCCTAAACGACATCAACAATCCAAAGATTTGAGCGGGGGATACCTCATGTCAACAGCACTGATGGCCGGCAAGCGTGGCCTGATTATGGGCCTGGCGAACGACAAGTCGATCGCATGGGGCATTGCCCAGGCTTGCGCAGACGCAGGCGCGGAACTGGCGTTCTCCTATCAGGGCGAGGCGCTACTGAAGCGCGTGCAGCCTCTGGCCGAACAACTGGGCTCGAACATTGTCCTGCCCTGCGACGTGAATGACGAGGCCTCGATCGACGCCCTCTTCGCCGAGCTCGAAGCAAAATGGGGTAAGCTGGACTTTGTAGTCCACGCCATCGGCTTCTCGGACAAGAACGAGCTGCGCGGCCGTTACGTGGACACCACCCGCGGCAACTTCACCATGACCATGGACATCTCGGTCTATTCCTTCACCGCTGTCATGCAGCGCGCGGAAAAGCTGATGACCGAAGGCGGCAGCGCCGTGACCCTGACCTACTACGGTGCAGAGCAGGTGATGCCCCACTACAACGTCATGGGCGTGGCCAAAGCCGCTCTGGAAGCCTCGGTCATGTATCTGGCCGAAGACCTGGGCAAGAAGAACATCCGCGTCAACGCCATCAGCGCCGGCCCGATCAAGACGCTGGCCGCCAGCGGCATCGGCGATTTCCGCTACATCATGAAGTGGAACGAGTACAACTCGCCCCTGCGCCGCAACGTGACCATCGAGGATGTGGGCAAGTCGGCCCTGTACCTCCTGTCCGATCTGGGCAGCGGCGTGACCGGTGAAAACCTGCACGTCGATGCGGGCTACCACGTTGTCGGCATGAAGGCAGTCGACGCGCCCGATATCTCCAAGGGCTGATATGCTCTCGGTTTTGCTCTCTGTGTTCGCGGTCCATCTTGTGGCCGCGATGAGCCCCGGCCCGGCCGTCCTCATGACGGCGCGGGTCGCAATGCTTCGGGGGATGGCATCCGCTGTCGCCCTGAGCATCGGGATCGCACTGGGGGCCTGTGTGTGGGCCGCAGCGGCCCTCTTGGGTCTGGCCACACTGTTCGAGATCGCCCCCAAGCTGCTGATCGCCCTCAAAGTGATCGGCGCGACCTACCTGATCTGGTGCGCCTACAAGATGTGGCGCGGCGCGCGCGAACCGCTCGACGTCGGCACCGTCAAGGCCCCCAAAATCTCGCCCCTACGCGCGGTCATCCTCGGGGTCACCACCCAGCTGGCCAACCCCAAACCGGCGGTTTTCTTTGGCGCGGTCTTTGTCTCGGTCGTTCCGCACGATGTTGACGTAACGACGCTTCTGGCAATTCTTTTGATTGTCTTTTGCAACGAAGCGATCTGGAATATCTTCGTCGCTCGTCTGTTTTCACTTGAACGGACCCGCGCCGGATACATGCGCCTCAAGACACCGGTGGATCGGGTGCTTGGTGGCCTCTTGGCCGCGCTGGGTCTCAAGATCGCCACGACCTGAAGGATAACAAGAAATGACCGAACGCCTGCCCCACGAAAAAGGCTTCCACGTCAGCTGGGATCAACTGCACCGTGACGCCCGCGCTCTGGCGTGGCGCCTGCAAAGCGATGCCCCCGAAGAGGGTTTCAAGGCCGTCGTCGCCATCACCCGCGGCGGCATGGCCCCCGCGATGATCGTCGCGCGCGAACTCGACATCCGCACCGTCGATACGATCAGCGTCAAAAGCTACAACCACCAGACCCAGTCCGCCCCTACGGTGATCAAGTCCCCCGACATGGACATCATCGGCGACGGCACCGGCATTCTGGTGGTCGATGACCTCGTCGACACCGGCAAAACCCTCGAGGCCGTCCGCGCCCTCATGCCCAAGGCCCGCATCGCCACCGTCTACGCCAAGCCGATGGGCCGCCCGCAGGTCGACACCTTTGTCACCGAGGTCAGCCAGGACACCTGGATCTTCTTCCCGTGGGACATGGCGCTCCAATACGTCGAGCCCTACCGCGGCAAAGACTAAAGACCGCAAGGGCGCCCACCGCAGGCGCCCTTTTCTTTTGCCCCTTCATCTTGGCGCGAAATACCCTCGGGGGTGAATTGGCGCCCCGCGCCAAGAGGGGGCAGACAGCCCCCTTCCCCCGACCAAGGCACAACCACCCCTCCCATTTGCGTGCCCACATAACACCACCGCTTGCGGCCCGCCCTATGCTTGCTTAGACAGTGGCGGACACAAACACTTCAAGGAGGGGGCACATCATGGCAAAATCCGGCAAAGGCTCCAAGATCGTTGTCTGGGCTCTGGTGGGCGGGCTTGTCGCCGGCCTCGGCGGCTTTGGCGTGACCAACTTCGGCAGCTCGCTCGGCAATGTGGGCAGCGTGGGCAAAACCCCCATCCCCGTTGACGCCTATGCCCGCGCCCTGCGCGGCGAGCTGGACGCGCTCTCGGCCCAGATGGGCACCACAGTCAGCTTTGCGGATGCAGCCCAGATGGGCATCGAACAGCGCGCGCTGGGTCAGGTCGTGGTCGGTGCCACCCTCGATAACGAAACCGGTCGCATCGGCGTATCGGTCGGCGACAAATCCGTGGCCGAGCAGATCATGGACATCCCCGCCTTCAAAGGGACCAGCGGCAAGTTCGACCGCGAGACCTACAAGTTCGCGCTGGACCGCGCGGGCCTGAACGAAAGCGAGTTCGAGGATCAACTGCGCCGCGAAAGCGCCCGCACCTTCCTGCAAGGTGCCGTTGCCGGTGCGGTGAAGCCCTCTCAGGACTACATCAACACCCTGCTGACATATATTGGCCAGCAGCGCGACGTCACCTACATCGTCCTGAACACCAAGGACATGCCCACCGACCAGCCCCTGCCCACGGACGCGCAGGTCGAGGCCTTCTATCAGGAACACATCGCCGACTTCACCCTGCCAGAGCGTAAGGCGATCACCTATATCGAGATGACCCCCTCTATGCTGGCGGACTCGGTCGAGGTAGATCAGGCCATGCTCCAGCAGGCCTATGACGACAACAAAGACAAATACTACACCCCCGAGCGCCGACTGGTCGAACGTCTGGTCTATCCCGACGCCGAAACCGCCGCCGCCGCCAAAACCCGTCTGGACGCAGGCGAAGTCACCTTCGAGGAACTGGCCAAAGAACGCGGTCTGGAACTGGCGGATCTGGATCTGGGGGACGTTTCTCTGGATGATCTGGACAGCGCAGGCGAAACCGTTTTCGCGGCTGCGGCTGACACCGTTGTCGGCCCCCTCGACAGCAATTTCGGCCCTGCCCTGTTCCGTGTGAACGCCGTCCTGCCCGAGCAGGTCACCACCTTCGAAGAAGCCGAGCCCGAACTGCGCGAGGAATTCGCCATCGACCGCGCCCGCCGCGTGATCGAGCAAAAGGCCGAAGAGCTGAACGACATGCTCGCCGCCGGTGCGACCCTCGAAGAGCTGGCCTCGGAAACCGAAGCCAAGGTTGGCACCATCGAATACTATGACGGCCTGACCAGCGACATCGCCGGCTACCCCGAGTTCCGCGACATCGCGGGCGCTCTGTCGAACGAGGATTTCCCCGAAATCCACCAGCTGAACGATGGCGGCATCTTTGCGGCCCGCGTTGACGGCACGCTCGAACCCACCCCCCGCCCGCTGGACGAGGTTCGCGACGAAGTGGTTCTGGCATGGCAAACCGCCGAAATGCAGGCGCTGCTCCGCGCCGAGGCCGAGACCGTGAAAGCCGCGCTGGAAGCCAACAACATGGCCACCCTCGACGCCTACACGATCGAGACCGCTCAGCATGTGGGCCGCGGCCAGATGCTGCCGAACACCCCTGCGGTCCTGAACGCACATATCTTTGAAATGGAGCAAGACGCGATCGATCTGGTGGACGGCGAAGAGAAAATCGCGATCGTCCGTCTGGATGGCGTCTCGGACCCCGACATGGAGTCCGAAGAAGTTGTGCAGATGCGCGGCTTCCTCGAACAGCAGGCTGCCTCGCAAACCGCCGAGGCCCTGTTTCAGGCCTATCTGACTGCTCTGCGTGATGATGCGGGCGTGCAGCTGAACCAGACCGCCATGAACGCGGTCAAAGCCCAGTTCCAATAAGAAAGGTCCGCAGCCGTGGCTCTGACCCCCGATTTTGACAGTTTTGCACAGGCCTACGAGGCCGGAGAGCATCAGGTCGTTTACACCCGCCTCGCCGCTGACCTCGACACGCCTGTGTCGCTGATGATGAAGCTGGCAGGCGACGCCCCCGACGCGTTCGTTCTGGAATCCGTGACCGGCGGCGAAGTGCGCGGCCGCTATTCGATCATCGGCATGAAGCCCGATATCATCTGGGAATGCCGTGGCACCGCCTCGCGGATCAACCGCCACGCCCGTTTCGACCCCACCGCATGGGACGACCAGTCCGAGGCTCCGCTGGAGGCGCTGCGCAACCTGATCGCGGAATCGCGCATCGACCTGCCCGAGGATCTGCCCGCGGCCTCTGCCGGCCTGTTCGGCTACTTGGGCTACGACATGATCCGTCTGGTCGAGCATCTGCCCAACGTGAACCCCGATCCGCTGGGTCTGCCCGACGCGCGTCTGATGCGTCCTACCGTAATCGCCGTTCTGGACGGCGTGAAGGGCGAGGTAACGCTGGTCAGCCCCGCTTGGGTCACCCCCGGGATGACCGCCCGCGCAGCCTATGCCCAAGCCGCCGAGCGCGTGATGGACGCCCTGCGCGATCTGGACCGCCCCGCCCACGCCCCCCGCGATCTGGGAGAGGCGCAGCAACTGGGTGAGCCGGTCTCGAACTTTACCAAAGAGGGCTATTTCGCCGCCGTCGAAAAGGCCAAGGAATACATCCGCGCCGGTGACATCTTTCAGGTGGTGCCGTCCCAGCGCTGGACGCAGGATTTCCCCCTGCCGCCGTTTGCGCTTTACCGCAGCCTGCGCCGCACGAACCCCTCGCCGTTCATGTTCTACTTCAACTTCGGCGGTTTCCAGGTGGTTGGCGCCTCGCCCGAGATTCTGGTGCGCGTGTTCGACAAGCAGGTCACCATCCGCCCGATCGCAGGCACCCGTCCCCGTGGCGAGACCCCCGAAGAGGACAATGCGCTCGAGGCCGATCTGCTGGCCGACAAGAAGGAACTGGCAGAGCACCTGATGCTGCTGGATCTGGGCCGCAACGATACTGGCAAGGTGTCCAAGATCGGCACCGTTAAGCCCACCGAAGAGTTCATCGTCGAGCGTTACAGCCACGTGATGCACATCGTCTCGAACGTGATTGGTGAGCTGGCCGATGATCAGGACGCCCTGTCGGCGCTGATGTCGGGGATGCCTGCGGGCACTGTTTCGGGTGCGCCCAAGGTCCGCGCGATGGAGATCATCGACGAGCTGGAGCCCGAGAAGCGCGGCGTTTACGCGGGCGGTCTGGGGTATTTCAGTGCCAATGGGGATATGGACATGTGTATCGCCCTGCGCACCGCCATCGTGAAGGACAAAAAGCTTTATATTCAAGCGGGTGGCGGGGTCGTCTATGACTCTGACCCCGAGGCGGAATATCAGGAGACAGTCAACAAATCCAAGGCGATCAAGCGTGCAGCAGAGGATGCGGCGCGGTTCGCCGGTGGTTCTAACCGCTGAGGGGGTTGGGGGCACTGCCCCCGCCCTGCGGGCTCCCCCGGAGTATTTGGGCAAGAAGAAACTAAGGGCGGGCTTTTGTGGCCCGCCCATTTTTATTTGTCTGCCTGCTGTTTCAGGATGGCTGATGCGGGGGCCAGAGAGACCTGGCTGGCGCGGTCCTGAAGGGCCCAGATCAAGAGGGCCGACAGGGTTTCGGGCCGCAGGCGGGTCAGGACGACGACGCCGTCTTCGCTCTGGCGGGCGCGGAAGGCCGCGTTGTCGAGGAAGCGGCGGATCACGTCGGCGTTCTGGTCCTTGCCATCCAGATCGCGGAAGATGGCGGCGGCGGGCACGCCCTCTTTGACGGCGACTTTCTGGGCAGTGTTCAGGCCCTTGGGCTGCAGGACGAGGCCGTAGCCGCTGTCGGACAGGACGGCGGTGACCTGATCGGTCAGGGCGCGGCTTTGCTGGAGGGACCCGTCGTCCGCCTCGAGAAAGCCGATGGTTTCGGGCAGCGCGTCGAAGATCGCGCCGAGGGCGATTTCCGCATCCGCAGGACGGGCGCCTTGGGGGAAGCTGGCGGTGGCGAGGATTTCGAAACCAGCGGCACGGTAGGCGTCCATGCGTTCACGGGCATCGGGGGCCAGTGCGTCGATCGCGATGGTCACCGGATAGGGGAAATCGCGCAGGACCTCCGGGCCGAGGGCGCTGTTGGGCGTATCCAGCACGATGATCGACATCATCGGACGATCCTCGGGGTTCGAGAAATCGGTCGAGAAGACATCGAGCGGCTTGTCGCCCTGAGGCAGCAGCGCCTCGGCTTCGGCCTCGGCGGCGCGGCGGTTGTCGATCAGGTTGCCTGCGGGCTCGGAGAGGCCGGGTTCGGGGGTGATGGTGTCCATGTCGATGGTTTCGGGCTGCACGGGGGGCAGCTCGGGGGCGACGTCGGACACGATGGGGGCCGGAGCCTCGGCATGTTCGGGCTCGGTGACGGGGGCTGCGGGTTCGGGCAGCGCGTCCGCCTCGGTGGTGTCGGGCATTTCGGCCTGCTCTGGGGCGGCCTCGGGCAGCGGCGCCGGTTCGGGCTCGGTCGCAGGCACGGATTCGGCGGTCAGGTCCTCGGGGGCCTCGGGCGCGTCAGAGGGTTCGGGCGCCGCATCGGGGGTGATTTCGGCGACGGGCGCTTCGACCTCGGGGGCCGGTGCGGGCTGATCGGGGGCTTCGCCGACCTCGGGCACGGGCACAACGGGGGTTTCGGGCGCTTCGGGCGCGGGTTCAGCGGCCGGTTCGGGAGCGGTTTCAGGCGCAGGTTCTGTCAGGGCAGCGGGCGCTTGCGGAAGATTTGCCGACGGTTCGGGCGCTTCGGACAACAAAGAGACCGTCACAGCCCCTGCCACGGACACCACTGTGCCCCAGATTACACCGTTCCAAAATCCGCCTGCCAACTGCCCTACTCCGTCCTGTTTCCCGCATTAGCGGTGCGACTGTCCCCCCCTGCAAGGGGAAATCCATCGGTTAATGCCCGGTCGCGCCCTTGACGCCGCTTGCCAAGCCTGAACATGTATACCGCGACCCGCATCCGGGGCTCTACCCATTTATTCGAAGGTTCGCCCATGCTTCTGCTGATCGATAACTATGACAGCTTTACTTACAATCTGGTACACTATCTAGGCGAGTTGGGCGCTGATGTTGTCGTCAAGCGGAATGATGCGCTCGATGTGCAACAGGCTATGGCGTTGAAACCCGCGGGGATTCTGCTGTCGCCCGGACCCTGCGATCCCGATCAGGCTGGTATTTGTCTGGCCCTGACGGCGGCGGCTGCGGAAACCAAGACCCCCCTGATGGGCGTCTGCTTGGGCCACCAGACCATTGGTCAGGCTTTTGGCGGGAATGTGGTCCGCTGCCACGAGATTGTGCACGGCAAGATGGGCACCATGCATCACACCGGTAAGGGGCTGTTCGCCGGACTGCCCTCGCCCTTTGAGGCAACGCGCTATCATTCGCTGGTTGTGGATCGGGCGACCCTGCCCGACTGTCTGGAAGTGACCGCCGAGCTATCGGACGGCACCATCATGGGTCTGCAGCACAAAGAGCTGCCGATTCACGGCGTCCAGTTCCACCCCGAGTCGATTGCCAGCCAGCACGGTCACGCGCTGCTGAAAAACTTCCTGAACGAAATGAAGGTGCCCGCATGAGTGACGCGATCAAGCCCCTGATCTATGCCGCATCCGAAGGCCCCCTGAGCCGCTCTCAGGCCAATGAGGCGTTCAATATCCTGTTCGAGGGCGAAGCGACCCCCGCGCAGGTCGGTGGCTTGCTAATGGCGATGCGCGCCCGTGGCGAGTCGGTGTCCGAATACGCCGCCGCCGCTGCTGCCATGCGCGCCCGCTGCGTACCGGTGACCGCGCCCGAGGGGGCGATGGACATCGTGGGCACCGGTGGTGACGGCATGGGCACCCTGAACATCAGCACCGCGACCGCGTTCGTCGTGGCTGGCGCTGGCGTTCCCGTGGCGAAACATGGCAACCGCAAGCTGTCGTCCTTGGCCGGTGCCGCGGACGCGCTGGGTGTTCTGGGGATCGAGGTTATGGTTGCCGCCGACGTGGTCGAGCGTGCGCTGGCCGAAGCGAATATCGGCTTCCTGATGGCCCCCATGCACCATCCAGTGATGAAACACGTCATGGGCGTGCGCACCGAGTTGGGCTGCAAGACGATCTTCAACATCCTTGGCCCGCTGACCAACCCCGCTGGGGTCAAGCGCCAGCTGACCGGCGCCTTTGCGATCGACTTGATCCACCCGATGGCCGAGACCCTGCAGCAGCTTGGCTCTGAAAAGGCGTGGCTAGTCCATGGCTCGGACGGCACCGACGAGATAGCGATCACCGGCACCACCGCCGTGGCCGCGCTGGAGAATGGCGCAATCCACACCCGCGAAATCCACCCCGAGGATGCTGGCCTGCCGGTGCACCGCCTCAAGGATATCCTTGGCGGCACTCCCGAGGAAAACGGTCAGGCCATGCTGAACCTGTTCAGGGGCGAAGCGGGCGCGTATCGTGACGCGGTTCTGCTGAACGCGGCCGCCGCGCTGGTCGTGGCCGACAAGGCATCCGACCTGAAAGAAGGGGTCGCCATCGCGGCCGAAAGCATCGACAGTGGTGCAGCCATCAAGGCCGTGGAAACGCTGGCCAAAATCACTTCGGGGGCAGCATGAGCGGGACCATCCTAGACAAGATCAAAGCCTACAAGCTGGAAGAGGTCGCCGCCGACAAAGCCGCCCGTTCGCTGGCCGAGGTCGAGGCCGCCGCCCGTGATGCAGGCCCCGTGCGCCCCTTTGCCGACAGCCTGATGAAGGCATCCCGCGAAGGGTACGGCCTGATCGCCGAGGTAAAAAAGGCCAGCCCCTCCAAGGGTCTGATCCGCGCCGATTTCGATCCCGCGACTTTGGCCAAGGCCTATGAGGATGGCGGCGCGACCTGTCTGTCGGTGCTGACCGACACACCCAGCTTCCAAGGGGCAAAGGAATTCCTGGTTCAGGCACGAGAGGCCACCAGCCTGCCCGCCCTGCGCAAGGACTTCATGTACGACACCTATCAGGTGGCCGAAGCGCGCGCGCTGGGGGCCGACTGTATCCTGATCATCATGGCCTCTGTCAGCGATGCGCAGGCGCAGGAACTGGAAGACGCGGCCTTTGGCTGGGGCATGTCCGTTCTGATCGAGGTCCACGACCAAGAGGAACTGGAACGCGCCACCGCGCTGAAGTCCCCTCTGATGGGCATCAACAACCGCAACCTCAAGACCTTTGAAACCACCTTGGACACCACCAAGACGCTGGCGAAACTGGTCCCTGCGGATCGCCTGATCGTGTCGGAATCGGGTCTGTTCACCCCCGAGGATCTGGCCGACATCGCCCGCTATGGCGCCCGCACCTTCCTGATCGGCGAAAGCCTGATGCGCAAGGACGACGTGGCCACCGCCACCCGCGATCTGCTGGCAAATCCCCTGACTTCCGGAGCGCTGTAATGACCGGCCTGACCCATTTCAACGAAGCGGGCCAGGCCCACATGGTCGACGTGTCCGACAAGGCCGTCACCAGCCGCATCGCCACCGCCAAGGGCTGGGTCCGCATGGCCCCCGCCACCATGGAGATGATCGCAGACGGCGGCGCCAAAAAGGGCGACGTTTTGGGCATCGCCCGCCTTGCCGGGATCATGGGCTGCAAAAAGACGCCCGAGTTGATCCCACTGTGCCACCCGCTGCCGATCACCAAGGTCTCGGTCGATCTGGAAATCGACACCGACCTGCCCGGCGTGCAGATCACCGCAACCGTCAAGACCACCGGCCAGACCGGCGTCGAGATGGAGGCCCTGACCGCCGTTAGCACCGCCGCGCTGACCGTCTATGACATGGTCAAGGCGGTCGATAAGTACATGGAAATCGGCGGTATTCGTGTGACGCTGAAAGACGGCGGCAAATCCGGAAGGATCGAGGCAGAATGATCCCCGTCGCAGAGGCTCTTGACCGCTTGTTCGCGCTGGTTCGGCCTCTGGAGGCCGAGGACGTTGCTTTGACCGATTGCGCGGGCCGCGTGTTGGCCCGCACAGTGAAGGCCCGCCGCACCCAGCCGCCCTTTGCCGCGTCCGCGATGGATGGCTACGCGGTGGTCGGCGATCTGGTCGCCCCCGGCGCAAAGTTCACCGTGATCGGAGAGGCCGCCGCAGGCCATGCCTTTGACGGCGTGGTGGCCTTGGGTCAGGCAGTGCGGATTTTCACCGGCGCGCCGATCCCCTCGGGGGCCAGCCACGTGGTGATCCAAGAGGATGTCGAGCGCACCGGCGACACCATCACCCTGAAGGACAATCTGGACAGCGGATCGAACATCCGCCCCGCTGGCGGCGATTTCGTCGAAGGAGCCGAACTGGCCGGCCCGCGCCGCCTGTCCCCCGCCCATATCGCGCTGGCGGCGGCGATGAACCTGCCCAAGCTGCCCGTCACCCGCCGCCCCATCGTGGCGATCATGGCCACCGGAAACGAGCTGGTCATGCCCGGCGAAACGCCCAAAGACGACCAGATCATCGCCAGCAATAACTTTGGCCTAAAGGCGCTGCTGGAATCGCGCGGGGCCGAAGTGCGTATGCTGCCCATCGCCCGCGACACCCACGAAGCGTTGCGTCTGGGCTTTGATCTGGCCCGCGGGGCCGATCTGGTGGTGACTATCGGCGGCGCGTCGGTCGGCGACCATGATCTGGTTGCGCCTGTGGCCGCCGATCTGGGAATGGAAACCAGTTTCTACAAAATCGCAATGCGTCCGGGCAAACCGCTGATGGCGGGCAAATTGGGCGACATGGCGATGGTCGGCCTGCCCGGTAACCCTGTTTCGGCGCTGGTCTGCGGCCAGATTTTCCTGTGCCCGTTGATCGACGTGATGCTCGGCCTGCCCGCTGCGGCGGCGCCCCGCCTGACCGCGCGGCTGGCTGCGCCCTTGGCCGCGAACGGCCCCCGAGAGCATTACATGCGCGCACGGGTCGAGGCAGGCGAAATCAACGCTTACGACAATCAGGATTCGTCGCTGCTGGGGATACTGGCGGATGCCAACGCGCTCTTGGTGCGCCCCGTCCGCGACCCCGCCCAAGATATCGGGGCCACGGTCGAATATATCGCAATTTAGCGGTCCCAATTGACACAAAACGGGAACACAGGTAGAACAAACCCTAGATATTGATTGTCCGGGGGCACCGATGCTGACCAAAAAGCAGAAAGATTTGCTGGAATTCATTCACGAGCGGGTACAGCGCGACGGCGTGCCGCCCTCGTTCGACGAGATGAAAGAGGCACTGGATCTGCGCTCCAAGTCCGGCATTCACCGCCTGATCACGGCGTTGGAGGAACGCGGGTTCATCCGCCGCATGGCACACCGCGCCCGCGCCATCGAGATTGTGAAACTGCCCGATGCGATGGGCGGCTTCGTCCCCAAGGTTATTCAGGGCGACAAACCGGCCCCCGCGCCCGCCCCTGCCCCGCGCGGTATTCCTGTTGAGCGTGGCGACGTGGCCGAACTGCCGCTGATGGGCCGCATCGCCGCCGGTGTCCCGATCGAGGCGATTGGTGACGGTGACACCAGCGTGGCCGTGCCGGGCATGATGTTGCGCAGCCGCGGGAACCACTATGCCCTAGAGGTGCGCGGGGACTCGATGATCGAGGCTGGTATCAACGACGGCGATCTGGTCATCATCGAGGAGACCGAGAGCGTCAAGAACGGCGACATCGTCGTTGCTCAGGTCGAGGGGTATGAAGCCACCCTGAAAACCTATCGCAAGAACGGCAGCTCCATCGCGCTCGAGGCTGCAAACCCCGACTACGAGACCCGCGTGTTCCGCGAGGGTCAGGTGGAAATCCAGGGCCGCCTTGTGGGCCTGATCCGCAGCTACTGATCTGCTTGGGGCCCGTGATCGGGCCCTTTTCTTTGGCGGGTGTTCCAGAGCCGGTCGCCGGTGATGTCCCGAGACGACGTGATCTGCAGGTCCCCGCCCGTGATGCGGAATGCGAGGGCACCGCTATGGCGCAAATCTTCGGCGGTGGTGATTTTGCAGTCTCCTTTGGCGATGTCCTGCGGCCGGGGCTGATCGGAAATGATCCAGACCTTTCCGGTGCAGGTTTCGATCCCATTGGCCTCCCTTCGACCCCGCAGCGACACAATCCGCCACTCCCCCGCCTGCCATTCCAGCAAACCGTCCGCATTCCGCTGCCAACCCTCTCGCGCGGCGGCAGAGGGCTGGTCCGCTGGATCGCCGTCATTCTCGAGCCAGACCTGAGCGACAAAGCCCGCGCCCTTGGGTTGGCTCAGCACGCGCCCTTCGCCGCCGAGGATACCCACCAGTCTGCCATCGTCGGACACCAATCCCTCTGGCCGGTTCACCGATTGCCACAAGGCAACCGCCACCACGAAAAGGAGGCCTCCGGCCAATCGGGTGCGCCCTTGCCAAAGGCACAGGATCAGGCCACCGGCGGTCACGACTGCAAAACTGGCAACGTCCGGGGATGGCACCGGCGTTACCGCCGAGGGCAGCCCCGAAACACCTGAGGCCACTGCAAGCACCCAGTCGATCCCCCAGCCCATGGGCACAAAGCCGATCCACTCAAGCCCGAATGGCATCAGGCATACGCCCAATATTCCAGCGGGCATGATCAGCGTGCCCATCAGGGGGGTCGCCAGAAGGTTCGCCACCAAGCCGTAATCGGTCAGACGATTGAAATGCGCCGCTGCAAATGGGGCGGTCGCGGCGCCTGCCATGGCCGAGGACAGGACGGTCATAAGGATCACGCGCAGGACCTTGGACGGGATGCGCTGTTGGAGGGGGCGCATGACCTCAAAGCCCGCGATCAGGCCGGTGGTGGCGGCAAAGGACATCTGGAACCCCGGCCCGACCAACGCGTGGGGTTGCAGCACCAGCAGGACCAGCGCGGCCATCGCGACAGAGCGCAGGCTAATCACCTGCCGATCGGCCAGCACCGCGCACAGGCCCACAGCCACCATGACAAAGGCGCGCTGGGTCGCCACGCTGGCCCCAGAGATTGCCAGATAGGCCGCCGCACAGATCAACGCGGCGACGGCGGTAATTTTCTTGGTGGGCAGGTAGAGCGCCCATGCGGGCACCAATACCAAGAGGCGCCGCACCAGCCCGTAGACCAGCCCCGCCAAGAGCCCCATGTGTAGGCCCGAAATCGCCAGCAGGTGCGCCAGATTGCTGTCCCGCAAGGCCGCCACGGTTTCCGGGGCCACACCGGAACGGTCTCCGGCCAGAAGGGCGGCGGCGACCTCGCCGGTCTGGCCGTGGATGGCGCGCCTGATCCGCGCGACCAGATCGCGGCGCAGGCCGGTCAGGGCCATTTCCTCGGGGGCGTCATACAGCAAAAGCGCGGGGTTGCGGGTGTAGCCCACTCCGCCAAGTCGCTCGAACCACGCGTGGCGCTGGAAGTCGAACCCACCGGGCTCGACCGGACCCGAGGGGGGCGAGAGGTGGGCGGTCATCATCACGGTTTGGCCCAAGGCGGGCTGGAGCCAGTCTTGGGGGCCGTGCAGGGAGACGCGGACGGTGGCGGGCGCGGCGCGGCGGTCCAAGACCACTTGGTCCAGCAGCAACCGCGGCGCGCCTGTGCCGGAGCGGTCAATCTCGATGATCCGGCCCTGAAGGGGGCCGTAGTAGCGGCCGGACAGAACGGGGGCGGCCTTGGCCCGCGCCTCGGCCCCGGCCAAGGCGTACCCGCTGGCAACCAGCGCCGCGGCGATCACCAGCGGCCCCCAGTAAATCCCCAGCCACCGCCCCGCCAGCACCAAAGGCAGTGCCGCACAGGCGCTGGTCCACAAGAGCCACATGGGCGGCTCGAACGGCAGCGCAAAGTACAGCGCCACCCCCAGCCCCAGAAAAACCGGTGTCCAATGGAACAGATGGCCCTGCTGTTTCAGCCAGACCGCGTTGATTGCCGCTAGCGCACGCACTCTTGCCACACAAATTTGGGGTCGATAGACACGGGGCAAACGCTGCACGAACTTTCCTAAGCAAAGGTAAATCCCCTCATGACCTCCGCCGTAGTCACCCGTTTTGCACCCTCGCCCACCGGCTATCTGCATATCGGCGGGGCCCGTACCGCCCTGTTCAACTGGCTATATGCCCGCGGCCGTGGCGGCAAATTCCTGCTGCGGATCGAGGATACCGACCGCGAACGGTCGACCCCCGAAGCGACCGCCGCGATCCTGAAAGGTCTGGACTGGCTGGGCCTTGACCACGACGGAAAGGCAATCAGCCAGTTCGAACGCGCCGACCGTCACCGCGAAGTGGCCCTGGACTTGCTGGCCCAAGGCAAGGCCTACAAGTGCTTCAGCACTCAGGACGAAATTCAGGCCTTCCGCGACGCCGCCAAAGAAGAGGGCCGCAGCACCCTGTTCCAGAGCCCCTGGCGTGACGCCGATCCCAGCACTCACCCCGATGCGCCCTATGTGATCCGTCTGAAGACCGCGACCGAAGGCCAGACCATCATCGAGGACGAAGTTCAGGGCACCGTGAAAATCGGCAACGACCAGCTGGACGACATGGTTCTGCTGCGCTCGGACGGGACCCCCGTTTACATGTTGGCCGTGGTGGTCGACGACTATGACATGGGCGTCACCCACGTGATCCGCGGCGACGACCACCTGAACAACGCGGCGCGCCAGATGGGCATCTATACCGCGATGGGCTGGCCCCTGCCGGTCTACGCGCACATCCCGCTGATCCATGGCCCCGACGGCAAGAAGCTGTCGAAACGCCACGGCGCGCTGGGTGTCGAGGAATATCAGGCCATGGGTTACCCCGCCGCTGGCATGCGTAACTATCTGGCACGACTGGGTTGGAGCCACGGCGACGACGAATTTTTCACCGACGAACAGGCAAAAGAGTGGTTCGACCTGAACGGGATCGGCAAATCACCTGCTCGCCTCGATTTCAAGAAACTGGAGAATCTGTGCGGCCAGCATATCGCTATAGCGGAGGACGCGTCGCTTCTGGCGGAAATCGAGGAATTTTTAGCCGCGACCAATCAGCCCGCACTTTCGGACGCGAAAAAAGAGATGCTGGGGAATGCGCTGTTCTGCCTAAAGGATCGCGCCAAAATTTTCCCGGAACTCATTGAAAAGGCTGCGTTTGTTTTCGCCGAGCGCCCCATCGCCCCTGACGAGAAGGCCGAGAAAAACCTTGATACGGTATCCCGTGGTATACTGTCAGAATTGACGCCGCACCTGCAAAATGCTAGCTGGAGCCGTGACGCGCTGGAGGAGGTTATGAACACATTCGCCGAAGCTCGCGGGCTCAAATTTGGCAAGCTTGCCGGTCCCTTGCGGGCCGCACTGTCCGGTCGTTCGGTCTCTCCCAGCGTTTTCGACATGATGATTGTTCTCGGGCGCGAGGAAACTCTTGCCCGCTTTAACGATGCAGCAAACGGTTGAACCGTATGTGCTGATAAAAAGAACCCGCTTCCGGCCTCCACTGGCCGGAATAAGGGACTAGAATAGAGCGTACCCCGGTCGTTTTACCGACCACGGGAGGTCGCCTTTGGACCCCGCGTCCAAGGGCATTTCAAGAGGAATGACGATGGCTGAAAATACTAAGACCGCGAAGCTGACGATTGGCGAGAACACCTACGATCTGCCGATCCTCTCGCCCACCGTGGGCCCTGATGTGCTCGATATCCGCAAGCTCTACGGTCAGGCAGGTGTTTTCACCTACGACCCGGGCTTCACCTCGACCGCAGCGTGCGACAGCACCATCACCTATATCGACGGTGAAAAAGGCGAGCTGATGCACCGTGGCTACCCCATCGACCAGCTGGCCGGTCAGTCGCATTACCTCGAAGTCTGCTTCCTGCTGCTGTACGGACACCTGCCCACCGCAGCCGAGCTGGAAGATTTCGAAACCACCATCACCCGTCACACCATGATCCACGAACAGATGCACATGTTCTTCCGTGGGTTCCGTCGTGACGCGCACCCCATGGCCACCATGGTGGGTGTGGTTGGCGCCATGTCGGCGTTTTATCACGACTCGACCGATATTTCGGACCCCCGCCAGCGTGAGATCGCTTCGCACCGCCTGATCGCCAAGATGCCCACCATCGCGGCAATGGCGTATAAATACTCGATCGGTCAGCCCTTCGTGTATCCGCGCAACGATCTGGATTACGCAGCAAACTTCATCCACATGTGCTTTGCCGTTCCCGCAGAGCAGTACCACGTGGACCCGATCCTCGCCCGCGCAATGGACCGCATCTTTACCCTGCACGCTGACCACGAGCAGAACGCGTCGACCTCGACCGTTCGTCTGGCATCGTCGTCGGGCGCGAACCCCTTTGCGTGTATCGCAGCCGGCATCGCCTGCCTCTGGGGCCCCGCACACGGCGGCGCAAACCAGGCATGTCTGGAAATGCTCAAGGAAATCGGCACCGTCGATCGCATCCCCGAGTACATCGCCCGCGCCAAGGACAAGAACGATCCGTTCCGTCTGATGGGCTTTGGTCACCGCGTCTACAAGAACATGGACCCCCGCGCGACCGTGATGAAGCAGTCGGCAGACGAAGTTCTGGAACTGCTGGGTGTCGAAAACAACCCGCTGCTGCAGGTTGCCAAGGAACTGGAACAGATCGCCCTGAGCGACCCCTACTTCGTCGAGAAGAAGCTGTTCCCGAACGTCGACTTCTACTCGGGCATCATCCTCGAGGCGATGGGCTTCCCGACCTCGATGTTTACCCCGATCTTCGCGCTGTCGCGTACCGTAGGCTGGATTTCGCAGTGGAAAGAGCAGCTGTCGGATCCGCAGATGAAAATCGGCCGTCCCCGTCAGCTGTACCTCGGCGAGAACGCACGCGACTACACCGACATCGAAAACCGCTAATCGCGAGTTTCCCCGGAAAACAAGAAAGCCGCCCCGAAGGGCGGCTTTTTTCGTTAGCCGTTCGGGCTGCGATCAGGCCGCGCCGCTGAAATGCTCCAGCGCGACAGCGTTCAGGATGTCGTAGCCCTCGGGTAGCACGGTCTTGATCAGGAACAGGTCTTTGCCGTCCAGCGCCAGCACCGTGTACCCGTCCGCATCGACCGAGGCCGTCAGTTCGGGCGTCGCGCTGCCCCAATACTTGACCATCAGGTAATCGTCAGCAGGGTTAAAATCCTCGACCACAGCGATTTGGGCTCCGCCGTCGTGATCGATCAGAACGAACAGATCGTCGCCCTCGCCCCCGATGGCAGTATCCCCTGCGCCGACCAGCAGCAGGTCGTCCCCGTAGCCGCCGTCCAGAAGGTCTGTCCCATCTGAGCGGGTCTGGCTGTCGAACACGATGTCGGCAAAGCCCTCGCCATCAGAGCTATAGAAATCGACATGGATATCATCGGCCGCAACGCCATTCAGGGTGTCATCCCCTGTCCCACCGTTCAGCTTGTCGGCCTGATCGCCGCCCTTCAGCTGGTCATCGCCAGCACCGCCCGACAGGGTGTCCTTGCCGTCGCCGCCGACCAGAATGTCGTCACCAGCCTCGCCCGAGGCACGGTCGTCGCCGTCCTGCAGGAACATCACATCATCGCCCGAACCGCCGGTCAGATCATCGTCCCCGTCATTGGTATCCACCGCATCCAAGGAGGACAGCGTGATGTTATCCAGCGTGAAGCCTTCGGTATCGCCGTTGATTACCATCACCAGCGTCTCGCCATCATAGAGGTTCACGCCGGTGTCGGTCTCTTCGATGCTCAGATCGGGGATGCCGGTGGTGGCAGAGTAGATGTACTCGATGTCATCACGGGCCTCGTAATCGGTGATGGTGGCCGGTGATGCGCCATCAAGCATCTGATGCTGAACGACTGCAAAGTAATCCGAACCTTCGCCGCCCGACGCCGTATCCCCCGGACCAAAGGCGATCATGTCATAGCCCGCGCCGCCCTCGATCAGATCGGCACCGCTGGCGTCTGCACGGTCCAACGCAACCGCGATGGTTTCGTTGTTCAATGCGACTGTCAGACCGTTCGATAGCTCTGAGAAGATGGATCCGACGCCCAAATCATCTGAAGACGTACTAAGCGCGCTAAAGTCACCAGTAGAAATGATCACATCCCCGCCCGTGCCACCAATCAGGGTGTTGTTGCCACTGACATCGATCAGAAAATCATTGCCGCTCTGGCCGTCCAGCAGGTCGTTGCCGTTGCCGCCAAACAGGGTGTCCGCCTGCCCGCCACCAAGCAGTGTATCCGCACCGGCTCCGCCATAGAGCAGATCCTCGGCGTTGCCGCCATCAAGGGTGTCACTGCCCGAGCCGCCGTCGATAACATCGCGCCAGCCTTCGCCGTTCAACGCGTCATCGCCCGTATACCCCGAGAGCCAGTCCGCCCCCGCGCCGCCGGTCAGCGTATCGTCCCCTTCCATGCCGTCGATGGTATCGTCACCCTCGGTGCCGGACAGGTCGTCATCGTTCTCATCCCCGATAATATCCGAGGACCCGTCGCCGCTCGATCCGTCATCCCCGCTATTGCTGCTGGAGTCCGATCCGTCGCTGCTGCTCTGATCGTCGGTCGAGCCGGAGCCATTGTGGGCTTCGTCCTCGGTCTGGCCATCGTCGTGATAGCTCTCGTCCTCTGATCCGTTGGAATTGTCAGAGCCATTCCAATCGTACTGGTCGGCCAGAACGTTGTAGATCCCATAGCTCATCAATAAGGAAAATAATGAAATTCCTAGCATAATCGCACCACTGAAAACGGCGTCTTTGACGCTCAATATTTAAAAGGCAGAAAAAGCTGCCTGACCCGTTTTCAGATTTTGGCAAAAATAAGGCAAAAGCAAGTGGGGAATTTAAGGGTCTATTAACGTAAAAGGCCCCGTCCCGATGGGGGCACAGGACCTGACAGTCTGTTTTGATCTTATTCGTGCGCCCCGCTTATCCCGCAATGAGAGGCCTTAGCAGGCCTATCCAAAGCGGGCGCGGGATTGTTTCCCTTGGGAAATCAGCGCCCTTCGTAAGAGGCAGGGCGTTTTTCAAGGAACGCCAGAACCCCCTCTTTGAAATCGCGGGTGCCGCCGCACGCGCCTTGCAACTGCGCCTCGACGAAAAGCTGCTCCTCGAGGGTGTTGTTCCAGCTGCCCCGCAGGGACGCCTTGATGTGCTGGTAGGCGATCGAGGGGCCGCTGGCCAGCTTGGCCGCGCGGGCGCGCCAGTGGGCGTCGAAATCGGTGTCGGGTATGGCCTCCCAGATCATGCCCCAGTCGTCGGCCTGACGGGCGGTGATGGGCTCTGCGAAGAGGGCCGCGCCCATGGCCTTGGCCGCGCCCATCTGGCGGGGCAGCCAATAGGTGCCACCAGCGTCGGGGATCAGGCCGATACGGGCAAAGGCCTGCAGGAACACCGCGCTTTCGGTTGCGATCACCACGTCGGCCGCCAGCGCAAGGTTGGCCCCTGCCCCCGCCGCCGTGCCGTTCACTGCGCTGATGGTCGGCACGGGGCAATCATAGATCGCCTGCAGCATGGGAACGTATTCGTCGCGCAGCACACGCTCCAGGTCCAGCGCGTTCAGGTTGCCCGCATCCGACAGATCCTGACCCGAGCAGAACGCCCGACCAGAGCCGGTCATGACCAGCACCCGCGCGTTTTTGCCCGCATCCTTGACCGCCTCGAGGATCTCTGCCCGCATCTGCGAGGACAGCGCGTTCATCACATCGGGACGGTTCAGGGTGAGCACCGCGATGTTGTCCGCAATCTCGTAGGTGATGGTCTGGAATTGCATGGAAGGCCTCCTCTGGTCTCTGGCCCGCATCAAAGCGGAAAGGCCAGAGACAGAAAAGAAAAACCCAGCGTCAGTCCCGCAGGATTTCGTTCAGGCGCGCCTCTTCCTCGGCGCTCAGGCGGTCTTCGGTGGTGGGGCGCGCGGTGGATCGGCCGCGCAGATAAAAGAACGCCAGAACCAGCCCGATCAGGGCCATGATCGGCCCCGCCAGCCACAGAAAGATATTCGAGCCGTTGGTCGTGGGGTTCAGCAGCACGTATTCGCCGTAGCGGTCCACGACGTACTCCACGACCTCTTCGTTGGTGTCGCCTGCCACCAGCCGTTCCCGCACCAGAAGGCGCAGGTCACGGGCCAGTTCGGCGTTCGATTCGTCGATGCTTTCGTTGCGGCAGACCAGGCAGCGCAGACCGGCGGAAATGTCCCGCGCCCGCTCTTCCATGGCGGGATCGGGCAGGATTTCATCGGGCTGCACAGCGTGGGCCAAGGGCGCCGACAGCAAAAGCGCCAAGATCAGGAACAGGCGTTTCATTCTGCGGGCACTCCTTGGGGGGCGGATTTGCGCGCCCCGGCCGCGACGCGATAACGGCGGTCCGACAGGCTGAGCACGCCGCCCAATGCCATGATGATCGCGCCCGACCAGATCCAGTCGGCCAGCGGCTTGATATAGGTGCGCACGGCCCAACCGCCATCGGCCTGCGGATCGCCGATCACCACATAGACGTCACGCAAGAAGCCGCTGTCGATCGCAGCCTCGGTGGTGGGCATCTTGGCCACGGGATAGACCCGCTTTTCCGGATCGAGGTTGGCGATCAGCTTGCCGTCCTTGGACACCGTCACGTGGCCGGTGGTCGAGATATAGTTCGGCCCCTTCACCTCTTCGACGCCATTGAGGACCAGCGAATAGCCCCCGACCTCAAAAGGTTCGCCGATTTGCACGGTCCGGATGTCTTCCTGTTGCCACGCCATCAGGCAAGAGATGCCGATGAACACGACCCCGAGGCCGGAATGCGCCAGCGCCTTGCCCCAGTCTGCGCGGGGCATACGGGTCAGACGGCCCAAACGGTTCGCACCGCGTCCCGTACGGCTCCAGAGATCGACGGCGGCACCGGCGATCATCCAAGAGCCCAGCAGCAGGCCGATGGGACCAAGGGCGGTTTTGCCGGTCTGGATCGCATAGGCCAGCACCGCAATCGCCACGGCCAGCACCAGCGCGGGCACCAGATGGCGGCTGACGCGGCCAAGGCTGCCACGCTTCCACGGCAGCATCGACCCAAGCGGCAGGATCAGACCCAAGACCACCATGAAGGGCGTAAACGCCATGTTAAAGAACGGCGCCCCTACGGACAGTTTCCGGTCAAAGAACATCTCGGCCACCAGCGGCCAGATGGTACCGGTGAAGACCACGAACGCGGCCACGGCCAGCAGGATGTTGTTCAGCACCAAGGCGCTTTCGCGGCTGACCATGCCAAAGACGCCCTTGGCCTCCATGACATTGGCGCGGGCCGCGAACAGGGTCAGCGCCCCGCCCATAAAGAACGCCAGAATGAAAAGGATGAACACGCCGCGCTCGGGGTCATTGGCGAACGCATGAACCGAGGTCAGCACGCCCGAACGCACGATGAACGTCCCGATCAGCGAGAACCCGAAGGCAAGGATCGCCAGCAGGATGGTCCAGCTTTTCAGAGCTTCACGCTTTTCCACCACGATGGCCGAGTGCAGCAGCGCCGCCCCCACGAGCCACGGCATAAAGCTGGCGTTTTCCACGGGGTCCCAGAACCAGAAGCCGCCCCAACCCAGTTCGTAATAGGCCCACCACGACCCCAGCGCGATGCCGATGGTCAGGAAGACCCACGCGGCCAGCGTCCACGGACGCACCCAGCGCGCCCAAGCGGCGTCCACGCGCCCTTCGATCAACGCGGCAACGGCGAAACTGAAGGCCATGCTCAGGCCCACATAGCCTAGATACAGGAACGGCGGGTGAAAGGCCAAACCGGGGTCCTGCAGCAGCGGGTTCAGGTCCTGCCCGTCAAAGGGCGGCACCGCGAGGCGCAGGAACGGGTTCGACGTAAAGATGATGAAGGCAAAGAATGCCACCGCGATCGACGATTGAACCGCCAGAACGCGGGCCTTCAGCGTGGGGGGCAGCGCCCCTCCGAACCACGCGGCACATGCGCCGAACAGGGTCAGGATCAGCACCCACAGCAGCATAGAGCCCTCGTGGTTGCCCCAGACGCCGCTGACTTTGTAGAGCATCGGTTTGGCGGAATGGCTGTTCAGCACCACCAGTCGCAGGCTGAAATCGGACACCACAAAGGCGTGGGTCAGCGCGGCAAAGGCCGCAGCCGTCAGCAAAAATTGCGCAACGGCGGCAGGTTCGGCCACGGCCATCCAGCCGTGCCAGCGTTTATGGGCGCCAATCAGGGGAACGATTGCCTGAACGATGGCAACCAGAAAGGCGAGGATAAGGGCGAAGTGTCCGAGCTCTGTAATCATGCGCGGATATTAGGCGTTTGCCTGTGCGGGGCCAATCACAATCGGCCCCGACTAAGGTTCACTTTGTCGCGGCTTTGCCACCCGCTATGGTGCGCCATTCGGATAAGGCCGGATTGTCGGTTGGTGCGGGCTCTTCCAGTGCGCGGATCTGGCTGACCACTTGGGGCACCCGCGCCGCCGAGGCCAGCATATCGCGCTGGAAATCCTGCGTTTTCGCCTGATGCCGCGCCCCAAAGTAGAAGCTGACAATCACCCCCATCAGCCACCACAGGGGCTCTGGCACCAGCGACAGCCCTTGCATCCGCGCCGCGAACCACACCGGATCATGCATCGCCATCCCGAAGAGCCCCAGCACCCCCAGCGCCAGCATGGGACGGGGCAAACGGTTAAGCCCGTCTACCACCCCGTCGAACCACCCCCGCTGGGGACGCGCATATTCGGCGGCCAGCTGATTCAGCGCGGCGGAATGCATCTGGGTGGCCCGCTGCCCCGAGGCCTCGGCATTCTCGCGCCAGACTTCGGCGGTGTCGGCGATCACGTTGCGGCCCCCGAACAGCAGGTCCATCGCCCGCCACATCATCCCCATGCCGCCACCCGCGCCAGATGGTCGGCGTCCGTCAGGTGGTAGCGCGGTGAGATGAATTCCTCGGCCCGCGCGATCCAGCCGCCTTTGCCCCCGTCGCGGCGGCGGGCGTATTTGCGGCTGGCAGGGCGGTCATCTGCCAGACGGTAGTAATAGTTCCGGCGGGCAATCCCGTAGGCATCGCGCAGGTGGCTGGCCGACACCGCCGCCGCCGCATGGCAGGCCGCCACGGTAATAGGCCCGATCACGCCGTCATCGGTCAGGCCGTGGCCCATCTGGGTCAGCAGACGTTGCAGAACCTTGATCGCATTGGCCCCAGCGTTGACGTACATGTCGAAAACGGTGTCGTGCAGGACCTCTGGCAGCTGGTCGATGCGCGGTTTCAGGAAGTAGTGATCAAGGAAAATCTGCACCGCCTGTTCGCGGGTCAGCGCCCGCACATCGGCGGCATCCACGCGGCCATCGCCGGTCAGGTCCAGCCCCAGACGCTGCATCGTCCCAAGGGTCACGCCGTGATTGGTCGCGCCGCCCGGATCATCGGGATCGTTCACATAGCCGCCCTCGCGCGCGACGATGTCCCAAGCCATTTTCGTGATTTTGTCCATTCGAACCCCCGAATGCTGTTTCGGGGGCCGATGGTTAGCCGGTCAGGTTAACTACCGGTGCCCTTAGCGTTCGGGTCCACGTAAACGCCCTGCTCCTTGAGCGCATCCACAACTTCTTTGGGCATGTAGGTCTCGTCGTGTTTGGCAAGGATTTCAGTCGCTTCGAACACGCCGTTGATATAGCGGCCGGTGCCGACCATACCCTGCTTTTCACCGAACAGGTCGGGCAGAACGCCGGTATAGACAACGGGCACAGTCGCCCCGCCATCGGTGACCGAGAAGCTGATCGTCTCGCCCTCGCCGCGCTTCAGGCTGCCCTCTTCGACCAGACCGCCGATGCGGAAGGTTTCATTGGGTGCCGGCGGCTCGGCCACGATCTGGCTGGGAGCGCGGAAGAAGTTGATGCCGTCGCGCATCGCATAGCCGATCAGGCCGGTGGACACGATCAGGGCGACGACCGCAACTGCGATCACCTGAATGCGGCGTGTCTTTTTCAGCGACTTCATCCGAACCTCCTCCGAATATTCGTGTTCCGCAATATATGCGGATGCGCCGCAAGGTCCAAGCCCCTGCGGCGCGATGTCATTACGGGAAGCAAGGCGCCAGCATCAGGCCGGTCGTTTCCTCGATCCCGAGCATCAGGTTGGCGTTCTGCAGCGCCTGCCCGCTGGAACCCTTGGTCAGGTTGTCCAGCGCGGCGACCACGATGGCGCGACCTTCGATCCGGTCGGCAACCACGCCGATATGGCAGAAGTTCGAGCCACGGATGTGACGGGTCGAGGGCAGTTCCTTGAAGGGCAGAACCTCGATAAAGGGTTCGTCCTTGTAGGCCGCTGCCAGCGTCTCGTGGATTTTGGCCGCGTCGCCGTGGACATAGCTGGTCGCCAGAATGCCACGGTTGGCGGGGATCAGGTGGGGGGTGAACTGGATTTTCACCGGACGGCCCGCGATGGCCGAGAATTCCTGATCGAACTCGCCCAAATGACGATGGGTGCCGCCAGCGGAATAGGCGTGATAACCCTCGGACAGTTCGGCGTGCAGCAGGTTCTCTTTCAGAGAGCGGCCCGCGCCGGAAACTGCGCATTTCAGGTCCAGAATGATGTTGTCCAGATCAATGACGCCAGCGGCGATCAGCGGGCGCAGCACGTACTGGCCGGTGGCCGCGTTACAGCCGGTGCCGGCCACCAGACGGGCGTTCTTGATGTCGTCGCGGTAGAACTCGGTCAGGCCATACACGGCCTCTTTCTGCATCTCGACCGCGGCGTGGGGGTTGCCGTACCACTTCTCGTATTCCGCCGGATCGCGCAGACGGAAGTCCGCGGACAGGTCCACGATTTTCAGGGTCTTGGGCAGCTGGTTAATGACCTCTTGGCTGGTCTTGTGCGGCAGGGCGCAGAAGCACAGGTCGATCTGGTCAAAGTCGATCTCTTCCATCTTGACCAGCGCGGGCAGGTCCAGATGGCGCAGGTGCGGAAAGACTTGGGCAATGGTCTGCCCGGCCTTGGAGTTCGCGCCAAGGGCCGCGATCTCGATCTCGGGGTGGGTGGCGATCAGACGGATCAGCTCTGCCCCGGTATAACCCGAGGCGCCAATGATGGCGACTTTGTAGGACATGGGGAGTATCCCTTTATTTCAAACGGTTATCACGCAGAACGAAACTTGATTTCGCGGCGCAGGAACTGGGTGGCGCGGGCGGACACCTTGGCCGGATTGCCCGAGGTCAGGAACATGCTCTCGGTGCCCGACCCCAGCATCTCGGGACGGCGCTGCAGATAATCGGCAAGGCTCTCGGCCACGAGATTGGCCTGACTATACACTTCCACATCCGCGCCCAAAGCCTCCTGGAAGGTGCTCTCCATCAAAGGATAGTGAGTGCAGCCCAGAATGGCGGCGTCGGGATGGGGCATCTTGCGTTTCAGCGCGTCCACGTGGCTGCGGACCAAGGCTTCGGCCAGGATCATATCGCCGTCCTCGATCGCATCGACGACACCGCCGCAGGCCTGAGCCTCCACGTCGACACCGATCGCGCGGAAGGCCAGTTCGCGTTGGAACGCACGACTGGAAACGGTCGCGGGGGTCGCGAACAGGGCGACGTTGTTCACCTTGACCTGACGCGGCGGGCTGTTGTCACCCCACTGGCGTTCGGTCAGCGCCTCGATCAGCGGCACGAACACGCCAAGGCAGCGCTTGTCTTTGGGCAGCCAGCTTTCTTGCATACGGCGCAGGGCGGCGGCGCTGGCGGTGTTGCACGCGATGATCACCAGATCGACGCCCTCGGCCCACATACGCTCGACCGCTTTGGTGGTCAGGTTGTAGATGTCATCCGCATCGCGCACCCCGTAAGGCGCGTGTGCGTTATCCCCGAAGTACACCAGCGGCACGTCCGGCAGACGGCGGCTTACCGCGTCCAGAACGGTCAGCCCGCCAAGCCCCGAGTCGAAAATCCCTACTGCCATCTGCCCTAGCCTTTGCGCTTTTCTTCGAATTCGAAGCCATAATCATACGATTTGAACGGCTTTGGCGACAGGGCATACGTGCTTTTTCGAAGGAAATCCATCATCTCTCGCGTGTCCTTTGATCGCGATTGCAGTTCGGCCACGGGGATCGGTTCGCCCACCACAACGCGGACCGGCGTGCCGACGCGCGCCCTGAATTCGCGGATCAAAAGCCCCATGCGCAGGGCCAGATGCAGGTGGCTGGCCAGCTGGAACATGCGGCTGTTGTGGCCGTCGAAATAGATCGGCACAACCACCGCCCCCGACTTCGCGATCATCTTGGCGGTAAAGCTGCGCCAGCCCGGGTCCATCGGCTGCGAGAACGGCGTCGCAGATGTGGATACCGTGCCCCCCGGAAACACCCCGATCGCCCCGCCCGCCGCCAGATAGTCCAGCGCGGCCTTGCGGGTTTCGAGATTCAGCTTCACCGCCTCTTTGGTTTCGTCAAAGGAAATGGGCAGAACGATGCGGTTCAGATCCTCGGCCCGGCGAAAGACGCTGTTGGCCAGAATGCGGAAATCCCCACGGGTTTTTGACAGGATGTGCCCCATCATCAGCCCGTCCAGAATGCCGTAAGGGTGGTTCGAGACCACGATCAGCGGGCCGGTTTTCGGGATGTTGTCCAGCGAGCCCCCGATCAGGTCCAGCGACAGGCGGTAACGGTCCACCATCACCTGCCAGAAGTCGCGCCCTTGGGCGACCTCGACCTCATAGCCCATGGCGCGGCGGATCAGACCAAGACGCCCCGTCACGTTTTCCATCAGACGAATCAAGGCCTGCCCGCCCTTGGACGGGACCGAGGTGGAATAACTGATTTCCCGGGCGACCTCGCGGTCCTTGGACATGATGAGCCTCCTGCCAGTAGCCCTGACAGACCATGCTTGCGCCCCCGAGGGAAGCCCCCGAAGGCGCGGTCGGTGTTATTCGGCCGCCTTGGCCATTTCCGGCCCGCCCGCATGGAACGCGGCCAGCAGATCGGTGCGGGTGGCGGCGGCCTTGGCAGCGTTGGCCTCTTTGACGGGGCCAAAGCCGCGGATGTCCAGCGGCAGGCGCGCAAGGGCCAGCGCGATGTCGCGGGTGGCGGGCGTGACCTTGGGCAGAATATCGGCCAGATCGGCCTCGTATTGCCGGATCAGGGCGCGCTCCATCCGGCGCTCGGCGCTGCGGCCAAAGGGATCGAACGGGGTCCCGCGCAGGGGCCGCAGTTTGACCAGCAGCCGCAGCCAACGGTCCATCCCCGTCCCATAGGCGCGCTTTTGCGGACGGCCATTCGCCCCCTCTTTGACCCAGAGCGGCGGGGCCAGATGATAGGTCATCTCGAAGTCGCCCTCGAACGCCTCGGCGGCGTGGGAACGGGTTTGCAGCAAAAGACGCGCGACCTCGTATTCATCCTTGTAGGCCAGCAGTTTGTGATAGCCCTCGGCCACGGCCATCTTCAGCTCGGGGTCGGTGATCCCGTCGAGCCGCTTGGTGAACCGCCGCGCCAGACGGTCGCCACCATAGGCCCGCAGGTGATCCACTCGGAATGCGATACGCTCGGCGTCCGACTGGGGCAGGTTCACCACCACGGGGGCACTCAGGGCATAGGCATCTTCGGGGAACAGCACCGCCCAGCGCCCGGTTTCAAAGGCCCGCAGGTTGTTGTCCACCGCCGCGCCGTTCAGGCGGATCGCCTCGACCAAGGCATCATGCCCGATGGGAACCAGCCCGCGCTGCCACGCCGCGCCCAAGAGGATCATGTTGGAATAGATGCTGTCCCCGAGCGTGTTCTTGGCCAAAGTGCTGGCATCGAACATCTGCACGCGCTCTTTCAGCCGCGCCTCTAGGGCCAAAGACAGGCGGTCAGTCGGCAGTTTGAATGCGGGGTTGCGGGTGAAATCGCCGGTGACCGTTTCGTGGCTGTTCACCACAGCGCCTGTGCGCCCCGCGCTGGTCAGGCCAAGGGTTTTCGCCCCCGCGCTGACCACCAGATCCCCGCCGATCAGGGCATCGCATTCGCCCGTTGCCACACGAATGGCGCTGATGTCGTCGGGGGAATTGGCCAAACGGCAATGGATGTGCACCGCGCCGCCCTTTTGCGCCAGACCGGCCATTTCCATCATGCCAGCGCCCAGCCCCGCGATTTGCGCCGCCTGCGCCAAGACCGCGCCGATGGTCACAACGCCCGTACCGCCGACGCCGGTGACAACGACGTTCCACGTGCCGTTGATGGTGGGCAACTCGGGCAAGGGCATGTCCGGCAGGTCCAGCGCCGTGGTCGTCTGTTTGCGCAGCTTGGCCCCTTTGACCGTGACAAAGGACGGGCAGAAGCCATCAAGGCAGCTGAAATCCTTGTTACAGGCGGACTGGTCAATGGCGCGCTTGCGGCCCAGTTCGGTTTCGACCGGCGTGATCGCCACGCAGTTCGACTGCACCCCGCAATCGCCGCAACCCTCGCAGATATTGGTGTTGATGAACACGCGCTGATCGGGATCGGGGAACGCGCCCCGCTTGCGGCGGCGGCGTTTTTCCGCGGCGCAGGTCTGGATGTAGATGATGGCAGAGACGCCTTCGATCTGCGCGCAGTCCTCTTGCACGCGGGGCATCTCGCTGCGTTCGTGCATCTGAAGGCCCTCGGGAAAGGCGTCCAGATCGACCTCTTCTTTGGGATCACAGACCACCGCGATGTGCCCCACCCCCATGGCTTGCAATTCGCGGGCGATGCGCTGGGGGGACAGGCCGCCTTCGTTCGGCTGGCCGCCGGTCATCGCCACCGCATCATTATAAAGGATCTTGTAGGTGATGTTGGTCCCCGCTGCCAAAGCCGCGCGGATCGCCTGAACGCCCGAGTGGTTGTACGTCCCGTCCCCGAGGTTCTGGAACACGTGCTTGCGGTTGCTGAATGGCGCCTCGCCGATCCAGTTCGCCCCCTCGGCCCCCATGTGGGTAAAGCCAGTGGTGTTCCGGTCCATCCACTGCACCATGTAGTGACAGCCGATCCCCGCATAGGCGCGGTGGCCGTCAGGCACCTTGGTGGATGTGTTGTGCGGGCAGCCCGCGCAGTAATAGGGCAGACGGGCGGCGATATCCTCGGCGTTGTCGGCGCGGCGCGCCTCAGCCAAGGTCGAGAGGCCCGCGCGGACCCCATCGGTGCCGCGCCCCTCCTCGATCAGGATCGCACCGATCTTTTCGGCGATCATCACGGGGTCCAGCGCCATGCGGGTGGGGAACAGTTCTTCGCCGTGGTCGGCCCCTGCCCCGCCGCCCTTGTGCCAGCCATAAACGCGGCGACCGCGGCGGTCGTCGAAGATGCTTTCCTTGACCTGCACCTCGATCAGCTTGCGCTTCTCCTCGACCACGATGATCAGGTCGAGCCCCTCGGCCCAGTCGTGGAACCCGTGCATGTCCAGCGGCCAAGTCTGCCCGACCTTGTAGGTGGTCAAGCCCAGACGTTCAGCCTCAGTGGCGTCAATGTTCAGCAGGTTGAACGCGTGCACCAGATCGAGCCAGTTTTTACCGGCAGCGACAAAGCCGATCTTGGCCCCCGCCTTGCCCCAAACCCGCTTGTCCATGTTGTTGGCGCGGGAAAAGGCCTCGGCGGCGAAACGCTTGTAGTCGATCATCCGCGCCTCTTGGGCGTGGGGCGTGTCGCCGAGGCGGATGTTCAGCCCGCCCTGTGGCATGGCAAACCCCTTGGGCGTCACCAGCTGCACCCGCTGGGGATCGCCATCGACAACGCCGGTCGCCTCGACCGTGTCCTTCATGGTTTTCAGACCGACCCAGACGCCTGCATAGCGCGACAGGGCAAAACCATAGAGGCCGAAGTCCAGAATTTCCTGAACCCCCGCAGGGTTCACCACAGGCATATAGGCATCGACCATCGCCCAATCGGACTGGTGCAAGACGGTGCTGGATTCGCCGGTATGGTCATCGCCCATCGCCATCAGGACGCCGCCATGACGGGACGAGCCCGCCATATTCGCGTGGCGCATCACGTCGCCAGAGCGATCGACGCCCGGCCCTTTGCCGTACCACAGCCCGAAGACGCCATCGTATTTCCCCTCGCCGCGCAGCTCGGCCTGCTGGCTGCCCCAGAGCGCGGTGGCGGCCAGATCCTCGTTCAGTCCGGGCTGAAATGTAATGTGGTGTTTCCCCAGCACGCGGCCTGCACGCATCATTTGCAGATCGACCGCGCCAAGCGGAGATCCGCGGTACCCTGTCACCAATCCGGCGGTATTCAGCCCTGCAAGGCGATCCCGCTCTTGCTGCATGAGCATCAATCGGACTAAAGCCTGCGTCCCGTTCAATAGAATCGGGGATTTGGTCAGATCGAAACGATCTTCCAACGTAATCTGGTGCATGCTCATCTTGCGCCTCCCCTCGCTCAATGTGCTTGCCTTATGATAGCACAACATTAGGTCACATATTCTGACCCACAAAGGTTAAAATTCGCGGTTTGGCACAATTTTTGGTGTTTAATCCGTTCAAATGAATGACATTTCGTCTATGGTGCGAATAACGGGCAGAAAGTTACAAAGATGGACTGGGATAAATTACGGATATTTCACGCGGTTGCCGATGCGGGCAGCCTGACGCATGCCGGTGATGTGCTTCACCTGTCCCAATCTGCCGTCAGCCGACAGATCCGCGCCTTGGAAGAGAGCCTGAACACCACTCTGTTCCACCGCCATGCCCGTGGACTGATTCTAACCGAACAGGGGGAACTCCTGTTCGACGCGACCTCTGCCATGTCGCGCCGTCTGGATGCTGCGTCTGCACGGATCAAGGACAGCGAAGAAGAGGTCTTTGGCGAGCTGCGCGTCACCACGACCACCGGTTTCGGCACCATGTGGTTGGCCCCGCGCCTGACCAAACTCTATGAACAGTACCCAAACCTGAAAATCGACCTGATGCTTGAGGAGCGTGTTCTGGACCTGCCCATGCGCGAGGCCGACGTTGCCATCCGTATGAAGGAACCCAGTCAGGCCGATCTGGTACGCAAGCGTTTGTTCAACGTGCGGATGCGGATGTATGCGTCCGAGGAATACATCAAGAAGAACGGCGCGCCCGAGAAACTGGAAGAACTGGCCAACCACCGCCTGATCTGCCAGAGCCCCAGCACCCCGCAGGTCGGGGCCGGTGCGCAGCTGGTTGCGTCCATTCTGGCCAACGATATTTCGTCGACTTTGACCGTAAACAGCTATTTCGGTGTGCTTCAGGGGGTCATTCACGATCTGGGGATCGGGGTTCTGCCTCAATATTTGGCAGTCGACTTCCCTGAGCTCGTCAGAGTGCTGCCAGAAATTGAAAGCGCCGAGGTTCCGGTCTACCTTGCTTATCCAGAGGAGCTGCGACAGTCCCAACGGATCGCGGCCTTCCGAGAGTTTGTACAGTCCGAGATCGCCGAATCCCGTCGCGCGAATCCCGATGAACCGCCGCTGTGATGTAAGGCGCATGTAAAGCTATGCCGTTAGCGCATAGCGGCCATGTTGCGCCTGCGGCAATTCGTGTCTTGATCGAGTCACCAGTGCGGCCTATTTGAGCCTTCGAAGCTGAAACACATTTTGGTGGATCATCTTCATACCTCCCTGTTGGACTTTGGCCGGGCTTAGTGCTCGGCCTTTTTTTTGGCCAAACGGCATCTGGCTCTGGGGACCGGCCTGCGTCCTGCGGGAACACTCTATTAACGTGAAAATGCAGTTCAGCGCAGTTTTGCGCCCCCAAGCCCCTTTTCCCCGTGGCATCTCTGTCATAAAAGCGCGGCAATCCGTCTTAAGGGGACTTATTCCATGCAAGAGCCGGCGATCACGCCCGACCTCATCGAGGCCCACGGTATCAAGCCCGATGAATATGCCGAAATCCTTCGCATCCTGAACCGCGAGCCCACCTTTACCGAGCTCGGGATCTTCTCGGCGATGTGGAACGAGCACTGCTCGTACAAGAGTTCCAAGAAGTGGCTGCGCACGCTGCCCACCACTGGCCCGCAGGTCATTTGTGGCCCGGGCGAGAACGCTGGCGTTGTCGATATCGGCGACGGTCAGGCTGTCATCTTCAAGATGGAAAGCCACAACCACCCCTCGTACATCGAACCCTATCAGGGTGCGGCGACCGGCGTGGGCGGCATTCTGCGCGATGTGTTCACCATGGGCGCACGTCCCATCGCGGCGATGAACTCGCTGTCGTTCGGTGAACCGAGCCACCCCAAGACCAAGCGTCTGGTACACGGCGTTGTCGAAGGCGTTGGCGGTTACGGCAACTGCTTTGGCGTTCCCACCGTTGGCGGCGAACTGCGCTTCCACAAGGCGTATAACGGCAACTGTCTGGTCAACGCCTTTGCGGCGGGCCTCGCGGATGCGGACAAGATTTTCTACTCGGCAGCGTCCGGCGTGGGCATGCCCGTGGTTTACCTTGGTGCAAAGACCGGCCGTGACGGCGTTGGCGGCGCAACCATGGCGTCGGCAGAATTCGACGAGACCATCGAAGAAAAGCGTCCCACCGTTCAGGTCGGCGACCCCTTCACCGAAAAGCGTCTGATGGAGGCTTGCCTCGAACTGATGCAGACCGGTGCTGTAATCTCGATCCAGGACATGGGCGCGGCGGGTCTGACCTGCTCGGCCGTGGAAATGGGCGACAAGGGCGAACTGGGTATCCGTCTGAACCTCGACGACGTGCCCTGCCGCGAAGTCAACATGACCGCTTACGAGATGATGCTTTCGGAATCGCAGGAACGCATGCTGATGGTTCTGCGCCCCGAAAAGGAAGCAGAAGCCAAGGCCGTGTTCGACAAGTGGGATCTGGACTTTGCCATCGTTGGCGAAACCATCCCCGAGGACAAGTTCATCATCATCCACAAGGGTGAAGTGAAAGCCGACCTGCCCCTGCGCGCCCTGTCGGGCAACGCACCGGAATACGACCGTCCCCACGTTCCCACCGCCCCCGCAGCCGAGATGGCTCCGGTTGCCGAGGTGAACGCGATCGACGGCCTGAAGGCGATCATCGGCTCGATGAACTATTGCTCGCGTCAGTGGGTTTACCAGCAGTACGACACTCAGGTGATGGCAGACACCCTGCGCACCCCCGGTGCCGGTGCAGGTCTGGTCCGCGTACACGGCACCAACAAAGTGCTGGCCTTCACCAGCGACGTAACCCCGCGCTACGTCAAGGCGAACCCCGTACAGGGTGGCCGTCAGGCCGTGGCCGAAGCGTTCCGTAACCTTGTGGCCGTTGGCGCGAAGCCGCTGGCAACCACCGACAACCTGAACTTCGGCAACCCCGAAAAGCCCGAGATCATGGGCCAGTTCGTCGGCGCCATTCAGGGTATCGGCGAGGCATGTCTGGCGCTGGACACCCCGATCGTATCGGGCAACGTGTCGCTCTATAACGAAACCGACGGCGAGCCGATCCTGCCCACCCCCACCATCTGTGCGGTTGGCCTGATCGACCACGTGGACAACATCATCGGCGGCGACGTGCGCGAAGGCCACGTGGCTCTGCTGGTTGGCGAAACCGCCGGTCATCTGGGTCAGTCGGCCCTGCTGGCCGAAGTCTTCAACCGCGAAGACGGCGATGCGCCCCACGTCGATCTGGATGCAGAACGCAAGAACGGCGAGTTCATTCTGGCCAACCGCGAACTGATCCGCGCCTGTTCGGACCTGTCGGATGGTGGTCTGGCCGTTGCTGCCTTTGAAATGGCCGAAGCCCATGGCGTCGGTATTTCGCTGGACGCATCGGACACCGCGACCCTGTTCGGCGAGGATCAGGGCCGCTACCTGATCGCGTGCAACTTCGACATGGCCGAAGCTCTGATGGTGGCTGCTGCGGATGCAGGCGTTACCATTCAGTCTGTCGGTAAATTCCACGGTGACGCCGTTTCGTTCGGCGGCATCGCAGCACCGCTGGCCGAGCTTTCGGCCCAGTTCCGCGGTGCGCTGGCCGAACGTCTCGGCTAAGCGTCAAAACACTCTACCAAATCGGTGTTTACAGCAGCGTGCCCCTTGCGAAGGGGGCACGCGGCCCCTACCCTTGGGTTCGGTACAAGACGGAGGCCACAAGCACATGCCAATGCGTGCTGAAGAAATCGAAAACCTGCTGCGCGAAACGTTCCCAGACGCAAAGATCCAGATCACCGACACTGCCGGTGACGGAAACCACTTTGCCGCCGAGGTCGTGGACGAAAGCTTCCGCGGGATGAACCGCGTCCAGCAGCAGCGTGCGGTCTATGCCGCCCTCAAGGGCAAAATGGACGGCTCGCACGGAGAGCTGCACGCGCTGGCGCTGACCACGCGCGCGCCTGCATGAATAATGGCACCTTCTGGGGACTGATCGCTGTGGCGCTTGGCCTTTTCATTGCTGGAAAAGTCATGGGTCGACGCACATATGTTCCATTAGCCAGAAGGCAGCCGAAGCCCAGATCGCCAGAAACGCCCGAATTGGGACTTGAAGCGGTCGATCACGAGGCCTTGGCACGGTCCCACCGTCAGAACGCTTCGCTTGAACGCGGTGTGAGCTGGCTCGGGGGCAGCTTTAGTCAGGCCGACATTCATATCCCGCCAGAGGCGGATGATGCAGACTACGCCCGGCGGTATCACCGGGCCCACAATCGCAAGACCTCAAGGAGGGTCAAATGAGCGACGCACAAGCACAGATCAAAGAAACCGTCGAAAGCAACGACGTGGTTCTCTACATGAAGGGCAGCAAAGAGATGCCCCAGTGCGGTTTCTCGAGCCGCGTGGCAGGTGTCCTGAACTTCATCGGCGTTGACTACAAGGACGTGAACGTTCTGGCCGACGAAGGCATCCGTCAGGGCATCAAGGATTTCTCGGACTGGCCGACCATCCCCCAGCTTTACGTCAAAGGCGAGTTCGTTGGTGGCTGTGACATCATCACCGAGATGACCCTGTCGGGCGAACTGGACACCCTGTTCGAAGAGAACGGCATCGCCTTCGACAAATCGGCCGCAGACAAGATCCGCGAAGCCAACGCATAATCGGCCCCCACAGGGCTGAAACGCAAAGACCCGCCTGCTGAACAGGCGGGTCTTTTGTTTTGTCCGGTGCGGCGGGGATCAGGCGGTTGCCTTTTCCTCGACCTCGTCTGCCAGTGCCTCTGCGCGGCCAGCCAGAGCAGCCAGCGCCTCGGTCAGACCTTCGGGGATCACGGGGACCTCGACGGTGACCGTTTCCGGTGCACGGGCCTTGAGCGCGGCATTCTCTGCCTCCAGCTCTGCGACGCGGGCCTGAAGGGCAGCGGCGTCCCCTGCCCCCGCGACCTTGTCCGCCAGCATCAGCCCCGCCATCAGCAGCATCCGCGATTCCGGCATCCGGCCGATCTGCTGGACCAGCACTTGCGCCTCTTCGTCCAGCAATGCCGCTGCACTGTGCAAATAGCTTTCTTCACCGGCCTGACAGGCCACATCGAAAAACCGTCCGCCGATCGAAACCTGAACGTGGGGCATTATGCGCTCTCCTCTGGGGTGGCAACGCGGTTGGCGCCTTCGACAACTGCCAGCAAGGCTTTCATTTCCGTCGCCTCGGCGGCGCGTTCCGCACGCAGGGCGGTCAGTTCTGCGGCCATGCCCTGATCCACGGTCTCGGCGCTGGCGGCACCGTTTGCCTCGCGCAGGGCGGTGTTGGCGGCCACCAGTTCGGCATTCGCAGCCTTGAGGCTGGCGATCTGCTCTTCGAGCTCGGCCACCAACGAGGTGGTGATCTCCGGCTCTGCCTTGGTCAGCTTGTCCTGAACGGCATCCAGCTTGTCCTGCAATGCCTCGCTATGGGCCAGCGCGGCCCGCAACTCCAGCTTCATGGTATCCGCATCGACCTTGCTCATGGCGCCTTCGGGCAAGCCGCCCGCGCTGGGTGCGGCAGCAACCATCTGCACGCCTTGGCCGATCCGGTCGAGCGCCGATACGATCCGACGCTGGAGTTCCTCGATCTCAGTCATTCTCGCTTGCCTTTCTTCGAGACAACACTGCTCTTGGGCCCCGCCGAATCGCGAAACCGTCGCTACAGGGTACTTTATCCGCATCCCCGCCAAAATGCGCCCCTTTGGGCGTTTTTAGGCCGATCAGGCACGTTTACACCTGTTGAACTATCGCTGGACCCTGTTATTCAGCGCCCAGACACGCTTCTGACAGAGGAAATGCCCGTGGATATCGAAGCCCTCCGCAACGCGAACCCTGAACACTGGATGAAAGCCACCGCCATCCGCACCCTGACGCTGGATGCCGTTGCTGCTGCGAACTCCGGTCACTCCGGTATGCCCATGGGCATGGCCGATGTTGCGACCGTTCTGTTCGAAAAGCACCTGAAATTCGACGCCAAGAACCCCGACTGGTTTGACCGCGACCGCTTCATCCTGTCGGCCGGCCACGGTTCGATGCTGATGTACAGCCTGCTGTACCTCACCGGTTACGAGGACATGACCCTCGAGCAGGTCAAGAACTTCCGCCAGTGGGGCGCGATCACCGCAGGTCACCCCGAATACGGCCACGCCAAGGGCATCGAGACCACCACTGGCCCGCTGGGTCAGGGCATCTCGAACGCGGTCGGTTTCGCAATGGCCGAAGCGTCGCTGCGCGGCCGCTATGGCAAGAAGATTGTCGACCACTACACTTATGTAATCGCGGGTGACGGCTGCCTGATGGAAGGCGTCAGCCAAGAAGCCATCGCGCTGGCAGGCCGTCAGGAACTGTCGAAGCTGATCGTCTTCTGGGACAACAACAACATCACCATCGACGGCACCGTTGATCTGACCGACCGCACCAACCAGGTTGCGCGCTTCAAGGCGTCGGGCTGGCACGTGCTGGAAATCGACGGCCACGACCCCGTTGCCATCGACGAGGCCATCAACAAGGCGAAAACCTCGAAGAAGCCCTCGATGATCGCGTGCAAAACGCACATCGCTCTGGGTCACGCTGCGCAAGACACTAGCAAGGGCCACGGCGCTCTGACAAACGCGGACCAGCTGGCGGCTGCCAAGGCTCTGTACGGCTGGAACTACGGTCCCTTCGAGATCCCCGCAGACGTCAAAGCCCAGTGGGAAGCCATCGGCACCCGCGGCGCGGCCGAGCGTGAAGCATGGGAAGGCCGCTTTGCCGAGGCATCGGCCAGCCGTCAGGCGGAATTCACCCGCATCATGACCGGTGAAGCCCCCAAGAAGCTGTCGGCGACCATCAAGGCGCTGAAAAAGCAGATCTCGGACGAGGCCCCCAAGGTTGCGACCCGCAAGGCGTCGGAAATGGCTCTGGAAGTCATCAACCCGATCGCGCCCGAAACCATCGGCGGTTCGGCTGACCTGACCGGCTCGAACAACACCAAGACCGGTGATCTGGGTGTCTTCGCCCCCGAGGACCGCAAGGGCCGCTACGTTTACTACGGTATCCGCGAGCACGGCATGGCCGCTGCGATGAACGGCATGGCCCTGCACGGCGGCGTCCGCCCCTATGGCGGCACCTTCCTGTGCTTTGCGGACTATGCCCGTGGCTCCATGCGTCTGTCGGCGCTGATGGGCGTTCCGGTGGTTTACGTCATGACCCACGACTCGATCGGTCTGGGTGAAGACGGCCCGACCCACCAGCCGGTCGAACATCTGGCCTACTGCCGCGCGACCCCGAACACCTATCTGATCCGTCCCGCAGATGCAGTCGAGACCGCCGAAGCGTGGGAAATCGCGCTGACCTCGAAGTCGACCCCGACCGTGATGGCTCTGTCGCGTCAGAACCTGCCCACCGTCCGTACCGAGCACAAGCTCAAGAACATGACCGCTCAGGGTGGTTACGTTCTGGCCGAAGCCGAGGGCAAGCGTCAGGCGATCATCATGGCGACCGGTTCGGAAGTCGAGATCGCGATGGAAGCCAAGAAGCTGCTCGAAGCCGAAGGCATCGGCACCCGCGTTGTCTCCATGCCCTGCATGGAGCTGTTTGACGCGCAGGACGAAGGTTACCGCAAGAAGGTCCTGCCCGCAGGTCCCGTCCGCGTGGCCGTCGAAGCCGCTGTCCGTCAGCCCTGGGACAAGTACCTGCTGGGTGAGCGCGGCCGCGAGACCAAGGCAGCGTTTGTCGGCATGACCGGCTTTGGTGCCTCGGCCCCCGCAGAAGAGCTGTACGAGAAGTTCGGCATCACCGCGGCAAACGTCGCGCAGCAGGTCAAGAACCTGCTCTGATCCACTTCGGATACAAGAATACCGAGAGGGCGTCCCGTGGGGCGCCCTTTTCTTTTGGGTCAGTGAAGGGATGGCTGAGTCGAGCAGTGAGTATTTGAAGCAAAAAGAAACCGGCAGGATTCGCGGGGTGGCGCGGGGCGATGCTGCATTGCAGAACTGTTAGCGATTGACTGTTAGCGCAAACCTGTGCGCGGGGCACAGTTTATCGCTAACATACTGATAGATTTGCCATATTTTCTTTGCCCATTGGGACGGGTTGGGCCATACACCCGTTAACTCCCTCAGCTCGGTTTCAGGAGATTACCTATGACCATCACCGTTGGTATCAATGGCTTTGGCCGCATCGGTCGCTGCACTCTGGCGCACATCGCGGAAAGCGCACGCAATGACGTTCAGGTTGTGAAGATCAACGCAACCGGCCCCATCGAGACCAACGCGCACCTGCTGAAGTATGACAGCGTGCATGGCCGTTTCGGCGGTGTGGTCAAGGTAGACGGCAGCACTCTGGATCTGGGCCGCGGTCCGATCGACGTGATGTCGACCTACAACCCCGAAGAGCTGGACTGGGATGGCGTGGACGTTGTTCTGGAATGCACCGGCAACTTCAACGACGGCATCAAGTCGAAGGTTCACCTGGATCGCGGCGCGAAGTCGGTTCTGATCTCGGCCCCCGCGACCAACGTGGACAAGACCATCGTTTACGGCGTGAACCACCGCAGCCTGATCGCCGGCGACCGTATGATCTCGAACGGGTCGTGCACCACCAACTGTCTGGCGCCTCTGGCGAAGGTTCTGAACGACGCGATCGGTATCGAGCGCGGCATCATGACCACCATCCACAGCTACACCGGTGACCAGCCGACCCTGGACCGTCGTCACAAGGACCTGTACCGCGCCCGCGCAGCGGCGATGGCTATGATCCCGACCTCGACCGGCGCCGCCAAAGCCCTGAAAGAAGTCCTGCCCGAGCTGGAAGGTCGTCTGGACGGCACCGCAATGCGCGTTCCCACCCCGAACGTGTCGTGCGTTGACCTGACCTTTGAAGCAGGCAAGGACGTCACCGTAGCAGACGTGAACGAGATTGTTCGCGAAGCTGCTGCTGGCCACATGGGCCACGTTCTGGGCTACGATCCCGAGCCCAAGGTTTCGATCGACTTTAACCACACCACCCAATCGTCGATCTTTGCCCCCGACCAGACCAAGGTTGTGGGTGGCCGCACCGTGCGCGTTCTGGCATGGTACGACAACGAATGGGGCTTCTCGTGCCGCATGGCCGACGTGGCCGCAGCGATGGGGCAGCTCCTTAACTAAGGAGCGGTTCCCGCGTGACGAACAGACTGAGTTTGATTCTAGGCGCCCTGATTCTGGGCGCCTTTTGCTATGACTGGATGGCTTTGGATGGGCGCAGCACCATTTTCCTAGCCAAAAAGGGCGTTCTCCTGATCGAATACATTGAATTCTGGCGCTGATCGGCGATTTCGCCTGATCGGTTGACATCTCGTGCGATATCGCCATGTTAGCGTTAACTTTGTTAGCGTTATCAGCGAACCTGTTCGCGGGAGGAATCAATGACCGTAAAAGTCGCCATCAACGGTTTTGGCCGCATCGGCCGCAATGTTCTGCGTGGGATCATCGAGTCGGGTCGCACCGATATCGAGGTCGTTGCCATCAACGATCTGGGCCCCGTCGCCACCAATGCCCACCTGCTAAAGTATGACAGCGTGCACGGCCGCTTCCCCAGCACCGTGTCGGTCGGCGAGGACATGATCGACGCAGGTCGTGGCCCGATCCGCGTCACCGCGATCCGTGACCCCAAAGACCTGCCCTGGGGCGACGTGGACGTTGCGCTGGAATGCACCGGCATCTTCACCGACCGCGAAAAGGCTGCCCTGCACCTGCAGAACGGCTCGAAGCGCGTTCTGGTATCGGCCCCCGCTGGCGGCGCAGACAAGACCATCGTTTACGGCGTGAACCACAAGTCCCTGACCGCAGACGACCTGATCGTGTCGAACGCATCGTGCACCACCAACTGCCTGTCGCCCGTGGCAAAGGTGCTGAACGACAAGATCGGCATCGTCAAAGGCTTCATGACCACCATCCACAGCTACACCGGCGACCAGCCGACCCTCGACACCATGCACAAGGACCTGTACCGCGCCCGCGCTGCAGCCCTGTCGATGATCCCGACCTCGACCGGCGCGGCCAAGGCTGTTGGTCTGGTTCTGCCCGAGCTGAACGGCAAACTGGACGGCGTGGCCATCCGCGTTCCCACCCCGAACGTGTCGGTTGTCGACCTGACCTTCGAAGCGACCCGCGCGACCACTGTTGCAGAGATCAACGCCGCGATCCACGAGGCAGCCGCAGGCTCGCTCAAGGGGATTTTGGGTGTCACTGACGAACCTTTGGTCTCCTCGGACTTTAATCATGACCCGCACAGCTCTATCTTTGCTACGGATCAGACCAAAGTTATGGAAGGCACCATGTGCCGTATCCTGAGCTGGTACGACAACGAGTGGGGCTTCTCGAACCGTATGGCAGACACCGCGGTGGAGATGGCGAAGTTTATCTAAATCGCTAAGGATATGAATTGATTACGACCCAGACTGTTCTTCAGGAACTTATCACGCTCTGGGTCGTCATCGACCCCATTGGCACCCTGCCCGTGTTCTTGGCTGTCACGGCAGGGATGTCCGCCGCCCAACGGCGCAGCACGGCCATCAAGGCCATTCTGACGGCCTTCCTTGTCCTCGTTCTTTTTATCGTTGTAGGGCAGATCGTGCTCGAGGCTTTGGGGCTGGGTTTGGCCAGTTTCCAGATCGCTGGTGGCCTCGTGCTGTTGCTGTTCGCGCTGACCATGATCTTTGGTCAAGGCAAACCCCAGAGCGAAGTCGATGCTGTCGACACCGTGGACACCACCGAAACCGCGATATTCCCGCTGGCGATCCCGTCCATCGCCTCGCCCGGTGCGATGCTGGCCGTTGTGGTGCTGACAGACAACGACCGCAACGCGATTTCCCATCAACTGATGACCACCGGCATCATGAGCGTGGTGCTTCTGGCGGCCTTTGCCATCATGCTGCTGGCCAACCCCATTCACCGTATCATCGGGAATGGCGGGGCCTCGATTATAAGCCGTGTGATGGGGATGATTTTGGCCGCCGTGGCCGTGGACGCGATCCTGAACGGGTTTGTATCCATCGGCGCCTTGGCCCCGTTTGATCCCGCCAGCTAAGGGCTACAGCGCCGCGATCCAGTTGTGATCCGGATGCTGGCGCAACAGGTTCCGCAGATCAGCGCCCCACATCTGCCAGACATCCTCGGGGATCGGCTGGTCGAGGCGCGCTTGGGTCAAGGTGCCCTGACGCGCGGCAAAGAATGTCAGATCATCCAGATGCGCGGCCACCAACGGGGCCTCCGCGGGACGCACGACAAACTCCAGATCTTCGTGATCGCGGGTTTTCTGCCCCAGCCACAGATCCAGCGCCCAACCGCCCGCAACGTACCATGTCACGGCAAGGTCGCTCAGGCGGTTCGCCAGCAACTCTGGCGTCCATGCATTCCAGCAATCGTCAGGAAGTGGGGCCATCTCAGGCCCCGTGGTATTTCCCGTTCAGGGCCTGCGCCACGGCGGGGGTCACGAACTTGGTCACGTCACCGTCCAGACGGGCGATTTCCTTGACCAGTTTGGAGGCGATCGCCTGATGCTGCGCTTCGGCCATCAGGAACACGGTCTCGATCGAGTGATCCAGTTGACGGTTCATGCCCACCATCTGGTACTCGTATTCAAAGTCCGACACAGCCCGCAGGCCACGAATGATCAGCTGGGCCCCCACATCGCGGGCACAGTTGATCAGCAGGTTTTCGAAAGGATGCGCGATGATCTCGACGCCGGTTTCCGCAGCCAGTGCCGCGCATTCCGACTGGATCATGGCGACCCGCTCGTCCAGCGAGAAAAGCGGGCCTTTGTCACGGTTGATGGCGACACCGATCACCAAACGATCCACCAGCGCAGACGCGCGGCGGATGATGTCGATGTGTCCCAGCGTGATCGGGTCGAACGTTCCCGGATACAGTCCGATGCGCATGGTGGCTCCTTCCCCCGTTTTTCTGCGACGCAACAATATTGCGACGCAGAATGCAAGGGGGGCGCGACTATTGGCCCATGATCATCCCTTCTAGGGCTTCTTTCTCCATGGCAACGTGGCTCAATTGCGCCTTGACGACGTCACCAAGGCTGATCACGCCGATCACTTCGCCATCCTCCAGAACGGGCATGTGGCGGAAGCGGCCATCGGTCATCTTCTGCATGACCTCTTCGGTCAGCGAACCCTTGGCGCAGGTCACCAGATTGGCGGTCATCAGCGCGGAAACAGGTTCGTCCAGCACCGATTGGCCACGGTTGGCAAGCTCGCGGACCACGTCACGCTCGGACAGGATGCCGTCGGGATGCTTGCCGTCTTTGGACACCAGCACCGTACCGATGCGGTTGGCGGCCAGAATTTTGATCGCTTCTGAGACGGTCGTCTCGGGCTGAACTGTAAAAACGCCCTGCTGCCCTTTGGAACTCAGGATTTGTTGCACCAGCATAGTCTACCTCCCGAAATAAAATTTCTTAAAGTCGAGCGTCTGCGCAATCTCCCATGCTGTCAAGCGCTCGCTTCCAGTCTGGCAATCTCGTTACGGACGCCTTCTGCCACCAGTTTGGCGAAGCGGTTCATTCGTTCAAGTCGACGATCGTCTGCATGCCTAATCAGATAGAAACCTCGCTTTAGACTAATGAGTTCGGGTAGAATGCGCCGGACGCCAGTGGTCGAGGGAATCGCAAAGTCGTGGACCACCCCGACGCCGCCCCCCTGCCGCACCCAGTTGAACTGCACCGAGACAGAGTTCGACCCGAGGCTCACGCGATCGACCCCCAATTCCGTCAGGTAATCCAGTTCCTTGTCAAAAATCATATCAGGAATGTAGCCGACCATCCGGTGCCCTTTCAGATCGGCCAGAGACTGGATCGGCGGATGCTGCGCCAGATAGCTTTCCGAGGCCGCCAGATGCAGGTGATAGTCGCTGATCTTCTGCACGGTCAGGCGGCCCGTGGTGGGGCGACTGACGCCCACGGCCATATCCGCCTCGCGCCGCGACAGGTTGAATACCCGCGGCAAGGCCACGATCTGCACCTCGAGGTCGGGGTTATCCTCGACGATCTTGGCGCAGACCTGCGGCAGGACATAGTTCGCGCAGCCATCCGGCGCCCCGATGCGGATTTGCCCCGACAGCCCGCCGCTTGGCGAACCGACGGTTTCCAGCGCCGCGTCCATGGCCTGCTCGACCCGCACAGCTTCGGTCAGCAGGCGCTGGCCGCGTTCGGTCAGGGCGTAGCCTTGGGGGGAACGGGCAAAGAGCGGCGCCTCTAACGCCTCTTCGAGCCGTGTGATCCTGCGGCCCACGGTGGCCGGATCGACGCGCAGCAGGTTCCCCGCCCCCGTCAGCCCCCCTGCCCGCGCCACCGCCAAAAAGATCCTTAGGTCATCCCATTGTACTGACATCAGCGTACCTGCATTTGCGCAAAATGAATTTGGAAAACTTCCTCTGTTTAGGGGATTAATGCAAGACTATTGTCCCCTCAACCAAAACTCCGGGAGGACGCAATGCAAGAGCTTACCCACTACATCAACGGCGAGATGGTCAAAGGCACCTCGGGTCGTTTCACCGATGTCTACAACCCCGCCACTGGCGAAGTTCAGGCCAAAGTGCCGCTGGCCACCATCGAAGAGCTGAACAAAGCCATCGAAGACGCGGCCGTAGCTCAGGTTGCATGGGCCAACACCAACCCCCAGCGTCGCGCCCGCGTGATGATGAAGTTCGGTGCCCTGATCAACGAGCACATGGAAGAGCTGGCCGAGCTGGTCTCGAAAGAGCACGGCAAAACCATCCCCGACGCCAAAGGCGACGTTCAGCGTGGTCTGGAAGTGGTCGAAGTTTGCATGGGCGCTCCCAGCCTGCTGAAGGGCGAGTACATGGACAACGGCGGCCCGGGCATTGACCTTTATGCGATGCGTCAGGCGCTGGGTGTTGTTGCAGGTATCACCCCCTTCAACTTCCCCGCAATGATCCCGCTGTGGAAAATGGCCCCCGCGATTGCTTGCGGCAACGCCATGATCCTGAAGCCCTCCGAGCGCTGCCCCTCGACCTCGCTTCGTCTGGCCGAACTGCTGACCGAAGCAGGCCTGCCCAAGGGCGTTCTGCAGGTCATCAACGGTGACAAAGAAGTCGTTGACGGCATCCTCGACAACGAGACCATCCAAGCAGTTGGCTTCGTGGGTTCGACCCCGATCGCACAGTACATCTATGGCCGCGCAGCAACCAACGGCAAGCGTGCTCAGTGCTTCGGCGGCGCGAAGAACCACATGATCATCATGCCCGACGCGGATCTGGACAAAGCCGCTGACGCGCTGATCGGCGCAGGCTACGGCGCGGCTGGCGAACGCTGCATGGCGATCTCGGTTGCTGTTCCTGTCGGTCAGGAAACCGCAGACAAGCTGATCGAGAAGCTGGTTCCCCGCATCGAAAAGCTGAAAGTCGGGCCCTACACCGCAGGCGACGACGTGGACTTTGGCCCGGTTATCACCGCAGCCTCCAAGAACCGCATCAACAGCCTGATCACCTCGGGTGTCGAGCAAGGCGCAAATCTGGTCATCGACGGCCGTGATTTCAGCCTGCAGGGTTATGAAAACGGCTTCTTCTGTGGCCCGTCGCTGTTTGACAACGTGACCCCGGACATGGAAATCTACAAAGAAGAGATCTTTGGCCCCGTTCTGTCGACCGTTCGTACCGACAGCTACGAAGAAGCTCTCGACCTGATCATGACCAACAACTACGGCAACGGCACCGCGATCTACACCGCAGATGGCGACACCGCCCGTGACTTCGCACACCGCGTGAACGTGGGCATGGTCGGCATCAACTTCCCGATCCCGGTTCCGCTGTCCTACTTCAGCTTCGGCGGCTGGAAGAAGTCGGCCTTCGGCGACCTGAACCAGTACGGCCCCGACGCGTTCAAGTTCTACACCAAGACCAAAACCGTCACCGCACGCTGGTTCTCGGGCATCAAGGACGGTGCCGCGCTGAACTTCAAAGCGATGGACTAAGGCTTGGCCTAACAAACAGAAAACCCCGCCAGAGCGATCTGGCGGGGTTTTTCTTTTCCGGCTTCTGCCGCGTTAGCCCAGACTGGCCAAGCGGTGATGCAGCGCGGCCCCGATGGCCTGAACCGTCCCCTCGCGCAGGGCAGTGTCGGTCTTCAGGTAATCGCCCCACAGAACCTCGGTCGACAGATCGAAGCTTTCGTCAAACAGCGCGCCCAGATAGCGCAGGATTTGCGCGTCGCTGGCGGGCTGCATCTTCATCGCGGCGCGGATCGCTTGGGGCAGATCGGCGAAATCGCTCTGGAACGCGGCCCCTGCCCCCACGCAGCGATGCTGCGCGTCGCCAATCAGCAGCGCGGGCTTGCTCAACAGGAACGCCTCCCACGCGGCAGTGCCGGTGATCACGGTGGTCAGCGCGGCCCCTTGTAGCAGGTCCAGACCTGGGGTGCGCGGATCGACCATGATTACGCCAGGCAAGCTCTCGATCTTTTCGTAGAACCCGTCGGGGCGGCGGCCCAGCATGTTCATGTGTTCCTTGACCACCAGACGGGTGTGGGCCGGAATTGCCTTAGTCAGCGCCTCGATCACCGCCAGCTGGTCGGTATACATGGGCGACAAAACCATAGTCGATGCCTCGGGCGCCACATGCAGCGGGAAGAACACATAGTCCCCCGCCAAGGTCGCCGGATCGACAAAGGCCCGACGCATCGCGCGGCCACGGCGCAGGGCCATCACGCCCTCGAACAACTTGCGGCGGGCGCGCTCCATCTTCTCGGGGCTTTTGCGCAGATAGCCGGGCAGCGCGGATTTCCAAGCCGATTTGGCGTTCTTCAGGAACTCTTTGTACGGGGCCTGACCGAACCGCTTGGCGCGGGAAAACTTGTGGTAATCGGGCGCTTCGGGGCGGTCGCGAAAGCGGGTAAAATGGTCCAGCGCAGCTGCCTGACCGGCCTCGGAAATGGGGGCATCGCTGGCATAGCGCCGCGCCACAGGGGCCAGAAATCCGCAGCGGTTGTCATCCACCAGATAGCGTTTCCCCAGCCGCGTCGGCGCCAGACGGACAAAGGGAATGCCCCGCCGCGCAGCCACTTCGGACATCGCAAACGCAGGCGCACCTGCCACTGCGTAGCAGAACACCAGATCGGGCTGGACACGGTCGAACACCTCTTCGACAAAGGCGAATAGGCCCAGCACATAGTTGCGCGGACCATCCACCGGATCGGCGATCATCAGGTCCCCCAACAGGTCGGGCCGCGTCCCGCCGTTGGTCACATACCCGCGCCCCACGCGGCGATCCGACGTGACCGCCGCCCCATAGGTGCCTGCGGGATAGAGCCGGTCAAACGCCTGCAACACCTCGGCATCAGGCCGCGTCACGGCCCATTGGAATTCCCGTTCGGGCAGAAAATGCATCTCTCCGCCCAAGTCCCCCAGACAGCGCGACACCACTTGGGGCACGTCCCGCGATCCGGTGCAGAGGCCATGCACAATCGCGCCGCCTTCGCGGGCGGCCCAGTCGCGGGCGATGTCGGCCCCAAACTCTCGGAACTTGGGAGCGAACAGGAAAAGCGCCGATCTGGTCATGGAAATCCCCTAAGTTGTTCTGAGTTGGCTACCGCAATGGCCGGTCAAAAGAAACCGCCTAGCGCAGCGCCTGTTGCACCGCATCCGCCACCGGCCCCGCCAGAAGCTGCGCCCCTGCGAAGGACAGGTGGTCGTCATCGACATAGAGCGACTCGCCGTCCAGATCGTTCAGACACCGGCCCTGCACGGCGGTATCACAGTAGACATCGCGCGGCTCGACCAGCGTCAGTCGGTCGCTGACCAGGCCGCGGAACAGCTCCACGATCCGACCATTCCGCGCGTCGTACTGCGCGGCAGATGTGGTCAGGTTCGTCTGCCCGTCATCCAATTCCCGCAGGGACATCTTGACCAGCGTGTCGGGCACGTTCCAACCCGCCTCGGGGATCGGCCCCACCAGCACGATGCGGAACTCCTGCGCCAAGGCATTCAGACGGTCCACATAGGCGGCGATCACACGGTCACGGCGCGCCTCGTCATTCAGGCGGCCGCGGTCATTCAGATGGTCGGCGGTGTCGATGAACTGGGGTGGTCCGGGCTCGTACCCACCCTCGCCGTTCACAAACCGGTGGCCGTTCCAATAGAGCGTAAACCGAGAGGACAGCACCAGCGTGTCGATCCCCGCCTCGCGCGCATATTCAAGGGCGTTGCGGTTGAACTCCATGCAGCGATGGTTGTCGGGCTTGTCCACGCGGAACATCTCGGGCAGCGCCACACAGCCAGAATAGGCCACCGCATAGGATGCGATCCCCCGCTGGCTCAGGGCCTCTTGAATGGCGGGGGAAATGGCGTTGGCATGGCTATCGCCAAGGATCATCACGCGGGGGGCCTGCCCCTCGGGGCCTTGGATGCAACGTTTATAGGGGTGACCGTCCAACCCTTTGTCCTTGTCGAACAGGCATTGGCGGCGGTTGTCGCTGGGTTCGGCATCGGCGGCCCACGCCTGTGCGCGGGCATCCAGCCGGTCCGGCAGACCTTTGGCGCCGTACACAGCGAACCCGGCCCCACATAGAGCAAACGACACCACGGCCAGCGCCAGAACGGGGCGCATTCCGGCCTCGAACCACGGCAAACGGCGGCGGCGAATGGGTTCCTCGATGAACCGGTAGCTGAGCCAGCCCATCAGGACGGCCCCTACCGCCAGCGCGCCCATCACAAAGGGCGAGGGCTGCAACACGGGGATCAAACGGGCAAAGGCGAACATCGGTTGGTGCCACAGATAGGCGCTATAGCTGACCAGCCCGATCCATACGAACGGCCCCCAAGACAGGAACCGCGCAACCCAAGTACCCTGCCCCGCAAACAGCACAATCAGCACCGTTCCCAGAACGCCCGCCCACACGGGCATCGACGGCCACGGCAGGACCGGTGGCAGCGCGATCACGATCAGCAGCATCGCGAGCCCGATTGCCGACAGCACATTCCCGCGCCACGGGGCGCGATCCATCAGAACCACGGCGCAGAGTGACCCTGCCAGCAGCTCCCAGAACCGCGAGAAGGTGAAAAAGAAGTTCACCTCTGGCTCGTTGCGCCAGCCCCACTCGTTCAGCAGGAAGGACAGGATGAACATGACCAGCGCACCGATCAGCACCGCACGCCGGCCGAAACGGGCCAGACCCAGCAGGATCAAAGGGAACAGGAAATAAAACTGCTCCTCGACAGCAAGGCTCCAGGTATGCAGCAGTGGCATCTGTTCGGCGTCCAGTGCAAAGTACCCCACGCTGTCCCAGAAATGCACGTTCGAGATAAACAGCACCGTCGCGGCCAGCGACCGCGCATAGGCCTCAAGCTGCTGGGGCACCATGAACACCGCCGCCAAAGGCAGCGTCACCGCCAGCATCAGATAGAGCGCGGGCAGAATGCGCCGCGCCCTGCGCTGATAGAACCGCTTCAGGGAAAACTGCCCGTCCTCGATATCCCGCAGGATGATCGAGGTGATCAGATACCCCGACAGCACAAAGAAGATATCGACCCCGACAAAGCCCCCGCCCATGACATGCAGACCCGCATGGAACAGGATCACCGGCATCACGGCAAAGGCACGCAGCCCCGTGATTTCAGCACGGTATTTCATCGGCGCCTCCTTTGGGCGGGATCAGTCGGACAGGTTATCCAGCTTGACCGGAGTATTGGCTGCGACGCCCTCGACCACGCGGCGGCCGATGATCGCTTCCAGATGCTTGGGCGCAGCGCCATAACCGGGGCGCACGCTGCGCACGGCCTCGGGGGTGATCACGCCGCCTGCGGGGATGTCCTGCACGAAATACAGAGAGCGGCGGAATTTGACGTTGCCGGTCTCGCTGGATTTGCGGCCATAGTCCACCTGCCCCATCGCCTGCCAAGCGGTGCGCGACCCGTCGACCAGCGCCTTGAATTCTGCCGGTTCCAGCGAAAACGAGTCATCAGGTCCGCCACCGGTGCGATCAAGGGTAAAGTGCTTCTCGATCATGCAGCCCCCCAGCGCGACCGAGGCAATGGCCGTGGTGTTGTCCAGCGTGTGATCCGACAGACCGGTCAGCACGCCGAACCGCTTCGCCATATCGGGCATGGTCAGCAGGTTGTAGTCGGACGCAGGCGCCGGATAACCGGACACGCAGTGCAGCACGACCAGTTCCTTGCAGCCAGCCGAGCGCGCAGCCTCGATCGCTTCGCCGATTTCCTCGGCGTCGGCCATGCCGGTCGAGATGATCATGGGCTTGCCGGTAGATGCCACATAGCGGATCAGCGGCAGGTCCACGGCCTCGAAGCTGGCGATCTTGTAGGCGGGGGCATTCAGGTCCTCGAGCAGGTCCACAGCCGTGAAATCGAAGGGCGAGCTGAACATGGTGATGTTGTGCTTGCGCGCATGGTCGAACAGGGGCTTGTGCCAGTCCCACGGGGTGTGCGCCCATTCATAAAGGCTGTAGAGCGTGTGTCCGTCCCACAAACCGCCCTCGATCTTGAAGTCGGGCAGATCCGAATTCAGCGTGATCGTGTCGGGACGATAGGTCTGCAACTTGACCGCACTGGCGCCGCATTGCGCGGCGACCTCGATGATCTTTTTGGCGGTCTCGATGTTGCCGTTGTGGTTGGCGGACAGCTCGGCGATCACATAGGGCGGCTGGCCGACCCCGATTTCGGTTCCGTCGATCGAGATATTAAGCGTTTTCATCATGCGGCTCCAATGCGGAGAGTTTCTCGAGGCTCAGCTTGTAGCGGTGCCCCCGGATTTCGATAATGGCGGGATAGCGTTCGGGATCACAGACCCGAAGCCGGTCAAAGACCTGTTCGATGCTCTGGCTGGTATCCAGCACGCTGTCGGCGGGCGTGCGGCGGCGATAGTAGCTGACGCCCTCATCGGATTGGGGCGTGGGGGCGGCACCGGCCTCGACCATGCGGATCGCGTCGTCCATCAGCTCGACTTCCTGCTGGAAGAGCGCTGCGTTGATCTCGTCGAAGGTGGCATGGTCCGGAATGTGGAAATGCCGCTTGGCCCAGATCGCCCCGCTGTCCACCGGATCGGCGGCGTCCAGCATCGACAGGGTAAATTCCGTGCGGCCTTCGATCACCTGCCAGACAAGGGGGCTCCACCCCCTGCCCTGCGGCAGGTCCGAGGCATGGAGCACGAAGCAATGCTTGTACTTGGCGCGCACGTCTTCGGTCACGATTTCACTGCATGAGACCAGAAACAGCAGGTCCGCCGGTTCCGCGATCTTGACCGACGTCACGACCCGCGCATCGTGGTCCGCCTGATTGCGGGCGACCCAATCGTTGAGCCACGCCTGAACCGGATGTTTGGGATCAGAGCAGATGATCTCGATCTTCATTGGCAGAACTCCCTCAGGGTTGCGGCGACCTTTTGTGCGCCCGCGCCATCGCAGATCGCGGCGGCTTTGCGGGACATGGCCAGCAGGGCATCGCCGTCCCTCAGCCGGTTCAGACCTGCCCGCAGGCGGTCCTTCCAATCGGCGTCGCGCTGGTCCCCGACCCAGATCGCCGCACCAGAGGCGTCCATCGCGGCGGCGGCGGGTTGCTGGTTGTCGGCGATGGTCAGCATCAGGGTCGGCAGGCCCAAGGCACAGCGTTCCCAAGTGGTCCCACCCACCGCGCCAACGGCCAGATTCGCTGCGGCCATACGGGTGCCGATGTCGGTGATATCCACCGCAACCTCACAGCTGAAAGGCATCTGCGCCGCTTGGGTACGGACGGTGTTCAGATGGGGCGCCTTGCCCCCCATGACCACGCAAACGCTGATATCAGTGCACCAGTCGCGCAAAACCTCCAGCACATCGCCGGTCGCATTGTTCAAATCCACGCCGCCCATAGCGATGATCAGCCGTTCAGGCGACTTGGCGGTGCGTCGTGCCAAAGCCTCGGCCCGAAGATCGCGGAACTCGGGACGTAGCAGCGCATAGGTCGGACCTGCCAGAACGCGGGCGCTGTCAGGGACCAGCCCGTCATAATCTGCGGCCTGACGACCCAGATTTTGGTCCATCAGCAGATCGCAGACGTGCGGACGGTCAGCCAGATCGTCGATCACCAGCAGACGCGTGCCCTCGGGCAAGGCCGCCCTTTCCCATTCCGCGTCAAAGGCATAGTGGTCCAAGACCAGCCAGTCTGCCCCGTTCAGCACCGCCCGCGTTTCGGCGGCGTCCTGTCGCCAGTCCACACCGGCCCAAGCGGAATGATGGGTGCGCAACTCAATGTCCCCGCCGTTTGGCGAGGGCAGCAGATGCACAGGGAACCCCGCCGCTTCGATCAGACCGATGCGGTTTCCGTCCAGATCACGGCAGATAAAGGCGCACTCGGCCCCTGCACCCGCCAGTTCCTGCGCCAAGGTCAAACAGCGCGCCACATGGCCGCTCCCTATGGTCAGGGAAGAATCCGCTCGGAACACCACGCGCATCGCTCAGGCCTCGCCTCGGTTCAGGGCGAACTTGCGGCGCAAGGTCTCCAGATCGTCGGGGGTGTCCACGTCCTGCACATGTTCGGCGGGCACTTCGTAGCCGCGCAGACGGGCGGGATAGAAATCGGGCTGCTTGATGAACATCTCGGTCCGCACCCAATAGAGCGTCCCGTTCGAGGCTGCCACATGGGGATGGGCCTGCGATTTGAGCATGTTCAACTCGGGCCAGAGGGGCACCATATTTCCCGCCTCGTCCAGTTTCATCGCCTTATAGGGATGGATTGGATAGCCCGAGACCCCCATCACCCCGTCGCAGCCCTCATCGGCCAGCGCATAGGACGCCCGCAGATCTTCGGACGTGATCAATGCCGCCGTCGCATAGACGCAGCAGAACCATTCGGGTCGCTCATCCAGCTGGCGCAGCAGGTCCGCGCACACGGCCTTGACCGGCGCGACATCGTCGCTCAGGCCCGCGCCGCGCATGGATACCTCGGCACCATAGGCAAGGGCCACATCGGCCATCTCGGCATCATCGGTGCTGACGATCACACGCGAAAACAGGCCGCTTTCTTGGGCGGCCCGCACGGGATAGCTCAGCAAAGGGTGCCCCGCCAGATCGGCGATATTCTTGCGCGGGGTGCGTTTAGAGCCCCCCCGCGCAGGGATTATGGCAATCGGCTGCATCAGGCCTTCGCGAAGTCGCTCACGTTCAGCATGTCGCCGACCTTGACGTCACGGGTCAGGACGGTGTCGCCCATGGCCTCGTACTCTTTGGGGGTCAGGCCATAGCCGGGGCGGCGGAATTCGACCGCCAGATCGGCCAGACGGGTGCCCGCAGGCGCGTCCGCATTCGCGAACACCGAACGACGGATCGCCAGCGCCTTTTTGCGGGCTTCGGCGTCCATCACGCGGCGCGGGCTGCCTTGGCATGCTTCGACAGCGCGGATCGCATCGACGAACGCCTTCATGTCCTGAGGCTCCAGCGACATGATGTGCTCGACCGAGCGGGTGGTGCGGTCAAAGGTGATGGTCTTTTCGATCAGGTTGGCGCCCAGCATGATCGCCGAGATATCCAGATCCCAACCGGGGTTGTGGTCCGAATAGGCGACGGCCAGTTCAGGGAACAACTGACGCAGGCTCTCGACCACGCGCAGGTTCACTTGGTCGTAGCGCGCCGGATAGCCCGAGGGGCAATGGTGAATGATGATCTGGTCGTTGCCTTCGGAACGGATCACGTCCACGGCTTCTTCGATCTCGCCAAAGCCGGCGTTGCCAGTGTCGATCTGCAGCGACACACCGGTTTTCGCCGCATAGCGCAGCAGCGGCAGGTGGGTCACGTCAGCGGACGCGATCTTGATCGACTGGCAGCCGATATCGACCAAAAGGTCAATCTCGTCCTCGAAGCCGACGGTGGCAAAGAACGCCAGCCCAAGGCTGTCTGCGTGCGCTTTGACCTCGCGCCATTCGTCCTTGGACAGGGCGCGGCGGGCCAGAATGTCATAGAGGGGCTCGGACACAGTCTCGGTCGCGCCGGTTTCGCGGTCCACCAGAACGTCATAGGTGAACAGCTGCTTGCGGTCGGCAACCAGACGATCGGGGTCGAGGATCTGGAACTTGATCGCATCACCACCGGCTTTGTGCGCCTCGGTGATCAGGGCCTTCGCGCTTTCGACGCCGTCATGGGTCGGGCCAGCTTCGAAGGTCAGGAAGCAGGGATGCCCTGCGCCAATCGTTTTCCCGCCAATCTTGATCATATCAAAGTCCTCTCTGACTGGTTACTTGCCAGTGCTGTGGGTAAGCGCGTTTTCGAGTGCGGCGACCACCTGATCCTGTTCGGCATCGGTCAGACCGGCGTACAGGGGGATCGAGATGGCGCGCGAATAGTAGTCCTCGGCCACGGGGAAATCCCCGATATTGTGGCCCAGATCGCGGTAATAGGGCTGCGTGTGCACGGGGATATAGTGCAGGTTCACACCGATCCCGTTCGCGCGCAGATGTTCGAACACCGCACGGTGCTGTGCGGCATCGTCCAGACGGATCACATAGAGGTGCCACGCAGAGCGCGCCCCTTCGATCCGGCCGGGGGTTTTCAAAGGCAGATCGGCCAGCAAGGCGTCATAGTGATCGGCCAGCGCATTACGGCGGTCGATAAACTGATCCAGACGGGCCATCTGCGACAGGCCAAGTGCGGCCTGCATTTCGGTCATCCGGTAGTTCCATCCCAGATCAACCTGCTGGTAGTACCACGGACCGTCCGCCTCGTGGGTCATCAGCGCGGGATCACGGGTCACACCGTGGCTGCGCAGCAGACCCATGCGCTCGGCCAGAACGGGGTCGTTCGTGGTGGCCAAGCCGCCCTCGGCTGTGGTGATGATCTTGACGGGGTGGAAGCTGAAGATGGTGATGTCGGAATGTTCGCAGGCGCCGACCTTGGCACCCTGATAGCTGGCGCCGATGGCGTGGCTCGCATCCTCGACGATCTTGATCCCGTACTTGCGGGCCAGAGCGGCGATTTCGCCAGCGCGGGTGGACTGGCCGCACATGTGCACGGGCACGATGACCTTGGGCAAACGGCCAGCGGCCTCGGCCGCCTCCAGTTTTGCCGCCAAGGCATCAGGGCACATGTTGAAGGTATCCGCGTCAATATCGACGAAATCCACATCCGCGCCGCAATAGCGCCCGCAGTTGGCCGAGGCGACAAAGGTGATGGGGGTCGTCCACATCAGATCCCCCTCGCCCAATCCCAGCGCCTTGACCGCGATGTGCAGCGCCGAAGTTGCCGAGTTCACGGCCACCCCGAATTTCGCGCCCACATAACCGGCAATGGCCTGTTCAAAGGCCGGAACAGCCGGCCCTTGGGTCAGGAAATCCGATTTCAGGACATCGACAACCGCGTCGATATCGGCCTGCGAAATATCCTGACGGCCATAGGGGATCATCAGATCGCTCCGATCTTTTCACGGTTGGCGTCTATCCACGCCTGCAGCTCTTCGTCCTTCATCCACTCGGTGTTGTTGTCGCTCGAGTAGACAAAGTCCTCGGCCACGCGCACACCGTCCTTGATACGGGCGCTGTCGCTGCCCCAGTTGTTCAGGTTCGGCAGGATTTTGAAGTGCTCTTCGTATTCGTAGGTGAACATCGCATCTTCGGCGCCGACCATCTGCTCATGGATCTTCTCGCCGGGGCGGATGCCGATGATTTCCTGGCTGGCTTCGGGCGCAATCACGCGGGCCACGTCGGTCACCTTCATCGAGGGGATCTTCTTCACATAGATCTCACCGCCGATCATGTCTTCGAACGCGTGCCAGACCAGTTCAACGCCCTGCTCGAGCGAGATCATGAAGCGGGTCATGCGCGGATCGGTGATCGGTAGAACGCCCTTGTCCTTGATCGACATGAAGAACGGAATGACCGACCCGCGCGACCCCATGACGTTGCCATAACGCACAACCGAGAAGCAGGTGTCATGGCCGCCCGCATAGGCGTTGCCCGCGACGAACAGTTTGTCCGACGCCAGCTTGGAGGCACCATAGAGGTTGATCGGGCTCGAGGCCTTATCGGTGGACAGGGCAACCACGCCTTTGACCTTCTTGTCGATGGCGGCGTCGATAACGTTCATCGCGCCGTTCACGTTGGTCTTGATGCACTCGAACGGATTGTATTCGGCAGTCGGCACGATCTTGGTTGCGGCGGCGTGCACCACATAGTCCACACCGTCAAACGCGCGGTACATCCGTTCACGATCACGGACATCACCGATAAAGAAACGCACGCGCGGATCGTTCTGGAACAGCTTGGCCATTTCCCACTGCTTCATCTCGTCGCGAGAGTAGATGATGACCTTTTTGGGATTGTAGCGTTCCAGTGTCATCGGAACAAAGGCGTGACCGAACGAGCCGGTGCCGCCCGTCACGAGAATGGTTTTGTTTTCGAACATACGACCTGCCCGCACTTGCATGGGGGCTAAGGGCCCCGCCTGAATTTACCCGTCCTTAGCAGTGTGAATGGGCTTTGACCAGATGGACGGGCCGACAGCCCTTTGCATTCTGTGCCTGTGTGGTCTAGTCCTGCACAGGTTTTATTCCCCCACGAGGCCGCCATGGGTCAGATCCGAATCCTATTTCCCTATACCGGCGATAGTGTTGGCGGCAGTCACATTTCCTCGCTGACATTGGCGCGGGCGCTGCCGCGGGACCGGTTCGAACCGGTGGTCGCCGTGCACGATGCGGGGCCGCTGGACGGATACCTACGGGGGCTGGATATGCCGTGGCTGGATGCGCCACATATCGCCTATCCCGATACCAGCAGCTACGGCAAACAGATCGGGCGCTACATGCGCGCCCTGCCCGCCCTGGTCCGGTTCATCAAGCAGCACAAGATCAACGTGGTCCATACCCACGACATCCGTATGCACCTCAGCTGGTCGGTGGCCGCACGGATCGCGGGCGTGCCCCATGTCTGGCACCAGCGCACGCCCACATCCGCCAAACGGCTGGACCGCTATACCGCACTGTCGGCCAAGGTGATCGGGGTTTCCGAATACTGCCGCGCGCAGTTCCCGCCCGCGATGCAGGCCCGCGCCGATGTCATCTATAACCCGTTCGAAATTCCGCCCGCGCCTAACACCGCCGCCGCCCGTCTGGCGTTGAAGCAACGCTTGGGTCTGCGGGCCGACGCGCAGGTCGTGGCCTATGTCGCCAACTTGGCTGAGCGGAAACGCCCCCAGTTCTTTGTCCAAATCGCCAAGGCTCTGCGCGAACAGGGCCGTCACAACCTGCACTTTGTCATGCTCGGAGAGGCACGAGAGCCCCAGAACACCGAAGTCCAGAACGCCATCGAGGCTGCTGGCCTGCGCGGCATCTGCCGTCATATGGGCCCGCAATATCCCATTCTGCCTTGGATGGCCGGTGCGGATCTGATGATCGCCCCTGCCGTCCACGAAGCCCTTGGCCGCACCATGATCGAGGCGCAACTTCTGGGCACGCCCCTTTTGGCCAGCGACCACGGCGGCAATCCCGAAATCATCGGGCACATCCAGACCGGCCTTCTGGCCCCTGCCGATGATCTGGAGGCCTTTACCGCCGCTGCCGCGCAGCTGCTGGACGACCCCGAACTGGCCGGAACGCTGACCGCGAATGCCCGCGCCTCGGCCGAAGCCAAGTTCAGCCTGAACCGCCACTTGACCCAAATGCTGGCGGTCTATGACGCCCTGCCTCGCCGATAACAGGTTCCCATTCGCGCCGATAGCCATTAGGCATCGCCGCAACCGCATGGATGGATGCTCATGAAAATTCTTTACGTGATCCGCAAACGCGAGAACCGCCACTGGGCCAAGCGCCTGCAACGCTGGGTCACAGGTTTCACCGACGGGCAGGACGGCTTCTTCGAGGCCAGCCTGCACTATGGCACCGACGTGACCCGCCGCACCTTCGAAGAAGTGATGGCGATGGGCCGCGACCAGCTGGCCCGTTTCGACGCGATCGTGGTGAACGCAAAGTCCGGCTTTCCGTGGCGCGAACCCGAGGTGGCCGCCAAGATCATCCGTGGCTGGGGCCGCCCCGCCGCGCTGTTTCTGGGTTCGGCCCGCCCGCAGGACATGGCCCCCGATGGGGTGTGTGACCAGTTCGACATCCTGTTCAAGCGCGAACCCTTTGCCGATCTGGACCGCTATGACATTTCGGCCACGAACAAGGCCAAGATGGTAACGACCCTGTTGTCGAACCAGCTGGTGAACATGAGCTGGCGGTTCAAACACCGCAACGACAGCTTCGTGCCCGCCCAGTTCGGTTATGAAACGCCCAAATTCGTCGACGTGTTCTTTCTGGGCAAGGTCAGCCATGTGCGTCTGGACAACCGCGTTGCCGCTTGGACCAAGGTCAAAGAACAGCTTGGCGATCTGAACTGCATTGGCGGCCTGTCCCCCAATGACGAAAGCCCCGTGCCCGACCATCTGCGCGGCGAGATCATGCCAAAGCCCGACTACCTGAAAACCCTGCTTGAGACGCGGATCAACCTCGCCCTCTCGGGCATCGGGCCGTTCACCCACCGCCATCTGGAGCTGTTCTATGCAGGGGCCTTTGCCCTGTCGAACAATGACATCGAGCCCCTGTGGCTGCGGGCGCCGGTGGTCAAGGGGCAAGACTATGCCGCCTTCGACACCGAGGACGAGATGATCGACATGATCCGCTATTACATCGCCCACGATGCCGAACGCGAGGCCATCGCCAAGAACGGCCGCGCCTGTTTCGAGCGCCTCTATGATGTGCCCGCCCACTCGGTCGAGCTGCGTGATGCCCTGCAAAAGGTGATCCGATGACCCTCCCCCGCGTTTGCATCGCCACCGGTGACTACTATCGCCTTGGCGAGACCTTCGTGAACCGCCACATCGCCGAGATTTTCGGCGGCTCTGTGGGCGTGATCACCGGCCGCTATCATGGCGAGAACCCGCTGGACAAACCCGTGTTCGAACGCCGCCAGCGGTCCGGCGGGATTGGCGCGCTTCTGCAGGGCTTGCTGTGGTACATCCCCTACAACACGATCAAACACGGCACCTCGCGCCTGCCCTATGGTCAGGCCAAAGAGGATCTGATCGCGTTTTTGCAGGAGCATCGGGTCGAAGTAATTCTGGCCGAATTCGGCACGCAGGCGCTGGCGCTGGCGCCATTGGCCAATGAGCTGAACATCCCGATCTTCACCTATTTCCGCGGCACCGATGCGTCCAAGCACATCCAGCGCGAGCGGATCGTGAAGGCCTATAACAAGATGATGCCGCGCCTATCGGGCGTGTTCTCGGTCAGCCAGTTCCTGCTGGATAACCTTGCGCGTCATGGGGTGGATGTGAACCCGAACGCCCATGTGGTGCCCTCGGGCGTGGATATCCGCCGCTTTGTGCCCGGTGAAAAGCGTCCCGGCAGCTTTCTGGCCGTTGGCCGGTTTGTCGAGAAAAAGGCCCCCCAGATTACCCTGCGTGCCTTTGCCAAGGCCGCGCAGAACCACCCGGAGGCCCGTCTGGATTTCATCGGCTCTGGCCCCCTGCTGGAAGAGTGCCAGAAACTGGCCGCCGATATGGGCGTTGCCAATCAGGTTACGTTCCACGGCCAGCAGCCTCACGAATATGTCCGCCAGCACCTGCTGACGACCGAAGTGTTCCTGCAGCACTCGATCACCGCCGCCGACGGCAATACCGAAGGCCTGCCCACCGCGATCCAAGAGGCCTTGGCCTGCGGCTGCATCACCATCTCGACCCGTCACGCGGGCATCCCCGAGGCGGTCGAGCACGGCGTGAACGGCTACTTGGTTGAGGAATGGGACGAGGACGGCTTTGGCCGCCAGATCGCCGCCGTTCTGGACCAGGCGGACCGCAGCGCCATGGCCGCCGCCGCCCGTCAGACCGCCGAGGACAAGTTCGACAATGACAAGGGCCTCGCCCGTGTCGAGCGCATCATTCTGGAGACGATCGGCCGTCAGGCCTGATCCATCTCCAGATTGAACAGACTGCGATAAAGCGCGGTTTCCACCATCAGGGCCTCGTGGGTGTCAAAGCCCACGACCCGACCGTGATCCAGCACCAGCACCCGATCCACCCACTCCAGCGTCGAGGGACGGTGGGTCACGAACAGCATGGTGCTGTCCTTGGCGCCTTGGACAACGGCCTCCATCACGGCGCGGTCGTTTTCCCCGTCGAGCGCACTGGTGGCTTCGTCAAAGATATAGACCTTGGCCTGTTTCACCAGCGCGCGGGCGATGCCGACGCGCTGCTTCTGACCGCCGGACAAATTGGACCCATTGGGGCCAACAGCCGCGTTCAGACCGCCCTGTAGCTTTTCGATCACCGGCTCCAGCGCGGCGCGGCGCACGGCGTCCAGAACCTGAGCCTCGGTCGCGGTGGGATGACCGTCCAGAATGTTGTCATGGATGGACCCGTCAAACAGGAACACATCCTGAGAGATCAGCGCAATCCCGTCGCGCAGGGCATCGGGGGCCACTTCGCGCAGGTCCAGCCCACCCAGCCGCACCACCCCGTCTGTGGGGTCATAGAACCGCTGGCACAGGTCGATAAAGGTCGTCTTGCCCGCGCCCGAACGGCCCACAATCGCGATGCGTTCGCCCGCCTGAATGGACAGGTCCACGTTATGCAGCGCAGGCGCGTCATCGGCGTAATAAAAGCTCACATCCTCGAACGCGATCGAGGGTTTGACATCATCCAGCTTTAGCGTCCCGCTGCGGGTTGCGGCCTGCGGGGTGTCCAGCATCTGGTGCATCATGGTGACGTGCACGAGGCCCTTCTGGATATCCACCAGCGTTTTGGACACGCGCTCGGCGGGCTGATAGGCCAGCAGGAAGGCGGTGATGAACGCGGTGAATTCACCGGGGGTCTTGCCGTTGGTGATGGTCTGCCAGCTGGCGTACATCACGAACAGGCCGATCACGACTCCGCCCAACAGCTCCATCAGGGGCACGGTGGCGTTGGTCGCCTTGGCGATGCCGACCACGCGCTTTTCCAGATCCTCGACCACATCGGCGAACCGACGGGCGGATTTCTCTTCCAGCGCATAGCTTTTGACGGTGCGGATACCTTCGATCGATTCCACACCGGTCGAGGCCATGACCTGCAGCAGTTCCGTTTCATGCTTGGAGTGCTTGCGGACGCTCTTGATCAGGCGGCCGACCATGAAAAAGATCAGCGGAAACAGGCCCAGACAGATCAGCGACATCGTGGCATCCTGACGCACCATCACGATCACCAGCGCGATCAGGGTCAGCACATCGGTGATCAGCTTGTTCGCGATACTCACCACGACCGAGCCGCAGGATTTCCCGAACATCATGATGCGCTGCATATGCTTCGCCGGATGCAGACCCGCAAAGAAATCCACGTCCCGATAGAGCACGTTCTCGAACAGGGCGCGCTGGTTATGGGCCGCGATCTGGCGGTTCATGACCGTCTGGATCACCGAGTTCCCATACTGGAAAAAGCTTTTGGCAACGCTGATCCCGATGACCAGCGCGGCAACCATCCACGCCTCGGACACGTTTTCGGACACGAACACATCGTTCACGATCCGCTTGGTGGACCATGCCAGCAGACCCGTGAACACGGAAACACCCACCATGAACACGACGTTCAGGGTGAACAGTTTCCAACGGGGCAGCAGCTCTTCTTTCAGCAGACGCTTGGTAGTCTGCATGGGGGTCGCCTCGGCGGGCTTGGCGGGCATGGGGGCTCCTCGCTTTGGGCCAATTCGCGCTAGGATTGGCATATACGCGGCGCGACCCCCTCTTGCAATCATGCGGGGATCAGGGCAACTTCTGAACACATGTTCAATTCATGCACCGGAGGGGAGGCCGCGCCATGGATTTCGCACTGACCGAGGAACAACAGGCCATATTCGATATGGCCCGCGCATTCGGCGAGGAGCACATCGCCCCGAACGCCCAAATCTGGGAGCACGAAGGCACAATCCCCAAGGATCTGTGGCCCAAACTGGCCGAACTGGGATTCGGCGGACTGTATGTGTCCGAGGACAACGGCGGCTCGGGCCTGACGCGGCTCGACGCCACGCTGGTGTTCGAGGCCCTGTCGATGTCCTGTCCTTCGGTGGCGGCTTTCCTGTCGATCCACAATATGTGCGCCAAAATGCTGGACAGCTTTGCCAGCGACGAGATGCGCGACCGATACCTGCCCGCCGCCTTGTCGATGGAAAAGGTGTTCTCTTACTGCCTCACCGAACCCGGATCGGGCAGCGACGCCGCCGCCCTGCGCACCCGCGCCGCGGCCACTGATCAGGGCTACAGCCTGACGGGCACCAAGGCGTTCATCTCGGGCGGTGGCTATTCCGACGCCTATATCGTGATGGCTCGCTCGGGCGATGACAGCCCCCGCGGCATCTCGGCCTTTGTGATCGAGGACGGCACCCCCGGCCTCAGCTTTGGCGGGCTCGAGGACAAGATGGGTTGGCGCTCCCAGCCCACTCGTCAGGTGCAAATGGATGACTGCCACATCCCCGCTGCGAACCTGCTGGGCACCGAGGGCGAAGGGTTCAAATACGCGATGAAGGGCCTGGATGGCGGGCGCCTGAATATCTCGGCCTGCTCGCTGGGGGCTGCGCAATCGGCGCTGGACAAAACCCTGACCTACATGGCTGAACGAAAAGCCTTTGGTAAATCGATCGACCAATTTCAGGCCCTGCAATTCCGCCTCGCCGATGCGGAAATCGAACTCCAGGCCGCCCGCACCTTCCTGCGCCACGCCGCATGGAAGCTGGACCAAGGCGCGCCCGACGCCACCAAATTCTGTGCCATGGCCAAGAAATTCGTGACCGAAGCAGGCAGCCGCGTCGCCGACCAGTGCCTGCAACTGCATGGCGGCTATGGCTACTTGGCGGACTACGGCATTGAAAAGATCGTGCGCGATCTACGTGTGCACCAGATCCTTGAAGGCACGAACGAAATCATGCGCCTGATTGTGGCGCGTCAGCTCTTGGCCGAAAAATGACATCAGACATTTCCATCCGCACCGAGGGGCGCGCAGGCCGCATCACCCTGACCCGCCCCAAATCCCTGAACGCCCTGTCCTATGACATGTGCAAGGCGATCGCCGCCGCGCTGGACGCATGGGACACCGACCCCAGCGTCCACCTGATCCTGATCGACGCCGACGGCGACCGCGCCTTCTGCGCCGGTGGCGACATCGCAGCCATCTACCACCAAGGCAAAGCAGGCGACTACGCCGAGGCCCGCCAGTTCTGGGCCGACGAATACCGGATGAACAACCGGCTCGCGACCTATGCCAAGCCGATCGTCAGCTTCATGCACGGCTTTGTCATGGGCGGCGGCGTGGGCGTGGGCTGCCACGTCAAACACCGCATCGTCGGGGATACCACGCGCATCGCCATGCCCGAATGCGGCATCGGTCTGGTTCCGGACGTTGGCGGCACCGCCCTCTTGGCTGCGGCCCCCGGCCACCTTGGCGAATACCTTGGGCTGACGGGCGCGCGCATGGACGCGGGCGACGCGATCCGCGCTGGCTTTGCCGACCACTACATCGCCGAAGCCGCATGGGACGATCTGAAAACCCAGCTGATCGAAACCGGCGACATCACCGCCCTGACGGCCACGCTGCACCCCGCCCCCGAGGCCAGCCTGACCCTGAAACAGGACCTGATCGACGAACTGTTCTCGGCCGACACCCTGACCGCGCTCTTCGACCGCCTCGAAGCCAACTCCTCGGATTTCGCGGCAGACACCCTGAAGTCCCTGCGCCATCACGCGCCCCTCGCCATGGCCACCTCCATGACCCTGATCCGCCGCCAGCGCCCCACGCCCGACCTCAAAGACGCGCTGACGTGGGAATACCGCTGCACCTACCGCGCGCAGGAACAGGGCGACTTCCTCGAAGGCATCCGCGCCCAAGTCATCGACAAAGACCGCACCCCGAAATGGACCCATGCCAGCCCCGCCGATCTGACCCAAGCGGAAGTCGACCGGATGATCGAACCGCTCGGGGATCACGAACTGCGTTTCTGACTTCTTCTTTGCTGAAAATACTCAAAATCCCCGCGATCCACAGGGCGCTCCATCGCGGCACAGCCAGACCACAGCGCCCACTGGGAGGACACAATGAAAATCGCATTTATCGGCCTTGGGAACATGGGCGCACCGATGGCCACCAATCTGGCCAAAGCGGGCCACGAGGTCACCGGCTATGACGCGGCGGGTGTCACCGTCGACGGCATCACCCCCGCCCAATCCGGGGCCGAGGCTGCACAGACCGCAGACGTCGTGATCACCATGCTTCCGAACGGGGCGATCCTGCGCAAAGTCGCGGACGAAGTGATCCCCGCCATGCCCGCAGGGGCGATCCTGCTGGATTGCTCGACCGTTGACGTGGACAGCGCCCGCGCGGTGGCCGAGCAGGCCCAAGCGGCCGGCCTTGGCGCGCTGGACGCTCCGGTCTCGGGCGGCATCGGCGGCGCGGCGGCGGGCACCCTGACCTTCATGGTCGGCGGGACCGAGGACGCGTTCAACACCGCCAAGCCGCTCTTTGACATCATGGGCCAGAAGGCCGTGCATTGCGGCCCCTCGGGCAACGGTCAGGCGGCCAAGATCTGCAACAACATGATCCTCGGCGTCACCATGATCGCCACCTGCGAGGCTTTTGCCCTGGCCGACAAGCTGGGCCTCGACCGTCAGGCGATGTTCGACGTGGTCTCCACGTCCTCGGGCGCCAGCTGGTCGATCAACGCTTACTGCCCTGCCCCCGGTGTTGGCCCCCAGTCCCCTGCGGACAACGGCTACAAGCCCGGTTTCGCCGCAGATCTGATGCTCAAGGACCTGCGCCTGTCCCAACAAGCCGCCGCCAGCGCCGATGCGGACACCCCCATGGGCCAACTGGCCGAAGCCCTTTACCAGAGCTTTGTCGAAACCGAAGGCGGCAGCGGTCAGGACTTCAGCGCCATGCTCCCCCGCTTCTCGGGGCGTAGCCGCGGCTAACATCCGCCGATCCCATCACAGGGCCGCGAGCGCAGGAAACTGCCTCGCGGCCTTTGCGTTATTGCGATGAAGATGAAAGGAACTCGTTATGAAACGGACTGCTCTTATTCTCGCGACCGCGATGGCTGCCACTCTGACCGCCCCCATGGCCTTTGCCGCCGGTAACGGCTGCCCTCCGGGTCTGGCCAAGAAAGACCCCGCCTGCGTGCCTCCGGGCCAAGCCAAGAAGATGTACAACCACGACCGCGATGATCATGACGACCGTCACGATGGCACCTACCGCCGCGGCGACCACATTGACCGCTATGACCGCCTGACCGATGCCGAACGCTATGGTCTGCGCGATGGCAGCTATGTGGTGTCGAACGGCTATGTGTATCGCATCAACTCGAACACCGGCGAGGTTCTGGCCGTGATCGGCGCGCTTCAGAGCCTGCTGAACTAACGGATGCTGCGGCCAAAGCGCCGCAGCCCATCCCTCTGGTAGCGGGCCAACCTGAATGCTATATTCGAATTATAGAATATCATTCAGGAGCCCGTTATGTTCTCGAAAAATATTGGCGGCATTGACCGCATCCTGCGTATCGTTGTCGGCGCGGCCTTGCTGGTCGGCTTCCTGTTCAACGGGGACGCAGAATATGGATGGCTGTACCTGTTCGGGATCATCCCGCTGGCAACCGGCCTGCTGTCCACATGCCCGCTCTATAGCATCTTTGGCATGAACACCTGCCCGCGCAAATAAGCGCTACTTGTCAAAGGGCGTCGGCCCCTCGACCCCGAGGTGCTCGGCGAATTTGAAGCAATACTGCATCCAGTCGGCCACTTCCTGGCGGTTGGCTGGATCGTCCCAATTGCCGTCCTCCCAGCGTTTTTCCCAAACCACCCGCTTCTGAACAGCCATCTCGCTGACGTAAGAGGCATTGCGCATCCGCTCTGCCTCTGCGCGCATGTTGGTGGCGGTGCCGACGTAATAGTCCAGCATCGCATTCTGGCCGGGAACGGGGGTTTGATCGCCGGTCAGCGCCTCGATCAAAACGGCGCATTCCACCAGACTTTCCTCGAACGGTTGGCCCGCATGGGCCGTGCTGCTGGCCATCAGACCCGCCAGCACAAGGGCAAACGCCTTCATCACACTCTCCTTCACTCACACGTCAGGAGAGGTAACACATAAATCCGACCAGACAATGACACGAAAGAGGCGGGACTTGCGCCCCGCCCCCTGTTATTCCGCCGCCACCCGCTTGGGGTTCAGCATATCGACCAGATAGCGCCCCGTGTGACTGCGCGGCTCTTTGGCCACCGCTTCGGGGGTGCCGGTCGCGACCACTTCGCCGCCACCATCGCCGCCCTCGGGGCCGATGTCGATGATCCAGTCGGCGGTCTTGATGACATCGAGGTTATGCTCGATCACCACCACGCTATTGCCCTGCTCGACCAGTTCATGCAGCACTTCCAAGAGCTTGCGCACATCCTCGAAATGCAGGCCGGTGGTCGGTTCGTCCAGAATATACAGGGTCCGGCCCGTGGACCGCTTCGAAAGCTCCTTGGACAGCTTGACGCGCTGCGCCTCGCCGCCTGACAGGGTCGTCGCCTGCTGGCCCACCTTGATATAGCCCAGACCCACCCGCATCAGGGCGTCCATCTTCTCGCGGATGCTCGGCACCGCCTGGAAGAATTCCTGTGCGTCCTCGACGGTCATATCCAGCACGTCGGCGATGGATTTGCCCTTGAACTGCACCTCAAGCGTCTCGCGGTTATACCGCTTTCCCTTACAGGTTTCGCAGGTCACATATACGTCGGGCAGGAAGTGCATCTCGATCTTGATGACACCGTCACCTTGGCACGCCTCGCAGCGCCCGCCCTTGACGTTAAAGCTGAAGCGGCCCGGTTTGTACCCGCGCGCCTTGGCCTCTGGCAGACCAGCGAACCAATCGCGGATCGGGGTGAACGCACCGGTATAGGTCGCGGGGTTGGACCGCGGGGTGCGCCCGATGGGGCGTTGATCGATGTCGATCACCTTGTCCAGATGTTCGAGCCCCTTGATGGTCTGGCAGGGCGCAGGCACCTGTTTGGCGCCGTTCAGCCGCATGGAGGCGGTCTTGAACAGAGTCTCGATCGTCAGGGTCGATTTGCCCCCGCCCGACACGCCGGACACGCAGACGAACTTGCCCAAGGGGAAGTCCACCGTCACATCCTTGAGGTTGTTGCCCGTCGCCTTGACGACCTGAACCTTCTTGCCGTTGCCTTCGCGGCGCTCGGTCGGGACGCTGATTTCCCGCTTGCCCGACAGGTATTGGCCGGTCAGCGAATTGGGATCATTCGCCAGATCAGAGGGCGTCCCGTGGGCTACCACCTGCCCGCCATGCACCCCTGCCCCCGGCCCGATGTCGAACACATAGTCCGCCTCGCGGATTGCATCTTCGTCATGCTCGACCACGATCACTGTGTTCCCCTGATCGCGCAGGTTCTTCAACGTGGTAAGCAAGCGGTCGTTGTCCCGCTGGTGCAGACCGATCGAGGGTTCGTCCAGAACATACAGCACGCCCGTCAGACCACTTCCGATCTGGCTGGCCAAGCGGATGCGCTGGCTTTCACCGCCCGACAGGGTGCCCGCATTGCGCGACAGCGTCAGGTATTCGAGGCCCACGTTGTTCAAGAAGCCCAGACGTTCGCGGATTTCTTTCAGGATCGCGTGGGCGATTTCATTCTTCTGTTTGGACAGATGTTCGGGCACCGTCAGGCACCACTCATAGGCCTGCTTGATCGACATCTGGACCACTTGGCCCACATGCATCCCGCCGATTTTCACCGCCAAAGCCTCGTCCCGCAGACGATAGCCGTGGCACGCTCCACAAGGACGGTTGTTCTGATACCGCTCGAATTCCTCGCGCACCCAGCTCGAGTCCGTCTCGCGGTAGCGGCGTTCCATGTTCGGGATCACGCCCTCGAACACACGGCTGACCTGATAAACGCGGCCGCCCTCGTCATAGCGGAACTGGATTTCGTCGTCGCCCGAGCCGTACAGGAATACCTGTTTGACGTGGGCGGGCAGATCCTTCCACTTGGTGTTCTTGTTGAATTCGTAGTGCTTGGCGATGGCCTCGATGGTCTGCAGAAAATAGGGCGACTTGCCCTTGCGCCACGGGGCCAAGGCACCGTCATACACCTTCAGGTCTTCGTCCGGCACCACCAGCTTTTCGTCAAAGAACAGCTCCACCCCAAGGCCGTCGCACACAGGGCACGCCCCGAACGGCGCGTTGAACGAAAAGAGGCGCGGCTCGATCTCGGGGATGGTGAAGCCACTGACAGGACACGCGAAATTCTCGCTGAACGTAATCCGCTCCGGATCGCCCTCGCGGGGCGCGGTTTCCAGAATGGCGATGCCATCGGCCAAATCCAGCGCCGTGCGGAAGCTGTCCGCCAGACGGGTTTCCATCCCTTCGCGCACCACGATCCGGTCGACCACCACGTCGATGTCATGGCGGTACTTCTTGTCCAGGGTCGGCGGCTCGTCCAGTTCATAGAACTCGCCATCCACCTTGACCCGCTGAAAGCCCTGCTTGCGCAGCTCCATAAACTCTTTCTTGTACTCGCCCTTGCGGTCCCGAACGATGGGCGCCAGCAGATAGGCCCGAGTGCCCTCCTCCATGCCCATCACACGGTCGACCATGTCCTGCACCTGCTGCGCCTCAATCGGCAAACCGGTCGCGGGGCTGTACGGCGTTCCCGCCCGCGCGAACAGCAGACGCATATAGTCGTAAATCTCGGTAACCGTCCCGACAGTGGATCGGGGGTTCTTGCTGGTGGTCTTTTGCTCGATGGAAATCGCCGGGCTCAACCCGCTGATGTGATCCACATCGGGCTTTTCCATCATATCCAAGAACTGCCGCGCATAGGCGCTCAAGCTCTCGACATAGCGGCGCTGGCCTTCGGCATAGATCGTATCAAACGCCAGACTGGATTTCCCCGAGCCCGACAATCCGGTGATCACCACCAACTCGTCGCGCGGAATATCCACGTCGATGTTCTTCAGATTATGCTCGCGCGCGCCGCGCACCTCGATGAACTTCAGCTCGGCCATTCCGGATCCCCAAAGACAGACTTCCATCAAATAGGTCAGATGCGCCGAGTCTCCAACAGTTCATTAAGAACTTTTTAAGAACATCGCCCGATCAGCCACCCCAAAACGCCGATTCCAGCTTCTTTTTGCGAAAAATACTCAAATCCCCTGCCCTCCACCGGCCCAAAGAAAAAGGGCGAGAGCAGCCCGCGCCACTCTCGCCCCCTCAATCTCTCACCTGACGGGATCAGATGTGGATCGCACGATCCCATGCGTCCAAGGTGCTCTCGTGCATCATTTCCGACAGGGTCGGGTGCGGGAACACGGTTTCCATCAGGTCCGCCTCGGTGGTCTCCAGCTTCTGGCCGATGACGTAGCCCTGGATCATCTCGGTCACTTCCGCGCCGACCATGTGGGCCCCCAGCAGCTCGCCGGTTTCCGCGTCAAACACGGTTTTCACCATGCCTTCGGGCTCGCCCAAAGCAATCGCCTTGCCGTTCCCGATAAAGGGGAAACGGCCAACCTTGACCTTGTAGCCCTTCTCTTTCGCCTTGGCTTCGGTCAGGCCGACGCTGGCGATCTGCGGGTGGCAATAGGTGCAGCCGGCGATGGTTTCGGGCTTCACGGGGTGCGGATGACCGCCCGCGATGAACTCGGCAACCATGACACCCTCGTGCGAGGCTTTGTGCGCCAGCCACGGACCTTGGGTCGCGTCGCCAATCACAAACAGGCCGTCCACGCCGGTGCGGCAGTATTCGTCGGTCACAGCAAAGCTGCGGTCGATTTTCACACCCAGCTCTTCCAGACCGATGCCGCCGGTGTTGGCCACGATGCCAACCGCCGAAATCACAGTGTCGAACTCTTCGGTCTCGACCTTGCCGCCCATTTCGATGTGCGCCACGACCTTGCCGTTGCCGCGGTCCAGCTTCTTGACCATGGCTTTTTCTTTGATCTTGATGCCCTGCTTCACAAAGGACTTCTTGGCAAAGGCCGCGATTTCCGCGTCCTCGACGGGCAGGATGCGGTCCTGCACTTCGACCACGGTCGTGTCAGCGCCAAGGGTGCTGTAGAAGCTGGCGAATTCGATGCCGATCGCACCGGACCCGATGACCAGCAGCTTCTTGGGCATACGCTTGGGGGTCAGCGCGTGCTTGTAGGTCCAGACCAGATCACCATCGGCTTCCAGACCGGGCAGCTCGCGGGCGCGGGCGCCGGTGGCGACGATGATGTTCTTGGCAACCAGTTCCTCGGTACCCTTGTCAGTGGTCACGGTGACTTTGCCTTTGGCAGGCAGGGTCGCGGTGCCCATGATCACGGTCACTTTGTTTTTCTTCAGCAGATGGCCAACGCCGCCATTCAGCTGCTTTGCCACACCGCGCGAACGGGCCACGACTGCGTCCAGATCGAAACCGATCTTTTCCGCCGACAGGCCGAATTCCTTGGCGCGATGCATCATGTGGTACACCTCGGCCGAGCGCAGCAGCGCCTTGGTCGGGATGCAGCCCCAGTTCAGGCAGATCCCGCCCATGTGTTCACGCTCGACCACGGCGGTCTTGAGCCCCAGCTGTGCTGCGCGAATAGCAGCAACATATCCGCCGGGGCCCGCCCCGATCACGACAACATCGAATTCCTTGGCGGCCATTGGCTCTCCTCCGATTCCAGAATTAGTTTGACGTTAAACTATCTTGGTCGGGGCATCAATAAAGCCGTCAGCCAACAACTTCCAGATGTTGTTTTTCCTGCCACTCCCGCAGCAATCCGCCGTAACCGCCGTTGCCCAGAAAATCGGCTTCGGCTTTGGTGGTGGCGCGGCTCAGCGCCTCGTTCCGATAGGGGAAGCGGCCGAATTTACGAATGATTTCACGGTGAACTTTCGCGTGCAGCAGGTTGCCTGCGCCGCTTTCGGGCAGCCGTTCATGCATCAGGCGCACGCAGCGGTCCTGATCGCACTGGCTCTCGGAATGCATGAGGGGCAGGTAGAAAAACTGCCGTGCGGGTTCGTGAATACGCAGATCCCAGCCGTGGTCGATGGCGACTTTGGCTGCGGCGCGGGCCGGAAAATCGGTAGCAAAGGACTGACCTTCGCCGCGGAACATGTTTCTGGGGAATTGATCGGTCAGAATAATATAGGCCAGCGCACCGGTCGGGTAGGTCAGCCACAGGCCATAGGCACCCTCTGCGGCCTCTTCCCACGCCACCAGAAATTTGTCGCGGATTTTCGCGTCCAGCTCGGGGGTGCCGTTATACCAGCCTTTGGGACCAACTTCGTCCAACCAGAACTCGAGTACCATTTCGGGGGTCATGCCTGTCTCCTCCACTCAAACCATCATAGAATCGTTACGTAAGGTTGAGTGGAGATGACAGTCACAATTTATAACAGATCGCTGCAGTTGCCGCGTTCAGTGAGCCTCGTGCACAGGATTGGCCGTCGAATCCTCTAGCGCGGCCTCGACTGCCAGTTGGGTCGCGGTGGCGTAAACCGGCGAGTAAGAGCCATAGTCCTGAACCGCCGGCGCCGCGCGTTTGGTCATCCGGTAGGCCGCGTAGGCCACCAGCGCCACCAGCAAAAACGCGATGATCAGGAAGAAGCCGTTAGGGCCAAAAACCTCCATCAGCCAGCCGGTAATGATGGGGCCCGCGATGGCGCCAAAGCCGTTGATGAACACCAGACCGCCCGAGGCCGCGGCCATATCCTGCGGTTCGAGATAGTCATTGGTGTAGGCGATCATCAGCGCATAAAGCGGGTTCGTGACCGCCCCGATCAGGCCAGACGCCACCAGCAGCAAGGTGAAATTGCTGCCCGAGAACATGCCCAGAACCGCCCCCGCCGCACCGATGGCGGACAGGATCAGGATCAGCAAACGGCGGTCCATTCGGTCGGAAATCCAGCCGATGGGGTACTGCACGACCAGCGCCGCTGCAAAAAACATCGAGATGAATATCGAAATTTGTCCGGTGGTTAGCCCAGCTTCGGTACCGAAAACCGAGGCCATACCGAACTGCGCCGCGAACACGCCGCCCAGCAGGAACATCCCCATGCACCCCAAGGGCGAGATGTTATACAGCTGCCGAAGCGTCATCGGTTTCGTCTGGTCGAACGCAGGGGTCGGGTTCACCGACAACAGAATGGGCGTAAAGGACAGCGAGACCAGCACCGACGGGATCACGAACAGCAGATAGCCCCCCACATCGCCGACGTTCACCAGACCCTGCGCCGCGACCAGACCAAAGATCTGCACCAGCATATAGAGCGACAGCGCCTGCCCTCGGGTTTCGTTGGTGGCGGTGTTATTCAGCCAGCTTTCGGCGGTCACATATACGGCGGAAAAACAGAAGCCCACGGCCACCCGCCCCAGCGTCCATGCCCAAGGGTGCGCGAAGGCCGGATACAGGATCAGCACCGCCGACACGGTCGAGGCCAGCGCCGCGAACACGCGCACGTGCCCCACACGGCGGATCATTTCTGGGGCCATACGCGACCCGCCCAGAAAGCCCAAGAAATAGGCAGACATGACCACAGACATCTCGAAGGTGCCGAACCCTTCGTAGGCACCGCGCAGACCCAGCAAGGTCCCCTGCATCCCGTTGCCAACCATCAGTAGCAAAAGACCCAGCAGTAGCGGCCATGCGCTGGCGAGTACCTGTAGCATCACATCTTCCCAGAGTTTGCGTTTCAGTTCGCGGGCTTAGAGCCAAGGTGACCCTATCGGGGGCACATCGCAAGCCCTCAATCCCTGACACACCGACTAGGGAATCAACAGAGAGGCATCCCCATATGAAAAGAAACGGTATTCTTGCGAAATCGCATGGTCGTATGCGGCCAAAATCCGGTCACGACCGACAAGAGCCGACACAAGCATCATCAAAGTCGACTTGGGCAGGTGGAAATTAGTCATCAGGGCATCCGCAACGCGGAACTGGAACCCCGGATAGATAAAAATGTCCGTATCACCGGCCCACGGACGTATCGCGCCGGTGTCACGCGCCGCAGTCTCGATCAGGCGCAGGGCGGTGGTGCCCACGGGGATCACACGCCCGCCAGCGGCCTTGGTCGCGGCGATCTCGGCGGCGGCGGCTTCGCTGACCTCGCCCCATTCAGAGTGCATCTTGTGGGTGGTCACGTCATCGACCTTGACCGGCAGGAACGTCCCCGCCCCCACATGCAGCGTCACATAGGTAAAGCCCACGCCCATCGCCGCCAGCTTGTCCAGAAGCGGCTGGTCAAAGTGCAGGCTGGCCGTGGGGGCCGCCACTGCGCCGGTGTTGCGGGCCCAGACGGTCTGGTAATCCTCTTTGTCCTGACTGTCGGCGGGACGTTTGGCGGCGATATAGGGAGGTAAGGGCATCGCACCCGCCTCGGCCAGCGCCGCATCGAAATCGTCGCCGGTCAGGTTGAATTCCAGAACCGCCTGCCCTTCTTCGCGCGCAACAAGCTGCGCCTTGAGGTCAGCCGAAAACTCGACCCATTCGCCTTCGCCGAGTTTGCGCAGCGGTTTGACCAGCGCGGCCCACTGCCCGTTCGGGCGCGGCTCCAGCAGGGTCACTTCGATTTTGGCACTGACGCGGCCTTGGGCGCTGTCCCGCCAGCGTTGCCCGAACAGGCGCGCGGGAATAACCCGCGTGTCGTTCAGCACCAGCCGGTCGCCTGCCTGCAACAGATCCGGCAGGTCATAGACATGCAGGTCCGTCAGCCCCTCGGGGCGCGACACCAGCAGGCGCGAAGCACTGCGGGGCTTGGCCGGACGGGTGGCGATCAGGCTTTCGGGCAGGTGGAAATCGAAGTCACTTAGTTTCACTGGCTTACCTTTGGCGGAGGACGGCGGAAAATCTCTCTGAACATGCCGGGGGTCAAGACCGAAAGCGGATTGACCCCGACTTGCGGGTCAGAGGTAGAGCCCGTGAGGGTAAAGTTAAACCCGAACAGCCCCTCGCCCTGACGTGTCAGGAAACCGCCGATGCCGTTCAGCATATAGATCGGGGACAGCACGCCTTGCAGGTCCATCCGCCCCGAGACCAGCCCGATCACCCCGTCCAGCGACAGCCCCATCGAAGGGCCGACGGCGCTGGCCTCTTGCAGGATGAACTGCTCGGGGGTCAGGCGGAATTTGGCGTCTACGCTGGAAAAATAGATGCCACCATTGGCCATCTGATCCAGCAGGCCCACCACGCTGACCGCGTTCAACAGGGCCGTCACCGCAGGCGCATCGTAAAGGCGCGTGTTGGTGATCCCCAGCACGCCGTCATACTGGCCGGCGGTTTTGGCGGGGGTCAGTGTCAGCACCATCTGACCGCCATTGGCTTGGGTCAGGATGCCCGCGTCGCGCATGACATCGCCGCCATCCTCGCTGGTGACGCGCACGGCGGTGCGGTCGCGGCTGGGGGCAACCAGCCCCTCAACAGGCGCGCCGCCATTCACCCGTGCCGAGAATGTGCCCCGCAGACCGCCCGTGGTCTCGAAATCCCCGTTGAATTTCTGCAAGGTGATGCTGTTGGCCACGCGGACCTTCATGGCGGACAGGCGGATCGGGCTGCCCTCTTCGTTCGAGGGTTTGGTCTCTGGCATCTTGGAGATATCCAGCAAGCCCCCTGTCAGGGCGATCATCGGAGGGCGCGCGCCGCGCAGGGCCAGATCGACCCGCGAATCCAGCCAGTTCCCTGCCCGCAGGCGCGCCAGATTGACCTCGGCCACCTGATCGGCGGCGTTCATGGACAGACTGCCCTTCAGCGACAGACCGGCGGCCTCGAATTCGATGTTGTTCACGGCCAAGGGGTTCAGTTTGCCAGAAACATCCAGCTTGCCTTCGGCGGCTTTGGCCTTGGCCCAGCCAAGGGCGTCCAGCCCCACCCCGACCCCACGCAGACCGCTGGTCAGGCGGAAGTCGATCGGCTTGTTCGGAGGCAGCTTCAGGTCCAGCGTGCCGGTTCCCTTGCCCGAAACCCGCACCGAGCCAAGGTCGATATTCAACGTATCCAGCGCCCGTTCGCTGAGCTCCACATCGGCGTTTACCGCAGGGATACCGCCCCTCGGCAGGCGGAACGTCCCGTCGAAGGGCAGCGCATCGAACCGGCCCTTGCCGCTGATGCTGACCTCTTCGGGGCGGGCATGAACGGACAGGGTGTCGGCGGCCAGCACGTGATCCTTGACCAGGGTATCGGTGCGCACTTGGCGGACGGTTGCCTTGATGTCGTACTTTACATCGTCCGGCCCAAGCTTGGGCTTAAAGGGAATGCGGATCGTCCCTGTCACGCTGGCCCGACCATCGGCCAAAGTCACCGGCAGGTTCGCCTTGGACATGACCGCCAGCGGCTCTTCGTCGATCAGGCTTAGGAAAGCGGTCACGGTCCCGCTGCCCTTCAGGTCAACGCGGGCATCTTCGGGCGGTCGGCCGAATTTCGGGATTTCATAGCGCGAGCCTGCGATGTCGATCGGCCCGCCCTTTTTCGGGCGCACCTGCCCCTGATCGACCTGCAAGGCAAAGCGGGTGTTGTCCAGCACAGCTCGCCCCGCCGCCCCGCGGATCGGGGACATGGTGTTCACATAGCGCAGATCGGCTCCGTCAAAGCCGAACTCCAGATGGTGGCGAACCTTCTGTCCCGGATCGGCGGTCAGATGAACCTGCACGTCGTGCAACATGCCGCCGGTGATGTTGTCTTTCAGCCAGTCGCGGGTCTTGGCGTCCTTGCCATCGGGCCAATAGGCGAAAACATCGGCGGGCTTTACCTGTTTGGTTTCGGCCAGCAGGCTCATGGCCCAACCGCCTTTTGCGGCCTCGACATGACCAGAAACGTTGGCGGTGCCCTCGGGGACCTGCACGGTCAGTTGCCCCAATTCCAGACGGAAATCGGGAATGCTCAGGCGGAAGCTGGCGTCGGCCTGTTTGATGTCCAGCGCCTTGGTCATGACGCCCACGGGGGCGGCGTTGATCTCGGACAGGCGCACTTGCCCGATCATCGCGTGGGGCCAAGGGCTGCCATCCTCGGTGATCAGGCGGGCGCTGCCTTCGGCCCGACCGCTGATACCGTCACTGTCCACCGACACTTCGTCGAACAGCAGCATCCCAGCGGCGGGCTCGTAGTTGAAATAGGTGCGCGCGCTGTTGAAGGGCACCGGCTTGGCGTCCTGATTGGGGCGCAAACTGCCCTTCCCGACCGAGAGCGAGGCGCTCAGGTTCTCAAGCGCGCCATCGTCCCCAAGCTGACCGCGCAGCGACCCCGACAAGGGCGCATCCAAGGCAGAAAAGAACGACAACGCAGGGGCTTGGGTCGCGATATCCTGTGCCAGCAGGTCACTGACTGTCAGCCCGAAATCCGCGGACATCTCGCCGATGGTGCGCCAATAGCTGCCCTCGATCGTGGCGGCGGTCGCGCCCCCTGTCAGCAGGGTCAAGGCCGAGGCCGCGTGGATATCATTCCCGTCCCGCTCGACCGAGAAACGCCCGCCATCCACCGTCCAAGACCGCTCGGCCCGCTGGTCCACATAGCGCAGGGTCACGCCGTCCAGCTGGACGGTGCGCAGGGGCTCTAGCTCGGGGGTAAAGAACGCGTCGTCCAGAACGGTGATCAGATGGGGGAAGTCCATCTTTTGATCCACGGGCACGTCGGCGGAACTGAAGGCCAGCTCGAACGTCCCATCGGGTCCGCGCGTCAGGTCGATGACCAGACCGTTGATCGCGATGTGTTCAGCCGCCAGCACCCCGCGCAGCAGACTGCGGCCCGCGATATTCACCTTCATATCGGCGATCCGCGCCAGCGCCGCACCATCGGCCTGCTGGATACGGGTGTTCCGCAGATCAATCCACGGGCGCAGCCCCGCGCCAACGGTCAGGTAAATTTCACCCAGTTGCACGCGGGCACCGGTGCCCTGCCCTGCCAAAGCCTTCTCGATCCGCACTTCGGCCCATTCGGGCACCCGCAGCGGACGGTCCACCAGATACAGCGCCCCGCCCACCGGCAGCACCACCGTCACCAGCAAAACGACCGTCAGAAACACCCAAAGCTTCCGGTGGCCACGGGCCTTGCCGGAGTTTTTTTCTGTGGATTCAGCTGCCTCGGTCTCTTTCTTTTTGGTCATCGGGCCCTAGACTGCGCGGAAACAAACAAACTCCAAGGTATATGCCCATGATTGAAGTTGGCGCGAAAGCCCCCGAATTCACACTCCCCCGTGATGGTGGCGGCGAAGTTTCGCTGAGCGGCCTCAGCGGACAGGCCGTGGTTCTGTATTTCTACCCCAAGGATGACACCCCAGGCTGCACCAAAGAGGCCATCGCGTTCACCGAACATGCGGACGCTTTCGGGGCCGCAAACGCTGTGGTTCTGGGAATTTCCAAGGACACCGTTGCCAAGCACGACAAGTTCCGCGACAAGCACGGCCTCAGGGTCGCGCTGCTGTCGGACGAAGCCAGCGACGTCTGCGAACGCTACGGCGTGTGGAAGGAAAAGAACATGTACGGCCGCACCTACATGGGCATCGAACGCACCACGGTGCTGATCGACGCGTCGGGCACCATCGCCCGCATCTGGCCCAAGGTCAAAGTGCCCGGACATGCCGAAGAGGTACTGGAGGCAGTGAAGGCGCTGTGACGAAAACGCTGGCAGACATGGCCACCGAGGTTCTGACCTGCGGTGACGGACGCGAGAAAACCCGCATCTCGAAACAGCACGCAGAGGCCTGGTTCGCCGCGCGCAAGGCTGGCACTCCCATTCCCGTGGGCACCGCCAATCCGCCCTTGCGCCCTGCCCGCCCCGCCAAGCCCGACCTTCTGGACCCGCGCGATGTGCCCCGCCGCCGCCCCGGCAGCCCTCAGGGGCGGATCGCGCTGCTGCACGCGGTGGCGCATATCGAACTGAACGCTGTGGACCTGCATTGGGACATCATCGCGCGGTTCGGCCATGTGCCCATGCCGATGGGGTTTTACGACGACTGGGTGAAATCCGCCGCCGAAGAATCAAAGCATTTCAATCTGGTGTGCAACTGCCTCGAGGCGATGGGCAGCTACTACGGCGCCCTGCCCGCCCACGCCGGCATGTGGCAAGCCGCAGAGGATACCGCCGAAGACCTGCATGGCCGGTTGGCCGTGGTGCCTATGGTCCTTGAGGCCCGCGGGCTGGACGTGACCCCCGGCATGATCGAGATTTTCCGCAAGGCAAACGCCACCGACGCGGTCGAGGCGCTGGAAGTCATCTATTCCGAAGAGGTCGGTCACGTGGCTTTCGGGTCCAAGTGGTTCCACTTCCTCTGCGGGCGCGAGAATCTGGACCCCAAGGATGTGTTCCACGAGCTGGTGCGCAAATATTTCCATGGCCACCTCAAGCCCCCCTTCAACGAGGAAAAGCGCGCAGAGGCCGGAATCCCCCCGGATTTCTACTGGCCGCTGACGGAAACAGGCTCGGTCACGGAAATCTGATCCGGCCCTGCAACTGCGCTGATCCAGAAATCGGCAGGTTCCCGCCGAAATGGCATAATACGGCCATCGCTCGGCGGGTCCGGGGCCAAAAAGGTTGCGTCAAAAAGCGCCCCCGGTTTATCCCCGTGTCACGCCTTCGTGGAGTGTCGGCGTACGTACACGACCCAGGGGACGATACCAGTGAGAAGCCGCGTTAACCGCTTTATCGAAACACGCTTCGGCAATGTGTTTCCGGAACGCCGGGTATTTTTGCGTTCGGACAATGAAACCCGCTTTATCCGCCTGACCCCGCTGACCCAGATTACCGCATTGGGTGGCTTGGCCTTGATCATGTCATGGGCCGCCATCTCGACCTCGATCCTGCTGATGGACAGTATCGGTTCGGGCAACGTGCGGGCGCAGGTGCAGCGCGAACAGGAAAACTACGAAGATCGCCTGAACCGTCTGGCGCTGGAACGCGACATGCGTGCCGAAGAAGCCTCGGCCGCACAGGAACGCTTCAACCTCGCGCTTCAACAGATTTCGGTCATGCAGACCCAGCTTCTGGGCTCCGAAGACCGCCGCCGCGAACTCGAGACCGGCCTGACCGTTGTGCAGGACACCCTGCGCCGCGCCATGACCGAACGCGACACCGCGGCCGAGCGCGCGCAGGCCATGGAAGCCGCGCTGAAGGGCGAAGGTGGCAGCGCCGCCATCCCCATGGGCAGCGAAGTGAACGGCGCCGTCGATGCGCTGACCGTCGCCCTGTCGGAAACCGCCGCCGAGCGTGACGCCAAAGCCCAAGAGGCCCGCGACGCCATGGTGCAGGCCGACGAGATCGCGATGCAGCTGAAGCTGATGCGCGACCAGAACGACCGAGTGTTCCGCCAACTTGAAGAAGCGATGACCGTCTCGGTCGAGCCGCTGAACAAGATGTTCCGTTCGGCCGGTATGAACCCTGACGCCATCATCAACCAGATCCGCAACCGGTACTCCGGTCAGGGCGGTCCGCTGATGCCGCTCAGCTTTGGTCCCGAAGAAGAGCAGCACACCCACGAGATCGACCGCGCAAACCGTCTGCTGGAACAGCTGGACATGCTGAACATCTACCGCATGGCCGCTGAAAAGGCGCCCTTTGCGGTTCCGGTGAAATCCGCGTTCCGTTTCACCAGTGGCTTTGGCATCCGCCGCGACCCCAAAACAGGCGGTCGCCGGATGCACGCCGGTGTAGATTTTGCCGGTCCCACCGGAACGCCGCTTTACGCGACCGCCGATGGCGTAGTAATCCATGCGGGCTGGGCGTCTGGTTATGGTCGTTTGGTTAAAATCCAGCACGAATTTGGTATCGAGACAAGATATGCCCACTTGTCCAAACTTAACGTGACCGTCGGGCAAAGGGTCTCGCGTGGTGACCGTATCGGTGATATGGGAGCTTCAGGGCGCGTGACCGGCGTACACCTGCATTACGAGGTGCGCGTCGGGGGCAAAGCCGTAAACCCGATGGTATATATCAAGGCTGCTAATGATGTTTTCTAAGAGCAAGATCAACGAACCCGGCCCCAAGGCCACCGAAACTCCGGCACCGACTCCCGCTCCTGCTGAGAAGACCGATTTCAAGGCACCCGTGACCAAGGCGAAGCCGCCGGCATCGGTACTGTCGTCGGATCTGCATGTAGAAGGCAATATCCGCACCACCGGTGACGTTCAGGTCGAGGGCACCGTTGACGGTGATATCCGCGCACACCTGCTGACCGTTGGCGAAACCGCCACCATCAAAGGCGAAGTGGTTGCCGATGACGTCGTGATCAATGGCCGTATTGTGGGCCGCGTTCGTGGCCTCAAGGTGCGTCTGACCTCGTCTGCTCGTGTTGAGGGTGACATCATCCACAAGACCATCGCGATCGAAAGCGGTGCGCACTTCGAAGGTTCGGTACAGCGTCAGGACGATCCCCTCTCGACTGCTGGCGCCAAGCGCATCACCGGCCCCGACAGCAACGCATAATCGCTTGCATCTGCGCCCTGGCCACTCGGGCGCGTGGATGGGTTGAAACGCCAAAGGCACCGCATCGCGGTGCCTTTTCTTTTGCGCGGGGCCTAGGGATCAGGCGTTGTTGCTAAGAATCCGGTACAGGTGCCACGTGGCGTGCCCCAGCACCGGCAGCACCAGAAACAGCCCCACAAAGCCCGGCAGCATCGCCACAAAGGTCGAGAGCGCCACAATGGCCGCCCACGCGAACATCGGCACCGGCGCCTGCACCACGACCTCGAAGCTGCTGATCATCGCTGTCACGAAGTCCACATCGCGGTCCACCACCATCGGCAGGCCCACCACGGTGATCGCAAAGATCAGCATGGCAAAGACGGCCCCGACGACCGAACCCACCCCCAGCATCATCAGCCCGTTCGGCGTCAGAAACACCTGCATGGAACTGGAGACGTTGGTCATCGTGCTCAGACCCATGAACAGCGCAAAGATCATATGCGCCAGAAAGAACCAGAACAGGAAGATGATCACCACCACGGCGCTCAGCCACGGCAACTGGCGGCTCCCCTGCCCTTTGACCACGCCAAAGATGCGGTGCCAGTCCATCGCCAGCCCGAACTCGAGCCGCCGCGAGGTTTCATACAGGCCCACCGCCGCAAAGCTGCCCAGCAAAGGAAAGCTGATCACCGCCAGCACCAGCCAATAGGTCTGCCCCGTGGCGATGGTGATAGCACTCATGATCCAGCCGACCACCACATAGACCGCCGCAAAGATCAGCCCGTACACAGGCGAGCGCCGGAAATCCTGAATGCCGCGACGGATCGCCAAAGTGATATCCGCCATGCGGGCTGTTGCCAGTTCAGGTGCTCCGAGCTTGCTCTCGGGCTGGATGGCGTCCATGGATCGTGACCTCCCCTTCATTCTCCAAAGGCGAGACTAGCCCACGTCTTTGCCTGACGCGAAGATGTATTTTGGCTATACCAATTCGAGGGGCCAGAAAAACAAAGGCGACCCGAAGGCCGCCCTGTCATTATTCGCTAAAGTTCGCTTCGGCCCGCGATTTGCCGCTGACATCCAGCGCCAGAGTGGCGGCCATGAAGCCGTCCAGATCGCCGTCCAGCGTCCCTTGGGTATCCGAGGTCTCGTGGCCGGTGCGCAGGTCCTTGACCATCTGGTAGGGCTGCAGAACGTAGGAACGGATCTGGTTGCCCCAACCCGCATCGCCCTTGGCTTCGTGAGCGGCGTTGATGTCCGCGTTCCGGCGGTCCAGCTCCATCTGGTACAGACGCGATTTCAGGGCCTTCATGGCGATATCGCGGTTCTGGTGCTGCGACTTTTCAGACGATGTCACAACAATGCCGGTCGGAATGTGCGTGATCCGCACCGCCGAGTCGGTGGTGTTCACGTGCTGACCACCGGCGCCCGACGAACGATAGGTATCGATGCGGATTTCGCTGGGGTTGATTTCGATCTCGATGTTGTCGTCGACCACGGGGTACACCCAGACCGAGCTGAACGAGGTATGGCGACGCGCCGCCGAGTCGTAGGGCGAAATGCGGACCAGACGGTGCACGCCGCTCTCGGTTTTCAGCCAGCCATAGGCGTTGTGGCCGCTGATCTTGTAGACCACCGATTTGATGCCCGCTTCTTCGCCCGGAGACATGGACTGCAGTTCGACCTTGTAGCCCTTCTTCTCGGCCCAGCGGACGTACATGCGCGCCAGAATCGAGGCCCAGTCGCAGCTTTCAGTACCACCGGCACCCGAGTTGATCTCGAGGAAGGTGTCGTTGCTGTCGGCCTCGCCGTTCAGCAGAGCTTCGAGTTCCTTTTGGGCGGCGCTTTTCGCCAGCTCTTTCAGGGACTTCTCGGCCTCTTTGACGACCTCGTCGTCCTCTTCCATCTCGCCAAGCTCGATCAGTTCGATGTTGTCGGCCAGATCCTGCTTGATGCCTTTGTAGACATCCATCGCGTCGATCAGCACCTGACGGTCGCGCATCAGCTTCTGGGCCGCCTCGGGATCGTCCCACAGGGTCGGGTCCTCGACGCGGGCGTTGAATTCCTCGAGCCGGTGTTGCGCGGTGTCCCAGTTCAGGCGCTGGCGCAACAGCTCCAGCGATTTTTCGATCTCGGCCACGGTGTTCTGTGCTTCTGCGCGCATCGTCGTCCTATGGATTTGAAATGTCTGCGGGCGCCGCGCGGGGCGGCGCACCTTGTCAGGCAGCGGTGATAGACCAGCAAAGGCCCTTGGGCAAGGTCAGTAGAGACCACCAGCACTGAGCGTGCCGAAATCTGCCTTGGGTCCGACAACCGCCGTCCCCCCGCCAGAGGTGGTCACCTGCTTGGGCGCATCGTCGGATTCGCCGCGGTCGAACATCGGCAGGTTCGAGCCCACCGCGAAACCACCGTCGAAGGCCACGCCGAACACCGGCTCTTCGCCATCGCGGAAGTATTCGGCCACCACGTAGTCGCCGCTGGCATCGTCCGCCAGACGCGCACCGGTGAAACGGTCGATCTTGATAAAGTGGCCACCCGGGGGCACCGCGAACGGGCCGCCGCCATATTTCTTGGTCGCCGCCTTCATCAACTCGGTAAAGATCGGACCACAGAGCGTGCCGCCATAGGCGCCCTTGCCCATCGGACGGGGGCTGTCAAAGCCCATGTAGCAGCCCGCCACGATGTTCGAGGTGAAGCCCACGAACCACACGTCTTTGGCGTCGTTGGTGGTACCGGTCTTACCAGCGGTCGGCACCGACAGGTGCACGCTGCTGGCCGCAGTACCGCGCTGGACCACGCCTTCCATCATCGAAGTCAGCTGGTACGCGGTGATCGCATCCATCACACGCTCGCGCTTCGAGGTGATGCGGGGGCCGTGGCCGTTGGGAATCGACGGGTCAGCACAATCGACGCAGGTGCGTTCTTCGTGGCTGTAGATGGTTTTGCCGTAACGGTCCTGAACGCGGTCCACCAGAGTGGGCTGCACACGCTCGCCGCCGTTGGCGAACATCGCATAGGCCGCGACCATCTTGTACAGAGTGGTCTCTTCAGAGCCCAGCGCGTTCGCCAGGAAACGGCCCATGTTGTCATAGACGCCAAAGCGTTCAGCGTAGCGCGCGATGGTGTCCATGCCGACCTCTTGGGCCAGACGCACGGTCATCAGGTTTCGCGACTGCTCGATGCCGGTCCGCAGCGGGGTCGGACCGTAGTATTTGTTCGAGCTGTTCTTGGGGCGCCACAGGCCTTGGGGGGTGTTCAACTCGATCGGAGCGTCGATCACGATGGTCGCGGGCGAATAGCCGCTGTCCAGCGCCGCCGCATACACGAACGGCTTAAAGCTGGAGCCCGGCTGGCGCTGCGCCTGCGTCACGCGGTTAAACACCGAATCCTGATAGGAGAAGCCCCCCTGCATCGCCAGAACGCGGCCGTTTTCCACGTCCATCGCCATCAGACCGCCCTGAATTTCAGGGGTCTGGCGCAGGGTCCAGCGGATAAAGCTGCCATCCGAATCCTTGGTCATGCGGCGGACCAGAACGACGTCGCCCTTTTCGACCAGATCACCGGCAACGCGGGCTTTGTTGGCCAGCTTGCCGCTGTCCAGACGTTTGCGGGCCCACTGCACATCCTCGGCGGGGATGAAGTGGCCATCGCTGTCCTCTTTCACGCCTTCGATGCCGATACGGGCCGCGCTGTCGCCAATGGACAGAACCACGGCGGGGTACCACTGGCCGTCCAGAACGATGTCACGGGGAACCTCGACAGCGGACAGCGCCTCGCGCCAATCGGCTTCGTTATCCAGCTTGGCGGTGTCGATCTTTTTGCCGGTGCCACGCCAGACGCCGATGCCACGGTCATAATCCTCGAGCCCGCGGCGCAGCGCCTCGCCGGCGACGGATTGCAGGTCGGGGTCCACGGTCGCGCGCACCGACAGACCACCGGTAAAGAATTCACCCTCGCCGAAGTCGCTGCTCAGCTGACGGCGGATTTCGTCGGTGAAGTAGTCGCGATAGGGCAGCGCGGTGCGGAAGTCCGCATAATCGCCGTTCTGAACGGATTTCAGCGGCAAAGCGATCTCGGCGTCGCGGATTTCGGCGGTGATATATCCGTTGTCTTCCATCTCGCGCAGAACATAGTTCCGGCGCTCGACGGCCTCGTCATAATCGCGGACGGGGTGCAGCTTGGCCGGTTTCTTGGGCAGCGATGCCAGATAGGCCGCCTCGCCGGGGGTCAGCTCCATCAAGGTCTTGTTGAAATAGGTCTGCGCCGCAGCAGCCACACCATAAGAGTTCGCGCCCAGATAGATCTCGTTCAGATAAAGCTCGAGAATCTGGTCTTTGGTCAGGGTGTGTTCGATACGGGTCGCAAGGATCAGTTCCTTGATCTTGCGCTCGGCCTGACGGTCGCCGGACAGCAGGAAGTTCTTCATCACCTGCTGGGTGATGGTCGAGGCCCCGCGCACGTTGCGCCCGCGCGACACGACTGCATCACGGGCCGCCGAAGCAATCCCGAGCAGGTCATAGCCCGAGTGGTGGTAAAAGTTCTTGTCCTCGGCCGAGATAAACGCGGCCTTGACCAGATCGGGGATCTCGTCGGCGGGCACGAACAGGCGACGTTCCTTGGCGAATTCGTCGATGATCTGGCCTTCGCCGGAATAGATGCGGCTGATGGTGGGGGGCTCGTACTGGGCCAGCGCCTCGTGGCTGGGCAGGTCGCGCGCGTACATCCAGAACACCGCACCAATGCCAAGGGCCACCATGAAGATGCCCAGAGTAATGGCACTAAAGATTGCCCCGAAGAAGGATAAGATGAATCGCACCACTGGCTGGCCCTCGTGTCAAACGTGCCCCCTCATATAGTCCACACCCATTGGGGTCAAAACACAAAGCCCGGATTGTTGCCGAAAGGCGGGCTATTGCCGGATCAGCTGGCCTTCGGCGGCGTCGGCAATGGCCCAATCCAATATGGCGGCGGTGATGGCCCCGGCGGTTTTTGCCCGCCAGTCGGGGTTGGTCAGGTTCGCCCGATCCCGGTCCGAGGACAGGAACCCCACCTCTAGCAGCACGGACGGAATATCGGGGGCCTTGAGCACCGAGAACCCTGCCCCCCGCAAAGGACGCGAGTGCATGGGGTTGCCGTTGGCCTTCAGCGCGTCCAACAGTTCGGCAGCGATGCGGTCCGCGCGGGGCTTCGTGTCGGTACGGGCCAGATCCATCAGCACATGGGCGACCACATCGTCCTGCCCCGTCAGGTCCACCCCCGCCAGCAGATCGGCGCGGTTGTGACGCTCGGCCAGCTTTTGCGAGGCTTTGTCCGAGGCCTCCTCGGCAAGGGTATAGATGGTGGCACCGCTGGCCCCGCCCCCCTCTAGCGCGTCCGCATGAAGCGAGATGAACAGATCGGCACGGGCCTCGTGGGCGATGGTCACACGGGTTTCCAAGGGAACAAAGTCGTCCACCTCTCGGGTCAGGACCACGTTGACCTGACCGGTGCGGACCAGCGCGTCGCGCAGTTCCAGCCCGAAGGTCAACATCAGGTTCTTTTCGTCCCACTTGCCGCGCTGCGCACCGGGGTCAACGCCCCCGTGGCCGGGGTCAATCACCACGGTCAGCTTGCCGTCCCCGCCGTGGCGGCTGCGTGCGGGATCGACCTGCGCGGCGGCGGGCATTCCCCAATCGGGATCAGCGGGCGCCACGGAACGGGCAGCGAAATCGGCAGCGGTGGTGCGGGTCAGGGACAGTTGCAGCTTGGCCTGACCGGTATCGGTGTCGATCCGCAGATCAGAGGCCCCAAGCGCCAGCGGCCCCTCCAGATCCAGAATCATCCGCGTCCAGCCGGGGCGGTACTGGCCGAAACGGGCGTCCTTGATCCCCTGCGAACGTGTCAGGCGCGCAGCATCAAGGCCGGTCCAGTCCACCTCTCGGAAGTCGGCGATCAGGCGGGCGGGGTCGTCCAGAGTGAACACGCGGTAGGGCACGCCTTGGGTCAGGCCAACGGTCAGGGTCAGCCCCCGATCGGTGTCCTGCACTGTGGTCTGATCGGGCAAAACCCGCGCCCGCCCCGTGAAATCGGCAGCCAGCGCGGCGCCTGCCAAACCCAGCGCCAGAACCAAACCTGTAACAATACGCATAACCATCTGCTCGGCCTCTGACCGTGTTTTCCCAGATAGATACACGGTCTGGCCCCCGGCGCAAAGTTATCATGAAGGTGATAACGTAAGGCCCACTAAAGACGGCAGAAAACCGCTATCGGTTTGACATGAATTCGGTCAGACGGCGCAGACCTTCTTCGATATCAGCGGTCGCGCGGGCATAGGAGAACCGCAGCGTCCCCGCCCCGCGATCGGGATCGAAATCCAGACCGGGGGTCACGGCCACGCCAGCCTTGTCCAGAATTTCGGCGCAGAAGGCGCGGCTGTCGTCGGTCAAGTGGCTGACATCCGCATAGACATAGAACGCCCCGTCCGGCGGCGCGATGCGGTCGAAACCGGCCTTGGGCAGCCCTTCGATCATCAGTTGGCGGTTGCGGGTATAGACCTGCAGGTTGGCGTCCAGCTCCTCTTTGCACTCCAGCGCACCAAGGGCCGCGATCTGGCTGGCATGGGGGGCGCAGATAAACATGTTCTGGGCCAAACGCTCGATCCGGCGCACGTGGTCCGGCGGGACCACCATCCAGCCCACGCGCCAACCGGTCATGCTGAAATACTTGGAGAAACTGTTGATGACATAGACATCATCGGACAGCTCCAGCGCGGTGACCGCTTTGGCCTCGTATTCGATGCCGTGGTAGATTTCATCGCTGATAAAGGCGGTGCCCTCAGCCTGCGCGGTGTTGATCAGCGCGCCCAAAGCATCCTTGCCCAGCATCGTCCCCGAAGGGTTCGCGGGGCTGGCGACCATCAGACCCTGCAGCCCCATGCCCGCGAAATCGGACGGTACGGGCTGATAACGGTTCTCCGCCTTGGTCTGCAGCATCACCGGCTCAACGCTCATCGCCTTGAGGATCTGGCGATAGCTGGGATAGCCCGGCGCACCGATCCCCACGCGGTCCCCCGCATCAAAGAGCGCCGTAAACGCCAACAGGAACGCCCCCGAAGAGCCCGACGTCACCACCACCCGCGCGGGGTCCAGATCGACGTTGTACCATTCGCCATACAGCCTCGCGATCCGCGCCCGCAGTTCGGGGATGCCCAAGGCCACGGTGTACCCCAGCGATCCGCCTTCCATCGCGGTGGCCAGCGCCTGACGCGCACCCGAGGGGGCGGCAGTACTGGGCTGACCGACTTCCATATGGATGATGTGGCGCCCGGCCTCTTCGGCACGGCGGGCGGCCTCCATTACATCCATCACGATAAAGGGATCGACATCGCTGCGGGTTGAATTTCGCATGGGGTCCTCTCTAGGGTATGCGAAAGTCATTTCAGGCGACGAAAGGATCGTCAATGCGCCTTGCCGCCCGAGTGCTGGCCGCCGCCCTTTGCCTTAGCGTCATTGGCACCCTGCCGGCCAAAGCCGTGGGGCTCTTGCGCGATCCCGATATCGAACATGCGCTGAATACCATCGCCTCGCCCATCCTGAATGCCGCCGGTCTGGGGGCGCGGGTCAAGGTGCTGGTGGTGAATGATCAATCCCTGAACGCCTTTGTGGTGGATGCGGACCACATCTTTATCCACGCGGGCCTCTTGGCGCGGCTTGAGAACGCCCGCCAACTGCAATCCGTGATTGCCCACGAGGCTGCGCATATCTCGAACGGCCACATCGCCCGCCGCATGACGAACGCACGCACCGCCCGCACTTCGGCGGGCTTGGGTCTGGCGCTGGCCGCCGCGGCCGCCGCAAGTGGCGCTGGCGGCGCGGCAGCGGGCATCGCCATCGGCACCCAGTCCAGTGCGCAGCGCGTTTTGTTCGCCCACACCCGCGCCGAAGAGGCCAGCGCCGATCAGGCCGGTGTCCGCTATATGGTGAACGCGGGCATCAACCCCGATGGCGCGGTCGAGGTGATCGACATCTTCCGCGGCCAAGAGGCCCTGAGCGTTTCGCGCCAGGACCCCTACACCCGCACGCACCCCCTGTCGCAGGACCGGTTCCGCGCCCTTCAGGGCTTTGCGGCGGCCTATGGCGGGCAAGCCTGGCCCGACAGTGGCGCCGCCGATTACTGGTTCGCCCGCGCCCAAGGCAAGCTGACCGCCTTTACCCGCGCCCCCAGCTGGACCCTACGCCGCGCCAAATCCAGCGCGACCGATGACATCCGCCTGATGCGCGAGGCCGTTGCCTATCACCGGCAGCCCGACGTGAAAAAGGCCGTCGCTACCATCGACAAACTGGCCTCTGCCCGCCCCAAAGACCCCTATGTCCAAGAGCTGCGCGGTCAGATCCTGCTGGAAAGCCGGAATTTTCCCGCCGCAGCAAACGCTTATGGAGCCGCTGTCAGCTTGTCGCCAAAGGATCCGTTAATCCTTGGGGGCTACGGTCGCGCCTTGCTGGCGCTGGATACCGCCGATGGCAACAAACGCGCCCTCGCCGCACTGGAAAAAGCCCGCAGTCTGGACCCATATAGCTCGGGTGTACTGCGTGATCTGGGGATGGCCTATGCCAAGGCAGGACAGAATGGCATGGCCTCGCTGGTGACCGCCGAACGATATGCCCTGACGGGCCGACTGAAAGACGCCGCGCTGCACGCCAAACGGGCCGAGGGCCTGCTGCCGCGCGGTTCCGCCCCTTGGCAACGGGCACAGGATGTGTTGACTGCTGCGAAAGCCGCGCCGAAATGAAAGGACGCCAAATGATCCGTACCCTCGTCACCGCCAGCGCACTGGCCTTGACCGTCGCCAGCAGCGCCGCTGTCGCGGAAACCGATCTGAGCAAAATGACCGACGCAGAGCGCGAAGCCTTCCGCGCCGAGGTTCGCGCCTATCTGCTCGACAACCCCGAAGTCATCATGGAGGCCGTCGGCGTTCTGGAACAGAAACAGGCCGCTGCCGCAGCCGATGGCGACCGCACCATGGTCGAAACCAACAAGGACGCGATCTTTGCGGATGGCTATTCGTGGGTTGGCGGCAATCTCGATGGCGACGTGACCATGGTCGAATTCCTCGACTATCGCTGTGGCTACTGCCGCAAAGCCTCGGCCGAGGTGGAAGAGCTGGTGAACGGCGATGGCAACATCCGCTTCATCGTCAAGGAATTCCCGATCCTCGGCGAAGAAAGCGTGATCTCGTCGCGCTTTGCCCTGTCCGTGCGCAAGGTTGGCGGCGATGACGCCTACAAAGCTGCCCACGACGCCCTGATCACCTACAAAGGCAGCTACGAAGAGCCCGCCCTGCGCCGTCTGGCCGAAGGTCTGGGGATCGACGCAGACGCTGTGATCGCTGGCATGAACGACCCCGAAATCAACACCATCCTGCAGTCGAACCGTGATCTGGCGAACCGTCTGCAGATCAGCGGCACCCCGACCTTTGTGATGGATGACACGATGCTGCGCGGCTACGTCCCGCTGGATCAGATGCAGGCCATCGTCAAAGACATCCGCGGATGATCAAACATCTGGCCGCCACTCTGATGATGGCGGCCAGCCCCGCCCTCGCGCTGGACATGACGCACCTGTCAGACACCGAGCGCGCCATCATGGGCGAAGAAATCCGCGCCCTTTTGATCGAGGAGCCGGAGCTGATCGACAGGGCCATGAACCCGCCGATCCCCGACCCCACAGCCTTTTATATCGAAGAAGACCAGCGCCGCATGGCCGAACAGGCCGACCGTATCGCGGCCCAGCCCGGTGACATGGTCATCGGCCCCTCTGGCGGCCCCACGATCACCGCCTTCCTCGGACCTGACCCTCAGTCCATCGAACTGGCCCATACCCTGCGCGCCCTGCTGGCAGAGACGCCCGAGGTCAGCCTGACCATCAAACACTGGCCCGCCGCCAACACGCTGGCCGCCATCGGCCAACTCCACGGCCCCGACGCCTACTGGGCCGCAATGGATGCACTGGCCCAGAACACCCCCCTAGAAACCCTTGCCGCCCAAAACGGCTGGCCCCTGCCCCCGATCACAGAGCGCGCGGCGCAACTCGACACCGACCGAAGCGCCCTCGCCGCCGCGCTGGATCTGGACCGCCCACCGATGCTGCACATCAACGGCCTGCTGGTTCGCGGCCCCGTCCCCGAGATCGCGATCCGCAAATACCTGTCCCGCTAAACGAACAATGGGAGCAGCGCGCGCCACTCCCCCTGTTTCTTCTTGCAAAAATACTCACGGCACCACAGCGACGCCGCGCAGCCCCGACCGCTTACTCGGCCGCCGCAGCCGCCGCCTCGGCATCCAGTTCAGAGGCGCGCTTTTCCACCTGCTCGACGATGTGGTCGATCATCTGGTCGTTGGACATCTTGTGGCTCTGCTTGCCCGCCAGATAGACCATCCCGCTGCCTGCCCCACCGCCAGTGAAACCGACATCGGTCATCAGGGCCTCACCGGGGCCGTTCACCACACAGCCGATGATCGACAGGCTCATGGGCGTCTTGATATGCTCCAGCCGCTTTTCCAGCGCCTCGACGGTCTTGATCACGTCAAAGCCCTGACGCGCGCAGCTGGGGCAGCTGATGATGTTCACACCGCGATGGCGCAGGCCCAAAGACTTCAGGATCTCATAGCCGACCTTCACCTCTTCGACCGGATCGGCGGACAGGCTAACGCGGATCGTATCGCCGATCCCCATCCATAGCAGGTTCCCCAGACCGATCGCCGACTTGATGGTGCCGGACATCAGACCACCCGCCTCGGTGATCCCCAGATGGATCGGCGCATCGGTCGCCTCGGCAATGCCCTGATAGGCCGCCGCCGCCAGAAACACGTCGCTGGCCTTCACGCTGATCTTGAACTCGTGAAAGTCGTTGTCCTGCAGAATACGGATATGCTCCAGCCCGCTCTCGACCATCGCGTCGGGGCATGGCTCGCCATATTTCTCCAGCAGGTGCTTTTCCAGACTGCCCGCGTTCACGCCAATCCGGATCGAGCAGTTGTGGTCGCGCGCGGCCTTGATGACCTCTTTCACGCGGGTCTCGTCGCCGATGTTACCGGGGTTGATGCGCAGACAGGCGGCGCCAGCCTCGGCGGCTTCGATCGCGCGCTTGTAGTGGAAGTGGATGTCCGCGACGATCGGAACAGGGCTTTCCTTGACGATCTCTTTCAGCGCGATGGCGCTTTCGCGGTCAGGGACCGAAACGCGCACGATATCCGCGCCCACTTCGGCGGCTGCCAGAACCTGACCCAAGGTCCCCTTCACATCGGTGGTGACGGTGTTGGTCATCGTCTGAACGGTGATCGGCGCATCGCCCCCCACGGGGACATTGCCCACCATGATCTGGCGGCTCTTGCGGCGATATATGTTGCGCCAAGGGCGGACGTGGTTCAGCGACATGGGCACGCACTCCGGTTAATCAGACGTCGTGCCACAGATAGTTCCGATGGGGCACGGGCGCAATCGCCCCATGCCTCCAATCGGCAGAAGTTTGTTATTCGGCGGCGGCGGGCTGCTCGGGGGTCTGGTCGGTCAGCGCCAGTTCGGCAACAACCTTGGCCAGATCCTGATCGCTTTCCAGCGAGGCAACCGAATAGGTCTCCGACAGCGATTTGCTGTCCAGAGCCAGATTTTTGGTGACGACGCCACGCTCGCCTGCAGGGCCGTAGTGGGTGCCGTTGATGTCGAAATACACCGCGCCGGATTCGCCAACACGGATGGTCGGCGCCTCTTCGGTCTGGGGCACGTCGAAACTGTCACCGCCGTTCATGATGCCTTCAAAGATCACCGAACCTTCGGCCGAGCGGATGCGGACCCAAGCGGGACGCACGGCCACAACGGCCAGACGCGGCAGACCATCGGCCACAACCTGCGGGGTCGCGTTGGCAACGGGGGGTACATCGCCGGTGGGCAGCTCGGCCACTTCGGCGATTTTGGGCAGTTCGGGCTGCGCGAAAACGCCAACCGAACGCGGATCGAGCGAGGCAATCGGCGCATCGCGGGGCACCAGAACGGGCACATCCAGCGCCTCGGGACGGTACAGACGATCCAGCGCCTCGGCGGGCGGGTTGAAGATACCAGCGGCATCAGCAACCTGCTCGGTCTCGGCGTGTTCGACCAGCGGATCAAGGTCGCTGACCAGCATCGGGGTGTGTTCGACCGGGGCCAGCTGAACGCGCTGAATCTCGGTAAAGACGCTCCAGCCGCCAAAGCCCAGAAGGCCGATCACCGCCAGCAGAGCGATGGACGAACCGATCGCGCCGGGCTCGATCCCTGCGAAAATGCTTTCTTTGCCGGGAACGAAGGGCGTGCCGGATTCCAGCAGCGGGTCAGCGTTCATACGGCGGCTGCGGATGGCGGGCTGACCTTCGCGCTTGCGCGAGGACGCCTCGGGCGCCATTCCGTGTGCGGTGGAAAAACCGCTTTCTTTGCAAAAGGCGTTAAACACAACATCAGGCTCCAGCCCCAAATAGCGGGCATAGGATCGCACATAACCGGCGATAAAACCGGGGGTGTCGAAAACGCTGGGATCGCAGTTTTCGATGGCAGCAATGTAAGACGCCTTGATGCGAAGCTCGCGTTGAACGTCGAGCAGCGACTTACCAATCGTGGCGCGTTCGCCACGAAGGACATCACCTAGGCGCAGCTCAAAGTCGTCGAACCCTTTCGGGGTCGGCTCCGCCGGTGTGGTATTCGCATGGGATTTGAAACGCATACCCAAATTGACTGCCCTAATTTGCCTGACCGTAACACGGCGACCGATTCATTCGATTCGCCGTGGCCTGTTATTAGGGCAAGAATACCACAGTGCGTAGGAGAATTCAGCGTCCTACTTGATTAAGCGCTTAATTCGGCACGATTCAGCGCACAGTGCGACCAGAGGTCGTCCATCGCCTTCACCAATGCGTCCATTTCCTTGGGACCGTGTACGGGCGACGGGGTAAACCGCAGACGTTCGGTCCCACGCGGAACGGTGGGGAAGTTGATAGGCTGCACGTAGATCCCGTAGTTCTCAAGTAACATGTCAGAGAGCTTCTTGCACTTGACGGGGTTACCTACGTGAACAGGTACGATGTGGCTACCGTGGTCGATCAGCGGAAGACCCATCGCTTTCAGACGGGTTTTCAGGATCTTCGCCTGGGTCTGGTGCGCATCACGGATCGACTGGTCTTCTTTCAGCACAGCAATGCTGGCCGCCGCGCCTGCCGCCACAACGGGGGGCAGCGAGGTGGTGAAGATGAAGCCGGGGGCATAGGAACGGATCGCGTCGCACATCTTGGCCGATGCCGCGATGTAGCCGCCGTGCACGCCGAACGCCTTGCCCAGAGTGCCGTTGATGATGTCGAGACGGTCCAGCAGGCCATCACGTTCCGCCACACCGCCACCGCGGGGGCCGTACATGCCGACAGCGTGCACTTCGTCCAGATAGGTCAGCGCGCCGAATTCTTCGGCCAGATCGCACAGCTCTGCGATGGGGCCGAAATCGCCGTCCATCGAGTAAACCGATTCAAAGGCGATCAGCTTGGGTGCGTTCGGATCGTCGGCTTCCAGCAGCTCGCGCAGGTGGGCGACGTCGTTGTGACGGAACACACGCTTGGCACCACCGTTGCGGCGGATGCCCTCGATCATCGAGGCGTGGTTCAGCTCGTCCGAGTAAGTGATCAGGCCGGGGAACAGCTTGGGCAGCGTCGAAAGAGTCGCGTCGTTCGCGATGTACGCGCTGGTGAAAAGCAGCGCCGCTTCTTTCTGGTGCAGGTCAGCCAGCTCGGCCTCAAGGCGTTTGTGGTAGACGGTGGTGCCCGAAATGTTGCGGGTGCCGCCCGAACCGGCGCCGGTGGCGTCCAGAGCTTCGTGCATCGCCTCAAGCACTTTGGGGTGCTGGCCCATGCCAAGGTAGTCGTTGCCACACCACACAGTGATGTTCTGCTCCGAGCCATCTTCCTTGCGCCAAACGGCGTGCGGATAGTTGCCCTTGCGGCGCTCAATGTCGATGAAGGTCCGGTAGCGACCTTCGTCATGCAGGCGGTTCAGAGCTACGTCGAGCTGTTGGGTGTAGTCCACCGGTGTCTCCTGTGTTTGGTTGCCCCGTCCGCCAATGGCGATCCAAGACATGCCTACCTAGGCATCCCGTCGATTTAGACCGGATATAGGTTACTGTTCGCGTAGGCAACAGGCTACAAGGTGCCGCAGGTATTAGACTTTGATCTGCATCAACGTGCTTGACAGTAGGGTGACTGGACAGTGCCAGCGCCGGTGCTAGGGTCGGCCCCAGAGAAATTCCGGAGATATAGTATGACCCTGAACCCCGTTCTGGACCGGATCGACTCGGATCTTGACGCCTCTATCAACCGTCTGATGGAGCTGCTGCGGATCAAATCGATCTCGACCGACCCCGCCTATGCCGCCGATTGCCAGACCGCCGCCGACTGGCTGGTCGCCGATCTGCAGAGCTTTGGCATCGACGCGTCCAAGCGTGAAACCCCCGGTCATCCGATGGTCGTCGGCCACGTTCCGGGCGACGGCCCGCACGTGCTGTTCTACGGCCATTATGACGTGCAACCCGTTGATCCGTTAAACCTTTGGCACAGAGACCCCTTTGATCCCGCGATCGAGGAAGTGGACGGTGTGCGCATGATCCGCGGCCGCGGCGCCAGCGATGACAAAGGCCAGCTGATGACCTTTGTCGAGGCCTGCCGCGCGTGGAAAGCGGTCCATGGCACCCTGCCCTGCCGCATCACTTTCTTCTTCGAGGGCGAAGAGGAAACCGGCTCTCCGTCGCTGGTCCCCTTCATGAAGGAATTCGCCGACGAACTGCGCGCTGACCTCGCGCTGATCTGTGACACCTCGATGGTTGCGCCGGGTGTTCCGTCGATCGCCAGCCAGCTGCGCGGGATGCTGAAGGAAGAGTTTACCCTGATCGGTCCAAAGATGGATTTGCACTCGGGTCACTATGGCGGGACCGCCCTGAACCCCCTGCACGCCATTTCGGACATCGTTTCGTCGTTCCATGATTCGACCGGCCGCGTGAGTGTCGAGGGATTCTACGAAGGCGTGCACCCCCTGTCCGACGAGCTGAAACGCCAGTGGGAAAACTGCGGCTTTGACGAGGACGACTATCTGGGCTCCGTCGGGATGAGCAAAGCTCACGGCGAAGAAGGGTTCTCGACCCTCGAACTGCAATGGGCCCGTCCGACGCTTGAGGTGAACGGCCTTTGGGGCGGTTACAACGGCAAGGGCAGCAAGACCGTGATTCCGTCCGAAGCCCACTGCAAGATCACCTGCCGTCTGGTCGGTGACATGGAGCCCGACCACGTCCGCGCCGCCGTCCGCAAGCACGTCGAAGACCGCCTGCCCCAAGACGCCTCGGTCCGTTGGGACAACGACGTGGATGGCGCCAAGGCCGCCGTCATGAACATCGCCCGCCCCGAGTTCGAAGCCGCCCGTCAGGCTCTGTCCGACGAGTGGAACCGCGAAGCCGTGTTCGTGGGCATGGGCGGGTCGATCCCGATCGCGGGTCTGTTCAAGGACATCCTTGGCATGGACGCGATGCTGATCGGGTTCGCTCAGGACGACGACCGCATCCACTCGCCCAACGAGAAGTACAATGTGGAAAGCTTCCACAAAGGGACCCGTTCCTGGGCCCGCGTGCTGGAAGCCTTGTCGCGCAAGTAAGAAACAGAAAAGCCAAGGCACCGCGCCTTGGCTTTTTCATGTCAGGCAAAGATCACGTCGACGTGGTCCTGCATGTAAACCTTGAGCCAAGGGGTGAACTGCTCTGGCGTTTCGCTCAGACGGCGCTCCAGGTCCGGCAGGGTGACCCATTCCACCGCCTCCACTTCGGCGGGGTTGGGGGTGATGGTCAGCCCCTCTGGCGCGTCAGCCACGAAAATTTGCACCACTTCATGCTCGGTCAGCCCCTGCCCCACATCGGCGCGGTACTCGACCTCTTCGCGGAAGGTGACGGTGATTCCGGTGACCCCCAACTCCTCGGCCATACGGCGCAGGGCGCAGACATCCGCAGCCTCGCCCCAATGGGGGTGCGTGCAGCAGGTGTTCGCCCAAAATCCGGGGGTGTGATATTTGGTCAGCGCGCGCTGTTGCAGCAAAATGCGATCTCCGTCCCGCAAGAACACCGACACGGCCGGATGGCGCAGGCCCAGCCTGTGGACCTCAAGCTTTTCGACCGGTGTCAGGACGCCGTCGCGCCAAGCGGGGATAAGATCAGCCATAACGCGCCCGTTCCGTTGCACTTCGGGGCGCGGACATAGCCCGACAGCCGCCCCTTCGCAAGCGACCTAGCCTCGCAAACGATCGGGGTTGTTGCGCCAGATCGATCCGTTCAGCGCAGCCGCCACGGTGACCCACGCCCAATACGGCAGGAACATCAGCCCTGCGATCCAGTCGATCTGCCACAGGGTCACGGTGGTCGCCCCGATCACAACCCACATGAGCGAGATGATCAGCATCCCCGCCCTGATCCGGTGCGCCCCGAAAAACACGGGCGTCCACAGGGTGTTCAGGGCAATTTGCAACCCCCACAGGGCCATCCCCAGCCCAAGGAGCGGTCCACCGGCAGCAACCGCCCGTGCGCCCGCCAGAGCCATCAGAATATAAAGGGTCGTCCACACCACAGGGAAAGCCCAGTTCGGCGGGGTAAACGATGGTTTTTTCAGGGAAATGTACCACTCACCGGGCTGGAACAGCACTCCGGTCGCGGCGGCGGCGCCAGTGGCGCACAAAAGAATGATGAAAACGGTCCAATCCATGCTTCGCAACGTAATGCGAGGCATCTGCGCTTCAAGCGCCACTTCTATTGAATTTTCCGGTAAGGGAGAAGAAGTGGCGCGGTTGACGGGGCTCGAACCCGCGACCCCCGGCGTGACAGGCCGGTACTCTAACCAACTGAGCTACAACCGCGCATCTACTTCGTCAGAGGTTTCACATTCAGCAGTGGCGCGGTTGACGGGGCTCGAACCCGCGACCCCCGGCGTGACAGGCCGGTACTCTAACCAACTGAGCTACAACCGCTCGCTGCTGTGTGTGACGCCTCATCAGCGTGTGGGCGGTGTTTATGTCGAGGGCGCGGTGGCGTCAAGCACATCCAAACATCTTTTTCAAAAAAAGTTCACGCAGCCCTAGCCCCGCCGGACCGGCAGCGGCACAAACGCCTTATTATCAAGGGGCGGAAGGCTAAAAAGCCCGTTTTCCCAATCGGTTGCCCGCCACGCCTCTTTTGCTTCGCGGATGCGTTCGCGCGAACTGGAGACAAAGTTCCACCAGATATATCGGGGTCCATTCATGGTCGCGCCGCCCAACAGCAGGACTCGCGCACCCGCTGGCCCCGCCTGCAGGCTCAGGGCATCTTTGGGGCGGAAAACCAGCATCCGACCGGCCTGAAACACGTCATTCCCGACGGTCACGCTGCCCGCCAGAACATAGACGGCGCGGTCCTCTTGGTTATCCGGCAGGGGCAGTTTGGCGCCGGAGTCCAGAATCGCCTCGGCATAGAACATTTCGGACGTGGTCGGCACATCGGCACGGGCCCCGAAAATATCCCCCAGAATCACGCGCACATGGGCCCCACCATCGGCCAACACCGGAGAGGCCGCCGCCGCCGCATGGTGAAAGGTCGGTTGGACCCCCTCTAGGTGTTCGGGCAAGGCGACCCAGCTCTGGACCCCGTGCAGCGCGTCAGGCCCCTGCAGAGACAGCCCATCGGTCCGCTCGGAATGGGTGATCCCCCTGCCCGCCACCATCAGGTTCACATCGCCCGGGGTGATCCACTGCTGCGTCCCCAGACTGTCGCGGTGATGCAGCCGCCCCGACATCAGGTAGGTCACCGTCGCCAGCCCGATATGGGGATGGGGCAGCACATCCAGACTGCGCCCGTTCAGCATCTCCATCGGGCCCATCTCGTCAAAGAAAATGAACGGCCCAACCATCTGCCGCTGCTTCGAGGGCAACGCCCGCTGCACCTCGAACCCGCCGATGTCGCTGGCGCGGGGTACGATCAGCGCCTCGATCGCGTCGCTTGAGGATTGGGGATTGCCGCACATGGCCTGCCTCCTGCGTTGGGGTCAGGCAAAAATCTAAACACCTTCCTCCCCGATTGGAGAGGGGATTTTCACACATTTGGTGTTTTGAGCCGCACAGAGGGTCGGCTATCGTGAATGTACAAGTACAAAAGACCGGCTCACCCGAAACGGGGACCGGTCAAACACACGAAACATATCAGTAAGAAGGGGGCGACGAACCGTAGGGTAAAAAAAACCGTTTTAAGCCGCTCACTAAGCCTGCGGCTCGTCGCTTACTCGCAAACACACACGAGTTAAAAATCTGCACCTGCACCGCTGTATTACAGCCCTCGGTGACTTTCAAAATACTTAAGACGTATGACCCGAATCCAACAAGCCTTGTGTCGTGAAATGCACACTTTTGACGCTTTATGGCACGAAATTCACCTCACGCTTCGTGAAATTCCGCTGATTTTCACGCGGCGTGAATCGGTTGTTTTTCTTTGTTTAGCAGGGCTTACGCTGATCGCCTTGGATCCGCACGATTTTCTGGACCATATCACGATCATTGAAGCGGCCTTCGTTTGGGTTTTCGCAGAAGGCATTTTTGCAGTGGTGTATTTCGCGATTTTGCTCGGAATCGCGATGTTGCCCGCGAAAAATCCACAGCGCGTATATCTTCCGATACCGAGCGCGGCGGCGTTCGCTGTCACAACCGTTTTCACCGAGAGTCTGATCGGCGCCCTGAGCAATGGCGTCTACATTCCCAAGATATGGCCGGACATCATCGCCTTTGCCGCGGTGGCCCAGTTGTTCGAATTTCTGTTCGTCCGCTATCTGCTGCCCGACGTTCTGGCCGACATCCGCAAGAACACCCCCCTACCCCCGACGGAGTCTATGCTGACGATCGGGGATCACACTTGGTCCATCGACGACATCGCGGCGATTTCCTCGAACCAGCACTACCTGCGGGTCGATCTGTGCGACGGCACCCAGACCACCGTCCGTGCCCGTATCTCTGACGTGATCGACACGATTGAACCGGACCGCGGCCTGCAGCCCCACAGATCGTGGTGGGTGGCCCGCCACGCGGGGCCGGAGCTGATCTCCGAAGGGCGCAAACGGTGGCTCACGACCCAGCATGGACACAAGATACCCGTAGCCAGAGGTCGAATTGACGAAGTCGAAAAATGGCTCGACACTCATCCTGTCCACTCACCGGGCACCCCAGAGTCATGAAGCGCCTACAAAGAACACTGATCAGACCATTCACGCTGTTTGACGCCCTTGGGCGATCTTATCGCGTGCAGCTTCAGGCCGCGATTCCGGCAATCTTTTCCACGACCAGCGGGCTGTTCTTTCTGATCCTGACGCTGCTGCTGTGGATCAGCGACCCGCAAGATTATCTGGACTACATGCCGTGGGAATCGGCGCTGTTCCTCTGGGCTTCGGGGATTGCGCTGATGGTGCTGACCTACACGGCGATCCTGACCGTCTGGGCCTCTTTCCCGGAGGCGCGCCGCATCGCGATCCCGATCCTGTTTGCGGGCCTGCCTGCCTTTGTCGTGGCGACCGCCTATCACCGCTTTGTCGGGGGCATCCTGTCTGATGGCGCGTGGGTGCAGAACCTGTGGCCGAGCCACTTCTACATGCTGCTGATCCAGCTGGCGTTCGAGGCGATGTATCTGCGCTACGGCCTGCCCAAGTCGTTTCAGGACCTCGCCGCCCGCAGGGACGAAGCAGAGCCGCCCCTACCCGCGCCCATTGCCGATATCCCTGTCCCGCCGGAGCCCACCCACAGCTCTGTCATTGCGCTGCCGGGGGAAACACCCATCCGGCTGGCCGACATCCTGCACGTCCGCGCCCAAGAGCACTACATCGAGGTGCACACCGCCCGCGGCGAACCCAAGATTATCCGCGCCCGCATCGCGGACTTTTTGGCGCAGGTGAACGACGATCATGGCATCCAGCCGCACCGGTCCTGGTGGGTGTCTGTCCATGCGGCCAAGTCCTTGGTCACGGAGAATGGAAAGCGCTTTCTGGCCCTGCACAGCGGGCTGAAAATCCCTGTATCACGCGCGCGTCTCGGCGATGTTCAGTCTTGGCTGGACGAACTGTGAGTCTTTGATTTTCAAGGGAAAGTGGTGGGTGATGAGAGACTCGAACTCCCGACATCTTCGGTGTAAACGAAGCGCTCTACCAACTGAGCTAATCACCCGGTAGGGCGGTGTTTACTGCCCCAGTTTGGGGAACGCAAGAGGCGTTTTAAAAAAAGTTCATCTATTTGAGAATAGTTTGCTGACCGTCCCGAAACGCGAAAATCACGCCCTGCCCGTCAGGCACATCGCCAAGGCGATCCATCCCGTAACCCATGATCTGCGTGCGCAAAAACCGCGAGGTAAAGCCGTGGGTCACGATCACCGCAGGCCGGGTCAGACCGCTTAGAAACGCCCCCGTGCGCGCCCACAGGCTGTTGAAACGCTCGCCCTCGGGGGCGCGTGCGTAAAAATCCAAAACGCTCTCGTTTTCGGTGTGGGCTGGCCAGCGCTCGGCAATTTCGGTCAGCAGAAGGCCCGCCCATTGGCCCATGCCGATCTCGGCGATGCGCGGCTCGGGCTGCACCTCGGCCCCAAAGACCCGCGCAATCGGGGCGGCGGTTTGCAGCGCCCTGCCCTGCGGGCTACTGAACAGATCGAACTCTCCTGCAATCAGCCCCTGCCCGCGCAGCAGGTCGGCCATCGCTTCGGCCTGCGCCAGGCCCTTGGCCGTCAGCGGCGAATCCAGCCCACCCTGCATGCGCCCTTCGGCGTTCGCGACAGTCTCGCCATGGCGCAGAATATAGAGGTCTGGCAGGGGCATCGGGGGCTCCTTGATACAGAAAGGGCGCGCCCTCTGCAGGGTGCGCCCGGGAATTCTGGTGGGTGATAAGGGATTTGAACCCCTGACATCTTCGATGTGAACGAAGCGCTCTACCACTGAGCTAATCACCCGTTGGGGCGGGGAATTAGCTGTCTTCGCCCTGGCCTGCAAGCGCTTTCTTGCCCTTGCCTTTGGGTTTTTCCGGAGCCTTTTCAGCCACTCCCTTGGCCTGACGCAGGCGCAGGGTCATCACGGTGGCGTTCGCGCCGGTCTTGGTGCGTTTCGCGACCAGACGGCCCAGCGGAGGCAGGTTCACTTCCTGACCGTTGGCAATTGCCGCACCCAGAACCTCGAGAACCGCTTCGACAGCGTTCTTCACGTCGGGCTTCTTCATATCGACCTTCTGGCCGACAGCCTCGATCAGGTCTTTTTTCTTCATAACGGGGCCAGCCACGTTGGGCTCGGTGGTCGAAACAACGGTCATGTCGATGTTTTCCGCGGTGTTGGAGGACTGATTCATAAACAAATTACCTTTCAAATATGCTGCTTCGAACAGCTTTACGCGCTTCGCTGCAAAAGAAAAGGCGCGCTGAAACAGCGCGCCTCAATTCTAGGTATTGTTCACGGATTAGTGCGCAATCGGAGCGGCCGAAGCCTGTTCCTGCTGGCGTTTTGCCGCTGCCGCCTCTTCTGCGGCCTCGTCCCACTCGACCGGTTCGGGCTGACGCACCAGCGCCTGTTCCAGAACCTGAGACACATGCGTGACGGGGATCAGTTCCAGACCCTCTTTCACGTTGTCCGGGATGTCGGCCAGATCCTTGACGTTTTCTTCGGGGATGAAGACCGTCTTGATCCCGCCGCGCAGCGCCGCGAGCAGTTTTTCCTTGAGGCCGCCGATGGCGGTCGCATTCCCGCGCAGGGTAACCTCGCCGGTCATCGCGATGTCCTTGCGCACCGGAATACCGGTCAGCACGGACACAATCGCGGTCACCATAGCCAGACCTGCCGACGGGCCATCCTTGGGCGTTGCGCCATCGGGCACGTGCACGTGGATGTCCCAAGTGTCGAACTTCGGCGGTTTGACCCCGATCTGAGGGCTGATCGAACGCACATAGCTGGATGCCGCGTCGATCGATTCCTTCATCACATCGCCAAGCTTACCGGTGGTCTTCATGCGGCCCTTGCCGGGCAGACGCAGAGCTTCGATCTGCAAGAGATCGCCCCCGACCGAGGTATAGGCCAGACCGGTCACAACACCGACCTGATCCTCTTTCTCGGCCAGACCATAGCGGTGGCGCTTCACCCCAAGGAAATCCTCGAGGTTGTCCGAGGTGACGACGACCTTGTCGACCTTGTTCTGGATGATCTTGGTGACGGCCTTACGGGCCAGTTTCGCCATTTCACGTTCCAGATTCCGCACCCCAGCCTCGCGGGTGTAGTAGCGGATAACGTCGGTCAACGCCTCGTCCGTGACTTCGAACTCGCCCTTTTTCAGGCCGTGCGCCTCGATCTGTTTGTTGATCAGGTGCTTGCGCGCGATCTCGGTCTTTTCCTCTTCGGTGTAGCCCGACAGGGGAATGATCTCCATGCGGTCCAGCAGCGGCCCGGGCATGTTGTAGCTGTTCGACGTGGTCAGGAACATCACATCGCTCAGGTCATATTCGACCTCGAGGTAGTGATCGACAAAGGTCGAGTTCTGTTCCGGATCCAGCACCTCCAGCATCGCCGAGGCCGGGTCGCCACGGAAGTCCTGACCCATCTTGTCGATTTCATCGAGCAGGATGAGCGGGTTCGTGGTCTTCGCCTTTTTCAGCGCCTGAATGATCTTGCCGGGCATCGAGCCGATATAGGTCCGGCGGTGACCGCGGATCTCGGATTCGTCACGCACACCGCCAAGCGAGATGCGGATGAATTCGCGGCCGGTCGCCTTGGCCACCGATTTACCCAGCGAGGTTTTACCAACACCCGGAGGGCCGACGAGGCACATGATCGGGCCTTTCAGCTTTTTGCTGCGGCTCTGCACGGCGAGGTATTCAACGATACGCTCTTTGACCTTTTCCAGACCGTGGTGATCGGCATCCAGAATTTCCTGAGCGCGGCCCAAGTCTTTCTTCACGCGCGAGCGCACGCCCCACGGGATCGACAGCATCCAATCCAGATAGTTGCGGACCACGGTGGCTTCGGCCGACATCGGGCTCATGTTCTTGAGCTTTTTGATCTCGGCGTCGGCCTTTTCCTTGGCCTCTTTGGACAGCTTGGTCGCTGCGACCTTTTCTTCCAGCTCGGCGACTTCGTTCTGTTCGTCGCCATCCCCCAGCTCGCGCTGGATCGCCTTCATTTGTTCGTTCAGATAGTATTCGCGCTGGGTGCGCTCCATCTGGGTTTTGACGCGGCTCTTGATCTTTTTCTCGACCTGAAGGACCGACATCTCGCCCTGCATCAGGCCGTAAACCTGCTCCAGACGCTCGGCGATGACGACCATCTCCAGAAGCTCCTGCTTCTGATTGACCTCGATGCCAAGGTGTCCGGCGACCAAGTCGGCCAGCTTGCCGGGTTCGTCGGTTTCCGCGACGTTGGACAGCGCCTCTTCGGGGATGTTCTTCTTGATCTTGGCGTAACGCTCAAACTCCTCGGCGACCGAGGTTTCCAGCGCGATCACAGCCGCCTCGTCGCCCATTTCCTCATCAAGGTATTCGGCGCGGGCTTCGAAAAACGCTTCGTTGTCCAGATATTCGATAATTTTAACGCGAGCCACACCTTCGACCAGCACCTTCACGGTGCCATCGGGCAGCTTCAGCAGTTGCAGCACATTGGCCAGCACACCGACGCGATAAATGCCGTCGGCAGTGGGATCGTCGACGCTGGCATCGATCTGGCTGGACAGCAGGATCTGCTTGTCATCAGACATGACCTCTTCCAGTGCGCGAACCGATTTCTCGCGCCCGACGAACAGCGGCACGATCATGTGGGGGAACACAACGATATCGCGCAGCGGCAGGACGGGGTAAGAGGAGTTGAGAGGTTCTTGCATAACGCATCCTTGTTCTTGGCAAGACAGCCCGGCCCCACGATTGCAGCAGCTCTGGCCATCTCCACGTTTCCGGATATTCATTTGGGGGTCTGCCCCCGCATTTACAACCGGTTTTCCTCTAGAATGCCCCCGCATCCATCAGGCTGCAAGGGGCACTTACGCTTTGATCGGGTCAGAAATGCCGGACCAACGGCACCTGCCCCGAAGTGTGCAAGACCCGCACCAAAATGCGGGTCCTGACCAGTATATAATGCGCGTCGCAACTATGTCCCGCTGCGGACACGGTTATTTTACGAGGCATCCAGCAGCGGATAGTCGGTGTAACCCTTGGCGCCGCCACCATAATAGGTGTCCTTGTCGCCCTCGTTCAGGGGGGCGTGTTTGCGCAGGCGGGTGACCAGATCGGGGTTCGCAATGAACGGACGGCCGAACGCCACCAGATCGACACCATCGGCCAGACGCTTTTCGGCCAGATCGTAGTCATAGCCGTTGTTGCCCATGTAGGTGCCTTTATACAACGCGCGCAGCTCGTCGAACTTGCCGTCACGGGCGCCGCCGGTCTGGCCCTCGACCACGTGCAGGTAGGCCAGTTTGTATTCGTTCAGACGCTCGAACACGGGCTTGAAGGTGGCCATCGGGTCGCTGTCCGACACACCGTTCGCGTTCGAGAACGGCGACAGGCGCAGGCCCACGTGGCCCTCATCCCATTCGGCGACCACGGCATTCAACACTTCGAACAGCAGGCGGGTCCGGTTAGCGACACTACCGCCATAGCGGTCCTCGCGCTTGTTCGAGCCGTCCTTGAGGAACTGGTCAATCAAGTAGCCGTTGGCCGCGTGGACCTCGACACCGTCAAAACCGGCCTCTTTGGCACAACGGGTCGCGTGGGCGTAGTCCGAGATCACACGGGTCATCTCGTCGGTTTCCAGCGCACGCGGGGTCGAGGTGTCTTCGAACCCGTTCTTGGTAAAGGTCTTCACCCCTGCCGCAATCGCCGAGGGCGCAACGGGCGGCTGTTCAGCAGGCTGGATCGAGGTGTGCGAAATCCGCCCCACGTGCCACAACTGCACGACGATCTTGCCACCTGCGGCGTGAACCGCATCAGTCACTTTCTTCCACGCGGCGATCTGGCCGTCGGTGAAGATACCGGGGGTCTGGATATAGCCGCGGCCTTCGGGGCTGATGTTGGTGGCCTCGGTGATGATCAGGCCGGCGCCAGCGCGCTGACGGTAGTATTCGACGTGCAGGTCGTTGACCTCTTGGGTGACATCATCGGCGCGGTTGCGGGTCAGCGGGGCCATCACAACGCGGTTGGCCAGTTTGATCTTGCCTGCGGTGAAAGACGTGAAAAGCGTATCGGTCATGGGAAAATCTCCTTTCGTCGGCCCGTGGAATGCAGGCCGTTGCTATCCAGCTAGGAACGCAAACAGGCACCGCAAGTTCCCCTGCGGTGCCCGTGTGAACACATCCTTGTGCGGTGGTGGTGGCAGGTCACTCGGGCTTGGTCACCGAACACTGCACATTCTGGGGCTGATCGCAGATGCGCAGATCGGCGTTAAAGGCCAACCCCTCGGGGCAGCTGACTTCGGTGACGGTGCTTCCGTTGCATTTGCAGTATTTTGCGCAGTCCTCTGGATGGGGCATGTGCACAATAAGGACCGAGGTAATCTGCGGGCATTGCACCTGCGCGCATGTCGTCGCCTCCTGTGCGATGACAGGGGCTGCAATCACAAGCATCAGGGCAATCAATGTCGTACGCATAAAAAATGGCTCCGGTATCAAATCCGGAGCCAGAATTAACGCAAAGCGCCCTGATCTATTAGCGCAATTCGCCTTACAAAGGTTCGATGTCCCCTTCGGCGCGTTTTGCGTGGAAATCGGCTTCCCACTGGGCAAAAGTGCCCGCTGCAATCGCATCGCGCATGCCCTGCATCAGATCCTGATAGTAATGCAGATTGTGCCAAGTCAGCAGCATGGACTGGATAATTTCCTTGGCGCGGAAAGTATGATGCAGATACGCGCGGCTGTAGTTGCGGCACGCGGGGCAGCTGCATTCTTCGTCCAGCGGGCGCGGGTCGTCCTGATGGCGGGCATTCTTGATGTTCAGCACACCGCGGCGCGTAAACACCTGCCCCGTCCGGCCAGAGCGCGACGGCAGCACACAGTCCATCATATCAATACCGCGCTTTACGGCGCCCACGATGTCGTCGGGCTTGCCCACCCCCATCAGGTAGCGCGGCTTTTCCACGGGCAGCATGTCGGGTGCATAGTCCAGCACGTCGAACATCATTTCCTGTCCCTCGCCCACGGCCAGACCGCCGACGGCATAGCCATCGAACCCGATGGATTTCAACGCCTCGGCGCTTTCCTCGCGCTGCTCGCGGAAGGTGCTGCCCTGCTGGATGCCGAACAGCGCATGACCGGGGCGGTCACCGAACGCATCGCGCGACCGCTGCGCCCACCGCATGGACAGGCGCATGGACTCCAAAGCCTGCTCTTCGGTGGCGGGGAACGGGGTGCATTCGTCGAAACACATCACGATGTCCGACCCCAGCAGGCGCTGGATCTCCATGCTGCGTTCGGGGGTGATCTCGTGGCGCGAGCCGTCCACGTGGCTTTTGAAGGTCACGCCCTTTTCGGTCAGCTTGCGCAGGCCCGACAGGGACATCACCTGAAACCCGCCCGAGTCGGTCAGGATCGGACGCTCCCAGTTCATGAACTTGTGCAGGCCGCCCAAACGGTCGATCCGCTCGGCGGTGGGGCGCAGCATCAGGTGATAGGTGTTGCCCAGCAAAATGTCCGCACCGGTGGCGCGCACGCTCTCGGGCAGCATCGCCTTGACCGTCGCGGCGGTTCCAACCGGCATGAAAGCTGGCGTGCGGATATCACCCCGTGGCGTCGAGATCACGCCTGTGCGAGCTTTGCCGTCTGTCGCCTTGAGTTCAAAGCTAAAACCTGTTGCCATAGTCATACTCTCGTTCTATCGCGCAGCTAGAATGCCGCGCTGTAACCCTACTGGTTCGCGTACAGGAGCCTAGCCATTATGATTGACCAGACTGACACCGCGCCTCGCGCGCAAGAGCCTTTGACCCTTGGGTGGGAGGAATGGCTCAGTCTGCCTGATCTGGGCCTGCCCGCCATGCGCGCCAAGGTCGATACCGGCGCAAAGACCAGCGCATTGCATGCCTTTGACATCGAATCCTTTGGCAGCGCAACCCGTCCGCGCGTGCGTTTCACCGTGCATCCGATTCCGGGGCGCGAAGATCTGATCATCCCCTGCTCGGCCGAGATCGTGGACCGCCGCGAGGTGACCTCTTCGAACGGGGAAACCGAGACGCGCTATGTGATCCAGTCGAACCTGCTGATCAACGGCCAGAGCTGGCCCATCGAGCTGACCCTGACCGACCGCCGTTCGATGAACGCCCGGATGCTGCTGGGTCGTCAGGCGCTGATCGACCACGTCACGGTCAGCCCCAACGACCGGTTTTGCCAGCCAAAACTCAGCTATGACGTCTATCACAGCAACAAGATCGCCAAGGCAGCCCCCCGCCGCGCCCTGCGCGTGGCCGTCCTGAGCCGCGAGGACAACTATTCCACCGGACGCCTGGTGCATGAGGGCGAATCCCGTGGCCATACGGTCGAGGTGATCGACACCGCCCGCTGCTATATGGCGATCAACGCGCTGGCCCCCGAAGTGCATTATGACGGCAAGCGCCTGCCCCGTTACGACGCCGTGATCCCGCGCATCGGCGCGTCGATCACCAGCTACGGCACCGCGATCATCCGCCAGTTCGAAACCATCGGCACCTATTGCGTGAACGGCTCGCAGGGGATCACCGCCAGCCGCGATAAACTCTATGCCCACCAGCTGATGGCCAAGGCCAAGATCGGGATGCCGGTCACCGCCTTTGCCAGCTCGCCCAAGGACACGGGCAACCTGATCGGCCTCGTGGGCAGCGCCCCCCTGATCGTGAAACTGCTGGAATCGACTCAGGGTAAAGGCGTCGTTCTGGCCGAAACCAAGAAGGCCGCCGAGTCGGTGATCGACGCTTTCCGCGGTCTCAAAGCCAACTTCCTTGTTCAACAATTCGTCAAAGAGGCCGCTGGCGAGGACATCCGTTGTCTGGTGATCGACGGCAAAGTCGTGGCCTCGATGAAGCGCACCGGCGCCGATGGCGACTTCCGCTCGAACCTGCATCGCGGCGGCACCGCCAAGGCCGTGCGCATCACCAAAGAAGAACGCGAAACCGCGATCCGCGCCACCCGCGCCTTTGGCCTCGGGATGGCGGGCGTGGACCTGCTGCGGTCGGTCGATGGGCCCAAAGTGCTCGAGGTCAACTCCTCGCCGGGGCTCGAGGGCATCGAGAAAGCCAGCGGCAAAGATATCGCCGGGCTGCTTTTTGATGCAATCGAGATGAAGGTTCGCCCCAATCCTGTGCGCCGCCGCAAAACCGACACCGCTATCGAAACCTAGGCCTCTGGACCTCGGTCATCGCATTCCCTATATGATCTGTCAGGAAATAGGACAGGACATGAACATGACCGAGGCCAACGAACAGCTTGAAGGCGCCCCGCTGATCAAGCCCTCTAGCACCGACCATGATCTCTATGACTCGGTCGTAGAGGCGTGCCGCACCGTTTATGACCCGGAAATTCCGGTGAACATCTTCGATCTGGGCCTGATCTACACGATCGGTATCTCGCCCGAGAACGAAGTTCGTATTACCATGACCCTGACCGCGCCCGGTTGTCCGGTTGCGGGTGAAATGCCCGGCTGGATCGTCGACGCGATCAGCCCCATCCCCGGCGTCAAGGATGTGGACATCGAAATGGTGTTCGAACCGCCGTGGGGCATGGATATGATGAGCGACGAAGCCCGGCTTGAACTGGGCTTCATGTAATCCTGTCAGCGCGACAGCGTAGAAAGGAAACACCATGTTCAGCATTCCCGGCAAACAAGCCGTGACCATATCTGACACTGCCGCCAAGCAGATCCGCAAACTTATGGAGCGTGATGGCTCCGAAGGGCTGCGGATCGGCATCAAAAAGGGCGGCTGCGCAGGCATGGAATACACCATGGAATACGTCACCACCGTGGACCCCAACGACGAGGTCGTCGAACAGGATGGCGCACGGGTGTTGATCGCTCCCATGGCGCAGATGTTCCTGTTCGGCACCATGATCGACTATGAAACCTCGCTGCTGGAGTCGGGCTTCAAGTTCCGCAACCCGAACGTTGTGGATGCCTGCGGCTGTGGCGAATCCATCAAATTCAAAGACATCGACGAACTGAAAGCCGAACAGGGTCAATAACCCCGAGGCATCCTGCCCGCTTGACCAATGCCCCCCTCTCGTAAATGGTGCGTCAAAAGCAACTCTGGGGGGGCATATAATGCGTCGTAAACTCGCTGCGGGTAACTGGAAAATGAATGGCCTGGCAGAGGCCTTGTCTGAACTGAACGAACTGACTGTGACCTACGGCGAAGCGCCCGTAGACATCCTGATCTGCCCCCCTGCCACCTTGATCGACCGCGCCAGCGAAGCGGCCGAAGGCAGCGCCGTGGCTATCGGCGGCCAAGACTGCCACCCCAAAACCAGCGGCGCGCATACCGGCGATATCTCGGCGGAAATGCTGCGCGATTCCGGCGCCAGCCACGTAATCATCGGCCACTCCGAGCGCCGCGACGACCATGGCGAAAGCTCTGCCCTGATCGCGGCCAAAGCCACCGCCGCCTATGACGCGGGCCTGATCGCAGTGGTCTGCTGCGGCGAGCACCTGAGCACCCGCGAAGCTGGCGAAACCCTGCCCCATATCGGCAAACAAATCGCAGAAAGCCTGCCTGACGCAGCCACTGCAGAAAACACTGTCATCGCCTACGAACCCGTCTGGGCCATCGGCACCGGCCTGACCCCGACTGTCGAGCAGATCGCCGAAGTCCACGACTTCATCCGCGCCGAACTGATCGCCCGCTTTGGCGAGACCACCGCAAACGGCATCCGCCTGCTCTACGGTGGCTCGGTGAAGCCCTCGAACGCAGCGGAAATCTTTGCGACCTCGAACGTCGACGGCGCACTGGTCGGCGGCGCGAGCCTGAAAGCAGCGGACTTCTCTGCCATCATCGACGCGCTCGTGGCTGCCTGAGTGCCATGAGTATTTAAAGCAAAAAGAAGCCGGTTTCTTTTTGCACCAAATACTCAAAAGTCCTGACCTAAAAGAAAAGGCGCCGGTCCCGATGGGGCGGCGCCTTTGAAGTTTGAGGGGAGGAACGGGCGCGGGAGGAGCGCCCGTGTTTCTTATTATTTTGTTATGATTTCCGGACCCATGAAGGTCGTCGGCAGGTAGGTCGAGAGCCACGGAATGTAGGTCACCATGATCAGGAAGACGAACAGAACAGCCAGGAAGGGCAGAGCTGCGCGCACCACCGCCATCATGGGCATACCGGCCACACCCGAGGTCACGAAGAGGTTCAGACCAACCGGCGGAGTGATCATGCCGATTTCCATGTTTACGACCATGATGATGCCCAGATGGATCGGGTCGATCCCCAGTTCGATGGCGATCGGGAACACCAGCGGCGCGACGATCACGATCAGGCCCGAGGGCTCCATGAACTGGCCGCCGATCAGCAGGATGACGTTCACGATGACCAGGAACATGATCGGGCCGAAACCTGCGCTCAGCATCGCACCTGCGATTTCCTGAGGGATCTGCTCGTCGGTCAGAACGTGCTTCAGGATCAGGGCGTTCGCGATGATGAACATCAGCGTGACGGTCAGCTTACCGGCGTCGAACAGGGTGTCCTTGGTGTCCTTGTGGAAGAACGCGGTCACGATGGCCTTGGGCTTTTCGATCAGGGACAGGTTGCGTTCGCCTTCGGGGCGGGCAAGCGGCCCCATGTCGCGGTACACGAAGGTCGCGATCAGGAACGAATAGACGGCAGCAACGGCGGCGGCTTCGGTGGGGGTAAAGATACCGCCATAAATCCCGCCAAGGATGATCACGATCAGGAACAGACCCCAACCAGCTTCACGGCCAGAGGTGACAACTTCGCCCCAGCCTTTCCATTCGCCTTTGGGCAAGCCCTTGATCTTGGCGATGGCATAGATGGTGACCATCAGCATGGTGCCCGCCAGCAGACCGGGGATCACACCCGCCAGGAACATGCGGCCAACCGACACGTCGGTTGCCGACGCATAGACCACCATCACGATCGACGGAGGGATCAGGATACCAAGGGTACCCGCGTTGGCGATGACGCCTGCGGCAAAGTCCTTGGTGTAGCCGACCTGACGCATACCGGCGATCACGATCGAGCCGATGGCAACCACGGTCGCAGGGGACGAACCGGACAGAGCCGCGAACAGCATACACGCAAACACGCCTGCAATCGCCAGACCGCCGGGGAAGTGCCCCACCAGCGCGATCGAGAAGCGGATGATCCGGCGCGCCACACCGCCCGTCGACATGAACGACGACGCAAGGATGAAGAACGGGATCGCCAGCAGGGTATAGTGACCCGCCATCGCCTGAAAGAACGTCTGCGCAATCGACGACAGCGAGGTTTCAGACAGTACCAGCAGGAACAGGATCGACGAGAAACCAAGGCTGACCGCGATCGGCACACCGATCAGCATCAACCCGATGATGGTGACAAATAGGATTGCGACGTCCATCGTTTATTCCTCGTAGTTCATGTGGCGCACGTCATCGACGGCGTCTTCGGCTTCGTGGCTTACGATCAGGCTGTCGGTCTCGCCGCGCATGACGGCGATCAGGGCTTCGACAAAGCGGAACAGAAGCAGGAACATGCCGAAAGGCAGAATGAAGTAGGGGATGAACCGCGGCACTTTTTCATAGTGGTCGCCATCGTTCATCAGGGGCTCGATCCAGCGCAGCCATTCGGGCATCGGCAGCTCGAGCACTTCGTACCAGCCGCGATAAGAGGTGCGCTTCATCTCTTCGAAGCCGGTGGGGAACCAGCGGCCCTCGGTCTGGGGCAGGTTCGCGAAGTTGGCCCAGTAGTCCCACGCGCCTTTGAACAGCAGAAATGCGTAGAACACACAGATGGCCGCAGCCACCAGCGCCAGAATGCGGCGCACGGGGGCAGAGAACATGTTGGTCAGCGCGTCAACGCCCAAGTGGGCGGTCACTTTGACCGAATAGCTGATGCCGAACAGGACCAGCCACGCAAACAGGAATGTCGTAGCCTCAAGGCCCCAGCTCATGCTGGCGTTGAAACCATAACGGAGAATGACGTTCAAAAATGTGACGAGTGTCATCAGGCCCAGAATTAACGCGATTACCGTTTCTTCCAGAGAGTTGATGAACCGCCCCAAAGCCGTTTTCGGCTCGTATTTCGCAGACATGGGGACGCTCCTGATGGGCAGGTCTGTTAAGCAATGCCCCGGCCCCCATAGGGAGGCCGGGGCGATTTCACGTGAGTGATGTTAGATTAGTGCTTGGCGTTGATCGCCTGAGCGGCGTCGATGTTGTCCTGACCGACGTCTTCTTTGAACTGTTCCCAAACGGGCAGCATCGCATCGACCCAAGCCTGACGCTGTTCTGCGGTCAGCTCGACGATCTTGCCGCCGGCATCCAGAACGGCCTGACGGGCTTCGGCGTCAACTTCGGCGATCGCCGCGTTACGCGAAGTGGTCACTTCGTTCACGATGGTTTCCAGCTGGGTGCGGACGTCCTCGGGCAGGCTGTCCCACCAATCGGTCGAGGTCACCAGCATGTAGTCCAGAACACCGTGGTTGGTTTCGGTGGTACCGTCCTGCACTTCGAAGAATTTCTGGCCGTAGACGTTCGACCAGGTGTTTTCCTGACCGTCAACAACGCCGGTCTGCAGCGCGCCGTACACTTCCGAGAAGGCCATCGGCTGGGGCGATACGCCGATCGCTTCCATCTGCGCCTTGATCACTTCGGACGGCTGAACGCGGAATTTCAGGCCAGCTGCGTCGGTGGGCAGAACCAGAGGCTTGTTTGCCGACATCTGCTTCAGACCGTTGTGCCAGAAGCCCAGGCCCAGCAGGCCGCGCTTGACCATCGATTCCTTCATCGCCTGACCGGTTTCCGAGTTCTGGAACTCGTCCACGGCTTCCATGTTCTTGAACATGAAGGGCAGGTCGAAAATGCGGAAGACTTTGGTGAACTGTTCGAACTTCGACAGCGAAGGAGCCGCCATCTGGACGTCGCCCTGCAGCATGGCTTCCAGAACTTTGTCGTCATCGTACAGGGTCGAGTTCGGGTAGACTTCCATACAAGCCTTGCCGTTCATCTCGTCGTTGATGCGCTGTTGCAGCAGCGACGCGGCGATGCCCTTGGGGTGCTTGTCGGTGTTGGTCACGTGGCTCAGTTTGATGACGATTTCGCCTTCATCACACTGCGCCATGGCGCCTGCTGCGCCGGTAACGGTCAGAGCGACTGCGGTCGCTGCGGTTGCGAGAAATTTCATGGGTCTCCTCCCCCTTTGAAATTAAAGTACGCGACCCCGTCATCGGGATCCTGCGACAGAGATAACCGCAGGGGCCCGCAAAGGCTCAAGAAGAGAATTACGTTTTTGTGATAATCGCGTTTTCCCGCATATTTACAGGCGGTTAAGGGTTGCATGGGGTGCAACCCAGCTATGCGGCAATGCAGCGGAGTGCGAAATTCCGCACACGGGATTTTCGGCTTGTGCGGAAAACCGCACACACCGCAAATCAGTCTGGACGGAAGTCTTCGGGCCGAATCCCGTGGCGGGTCAGCTTGTCGTAGAAAGTTTTACGGGGCAACTTTAGCGCCTTGGCGGCGGCAGTCGCCTGCCCCGAATGTTTGCGCAGCCCCTCGATCAGAAGCGACCGCTCCACCTGCGCCATCTGTTCGGCCAGCCCGAGGCTGTGATCCTCGACCACGTCCCCCAGTCCCAGCGCGAACCGCATGGCCGCGTTCATCAGCGCGCGGGCGTTACCGGGCCAGTCCTGCGCCATCAGGCGTGCGATGATGTCGGGGGTAATTTCGGGTGGGGTGACGCCCGCCTGCTCGGCCGCCTGCGCCACATAATGGCGGAACAGGACGGGGATATCCTCGGGGCGTTCACGCAGGCCGGGGATATACACCCGCACCCCTTCGAGGCGGTAATAGAGATCGGCGTTGAACTGCCCTTCGGCCACCATCGCCGCCAGATCCCGCGTGCTGCCCGCCAGAACCCGCGCCGAGCTGTTCTCGAGCCGCGTCATCAGGGCGAACTGGGTTTCACTGGGCAGCAGCGCGATCTCGTCCAGAAAGACGCTGCCCATTTCGGCGCGTTCCATCGCCTCGGCAAGTCCGTCGGGGGTCAGGCCAGCGGCGCTGCGTTTCTCGAAGGGTTGCTTGGCGCGCGGAGACATCAGGTGGATCACTTCTGCCACCTTGTAGACGCCAGAGCCGGGCGCCCCCGTCACCAGCACATCCGCCCCCGTCGGGGCCACCGCGCGGATCGAGTTACGCAGGGTCTCGAACACGGCGGACTTGCCAAACAGCATCCGTGCGGCAGCATCCCCTTCGCTGAGCTGCGCCCGCAGGCGACGGTTTTCCAGAACCAAGGCGCGGTGGGTCAGCGCCTTGTCCAGCGCGGTCATCAGGTCTTTGGACGCGCAGGGCTTTTCCAGAAAGTCAAAGGCCCCTGCCCCCATCGCCTGCACCGCCATGGGAATATCCCCTTCGCCGGTCAGCAGGATCACGGGCAGGTCGGGATCGACCCCGCGCACATAGTCCAGCAGGTAGAACCCGTCGCGTCCCGGCATCCGGATGTCTGACAGGATCACGCCGTTGAAATCCGCCTTGATCTGGTCCTTGGCCGCCACGAAAGAGCCGCACAGAATGGGCGATAGCCCCTGCAAATCCAGCGTCTGACCCAGAGCCTCGCGGACGGGGGCGTCATCTTCGACGACCAGAACGGAACGGATCATGGGGTGCTGTCCTCTTGCCATGGCTTTAGTTCAACGGTGAACAATGCGCCGCCCTCGGGCGCGTTTTCGCCCCGTATCATGCCGCCAAAGCTTTGGACCAGCCCATAAGAGATCGACAGCCCCAGCCCCATCCCTTCGGAGGCACCGACTTCTTTGGTGGAATAGAACGGGTCGAAAATCTTTTCCGGCGCGGTGATGCCGGGGCCGGTGTCGGCGACGCTCAGGATCACTTTTTCCGGCTCGTGGGCGATCGAGATGGACAGGCAGCGGAAGGTCTGGCTGCTCATGGCGTCCAGCGCGTTCGAGATCAGGTTCAGCACCACCTGCTGAAGCCGCACCTCGCCCCCGCGCACCTGAACGGGCCTGTCACGGTCGGACCAGACCAGCGCGACGCCCTCTTGGGCCATGCGGGCCTCGGACAGTTCCAAGGCGCTGGCGATCACGCCGGTCAGGTCCACGCGGCCCACAGGTTCGCTTTCCTGACGGGCAAAGGCGCGCAGGTTCTTGATGATGCGGCCCATGCGGCGGGCCATGTCGGAAATCCGTTCCAGATTGGCGCGGGCCTCGGGAACGCGGTCCCGATCCAGATAGAGCGCAGCATTCTCGGCGAAATTCTGGACCGCCATCAGGGGTTGGTTCAACTCGTGGCTCAGACCTGCGGACATCTTGCCCAAGGCGCTCAGCTTGCCCGCTTGCACCAGATCAGCCTGCGCGCGCTCCAGTTCCGCCGTGCGTTCGGCCACGCGCTTTTCCAGGAGCAGGTTCGCCACGGCCAAGGTCCGCCGCCGCTCGGTCGCCAGAAACAGCATCGCGCCAAAGGCCAGACAGACCGCCGCCAGCACCGCCGCCTGCAAGCTGGCCAGCTTGGCCGAAGGGGCCACATCCACCAGCGCCTCGGCCCGCATCCCGATCACGGGCAGGTCCTGGACCAGATGCAGCGCCTGCGCGGGCACATAGCGCCCCGCATCCAGACGCCAGAGTTCCAGCTTGTTCCGCTGCTCCACCTGATAGGACAGGAAGGGCCGCAGAGGCGCGGTCCGGTAATCCGCATTGGCGCTGGTCAGACCGACACCCCGTTGCAAATACAGCAACTCTTCACGGTTCGAGACAAAGACCACCCCCAGATCGTCCGTGAAGAACACCACCGGCAGGCCCCCGCGCCAGTCGGTCTCGGTCCGTTCGATATCGACGACAACGACGACAACGCCCTGAACCTCTCGGGTCAGGCCAAACACCGGCGCCGCGTAATAGAACGCCCGCCGACCAAAGCGCGGGCTCACCGCGTGATAACTGCCCAAGGCCCCATCCATCGCCCGCAGGAAAAACGGTGCGTCGCCCCACCCTTGGGGCGGATCCCCGATGGCGTTGGCGACCACGTTCCCCTTGGTGTCCAGCAGCACCACGTCGAGCGCGGTCGTCTTGTCCGCCGAGCGCACAAAAAGCTGCCGGATCGCATCGGGGCTGACCGGCGCCTGCACCAGCGGGTGGTCCGCCAGATAGACCCCCAGTTCCCGATAGCGCTGCAATTCGGCCCGCAACCGGTCCGCCGCCAGCGCAAGGTCCGCCCTGCCCCGCTGGGCCGTCTGCTCGAGCGCCTGCGTGAACGCATAGTTATAGAGCGCGGTCGACACCGCCCCCACTGCGATCACGAATGCTGCTGACAGGCCGATGCGGCGCCACAATCCGGTATTCATGCCCCAGTGCTAGCAAATCTGCGGGGACCTGCACCAGAAGAATGCCGCCAAAACCCTTCGACAGAGTTTATTGCCGCAACTGTTTGCACGCCCTTGCGCGGGACGCTGCAGTTGCGCAATGTCCCGCCATGGCAGGTTTGAAACAGTCCCCGACAGAACCAGAGTTCGTCCAGAACCCCTATCCGTTTTACGCGTCTGCGCGCGCCGCGGGGCATGTCCATGTGTGGGACGACTATGCCATGCCAGCGGTTTTCACCCACGAGGCTGTCAGCGCCCTGCTGAAAGACAAACGCTTTGGCCGTGAAATCCCCACCGAGATGCGGCAGGCCCCGCCCGCCCATCTGACCGATTTCTACGGGGTCGAGGATCACTCGATGCTCGAACTCGAAGCCCCCCGCCACACCCGCCTGCGGTCGCTGGTCCTGCGGGCCTTTACCAGCCGCCGGATCAAAGGCCTCGCCCCCGAGATCGAGCGCCTGTGCCACCATCTGATCGACGAGATGCCCATGGGCGGGTGCGATCTGCTGCCCGCCTATTGCGCCATGGTGCCGGTGATCGTGATTGCGCGGCTGCTTGGCGTCCCCGAGGGGATGGCGACCCAACTGCTGCTGTGGTCCAACGCGATGGTCGGCATGTATCAGGCGGGCCGCACCCATGATGACGAGGTCGCCGCCAACACCGCCGCCCGCGAGTTTTCTCTGTTCATGCGGGATTATATCGCCGACCGCCGCGCGACCCCTGCGGATGACCTGATCTCGGAACTCATCGCCGCCGAGGAAAACGGCCAGCGCCTGACCGTGGACGAGATGATCACCACCTGTATCCTGCTGCTGAACGCGGGCCACGAGGCGACGGTTCATACGCTGGGCAACGGTGTGAAAGCGCTGATCGAGAACAATGTTCCGGTTTCCGCCCTGCAAGGGGACGCTGTTCAGAACACGGTCGAGGAAATCCTGCGCTACCACCCGCCCCTGCACGTCTTCACCCGCTATGCCTACGAGGATATCAGCCTGTTCGGCCATGACTTCCGGCGCGGGGATCAGGTGGCGTTGATGCTGGCCTCGGCCAACCGCGACCCTGCGGCGTGGACTGATCCGAACCGGTTCGACCCGACCCGCCCCATAAAGACGAACAGCAGTTTCGGCGGCGGCATCCATTTCTGCATCGGCGCACCGCTCGCCCGTCTGGAAATGCAGATCGCCCTGCGGGTTCTGTTCGAACGCCGCCCGCGCCTTGCGCTGGCAGGCACCCCCGAATACGCAGATGTCTATCATTTCCACGGGCTAGAGGCGCTGAACGTCACCTACTAAGGCGGCAGATTACAGCGGCAGGGCCGTCGTGCTCTTGATCTCTTCCATCGACAAAAGGGCGGTGACGTTGTGGACGCGCACCTCGGAAATCAGCGCCTGATAGAACACGTCATAGGCCCGCGCGTTCTGCACCCGTACCTTCAGAATATAGTCGATGTCACCGGCCAAACGGTGCGCTTCCTGCACCTCGGGGCGCTCTCGAACAGCTTTCAGGAACTTCTCCTGCCATTCCTTTTCATGGGCGCTGGTGCGGATCAGAACAAAGAAGCACGCCTCGAACCCCAAGGCCTCTGGGTCCAGCTTGACGGTCTGCGGACCGATGACCCCGGATTCGCGCAATTTGCGGATACGGTTCCACACCGGCGTCTTCGAAGACCCGACTTTCTTGGCGATTTCGTCCAGAGACTGAGCCGCATCCTCTTGCAGCTCGGAAAGGATTTTCCGGTCTATCTGGTCAAGGCGCACGCTCATTCCTGTTTTCTCCTGTTTTGGCAAACCGGCGTTCCAAGCGGCCGCTAGAATGGAACAAACGTCCTTATTGGCCGCGCCATATAGCCAATATGGGGGAAAATTTCCTATGTAAAGGACCAAGATCACCCATCATGGAATCCCTGTCACATGGCACAGAACCGGACATATGCAGCACTGACCGGACGACGCGTTGTCGTTTCGGGCGCTGGCGTGTCCGCGATGGCCGCCCTGACCGACCTGATCCGCGCCGGTGCCCGTATCACCGTCTATGCGGACGAGGTTGCACAGGAAATCAGCGCACTGGCCGGCGAAGGCCGCCTGAAACTGGTGCAGCGCGGGATTGTGATTGGTGATGCGATCGGGGCCGACCTTACCCTTGGTGCCAATGATGACGACCTTTTCGATGCACATGCCGAATGGGTCGCCCTGCATGACAGCACCGAATTCCAGTTGGCCACCGACCTTTCCTTTTCCGGCGCTGCACTCTATGCGGCCCGTCCCACATTCGATCTGACACAGGAGCTCGCCTGATATGGCCCGCAAATTCACGCCCAAGGTTGTGACCGCCAACCACCTTCTGGAAGGTGATGTGATCTACCTGACCGCCGATGACCGCTGGACCCGCAACCTGAGCGAAGCAGAGATGATCGACGACGAAGCTCACGCCGACATCCGCCTGCTGTTCGCCGCAGCGCAGCAGTCTGTCGTTGTCGGCCCCTATCTGGCTGATGTAGAGGCTGGCGCCAATGGCCCCGAGCCGACCCATTTCCGCGAAGATTTCCGCCGCACTGGCCCCTCCAACTATTTCCACGGCAAGCAAGCCGCCAAAGCCGAGGCATAAGCGCATGTACAAGTACAACGAATTCGACGCCGCCTTTCTGGCAGAGCGTAACCGCCAGTTCCGCGCACAGGTTGAACGCCGCATCGACGGCTCCCTGACCGAGGACGAATTCCGTCCCCTGCGCCTGATGAACGGCCTGTACCTGCAGCTGCACGCCTACATGCTGCGCGTGGCGATCCCCTATGGCACCCTGTCGTCGGACCAGATGCGCCAACTGGCCCTGCTGGCCGAGAAGTGGGACAAAGGCTACGGTCACTTCACCACCCGTCAGAACATCCAGTACAACTGGCCCAAGCTGCCCGACGTGCCGGATATGCTGGACGCGCTGGCCGAAGTGGGCCTGCACGCCATCCAGACCTCGGGCAACTGCATCCGTAACGTGACCGCCGACCATTTCGCTGGCGCTGCCGCTGACGAACTGATCGACCCGCGTCCCGTGGCCGAACTGCTGCGCCAGTGGTCCACCGACCACCCCGAATTCCAGTTCATGCCCCGCAAGTTCAAGATCGCGATCACCGGCTCGCCGAACGACCGCGCCGTTGTGGCGGCCCACGACATCGGTCTGCGCGCCGTTCAAAAGAACGGCGAGATCGGCTTTGAGGTGCTGGTAGGTGGCGGTCTGGGCCGCACCCCGATGATCGGAAAGGTCATCAACCCCTTTGTCGCCAAAGAGGACCTGCTGCCCTACCTCGAAGCCATCGTCTCCACCTGGAACATGGAAGGCCGCCGCGACAACAAATACAAGGCGCGCATCAAGATCACCGTGCACGAGCAGGGTCTCGATACCTTCCGCGCCAAGGTCGAAGAGCGCTATGCCGCTGTCCGCGACCAGTTCCGTGGCTACGACCAGAAGCTGCTGGCCGAGATCGAGCAGTACTTTGCCGCGCCCGCCTACCGTGACGGCGACGTTGCTGCCTATACCACTGCTTACAACGCCGATCCGGTGTTCCGTGCTTGGGTTGACACCAACCTGACCGCCCACAAGCGCGCCGACCACGCGATCGTCACCATCTCGATCAAGGCGCACGGCAAGACCCCGGGCGACGCGTCGGCCGAGCAGATGCGCCTGATGGCCCATCTGGCGGACAAGTACGCCTATGGCGAGCTGCGCATCAGCCACGAGCAGAACGTGATCCTGCCCCACGTCCACAAGTCGGACCTGCCCGCCCTGCACAAGGCGCTGAAGGCAGCGGGCCTTGGCACCGCGAACATCGGTCTGGTGTCGGACATCATCGCCTGCCCCGGCATGGATTACTGCGCGCTGGCAACCGCCCGTTCGATCCCGATCGCTCAGCAGATCGCGACCCGCATCGACGAGCTGAAGATCGAGCGCGAAGTCGGCGAGCTGAAGATCAAAATCTCGGGCTGCATCAACGCCTGCGGACACCACCACGTTGGCCACATCGGCATTCTGGGTCTGGACCGCGCGGGCGTTGAAAACTACCAGATCACTCTGGGTGGCGACCACACCGAAACCGCGGCCATCGGCGAACGCGCCGGCCCCGGCTTCAGCTATGACCAGATCGTTCCTGCGATTGAACGCCTGATCACCGCCTACCTGGAGCTGCGCACCTCGGCCGAGGAACGCTTCATCGACGCATATCGGCGTGTGGGCCCCGCCCCCTTCAAGGCGGCGCTCTATCCCGAAGCAGAGGAAAAGGCGAATGCAGCCTGAACGCAAAAGCGACTTTCTGTTCGGCGGTCAGCCTGACGCCACGCCCCCCGCGGGCGTGGATCTGGAAGACCTGCGCACACGCGTTGCCGAACTGAACGAACGCTACAAACACCACGGCGCGACGTCCGTGCTGGAACAGGCGCTTCAGGACCCCCAAGCGGGGAAACTGGCGCTGGTCTCCAGCTTTGGCGCCGAATCCGTCGTCCTGTTGCATCTGGTGTCGGTCATCGACCGCAGCACCCCTGTGCTGTTCATCGACACCCAGATGCTGTTCGCCGAAACGCTGGCCTATCAGGCCGAGCTGGCCGAACGTCTGGCCCTGTCGGACATGCGCGTCATCCGCGCCGCCGACACCGAGATCGCGCGCAATGACCCCGACGGGACGCTGCACCAGTTCAACACGGACGCCTGCTGCGCCCTGCGCAAAACCGTCCCGCTGGAAAACGCGCTCAAGGGCTTTGACGGCTGGATCACCGGCCGCAAGCGTTTCCAGTCGGGCACCCGCGCGGCCCTCGAATTCTTCGAGGTCGAGGACGGCACCGGACGCATCAAAGTGAACCCGCTGGCCCGTTGGGCCCCCGAGGACATCAAGAACTACATGGAAGAGAACCGCCTGCCCCGTCACCCGCTGGTGTCCAAGGGCTATCCCTCGATCGGCTGTGCGCCCTGCACCTCGCCGGTCAAGGAAGGCGAAGACCCCCGTGCCGGCCGCTGGCGCGGACAGGACAAAACCGAGTGCGGCATCCATTTCGTGAATGGCAAAATGGTCCGCAAAGGAGTGAACGCATGACTGTAATCGTGACCGACGCGGGTTTTGCCGCAGATGACTGGACCGGTGACTTCGAGGGCCGTGATGATGTGGCCGATCTGGCCCCCGACGCGGACCTGACCGGCATCGAGACCCGCTTTAACCAGCTGGCCCTGATCCGTGTGGCATTTCCGTCCTTTTCAGATGGCCGCGGTTTTGGTATTGCACGCCGCCTGAGAGACATGGGTTACACCGGCCGCCTGCGCGCTCAGGGCCATGTGATCTCTGACCAATACGCGATGGCCCGCCGCTGCGGCTTCGATGAGGTCGAAATCAGCACCGAGCTCGCCGCCCGCCAGCCCGAAGACCAATGGAAGTTCCGCGCCAACTGGCAAGCGCATGACTATCAGTCGCGCCTCCGCGCCAGCTGAGTCACTTTCAAAATCCAGAATGTGTCGCTAAACTAGGGCGGCAGAGAAAAGAGATACCCCGATGACCGAACAAACCGCTGTCCAAGAGCAATCCGCTTCGAAAGTCGTCCTTCCCGATGCGCAGACTGTCACTTCGGTAAAACACTGGAATGACCGCCTGTTCTCGTTCCGCGTATCGCGCCCCGCGTCGCTGCGCTTCCGTTCGGGCGAATTCGTCATGATCGGCCTGATGGGCGATCCCGATCCCAAAACCGGCAAGCAGAAACCCCTGCTGCGCGCCTACTCCATCGCCTCGCCCGCATGGGACGAGGAGCTCGAGTTCTACTCGATCAAGGTGCAGGACGGCCCGCTGACCTCGAAACTCCAGCACATCCAGCCCGGTGACCAGATCATCCTGCGTCCCAAGCCCGTTGGCACGCTGGTGCACGACGCCCTGCTGCCCGGCAAGCGTCTGTGGCTGTTCGCAACCGGCACCGGCATCGCGCCGTTCGCTTCGCTGATCCGCGAACCCCAGACCTACGAGGACTTCGACCAGATCATCCTGACCCACACCTGCCGCGAAGTCAGCGAACTGCAGTACGGCAAGGAACTGGTGGAATCGGTCCGCACCGACGAGCTGCTGAACGAACTGATGGGCGAAGGTTTCGCGGACAAGCTGGTCTACTACCCGACCACCACCCGCGAAGAGAGCCCCAAGATGGGCCGCATCACCGACCTGCTGAAAGACGGCACCGTCTTCCGCGACCTCGGCATCGAGGGCCTCTCGCCCGAGACCGACCGCGGCATGGTCTGCGGCTCCCTGCCCTTCAACAAGGACATCATGGAGATCCTCGAAGGCGCCGGCCTGCGCGAGGGTGCAAACTCCGAGCCCGCAGAATTCGTGGTGGAAAAAGCCTTCGTCGGCTAACCCTCCCCACATCCGAACACAAAAAGGCGCGGTCAGGAAACCTCCCGACCGCGCCTTCTTTTTGCTGAAAATACTCACGGCACCACATCACCACCCCGCGCCCCAATGAATTAGGGCGGCGCCTCACGACACCGCCCCAGACCCGTTCTTAAATTCCAATCCGATTACAGATCCAGTGCGTCCCGCAGCTGCGCCAGCACTTCACGCAGAGCCTCGGGTTGGTCCTGAGCCTGAGTCAGAGCCGCATCCAGAGTGGTCTTCTGCATGTCATTCAGGTTCGAGCCGTCAATGATCGCCTGAACCTTGGCAAAAACGAAGCCTTCCTCGGTCAGCAACTGCTCCAGACCAACCTTGTCGGTGCCAGCCACAGCGGCGGCGGTCTCGGCGTCCATCTCTGCGCCTTCGGTGGCCTCTTCGGCAACTTCACCGGGACGAGTGGTGGTGACCAGATCGCCATCGGTGGCTTCACCCAGCGCGTCAGCAGTTACGGCTGCGGCATTGTCCAACGCCTCGACAGTGGCACGACCCGCATCGTCAGCACCCTCGGCAATGGCTTCACCGGCGGCATCAGCCTTTTCAGCAGCGGCATCGGCGGCCGCTTCGGCCTTGGCCTCGGCCTTGTCGGCCGCAATCGCTGCGTCTTCGGTCAGTTCCTGCGCGGAATTCTTGGCGCCTTCATAGGCATCCCCGATCGCGTCACCGGCGGCGTTCAGCGCCTCACCTGTGGCCTCGACCGCGTCATTTGCAACGCTAGACACAGCATCTGCCGCGTCACTTGCGGCCGCACCAACGGTCTGGCCCGCATCCGATACAGCCTCGGCGGTCTTGTCCGCTGCGGCTTCGGCATTGGCCTGAGCGGCCGCGGCGTTCTCGGAAACGCCCTCGCGGATGTCGTCCTCGCCCGGACCTTTGAAAAGCGTGTAGCCCCCTAGAATGACCAGAACGGCGACCAGCGCGATTGCCAAATTCTTCATGAATGTGATCCTCTCTTTCGTATGCCCTCCTAACGCGTGGATCGCGCAGTTGTTCCCGAACTGTGATTACGGGGCCCACAAGTGGTGAATTCCCTAGAAATCATGGCAAATGGGCGAATACGCGCTTGAAAGATGGGCGCACTCGCCTTAGTTTCCGCACTCAATTTCCCGTTCATGATTGAAGGAACACAGCCATAGGACGCAGACCGCATAACGCGCCGCCCACCCGCGAGACTGGCCCCCGTATCAACGGCGCCATCCGTGGACCCGAGATTCGCCTGATTGGCGCCGACGGTGAAAACGTCGGACTGATCCATCCTGCCAAGGCATTGGACATGGCAGTCGCGGCAGGTCTCGATCTGGTGGAAATCTCCCCGAACGCCAAGCCGCCCGTGTGCAAGATCATGGACTTCGGCAAGTTCAAATACGAACAGCAAAAGCGGGAGTCCGAAGCGCGCAAGAAGCAGAAGATCATCGAAGTCAAAGAGGTGAAGTTCCGTCCCAATACGGACACCCACGACTACGAAGTGAAGATGCGCAACGTCGTCAAGTTCCTGGAAAAGGGCGACAAGGTTAAGGTCACCCTGCGTTTCCGTGGCCGCGAGATGGCGCACCAGAACCTGGGCCGTGAGCTCTTGGAACGTGTCGCAGCGGACATCAAGGAACTGGGCAAGGTCGAGCACATGCCCAAGATGGAAGGTCGCCAGATGATCATGGTGATCGGTCCGCTTCCGAAATAAGGCTACGGCTTTACCGGATCAGAATTTGGGGCGCGTCCTTTTTGGGGCGCGCCTTTTTCTTTGGGCTCTGGGCGGCGTCGGGGACAGTGCCGTGAGTATTTTTCGCAAAAAAGAAGCCTGATGGGCGGTTATTTGGCGGGGGCGTGCGCGCCCTTGGGCAGGCGGCGATTGCGGGGGTGCGGACGGGTCGGGATTTCTTTGAGGAGGCCCCCGACGCCCATGGCCGCGATATCCTGATTGGTGACGGTCAGGCCGCAGGCGATGCGGGCGAGGATCCAGTCGGCCCCGTTCAAGGCCGGTGAACGGGCGCAACCGGGCAGGCCGATCACGGGGCGTTGGCCGATTTGGCCAAGGAACAGCAGGTTCCCCGGATCGACGGGCATGCCAAAGCGGGTCACCGTGCCGCCCGCGCTGCGCAGGGCGGCGGGGGCCACATCGTTCGGGTCCGATGTGGCAGAGCCCGTCAGGATCAGCACCAGATCGGACTGGCTGTTTCTGATGTGCTCGGCCAATTCATCGGTGCGGTGGGCGCTGGTTGTGACCGTGTTCAGGGTGATACCGAGGGCGTTCAGGCGCCCTTCGATCGCGTCTTGGCCAGCTAGGCCGGGGCCGCCCGAGACTTCGGTCACGATCAGGTCGGCGGTGCGCAGGGTCACGGGGGCAAAGGAAATGGCGTTCTCGGCGGCTGCAGCGGCGCGGGTCAGGTCGGTCTGGTCCACCGCATAGGCGATGATTTTGACCGTTGCGATCATGCCCCCCTGCCCCATTTGCTGGAACGGCGGGACGGTGGCGCAGGTGATCATCGGATCGATGCTGTTCAGGGCCTGAATGGCGGCCCCATCGATCAGGGCGACTCCCGGCCCCGGTGCCAGCAGGTTCACCCGCCCCGTGAAGGCATCGGTCAGCAGCACGGCATCCGTCGCGACCGAGGTTGCCAGACGCTCAGCGGCGGTGTCTTCGTCCAGATCGGTGGGATCAAGGCGGGCCACGATCACCTCGGTCAGGCCAGCGCGGCGCAGGGTGTCGATGTCTGCGGCGGTCAGGACAGCGCCTTTGCGCAGACGACTGGATTCGGTGCCGACCGAATGGGCCAGCACCGCGCCCACCGCCTGATCCAGCGGAACGGGGCCGAACCGCATCAGCCTTGCCTCAGGGTTTTGATGACTTGGGCCAAGATCGACACAGCGATTTCAGCGGGGCCAGAGGCGCCGATGTCCATGCCCACGGGGGCGTCCAGTCGGGCGATGTTGTCGGCCGAGATGCCAGCGGCGGTCAGCCGTTCGACCCGCTTGGCATGGGTGCGGGTCGAGCCGAGCGCCCCGATATAAAACGCCGGACTGTCGAAGCCGCGCATCAGCGCCGGATCGTCCAGCTTTGGGTCGTGGGTCAGCAGGACCAAGGCCGTGCGGGCGTGGATGCCGATACGGTCCAACCCTTCGTCCGGCCAGTCGGTGACGATGCGGGTTTCGGGGAAGCGGGATTCGTTGGCAAAGCTTTCGCGGGGGTCCAGAATGATCGGGTCGAACCCCGCGATGCGCGCCATGGGGACCAAGGCCTGCGCGATGTGAACGCCGCCCACGATGACCATTTGCAGGGGTGGGTTGTGGATGGCGACGAACGTGGTGCCGTCCTCCTCGACCCCGGATCGGTCCAGCCGGAAGCGTTGCGCGTAGCCTTCGGTCGCCAGCGTGGGTGTGCCGCCATCGAGCCCCGTGACCAGTGCTGCGGGCGTGCGAGCCGCGCGGTGGGCCACAAGTTCGGCCAGAACTGCTTCGGGCAACGCAGCGCCAACGGGCTGCACCAGCACGCGGATCGTGCCGCCGCAAGCCAGCCCCACGGCAAACGCATCGCCATCGCTGACGCCATATTCCAACAGGCGGGGTTTGCCGTCCTCAAGCGCCTCCATAGCCTCGACGACCACAGCGCCCTCGACACAGCCGCCGGACACCGAGCCCGCCATTTCCCCGTCGCCGGAGATCACCAGCATACTGCCCACGCGGCGGGGGGCGCTGCCCCATGTTTCCACCACAGTGGCCAAGGCTGCGCCGCGACCGGCGCGGTGCCACGTCAGGGCGCGTTCCGGGATGTCGTCGAAACGGTCGGATATGGTCATAGGGGCTCCTCCTGCGGGGGATCGTGGCACCATCCGGCAGGACAAAGCAAGGCCCCCGAACGGGCCGTTCACAAGGGCGTTAGGCCCACGCGTCCCCCAGATCGGCGCGGGCGCGGTCGATCCAGTGATCCTTGAGCCACGCACAGGGGCGCGAATGGCGGATCCACGACCCGTTATAGCCCGCCACAGCCTCTGGCATCTTGGGTCGACCGTGGAAGCACACGACCCGCGCGTTCTCCGGCAGGATCGGATCGCGCAGATAGTTCACCGGAGGCAAACCAAGGCAATCGTATTTGAAGCTGACCACCAGATCCTCGGGGATATAGGCGAAATCGCCCTTCTCCATCCCCTTGTGCGAGGTGTAGCGCTGTTCCGATCCGCGTGCCTCTTCGACGACCTTGTATGTGTCGGCGGCCAGATCATCGTACAGGTAACCATGCAACGCAGGATCAAAGCGGAAGACGCTGCCGTGGCCGGTGGGGCGGCCCTTGCGCTTTTCGACCCAGTCGTGGCGCATGGCGATCTTGCCGGGGGCCATCTCCCAGATCGGGGTCAGATCGCCGGTGATCACCACGTCCAGATCAAAGCCCAAAATGGGCCCCTGCAGATCGTGGATCAAACCGGATTTGAACAGCGAAGTTTTGCGCATCGCCCCCTGACGGTTGGCCACCGCCAAGGCCGCGTCCATGTCCGCCTGATAGGGCTCATTCGGCAGGTCCAGAACCTCGATATCGGGGTGGAAGCCCTCGGAATGCTCGGTCATGCAGAAGAAACGCACAGGCACGTTCAGGTTCCGGCGCACACCGGAATAAAGGCGGTTCACATATTCGGGGCCGAACAAAGTGCCCCATTTGATGCAGATGATGTTCGCCGGCTGCATGATCGCCCCGCTTTTTGACCTGTCTTGCCCTGCGCCTTACCGCGCCGGACAGGGTTTGGCAAATCAAGCGGTGCGCGCACCCTCTAGATAGGTGCGCAGCAGGCGGGCGTTGCGGATGTTGGCCTTGAACCCGATGTCCAGCACGTCCCCGACCAAGGGGAACAGCCCGATGAACCAGTCCAGCACCATATTCCACGCCATTTCCAGCAGCACAGACATCGGCGCCCCCGCCCCGCGCGCCAGCCCGATAATATAGAGCGACGGCAGCAGCGCCACGCTGTCCCCGATCCCCGGAATCACCCCGAAAATCGCGTCCCAGCCAAAGCGGATCTGCGTACCCGGCACGCGAAAGGCGCGGTCCATCAACCGCGCCAATCGTTCAGCTCTTTCGAGCCTCTGGAAGTGTTTGTCAGTGATCATGCGTGACGATGATCCGGTCCAACCGTTGCGATCACCCAGACCGCGTGGACGATACCGGGGATATAGCCCAGCAGGGTCAGCAGAATGTTGATCCAGAATTGTTTGCCGATGCCCACCTGCAAGAAAACACCCAGAGGGGGCAGGAAGATTGCAGCGATAATACGAATAATATCCATAACTTGGTCTCCTTTTTGCCTGCGACCGTCGATTGCAGTCTCAACCAATCCGCAGGCAAAAAGTTCCCAAATGCTTTACGCCGTCAGCGGCAGTCGGGCCTCGACCATGCCCACAAACCAGCTGCAACCGGCGGGGATAATCTCGTCGTTGAAGTCGTATTCGGGGTGGTGAACCGGCGCGCTGTCACCGTTGCCGACCAGAATATAGGCCCCCGGACGTTCCCGCAGCATATAGGCGAAATCCTCGCCCCCCATGATCAGCGGGGCCTCGGCGCACTGGCCGGTCAGGGACCGCGCCACATCGGCCGCATACTCGGTTTCAGCGGGGGTGTTCACCATCACCGGATAGCCGCGCAGCACCCGCAGATCGGCGCTGGCCCCGTGGGCCGCAGCGGTCTGGGTGATCAGCATCTTCAGACGCTCTTCGGCCTGATGGCGCACATCGTCATCCAGACTGCGGATCGTCCCGCGCAAGGTCACCTGCTCGGGGATCACGTTGAACGCCTTGGAGCTGCTCTCGATCGAGGTCACAGACACCACCACCTGCTGCACAGGGTCCACCGAACGCGAGGCGATGGTCTGCAGCGCCGTCACCACATGGGCCGACACCACGATCGGGTCGATGGTTTCATGGGGTTTAGCGGCATGACCGCCCCGCCCTTGCAGAACCACCTCGAACTGGTCGGTCGCGGCAAAGAACCCGCCGGGCCGGATCGCGAACGTCCCCGCCGGAACGCCCGGCCAGTTGTGCATCCCGTAGACCTCGTCGATGCCGAAGCGGAACATCATCCCGTCCTCGCACATCTCGCGGCCGCCGCCGCCGCCCTCTTCGGCGGGTTGGAAAATCACCACCGCCGTGCCCGCGAAATTCCGCGTCTCGGCCAGATATTTCGCAGCCCCCAGCAACATACTGGTGTGCCCGTCATGGCCGCAGGCGTGCATCTTGCCGGGGTAGGTGCTGGCATAGGGCTTGCCCGTCGCCTCGGTGATCGGCAGCGCGTCCATGTCGGCCCGCAGGCCAATGGTGCGCCCCTCGGCCCGCCCCTTGATCACGGCCACCACGCCGGTGCGCCCGATGCCTGTCACGACCTCGTCACAGCCGAACGCGCGCAGGCGATCCGCCACCACTTGGGCGGTGCGGTGCACGTCGAACAGCAGCTCGGGATTGGCGTGAAAGTCTCGTCGCCAAGCGGTGATCTCTGGCAACATTTCGGCGAACCGATTCTTCAACGGCATAACGCTCTCCGATTTAGTATGGGGGCAACCTATGCCCGCGCTGCGCGACTTCCAAGTTTTCCGGCAGAAAAGGACATCACACGCCGCGCCCAAGCGCCCGCAAAACCAGCATCACCCGACAGCAGGCCGGACACAACGCCCGTCCCAAGCCGCCCGCCCCAATCGGAACAACATTCCAGCATGACTCCCCACGCACTATAAGACGGAGCTTGCCAGAGCGGGTTTTCGCCCTCATTCCAGAACAAATTCCCGTTTTCCAAAGGTGAAGCGATGTTTGAACAACTGGGTCTGGGTGACGTTACCCCGCGCGAAGCCAGCATCTGGCTGGCACTGGCCATTGGCGTGGTCTTCGGCCTTCTGGCCGAGCCGACCCGTTTCTGCTTTCGCCGTGCGGTCGCGGGCCCTGCTGGCGAACGTCGCAGCGCCGCTGGCCTGTGGCTGTGGGCGCTGGGGATCGCTGTTCTGGGTACCCAAGGCGCGGTCCTTTCGGGCCTGATCAGCTTTGACGGCCACCGCTTTACCACCACTGCCCTGCCCGTTCTGGCGATTATCCTTGGCGGTCTGGCCTTTGGCACCGGCATGGTCCTGACCCGCGGCTGCATCACCCGCCTGACCGTCCTGACCGCCACCGGCAACCTGCGCGCGCTGACCGTGATGCTGGTCTTCGCCGTCACCGCCCACGCCGCGATGAAGGGCGTGCTGGCCCCTGCCCGCACCGCTCTGTCCGGCCTGACCAACGATTTGGGCATCGGCACCTTGGCCGACCTGCCCGGCGGCGCTCTGGTCTGGTCGCTGGTGATTGCGGTCCCTGCGCTGGCCTATGCGCTGACTTCCCGCCTGCATCCCCTGACCCTGATCGCGGGGGCGGTTCTGGGCCTGTTGGTGCCCGCCGCGTGGGTCGGCACCGGCTATGTCCTGCTGGATGAATTCGACCCCATCGCGCTGGAAAGCCTCGCCTTTACCGCGCCTGTGGCCGACAGCCTGTTCTACGTGATCGCCAGCACCGCGGTCGAGCCGACCTTTGGCGCGGGCCTCGTGGGCGGTGTTCTGGCGGGCGCTCTGGTGGCCAGCCTCATCGGCCGCCGCTTTGAATGGCAAGGGTTCGAGGCCCCCGCGCAGATGGGCCGCTACATCACCGGAGGCGTTCTGATGGGCTTTGGCGGCGTACTGGCCGGCGGCTGCACCATCGGCGCAGGCCTGGCAGGGGTGCCGACCCTTGGCCTGTCGGCGATCCTTGCTCTGCTGTCCATCGCGGCAGGCGGCGTGATCGCCGCCTGCCTGCTGGATCGTGTCAGTGCACCTGATTCCGGATTTTCCGGATCATCAGATACACAATCCCTACAACCGGCAGAGTGACCAAGGCCGTCAGCTCGGTCTTTTCCAGATGCACGGCCTTGGCCAGCGGGGCCAGCACATAGCTGGCCAAGCTGACCGCATAGTAACTGATCGCCACGACCGACAGCCCTTCGACCGTCTCTTGCAGGCGCAGTTGCAGGTCGGCGCGGCGATCCATGCTTTCCAGCAGGGCCTGGTTCTGCGCGGATCGGTCCACATCCACACGGGTCTGTAGCAGCTGCGCGGCGCGAATGGCGCGGTCCGACATGCTGGCCAAACGGCGCTCGGTGGATTTCACCGTCCGCATCGCAGGGTCGTACCGGCGCATCATGAACTCGGCAAAGGTCTGACGGCCCGCCACGCGGCTCTCGCGCAGGACCTCGATCCGCTGGTTCACAATCGCCTCGTAGGCGCCCGTGGCCCCGAACCGGAACGACGCCTGCGCCTGCAGGTTCTCCAGCTCGGCCGAGATCGCCAGCAGCTGGTGCAGGGTCTCTTCGGGCTGTTCGTGATTGGCCACGGCCATATCCGACACCAGACGGGTCAAGCGACTGTCCACCTGCCCCAGCTGATCCCCCATCGCCCGCACCCGCGCCAGACCCAGCATCGACATGCTCTTATAGGTCTCGATCTCGCACACACGCTGCAAGATACGGCCGATGCGGCGCTCGCCGGTGTGGGCGGCGGGGAAGATGACGAATCGCATGTGACCCGCCGGATCGATCCGGAAATCGCCCGCAATCGTGGCCGCATCATCCAGCACGCTGCTGATCGCCAGACTTTCGGCGACGAACCAGTCGTTGACCTTGCGGCTGACCTCCTCGGGTTCGGGGCGCGGCTCGATGCGGATCATCGCCGAGGTCACCCGCAAACCGGGCGATCCGTTCAGCCAATCCTCGGGGAAGACATCGAAATCAACGGGATCGAACGCGCGCTCCCCCAGCCCCTCAAGGAACACGGTAAAGGTCACAAATTCGGTGTGTTGTTCCCATTTCAGGACATGCTTGCCGATCTCGCCCGACCAATGGGTGGCACCGGGCTGCGGATGGGGCGCGCCGTAACGGTCCAGCAGGGCGATCAGATGATCGCGGTCCTGCGACTTGTTGCGGTTGGCGGCGTCCTTCTCGTGCTTGATGGCCAGAAAGATCGCGCGGCACGGCGCGGTCAGCATCGGGAACGGGCGCGCGTGCAGCTCGTTCGCAAGCGCATAGCGCAACGGGTGGTCGGGAATGGTATTCATATGCGAACCTTTTATCTTTGCAGGCAAGCTACTGATTTCCGCTCGCCAATCAAGAAAATAGTTCGCAATTTCAGTGGGTTATATGTGCGCGACTGTATACCGAAGCTTTCGGGACACCTTTCGCGCACCTAAGCCATTAATTCTGCGCGAAAAACGGGTTTCCGCCTGCGGGCTGCGACTTTTTGCTGCGCATATGGACTTCGGTCAGAACAGCGTTCGGGGCAATCCGCGCAAGGGTGCGCAGGTCGGGGGCCATGGGCATGACCAGTTCGCGGGTCTTGCCATTTTCAGTCAGGACAACCACCCATTCGCGAACGGCAGCGGGTTTGTACTGGGCCAGTACTTCCGCCTTGTGGTCGAGACGCTTGAGCAGTTCATACGAGACAGTCATAGTGCGTTCCTTCGAAAATCCTCTGCTGCCCGAACAAGGGCGGAACGCAACGCAGGCCTTTGGAAACCTGCAAACCTAGGCAGCACCGTACGGGGTCACGATTACGGGACACTGTGTCCCATGGACCTCTCTAACGGCCGCCCTTTGCTGACTTTAAGCTAAAGCTATTTAGACTTTCGGAGCACTAACAAAAATCGCAAGGGTTGCTTTGCGCGCATGTCCGTTATCCACAGGGCTATATTTGCACAGTTTTTGACCCCGATCAAAGAGTCTCCCTATCCGTTCGCCTACAGAACCCGCCCATAGAAAAAGCCGCCCCCGTGTCCGAGGGCGGCCCATTTCAGGAAAACTCCCGAAATTTCTGCTTATTTGATCATCGGCAGCAGGCTGTCGATCGAGGCTTTCGCATCGCCGTAGAACATGCGGGTGTTCTCTTTGTAGAACAGCGGGTTCTCGATGCCCGAGTAGCCGGTACCCTGACCACGCTTGGACACAAACACCTGCTTGGCCTTCCAGCATTCCAGAACCGGCATGCCGGCGATGGGGCTGTTGGGATCTTCCTGAGCGGCAGGGTTCACGATGTCGTTCGAACCGATCACGATGGCCACATCGGTCTCGGGGAAGTCGTCGTTGATCTCTTCCATCTCCAGAACGATGTCGTAGGGCACTTTGGCCTCTGCCAGCAGAACGTTCATGTGACCGGGCAGACGACCTGCAACGGGGTGGATCGCGAAACGCACCTCTTTGCCAGCCGCGCGCAGTTTGCGGGTCAGTTCCGACACCGACTGCTGCGCCTGAGCCACCGCCATGCCGTAGCCGGGGATGATGATGACGCTGTCAGCTTCGTTCAGAGCGGTGGCAACACCGTCTGCATCGATTGCGATCTGCTCGCCTTCGACTTCCATTGCGGGACCGGTGGTGCCGCCGAAGCCACCAAGGATAACGCTGACGAACGAACGGTTCATCGCCTTACACATGATGTAGGACAGGATCGCACCCGACGAACCAACCAGCGCGCCAACAACGATCAGAAGGTCGTTGCCCAGCGAGAAACCGATCGCAGCCGCGGCCCAACCCGAATACGAGTTCAGCATCGAAACCACAACGGGCATGTCCGCGCCGCCGATACCCATGATCAGGTGGTAGCCGATGAACAGCGCCATCAGGGTCATGATCGCCAGCGGGAAGAAACCGCCGGTGCCAAAGTACCAGAACAGGCAGAGCAGCGAGATGATCGCAGCGCCTGCGTTCAGGATGTGCCCGCCGGGCAGCTTGGTTGCGGCCGACGACACTTTGCCTGCCAGCTTGCCATAGGCAATGACCGAACCGGTAAAGGTCACAGCACCGATGAAGATGCCCAGGAACAGCTCAACGCGCAGGATGTTCTGCTCGACGGGGGTTTTGTGCGCCAGCAGCGCGCCAAAGCCTTCCAGAGCGTGACGCTGCTCTTCGGTCATGCCCAGAACGCGGCCCAGCTCGATATGAGCAACCAGACCGACGAACACAGCCGCCAGACCCACCAGCGAGTGCATCGCAGCAACCAGCTGGGGCATCTCGGTCATCTGGACGCGCTTGGCGACCACGTAACCGATGGTGCCGCCGCCTGCGATCAGCAGGATCGACAGCAGCCACAGACCGGCACCGGGGCCAACCAGAGTGGCCGCAATCGCCAGCGCCATGCCGACGATACCGTACCATACAGCCCGCTTCGCGCTTTCCTGACCCGACAGGCCACCCAGCGACAGGATGAAGAGGACAGCGGCGACGACATATGCCGCCGTAGTGAAACCGAATTCCATAATCGTCTACTCCTTACGATTTCTGGAACATGGCGAGCATGCGCCGTGTCACGAGGAAGCCGCCGAAGATGTTGATGCCAGCCATAAAGACCGACAGAGCGGCAAGGAGGATCACCAGGAACGAGCCCGAGCCGATTTGCATCAGCGCGCCCAGAATGATGATCGACGAGATCGCGTTGGTCACAGCCATCAGCGGGGTGTGCAGCGAGTGGCTGACGTTCCAGATCACCTGGAAACCGATGAAGACCGACAGAACGAACACGATGAAGTGCTGCATGAAGCTGGCGGGTGCTACCAGACCAGCGGCCAGCAGCAGTGCGCCGCCAACGGCCAGCAGGGTCACCTGGGTCTTGGTCTCTTTTTTGAAGGCCGCGACTTCGGCTGCACGCTTTTCTTCGGGCGTCAGTTCCGGCGCTTTTTCCTTGGGCTTCTGGGCCGCGATGGCCTTTACCTTGGGGGGCGGCGGCGGGAAGGTGATCGCGCCCTCGTGGGTCACGGTCGCGCCACGGATCACATCGTCTTCCATGTTGTGGTTGACCTTGCCGTCCTTGTCGGGGGTCAGGTCGGTCATCATGTGACGGATGTTGGTCGAGTACAGGGTCGACGCCTGAGCAGCCATACGGCTGGGGAAGTCGGTGTAGCCGATAACGATGACGCCGTTGTCGGAAACAACGCGCTGATCCTTCTGGGTCAGTTCGCAGTTGCCGCCCTTTTCAGCCGCGAGGTCAACGACCACCGAGCCGGGCTTCATCAGTTCGACCATATCCTTGGTCCACAGAACCGGCGCATCACGGCCCGGAATCAGGGCGGTGGTGATGACGATATCGACGCTGGGGGCCAGTTCACGGAACTTTTTCAGCTGCGCTTCACGGAACTCGGGGCTGGACGGAGCCGCATAGCCACCGGTGGCCGCGCCATCCTGTGCCTGCTCTTCAAAGTCCAGATAGACGAATTCTGCGCCCATGGATTCGATCTGCTCAGCCACTTCGGGACGAACGTCGAACGCCAGAGTGATCGCGCCAAGGCTGGTCGAGGTACCGATGGCGGCCAGACCGGCCACACCTGCGCCTACGATCAGAACCTTCGCGGGGGGCACTTTACCTGCCGCAGTCACCTGACCGGTGAAGAAGCGACCAAAGTTGTTACCCGCTTCGATAACCGCGCGGTAACCCGCGATGTTGGCCATCGACGACAGAGCGTCCATCTTCTGCGCGCGGCTGATGCGGGGCACCATGTCCATCGCGATGACGTTCGCGCTTTTCGATTGGCACAGCTCCAGCAGCTCTTTGTTCTGGGCGGGCCAGAAGAAGCTGATCAGGGTCTGGCCAGCGGACAGGCGCTTGGCTTCGGTGTCGTTGGGTTCACGGACCTTGGCGACGATGTCCACGGCTTTCCACAGCTGGGCTGCGGTCGGCAGGATCTCTACGCCGGCTTTTTCATAGTCGGCATCCGAGAAACCGGCAGCAGCGCCGGCGCCAGTCTCGATGGCACATTCGTACCCAAGCTTTTGCAGCTGGAGTGCCGAGTCAGGAGTCATCGCAACGCGACGTTCCCCCTCGTACACTTCCTTTGGTGTCCCGATTTTCACAGGTATAGTCCCCCTTCACTTAACGTAACCACCTCTGGGAGAGGCCTGTTACGGACGATTTTCGTGTAACTTGCGCAAGATTATTTCACAAGCAGGCAATTTTCATGATCTTTATGACGGCATTTCATCAGATCCACCTGCGTGTTTTATGACAGTATCGCGCGAAATCCGCTCGGAATTTTCTCCTCAGGCGATCTTCTTCCGGAATGACGAACCGACGTTCGATCACCCAAACAAAGACTGGCAAGAGGGTTAGCGCAAACACGGCATCAAATCGCAAAACAAAGCCCGCCAGCACCAGCAGGTCGCCCAGATAGATGGGATTGCGGCTGCGGCTGAAGATCCCCGAGGTCACCAGATGGTCGGCCTCTTGGTGGGGCATGAGCGTTGTGCGTTGGCGGCGCATTTCATAAACGGCCAGAACCATCAGGATCAGGCCCCCGCCGATCAGGACGCCAGCCATCAGCTGGGCCCATTGGCCGCCAAAGGACAGCCACATCGGTTCCTTCTGTCCGATGACACGGGCGGCCAGAATGGCCAGCACGAGCCAGACAGGCGGAATATCGATGATCTGCACAAATCTGCGCATACGCCGCCCTCCTCCTTTTGCGATGCAGGCGCAGTGTTGCTGCACAGCGGCATCGGTGCAAGTCAGACCATCGGATCGTGGCGGAAGGTCGCAATTCCGTGACCGAAATGCACCTTTTGGACGCTACTTTGCATTTTTCAGCATCAATCCTGTGCGCCCGAGGTATCGCCGCGTCAGCCCTTGCCTGTGGCCCTGCCCCGCGCCACCATTCCCCGCACCCGCCGACAGGAGTCCCCATGACCGATTTCACCGCCACCCGCGCGCTGTTCGATTTGCCCGAAGGGCTTGTTTATCTGGACGGAAACTCCCTTGGGCCCCTGCCCCGCGCCACCGCGACCCGCATCGCCCGCACGGTGACCGAGGAATGGGGTCAGATGCTGATCGGGGGCTGGAACAAGGCCGGATGGATGGCCCAACCTGCCGCCCTCGGGGACCGGATCGGGCGGCTGATCGGCGCCCCTGAGGGCCATGTGATGGTCGGCGACACCCTATCCATCAAGGTCTTCCAAGCCCTCGCCGCCGCCCTGCAAATGCGGCCAGATCGGAAAGTGGTACTTTCCGACAGCGGAAACTTCCCTTCGGATCTTTATATGGCCGAAGGCCTGCTCGGCGCCCTTGGCCCCGACTACGCGCTCCGAGTCGTCGCCCCCGAAGAGGTCTCCGCCCACCTGACCGACGAGATCGCCGCCCTGATGCTGACCGAGGTTGATTACCGCACCGGCCGCAAACACGACATGGCCGCTTTAACCGCGCAGGCCCATGCGGTCGGCGCGCTGACCGTCTGGGATCTGGCCCACTCGGCGGGCGCGATCCCCGTGGACCTGACCCGCGCGGATGCGGATTTCGCCGTGGGCTGCACCTACAAATACCTGAACGCCGGCCCCGGAGCGCCCGCCTTTATCTACGTGGCGCCCCGTCACGCGGACATGGCCCGCCCGATCCTGTCAGGCTGGCTGGGTCACGCCGCGCCCTTTGCGTTCGAACAGGCCTACCGCGCAGGCGAGGGAATCGCCCGTATGCGTTGTGGCACCCCACCGGTGATCCAACTGGCCGCCTTGGACGCCGCTCTGGACATCTGGGACACCGTGGACATGACCGCCCTTCGCGCTGCGTCCATCGACCTGTCCGAAGCCTTTATCGCGGGGATCGAGGCCACCTGCCCCATGCTGACCCTCGCCTCGCCCCGAGACCCCGCCCAGCGCGGCAGCCAAGTGTCGTTCCGCTTCGAAGAAGGCTACGCCGCCATGCAAGCCCTGATCGCCCGCGGCGTGATCGGCGATTTCCGTGCCCCCGACATCATGCGGTTCGGCTTCACTCCACTCTATATCGGGATGGATGACGTGACCCGCGCGGTTCAGATCATCGCAGACGTCATGGGCCAGCGCCTGTGGGACGCGCCGGAATACAAGCTGCGGGCGGCTGTGACCTGATCGGGCGGATTGCGCCCTTGGCCGGTGGCGGTTGCCTCCGGCAGGGGTATTTTTACCAAGCTGAAGGAGCGGGCGCGCTTTAGGCCGTGAGTTTGTACGGGCGGCGCTGGTTGTGCCAGCTGCACAGAGCCTCGCCAAAGGCTTGGAACAGCGGGCGCGAGACCGGATCGTTGCAGGCATTCCATTCGGGGTGCCACTGCACCGACAGCGTAAAGCCCGCCGCATCGCGCACATAGATCGCCTCGGGGGTGCCGTCGGGGGCGTGGCCGTCGATCACGATGCGCTTGCCCGGTTCCTTGATCCCTTGGCCGTGGAGCGTGTTGGTCAGCACCTGCGCGGCGCCCATCAGGCGGTGAAAGACCCCCCCTTCGGAGAAAGTCACCGTGTGGCGCAGGGCGAACTTTTCCTCGAGCGTGCCGTCGGGGGGCATCCGGTGGTTGTCGCGCCCGGGCAGGTCGCGGATTTCAGGGTAAAGAGAGCCGCCCATCGCCACGTTCACCTCTTGGAAGCCGCGGCAGATGCCCAAGAAGGGTTGGCCCCGTTCGACGCAGGCCCGCACCAGCGGCAGGGTGATCGCATCACGGGCGCGGTCTGGGGTGCCGTAGGCTTCGGTCCATTCCTCGCCATATTCTTCGGGGTGGACGTTTGGCCGCCCGCCCGTCAGAAGAAACCCGTCGCAGGTGTCCAGCAGGTCTTCGACCGAGACATAGCGCGGGTCGGCGGGAACGATCAGCGGCAGGGCATGACAGACATCGGCGACGGCTTCGGAATTCATCGTGCCGCCCGCATGGACGGGGTAGCTTTCGTTGAGCAGCGCGTGGTTGCCGATGATGCCCACAACGGGTCGGGACATGGGGTTCCTCCGGTTGGTTGATATAAACGTAGGCTTTTCCATGCCCTACGCAAAGTGCGCAAAGTGAGGTGCGGGTGTGCAGGGATTAGACGTTCTGGCAGGGCAGAGTATGTTCACGTGGGGCGTGCTGGCCTATTTGGCCGTGAACGCCCTGACATTTCTGCTGTTCGGCTGGGACAAGCTGCGCGCCATTCTGAAAAAGCGCCGCACCCCTGAATTCCGCCTTCTTTTCATGGCCTTTATCGGGGGCAGCGTGGGGGCCAAGGCCGCGCAAAAGGTGTTCAACCACAAGACAACCAAGCAGCCCTTTGCCCGCCGTCTAAACCGGATTTGCGGGCTGCATCTGGCGCTATTGGCCCTGTGGCTTTTGTGGGACTTTGGGGCGTTCGGCACGGCACCGGTCCGAGCAATAGCGGACCTCCTCCCAGACCTTCGCCCATTTTTTACGCCATAGGAACGGGCGCCCGCAGGTGGCGCAGTCCTTGGACGGCAGATCGGATTTGCGGCGCATTTTGCCCATGATCACAGGTCCAAGGTCATCTGGCGGGAATCGCCCCGCCGGCGCGGGCTGCGATCATTGACGAACCGACGCGCGCGGTCCTGACGGCTGGCATGGCGCTGGATCACGCGGGCGGCCTCGGGGGCGTGGCCCGCATCGCGGCGGATTTCCCAGATGCGGTCACGGGCAGCGCGGGCGGCCTGCGCCACATCGACCACGGGCGCGGGATAGGCCAGCTTGGTTGCCCCGTCCCAGCGCCAAGGCTCTTGGAGCAGCGCATCGGGCACAGCGGCCAGTTCGGGCAGCCAGCCGCGGGTAAAGGTGCCCGTCGGGTCCTGATCGTGCCCCTGTTTGATCGGGTTATAGATGCGGGGAATGTTGATCCCCGTGGTCCCCGACTGCATCTGGACCTGAGACCAATGGATCCCCGGCTCGTAATCCGTGAACTGCCGCGCCAGATGCGCCCCCGTCAGCCGCCAATCCAGCCACAGATGGTAACTGGCCACCGCCATCACCATCGACCGCATCCGGAAGTTCAGCCAGCCCGTCGCCGCCAGCGACCGCATACAGGCGTCCAGAAATGGCAGCCCCGTCTCGCCCCTTTCCCACGCGCGGCGCAGGTCCGCATCATCCCCGCGCAGCCCCTCATAGGCAGGGTGCATGGCGCGGTGTTCAATGGCGGGCTCATCCTCGAGCTTCTGCATGAAGTGGTCCCGCCACGCCAAACGCGATTCAAACGCCCGCAAGGACCCCTTCCACGCGCCCGCAGCCGATTGGCGGCGCACAGCACCCGCCCCTTCGGCCTCTCGCGCCGACAAAGTACCCCACGCCAGATGGGGTGAAATCCGCGAACAGGCGACCGCCCCCTGAAGGGGCGTCGACATCTGCCGCTGATAAAACTCCCCGCGAACGGCCAGAAAACTGTCCAAGAGGGCCAGCCCCTCGGCGCGCCCGCCCTTTTGCCGAACCGGGCAGGCGTCGACCAAGCCCAAATCCGGCATCGGGTCCGACGCCGCCATCACCCCGCGCAAGCCCACAGGCACCGGCAAAACGCCCTGCCCCATGAACCCGTCCCGCAAACCGGCCCAGCCATCACGGGATTTCAGCCGCCGCACCACGCCGGTCTGGGGCAGTTCCACAAACCGCACGCCAGAGCGCCGCGCCCAGTCCCCCACCCGCAAATCACGGGCATAGGTCCAACCGTTCCCGATTTCCTCATGGGCGACCACCTCGGTCACACCATGACGCCCGCGCAAATCCTCCAGAACCGCAACCGCATCCCCGACCCGAATACACAAGGGCACGCCCAGCCGCTTCAGCGCCACATGCAACTCCCGCAGGCATTCCAGCACAAAGGCCCACTGCCGCCCCGACGCATCGCTTTGCGCCCAAAGCTCCGGCTCAACAACATAAAGGGCAAGCACATCGCCCCGCGCCGCCCCATAGGTCAGCGCAGGATGATCGCTCACCCTTAAATCTCTTTTGAACCAGACGATTACGGCCATCAGGCCCCCTGATCAGTTCACACCCACAGCGGCGGGGGCGGTATCGGTCGGGGCGCCATCCTCGGCGACCTGTTCATTGGCGCCGACCGACACGAAAACGATGATCGCGATCATCGCCACGCCGAATGTCACCGCGGCGCCGATGCCCCACAGACTGGGTTTATGTTGGTTCTTCTGGCTTTCAAGGTTGGTGTCCGGTGCAGACATCAGAAAAATCTCCTTTGATCTGTGTTGGGTGTTCCATTCCCCAAAACAACACATACAGTCAGGGACAGGTTCCCACTCGGACCTCGAATACCCATAGGAGAAGCGATGAAAGACGCCGCGCCCCAGACATTTTATCTGGCAGATTACACGCCCCCCGCCTTTCTGATCGACGAGGTCAGCCTGACCTTCCGCCTTGCACCAGAGGCCACTCGCGTCATCAGCCGCATCCATTTCGTGCCCAACCCCGACGCCACCGACCGCACCTTTTTCCTGCACGGCGAACAGCTGAAATTGATCAGCGCACGCATCGACGGACACGACGCCAACCCCGAAATCACCGCCCACGGCCTGACCGCCGAAGTCCCCGATCATGACTTCACATGGGAAGCCGAGGTCGAGATCAGCCCCGCCACCAACACCGCGCTCGAGGGTCTGTATATGTCGAACGGCATGTACTGCACCCAGTGCGAGGCCGAGGGTTTTCGCAAGATCACCTACTACCCCGACCGCCCCGATGTGATGGCCCCTTTCCACGTCCGGATCGAAGGCGACCTGCCCGTCCTCTTGTCCAACGGCAACCCCGTGGATCAGGGCACCGGCTGGGCCGAATGGCATGACCCGTGGCCCAAGCCCGCCTATCTCTTTGCACTGGTCGCAGGCGATCTGCGCGCCACTTCGGGCACCTTTACCACCCGCAGCGACCGTCAGGTCGAACTGAACCTCTGGGTCCGCCCCGGTGACGAAGGCAAAACCGCATTCGGCCTGCAGGCCCTGAAGGATTCGATGAAATGGGACGAGGATGTCTATGGCCGTGAATACGACCTCGACCTCTTTAACATCGTCGCCGTGGACGACTTCAACATGGGCGCGATGGAGAACAAGGGGCTGAACATCTTCAACTCCTCCGCCGTTCTGGCCAGCCCCGAAACCGCCACCGACGCCAATTTCGAGCGTATCGAAGGCATCATCGCCCACGAATACTTCCACAACTGGACCGGCAACCGCATCACCTGCCGCGACTGGTTCCAACTCTGTCTGAAAGAGGGTTTGACCGTCTTCCGCGACCAGCAATTCACCTCGGACATGCGGTCAGCGCCGGTGAAACGCATCAGCGACGTCCTGATGCTGCGCGGCCGCCAGTTCCGAGAGGACGCAGGCCCCCTCGCCCACAATGTGCGCCCCGAATCCTATCAGGAAATCAACAACTTCTACACCGCGACTGTCTATGAAAAGGGCGCCGAAGTCATCGGGATGCTCAAACGTCTGGTGGGCGAGACCGACTATTACCGCGCGCTCGACCAGTACTTCCAGCGTCACGACGGTCAGGCCTGCACCATCGAAGACTGGATCACGGTATTCGAGGATGCCACCGGCCGCGACCTGACCCAATTCAAACGCTGGTACACGCAGGCGGGCACCCCCCACCTGACCGTGACCGAGGAATGGGTGAACGGCAAATACAACCTGCACTTCACCCAAGAGACCAAGCCCACCCCCGGCCAGCCCACCAAAGAGCCGCTGGTGATCCCGATTGCCGTCGGCCTCTTGGCCCATGACGGCAGCGAAATCGTCCCAACGACTCTGCTAGAAATGACCGAGGCCCAGCAGACCTTCAGCTTCGAAGATCTGACCGAACGCCCCATCCCCTCGATCCTGCGCGAATTCAGCGCGCCTGTGATCCTGCACCGCGACACCAATAACGGCGAGCGTGCGTTCCTCTTGGCCCACGACACCGACCCCTTCAACAAGTGGGAGGCAGGTCGTGCCTTGGCCAAAGACGTGCTGGTCCGCATGGTCACCGACGGGACGAACCCCGACACCGGCTTCCTTGATGCCCTCCGTCAGATGGCGCTGGACGACACGCTTGACCCGGCCTTCCGCGCGCTGGCGATGGCCTTGCCCAGTCAGGACGACATCGCCCAGACCCTGTTCGCCAGCGGTGTCACCCCCGACCCCATCGCGATCTATACGGCGGTCAAAACCCTGTCCCGCGCCATCGCGGAACACATGGCCGATGACCTGCCCGCGCTGCTGGCATCCAACACCGTCACCGAGCCCTACCAGCCCAACGCCGAGCAATCGGGCAAACGGGCGCTGGCCAACACCGCCCTGTCCCTGCTGTCCAAACTCGACCAAGGCGCGGCGGCGCAGGCCCAGTATGACGCGGCCGACAACATGACCCAGCAGCTCTCGGCCCTGTCCTGCCTGATCCGCGCAGGCACCGGCGCCGATGCCCTCGGCAAATTCGAGCAGCAGTGGCACGCGGACCGTCTGGTGATGGACAAATGGTTCGGCCTGCAGGTCATGCTGGCAGAGCCCGAGGACACCGCGCAGGTCGTGGAGACCCTCACCGCCCGTCCCGATTTCGATATGAAGAACCCCAACCGCTTCCGCGCGGTTTTCGGGGCGCTCTCGGGGCATCCGGCGGGCTTCCACCACCCGTCGGGCGATGGCTACCGGATCATGGCGGACTGGCTGATCAAGCTGGACACCGTGAACCCCCAGACCACCGCCCGCATGTGCAGCGCCTTCGACACGTGGAAACGCTATGACGCCGATCGCCAGGCGATGATTCGCGAACAGCTCGAACGGATCGCCGCCAAACCGGACCTGTCCCGCGACGTGACCGAGATGGTCGGACGCATCCTGGCGGCATAAGACCGCCCATCACAGGCATCGCGCCCAAAGGTGCTTTGCCTGTGACCTCCGATTTCGATAGCTTTGGGGAACAGACTGTCGCCCAAACGGGTTGTCACATTTAGTTCAAGATTTTCTGGTGTCTGATCGGACATGAAAGACCGCATTGATCCCCTGATTGCCGAACGCGCCCCGTGGCTATTTGCGGACCGCTTCGGAACAAGCGCCGCCCGTGCCATCCTGAACGGGATGCTCAGCTACGACCGTACCCTGCGGATCGGAACTCAGGTGCGTGACCTGCCTGCCAAGCAGATCATGCGCCACATGGCTGGCCTTCTGGCCCGCGATGTCGAGGTGTCGGGCCTTGCCAACCTGCCCACCTCTGGCCCCGCCCTGATCGTGGCCAACCACCCCACGGGGATCGCCGACGGGATCATCCTTCAGGACGTGATCGCCCGCGTCCGCGAGGATGCCTATTTCTACGCCAACTCCGACATCCTGCGCATTCTGCCCCAGTTCGGCAGCATGATTGCGCCCGTCGAATGGCGGCACGAGAAACGCAGCCACGCCAAAACCCGCGAAACCATGGCCTATACCCGCAAGGCCGTGGACGAAGGCCGGATCGGCGTGATCTTCCCCTCGGGCCGCTTGGCCAAGCGCCGCGGCCTGAAGCTGCACGAACGCCCGTGGATGGCATCCGCCGCCATGATCGCCCGCAAGTTCGACCTGCCCGTCATTCCGGTGAACATCCGCGCCCGCAACTCGGCGCTGTTCTATCTGTTCGACTTCATCCACCCGACCTTGCGCGACATCACCCTGTTCCACGAGACGCTCAACAAGCACCGCCAACCCTTCCGCATCACCGTGGGCGAGCCGATTTCGGCCCGCGCCCTGCCCGTCCGCTCGGAAGAGGGGATCGAGATGCTGCGCGAGGCAACGCTGGCTTTGGGCGGCCGCTATGCCCCCACCGTGGACCTCTGGCAGAACACCCGCCGTCCGAAATGGGTGAAACAGCTGGGCTAAGGCTGGCAAAAACACCACGCCCGTTGATCCCCCCGCACGCATGGGCTAATCCCTCTGCCAACAGCAGGCGCACCCGCGCCTCCCATTGGATTCCGTTAGCCAAACGAGGCCCCCATGCTTGATCTGACCTTCGAGCCCCCGAAACCCAAAGTCATCGCCGGTGCCAAATACGATTGGGAACTGGTCATCGGTCTCGAGGTGCACGCGCAGGTCAGCTCGAACGCGAAACTGTTCTCGGGCGCATCGACCAAATTCGGCGCAGAGCCGAACAGCAACGTGGCCTTCGTGGACGCGGCCATGCCCGGCATGCTGCCCGTGATCAACGAATTCTGCGTCGCGCAGGCGGTCCGCACCGGCCTTGGCATCAACGCCGAGATCAACAAGTGGTCGGCCTTTGACCGCAAGAACTACTTCTACCCCGACCTTCCGCAGGGCTACCAGATCAGCCAGCTCTACCACCCCATCGTGGGCGAGGGCGAGATCATCGTGGACATGGGCCCCGGCGTCGCCCGCCGCGTGCGCATCGAACGCATCCACCTCGAGCAGGACGCGGGCAAGTCGATCCACGACATGGACCCCAACATGTCCTTCGTGGACCTGAACCGCACCGGCGTCGCGCTGATGGAAATCGTCAGCCGCCCCGACATCCGTGGCCCCGAAGAGGCTGCGGCCTATGTCGGCAAACTGCGCCAGATACTGCGCTACCTCGGCACCTGCGACGGCAACATGCAGAACGGCAACCTGCGCTGCGACGTGAACGTCTCGATCTGCCGTCAGGGCGCCTATGAGAAGTTCATCGAAACCGGCGATTTCGGCCACCTCGGCACCCGCTGCGAGATCAAGAACATGAACTCCATGCGCTTTATCCAGCAGGCCATCGAATACGAGGCACGTCGCCAGATCCAGATCGTCGAGGGCGGCGGCAAAGTCGATCAGGAAACCCGCCTCTATGATCCGGACAAGGGCGAAACCCGCTCCATGCGCTCCAAGGAAGAAGCACACGATTACCGCTACTTCCCCTGCCCCGACCTCTTGCCGCTGGAAATCGACGACAGCTTCATCGAGGACATCCGCGCATCGCTCCCCGAGCTGCCCGACCAGAAGAAAGCCCGCTTTGTCACCGAACTGGGCCTGTCGGAATACGACGCCTCTGTCCTGACCGCCGAGGTCGAGGCCGCCGACTACTTCGAAGCCGTGGCCGCTGGCCGCGACGGCAAACTGGCCGCCAACTGGGTCATCAACGAACTCTTTGGCCGCCTTAAGAAAGACAACAAGGACATCACCGAAAGCCCCGTCTCGCCCGAACAACTGGGCAAGATCGTCGGCCTGATTTCCTCGGACGCGATCTCGGGCAAAATCGCCAAGGATCTGTTTGAAATCGTCTACACCGAAGGCGGCGACCCCGAAGCCATCGTCGAAGAGCGCGGCATGAAGCAGGTCACCGACACCGGCGCCATCGAGGCCGCCGTGATCGAAGTGATCGAAGCCAACCCCGCGCAGGTCGAAAAGGCCAAAGCCAACCCCAAACTGGCGGGCTGGTTTGTGGGTCAGGTGATGAAAGTCACCGGCGGCAAAGCCAACCCCAAAGCGGTCAACGATCTGGTCATGGCCAAACTGGGCCTCTGATTATTGGCGAAAGCTGGAAATGCGAAAGGCGCTCCGATTGGGGCGCCTTTTTTCTTGTTCCAAAATAGCGCACTCTTACCCTTACTCAAGAACAGGGGTTATCTCGTGCAAGAATTATATCAGATTTTGCGCCAAGCTATTCTCAACATTAATGAATGTTATTTTCAATTACCCATTGACGGTGGCAGTCCAGTCTACAGAGAGCGCGTTTACTGCTACGAATTATATCATCAAATGAGACTGCTCTGGCCCAAAGACTGCCAGTTCATCTTGAACGGAGAAGTAGACAAAAGGGCTCATCCTTTACTTACGAATCTGGGAGCAGCCAACAAAATCCCAGATCTTCTTGTCCACACTCCAGGAAGCATGGCCAACAACTACGCAATAATCGAAGTCAAATCTTCAAACTTAGAAAAATCTGGCATCCAAAAAGACTTACAGACTTTCGAAAAATTTTTGGCATACGTTGGCTATCAGAGAGCAATATACCTTATATTCGGATGGCGTGCAGAGGACCGCATTGAAAAGATCGAGAGGGAAGCTCGAGACCTTGAATGCAAAATACCTATTGAAATTTGGACACATTCTGCCCCCAACACCTTACCCCAAATAATCTACATCAATGAAAGTTAATTTCGCTAGGAACGCCGTTCCATTCCCCCTAAATCCGTCCCCCAACTCACCCAAAAACGTACCGACGTCCCCCATACGTAAACCATACGCAAAACAGCCCTGCCTTTTGTCGTAAAATCAGGGCCTTACACCCCTTTTCGCCAGATCAGGTGTAACCTCTGATTAACCCGCCTGCCGGACCCCATCGGCAACCTTCCGCAAAGTTGTGTGAACCCGTCCGCGAACCCTTGGCGGGTGTCCTTCATGTCGTTATACAGCGGCCTCGGTTTACAGAGGACAGTTGCCATGGCGCAGTATGAATTCCGCGTGATTCCCGCTCCGACCAAGGGCCAGAAGGCCCCCGGTATCAAAACCAACGAGGCGCGTTTCGCCTATGCGGTCGAAGAGCTGATGAACGATCTGGCGCAGGACGGCTGGATGTATCACCGCGCCGACACCCTGCCCATGGAGGTCCGCGAGGGCCTGCGCGGCACCAAAACGACCTTCCAGACCCTGCTGGTGTTCCGCCGCGAGATCGCCGAAGAAGTTGTGGAAGTTCAAGCCCCTAAGGCGACCACCATCATCGAGCCCGCTCCGCTCAAGGCGCCCAAAGCGGCGCCCCCTGCCCCCGCGCCTGTGGTCACCGCAGCCCCCGTGGAAGAGCCCAAAGAAGACAAGCCCGCCAAGGCCGAGCGCACCAAGACCACGATCACCAACGTGCGTCTGTCGCCCCGCCTGAGCAACGCCAAGGTCACCGTCGAACAGGCCGAAGAAATCCGTGAATTCGAGCCCGACGAGCCCGTGGTTGTCCGCGAAGAAGAGCCAAACAGCGTTCTGATGTCCCGGGCGCAGCGCCTGTTCGCCGCGCCCAAGAAAACCCTGCGTTAATCAGGGCTTGTCGCTCAGGTTCAGGGCCAAAGCGTGGATTTTCTCCATCAGGTCCGCCCCCAGCGCCGCATGGACGGCACGGTGGCGGGCCACCCTGCTCTGACCGGCAAAGGCCGCGCTGACGAGCGTGACATTGAAATGGCTCTCGCCCCCTTCGCGGTAGCCGCCATGACCACGATGCTTTTCACTATCATCATGAATTTCAAGAACTTGCGGCGCGAATGCCGCTTCCAGTCTCGCCCGCATCTCTGCCGCTACCGGCCCCACATATTCTGACATTTTTTTCTCGTAACCCCTTCAATCCGGCGTCAGTCGGTTTAAACTCTCTCGTCCGAGTCGAAAAGGGAATCCCCATGATCAAACGCGACGACCCCTTTGGTTTCGATATGTCCGTTTCCAACGCCAAGAAGAAGAACCCGCGCGGTCGCCGCGGGATGTCTGGCGCGTCGGAAACCTCGACCAGACTGTGCGAAAAGGACGGCTGCAACGAAGCCGGCAAATACCGCGCGCCCCGCGCACCGGACGTGCTGGATGAATACCTGTGGTTCTGCAAGGACCACGTGCGCGAATATAACCAGCAGTGGAGCTTCTTTGACGGCACCACCGAGGCCGAGCTGAACGCACAGCGCAGCAAGGACCGCGTCTGGGAACGCACCACCAAGCCGATCGCAGACCCCGAGCAGCGCGCCTGGGCCCGTCTGGGCATCGAGGACCCCCACCAGGTTCTAGGCAAAAACGCGACCCGCAACCCCGGCAAATCGGCCAACGGGCACACCCGCAAACTGCCCCCGACCGAACGCAAAGCGATCGAGATCCTCGAGGCCAAGGACCACTGGACCAAGGCCGAGGTGCGCAAATCCTACAAGGCCCTCATCAAGGTCCTGCACCCCGACATGAACGGCGGCGACCGCTCGGACGAGGAAAAACTACAAGAGGTTGTCTGGGCCTGGGACCAGATCAAGGACAGCCGGAACTTCAAATAACCGCGATCAGGCTGCCCCTCCCCCGGGCGGCCTTTTCACATCCCGAACCGTCCCGTTGCTTCTTCTTTGCCCAAATACTCACGGCACCACGCACGCCACAGGCAAACCCTATCCCATAGGCAAACCGTCACCAATCTGCCGCGCTGTTAGCGCACAAATACCTCTTCCCCTTGTGGCTCCGCGCATTATGGTGCACCACGCAAGTGATGGTTTGAAAGCAAGAAGGTGACAGCTATGGGCGACCGCAAAGCAGCTGTGGTGAAACCGACCGAACAGATTTCGGTACGCGACGTATTCGGCATCGACACCGACATGATCGTGCACGGCTTTGCCGAAGAAAACGACCGTATCCCCGAGCTCGACCCGACCTACAAGTTCGACCCCGATACCACTCTGGCCATTCTCGCCGGCTTCGAAAAGAACCGCCGCGTGATGATTCAGGGCTATCACGGCACCGGTAAATCGACCCACATCGAACAGGTTGCCGCCCGCCTGAACTGGCCCACCGTGCGCGTCAACCTCGACAGCCACATCAGCCGGATCGACCTGATCGGTAAGGACGCGATCAAGCTGAAGGACGGCAAGCAGGTCACCGAATTCCACGAGGGCATCCTGCCTTGGGCGCTGCGCAACAACGTCGCGATCGTGTTCGACGAATACGATGCGGGCCGTGCAGACGTGATGTTCGTGATCCAGCGTGTTCTGGAAACCGACGGCAAGCTGACCCTTCTGGACCAGAACGAGATCATCAAGCCGCACCCCTATTTCCGTCTGTTCGCCACCGCGAACACCGTGGGCCTTGGCGATACCACCGGCCTCTATCACGGCACCCAGCAGATCAACCAGGCGCAGATGGACCGTTGGAGCCTTGTCGCGACCCTGAACTATCTGTCGATCGACGCGGAAACCAACATCGTTCTGTCCAAGAACCCCCACTACAACACCGAGGCGGGCCGCAAGACCATCAAACAGATGGTCACCGTTGCGGACCTGACCCGCAAAGCCTTTATGTCGGGCGATCTGTCCACCGTGATGAGCCCCCGTACCGTCATCGCTTGGGCCCAGAACGCAGAGATCTTCCGCAATGTCGGCTACGCGTTCCGCCTGACCTTCCTGAACAAGTGCGACGAGCTAGAGCGCCAGACCGTGGCAGAGTTCTATCAGCGACTCTTCAACGAAGAACTGCCCGAAAGTGCAGCAAGCGTCGCGATGAGCTAAGGCTCTGAAAAACCGACATTCCAAAGCCGCCCCGCAACGGGCGGCTTTTTTGTTGGATCACGTTTGCGGCACTCGCCTTTTGGATATGGCATTTGCCGGAAAGCCTGTATTTGCCAAAATCCGCATGTGACATAAATTTGTTACATGAAACACAATGCCCTATGCCGGACTGGTGCTGTGGCCTTGTTGTGTATGTTCGGGTCAGCACCCTCCGCACTTCCCTTTTGGGCCCACCAACGGGTCCAGTTGTTCGCCACATGCGCGGGCCGCCTAGAAGCCATGTCTCTGGATCATCGCGAGATGGACCGGAACCGAAGAGATACGATGCGCGATCAGGTTCAGGGCTTCCAGACCCTGGTCGAAGCGATCATGCCCGACGCCTTAGCCGAGGATATGCCCGAGGTCATGCCCAAACAGTGGCGCGCCATCGGCTGGTCCGAAGTCGCGCATCTGTTGACCGAAGTGCAATATTCCGTTGATCAGGGACGGGTCGAACGCGCCTCTGACCTTCTCGAAACGCGCATAAAGGAATGCGAAGGACTGCTTTTGTCATAGGGATTTAGGGGTGTGCTATGGTCAAGCCCGCTTTAGGGGTCTAGGTTGCGCAGGATAGAAGTTCGACCTGCGAAGGCTGACCCCATGAAGAAGTCCGACAATCCCGCCGATCCTTTCAAAAAGGCGCTGGCCGAGGCCACGCGCGTGCTGGCGGACAACCCCGATCTGACGGTCAGCTATTCGGTCGATCCCGCTGGCATGAACGGCGACACCATGCGACTGCCGCAGGTGTCCCGCCGTATGACCCGCGACGAGGTTCTGCTGGCCCGCGGTACCGCCGATGCGCTGGCCCTGCGCCACCGCTACCACGACGCCGCTGTGGGGGCCCGCTATATGCCTCAGGGTGAGCTGGCACGCAGCATCTATGACTCCATGGAGATCGCCCGTTGCGAGGCCATGGGCGCCCGCGACATGCCCGGCACCGCTGGCAACATCGACGCCAAGATCGCCCACGAGGCCCGCACCCGCGCCTACGAACAAATCACCGACGCCAAGGACGTGCCCCTGTCCGTGGCCGCCGGCTATTTGGTGCGCACGCTGGCCACCGGCCGCGACCTGCCTGCAGGTGCCGACAACGCGCTGGACCTGTGGCGCGAGTATCTGGAGGGTCAGGGCGCCGACACCCTTGGTGATCTGAACGAGGTTCTGTCCGACCAGCAGGCCTTTGCCAAATTCGCGCGCAAATTCATCACCGATCTCGGCTACGGCGACCAGCTTGGCGAAGACCCCGACCAGCTGGACGACGAGAACGAGGACGAAGAAGCTCAGGATCAGCCCCAGGACGACGAGGAAAACCCCGAGTCCAACGGCGATGACGAGAGCGAAGGCGATGACGCCGAAGCAGAGCCCGACCGTGCGCAGGACCAGCAAATGGACCAGCAGCAGGCTCAGGTCTCGGTCGATCAGGATTCTGACGTCGAGATGGACGAAGAAATGGAGATGCCAGAGGGCGACGCCCCGATGGAGCCCCCGCCCCCTGCGCCCTTCTCCGAAGCCGACCCCGACTACAAGGTTTTCGAGACCAAGTTTGACGAGGAAATCCGCGCCGAGGACTTGGCCGATCCCGCTGAACTGGAGCGTCTGCGCGCCTATCTGGACCAGCAGCTGGAACCCCTGAAGGGGGCCGTCAGCCGTCTGGCGAACAAGCTGCAGCGCCGCCTGCAAGCCCAGCAGAACCGCAGCTGGCTCTTCGACATGGAAGAAGGGATTCTGGACGCAGGGCGCCTTGCCCGTGTGGTCGCGAACCCCACCACACCCCTGTCGTTCAAGGTCGAGAAAGACACCGAATTCCGCGATACCGTGGTGACGCTGCTCTTGGATAACTCCGGCTCGATGCGGGGCCGCCCCATCAGCATCGCAGCCATCTGCGCAGACGTTCTGGCCCGCACGCTGGAACGCTGCAGCGTCAAGGTCGAGATTCTGGGCTTTACCACCCGCGCGTGGAAGGGCGGCCAGAACCGCGAGCTGTGGCTGCAACAGGGCCGTCCCCAGCAGCCCGGCCGCCTGAACGATCTGCGCCACATCATCTACAAACACGCCGACGCCCCGTGGCGCCGCGTGCGGCCGAACCTTGGCCTGATGATGAAAGAGGGCCTGCTGAAAGAGAACATCGACGGTGAGGCGCTTGAATGGGCACACCGCCGGATGCTGGCCCGCCCCGAGGCGCGCAAGATCCTGATGGTGATTTCCGATGGCGCCCCCGTGGATGACAGCACCCTGTCGGTGAACCCTGCGAACTTCCTCGAGAAACACCTGCGCGACGTGATCGCCATGGTCGAGAAGCGCAAGCAGGTGGAACTGCTGGCCATCGGTATCGGCCACGACGTGACCCGTTACTACGAGCGCGCCGTGACCATCACCGATGTGGAACAGCTGGCCGGTGCCATGACCGAGCAGCTTGCCAGCCTGTTCGACGCCGATCCGCGGGCCCGCGCCCGTGTTATGGGCATCAAGAATTCGATCCGGAGAGCTGGATGACCTTTCAATCTTTCGCCGTGACCGCGCGGCCCGAACAGGGCCCGCCACGGCTGGCGGCCTTGCGTGCCGAAATGGCTGCCCAAGGGCTGGCCGGATACCTTGTGCCCCGTGCGGACGCCCATCAAGGCGAATACGTGGCCCCTTGTGATGACCGTCTGGCGTGGCTGACGGGGTTCACCGGATCGGCGGGCTTTGCGCTGGTTCTGGCGGATCAGGCGGGGGTGTTCATCGACGGGCGCTACCGCGTGCAGGTCAAATCGCAGGTGGCGGATTGCTATACCCCCGTGCCGTGGCCCGAGACCTCTGCCGGTGACTGGCTGGCGCAGCATCTGGACGGTGGTCTGGTGGGCTATGACCCGTGGCTCCACACCCCGCGCGAGATCGAGGCGATGGAACAGGCGCTGACCCCAAAGGGGATCGGCCTGAAACCCACCGCCAACCTGATCGACGCGATCTGGGCCGACCGCCCTGCCCGCCCGACCGCCCCCGCGGAGGCTTTCCCAGTCGAGATCGCCGGCCTGACCGCCGCCGAAAAGCGCGAGATGGTGGCAGACACCCTGCGCGCTGCTGGCCATGCGGCTTGCGTTCTGACCCTGCCTGACAGCATCTGCTGGCTGTTGAACATCCGCGGCTCGGACATCGCGCACACGCCGATCGTCCAGTGCTTTGCCATCGTGTTCGACGACGCCCGTGTGGCCCTGTTCGCAGACCCCGCCAAGTTCGACGGCATCGATCTGGGCCCTGAGGTCAGCATCGCCCCCCGTGACGCCTTTGAAGCCGCGCTGGGGCAGATCGCCAGCCCCGTGCGTCTGGACAAAACCAGCGTACCGGTTCTGGTCCAGCAGGTCCTGCAAAGCTGGGAGATCGACATCGCTTGGGGCGACGATCCTTGCGTTCTGCCCAAAGCCCGCAAGACCCCCGCCGAAATCGCCGCCACCCGCGAGGCGCACCTGCGCGACGGTGCCGCGATGGTCGAATTCCTGTGCTGGCTGGATCAGCAGCCCCCCGGCGCCTTTACCGAGATCGACGTGGTCAAGGCGCTCGAGGGCTTCCGCACCGCCACCAACCAGCTGCGCGAAATCAGCTTCGAGACCATCTCTGGGACCGGCCCGAACGGGGCCATCGTCCACTACCGCGTCAGCGAGGAATCGAACCGCACCGCCCAAGACGGCGACCTGCTGCTGGTGGATTCGGGCGCGCAGTATTTTGACGGCACCACCGACATCACCCGCACCATGCCTGTCGGCACCCCGACCGCCGAACACAAGGACCGCTTTACCCGCGTCCTGAAAGGCATGATCGCAATCAGCAAGGCACGCTTTCCCAAAGGGATCAGCGGCGGCGATCTGGACGTTCTGGCGCGAAACAATCTGTGGCAGGCCGGACTGGATTACGATCACGGGACGGGCCACGGGGTCGGCGTTTACCTTGGCGTCCACGAAGGACCGCAGCGCATTTCCCGTGTCTCGCGCCTGCCGCTGGAGCCGGGAATGATTCTCTCGAACGAGCCAGGCTACTACAAGGAGGGCGCCTACGGGATCCGGATCGAGAATCTGATCGTCGTCCAACCCTTTGAAATTCCGCAAAATGGTGACACTCAGCGCACCATGCTTGCCTTTGAAACGATCACTTGGGTACCGATTGATCGCAGACTGATAGACCTGTCCCTTCTGACCGCTGACGAACGCGCGTGGCTGGATACTTACCATGCGACATGTTGTGAGAATCTTGCGTCAAGACTGTCGCCAAACGCGAAAACGTGGTTAGAGAGCATGACTGCGCCGCTCTGACACAACAGTGTCACCAAAGACTGGCACAGCCATAAAAAACACAGGGGGACTACGCATGTCGGAAAACATCAAGATCCATGCAAACGCAGGAACTTATGTCGTACGTGCAGGCGGTGCGGTGTTGGGCGAAAGCTCGAACACTCTGGAATTGGTAGAAGGCGATCATGCGCCGGTGGTTTACTTCCCGCAGGAAGACATCGCGATGGCGTTCCTTGACCAGTCGGAACAGCGCACCACTTGCCCGTTCAAAGGGGAAGCCCAGTACTACAACATCGTGACCAAAAGCACGACCATCCACAACGCCGCTTGGGCCTACGACAAACCGAGCGCCGCGCTGGAAAAGCTGCAGGGTCACATTGCCTTCCACGCCAGCGAAAAGCTCGCGATCGAAGAGCTCTGATCCCAAGGGATTTCTGATTTCAGAACGGATAGGGGCGTGCCGGTGGCGCGCCCTTTTTCTATGGGGTCAGCTGTGTTCTTCGGCAGCGGTGGCCGCCAGCGCGCGGTTAAAGGTGCGCAATGCGTCCACCTGAAACACCGCCCCGATAATCGTCGCGGGCTGGTCGCCAAAGGCCGCCTTCATCACCGGAATGAATGCCGCGCCAGTTCGGTCGAACAGCTGCATCGCGTCGGTCAGGGTCTGCCCAGCCGTCACATAAGTGCCCTCTGCCGCCAGTTCCTCGAGCTGGTCAAAGGGGGCGGCGTGTTCGTGATCCAGCGGGCGCATCACCGCGTTCACGCTGTACATCCCCAGCAAATAGGCCTGAGGCCCCGCCGCCAGTTGCAGGTTCCGCCGCGCCAGCAGCGTCAGAAAGAACGACTGCGCCACCATGCGGCTGGACAGCGCCGTAGACATCGACACAGCCACCATGACCGCCAGACCGGTGTGCCAGTCCCCCGTCAGTTCAAAGATGATCAGCGTGGTCGAAATCGGGGCCCCCAGCACGGCCGCAGCCACCGCCCCCATCCCCGCCAGCGCATAAAGGGTCGGCTCGCCCGACACATCGGGGAACACGCCTGTTGCGATCAGACCATAGGCCAGCCCCGTCAGACCGCCCACCATCAGCGCGGGCGAAAAGACCCCCCCACCCATGCGCCCCGCCATCGTGATGGACACGGCCAGAACCTTGAGCGCCGCCAAGACAATCGCCTCCTCCAGCAGCATCCGGCCAGCCAAGGCACGCGCGGTGGTCTCGTACCCCACGCCGATGATGTGCGGAAAGGCCAGCGCGATCACCCCCAAAAGCAGACCCGCCGCCATGGGCCGCGCCCACCCCGGAATGTCGAGGGCGGCTTGTACACGGTTTCCTAACTGATCCGCCCAAAAAATGGAGCGCATCAGAACAACCGCCACCAAGCCACTTACCAGCCCAAGGATAAAGAACGCAGGCAGCTCCAGATAGAACTGAAGGAAGGTCCGAGAGGACAGAACAAACTCGCTGACATCCCCGAAGGCCAGCCGCGACACCACCGTCCCCGCCACACTGGCCACAACAATCGGGGCAAAGGCGTGGATGGCGAAATGGCGCAGCACCACCTCAAGCGCGAACAGCGCCCCCGCAATCGGCGCGTTAAAGCTGGCAGAGACCGCCGCAGCCACCGCACAGCCCAAGAGGTTCCGCCCCGTGATCCCGTCCGCCTTGATCCATTCGCTGGTGCGCGTGGCGATCACACCGGCAAGGTGCACGACCGGCCCCTCTCGCCCCGAGGAGCCGCCACTGGACAGGGTCAGCAACGAGGCCAGCGCCGAGGCAAGGCCCTCTTTCATCTCGACCCGTCCGCGGTGCAGGGCCGCGCCCTCGATCACATCAGCCACAGACCGCACGCGCCCATCGGGTGTAAAGCGATGCAGGATCAGCCCCACCGCCAAACCGCCCAAGGTCGGGATCAGCACGATCCACATCCAGCTCAGTCGGCCTAGATGGGTGTGCAGGTGGTTAATGTCCGTCGTCCGGTAAAGGAAGCTTTGCAGCAGCTCGATTCCTATCCGGAACCCGACCGCCGCTGCACCCGACACCACGCCGACAATCAGCGCGATCAGCCAGAATTGGAACTGGCTCGGCCCCTTCTTGACGATCACCGCGTAGCTTTCGCGGATTTCACCCATCAGATGGCTGATTGAATCCTTAAAAAAGTCTTTCACCTTCGTCCGCCACCGCGCGTTTACCTTTCTCGAAGCGATCGGGATGTTTAATGTGCCGGAAACCAATGCAGAAGGCCGGGCATGACAAAATCCGATGCGCTCCACGAGCTTAGCACCTTACTAGGACAACGACTCAGCACCTCCAAGTTTGAACTTGAGGCACATGGGCGCAGCGAATCCTATTTTCCTCTGACCCTGCCCGATGGGGTGGCATTTCCGACCTCGACCGAAGAGGTCAGCGAGATTGTCCGCATCTGTGCCCGCCACGGATTGCCCGTGATCGGCTGGGGGGCTGGCACATCGCTAGAGGGGCACGCGCTGGCCCATCAGGGCGGTGTGGTCGTGGACTTCCGCAACATGGCCGCCATTCTGGACGTCCACGCCGAGGACATGACCGTCACCGTGCAGCCCGGCATCACCCGCGAAGCCCTGAACGAGGAACTGCGCGCCACCGGCCTGTTCTTTCCCGTTGATCCAGGCGCGAACGCCACGCTGGGGGGCATGGCCTCGACCCGCGCATCGGGCACTACGGCGGTCCGCTATGGCACCATGCGCGACAACGTCATGGCGCTTGAGGTTGTGCTGGCCGATGGCCGCGTGATCCGCACCGGCAGCCACGCCCGCAAATCCGCTGCGGGCTTTGACCTGACCGCCCTGATGATCGGGGCCGAGGGGACGTTGGGCCTGATCACCGAGCTGACGCTGAAACTGCAGGGCCAGCCCGAATCCGTGGGCGCGGCGGTTTGTGCCTTTGATTCGATTTCGGATGCGGTGGAAACCGTGATCGAGACCATCCAGTTCGGCCTGCCCATGGCGCGGATCGAGTTCATCGACGCCGACACCGCTGCCGCCGTGAACGCCTATTCTGGATCCAAGCTGCCCGAGTGTCCCCACTTGCTGGTGGAATTCCACGGATCGGAAACCGCGCTGGCCGAACAGGCCGAAGTATTCGGCGGCATTCTGGCGGAACATGGCGGCAAGGGCTTTGACTGGGCCACCGCCCCCGAGGATCGCAAAGCCCTGTGGCACGCTCGCCACCACGCCTATTGGGCGATCCTGAACAGCCGCCCCGGTTGCCGTGCGGTGGTGACCGACATGTGCGTCCCGATTTCCCGACTGGCCCAAGCGGTCGAGGCAACCCGCGCTGACATCGCTGCCAGCGGGATCAAGGGGCCTATTCTCGGCCACGTGGGCGACGGGAACTTCCACGCCATCCTGATGATCGACGACGACAACCCCGCAGAGCTACAGATCGCCAAGGATCTGGCCGACCGCATGGCCCGCCGCGCCTTGTCCTATGGCGGGACAGTCACCGGCGAGCATGGGGTCGGTTACGGCAAGCTGGACTATATGGCGCTGGAGCACGGCGGTGGCTGGGATGTAATGGCCAGCATCAAACAGGCTCTGGACCCGCAGAACATCATGAACCCCGGCAAAGTGGTGCGCGTGGCTGGGTAATGCCCCTATGCACAGTCGCGTTTGAGGAGAAGGCCGCGCTGGGGGTATTTTGACCAAGAAAGAGTGGGGGCGGTTTCGCCCCCTTTGTTTTATGTGCCCAGTAGGGCGCGTGCAGCGTCCCGTGCGGGGTCGGTGATCGTATCGCCCGAGATCATGCGGGCGATCTCATCGACGCGCTGGCCGTGATCCAGCGGGACCACCCGGCTTAGCGTCTGGCCGTCCTGAACCGATTTGCTGACCTGCCAGTGATGTTGACCCAGCGCGGCAACTTGCGGCGAGTGGGTGACGACCAGCACCTGCCCTTCGGACGCCAAACGCGACAGACGGCGGCCCACGGCATCGGCGGTTGCCCCACCCACGCCTCGGTCAATCTCGTCAAAGATCATGGTGACGCCAGAGGTATTCTGCGACAGGCAGACCTTGAGCGCCAAAAGGAAGCGAGACAGTTCCCCGCCCGAGGCGATCTTGGCCAGTTGGCCCGCCGGCGCCCCCGGGTTGGTCGCCACGGTGAACGAGACGTTATCGCGCCCCTCGGGGCCCGCATCGCCAGCCTCGATCAAGGTGTGGAACACGGCACGCTCCATCTTTAGCGGGGCGAGTTCGTCCATCACAGCGCGGTCGAGGTGCGCGGCGGCATCGGTGCGCGAGGCGGTCAGGGCCTCGGCCGAGGAGGCATAGGCGGTTTCGGCGGCCTTCAGTTCGGCTCGCAGGCGGCCAATATCACCCTCGCCCGCATCAAGGCGCGTCAGACGGGTGCGCAATTCTTCGGCAAAGGTGCCCAGATCATCGGGGGCGACGCCATGTTTGCGGGCCAGCCCACGGATGGCGAACAGACGCTCCTCGAGCCCTTCCAGTTCGGCTGGGTTAAAGTCGAGGTTTTCGAGCACCCGCTCGACCCCCTGAGTCGCCTCGCCAAGTTCGTTGAGGGCGCGGCCCAAGGCGGCAATCGGTTCGTCCAGCTGACCGTCTGCATCGGCGGCGATTCCGTCGAGCCAGCGCATCCCGTTGCCCATCGCGCCCTCTGCCCCATCGAACCCAAGGATGTGATAGGCGCGGGCCAAATCATCGCGGATTTTCTCGGCGGCTTGCATGCGGCGGCGCTTGGTATCGAGTTCCGCATCCTCGCCCGGAAGGGGGTTCAGCTGGTCTAACTCGGCCACCGCGTGGCGCAGGAATTCCTCTTCGCTGCGCATGGCGGCGAGTTGTTCTTCGGCCTCGGCTAAGGCCTTGGAGGCGCGGCTGCGGGCCTGCCACATCGCGCGGGTGTCGGCCATCATCGCGGCGTGACCGGCGAATTCGTCCAGCAGTTGGCGGTGACCACGCGGGTTGAGCAGGCCGCGGTCGTCGTGCTGCCCGTGCAACTCCACCAGCGTTTCCGACAGATCGCGCAGCACCTGCCCCGACACGCGGCGGTCGTTGATCCAAGCGGTCTTGCGGCCATCCACGGTGTTCACGCGGCGCAGGATCAGCTCGCCATCGGCGTCGATCCCGGCTTCGGCCAGAATGGCATTTGCGGGGTGATCGGCGGGCAGATCGAATTCGGCGATCACCTCGCCCTGATCGGCACCGGCGCGCACCAGTTCGGCACGCCCGCGCCACCCCAAAACAAAGCCCAGACTGTCCAGCAGAATGGATTTGCCCGCGCCGGTTTCACCCGTCAGCACGTTCAGCCCCGGCTGGAATTCCAGCTGGAGCCGATCGATCAACAACACATCCCGAATATCAAGCGAACGCAGCATGCGATGTTCCGGTCCCCTGCCCCGTGATCAGAGCCATTCGCCCTTGATCATCTGGCGGTAAATTTTGGCCAGCCAGCTGTCGCCCTTGGCTTCGGGCTTGAGACCGGCATCGGTCAGCAGCTTGTAGGTATCGGCGTACCATTCGCTGCCCTGATAGTTGTAGCCCAGGATCGCCCCTGCGGTCTGCGCCTCGTCGGTCAGACCCAGCGACAGGTAGCTTTCCACCAGACGGTGCAGCGCCTCGGCGGTGTGGGTGGTGGTCTGGAAATCCTCGACCACAACGCGGAAACGGTTGATCGCAGAGGTATAGTGACCCTGCTTCAGGTAGTAGCGGCCGACTTCCATTTCCTTGCCCGCAAGGTGATCGAAGGCCAGATCGAACTGCAGGATCGCGCTTTCGGCATATTCGCTGTCGGGATAACGCTCGATCACGGTGCGCAGGGCTTGCAGCGCCTGAAAGGTCAGGCCCTGGTCACGGCCCACATCGTCGATCTGGTCATAGTAGGACAGCGCCAGCAGGTACTGGGCATAGGCCGCGTCCTCGTCCGCAGGATAGAAGTCGATGTAACGCTGCGCCGAGGCGCGGCTGTTCTCGTAGTCCTTGTCCTGATGGAAGGCGAAAGCCTGCATGATCAGCGCGCGCTTGGCCCATTCGGAATAGGGATACAGGCGCTCGATCTCGCCAAAGTAGGTGGCGGCTTTCTCGGGCTTTTTGTTGGCCAGCTCGTATTCGCCGCGCTGGTAGATCTGTTCAGCGGTAAAGTTTTCGAGGGGTTCACCAGTCTGGCCGCCCTCTACGAAACTTTCATTATTTGCAAAGGGGCGCGCTTTGAAATCGGAGCAGCCCGCCACAGTCAGGCCAATCAGTGCTGTCCCGAAAATCGTCTTGAATGCTTTGCCCATGCTCATACCTGCCCACAATAATTCAGGATCCGGCAGGCGCGTGCGCCTGCGGTCAACGGCGTGTTAGCACAGAAATTTCTGGTGCAAAATGCCTTTGCCACCCTGCCGCGATCACGCGACGGCGGCAAGGTCCGAAACATGCAGGCCCGTGCCCGGCAGGCGGGCAACGCAAGCCGCGTCGCAATCCACGATGCGATAGGCGGTCGGGTCGGCGAACAGAGCGCGCAGCAGCATGTTAGTCAGAGTGTGACCGGCCTTGTAACCCCGATAAAGGCCAAGGATCGGTGCGCCCGCCAGCGCCAGATCGCCAAGGGCATCCAGCATTTTGTGACGGACGGGTTCGTCGGTGTGGCGCAGGCCGCCGGGGCTCAGGACTTCGTCGCCATCAACAACGACAGCGTTTTCCATAGTCCCACCCAGCGCGAGGCCTTTTTCACGCATCATTTCAACGTCGGAGGCGCGGCAGAAAGTCCGGCTGTCACACAGCTCACGGACGAAGGTGCCGTTCGCCATGTGCAAGGTTTTCTGCTGATGTCCGATCGCGGCGTCAACAAAGTCGATCTCGAAATCGATGCGCAGCGAATCCGCGGGCGAGAGCGAAGCAGTCGCGTCACCCTTCTGGACAAACACGGGCTTCAGCACTTCGATCGCGTACAGAGGCTCTGCCAGTAGGCGAACGCCCTGCTTCACAATTCCGCGAACGAACTGCGCGGCGCTGCCGTCAAGGATCGGAACCTCGGGGCCATCAATCTCGATCAGGGCGTTGTGGATGCCGGTGCCCGCCAGCGCGGCCATCACGTGCTCAACGGTGGACAGGCTAACGCCGTCCTTGTTGACCAGCTTGGTGCATAGGGGTGAATGCTCGGCCACATCCCAGCGGGCGGGGATCAGAGGGTCGCAACCAATAACGTCGGTGCGGCAGAACCAGATACCGTGATCCGCCGAAGCAGGACGAATAGTCAGGCGCGCGGGCTGGCCGGAATGAAGGCCTACACCGGTAAAACTGACGCTATGACGGATCGTGGTTTGCACTGAAGCCCCAATAATCTGACGCGGATTGTCCGCTGGTAGCAAACAGTTAACTTTGAGCAGCCCGACTCTCAATTCAATCTTTGCAACACGGTGAAACATCCCCACACGAAAGACGGGCGAAAATATGCCTAAGGGATCTTGGCAGCTGTAACACCATGATTTCAAAAACAAAAAAGGCCACCCGAAGGTGGCCTTGAATGTTTCAATCCTCGCGGATCAGTTTGCCTGACGGCGCAGGAAGGCGGGGATTTCGATCTTGTCTTGGGCAGGATCGTTATCAACATCTTCCTCGAACGACTGAACCGGAGGCGCAACACGGCGCGCTGCCTGCGGGTTTCCACGCTCGGGCTGCGGCTGCTGGCGGGTCGGTTCGTTCGAGTGGCCGGTCATGCGGTTGATCAACGAGTTGATGCCGAAACGCGACTTCTCGGGCTGGGGCGCAGGTGCGGGCTGACGTGCAGGTGCCTGAGCGGGCATGCCACCCATCGGACGCTGCTGCTGGCCACCACGGTTCACGGCTGCGGTCAGGCGGGCCATGGTCTCGGGGCTGGCGGTGCCCGGCGCGGGACGCTGGGGTGCAACGAAATCACCACCGTGATCAGCTGCCGGATACTCGTCCATGCGCGGCTGGTAGGCCGGAGGGGGCAGGTCTTCGGGCTGCTGGGGCTGAGGCGCGGCAGCGCGGGGCTGCTGAACCGGAGCCTGATAGGATTCCTGCGGCAGCGGCGCGGGGCGCTTGGGCTGCATGCCGGGCGCAGGAGTCTGATAGCTGACCGGCTGCTGCTGGGGTGCAGGCTGCTGATACTGGGGCTGCGGCGCGGGCTGCTGGTACTGGGGTGCGGCGGCCATGGGCTGCTGCATCGGTGCCTGTGCCTGCGGCGCGGGCTGGGGCGCCGGAGCGGGCTGCTCTGCGGTAACGGTCTGGGTCAGCGGCTCTGCCATCGAACGACGGGGCGCGGGCGCCTCCATGTGGCTGCTCGATGCGTCGATGCCGGTCGCCACAACGCTTACGCGCATGACGCCATCCAGAGTGGTGTCGAGGGTCGAACCAACGATGATGTTCGCGTCCGGATCCACTTCTTCGCGGATGCGGTTCGCAGCTTCGTCCAGTTCGAACAGGGTAAGATCGTGACCGCCGGTGATGTTGATAAGAACACCCTTGGCGCCGCGCAGGCTGATTTCGTCCAGCAGCGGGTTGGCGATCGCCTTTTCGGCGGCCTGAATTGCGCGATCTTCGCCAGCGGCTTCGCCGGTACCCATCATCGCTTTGCCCATCTCGTCCATCACGGCGCGAACGTCCGCAAAGTCGAGGTTGATAAGACCGGGGCAAACCATCAGATCGGTCACGCCTTTGACGCCCTGATACAGAACGTCGTCAGCCATGCTGAACGCTTCGGTAAAGGTGGTCTTTTCGTTGGCCAGACGGAACAGGTTCTGGTTCGGGATGATGATCAGCGTGTCCACGACCTTCTGCAGGGCTTCGACGCCCTCTTCGGCCTGACGCATGCGCTTGCCACCTTCGAACTGGAAGGGTTTGGTCACCACGCCAACGGTCAGCACACCCAGTTCACGGGCGGCCTGCGCGATGATCGGAGCCGCACCAGTACCGGTGCCGCCGCCCATACCCGCGGTGATGAAGCACATGTGTGCGCCTGCCAGATGATCGACAATCTGCTCGATGCTCTCTTCTGCAGCTGCGGCGCCAACGCTTGCCTTGGCACCTGCACCCAGACCCTCGGTAACCTTCACACCCAGTTGGATGCGGCTCGAGGCCTGGCTCTGCTGAAGGGCTTGCGCGTCGGTGTTCGCCACCACGAATTCCACGCCCTCGAGCTGTTTCTCGATCATGTTGTTGACCGCGTTGCCGCCGGCACCGCCCACACCGAACACGGTGATGCGGGGCTTGAGGTCATCGTGTCCGGGCATCGAAAGGTTCAAAGTCATGATCTGTCCGCCTGCTTGTCGCCCGTGCCACCGGGCAGTTTTGTCCCTGATTACATTTTATTCTACGCGGCCTAAGCCACGGCGTCATCCAAAAAGTCAACCTGACAACACAAAATATGGTCGGGCGGTAGCCCTAAAAAGCGGCATTTCGCCGATTTTACCAGATATTGCGCTTACCAGTTGTCCTTGAACCATTTCATCGCGCGCTGCAACGAACGGGCGGGATATCTCTCGACAGGCATGTCGAAATCCCACCACTCGTCCTGAGGATGCGCAGCGAAGCAGCAAAGGCCAACTGCACTTGCGAATCCGGGGCCCGTGGCCGCCTGAGGAAGTCCGTGTACGCGCAGGGGCCGGCCCAGACGCACTTGTTGCCCTAGTATCTTGCTGGCCAGCCCGTCAAGGCCGGGAATCTGACTACCGCCGCCGGTCAGCACGATCTGCTGGCTAGGAAGGTGGTCAAATCCGGCCGCATCCAACCGCGCACGCACTTCTTCAAGGATTTCCTCGACGCGCGGGCGCATGATGCCGATCAGCTCGGTCCGGCTGACGGTGCGGCGGTCGTGTTCCCAATCGCCGCTGTCGCCATCCAGATCGATCAGTTCGCGGTCGTCCATGCCGGTCGCATAAACCCCGCCGTAGAAAGTCTTGATCCGCTCGGCGGTGCTCATGGGAACCGAGAGTCCCATCGAGATATCGCTGGTGACATGATCGCCACCCATACGGACCGTGTCAGCATAGATCATGTGCTTGCGCATAAAGATCGAGATGCCGGTGGTGCCGCCGCCCATATCGATGCAGGCCGCACCTAGTTCCTTTTCATCCTCGATCAGGGCCGAGGTGCCCGAAACGTAAGCAGAGTTTGCGAAACCCGCCAATTCGAGGTCGCAACGCTTGATGCAGTATGCCAGATTCTGGATCACGCTCGCATCAATTGTCAGCATATGCATATCACAGCTGAGTGTGTTGCCGATCTGACCGCGCGGATCGATCATCCCCGAGCGGTGATCCAGCGCAAAGTTCACGGGCTGCGCGTGCAGCACTTCGCGGCCTGAGCCGTAATCCGGCACCTCGCAAGAGGCCAGAACGCGGGCGATATCCTCTTCGGTCACCTGCTGACCATCCAAATCCACCGCACCGGCCAGACCATAGCTGCGCGGACGCGCGCCCGAGAAGGTCGCGATCACGTGGTCAACGCGCACGCCGGCCATCTTCTGCGCCGCCTGAACAACGGTGCGAATGGCGCGCTCGGTTTCTGCCATGGCGTCGATCTCGCCGAAGCGGACACCGCGCGAACGGGTAGTCGCCGCACCGACAACACGGAAGCCCGCCTGCCCCGCCATCGAGCCGATATCCTCGCCCTCGACAAAGGAGTCGGTCCGGTCGAACCTGAGCACGAGACATGCGATCTTGGACGTGCCGACGTCCAAAATTGCGATCACCCCGCGCTGAAGGGCCGCTTTTCGTAGTCCGCGCATCGCGCGCTGTGTTTCGTAAAGCTCGATCATCTGCCTCAATCCTCGATTTTTACCCCCCGGACGCGCAGCAATTCTTTGTGTGCTGTTTCTGTCATCCGGATCGTCGGCCTGTCGGCCAGTCTCATATCCACGACTGCCACATCGCGGGTCAGAAGCTCTTTTGCCTGTTCAAGAGCGATCACGCGCTCGAGCGCGCGAATTGCGTCGTCTTCTGGCAGCAGGATGCGCTGATCGCGGTCCAGCACCAGATCCCAACGGCGGTTGCTGACACGCACAATGCCGCGCACACGTTCTTTTAGCGGTGCTGCGGCGGCGATCAGTTCCAGTGCCTCGGGGACGTTCTGTTTTGCACCCTCGCCTACAATGAGCGGCAGGTCGGGGCGTTCGATACGGGTGCCCAGTTTGTCGGCGCGCACCCCTTCGGCGTCGATGACTTCGACACCTTCGGGACCACGCCACAGGGCCACGGGAATGCGTTCGGTGACATTGACCTGAAGCACCCCGCCCGAGCGGATTTGCAGAGTGACATCCTTGACGGCATCAATGCCGCGGATTTTGTCACGCAGTTCCCCAAGGTTCAGATCGAACGAGCTGAGCGGGAAATTCGCCGGCATCAGTTCGTGGATCGCCTTGAGTGTTTTTTCGTTCGCACCATCCACGGACATCATCTGGACCATGAATTCGGGACGCTCCTGAAAGTCGCGCTTAATCCCTTCGATTCCGGCGAACAGATCAGCACGGCGCTGTTCGTTCCCCAGATAGATGCCAGCCACCAGCGCCACCACCAACACCGGCAAACCTGTGCGCAGACCGGTCCGGAACACGGGGGTCAGCCACAGACGCTGGACCTTGTAGGCCCAACGGGACGGTGCAGGATCGGCGCGGCGGGTCATCTGTTGCAAGATGCGTCCTCCACCAGCCAACGGCAAAGCTGACCAAAGGTCATGCCCGCGACCCCGGCCTGTTCGGGGCTTAGCGATGTGGGGGTCATACCGGGCTGGGTGTTCGTCTCGAGCAGGATCAGACCATCCACACCACGGCTTTCATCCCAGCGGAAATCGGTGCGGCTCATGCCACGGCAACCCAGAGCGTTGTGGGCCCGCACGGCATAGTCAAAGCACGCGTCACGGATTTCATCGGGAATCTCGGCAGGAACAACATGGCGCGAACCGCCGACACTGTATTTCGCACTGTAATCGTACCAGCCCTCGGTGATGATGTCGGTCACGCACAGGGCACGATCCCCCAGCACGGTGGTCGTCAGTTCCCGGCCAGGCGCAAAGGTTTCGACCATCACGGTCTCAGGCATTTCGTCAGAAAGCTGGGGCGGTGTATTCGCCCCGTCCAGCACCAGATAAACACCGACGCTGGAGCCTTCGTTATTGGGCTTCACGACATAGGGGGCGGGCATCACGTGACGCGCGCGGACCTCGTCGCGGCTGGCAAGGACGCTCTCGACCACGGGCAGACCTGCCGCGCGGTAGACTTCCTTGCTGCGGGCCTTGTCCATCGCCAGTGACGACGCAAGAACACCCGAATGGGTATAAGGGATGTGCATCCATTCCAGAATGCCCTGAACGCAGCCATCCTCGCCCCAGCGACCGTGGAGCGCGTTGAACACAACATCAGGTTGAATTTCAGCAAGGCGCGCGGGCAGATCAGGGCCGGCATCGACCTCGACTACCTCGAATCCTTCGCCCCGAAGTGCAGCGGCGCACTCTTTTCCGCTGGACAAGGATACCTCGCGCTCTGCCGAGGGACCGCCCAATAGAACCGCTACAGTCGGGTGTGCCCTGCTCGACATCACCACATCTGCCTCTAATATTCCGGCCGTTGTTGGCCTTATTATACATCTGTTTACAGTTGAGCCCAAAACGTCTCAAATTGCTACAGATTTTTCGTTAATTTCACTAACAATCAGGTAACGCAATCAGGATTTTGTACCAATCCGGATTACTTCCCATTCTAGCTCTAATCCACTGGATTGAAAAACGCTTTTTCGGACGAGTTCCCCTAACCTTTCGAGATCATCCGCAGTTGCCTCTCCGGTGTTCACAAGGAAGTTCGAGTGCATCGGGCTCATCTGCGCTCCACCAATGGTAGCACCGCGCATTCCTGCATCGTCGATCAGCTTCCATGCCTTCAGGTCATGCACGTCATCGGCGCGACCTGTGCTGGAAAACCCTGCCGGATTGCGAAAAGTGCTACCGGCAGTGCGATCTTTTGTCGGTTGGGTGGCGTCGCGCTTTGCAAGTTGGTCCGCCATTTTCTGTTCCAGTTCCGCAGGATCACCCGCGGGCGCCTCGAACACCGCGGACACCAGAACCCAGCCCTCTGGCAAGGTGCTGTTACGATATCCGAATTGCAGGTCGGCCGCGGACAGAGTCACCACCTCCCCTTCGCGGGTCACGGCCTGAGCAGAGACCAGATGATCGGCCACATATGTGCCGTAACATCCCGCGTTCATCCGGATCGCCCCCCCGATCGAGCCGGGGATGGTGCGCAAAAATGTCAGATCAAGCCCTTCGGCGGCGGCTTTGCGTGCAGCCATGGAATCAAGCAAGGCCGCACCCACGGTTACGCGATTTCCGTCAAAGCTGATGCCGTTAAATCCGCGCCCGAGACGCACCACCACAGCGCGGATACCGCCGTCGCGCACAATCAGGTTCGACCCCACACCCATAGGAAATACTGACACATCGACGGGAATCGCCTTGAGGAAGGCGCACAGATCCTCGAGGTCGGCAGGCTGGAACAACCAATCCGCAGGGCCCCCGACCCGTAACCAGGTCAGGTCCGCCAAAGGCCGGTTTTGTGTCAGGGTGCCACGAACCTCAGGCATCTGCATCGGGTGTTCTCCTATTGCGGGTCAGCCAGCGCCACAGGTAGATCACCGGCCAGCGCAGAATTGACAGACCTGCTGCCAGAAACCCGAGCCCTATCCAAGGGCCATTCGTCAAAAATAAAGCGACCAGCAAGGGAATGCCGGTCGCAATCAGCCCGTAGGCACACATCCATAGACGTCGGCCGCGAAACAGCATCGCCATCAGCGCGGCCAGCAAAACCCAGACGCACGCCGCGCCCAAAACCAGATCAGCGGCGGACATCATGGACACCTTTCCTTAGCTCCCCAGACGGGTCGGCAGGTTGTTCGCCCATGCACTGATGGTCCCTGCTCCAAGGCAGACCACCATATCACCGGGCTGGGTCTGTTCGCGCACCAGACGCTCCAGATCCTCTTCGTTGTGCAGAGCGCGGGCGTGGCGGTGCCCGTGGCGGATCAGACCGGCCACCAGATCATCACGGCTTGCGCCCTCGATCGGAGCCTCGCCTGCGGCATAAACCTCGGCGATGGCCACCACGTCTGCTTCATTGAAGCAGTTGCAGAAGTCGTCGAACAACGAATGCAAGCGGGTATAGCGGTGGGGCTGGTGCACGGCGATCACGCGGCCAGAGGTCGCCTGACGCGCAGCCTTCAACACGGCGGCAATCTCGACCGGGTGGTGGCCGTAGTCGTCGATGATGGTCACACCGTTCACTTCGCCCACCTTGGTAAAGCGGCGGTTCACCCCACCAAAGGCCGCCAGCGCAGCGCGGATTTCCTCGGCCTTCATGCCCAGATGACGGGCCACGGCCACAGCGGCCAGCGCGTTCGAGACGTTGTGGTCCCCCGGCATGGGCAGGGTGCAACCTTCGATCACGATGTCCTCTTGCTGAAGACGGATGTCGAAATGGGCCACGCCGCCCTCGTACCGCAGGTTCACCGCCCGCACATCCGCCTGAGCGTTAAAGCCAAAGGTCGTCACGCGGCGGTCGGTGATCTTGCCCACCAGCGCCTGAACCTCGGGGTGGTCGGTGCAGCACACGGCCATGCCATAGAACGGAATATTCGACACGAACTGGTAGAAACCTTCGCGCAGGGTGTCGAAATCGCCCCAGTGTTCCATATGCTCGGGGTCGATGTTGGTGACGATGGCGATGGTTGCGGGCAGACGGTTAAAGGTGCCGTCGCTCTCGTCCGCTTCGACAACCATCCACTCGCCCTGCCCCATACGCGCGTTCGAGCCATAAGCGTGGATAATCCCGCCGTTCACGACCGTGGGGTCGATCCCGCCAGCCACCAGCAGTTCGGCAACCATAGTGGTGGTGGTGGTTTTCCCGTGGGTGCCCGCAATCGCGATGTTTGACTTCAGGCGCATCAGTTCGGCCAGCATCTCTGCGCGGCGCACCACGGGCAGACCGCGGCGGCGGGCCTCGTCCAATTCAGGGTTGCCGCGTTTGATCGCGGACGAGATCACAACGACCTCTGCTCCCTCAAGGTTCTCGGCACGCTGTCCTTCGAAGATGGTTGCGCCCATGCCCGCCAGACGATCGGTGATCTTGCTGGTTTTCTGGTCAGAGCCCTGAACCGTGTAGCCGTGGTTGATCAGCACTTCGGCAATCCCCGACATCCCGATCCCGCCGATCCCGACAAAATGGATGGGACCGACATCGGTGGGCAGCTTGGTCGCAGCGTTCATAGTAAATCGTCTTTCTTATTTGGCTTGGGCCAGCCCCTCGACCAAGGCGACCAGACGCTCGGTGGCGTCAGGGCGACCAACAGACAGGGCGGCTTGGGCCATGTCGTGGGCCTTGGCGGGCTGGGTCAGAATTTCCGTGATGGCACTGGCCACCGCGTTTGCATTGAATTCGCCTTCGGGGATCAGAATGGCGGCGTTCGCATCGGCCATACCCCGCGCATTGGCAGTCTGGTGATCGCCGGTTGCCGCGCCGAAAGGCACCAGAATGGCCGGACGCCCGATCACCGTCAGATCCGCAACCGAGGACGCCCCCGACCGGCTGATCACCAACTGGGCCGAGGCCATACGCTCTGGCACATCCGAGAAGAACGGCAACACCGTCGCGGAAATCCCCGCTTCGGCGTAGTAGGCTTTGACGCGATCCTCGTCCTCGCCCCGCGCCTGATGGCTAACATGCAGACGTTCGCGCAGGTCGGCGGGCAAGGCGGCAATCGCGGCAGGCACCACATCCGACAGAATGCGCGCACCTTGCGAGCCACCGATCACCAACAGGTTCAGCGGGCCGCTTTCGGTGGGCGTGAAATAGGGTGCGCCAGCTTCGGCCAGCACAGCCTCGCGCACGGGGTTGCCGGTATAGGTCCCTTCGACCCCGTCGGGCAGATTGGTCGGCCAGGTACCGCACGCAACTGCATTCACTTTGGCAACAAATACCCGATTGACCCGCCCCAAGACACCATTCTGTTCGTGGATCATGCGCGGCAAGCCCATCCACGTGGCCGCCGAAATCGCAGGGATCGACGGGTAGCCACCGAAGCCCACAACCACCGCCGGACGGTCCGAGGACATCGCGCTGCGGGCCGACAGGATGCCGCCAATGATCTTGAACGGCGCCAGCAGTTTCGCCAGCACCCCGCCCCGCGCAAAGGTCGCGCTGGACACCTGTTCGATCACCACATCAGCAGGAAAGGCGCCCGTGTACCGCGCGCCCCTTGGGTCTGTTGACAGCTTGACGCGCCACCCTTTTGCCAGCATCGCCTCGGCCAAAGCCTGAGCAGGAAACATGTGCCCACCGGTTCCCCCGGCAGCGATCAGCAAAAGTGGCTTGGTCATAGACGCCCCCGTCCTCGCAACAACTCACCGATTTGGCCTTGCGGCCGCTTGCGGGTAAACGCCAGAAGCATCCCGACTGCAATACCCATCGCGATCAGCGACGAGCCACCGTAGCTCACGAAGGGCAAAGTCATGCCTTTCGCGGGCAGAAGACGCACGGCCACGCCCATGTTGATCATCGCCTGCACCCCGAACGAGCACGCCAGACCGGTGCCCGCCAGACGAATAAAGGGATCGCGTTCCTTGACCAGACGAACCAGAGAACGCACGACCACCAGCGCATAGAGCGCAATAATCGCCCACACTAGGATCAGGCCGTATTCCTCGGCGGCAACCGCGATGATAAAGTCCGTATGCGCGTCAGGCAGCGACCATTTCACCTCGCCCTCGCCGACGCCCACACCAAAGAAGCCGCCCTCGCGGATGGCGTTGGTGGCGTAGCCGAGCTGGGTGCGCGGATCGACATCGGGGCTGAGAAAGCCGTTGATCCGGCGGGCAAAGTGTTCCGAATTGTGGTAGCTGAAAATCCCGCCAAGGGTCACCAGACCGGCAATCCCCGTCAGCAGCAGCATAGGCGCACCGGCCACAAAATACATCGTGCCCCATGCGAACAGCACCAGCGCCGCCTGACCGAAGTCCGGCTGGAACGCCAGCAGGATCACGATAAAGCACGTCAGCAGGAAAGAGATCAGCTTGCCCGGAGGGCCGTTCAGCTCTTGGCCCGCGGCCATCAGCCATGCGGCGGTCACGATGTACATCGGCTTGAGGAATTCCGACGGCTGGAACGAAGCAAAGCCCAACGAATACCAGCGCACCGCCCCTTTGCCAAAGTCCGTGCCCAGAAACGGCAGCAGCATCAGCGACACCAGCGCGCCCGCAAAGCCAAGCACCGCATAGCGGCGGATCAGCTGGGGCGACATCATCGACACCACGAGGGCCGCCATGATCGCCATGCCGCCAAAGAACGCCTGCCTCTGGACGTAATAGAATGCGTTCAGGCCGTTACGACCTGCCAGCGGCGGAGACGCCGCAAAGCCCAACAAAAGACCAACACCGAAAAGCGCAACAATACAGCTGAGCGTCCACTTATCGACCGTGCGCCACCATCTGGGAAGGATAGGTTCGCCGGTTTGGACGCGCACAGCGCCATAGACCATTTCTGTCATGGGTGACCTGCCGAATTATGCCTCTGCTCTGTCCCTTTGCGGGATCTGCAAGCGATTCTATCGTGAAAGAGACGCTGTGGCCAGTGTCCTCTTGATTCCTTGGCAAATTCGCGACAATCCGCCGGTATGACCTATGACACACTGATCCTCGGGGCCGGAGCGGCCGGAATGATGTGCGCTGCCCACTGCGGTGGACGCGTGCTTGTCGTCGACCATGCCAAGGCTGCGGGCGAGAAAATCCGCATTTCCGGCGGGGGACGGTGCAACTTTACCAATATGTTCGCCGAACCGGCGAATTTCATCTCTGGAAACCCGCATTTTTGCAAATCCGCGCTGGCCCGTTTCACCCAGTGGGACTTTGTCGCGATGGTCGACAAGGCGGGAATCAAGTGGCACGAAAAGACCCTTGGCCAGCTCTTTTGCGATAACAGCGCAAAGGATATCGTCAAAATGCTGCTCGATCTGATGGCGCAGGCAGGCGCCGAGCTGTGGCTGGAAACCGCCGTCGAAGAGGTGAGTCGCGAGGGCGATCTGTTTCAGGTGCGTCTTGTTAGATCCGGTCGCTCCATGACGGTCGAGGCCAAGCGCGTTGTGCTGGCCACGGGCGGCAAATCCATTCCGAAAATGGGGGCCACGGGCATCGCCTACCAGATCGCCCAAGGGTTCGGCCTGAAGGTGACCGACACGCGCCCTGCCCTCGTGCCACTGACATTCAGCAGCCAGCCCTTTGCGGGCATCTCGGGGACGGCGATTCCCGGTCGGGTGCGCGCTGGAAACGGCAGCTTTGACGAGGCAGTATTGTTTACACATCGCGGGCTATCCGGCCCCGCGATCCTGCAAGCGTCGTCCTATTGGACCGAGGGCGATAGCATCCACATGACCCTCTGCCCCGAGAATGACTGGATGGCGCTGCTGCGACAGGCCCGCACAGACACGCCCCGCCGCCAGATCGGCACCGCACTGGCCGAGCACCTGCCCAAGAAGCTGGCGCAGCTTCTGGACGAGACGTGGGGCCTGCAGGACCAGTTGGCCAACACCACCGACAAACGCCTGTCCGAGGTTGCCGCCCTGCTGGCGGACTGGGAACTGACGCCCACCGGCTCCGAAGGGTACCGCACCGCCGAGGTGACTTTGGGCGGGATCGACACGAACGGGTTGTCCTCCAAAACAATGGAGGCCAAGGATGTCCCCGGCCTCTATGCGATTGGTGAATGTGTGGATGTGACCGGCTGGCTTGGGGGCTTCAACTTCCAATGGGCTTGGTCGTCGGCCATGGCCTGCGCCAAAGCGATCGCGGCAGAGGGCTGATCAGCCCTCTTTATCCTGCTCGATCCCGTATTTCTGGAAGAGTTTGCCCTGCGTCATAAAGAACGCGAGAATCGCCAGCGTCAGGCCAAAGGTCTTGAAGCTTACCCATGTCTCGGTGCTCTGGGTGCGCCAGATCACTTCGTTCAGCAGCGCGAGGCCAAAGAAGAACGCGCAGACGCGGCGGGTCAGGATCATCCAGCCCTCGTGCTGCATGGGCAGGGCTTCTTCCATTACGACGCGCAAGTAGCTTTGGCCACGCAACAGGCCAAAGCCGAGGATCAGGCCAAAGATCAGGTAGATCAGGGTCGGCTTCATCTTAAAGAAGCGTTCGTCGTTCAGCCAGACGGACAGGCCGCCAAAGACCACGACCAGCACCAGCGTCACCGCCTGCATCTTGGACATATGGCCCGTCAGCTTCCACAAAAGGCCCGAGCAGATGACCATCAGCGGCACGAACGCCGCCGTCACCGCAATGAAGCCGCTGTACTCCTGACCGCCCACAACAAAGGTTTTATCCTTGAGCAGGACATAGGCCACGAAAAAGGCCAGCACCGGCCCGTATTCCAGAACGCCCTTGATCATCGGGCTGACGTGTTTGGGGGTTGCCATGGGGTTAGCCTCCGAATTCCACAACGATCGCGCCGAGGGCGATCAGCGACATTAAGATAATTCTGCGCGGCCCGACCTTTTCCCCCAGCACGATCCAGCCGATCAGCGCCGCGAACACGGTCGAGGTTTCCCGCAGGACGGCGGCCTCGCCGACTTTGTCCAGACGGGTGGCCAGCATGATGGTCCCAAAGCTGCCAAAGGCGATCAGGCCCCCGATCACGCCGCGCAAGGCCAGCGGCCCCAGCGCAGGACGGTCCGCCATTTTGCGCCAGCGGTAGGTGGCATAGACCGGCATCGCCAGCGCATCGATAAAGAAGAACCACGACAGGAAGGTGAACGGGTCCGCCGTGGCACGTATGCCGTAGGCGTCGTAGGTTGTATAAAGCGCGACAAAGGCACCGGTGATGAACGCCAGTACCAACGCGGGGACCAGCGTGTCGCGGTCGACCTCGATATGGATGTAGTTATAGAGCGCGAGGCCAAAGATCCCCGTCAGCAGGATCGCCACCCCCAGCCACTGCCCCGCGCTGAAGGTTTCCCCGAAAATCAGGAACGCGCCGATCACAGTGAACAAGGGACCAGTGCCGCGCACCACGGGATAGACCACCGTATAGGCCCCCCGCGCATAGGCCATCCCTTGCAGGATTTTGTAGACTAGATGGATCGCGAACATGCCCGCAAAAATCGGCCACATATGCGGCTCGGGCCACGGGAACACAAAGAGGGCAAAAGGTGCGGCCATCAGACCATAGCTGGCATCCATCGCACCGCGGCTGAGCCAAGGGTCATGCCGCCCCTTTTGCAGAGCACCAAAGAATGCGTGCAGGATAGCGGCCGAGACCGCGAGGATCAGGGCAAGGGTGTGACCTGCTTCGGTCCCTTCGAGGGAGAGGAGCCAATCGCTCAAGGGCTGCGCCTTTCGGGGATGGGGGATGGGGGCGCTGCCCCCGCCCGCTGATGCGGGCTCCCCCGGGGTATTTTTACAAGGTGAAAGATTATTCGATGCCCACGAGGGCTTTGGCGAAATCTTCGGGGTCGAAGGCGTCGAGGTCGTCGATCTGCTCGCCCACGCCGATGGCATGGATCGGCAGGCCGAACTTGTCCGCCAGCGCCACGAGGACACCGCCGCGCGCTGTGCCGTCGAGTTTGGTCATCACGAGGCCCGAAACATCGGCGATCTGTTTGAAGATTTCGACCTGAGTGACCGCGTTCTGGCCCGTGGTAGCGTCCAGCACCAGAAGGGTGTTGTGGGGGGCGTCGGGGTCTTTTTTGCGGATGACGCGGACGATTTTCGCCAGCTCTTCCATCAGGTCCGAACGGTTCTGCAACCGGCCTGCGGTGTCGATCATCAGCAGGTCGGCGCCTTCGGCTTCGGCCTTGGTCATGGCTTCGAACGCGAGGCTGGCGGGGTCGGACCCTTCGGGCGCGGTCAGGACGGGCACGTTGGCGCGCTGGCCCCACACCTGCAGCTGTTCGACCGCGGCGGCGCGGAAGGTGTCACCGGCAGCGATCACCACGTTCTTGCCCGCCGCTTTGAACTGGCTGGCGAGTTTGCCGATGGTGGTGGTTTTGCCCGAACCGTTCACGCCCACGACCAGCACGACCTGCGGCTTTTTGGGGTAGATCGGCAGGGGGCGGGCCACGCCCTCCATGATGCGGGTGATTTCGCGGGCCAGAAGTTCCTTGATCTGGGTCTGGCTGACGCGCTGGCCAAGGTGGCTTTGGGCGATGTTCGCGGCGACACGTTGGGCCGTTTCCACGCCCATGTCCGAGGCCACGAGCAGATCCTCGAGCTCTTCGAGCATGTCGTCGTCTAGGGTCCGGCGCGGGCTGGTATCGGCACCGGTCAGGCGGCCCAGAATACCGGCCTTGGGCGCAGGGGCAGCCGCGGGGGCGGCTTGGGCGACGGGTTCGGGGACAGGCTGCGCAGCGGGCGCAACTTCGGGCGTTTCATCGGCCCCGTCTTCGATCAGCGCCTCCAGCCCTTGATCGAGCTTGGAGGAAGATTTGAACATGCGGTCGCGGAGCTTGCGGAAAAACGCCATTGGCACCCCTTTATATAGCTGGCACAGAGGTAAACCTTCTGTGGTCGAAAGAAAAGGCACGGGACACCCCAAAATTACTGCCCTATGGTGCTTCAAACCTCCGGAGTTTTCATGCTGCGTTTTATTGCTGCTTTTTCACTGATCCTCCCTGCGGCTGTTTTGGCCGATGACGCACTGACCGCCGATGAATTTGCGCGCAAGGTCGAAGGCAAAGTGCTGACCTATGGTCTGTCCGGCGAACCTTATGGCGCCGAGGAATACCTGCCCAACCGCCGCGTGCGCTGGTCCTTTCTGGATGGCAAATGCGACGAGGGCTACTGGTACCCCGAGGGGGACAGCATCTGCTTTGTCTACAATGACACGCCGACACCCCAGTGCTGGTCGTTCTTTGACACCGGCGATGGGCTGCGGGCGGATTTCCTGACCGACCCCGATGACCAGAGCCTGTATGAGGTGGATCGGGGCAACGGACCGCTGTCCTGCCCCGGACCCGAGGTCGGCGTTTAGAACAGGCTGCCTTGGCTGGGGCCGGTGTCCTTGGTCTTTTTGGTGGGCTTTGCGGCGCCGCCGATCTGGATGCGGCCGTCGGCGAATTCGATCTCTAGCGCACCAGCGGTTTTGGCGGCGGCGGCGCTGGTGATCACGTTGTTGTCGCTGCGGACAACCGCATAACCACGATCCAAAGTCCGATGATAGGACAGCGTTTCCAACAGGCGCGCCGAGGCATCCAGCCGGTCCTGCCGCTGGGTCTCGTTGCGTTTTTGCGCGTCGCTCAGACGTTGGGTCAGGCGGGCCAGTTCGGTGGTCTGGCGGGACAACTCGGCACTCAGGGCTTCGGGGCGCAGTCGGGCCGCACGGGCGTTTAGGGCATCGCGGCGGGCGGCGATCAGACGGGATTCGGCTGGGGCCAGACGGGCGGCCAAACGTTCTGCCCGCTGGGCTTCGGACTGGATGGCGCGGCGCAGGGTGCCGGGGCGCAGGCTGCCAGCGGCCTCGGACAGGCGCAGACGGCGGGCATCCACATTGCGGCGCAGGGCCGAGGGCAGACGTTCCGACGCAAAGTCCAGCCGTTGGCGCGCGTTCTCGACCAGCCGCTCGGGGCGCGGCAAAGCGCGGGACAGGTCGCGCAACCGCTGGCCACGCAGGTCCAACGCACGGGACATCCCCCGCCCCAGACGGGCGGCGTAATCATCCAGCGCATACATCAGCTCGGTCCGCACAGGCACAGCAATCTCGGCGGCGGCGGTGGGGGTCGGCGCGCGGCGGTCGCTGACAAAGTCGATCAGAGTGGTGTCTGTCTCGTGTCCCACAGCCGAAATCAGCGGGATGTCAGAGGCCGCGGCGGCGCGGGCGACAATCTCTTCGTTGAAACCCCAGAGATCCTCGATCGAACCACCCCCACGCGCCACAATCAGCACATCGGGTCGCGGCATCGCGCCGCCGGGGGTCATGCGGTTGAACCCCTCGATGGCGCGGGCGACTTCGGGGGCGCATTTTTCACCCTGCACGGCGACCGGCCAGATCAGGACCTTGCGCGGGAAACGGTCGCGCAGGCGGTGCAGGATATCGCGGATCACCGCACCCGAGGGCGAGGTCACCACGCCGATAATCTCGGGCAGATAGGGCAACGGGCGCTTGCGGGCGGGGTCGAACAACCCCTCCCCTTCGAGCTTTTTCTTGCGGGCCTCCAGCATGGCCATCAGGGCACCCACACCGGCGGGGCGCATATCCTCGATCACCATCTGGTATTTCGACTGGCCGGGAAAGGTGGTCAGGCGGCCGGTGGCGATGACCTCCAGCCCCTCTTCGGGGCGGGTGGGCAGACGGCTGACGACGCCCTTCCAGATAACCGAGGCCAGAACGGACTTGTCATCCTTGAGGTCCAGATAGACGTGACCCGAGCGCGGCCACGACACGCGACCGATCTCTCCGCGAATCCGGATGTGGCTGAATTCACCCTCGACCATGCGCTTGACCGCGCCTGACAGCTCGGAAACGGTAAATTCGGGTGCATTCTGGCCCGGTGCGTCGTCTTCGAACAGGTCCATGCTTGCCTCGCTTGTTCTTTGGTTGATCCCAAACTAGAACGCCCGCAACGAAAACCCAAGCGGGAGAAGCCCATGAACATCCTGATCCTTGGCGGCGGTGGCCGCGAACATGCGCTGGCGTGGGCCGTGTCGCAGAACCCCAAGTGCGATAAACTGATCGTCGCCCCCGGCAACGCGGGCATCGCACAGATCGCCACCTGCGCCTCGCTGAATGCCGAAGACCCTGCGGCGGTTCTGCAATTTGCCGAGGCCGAAGCGATTGATCTGGTCATCATCGGCCCCGAAGCGCCCTTGGCCGCTGGCGTCGCAGACCGTCTGCGCGAGGCGCAAATCCCCGTGTTCGGCCCCAATGCGGCGGCGGCACGTCTGGAAGCCTCGAAAAGCTTTACCAAGGAAATCTGTGACGCGGTGAACGCGCCCACGGCCGCCTATGCCCGTTTCACCGAGGCCGAGCCCGCCAAAGCCTACATCCGCGAACAAGGCGCACCCATCGTGGTCAAGGCCGACGGTCTGGCCGCTGGCAAAGGCGTGATCGTCGCGATGGAAGAGCAAGAAGCGCTGGACGCGATCGACGACATGTTCGGCGGCGCCTTTGGTGCGGCTGGCGCAGAGGTCGTAATCGAAGAGTTCATGACCGGCGAGGAAGCGAGCTTCTTCGTGCTGGTCGATGGCAATGACGTGCTGCCCGTTGGCACCGCCCAAGACCACAAGCGCGTCGGCGAAGGCGACACCGGCCCCAACACCGGCGGCATGGGCGCCTATTCGCCCGCACCGATCATGGACGCCTCGGTGACCGAAAAGGCACTGGAAGAGATCGTACGCCCGACAATGGCCGAGATGGCCCGCCGCGGCACTCCCTATTCGGGCGTTCTGTATGTCGGTCTGATGATCGAAAACGGCCAGCCCCGTCTGGTGGAATACAACGTGCGCTTCGGTGATCCCGAGTGTCAGGTGCTGATGATGCGTCTTGGCGCTCAGGCGCTGGACCTGATACAGGCGTGTGCCGAGGGTCGTCTGTCCGAGATGACCGTGAACTGGGCCGATGACCACGCGATGACCGTCGTCATGGCCGCCGAGGGCTATCCCGGCAGCTACGTCAAAGGCACCGAGATCAAAGGTCTGGACGCGATCGAGAACGACAGCATGAACGTTGTCTTCCACGCGGGCACCAAGGCCGAAGGTGGCAAGGTGCTGGCGACCGGTGGCCGTGTGCTGAACGTCACTGCCCGCGGCGCGACCCTGCAAGAGGCCCGTGATCGCGCGTATGGCATGGTTGACCGCGTGGAGTGGCCCGAAGGCTTCTGCCGCCGCGATATCGGCTGGCGTCAGCTGCAGCGTTGAGGGGGGTTGGGGGCTCTGCCTCCGTCCGCTGACGCGGCCTCCCCCGGAGTATTTTTACCAAGATGAAGATCAGGGCGTGCACTTAAGCGCGCCCTGAATGCTTTCGGGGCCTTGGTAGGCGGCGATGGGGCGCGAGGTGAGCTGGCCGTTCTCAAAGGTGGTCGCCATGATCTGCGACCAGTCGGAGTTGCCTGTGATGATTTCAGGCTGCGGTCCGCAGGTGCGGATGCCACTGGCGATATAGGGCCAGCCGATCTGGTGATTGCTGAGGTTCGGAGCCTCGGCGATCTGGGTCAGGGTGGCGGTGTCGCCGACCGCCTCGTACCGGTAAAGGCGCAGGGTGCGGGCCAAGTGGGGACGGTCGATCAGGGCGATTTCCTTGTGACCGTCACCGGTGAAATCCGCCGCGCCAATCTTGGCCATCCAACGGTAGGGCTGACCGATGAATGCGGTCGCAGCAGCCAAGGACAGCGTCCCGTCATAGAGCCGATAGATCGAAAGGCGCGAGCCGTAGGACTGGTGGCTTTCGACGGTCAGCACTTCGGCAGTGCCATCGGCATCCAGATCGACAAGGAGGGGGTCGGTGTCCTCGAACACGATGTCCGTGGGCCATTCGATGGCCAGCGCCCTGCCCTGATCGGTTTTGATCCGCAGGATGGTGTGTTCGGTGGTGTCCCCCAGAACGCCGTGGGGGTAGCGGGTGGTCGGGCCGTCATAGCCCGCCCACGTGATCGTTTCGGCCAGCGCCGGAGTGGCCAGAAATGCCAGACCCAGCGCCGCCGCCCGCAGCATCAGATCTGCTTTTCGGGCATGTGGACGACCAGACCGTCAATGGCGTCGCTGACCTTGATCTGGCAGGTCAGGCGCGAACGCTCGGGGTCGGGCTGGTAGGCAAAGTCCAGCATGTCCTCTTCCATAGCGTCTTTGGCGGGCAGTTTCTCGACCCATGCGGGGTCTACGTAGACGTGGCAGGTCGAGCATGCGCAGGCGCCGCCGCAATCGGCTTCGATGCCCGGAATGCCATTGTCACGTGCGCCTTCCATAACGGTCAGGCCGTTCGCGACCTCTACGACATGTTCGGTACCGTTATGCTCGATGTAGGTAATCTTGGCCATCTTGCTGGTCTTCCCTTTCAAAACTCGCCTTTACCTAGTCAATCAGGCCGCATCTCGCCAGTGGGAAAATGGCCGCTGCACTGTGGGACTAGGCCACCGTTGCATTTCGGGCTAGTGTCAGCGCAAAAGCGGCTAACGCATGATCGAGGAAGAGTGGTGTCAAGGTTCGGAGCAGGTTTACCGGGAATGGGGCTGGCGTTGCTGTTGCAGGGCTGTGGCGGCGGGGTCGTGACCACGGCCTATCTGTCAGAGCCGTCGGACATTGGCTATCATTCCTATGGGCCTGCGGACGCGGCGCCCGGCACCTGTTGGGGGGTCGAGTTTACCCCCGCGATCATCGAAACCGTCACCGAACATGTGCTTGTCACCCCCGAGACCACGCTGGATGACGGCACCGTGCAGCCTGCGGCCTATAACACCGTCACCCGCCAGAACATGGTTCAGGATCGTGGCGAGCAGTGGTTCGAAACCCCCTGCGAGAGCGACCTGACCCCCGATTTCATCGCCTCGCTCCAGCGGGCGCTGGAGCTGCGCGGGTATCTGCGGGGCACGGCGGACGGGGTTCTGGACGTGCGCACTCGGCGGGCCATTCAGGCGTTCCAGCATGACTTCGGGCTCGACAGTGATGTCCTGAGCATGAAAGCCGCGCGGCAACTGGGCCTTGTCGCCTATGGCCGCGAGGAATTCGGGATGGCGCCGCAAAGCTGACCCCGGAAAACAGATCGGGCGCTGACCTGCGAAGGCCGCGCCCGATGTTCGGTTGGGTGGTGGAGCACCCTACCCCTTATTCAGCGTCCACAGTCAGAGCCACAAAGCGGGGCTCGCCCATGCGGCGGATCAGCAGCAGCACCGATTTTCGGCCGCCTTCGCGGGCCTCGTCGATGCGGGCTTGCAGGTCGCCGATCACTTCGATGGGCTGCTGGCCCACTTCGGAGATCACGTCACCGGCGCGCAGACCTTTGTCGAAGGCTTCGCTGTCCTCGGCCACTTCGGTGATGACCAGACCTTTGCTGGCGGGGGGCAGCTGCAGTTCGGTGCGCACGGTGTCGTTCAGTTCCGACAGGCTCATGCCCAGAACTTCGGCCTTCGAGGGCTCTGCCTGTGCGGCAGGTGCGGTGGTGTCCTCGGTGCCTTCGGCGGTTTCGCGGCGACCCAGAGTGACCAGAATGGTCTGGCTCTTGCCTTCACGGACCACAACGACGCGGACCGATTTGCCATCGGCAGTGTCGCCGACCTGACGGACCAGACCACGGGTATCCTCGACGTTCACGCCGTCAAAGCTGGTGATCACGTCGCCCGCTTGGATGCCAGCGTCCAGACCGGGGCCCGGGGGGACATCGGTGACCAGAGCGCCCTTGGCGCTTTCCAGACCCATGGCTTCGGCCACATCGGGGGTCACGTCCTGAATGCGGACACCCAGCCAGCCGCGACGGGTTTCACCGAATTCCTGCAGCTGCGACACGACCTTGGACACGACGTTCGACGCCATCGAGAAACCGATCCCGATCGAGCCACCGTTCGGCGACAGGATGGCGGTGTTCACGCCAACCACTTCGCCGTTCATGTTGAACAGCGGGCCGCCCGAGTTGCCACGGTTGATGGCGGCGTCGGTCTGGATGTAATCGTCATAGCTGCCAGAAAGTTCGCGGTTACGCGCCGATACGATACCGGCCGACACCGAGAAACCCTGACCCAGCGGGTTACCAACGGCCAGCACCCAGTCGCCCACGCGGGCAGTGTCGCTGTTGCCGAAGGGCACATAGGGCAGCGGTTTTTCAGCTTCGACCTTCAGGACCGCGATGTCGGTCTTGGGGTCGGTGCCGATCACCTTAGCGGGCAGGTTCTGGCCGCTGGTGAATTCGATCATGATCTCGTCCGCGTTCTCGATCACGTGGTTGTTGGTCACCACGAAACCGTCTTCGGAGATCACAAAGCCCGAACCCAAGGCAGAGCTACGGTGGGGCTGCTGCGGGGCATCGGGGTTCTGAAATTGGCGGAAGAAATCCTCGAACGGGGACCCTTCGGGGACCTGGGGACCGGGGCCTGTGTTGGTCTCGACCATGGTGGAGGTGGTGATGTTCACCACCGCAGGGCTGACCTTTTCGGCCAGATCGGCAAAGCTGTCGGGTGCCGCCTTGACAGTGGTCGTCAGACCCTGTGCCATCGTCATCATTGCGACCAGCCCCGCCATAACAGCCATGCGCACCGCTCCTCGGGTCATGTACGCATTCGTCTTAGTCTGGGAATTCAATTGGGGTCTCCTTCTGGAACACAAGCCGTGTGCATTGTTCAACACCTAGGAGTTCATCCGTGCAACACAAACACCGGTAAGATTATCTCAAGACCATGTGATGCGTTGAAACTTCAGTGCGGCAAGGCGTCGGCCACGATCCAGAGCAGGGTCACACCAATGGTCAGGGCGACCAATCCCATCGTGCGCCGATCCTCGAGCGAAAGCTGCCGCATCGCCTCGAGCATTTTTTCGATAAGCGAAGGGGCCAGCGCATAGGCCAGCCCCTCGACAATCAAGACCAGCCCAAGGGCCAGAATTGCGGTTTGCATCAGTTGCCTCCGGCCTCGGGTGCGTCGCTCTTGAGATAGTCAAAGAACTGGCTGTCCGGGGTCATGACCATGCTGCTGTTGTCCCCTTTCAGAGCCGTCTCATAGGCCTGAAGCGACCGGTAGAAGGCAAAGAATTCAGGATCAGCACCAAAGGCTTCGGCGAAAACGCGGTTCCGTTCGGCGTCCGCTTCGCCTCGGGTCACCTGCGCCTCGCGTTCGGCTTCGGACAGGGTCTCGACGACGGTACGGTCGGCGGTTGCGCGGACACGCTGCGCGGCCTCGTTACCACGGGCGATCTCGTCCGCGGCTTCTCGCTCGCGCTCGGCGCGCATACGGGCAAAGGTCGCGTCAAGGTTCTGGTCCGGCAGGTTGGTCTGCTTCAGACGCACGTCCACCACATCAAGACCCAAGCTACGGGCCGACACACGGGCGTTGTCACGAATGCGCAGCATCAAGGAGCCACGGTCCGACGACAGGATGGTGTCCGAAGTCACCTGATCGGCACCCAGAACCTCGCGGATTTGGGCGTTCAGGATCGAGCTCAGACGGTCCTCGGCGGCGCGAACACCGCCCACACCGACGGCCTGACGGAATTTGACCACGTCCGAAATCCGGTAACGGGCGAACGCATCCACAACGAGTCGGCGGTCATCCGAGGGGGTGACCTCGATCACATCGGTGTCCAGCGACAGGATGCGGTCGTCGTATTTCACGACTTCCTGGATGATCGGGATCTTGAACGCCAGACCCGGCTCTTCCTTGACAGCCTTGATCTGGCCGAACTGCAGAACCAGCGCCTTTTCACGTTCGTCCACGACGTAGAGAGAGGACAGCGCGACGATTACCCCAACGAAAAGAGCGGGCAGAATGATTGCGGTCTTACGCATCTTAGTTGCCTCCCTGCGTGGTGGTGGTCCGGTTCAGTTCATTCAGCGGCAGATAGGGCACGATGCCGTTGCCGTTCTCCCCGCCAACCAGCGACTGGTCGAGGATGGTCTTGTTCACGCTACCCAGCACCTTTTCCATCGTTTCGATGTAAAGACGGCGGCGCGTGACCTCGGGGGCCTTTTCGTATTCTTCACGGACGGCGCTGAAACGAGATGCCTCACCCAGAGCGTCGTTCACAACGCGGGCACGGTAACCTTCGGCCTCTTCGAGGATCTCGGCGGCTTTACCACGGGCTTCGGCCAGAACGCGGTTCGCATAGGCGTCAGCCTCGCGCTGCAAACGGTCGCGCTGCTGTTCGGCGGCCTGCACTTCGCGGAAGGCGTCGATCACTTCGCTCGGCGGGTCGGCGCGATCAAGGTTCACACGCACGATGCTGATGCCGCTGTCGTATTCGTCCAGCGTGGCCTGAATGTTCTGCATCGCGGTGTCGGCGATCAGACCACGGTCACGGTTCAGAATGGGCGCCAGGTTCGAGGCCGCGATAATCTCGCGCATCACCGATTCCGACACGGCCTGAACGGTCAGCTGGGGATCGCGGATGTTGAACAACAGCTTCGCGGGATCGTTGATGTTCCAGACGACTTGGAAATCAATGTCCACGATGTTCGCGTCGGTGGTCAGCATCAGGCCGTTGCCATTGCCGCTGCGCGACATGCCCACGTCCTCGGTCCGTTCGGAGGTCACGTTGATGACCTCTGCGTTGACCACAGGCCAAGGCGCAAAGTTCAGACCGGGGTTGCCGGTGCGATAGTATTCACCAAGGAACAGCTCGACCGACTGCTCTTCGGGTTTCACGGTGTAGAAGCTGGCCATGCCCCACAGGACCGCCGCAGCCAGAACACCCAAGCCGATTGTGCCACGGGTCAGACGGGGGCCACCTGCCCCGCCGGTGCCACCACCGACCGGACCATTGCCGCCGTTGCCACCACGACCGCCCATCAGGACACGCAGCTGCTCTTGACCCTTTTTCACCAACTCGTCGATTTCGGGGATTTGGTCGCCCTTGGGGGGACGCTGTCCGTTACCGCCATTCGAGCCGCGGTTGCCACCGCCACCAGAGCCTCCGCCGCCCCAGGGGCCGCTCCCGTTTCCAGCCATATAGCCTCTTCCCTTTCAATTTTTCGTTAGGCTTTGCCCCTAAGGTGTGGGCAAAGCCTGAGAATTCAAGCGGTCCGCGTCGGTTTCCGCATGGTCACAAGCTCTTCGGACATGGTCGGGTGTACGGCGCACACGCGATCGAAGTCCTCTTTGGTTGCTCCCATTTTAACGGCGATACCGGCCAGCTGGATCATCTCGCCTGCGCCGGGCGCGACGATATGACAGCCCAGAACCTTGCGGGTGGCCTGACTGACAACCAGTTTCATCAGTACACGGGTCTGACGACCGGCAAAGGAACTTTGCATCGGGCGGAAAGAGGTCACATAAACCTCGATGGGTTCCTGCTGCGCGGCTTGCTCTTCGCTCAGGCCGATGGTGCCCATTTCCGGCTGGGTAAAGACGGCGCTGGGGATCAGTTCGTGATCGACGGCGGTCTTGTTGCCCTTGAAGACGGTTTCCACGAAGGCCATGCCCTCGCGGATGGCGACGGGGGTCAAGTTCACGCGGTCGGTCGCGTCGCCGATCGCATAGATCGAGGGGACCGCCGTCTGGCTGTATTCATCGACAATCACCTGACCCGAGCGGCCCAGTTCGACACCAACCTCTTCGAGGCCCATGTTGGTGGTCGCGGGCTTGCGGCCGGTGGCGAACATCACCGCGTCAAAGGTGTCGGTCGAGCCGTTGGTGGCCTTGGTCCAGACCTTGCCGCCCTCTTCCTTCATCTCCAACACGTTGGTGCCAGTGTGCAGCTTGATGCCGTCCGCGATCATCTCGTCGGCGATCAGACCGCGGGCCTCATCGTCAAAGCCGCGCAGGATTTGCGCACCGCGATAATAGAGGGTCACGTCCACGCCGAGGCCGTTCATAATGCAGGCGAATTCGCAAGCAATGTAACCACCGCCGACGATCAGCATTTTCTTGGGCAGTTCGGGCAGGTGGAAGATGTCGTCCGACACGATGCCCAGATCAGCGCCCGAAATGTCGGGACGCACGGGCGTGCCACCGGTCGCGATCAGAATGGTTTTGGCGGTTTTCTTGGTGCCGTCGGCCAGCTCAACCGTGTGCGCATCGGCAATCCGTGCGCGCTGATCGAATGTCTCGACGCCCGAGCCCGCCAGCAAGCGGCGGTACACACCCTCAAGGCGATCCAGTTCCTCGTTCAGCTTGCCCTTGAAGGTGTCCCAGCTGAAATCGGTGATGCTGGCCTGCCAGCCATAGGCCTGCGCATCAGCGGCAATCCCGCTGTATTCACTGGCGAAAACCATCAGTTTCTTGGGAACGCAGCCGCGGATCACACAGGTTCCGCCGTAACGGTCGCCCTCTGCCAGACCAACTTTGGCCCCTGCTTCGCCAGCCGCGACACGAGCAGCGCGCACGCCGCCCGACCCCCCGCCGATCACGAACAGATCGTAGTCGAAATCCATCTCTTACTCTCTTTGTTGCGGCGCCAGTCAGATGTCGCGGAACAGATTGTCGGGTTCGACAAACTCGATCAGCGACTCCTCGACGGTGCCGTTGTTAATGTCGCGGGTTTCGACACGACCGTCGCCGTATCCAATAACCACCCGGTCGCAGATATCTATGAACAGCCCATTTTCAACCACCCCCGGCACCTGGTTCAGCACCATTGCCAATTGGCGGGTGTTGCCGATGCGCTTGAGATGCAGGTCGAGGATATAGTTCCCCTCGTCCGTGATGTAGGGGCGGTCGCCGTTCATGCGCAGGGCCGTTTGGGTGCCCATTACATCTAGGCTGGCAATCATTTCCTCGACCAATGCCTTGCTGGTTTGCCAGCCAAAGGGGATGACCTCGATCGGCAAGGGGAAAGCACCAAGAGTTTCGACCCCTTTGGCTGCGTCGGCAATCACGACCATCTGGTCGCTGGCCGTTGCCACGATTTTTTCCTGCAACAGCGCGCCGCCGCCGCCCTTGATCAGGTTCAGCTCGCCGTCGAATTCGTCAGCGCCGTCGATGGTCAGGTCCAGCCACTTGGCCTCGTCCAGCGAGACGACCTTGATCCCGACATTGCGGGCCAGTTCCGCGGTCCGCGAGGACGTGGGCACACCGATGATCTTGAGCCCGCGTTCGCGCACCAACTCGCCAAGGCAGCGGACCATCCAAGCGGCGGTGCTGCCCGTGCCAAGACCGACGCGCATGCCATCTTCCACAAATTCGACCGCACGCTTGGCAGCTACGAATTTTGCCTTATCAATCGGCGAAAGCTCTACGGTCATGCCCTGACTCCATCCTGTTTGCCGTGCTTATAGGAGAGATGCCGCACCTGTGCGAGTGGAATGGACCGTTTGGTCGGCAATTGGGCCGGAATATCGCTAAAATCCCGCGATTTAGGGCGCAAATGGCAGGGTTCGGGCGTTATGCGGGCGTTGGCCTGATGGACCCGTTCCGACATTGAGTATTTTTGCAAAGAAGAAACAGGCGCCGCGCTAGGTCGATCAAAGATTGTGCGATATGTCAGGAGAAATGTCGCGCCGCGTTGGGCCGCAACCGCCTGAGACCATGCGATGACGCCAACCTGTGCGCGACAGTCGCATTTGGCCCGCTTCGGGGTGCGGCGCTTTGACATGCTGGGAGTAACGCTGTTTCGTCCAAGGGGGCCTGCCATGTTCATTTCGGTCTTTGATGTCTTCAAGATCGGTGTCGGTCCGTCCTCGTCCCATACGATGGGGCCGATGGTGGCTGCGGGGCGGTTCCTAGAGCTGTTGCGGAATGCGCCTTTTACGGCCCACGGGCTGCGGGGATCGCTGCATGGATCGCTGGCGTTTACGGGTGTGGGGCATCATACGGATCGCGCGACCATTCTGGGGCTCGCGGGCTTTACCCCCGCTGAATTCGACGCGGTGCGTGCCGCCGAGGTGATGGCAGAGATCGAGGCAACCGGACGCATCAATCCCCCCGGCCTTCCCCAGATGGATTTCGCGCCCAAGCAGGACCTGAAGTTCGACTATGGCCCCAACCTGCCCGGTCACGCCAACGGGATGATCCTGATGGCGACCGACAAGCAAGGCGACGTGATCCTGCAAGAGACCTATTATTCCATCGGGGGCGGATTTGTTCTGACCGCCGATGAGTTAGCCCACGGCGCGGACAAGGATGAAGGGGCGCCTGTGCCCTACCCCTTTAAGTCTGCGGTCGAGATGCTGGAGATGGCGGCGGCCTCGGGCAAGACGATTGCCCAGATGAAGCGCGCCAACGAGTTGACCCGCCGCTCTCATGCGGAGGTGGATCGCGGGCTGGATGGTCTGTGGCAGGTGATGGACAACTGCATCAACCGCGGGCTCGAGACCGAAGGCATCCTGCCCGGTGGTCTGAATGTGCGCCGCCGTGCGCCCGGCATCTATCAGGCGCTGATGGCCGAGCGCGGGATGAACCTGACCGCCCCGCACACCATCAACGACTGGATGAGCACCTATGCCATGGCGGTCAACGAGGAAAACGCCGCCGGTGGTCAGGTGGTCACCGCCCCGACCAATGGCGCGGCCGGTGTGCTGCCCGCGACCATCCGCTATTGGTTGGACCATGTGCCCGGCGCGACCCGCACCAAGATCCCCGAGTTTCTGCTGACCGCTGCCGCGATCGGCGGTCTGGTCAAGTTCAACGCCAGCATCAGTGGCGCCGAGGCGGGCTGTCAGGCCGAGGTTGGCAGCGCCAGCGCAATGGCTGCGGCGGGCCTGTGTGCTGTGATGGGCGGCACCACCGAGCAGATCGAGAATGCCGCCGAGATCGCCTTGGAACATCACTTGGGCATGACCTGCGATCCGGTCAAAGGTTTGGTGCAGGTGCCCTGCATCGAGCGGAACGGGTTGGGCTCGATCAAGGCGGTCAGCGCGGCCAGTCTGGCCCTGCGCGGCGACGGGAAACATCTGGTGCCGCTGGACGCCTGTATTGAAACGATGCGCCAGACAGGTCATGACATGAGTGAGAAGTACAAAGAGACCTCTCTCGGGGGTCTGGCCGTCAACATTCCGAACTGCTGAGGCGTCATGTCCGCCAACACCGACCGCACCTTGCTGGGCATTTTCTACATGGTGGGGTTCTGCCTGTTGGCTCCGCTGATGGACGCCTTTGCCAAGGCCACCCCTGCCGAAGTGCCCGCAGCACAGATCATCACCGCGCGCTTCGTGGTGCAGATCGTGCTGCTCTGGCCCTTGGCGGTGGCGATGGGGCAGTTCGCGTGGCCGACGCGGCGGTCCATCGGGCTGCACTTCCTGCGGGCGGGATCGTTGCTGCTGGCGACGTGGTTCTTCTTTAGCGCGGTGCGGGCGATGCCCTTGGCCAGCGCCATCGCGATCTTCTTTGTGGAGCCGTTTGTGCTGACCTTCCTTGGGGCGATTTTCCTGAAGGAAGAGGTCGGCATGCGGCGCATCATGGCCTGTCTGGTGGGCTTTGGCGGGGCGCTGCTGATCATCCAGCCCAGCTTTAACAACCTTGGGGTGGTGGCATTGTTTCCACTTGGGACAGCAGTGCTGTTTGCCACCTACATGATCCTGACGCGGATGATGTCCCAGTCCCTACATCCGGTGACGACCCAGCTACATACGGCCATCGCGGCTTCGGTGCTGGTGGTGCCGGTGCTGTGGTTCTATGACGGCAGCGGGATTACGGCGCTGGACCCTGTCTGGCCCGATCAGACCGCCATGTGGACCCTGCTTGGCGTCGGGGTGATGGCGACGGTGTCGCATATCTCGATCACCTTTGCCCTGCGGAATGCGCCTGCAGCCACTATCGCGCCCCTGCAATACCTCGAGATCATCTCGGCGACCGCCGTGGGCTATCTGGCCTTTGACGAGCTGCCGAATGGCCTGACATGGGTGGGGATCGCGATCATCGTCGGCTCTGGCCTTTATGTTTTCGCGCGCGAGCGGGTGCGCGAGCAGAAGATCACGCGCCCAACCCCCGCACCCTGATCAGCCCCAGCGCTCTGCAGCCATCAGCCCGGCCACGGCAGCATCCGCCGCATCCCGTGGCAGCATCACCAGCATTTTGGGCGCGTCGTACCACAGTTCGACCCGCCCGCCCTGATCCACGCGGTTCGAGGTGCCCACGCGCCCGTCCGGCTGCATGGTGATCCCGTCCACCGGCCAGACCAGCCCTTGCGAGCGCCCCGCAACCGGCGCCATGGGATAGAGCGAGAACGCCATCCCCTCGGACAGCTCCAGCACCAGATGGCGGGGGGCAACAAAGATCACCTCTTCGCCGGACAAAAGGATGCACCGTTTGTCCGGACGCAGGCACAAAGTGGAAAACGCAGCTAACGTGTGATCGATTCTACGCCCTGTGAATCCCAGCCCCAGAATCAAGGGGGCCTCGATGCTGCGCAGACATTTGTCGAAATCGGTGCTATCTTGTTCTGATATTGGAAATAGCCGGTCGGGACCTATCTCTGACCGAGCTGTGGCCGAAACCGAATCAAAATCCCCGATCACAGCGTCCGGCATCCACCCCAGATCGAGGGCACGGTCCGCTCCTCCGTCTGCTGCGACCAACAAATCTGCGTATCCGCGGGCCCACGCAACATCGACCGTATGGGTTTCTCCGCCCCCGATCACTGCAATTGGGTCGTCAGAGGAAACAATAGCTGACATAATGCACCTTAAATATCTTTTTTAGAAACCCGCCACAATTGAGCCACGGATTCATACTGGAATAACCTTTGTTTTGGTCCGTTTCCCAACTTTGTAAGTGTTATTCACAGTTCTGCTAACGAAAGGAAGCGAGCGAGAGATGGTAGGCAACAACAAAATTCTCACCGTTTCGTATGGGACGTTCTCGTGCACCCTAGAGGGTTTCGAGGAGTCTTTCGACACGATGAAGGCGATTGCCGAATATTTCCGGGATCTCGCAGCAGAGGACCGGTATTTCGGCGCAGAGCCCCCAACCCCCGACGCCGAGATGCTTGCCCGCATCGCGGAGCGTGAAATCGCACGCCGGGTCGAAGCACGTACCGAGCGCGGGGGAATTGTCCTGCGCCCGACCGCAACACAGCTGCCCTTGGCCAATGTGCCTGCACAGCCCCAACCCGCCGTGGCTCAGCCCACCGTGGCCGAGGCGCCCGTGCAGCAGGTTGCCCCGCAGCCCGCAGCAGAGCCCGCCCCTCAGGCGGCTCCGGCGCCGATGGCAGCCCCTGTGGCGCCTGTGGCTCAGGAACCCGCTCCTGCCCCCGAACCCGCCCCGGCAGCTGCTCCTGCCCCGGCGCCCGTTCAGGCAGAAGCCGTTGCAGAGCCCACTCCGGCCCCCGCAGTAGAGGCTCCTGCAGATGCGACGGTCTTCAAGGCTCCGGCCTCGAAGGACGACGAAGGCGCCGCTGGCGTCGCCGCCAAACTGCGCCGCATCCGCGCGTTGATGAACAACGAAGCCCCCGAGGCGATCGAGGACAGCAACGAGAACCTTGGTGACGATGCGCCCATGACCGCAACGCTCGACGTTGCTGCCATGTCGCCCGAACTGATCCCCGCCGCCCCCGTCTTTGAAGAAGACGAAAAGGTTGCAGAGATCGAAGTCGCCGAGATCGAGGAAGAGACCTTTGATCTGACCGCGGATGCCGAAGAAGAGGCAGCGGACGATATCGAGGCCTTTGAGGTCGAAGAGAACCTGCTGGCCGAGGACGACGCCGAAGAGGATCACGCCGCCGAGGATATCGCCGCGCTGGTCGCCGAGGCCGAAGCTGTCGTCCCGCATATCGAAGAAGCTGCCGAGCCCGAAGCTGCAGCCGCAGCAGAAACCGCCGAAGTCGAGGCCGTCGAACAGCAGCGCCCTGCGCCCCGCACCGTTCTGCCCCCGACCTTTGATCTGCAGATGATCGCCGCCGCCGAAGCCGCCGCCCGCGAGGCCAAAGCCAAGGAAGCCGAAATCGCTGCAGCCGAAGCAGAAGCTCTGGCACAGGCTCAGGCCGAAGTAGAAGAAGACGTACAGGACGAAGACGCCCTGCGCATCGCCAGCGTTCTGGGGAACCTTCAGGACGAGGACGACGCCGAAGAAGAAGCCGTGGCGGAAATCGAAGAAGAGTTCGAAGAAGAGCTGTCGCTCGACGCGGATGATGATTTCCTGGATGGCGAAGACACTCTGGTCTTTGACGAGGAAGACAGCCTCGAGTTCGACAACGCAGACGAGGATTTCGAAGAAGAGACCCTTGAGGCAGACGACGAGCCCGAAGCCGAAGCCGAAGCCGAGGAAGAGACCGTAGCGGTCGAAGACGTCGAAGCCGAATACGAAGATCGTCCCCGCCGCGTGCGCGTCCTGCGCCTGAAGCGTTCGGACATGGCCAAAGCTCTGGCAGAGGACGCAGCCGCGCCCGAAGAAGAGCCCGAAGCAAACACTCTGAGCGACGAGGACGAGGCCGATCTGATGCGCGCCCTGGCCGAAGTCGAAGCAGAGATGGAGCCCGAAGCCGAAGACGAGATCATCGCTGATGTCGCCGAAGTCGAGGAAGAGATCGAGATCGTCGCAGTCGAAGAAGAGCTCGACCTGCCCGAAACCGTCGAACCCATCGCTGCTGCCATCCGCGAAGAGCGTCCCGCTGGCCGTGATGTTCTGGCCCGCGCCGGTGCCGGTGACGATGCTGCCGCGCGTCTGCTGGAAAAGGCCAAGTCCGAAATGGACGCGCCCGAAAGCAACCGCCGCCGCAACGCGATCGCGCACCTCAAGGCCGCCGTCGCTGCGACCCGCGCCGAAAAGGGCCTGAGCCTGCGCAAGCGCGAAAAGGCCCCCGCCCCCGAGGCGGTCAAACCCGAACCCATGCCCGTGGCAGAGGCGATCCGCCCCCGCCGCCCGCAGACCTCCGAAGCGCCCCGCGCCGAACGTCCCCGCCCCACCGAAGCCCCGCTTCGTCTGGTCGAGGAACAGCGCGTGGACACCTCGAAAGCAACCGGTCCGGTTCGTCCGCGCCGCGTTTCCTCCGAGGACACTGCCCGCCGCGACCGGTCGGACTTTGCGACCTACGCAGCCGAGAAGGGGGCGACCCGCCTGCCCGATCTGCTCGAGGCCGCGGCCGCCTACACGGCTTGTGTCGAAGGCCGCGACCCCTTCACCCGCCCGCAGGTTATGACCCTGCTGAAGTCGGTGATGGACGATGGCCTGAGCCGCGAGGATGCCCTTCGGGCGTTTGGACAGCTCTTGCGCGACGAGAAGATCTCGAAGCTGCAAGGGGGCCGGTTCACGGTCAACGAGAACATCCGTTACCAGCCGCGCGCGATGGCGTCCGGCGAATAAGTCTTTTCTAGAGACCAGCAAAAAAGGCGGCCCGCAAAGGTCGCCTTTTTTCGTTGGATGGGTCGGGATCAGTCGTCCGAATGGGGGTCCAGCGTTTGCGCCAAAGCCTCGAGCTGGCGGATCGCGGCGGTCCAGCCCGCCTCGAAGCCCATGTCCGCGTGGTTTTTCGACAGTTCCGCAGTCCGGTGCATGGCACGCACAGAATACAGCGTTCCCTCGCCCGCGTCCTCCAGAGTGATGGAGGCCGTGAACATCCCCTCGGGGTTGGGACGCCATCCACCGCGCATCAGATCGGTGAAGACGATGCGCGACTTGGGGGTCACTTCGACAAAGCAGCCCTCGGATTCGATCTTGGCCCCGTCGGGCATGATCATCCGCGTCGCAAAGGCCCCGCCCGCACGGAAATCGTGGCGCAGGGACACGGTCTTGACCGGCGCAGGGGTCCACCACTGTTGCAGCAGCGACCCGTCCCGCCACGCCCGCCAGATGGCGGATCGCGGAGCGGCCAGTTCGAGTTTCAGCGTCAGGTCAAAGTGCTGGCTTTCAGGCATGGTCGCTCCGGTCTGTTGGACTTAGCTGGCGGGAACAATCACCGGCGGCGTTGCGTATTGCTGGCGCTCGGCGATCAGGCGTTTGATCTTTTCGCGCAGCAGATAGTCAGGGATCGGCTCGGGAGCGTTCTTCAGAACCGAGTCGAGGCTCGGGTCATCCAGCATCTCCTGATAGAGTTCGATCTTGCGCGAGAGTTCATAGTATTTCTTGCCACGTTCGGTGGCCACGGCGCGGGATTCGGCGTTCACATCGCCGCAGATGTCCTGCAGCGCGTCGCCGGTTTCCTTGGCGACAGTATAAGCGTTCTCGATGGTGCAGTACTTGGAGGTATCGCGCACCTTGGGGATCGGGATAATGATACAGCCGGACAGGCCCAGTGCCATCGCTACAGTCAGAGCTGAGAGGGGAATCTTGTTCATTTCAAATCCTCTGGATGAATGACTCCCAGCCTATCCCTTTGAGAACACGCTGTCATGTCCCTGCATATAGTTGCGCCCTATCATTTTCGTGACAAGGAAAAGGGGCTGCATTTCTGCAACCCCTTTCATCTTACTTATCGTCGATAAATCGCTTCGGCTCTGCATCGGGGTCGGCCTGCCCGATCCCTTTGAACACCGCCTTGAAAGGAAGTGCCCAGACGATGCCGAGCCCGACATAAATCAACAGCTCCAGCCACACGGGCGGGCGGTCGATCGTGCTCATGATCGTGACCGCCACCACTGCATAACCGGGCAGCCCCAGCAGCAGGATCACCAGCGACAGACGCCGGCGCGCTTTGTAGCTCAGCGCCATTAGTCAGCGAACGGGTCGGTCACCAGAATGGTGTCGTCCCGCTCCGGCGAGGTCGAGAGCAGCGCCACGGGGCACTCGATCAGCTCTTCGACGCGTTTGACGTATTTGATGGCGTTGGCGGGCAGATCGGCCCACGAACGTGCGCCTTCGGTCGATTCCTGCCAGCCGGGCATTTCCTCGTAGATCGGGGTGCAGCGGGCCTGCTCGTCTGCCGCGGTGGGCAGATAGTCCAGACGCTGACCATCCAGATCGTAGGCAACGCAGATTTTCAGGGTCTCGAAGCCGTCCAGAACGTCCAGCTTGGTCAGCGAGATGCCGTTGATGCCCGAGATCGCGCAGGTCTGACGGACCAGAGCCGCGTCGAACCAGCCACAGCGGCGCTTGCGGCCGGTGGTGGTGCCGAATTCGTGGCCACGGGTGCCAAGGCGCTCGCCATCATCATCCAGCAGTTCGGTCGGGAACGGCCCTTCGCCAACGCGGGTGGTGTAGGCCTTTACGATGCCCAGAACATAGTCGATCGAGCCCGGCCCGATGCCCACGCCAGTGGCAGCCTGACCCGCGATCACGTTCGACGAGGTCACATAGGGATAGGTGCCGAAATCGATGTCCAGCAGCGAGCCTTGCGCGCCTTCGAACAGGATGCGTTTGCCGGCTTTGCGCTTCTCGTTCAGGACCTTCCACACCGGAGCGGCGTAGGGCAGGATTTCCTTGGCGATCTCGGCCAGCAGGTCGATCAGACCAGCGCGGTCGACTTCTTCGATGCCAAGACCCTTGCGCAGGGGGTTGTGGTGCTGAAGGGCGCGGTCAACGCGGGCCTCGAGGGTCGCCTTGTCTGCCAGATCGGCAACGCGGATCGCACGGCGGCCCACTTTGTCCTCATAGCAGGGGCCGATGCCGCGACCGGTGGTGCCGATCTTGGTGCCAGCCGAGGCAGCCTCTTCGCGGGCGCGGTCCAGTTCACCGTGCAGCGGCAGGATCAGCGGGGTGTTTTCCGCGATCATCAGGTTCTCGGGAGTGATTTCCACGCCCTGCGCACGAATGGTCTCGATTTCCTTGATCAGGTGCCAGGGGTCTAGAACAACGCCGTTCCCGATGACAGACAGCTTGCCGCCGCGCACAACACCCGAGGGCAGCGCATGCAGTTTATATACCTTGCCGTCGATCACCAGCGTATGGCCGGCGTTGTGACCGCCCTGGAAGCGCGCGATCACATCTGCGCGTTCGGACAGCCAGTCCACGATCTTGCCTTTGCCTTCATCGCCCCACTGAGCGCCGACAACCACAACGTTGGCCATAAGGGATCCCCTATTGTCAGATCTTCAAACCGTGCCTCCTATAGCGATGTGCTGGAGCGGGTGAAACCACTATTTCATGAAACCGTCGTGTTCGAACGCCGCAGGCGCGCAATCCCGCCCGTTAAAGGCGAAAACGACATTCCCTTCCCCCGAATTCGACAGTTTCACAGAAAGTCTGGCCCGCACGGCTTGCCCCCCGCGCCGATTTTCCCTACATGGGCGGGCAACAATTGAGTTGCTGCAGGTCCGTCATGGAAAACGTCGTTCTGATTATCCACCTTATTCTGGCACTGTCTCTGATCGGTATCGTTCTGATGCAGCGGTCCGAGGGTGGCGGCCTTGGCATGGGTGGCGGCGCCGGTGGCGTCATGTCCAGCCGCGCGGCAGCAACCGCTCTGGCAAAGATCACTTGGGGTCTGGCAGCTGCGTTCATCTGCACCTCGATCGCCCTGACCGTGATCGCGGCAAGCAACTCGGCGGACAGCTCGGTTCTGGACCGTCTGGGTGGCACCGACACCCCCGCGGCAGAGCAGCCCGCAGACGCGCCCGCAGGCTCTGATCTGCTGCCGCCGTCCACTTCGGACGCGCCTTTGGTGCCCTCGGCAAACTAAGCTACAACTATTAGAAGATAGCGAACCGGACCCAACAGCATCTTGCGGTCCGGTTGCTAAAACTTTGCGAATCCGCTAAGGCTCAAATCCCGTGATGCTGCGATTCTAACGGGTCGCTGCGGGCATTGCTTTTTTTGGCGGAATGATCACGGGAGCGCAGACCGAATGGCGCGGTTCATATTCATCACTGGTGGCGTTGTGTCTTCGTTGGGCAAAGGTCTTGCCTCTGCGGCGCTTGGCGCACTGCTTCAGGCGCGGGGCTTCTCGGTCCGTCTGCGCAAGCTTGATCCCTACCTGAACGTGGACCCCGGCACCATGTCGCCGTTCGAGCACGGCGAAGTGTTCGTGACCGACGACGGCGCGGAGACCGACCTCGATCTGGGACACTACGAGCGTTTCACCGGCGTGGCTGCGCGCAAGACCGACTCGGTCTCGTCGGGCCGCATCTATTCGAACGTTCTCGAGAAAGAGCGTCGTGGCGACTACTTGGGTAAAACCATCCAAGTGATTCCCCACGTCACCAACGAGATCAAGGATTTCATCTCGATCGGCGAAGACGAAGTGGACTTCATGCTCTGTGAAATCGGCGGCACCGTCGGTGACATCGAGGGCCTGCCCTTCTTCGAAGCGATCCGCCAGTTCGCCAACGAAAAGCCCCGCGGCCAGTGTGTGTTCATGCACCTGACCCTGCTGCCCTACATCAAGGCATCGGGCGAACTGAAAACCAAACCGACCCAGCACAGCGTGAAAGAGCTGCGTTCGATCGGTCTGGCCCCCGACATTCTGGTCTGCCGTTCCGAAGGCCCGATTCCCGCGAAAGAGCGCGAGAAGCTGGCGCTGTTCTGTAACGTGCGCCCCGACGCCGTGATCGCCGCGCAGGATCTGAAATCGATCTACGAGGCGCCGCTGGCCTATCACCGCGAAGGTCTGGATCAGGCCGTTCTGGACGCCTTCCAGATCAACCCCGCACCCAAGCCCGACCTGTCGCGCTGGAACGACGTGGCGGACCGCATCTACAACCCCGAGGGCGAGGTCAAAGTCGCGATCGTGGGCAAGTACGTGCAGCTCGAAGACGCCTACAAGTCGATCGCCGAGGCGCTGACCCACGGTGGCATGGCCAACCGTGTGAAGGTCAAAGTGGAATGGGTGAACTCGGAAATCTTTGACCGCGAAGACCCCGCGCCCCATCTCGAAGGCTATGACGCGATCCTCGTGCCCGGCGGCTTTGGCGAGCGTGGCACCGAAGGCAAGATCAAAGCGGCCCAGTTCGCCCGCGAGCACAAGGTTCCCTATCTGGGCATCTGTCTGGGCATGCAGCTGGCCGTGATCGAAGCCGCGCGCAACGTGGCGCAGGTCACCAACGCAGGCTCCGAGGAATTCGACCACGAAGCTGGCCAGAAGCGCTTTACCCCCGTTGTCTACCACCTCAAGGAATGGGTGCAGGGCAACCACAAGGTCGAGCGTTCGGTCAAGGACGACAAGGGCGGCACCATGCGCCTTGGCGCCTACAACGCGACTCTGGCCGAGGGCTCGAAGGTTGCGGAAATCTACGGCACCCAGCACATCGAGGAACGCCACCGTCACCGCTATGAGGTGGACACCAAGTACCGCGAACAGCTTGAGTCCTGTGGCCTCAGCTTCTCGGGGATGTCGCCCGACGGCCGCCTGCCCGAAATCGTGGAATGGAAAGACCACCCGTGGTTCATCGGCGTCCAGTTCCACCCCGAACTGAAGTCCAAACCGTTCGAACCCCATCCCCTGTTCCGCGACTTTGTTCGCGCGGCCAAGGAATGCTCGCGTCTGGTCTGATCCGGCGCCACATCGGGAAAATTTTGCAGGGCTCCTTACGAAAGTAGGGAGCCCTGAAACTTTTTCTCAACTTCGGCGTTAGTAGGTCAACAAGACGACGCGGAGGTCATAATGTTCGAGAGTCTGAAGTCCCTGTTTGCTGCCCCTGCCCCCGTATTCGAGGAGCCGGAAATCGACAGCCGCGTTGCAGTGGCGGCCTTGCTGGTTCACGCCGCCAAAACCGCGGGCCCCGTCACCTACGAGGAAATCAGATCGATCGACCGCAGCCTTGCCCGCCATTTCGGACTGAACGTTCTGGAAGCCATGAAGCTGCGCGCCGATGGCGAACGTCTGGACCGCGCCCGTGCGGATACCGGCAGCATCATCGCCTCGATCCGCCGCGCGCTGAACCCCGAGGAACGCTTCGGTGTCCTGAGCAGCCTGTGGGAGGTGATTCTCCTCAGCGGGATCAACTCGCCCCACAAAGACGCGCTGCTTTACGCCACCCGCACCGGTTTCCAGATTCCCGGTGACGAGGCGCATATCGCCCGCGAACACGCACAGCTTGCAATGTAACCTTGGCGGGCCGCGACGGCGTGGCTATATCAGACCCATGTTTGCAGATTTCCTACGCCGCCTCACCGCCCCCGCCATTGATCCCCTGACCGAAGGGGATGCGCGCCTTGCGTTGACCGCCCTCTTGGTCCGCATCGCCCGCTCGGACGAGGATTACGCGCTGTCGGAAATCGAATTGATCGACCGGATCACCGCGTCCCGCTATGGTCTGTCCCCCGCTGACGCCCGCGCCCTGAGGGCCGAGGCCGAGCAGCTGGAAGCCGAAGCCCCCGACACCGTCAAATTCACCACCGCGATCAAACACGCCGTCCCCTACGAGGACCGCCTCGGGGTGATCGAATCTCTGTGGCAGGTGGTTCTGGCCGACGGTCAGCGCGACGATGCCGAGGATGCGCTGCTGCGAACCGTCTCGCGCTTTCTGGGGATTTCGGACATGGACAGCGCATTAGCCAGACAGCGCGTTCAGGGCAATTAAACGCCCCCAAGCAGAGAAGAATGCGCAACTTTCAATCCTCTGCTTAAAAAGTGTCACTTTACTTTACGTAAATTTTTGACCGATCGTTGCATTTCCCCTGCGATTAGGCGTTACTACCAGCCAATCCAAATGCAACCATCAGGGTTCTTGTGGCTGACAATCAACCAGTTATCGAAATCCGCAACCTCCACAAACGCTACGGCGACCTCGAGGTTCTCAAGGGTGTCGACATCACCGCCCCGCGCGGACATGTCATTTCGCTGATCGGCTCTTCGGGGTCGGGCAAATCCACGCTTCTGCGCTGCGCCAACCTGCTAGAGGACAGCCAGCAAGGCGACATCTTGTTCGAGGGCGAGCCCGTCAAATGGAAGGGTCAGGGTCTGGCCCGTCGCCCCGCCGACGCCAAGCAGATCATGCGGATCCGCACCAACCTGTCGATGGTGTTCCAGCAGTTCAACCTGTGGTCCCACATGACCATTCTGGAAAACGTGATGGAATGCCCTGTCACCGTTCTGGGCCGAGACAAGGCTGAGGTTGAACAGAAAGCCCGCATGTATCTGGACAAGGTCGGCATTGGCGACAAATGCGATGCGTGGCCCGCGCAGCTGTCCGGTGGCCAGCAACAGCGCGCCGCCATCGCCCGCGCCCTGTGCATGGAACCCAAAGCACTTCTTTTCGATGAGCCCACCTCTGCCCTTGATCCCGAGCTGGAACAGGAAGTGGTGCGCGTCATCAAGGCCCTCGCCGAAGAGGGCCGGACCATGATCATCGTCACCCATGACATGAAAATGGCCTACGACGTCTCCGATCATGTCGTGTTCCTGCATCAGGGCCTGATCGAAGAACAGGGCACCCCGGACCAAGTGTTCAAGGCGCCCAAATCAGAGCGGCTGCAGCAGTTTCTCAGCCATACGACGGCCGCCTGAACCAACCCAAGGGGAGTATAAAAATGAAAAAACTACTGATCACCACTGCGGCTCTGGCCCTGTCTGCCACCAGCCTGCTGGCCGCCGACGTTGTCCGTCTGGGCACCGAGGGCGCCTACCCTCCGTACAACTTCATCAACGACAAGGGCGAGGTTGACGGCTTTGAGCGCGAGCTTGGCGACGAGCTGTGCAAACGCGCCGAACTGACCTGTGAATGGGTCACCAACGACTGGGATTCGATCATCCCCAACCTCGTTTCGGGCAACTACGACGCCATCATCGCCGGCATGTCGATCACCGACGAGCGCAAAGAGAAAATCGACTTCTCGGAAAACTACACCCAGCCCGATCCGTCGGCCTACATGGCGCTGGCAGGCTCCAGCCCTGATCTGGCAGGCGGCGTGATCGCAGCGCAGGCCGCCACCATTCAGGCCGCCCACGTGACCGAATCCGGCGCAACCCTGGTCGAGTTCGCCTCGCCTGACGAAACCGTTGCAGCCGTCCGCAACGGCGAAGCCGACGCGGTTCTGGCCGACAAAGCCTTCCTCGCGCCCATCGCCGAAGAGAACGCCGACCTCGAACTGACCGGCGACGACGTCCTGATCGGCGGCGGCATCGGCCTTGGCATCCGCAAATCGGACAACGCCCTGCGCGACAAGTTCACCGCCGCCATCCAGTCGATGAAAGCCGACGGCAGCCTGAATGAACTGATCAAGAAGTGGCTGCCCGACTCGGCCCCCTTCTAAGACCTGCGAAGGGAGGGCATCCCCCTCCCTTCTTCTTTGCACAAATACTCACATCCAGACCTCGCCAAGAGGCCCGCCATTTTCAGCTTCTGCACCGACCCCGACACCCTAGGCCAATTCCAGTGGCTCGCCTGCTATCTGACAACCGGCAAGCATATGGGATTCTACATCTCTTTTGGCACCGTACTGCTGCTTCTGGCGGTCACGGCCCCGACGGCATTGCTGTTCGGCTTTGGCGGGGCGTCCGCGGCGCGGTCGACCTTTCTGCCCCTGCGCTGGTTTGGCAAAGCCTATATCGCCATCGTCCGCGGGGTTCCGGACATCGCCTTCTTTCTGTTTTTCGTCATCGCTCTGGACCAAGGGATCGAGTGGCTGCGCCATCAGGTGAAGTGCCCCGATTGGGATCAGCCCATCCGGCAGGGCAATGACTTTGTGGTCTGTGCGGCGGCCAAGATGCCTCTTGGCAACGCCCCCCAATGGATCCACGAGGTGTACGGCTTCGGCCTTGCGGTGGTGACCTTTGCCATCGTCTTCGGAGCCTTTGCGGCGAACGTCATGTACGGCGCGATGCGGGCCGTCCCCCGCGCCCAACTCGAAACCGCCGAGGCCTATGGCATGACCCCCCGCCAGACTTTCTGGCGCATTCTGGTGCCCCAGATGTGGGTCTATGCCCTGCCCGGCCTTGGCAACCTGTGGATGGTCCTGATCAAGGCGACACCGCTGCTGTTCCTCCTCGGGGTCGAGGATATCGTGTACTGGGCCCGCGAACTGGGGGGCGCGAAAACCGCGCGGTTCACCGACTATCCCCATGCGGACTGGCGCCTGTGGTACTTCTTTGTGCTGCTGCTGTTCTATCTGGGCTTTACCCGCGTTTCCGAAATCTACCTTGACCGCATCATGAAGAAACTGACCCACGGACAGGCCACCACCGGCGGCGAAGCCCAGCGCAAAGGGGCCGCCACATGAGCTGTCTTCAGACCATCGCGGATTATAGCCTGCGGTCCTTGGGCATGGGCGAGCGGTTGCTGCCCAAGTCGGACTTTACCCTCTGCCAGCAGTTCACGCTGATCGGCTCGGGGATGCTGCACAACATCTACTTCGGGCTTCTTGCGCTGATCGCGGGCTTCTTTCTGGCGGTCGCTTTGGCGGTCGGCAAGAACAGCGCGAACCCGCTGCTGCGCAAACCGGCCGAATGGACGATCTTTGTGTTTCGGGGGTCGCCCCTGTTCATCCAGTTCTTCTTTGCCTACTTCCTGTTCCTCAGCCTCAAGGGCGTGGCGCCGTTCTTTGGCCCGCTGACCTCGGCTTGGCTGGGGGCGCTGGTGGTGCTGTTCCTGAACACCGCCGCCTACTCGGGCGAGATTTTCTATGGCGCGCTGCAGTCGATCCCCAAGGGCGACCTCGAGGCCGCCGATGCCTATGGCCTGACCGGCTGGCCGCGCTTCAAGCGGGTGATCTGGCCGACCATGCTGCGACTGGCGTGGCCCGCCTACACGAACGAAGCGATCTTTCTGTTCCACGCCACCGCACTGGTCTATTTCAGCGGCTTTCCGGCGTTCAAACAGATGGGCGATGCGCTCTACTATGCCAGTTATTTCGCCGACAAAACGTTCAACCCGTTCATCCCCTACCCGATTTTGGCTGGCTACTTTATCCTGCTGACCCTGATCGTTACGGGCATTTTCGGGCTGATTAACAAACGGTTGAACCGACACCTGCCCCAGAACCAGCGCCAGAAGCTGCGTATTCGCCCGCGTTTGATCCGCTAAGAATTTCTCTTGCTTTACGCCTGCGGGCACGGGAGAATGAATTTGATCAAATTCGCCCGACGAACGGGCAGACAGGTGAAGTATGAAGAACTGGCTACGCAAGCACCCGATGGTGCGCACCATCCGTGTGGCCGCGGCAGATTTGAACGGTCAGGCCCGCGGCAAACGGGTGCCTTCCCGATTTGCAGACAAGGTTGTTGAAAGCGGAACGCGTTTTCCCATGTCTGTGATGAACCTCGACATCTGGGGCGAGGATATCGACGACAGCCCACTGGTATTCGAAAGCGGCGACCGCGACGGCGTTCTGCGCCCGACCGAACGCGGCTTCATGCCCATGCCGTGGCTCGAGGCACCGACCGCCCTCCTCCCCCTCTGGATGTTCCACGAAGACGGCCGCCCCTTTGACGGCGATCCCCGTCAGGCCCTGCGCCGCGTGCTGGAACGCTATGAGGAAAAGGGACTGCGCCCCGTCGTCGCCGTGGAACTGGAATTCTATCTGATCGACGACTCGGGCCGAAGCCTGCAAATCCCCGCCAGCCCCCGCTCGGGCAAGCGCCGCAAGGCCGCCGAGATCCTGTCGATCCGTGCGCTCGACCAGTTCGACGCCTTCTTTACCGACCTTTATGACGCGTGCGAGGCGATGGACATTCCCGCCGACACCGCCATTTCGGAATCGGGCCTCGGCCAGTTCGAGATCAACCTTATGCACACCGACGACGCCCTGCGCGCCGCCGATGATGCGTGGCTGTTCAAGATGCTGCTCAAGGGGCTGGCCCGCCGTCACGGCTTTGCCGCCAGCTTCATGGCCAAACCCTACGAGGATTACTCGGGCTCGGGGATGCACACCCACTTCTCGGTGGTGGACAAGAACGGCGCGAATATCTTTGACGATGGTAGCCAGCAAGGCAGCAACTATCTGCGCCATGCGGTCGCCGGATGTCTGGACGCCATGGCCGACAGCACGCTGATCTTTGCGCCCCACGCAAACAGCTATGAGCGTATGATCCCCGGCAACCACGCCCCCACCAGCATCTGCTGGGGCTACGAGAACCGGACCGCCGCTGTGCGCATCCCCTCGGGCGATCATCGCGCCCGCCGGATCGAGCACCGCGTCGCGGGCGGGGACGTGAACCCCTATCTGATGATTGCGGCGATCCTCGGGGCGGCGATGAACGGCATCGACGACCACGCCGAACCGCCCGAACCCATCACCGGCAACGCCTATGATCAGGAACTGCCGCAGGTGCCCAACACGTGGCCCGACGCGGTCGAGGCCTTTGCCGGCAGCGACGTGATGGCCCGCATCTTTGCACCCGATCTGATCCGCAACTACATCGCGACCAAACGTCAGGAGATGTTCTATATGGCGGAACTTGACGCGGCAGAGCAGATGGAAATCTACTTGGATACGGTCTGAGGCGGGCTAACTGCCCCCTCAACCCCTTTAAACTTTACACGGTGCCCTATGAAAATCGGTATCCTGCAGACCGGCCACACTCCGACCGAGATGGCCGACATTGCCGAAGACTATGCGATCCTGTTTCGGACCATGCTGGGAGAAGGCAACTTCGAATACCAGACGTGGAACGTGGTCGACGGCGACTTCCCCGCCAGCGTTGATGCGGCGGACGGCTATATCATCACCGGCTCGCGCCACGGCGCCTACGAGGATCACCCGTGGATCCCGCCGCTGGAGCAACTGATCCGCGACATCCACGCCGCCAAGAAGCCCCTGTTCGGGGCCTGCTTCGGCCACCAGATCATCGCGCAGGCCTTGGGCGGAAGGGTCGAGAAATCCCAGAACGGTTGGGGTGTGGGCCTGCACCACTATGATTTCGACGGCAAAGAGATGAAGCTGAACGCATGGCATCAGGATCAGGTCGTCGACCTGCCCCCCGAGGCCCGCGTTGTGGCCTCCAGCCCCTTTTGCAAATATGCGGCGCTGGCGTGGGGGGATCACATTTTCACGACCCAGGCCCATCCCGAATTTCAATCAGTGTTCATCAAAGGTCTGATAGACTATCGCGGTAAGGGTGTTGTACCGGCTAACCTGCTGGAGACGGCTGAAAATCACCTTGCCGAAGAAAATGACAATGCGCAGCTCGCGGCGACAGTAACCCGTCTGATGCGCGGAGAGGGAATTGCATGACTGCACCGCTGAGCGATCTACCTGCGGCAGTACAATCTTATTTGGGCGATAACCGTCTGGACGAAGTCGAGTGTATCATCTCTGACCTTCCCGGCATCGCCCGCGGCAAGGCTGTGCCTGCCTCGAAATTCGCGCGTCAGAACCATTTCTACCTGCCGGATTCGATCTTTTACCAGACCATCACCGGGGAATGGGCCGATGCCGCCGGAGAAGAGGGCTTTATCGAGCGCGACATGATCCTGCGCCCCGATATGACCACCGCCACCGCCGCGCCCTGGACTGCGGACTTTACCCTTCAGGTGATCCACGACGCGTTCAACCGCGCCGGCGATCCCATCCCCTTTTCGCCCCGCAACGTGCTGAAGCGCGTGTGCGAACTGTATCGCGCCCAAGGCTGGAAACCGGTCATCGCCCCCGAGATGGAGTTCTATCTCGTGGCGCCGAACACCAACCCCTCCAAGCCGATCGAGGCGATGATGGGCCGCTCGGGCCGCCCCGCTGCGGCGCGTCAGGCCTATTCGATGTCGGCGGTGGATGAATACGGCCCCGTGATCGACGACATTTACGATTTCGCCGAAGCGCAGGGTTTTGAAATCGACGGCATCACCCAAGAGGGCGGCGCTGGCCAGCTAGAGATCAACCTGCGCCACGGCAACCCCGTGAAGCTGGCGGACGAAGTGTTCTACTTCAAACGCCTGATCCGCGAGGCCGCTCTGCGCCACAACTGCTATGCCACCTTCATGGCGAAACCGATCGCGGACGAGCCCGGCAGCGCCATGCACATCCACCATTCGGTGATCGATTTAGAGACGGGCGAGAATATCTTCTCTGGTCCCCAAGGGGGCGAGACGGATGCGTTCTTCCACTTTATCGGTGGTCTGCAGAAATACCTGCCTTCGGGGATTGCCGTGCTGGCGCCCTATGTGAACAGCTACCGCCGCTACGTGAAAGATCACGCCGCGCCGATTAACCTTGAGTGGGGCCGTGACAACCGCACCACCGGCATCCGTATCCCGATCTCGGACAGCCAGTCGCGCCGCGTGGAAAACCGCCTCGCTGGGATGGACTGCAACCCCTATCTGGGGATCGCCGTGTCGCTGGCCGCTGGTTACTTGGGTCTGATGGAGAACGTCCGCCCCTCCAAGCAGTTCAAGGGCGATGCCTACGAAGGGGACGGCGACTTTGCCCAGACACTGGGTCAGGCGCTGGACGAATTCGACGACTGCACCAAGCTGCACGACATCCTCGGGCCGGAATTTGCCCGCGTCTATTCGATCGTCAAACGGGCCGAGTATCAGGAATTCCTGCAAGTCATCAGCCCTTGGGAACGTGAACATCTGCTGATCAACGTATGAACCTGCTTTTCGCCAACGACCGCCAAGGGCAGTATCCGCAAAGCTGGTACGCCGATGCTGTAACCCTGCCCGATGCCCGCCCGCCCCTGCGCGGCGAGGCATCCGCAGATGTGTGTATCGTGGGGGCTGGCTATACCGGCCTGTCCGCCGCATGGCAGCTGGCCGCCAAAGGCCTGTCCGTCATCGTGGTCGAAGCACATCGCGCGGGCTGGGGGGCCTCGGGGCGCAATGGCGGTCAGGTTGGCAGCGGGTTCAACAAAGGTCAGGAATGGCTGGAAAACCGCGTGGGCGTGGACAACGCCCGCGCCCTCTGGTCCATCGCCGAAGAGGCCAAGGCGCAAGTGCGCGCTCTGGCGTCCGAGGATGAGACCATCGCCTATCGCCCCGGTGTCGCCCATGCCGAATGGCACGAACGCGATGTGCCGGACACGCAGGCCGACGCCGACTATCTGGCGCAGAACTACGGCTATGATCAGGTCCAGAAGCTGGACCGCGACGAAATGCAGGCCCTGATCGGCAGCCCCTGCTATCAGGGCGGCTCGGTGGATTGGGGCGCGGGTCATGTGAACCCGCTGGCCTTGGCGCTGGCTTTGGCCCGCAAGGCCGAGGCCGCTGGCGCCGTGATCCACGAGAATACCTTGGTCCACCGTGTCGAACCGAGCGCCAACCCCGTGGTCCGCTGTGACAAAGGGTTCGTGCGCGCCAAACACGTGATCCTTGCGGGGAACGGCTATTTGGGGCGGCTGGTGAATGGCGTTGCCTCGCGCGTGATGCCGATCAACAACTTCATCGCCGCGACCGAGCCTTTGGGCGACCGCGTTCCCAGCGTTCTGGCCCGCGACATCGCCGTGGCCGACAGCAAGTTCGTGATCAACTACTTCCGCCTGTCCGCCGATGGGCGTCTGCTGTTCGGGGGCGGCGAGTCCTATGGCTACAAGTTCCCGTCCGACATCCCCGCCACCGTCCGCAAACCGCTGGAAACCGTGTTCCCTCAGCTAAAGGGCGTGAAGATCACTCACGCTTGGGGCGGCACCTTGGGCATCAGCGCGCAGCGCCTGCCCGTGTTCGACCGCCCTGCACAGGGGCTGTGGGCGGCCTCAGGCTATTCGGGGCACGGTGTCGCACTGGCCAGCTTTTCTGGCACGATTCTGGCCGAGGCGATCGCAGGTCAGATGGGGCGGTTCGATGTGCTGAACGCCCTGCCCTCGCCCCGTTTTCCGGGGGGCGGCGCGTTCCGCTCGCCGCTGCTGGTCATGGCGATGAGCTGGTACGCCCTAAGGGACAAGCTGGGTATCTGACGTAGGGATCGGGACCAAAGTCTGAAAAAAGTCTTGGTGCGTGCGCGTAAAACGTTTAGCAATTCCGAAAAGAGTTTTCAGAAAAGCTACAGAATTATGACACAAGCGCCCAACGTCTACGATGCAGAGCCCATCCCCGCCGCAGCCCGCGCTGAAATCGAGCGCCTTCTGACCACCGGCGATCTGTTCCGCTATACCGCCCCCGACAACGCCCCCGTGGCGCTGCTCGAGGCCGAATTCGCGGAACTGCTGGGATCGAAATATGCGCTGGCGGTGTCGTCGTGTTCGGCGGCGCTGTTCCTGTCGCTCAAGGCGCTGGACCTGCCCCGTGACGCCCGCGTTCTGATCCCGGGCTTTACCTTTGCGGCGGTGCCGTCCTCGGTGATCCATGCGGATTGCGTGCCGGTTCTGTGCGAGGTCGGCGAAAACTACCGGATCGACATCAAGGATTTCGAAGCCCGTCTGGACGACAACATCAGCGCCGTCATCATCAGCCACATGCGCGGTCACACCAGCGACATGGACGCGATCATGGCCCTGTGCAACGCCCGCGGCATCCCCGTGATCGAGGACGCGGCCCACTCCTTGGGCACCACCTGGCATGGCAAGAACATCGGCACCATCGGCAAGATCGGCTGCTTCAGCTTCCAGTCCTACAAGCTGGTGAACGCGGGCGAAGGTGGCATCCTGATCACCGACGACGCCGATCTGGTGGCACGCGCCGTGATCATGTCCGGTGCCTACGAGCACAACTGGAAAAAGCACAAATCCCGTGCCGGTGACAACACCACCGAACTGGCCGAGGCCTTTGCCCGTCACCAGAACCAGCTACCCCTCTATAACCTGCGCATGTCGAACCTGTCGGCCGTGATCATCCGCCCGCAGCTGCCCGAAGTGGCCCGCCGTGTGCGCGACGGCCGCGCCAACCACGACTATGTGGCGGATCAGCTGAACCAGTCCCCTTGGCTGGACGTCCCCGCCAAACTGGCCCCCGAAGAGCGCGCGCCGGATTCGATCCAGTTCAACCTGATCGGAATGGACACTGAGGAGGCCAAGGTCTTTGCCCGCCTAGCCAAGGAAAACGGCGTCTCGGTTCAGGTGTTCGGTCAGTCCACAGACAACGCCCGCGCCTACTGGAACTGGCAGTTCATGCCCGAGATGCCTGACCTGCCCCAGACCCGCGCCATGCTCATGAACGCCTGCGACGTGCGCCTGCCTGCCCGATTGAAGAAGGACGAGCTGGACTATATCGCCTCGGCGCTGGTGAATGCCGCTGCGGGCGCCAAGGAAGAGGCGTTGGCCTACGGCACCTGATGGGGCTACGGCTGAACCGTCGGAATTTGAGTATTTTTACAAAGAAGAAAGAGGGTTCGCGCCCTCTTTTTTCGTTCAGGGGCGCAGGGTAAGCGCGCCCGCCAGCCACGGGTAGTCGCGGATCGCGGGGGTCACGATGTGGCTGTCCAACAGGTCTCGTAGGTGAGCGGCCATCTGGGCTGGCATTTCGCCCAACAGTCCGTTTCGCGCGGTCAGCGAGATGTTTCGCGACAGGGGCTCGAACGGCAGGGGCAGTACATCCACGCGGTCCAGCCAGCGGCGGGCGCGCATCAGCGCCAAGGGCGTCAGGATGGACCAGCCCCCCTGCTCTGCGACCAGGGCCAGCACGGAATGGTAGCTGTCGATCTCGAACCGGTGAGAGAGCTTGAGGTTCTGGCGCACCAGATGCGCGGCGATCATCCGCCCCATCGCCAGACGGGCGGAGTACTGGATCAGCGGCATGGTGCGAAGTTGGGCCAGCACATCGCCTGCGGGGTCAACGAGGCCCTTGGGCACCGCGATCACGAAGGGTTCGGTCAGGAGGGGGTGGACCTCCATCCAGTCGGCCTCTGCGCCCATTTCAGCGGCTACGACCACGTCTAGCGCACGATCGTCCAGTTGACCGTAAAGCGCGTGGGACGGCCCTGTTTCCAGCAGGAACTGGCAGCCCGACATATCCGAGGCAAGGCGGGTCAGAAGCGCGGGCGTGACGTCCGATTCCAAATCCTCGATCATCCCAAGACGCAGGCGCGTCAGGGTGGATAGATCCGACATGGCCAGTTCGGCACGGGCCAAGGCGGCCTCGTTCAGGATGGCGCTGGCACGGCGGCGAAAGACTTCTCCGGCGGGGGTCAGGGTGATGGGGCGGGCGTTGCGCACCATAAGGGTCGCACCCAAAGCCGCCTCGAGTGCCGTCAATTGTTGGGACACGGTGGAGGGGCTGGTCGCCAGCCTGCGGGCGGCGGCAGAGATCGCGCCCTCTTCGGCGGTGGCGACGAAGACTTCGATCCCCCAGAGGGTGATCCTTCCGGGGGAATCGACCATATGCTTATTTTCTCATTTTCGAGAGTTTGGTCTGCAGTTCGGCCAGCTGCTTTTTGATCTCGTCCAGATCCTCGTCGCCGCCTTCTTCGCGGGTCGGAGAGCTGCTGCCCCAGTTGCCGGCCAGACCGCCGGTCATCGCCTTGATAAAGGCCTGCTGCTGCGCCTGCATCGCCTCGAACCCGGGCATTTTAGCCAGCGGGTTCATGGCGGACATGTTCTCGACCATCTTGGACTGGCCGTCCTGAAGCATCTCAAAGGACATGGCCAGAAACTGCGGAACGACGCTGGTGGCCTGCGTGGTATAGCTGCGGACCAGATCGTTCAGAACCCCCAAAGGCAGGACGCTTTCGCCCTTGCTTTCGTGCTCGGCAATAATTTGAAGCAAATACTGGCGGGTCAGATCGTCACCGGATTTCAGGTCGACAATCTTTACCTCGCGCCCACCGCGGATGAACCCTGCAATGTCTTCCAGCGTAACGTAATCGCTGGTCTCGGTATTGTACAAACGACGGCTTGCGTAACGTTTGATCAATAGCGGTTTATCGTTATCCGACAAGGACTCCCCTCCCAATGCTGCATCGCTGCAAAAAGCCTAAGTCGGAAAAATAAAAAAAGAAAGGGCAGGCTTTCGCCTGCCCTTAACTTACCGGACCAAGGGCGGGAGGGCACCCTATCTCCGGGCCTTTATTACTTCGCAGCAGCTGCGGTTGCCTTCTTGGCAGTCGCGGTGACGTCTGCGGTTGCTTTCTTAGCAGCAGCAGTCATCTCTTCGCTCATGTCCTTGCCGGCGGCCATCAGCAGCTCAACGGTGTCGGTCTGAACTTTTTTCGCGACTTCAGCGAAAGCAGCCATGTGCTCGGCAGCCATTTCGGCCGATGCGCTTGCGAAATCGGTCATTGCTTTGGCGTAGTCTGCGGGCTCTGCCTTTGCTTTGGTCAGGTCGCTGATTTTCGACAGAGCGTCTTTGGTCCACTTGGTCGAGATCTCGGTCGACTTCTCGGCTGCGTCCAGCGCAACTGCCGACAGTTTCTCCGACAGAGCGGCCTGCGACTTGAACTGGCCTTCCATGGCCGACATGTCCATCGGGAACGCGCCCATCATGTCTTTGATCATTGCGGTGAAATCAGGTGTCTTCGCGGTCATAATCCAAATCCCTTGGCTTGCTGTGTTCGGGCCCACCCCGTTGATCAGCTAAGTTCAATATGAATGCTGCGGTGCAGAAAATCAAGTTATTTTTCTGCACCGCAGCAAAAAGGGAAAAGGTCACGCAGCGTCAAGCACTTGCGCGCATGACCACATAGGTACCGGGCGCATCGGCCAATACAGGATGGGTAGAATCACCGTGTTCGCGGGCCGGAACCTGCTTGCCGGAACGGTTGGCAAGCCACTCGTCCCAACGTGGCCACCACGACCCGGGGGTGAATTCTGCCTCGGCCATCCACTCGTCGGGGCCCATGCTCATCTTGGGGTTCGTGTAGTGCCCATACTTGCCCTTGGAGGGCGGGTTCACGATGCCCGCGATGTGGCCCGACTGGGACACGATGAACGTCTTGGAGCGGCTGCCCATCTGACGCACACCGTTGTAGCTGGATTTCCACGCGGCGATGTGGTCGGTCTCGCAGGCGATGGCGCAGATCGGGACGGTGACGTCCTTGATGTTCAGAACCTCGCCACAGATTTCGATGCCGCCGTCGACGAACTTGTTCTTCTGGCACAGGTCCCGCAGGTACTGGATCGCCATGGCGCCCGGCAGGTTGGTGCTGTCGCCGTTCCAGAACAGCAGGTCGAACGCGGGCGGGGCCTCGCCCTTCATGTAGCGGTTGATGGCCGGACCATAGATCAGGTCGTTCGAGCGCAAGAAGCTGAACGTGCGCGACATGAAGAAGCTGTTCAGGTAGCCCTCGGCCATCGCCTCTTCTTCGATCCCGTCCACGAAGTCGTCCCCGAGGAAAACCGTGAACTCGCCCTGATCCGAGAAGTCGGTCAGCGTGGTGAACAGGGTCGCCGATTTGATCGGTGTCTCACCCCGTTTCTTCAGCAGCGCCATGGTCAGTGACAGCGTGGTCCCTGCAATGCAGTACCCCACCGCGTTCACCTGCTTGACGTTGCAGATGCCCTGAACCTCTTTGATCGCGGTCAGGTAGCCGTCGGTGATATAGTCATCCAACTTCACGTCGCGATAGGACGGGTCCGGGTTGATCCAGCTGACCACGAACACGGTGTAGCCCTGCTCGACCGCCCACTTGATCATCGAGTTCTTGTCCTTGAGGTCGAGGATATAGAACCGGTTGATCCACGGCGGGAAGATCAGCAGCGGGATCTCGTGCACGGTTTCGGTGGTCGGCGTGTACTGGATCAGCTCGAACATGTGGTTGCGGAAGACGACCTTGCCCTCGGTCGTTGCAATATTGCCGCCCACCTCGAATGCTTTTTCGTCGGCCAGAGTCACCAGAAGGCGCCCGTCATTGGCCTCCAGATCGCGCACCAGATTCTCCAGACCATCGACAAGGCTCTGCCCCTCGGTCTCGACCGCGCGCTCCAGCGCGTCGGGGTTGGTGGCCAGAAAGTTGGTCGGCGCCATCAGGTCCACAATCTGCTGCGAGAAATAGCGCAGGCGTTTGCGGTCCACATCATCCAGATCGGCCACATCGTCGATCGCTTTGGTGATTGCTGCCGAATTCAGCTGATATTGCTGTTTGACGTAATTGAAATACGGATGGGTGTCCCACAACGGATTTGCAAAACGCTTGTCCCTGGGGCCGGCACTTTCGCCCGATGCGAGCTCGCCTTTGGTAAGTGCCTTTTGCGCTTCCATGTAATGCTGAAGTGATTTGCCCCAATACTCGACCTGATGCTCCAGTATTTTGGCTGGGTTCTGCACCCATTCGGCCCAATAACCGACCGCCGCTTTCATGTATAAGTCCTGTCCTGGACCCTGTAGCGCCGGATTGATCGCCTTATAATGCGAAAGTGCTGTAACAAGACGCTTGGAAAGTTCTTCAATTTTCGAGATGTTTTCGTTCAAACGGACCAGTTCAGTTCCAGTATCGCCGTCGTGCGTTGTCATGCCTGCGATTCCCCCCTACTCTCCTTGCAGCATAGCGTTGCAGGCCGGAGGGGGCAAAGTGACGATTTGAACCGGCCCGACCGGCAACCGAAGGAGAACTACATGCGCTATATGGCGACATATGATCTGATGGAGACGGTTCGCAACACGAACCAGTGGCTTGGCGCGACCGCCAAAGCCATCGCGGGATATCCTACCGTCGCCATGTGGCCCAACCCCGTTTTCCAGTGGATGGGCGCTTGGGGTGAAGTCACCGAACGCAGCTTTGCACGTATGGTAGCAAAGCCTGACTGGGGTATTCATTCGTATACCTGCGAAGACGGCCGCGACCACATCGTCACTGTGGACACCGTCGTCGAAAAGGCGTTTGGCGACCTGATCCATTTCCACGTTCTGGGCCGCCCCGAAAAGCCGCGCAAAGTGCTGCTGGTCGCGCCCATGTCGGGACATTATGCCACACTGCTGCGCTCGACCGTCGTCAGCCTCCTGCCCGACTGCGAAGTGTACTGCACCGACTGGCACAATGCCCGTGATATCCCTGTTTCTGCAGGGAAATTCGACGTCGAGGATTACACCCTCTACCTCGTGGACTTCATGAAGCACCTTGGCCCCGACACCCACGTGATCGCTGTGTGCCAGCCTGCCCCGCTGACCCTTGCCGCCACCGCCTATCTGGCCGAGGAAGACCCCGCCGCGCAGCCTTCGTCGCTGACCCTGATCGGCGGCCCGATCGACCCCGAGGCAGCCCCCACCGAGGTGACCGATTTCGGCAACCGCGTGACCATGGGCCAGCTCGAGGAAACCATGTGCCAGCGCGTTGGTTTCAAGTATCCGGGCGTGGGCCGTCAGGTCTATCCGGGCCTTCTGCAGCTGACCTCTTTCATGGCGATGAACGCGGAAACCCACTCCAAAGCGTTCATGGACCAGATCCTGCGCGCCGCCAAAGGCGAGGCCCGCGACAACGACCGTCACAACCGTTTCTACGACGAATATCTTGCTGTGATGGACATGCCGGCCGAGTTCTATCTCTCGACCGTTGAGCGCGTGTTCAAGAAATGCGAGATCGCGAAGAACAAATTTGTCGTCGCCGGCAAGCGTGTGGACATCGGCAAGATCACCGATGTGGCCGTGAAAACCGTCGAAGGCGCCAAGGATGACATCTCTGCGCCCGGGCAATGTGTCGCAGCCCTGCGTCTCTGCACCGGCCTGCCGGACAGCATGAAAGCCTCACATCTGGAGCCCGATGCAGGCCACTACGGCATCTTCGCGGGCAAGAGCTGGCGCAACAATATCCGCCCGCTGGTGCTGGAATTCATCGACGCGAACCAGCGCACCAAGGCCAAAGCCGCCGCGGAATAACGTCCAAAACCGTTAGCGAATCATACAGGTCAGGCACCCTCGGGCGCCTGACTTTTTTGTTGGGTCAGTTGAGCTGCGCCCAAAAAAACGCCAACTGACTTTGCAAAATCGCCTCATACTCGCCTGATGCGTGTATTTTCTCTAGGCCGGCGTTCACTCGATAGAGTTGCGCCGTCGCCCGCCAGTGCTGTTTCGGGATCGCCACCCGCAAGGATTCCGAGGATGTGGGCGTCGCAACCGCCCCGATCCGGTCCTCGAACCCGCCGCGATACACCGCCAGCCAGCCCGAAAACTCGTCCACGGACACCGCATCCACCTGCGCCATCATCAACAGTTCCAAGCAGTCAGACAGCAGCCGCGGCTGCACCAAGCGCACCCCGCCCGCACTCATCAACGGGCGTTCGGGGCGCTCCAGATCGGTGATCGGCAGGCCCTTGGGACGGCACAGGATGCGGCCCTCCAGATCCTCATCGGTTTCGTACTCCAGCGGGGCATCCACGCGGGAAAACAGCACCATCGCCACATCGAGCACCGGATCGGACCAGTGATAGGCCGCACAGCCCCCCTCGGCCCCGGCGCTCTGGCAATCGGGGCGGAACCCGGCCAGCCCGAAATCCGCCTGTGCCATCGACAGCTGCGCCCGCCAACTGTCCCGATCCGGCGCCCACGCCAGATCATAGGGCTCGGGCTTGGGCGCATTCTCCAGAGCGGCGGTCACCAGTTCGGTCACCATTCCGCCCCCCAGCCACCCTTCGGCGCTGTAGGGGGCGTTGTCGGCCATCGCCAGCACCGTCACCCCTGCCCCCGCCTGATGCAGCGGGGTGGGTCGGGCCTCCAGCCCCTCGACCTGTTTCAGCACGGTCTTTTCGGCGGCCAGACAGGGGATGAACAGCTCCGTCCCCTCGGCCAAGGTCTGATCCGCGCCGATCTTGGGCAGGTTGGCATAGTAAATGGCCTGCCAATTCCCGTCGCCCTCGTAATACTGCTCGGCCAGAGTGCGCAGCGTGTCCCCCGCATGAACGCGGTGGGTCACATCGCACTCTGCCGCCGCCATCCCGCCCCACAGGCACAGCACCGCAATCAATGCCCGCATCACTGCCCCTCCCAGAACAGGGCGAGGTGCTGCCCGACGATCCGCTGATAGGTCCCGTCTTGGCGAATACGGGCCAGCCCTTCGTTCAAGGCGGCGATCATCTGCTCGCCCTGCGGATGGCTGCGCGCCACCACCGCGTGCAGGGTGACCAGCGACACCGGCCGCGCCTCCTCGACCCTGATCCGGTCGGCCAGCCCCATTTCGCGCAGCGCCGCACGGCCGGTAAATTCGTTCACCGCGACCGCGTCCACCATCCCCTCGGACAGCAGTTGAAAGCAGTCCTGCACACTGCGCGGACGGATCAGGCTGATCTTGTGATCGCGGATCCAGTTGCGCCCGCCCTCGTCCAGATCATGGGTCGCAAAACCGGCGGGACGGCAGATCGACCGCCCCTCAAGATCGCCGTCATGGCGGAACGGCACCGGCCGGTCATTGCGCGAAAACAGCAGGACCAGCATCTCGAACAAGGGATCAGAGAACAGGAATGTCGCGCATCGCCCCGCATCAGGGTCCGCATCGCAGTCGGGTTTCTCCCACGGAAATCCCATATCCAGCAGAGCGTTAGACAGCAGCGGGTCCAGATGGGCGGCCCAGTCGTTCACCCAGATCATCTGATAATTGGTGACCTGCGGCGACACCGACAGCGCCCGCAGCACCACATCGGTCACCATCCCGCCATTCAACCCGTCCCGATCCGCAAATGGCGCATAGTCGTCCCCCGACAGCACATTGATCGACAGCCCCGAGCCGCCGCTCAGGGGCGCGCGGGGCAGCGCGGCGGTCGCGGGCTCTAGCCCAACAGGTTTGCCATCAACGCAGGGCGCCAGCAGGGTCTGCCCCAGCTTCAGCCGCCCCGGATCGATCCCGATACGGTCCAGATTGGCGTCGTGCAGCACCGTCCAATAGCCGAAATCACCGTACAGACGCTCGGCCACCACGGTCAGGGTATCGCCGGACTTGACCCGATACAGCCCGCCGCAAGCCGACGCCGCATTCGTTAGCAAAACGAACATCGCCAGACAGGCGGGCAAAAGTTTTCCCAACATGCGCGTTAACCGAACCGGACATTAACCCCAAGGTTCAGCCAGTATATCCACCGATCCACAGGGGAAAAACCACTAAATACCGATGAACCAATAGAGTTTTATCGATCCGGTTAAGGATTTCCAAAATCCATGCACCGAGTTATCCACAGGTGCGGATAACCTCAATCCACGCAAAGACTTACAGGTTTGCCCGCGCCAGAACCTCGAGGATCGAGGTCCCCACCAGCTCCAGACAGTCCGCGTCCGAGAAGGAATGGTTCGCCCCGTCCACCAGCGTCAGACGCATATCCGCCCCCTCCGCGTGGTTCAGCAGACGAATAGCCGTGTCGACCGAGACCGAGGTATCCGCCGTCCCCTGCAGGAACCGCACGGGGAACGGCAGAGGCAGCGGCCTGCGCAGGACCAACTGTTTGCGGCCATCCTCGATCAGGCGCTGGGTGATGATGTACGGCTCGTCGTAATCCGAGGGCAGCGCGACCTGCCCGTCCGCCTCCAGCGTGGCCTTTTGCGCTTCGGTAAAGCTGGCCCAAAAGCCGTCCTCAGTGAAATCGGGGGCGGCGGCGATGGTCACCAGACCGCACACCCGCGCCGCGATCCGCTGGGTCATCAGAAGGCTGATCCACCCGCCCATGCTCGAGCCCACCAACACCAGCGGGCCGTCCGTCAGGGTCTCGATCGCCTCTTGGGCGTCAGCGGCCCAATCCCCGATGCAGCCATCCACGAACGCCTCGGACGACTGGCCGTGACCGGAATAGTCGAACCGCAAGAACGCCCGCCCCTGCGCCTTGGCCCATGCCTCCAGCCAGACGGCCTTGGTCCCTTCCATGTCGGACTTAAAGCCCCCAAGGAACACCACCGCCGGCGTTGCGCCTTGGGTCAGGTGATAGGCGATGCGGCGGCCGGTCGAGGTCTCGAGGTAACGGGCGGTCATGGGGCTCTCCTTGAACTTGCGGGGCTACCATAGGCAGGCCCGCAAGAGGCGGCAACTACTCGACTTCGTCCAGGGTATAGGCCGCCACGGCCCCGCCTACAGACATCGCCCCGAACACCGCCAAAGCCGCCTGCGCCGAAATAAGCGACGCCAGCCCCCCACCGATCCCCGCGATCAGCAAAAGCGTCCCGATCACCGTATTGGCCAGCGCGGCATAGGCCGCTTTCTGGTCCTTGGGCGCCATATCCACCAGATAGGTGGACCGCCCCTGCCGCACCCCGTGATAGGCGATCATCAGGATGAACAGCACCGCAGGCATCACATAGGGCACCCCGCCATAGCCCGCCTGCGCCAGCCCGATCCCCGCGAACAGCGCCACCGCCGCGACGATCCCCGCCAGCATCAGCACCTTGCGGCTGGACCGGTCCGACATCCGCCCCCAGACATAGGAACTCAGCAAACTGGCCGCCGCGCTGGCCACGATCAGGGCGCCCAACTGGTCCAACTCGGCCCGCTCTGAAATCACCACCAGATAGGGCGGCGCCAGCGCCGTGCCGACCAACAGCCCCCGCGTGATGATAAAGCGCAAGAAATTGCGGTCCTCCCACAATAGGCTCAGCCGAGGCATCCCCCCGCGATCATCCGTCTCGCTCGGTTCCTCGTTCAGCGTGGCAAACAGGCCCGCCGCGCAAATCCACAGCACCGCCGCCAGACCGATCGCCCCGATCACCAAAGGCTGACTGCTACCCTGCCAGATCAGGATGCCCGCAAACACCAACACCGCCGCCGAACTGGCCGACCCCGCCGTGCCTGTCACAGCCCCCCGCCGCGATTTGCCGACGGTTTTGCCCAGAATTTCCTTGAAGCTCACAGAGCACGCCGCCCGCGACACCGCCAGCACCGCCAAGGCCGCACAGATCAGCCCACCGGCCAAGCCGCCCTCCATCGTCAGCGCGACCAAGGCGATCACCGCCGCCGCGCTCCCCTGCCCCAGACTGCCCACGACCCAAGCCCATTTCTTGTGCCGCAGACGCCCGACCCACGCCGCCAGACCCAATTGCGGCAGCAGCGCCCCTGCCTCGCGGATCGGGACCAGCATCCCCACCAGCACCGCAGGCGCGCCCAAGGCCTGCATCAGCCAGCTAAGCACCAGTTTGGGGTCGATCAGCCCGTCCGCCACCTTGGTCATGCTCAGGCTGGCGGTGTGGCGCAGGCCATTCGCCCCTTCGGCGCGGGCGGCCGTTTCGGACAGATCCGCCGCTGGACCGTCCGCCCCTGCCAGTGTCCGGAAGACACCCTCTGAAAATTCGTTTCGCATCAATCCTAAACCGCGCTTGACTAAAAACCTACAGGGGGTCACATAGCCCGCGAACCATAACCCGCAACCGGGCGTCCCGTAGGCGCCAAACCGACGAGGAGCATCAAGGCCCATGGCCCAGATTTCCCTGACCTTCCCCGATGGAAACTCTCGCGATTACGACGCAGGTGTCACGCCCGCGCAAGTCGCTGAATCGATCTCCAAGTCACTGCAGAAAAAAGCAATCAGCGCGACCGTCAATGGCGCGCACTGGGATATGCAGTGGCCTATCAATGAAAACGCACAGATCGCCATCCACACCATGCAGGATGACGAACAGGCTCTGGAACTGATCCGCCACGATCTGGCGCACATCATGGCCCGCGCCGTGCAGGAAATCTGGCCCGACGTCAAAGTCACCATCGGCCCCGTGCGCGACAACGGCTGGTTCTACGACTTTGACCGCGCCGAGCCCTTCACCCCCGAGGACCTTGGCCAGATCGAAGCCAAGATGAAGGACATCATCAACGCCCGTGACGACGTGAAAACCGAAGTCTGGGACCGCGAGCGCGCGATCAAGTACTACGAAGACCGCGGCGAGCCCTTCAAGATCGAGCTGATCAACCGCATCCCCGGCAACGAAGACCTGCGCATGTACTGGCACGGCGACTGGCAGGACCTTTGCCGCGGCCCGCACCTGCAAAGCACCGGTCAGGTTCCCGCAGATGCCTTCAAGCTGACCCACGTGGCCGGCGCCTACTGGCTGGGTGACAGCACCCGCCCGATGCTGCAGCGCATCTACGGCGTGGCGTTCAAGAACCGTCAGGACCTCAAGGCATGGGAAACCATGATGGAAGAGGCCGCCAAGCGCGATCACCGCAAGCTTGGCAAGGACATGGACCTGTTCCACCTGCAAGAAGAGGCCCCCGGCCAGATCTTCTGGCACCCGAACGGCTGGCGCATCTACACCACCCTGCAGGACTACATGCGTCGTCAGCAGGACCGCGATGGCTACGTCGAGGTGAACACCCCGCAGGTCGTGGACCGCAAGCTGTGGGAAAAATCCGGCCACTGGGAAAACTATCAGGAAAACATGTTCATCGTCGAAGTGGACGAAGACCATGCCCGCGAAAAGGCGATCAACGCCCTCAAACCCATGAACTGCCCCTGCCACGTGCAGGTGTTCAATCAGGGTCTGAAATCCTATCGCGACCTTCCCCTGCGCATGGCCGAGTTCGGCTCGTGCAACCGTTATGAACCCTCGGGCGCTCTGCACGGGATCATGCGCGTGCGCGGCTTTACTCAGGACGACGCGCACATCTTCTGCACCGACGACCAGATCGAATCGGAAACCAAGAAGTTCATCAAGTTCCTGTCGAAAATCTACGCGGACCTCGGCTTCGAAGGTTGGACCATCAAGCTGTCCACCCGCCCCGAAAAGCGGATCGGTTCCGATGAATCGTGGGATCGCGTCGAAGCGGCCTTGGGCAACGCCTGCCGCGCCGCCGGTCATGACTACGAGATCCAAGAAGGCGAAGGCGCGTTCTACGGCCCGAAACTGGAGTTCACCCTGACCGACGCGATCGGCCGTGAATGGCAGTGCGGCACCCTGCAGGTTGACCCCAACCTGCCGAACCGTCTGGACGCGAACTACATCGGTCAGGACGGCGCAAAACACCGCCCCGTCATGCTGCACCGCGCAGTTCTGGGCTCGTTCGAGCGTTTCATCGGCATCCTGATCGAGAACTCGGCAGGCAAACTGCCCTTCTGGCTGGCCCCGCGCCAAGTGGTCGTGGCGTCCATCGTGTCGGACGCGGACGGCTACGTACAGGAAGTGGTTGATGCGCTCAAAGCCAAAGGCGTCCGCGCCGAGGCCGACTTCCGCAACGAGAAGATCAACTACAAGGTCCGCGAGCACTCGCTCGGCAAGGTCCCTGTGATCATCGCGGTCGGCATGAAAGAAGTCGAAGAGCGCACCGTCTCGGTCCGCCGCTTGGGCGAAAAGCAAACCTCGATGGCCACCTTGGACGAGATCGTCGTCCAGCTGTCGGGCGAAGCTACCCCGCCGGACCTGAAGTAAGCTTCAAAACGTCAAAGGCCGCCCCACTCGGGCGGCCTTTTCGTTTAAACAACGATCCATTTCAATTCTATGAGTTTCTTTTGGAAATCCGATGCTCAGAAAACTATCGCATCAACTGGCCGGTGATCTCGGTGAGCAACTTGCACTCGCAAAGTTCATTTCCCTGGGGTTCGCTGCATATATCAGCCCCCCTGGTGCTCCTGGCCATGACTTAATGATCGCAACACCTGACGGAGCAAAATCCATCGAGGTCAAAACGCGGCAATATCTCAGTCGGCCAAGTGAAATTGGGCGGTGGCCTGTCGACATGCGCACAAAGGGAGATGCAGACTACTTTCTCTTTGTAGAATTGAACCTGAGCACTTTGGCGCCAACCTTCTATTTGCTGACGAACTCCCAAGCCCATGAGATCCACAAGGACTATAATGGAACGGGAAACTGCCCGCCCCATTTGGTCAGAGAGACTTCAGTCGCAAATGACTTCAGCGCATTGTCGCGTTGAAGTTGGAATTAAGCCAGTTCTGCCTGCACATCCTTGGTCCAACCCAGCCACATCTGGCCGTCCCGTGTAATCAGCGGGCGCTTCATCAGGGTCGGATGCTCTGCCAGCAGCTCGAGCGCAGGGCGGGCACGCTCTGCCTCGTCCAATCCGCGCCATGTGGTGCTGGATTTGTTCACCAGCTTGTCACCGAACACGTCGTAGGCTGCGGACAGCACTTCGGCGGGCACGCCATCCTTGCGGACGTCGATGTAGTTCGCATCCGGCAATGCCTTGGCCGCCTTCCGGCAGGTGTCACAGGTCTTGAGGCCATAGAGGTTCATCACGTTCTCCTGTTTTTTGGCCACTGTCGTGATTGTGAGTCTGATTACAACTGTGTTTTGCTTGATTTTTACAGTAGTCATGCAACGCTGGAGTTGTGACCACCTCGAAGCAGCCGAAACCTCGGAGCGAGTCGTTTGACTGTCGCGTGGAACGTTACGCAAAGGCCCTGCGCAGGCAGGAAAGACGACTAGAAGGAGTAAGGGGCAATGCCCACAGGAACCGTCAAGTGGTTCAACACCACCAAAGGATATGGCTTCATCGCACCTGATGGGGGCGGCAAAGACGTATTCGTACACATCTCTGCAGTAGAGCGGTCGGGGCTGACCGGTCTGGCTGACAACCAGAAAGTGGGTTACGAACTGAAAGAAGGCCGTGACGGCCGTCAGATGGCCAGCGACCTCACGCTGATCTGATCTTTTCAGGCATGGCATTGCCACCCGAAGAATTTTAGCCGAGGCGTCGTTTCGCCTCGGTTTTGTTTTTTGTAGCGGGCGCTTAACTGGCGGGGGTCGCCAGACGCACGCAGTTTTTCGACAGCTGGACCTGACGGATGGTGGCCACCTGCCCCTTGTGCAGGGCGACCTCTTCGTGGGCGTCGCCGGTGAATTTCGACACCGGAATAAAGGCCAGTCCGACCCCAACCGCATCCGCCGCCACGGCCTTGTTCTGGCGCTTTTCGGCGTCGGCCAGTTTGGTGGCGGCCTCGTCGTATTGGGCGGTCAGTTGCGGGCAGGTCAGCTGGGTGTAGGCGTCTGCCAGAACGGGCGTCGGCTCGATCTTGGCGGGCGGGGTCGCACAGGCGGCCAGCAGGCTCAGAGGGATCAGAAGGGCGGAAATCTGTTTGGGCATGGTCAACTCATGGATGAATGGTGGATGGGGCACCGATGGGCCAATCGTGACAGGCGATATGCAAACGGGCGGCCATTTGGTGGGCCGCCCGCAATTTATTGGGTATTTTTGCCAAGATGAAAAGGCTGATGGTTGCGCCCTATCCCCGACGCAACAGTTCGCGCACGGCGCAGCGGGGCGCCTCGGTCCTCAGGAGGGTCGTGCCGATCAGCCGCCAATCGTCCGCGGACACTTCGGGGAAGAACGTGTCAGGGTCGGTGACCTCGGTGTCCACCTCGGTGATCAGCAGGCGGTCGGCGTGGGCCAGCATCTCGCGGTAGATGCCCGCGCCACCGATGCCGTAGACGCGGCGGTGGCCCGCAGCGTGGGCCATATCGAGCGCGTCCTTGACCGATGTGGCGGTGTGTTCTGCGCTGACCTCTTGCGAGGTCACGACGATGTTCAGCCGGTTTTTCAAGGGCTTGAACGGCAGGCTTTCCCACGTGTTGCGGCCCATGATGACCGCAGCGCCATTAGTTTCGCGCTGAAAGAACTTCAGATCCTCGGGGGCTTCCCACGGGATGGTGTTGTCCTTGCCAATGGCGCCGTTTTTGTCGCGGGCAACGATCAGAGTAATCATACGGCCACCGGTGCTTTGATTGCGGGATCAGGGTCATAGCCGACGACTTCGAAATCCTCGAATTTGAAGTCGAACAGCGAGGTCACATCGCGGGCGATGTTCAGCTGCGGCAGCGCCTTGGGCGTGCGAGAGAGCTGCAATTTCACCTGCTCCATGTGGTTGGAATAGATATGCGCGTCGCCGATGGTGTGAACGAAATCACCGGCCTCGTAGCCCGTGACATGGGCCAGCATCTTCAGCAGCATCGCATAAGACGCGATGTTGAACGGCACCCCAAGGAACATGTCCGCCGAGCGCTGGTAGAGTTGCAGGTGCATTTTGCGGCCAATCACGCGGACCTGCCACATGGTGTGGCACGGGGGCAGCGCCATGTTCGGTACGTCCACGGGGTTCCACGCGGACACGATCAGGCGGCGGCTGTCGGGGCTGGTTTTGATCATCTGAACCAGGTTCTCGATCTGGTCCACACCGCCGAAATCGCGCCACTGCTTGCCATAGACCGGGCCCAGATCGCCCTGTTCGTCCGCCCATTCGTCCCAGATCGAAACACCATTGTCCTTCAGGTACTTGATGTTCGTATCGCCCGCCAGAAACCACAGAAGTTCATGGATAATCGACTTCAGGTGCAGCTTCTTTGTAGTGACCAAGGGAAACCCGTCGGCCAGCGAATAGCGCTGCTGCATCCCGAAATAGCTGATGGTTCCGGTGCCGGTGCGGTCCGACGATTCCTCGCCCTGATCCAGAATGGTCTGCAGGGCCTCAAGATACTGGCGCACGGGGGCCTCCCATTTCGCTGCGTGTTTGCGGTGTGTTGTATCGGCGCAAATCGGGAAATGCCAGTTAAGGCTTTGATCCCGGCTGCCCCCACCCTACGTTAGCGCCCAAAGACATCAGGAGTTATTATGGCTGTCCGTTATTTGCACACCATGGTCCGCGTTCTGGATCTGGAAAAAACCATGGCGTTCTTTGCCCTGCTCGGGCTGAAAGAGACCCGCCGCATCGACAATGAAAAAGGCCGCTTCAGCCTTGTTTTCATGGCTCCCGAGGGGCAAGAGGAATGCCCCGTCGAGCTGACCTATAACTGGGATGGCGACGAAGGGCTCCCTTCGGACAGCCGCCATTTCGGGCATCTGGCCTACCGCGTGCCCAATATCTACGAGATGTGCCAGCACCTGATGGACAACGGCGTCACCATCAACCGTCCGCCCCGTGACGGGCACATGGCCTTTGTCCGCTCGCCCGACAATGTGTCCATCGAGCTGCTCCAAGAGGGCGACGCCCTGCCCCCCGCCGAGCCGTGGGTCAGCATGGAAAACACCGGCCATTGGTAACAAAGGAAAAGGGCCTCGGGGAAATCCCCGAAGTCCTTTTCCATTTGGCAGACAAAACATCCCCCCGGCGTTTGTCGGTCGATTTCAGTAGATGTAGCGGATCTGGTCGGTCCAGTACCGTTCCACGCGCTTCAGCGCGCCCGCGATGGTGTCCACACCGTCCATGTCCAGCACGGCCTTGGTTTGCAGACCGTCCGCATGGCGCAAGAACAGGTCCGACACCACATCGCGCACATTACGCCCCCGCTCTGTCAGACGCACCCGCACCGAGCGGCGATCCATCGCGCAGCGTTCGTGGTGCATGTAGCCCATGTCCACCAGCTTTTTCAGGTTATAGCTGACGTTGCTGCCCTGATAATATCCGCGGGATTTGAGTTCGCCCGCCGTGACCTCGTGTTCGCCGATATTGAACAGCAACAGGCCCTGAACGGCGTTGATTTCCAGAACGCCCACACGCTCGAACTCGTCCTTGATGACGTCCAACAGCAGGCGATGAAGGCGCTCCACCAGCGACAGGGTGTCCAGGTAGCGCGCCATGAAGTTCTGATCGGCCGTACGGGCCGGAGGCGAGTGCATAACCATCGATTTCAGTCTCCGCAGTATTTTCTTCAAAACGGAGACTGAAGGGATAATGCCGAATATTCGGTTAAATGCCCAAGAAGATGGCTAAAATCTGCCTTATTTTGTGAACTGGGTCAGACCGCGCGCGATGTCGGTCACCAGATCCAGATACCGGGCGGGGGTTGCCCCCTGTCCGCTGACCCACTGATACAGGTCGTGGTCGTTCTCCTCGAGCAGGTCCTCATAGAGGTCCAGCTCGTCCGCCGACATCTCGGTCAGGCGGCGATCGGCATAGCCTTTCAGGATCAGATCCATTTCCTTGATCCCCCGATAGTTGGAGCGCATGATCAGGCGCTTCAGTCGGGTTTCGTGGGTCTCGGTCTGGGTCACTGTTCGATCTCCTTCAGGGTCAAACGCAGCTTTTTCTCAAGGCGGGCCAGCCGTTCGGCCCCTTGGGTCATCTGCGTCTTCAGGTCCCGCATCTCGGCCAGAATGTCGTTGATGGCCGTGGGGACGTTGCTTTCCTCTACGGGGCCTTCTACGCCATCCCCCTCGCCATTCAAGAGCCACATGATGGATACGTTCAGCAAACCCGCCATCATCTGCAATTTGTTGGCGCGCGGCTCTTTGGTGTCTTCTTCCCAGCCCTGCAAGGTGCCCAGTTTGATCCCCAACCGTTTGGCCAGCTGGATCTGGCTCATGCCTGCCTTTTCACGGGCGGCGGCGACGCGATCGCCAAAAGTTGCGGCTTCGGGGCTATACCAGTTGTCTGCCATCAGACTCCCTTTCTCGGATGTGTCTTGATTGGTCATCGCGCCAAGACTAGGACAAGCGGAACCGCTTTTCAAATGACCGAGGTTAATGATGTCCTTTCTGTCGAACGCCCTGGCGCGCGTGAAACCTTCTCCGACCCTCGCCGTCACACAAAAAGCACGGGAACTGGCCGCACAGGGGCGCGACGTCATCGGACTTGGCGCCGGAGAGCCCGACTTTGACACCCCGCAGAACATCAAGGACGCAGCAAAAGCGGCGATTGATGCGGGAAAAACGAAGTACACCGCCCCCGATGGCATCCCCGAACTGAAGCAGGCCATCTGCGCCAAGTTCGCCCGCGACAACAATCTGGGCTACACGCCCGCGCAGGTCATCGTCGGCACCGGCGGCAAGCAGGTTCTGTATAACGCCCTGATGGCGACCCTGAATCCGGGCGACGAGGTGGTGATTCCCGCTCCCTACTGGGTCAGCTACCCCGACATGGTGCGTCTGGCGGGCGGCACCCCCGTCACCATCGAATGCGGCATTGAAAACGGCTTCAAACTGACGCCAGAACAACTGGACGCCGCCATCACCCCGAACACCAAGTGGTTCATCTTCAACTCGCCCTCGAACCCCACCGGCGCGGGCTACACCCATGACGAGCTGAAGGCCCTGACCGACGTGCTGCTGCGCCACCCCCATGTCTGGGTGATGTCCGACGACATGTACGAGCACCTTGTCTTCGACGATTACACCTTCTGCACCCCTGCGCAGGTGGAACCCCAGCTTTATGATCGCACCCTGACCGTGAACGGCGTGTCGAAGGCTTATGCCATGACCGGCTGGCGCATCGGCTATGCCGCTGGCCCCGAGATCGTGATCAACGCCATGCGCAAGATCCAGGGCCAGTCCACCACGAACCCCTGCTCGATCAGCCAGTACGCCGCGCTAGAGGCCCTGAACGGCCCGCAGGACTTCATCGCCCCGAACAACGAGATGTTCAAACGTCGCCGCGATCTGGTTGTGGCCGGCCTGAACGCCGCTCAGGGCATCACCTGCCCCGTTCCCGATGGGGCGTTCTACGTCTATCCGAACATCGCGGGCTGCATCGGCAAAACCACCGCAGCGGGCACCAAGATCGAGAATGACGAGGATTTCGCCACCGCTCTGCTCGAGGAAGAGAACGTTGCGGTTGTGTTTGGTGCAGCCTTCGGGTTGTCTCCGAACTTCCGGATCAGTTACGCTACCTCCGACGAGGCGCTGGCCGAAGCCTGCACCCGTATCCAGCGTTTCTGCGCCACCCTGAAGTAAGAGCGATTATCCATGTCCACCGAACTGCCCCCCTATTTCTTTCGGATTCGTGAAAACGGGGCTTTCGTGTTTCGCGTGGACACGGAAAACCGGATGCGCCGGATCGAGATGGACCAGATCGCCGCTGTGAACATCCGCAACGGCGAAATCAAACCTCACGGCGATCGCGACCTGACCCCCGAGGATCTGGCCGCCATCGCCGACTGGATGCGCGAGCGGAACGAAACTCTGGCACAACGCCAGATCGACGACATCCTGCGCACGGTGGATCACCTGAACCTGACCGCACATTGGGCCCAGACCAAGGCCACCGACGAGCAGCTCGAACAAATCTCGGACTCGCTGCTATTGGCCATGCACGACCTGCGCAGCGTCCTGACCCGCAAGAAAGCCGACCGTCTGCTGGCCTCCCAAGGCGGCGCGGCCGCAGACGACAGCGACGACTGATCCTCAGGCCGCTTCGGTGGCCTCAAGGGGCAGCGCGGCCTCTTCTTCGCGGATGCGCGGCAGACTGAACAGCCAGAACCGCCCCATCAGCAGCACCGCCGCGCTGGCCAGCCCCAGCACCAAGCCCATCCACACGCCCTGCGCGCCCCAGCCCATCTGCATGCTCAGCAGCAGGCCCATCGGCGCGCCCACAATCCAATAGCTGAAGCCCGCGAACCACATCGGTTTCGTGGTGTCCTGCAATCCGCGCAACAGGCCAATCGCCAGCACCTGCGTGGCGTCCACAAATTGGAACAGCGCCGCCATCCCCATCAGGGTCACCCCCACGGTCAGGATGGCCTGAATCTGGACCTCGTCCTCGCGCATGAACAGCATGATCAGCTCTTCGGGGTAGATCAGCATCGCCAGCACGGCCACCACGGACACGCAGAACGACAGGCTCATCGCTGCAATCGCCGCCCGCTTCAGGTTGGCGCTGTCCTTGCGGCCAAAGGACGTCCCCGCCCGCACGGTCGCCGCATTCGACAGCCCCATGTGGATCATAAACGTCGCCGTCGCCACCTGCAGCACGATCCCGTGCGCGGCCAAGGGCACCGCCCCCAACCAGCCCATCACCACCGCCGCAAAAGCGAACAAAGCCACCTCGCTCAGCGCCGTAAAACCAATCGGCACACCCAGCTTGAACACGGTCAGGAACACATCCCAATCGGGCCGCCACATCCGCTGGAACAGAGCGTGCTGGGGCAGAACCACCCGCGCATACCACACGCACCCGATCAGCGACACGACCTGCACCAGAACCGAGGCCACAGCCGCCCCGCGCACGCCCATCTCGGGCGCGCCCCAGTGGCCGAATATCAGCGCATAGTTCACCACCGCATTGGTGAGCGCCGCCGCCACCGTGATCCACAAAACCACCGCCGTGCGCTCCAGCGCGGCCAGATAGCTTTTCATGACGTTCACGAAAAGGCCTGGCAGAATGCCCCAGCCCGCGATCCGCAGATAATCCTGCGCCAGCGCCGCTAGGTCAGGCTCCTGCCCGATCGCCACCAGAATGGGCTTCGACCAGATCAGCGCAGGCAAACAAGCCAGCCCGAACAGGGTGCTCAGCCACAGACCCATCCGCGTCTGCCGCCGCACCGCCACATCGTCCCCCTCGGCCTGAGAGGCCGCCACCAGCGGCATCACCGCCCACGCAAACCCCGACCCGAAAATGAATAGCGTCATCATCAGGGACGTGGCCAGCACCACAGCCGCCAGTTCCTCGACCCCGTAGCGCCCGACCATCAGCGTATCGGTCGCCCACACGGCAAACTGTGCCAGATGCCCCCCGATCAAGGGCAAGCCCAGCAGCAAAGTGGCCCGGAAATGGGTGGAATACGGAAGTGCAGGATTTTTGATCATATGGTCGGAATAGAGCGCCCCACCCCATCGGGCAAGGGATTTCCCCTGCCCGACCGCACACCCTTTCTTGCGTTTTTACAGGGGCGTTATTCCGCCTTACCCGTCCTCGGCCACCCGCCGGTGATCGGGATGCAAGGCCGTGCCCAGAATATGCTCGGACCGGTGGATCACATGACTGGCCCCGCCCACGATCAAGGGATCGGGCGCCTTGACGATCTTCCGGTCTTTGTCCGGATAATCGATGGTGCTCAGGAAGTGGCGCATACAGTTGATCCGTGCGCGCTTCTTGTCGTCGGATTTCACGATCGTCCAAGGCGCATCGGCCGTGTCCGTGTAAAAGAACATTGCCTCCTTGGCCTCGGTATAGTCGTCCCACTTGTCCAGACTGGCCTTGTCGATGGGTGACAGTTTCCACCGCTTCAACGGGTCCGTCTCGCGCTGCTTGAACCGGCGGCGCTGCTCTTCTTGCGTGACCGAGAACCAGTATTTGTAGAGCCGGATCCCCGATCGCACCAGCATCCGCTCCAGATCGGGGGCCTGCCGCATGAACTCCAGATAGTCGTTGGGCTCGCAGAACCCCATAACCCGCTCGACGCCCGCACGGTTGTACCAACTGCGGTCATAGAACACCATTTCCCCCACGGTCGGCAGCTCGCGCACATAGCGCTGGAAATACCACTGTCCCTGCTCCTCCCACGTGGGCTTGTTCAAGGCCACAACGCGGGCCGCCCTCGGGTTCAGATGCTCCATAAAGCGTTTGATCGTGCCGCCCTTGCCCGCGGCATCGCGCCCCTCGAACAGCACCACGAACCGCTGGCCGGTCTCTTGGGCCCACAGCTGCACCTTCAGCAGTTCTGCCTGCAATTTGGCCTTCTCGTGCTCATAGGACACCCGCGACATCTTGGTGTCATAGGGGTACTCGCCGGTCTCAAAGGCCCGCCGCACCTCCTCGGTTGTCGCCACATGAGGCCGCCGCACCACCGGGGCCACCGGCTCGGACACCACATCCACCGGCGCCACCTCGGCCGAAGTTTCAACAATATCGATCTGGCTCTCGGTCATGCGGCTCTCCTTTTTTGGTTCGGACAAATCCTGAACCCGCAGGGCACCGCACACCTTGCGCTACGTCAAAGAGCGCGGCCCATTCTAACACGACCACCCGTGCAAAAATGCAGCGCCCCGCAATTCGGCCCCCTCTGGCCCCCATTTGCGGAAACCGCCTGCCCTGCGCCCCAGAAATGTAAGTTTCAGGGTCATGGTTTCCCGACCCTTGGCCCTTTGCATAACAAACCCGTCATGGGGTCGTGCTAGGGTATCCCCATCAATCACAAGCAATTTCAGGCCTCCTATGACCATGTTCTGGGGATATTTCCTGTGTGCGATGGCGACCTGCGTCATCATCGCCGGAGATTACTATTTCAAACTCGCCATCGAAGACGGCGACACGCTTCTGTCCGGCAGGGCCCTCCTCGGCGTCGCCCTTTACGCCGCGTCCGCCGCGCTGTGGTTCGCCTCCATGCGCTTCATCACCCTTGCCCAAGTGGGCGTGGCGGCCTCGATCTTTACACTGCTGGCACTGACCGCCCTCGGCCACGTCTTCTTTCAGGAAAAGATCGCCCACCGCGACGTCATCGGCATCAGCCTCGCCATCGGTGCGGTGCTCGTCATGGCCCGCGCCGTCTGACCCTGCCGCCTCATTCTTTCTGCTTTGCCTAAATACTCACGGCACCACGCCTCGGCCTGTGGTCCCTATCCATTTCCCCGTGCGCCCTCCGCTTGCAGCAGACCCACAAGCTGCTGTATCTCTAGCCCCCAAAGCTACCAAAGAAAGCGAGCAGCATGGCCGACGATCTTCTCAACGGGACCGAAGCGGAAACCTATGACGCCTCCTCCATCGAGGTTCTCGAAGGTCTGGAGCCCGTGCGCAAGCGCCCCGGCATGTATATCGGCGGCACCGACGAACGCGCGCTGCACCACATGGTGGCTGAAATCCTCGACAACTCGATGGACGAAGCGGTGGCCGGTCACGCCAACCGCATCGAAGTCGAGCTGCACCAGGACTTCTCGATCACCGTCCGCGACAACGGCCGCGGCATCCCGATCGACCCCCACCCCAAATTCCCGGGCAAATCCGCGCTCGAGGTCATCCTCTGCACCCTCCACGCGGGCGGCAAATTCTCGAACAAGGCCTACTCGACCTCCGGCGGTCTGAACGGCGTGGGCTCGTCCGTGGTGAACGCCCTCTCGGACCTGATGGTCGTGCAGGTCGCCAAAAACAAAGAGCTTTACGAACAGCGTTTCTCGCGCGGCGTCCCCCAAGGGCCTGTCGCCAAAATCGGCGCCGCCCCCAACCGCCGCGGCACCACCGTGACCTTCCACGCGGACCCCGAAATCTTTGGCTCGCTCAAACTCAAACCCGCCCGCCTCTTCAAGATGGTCCGCTCCAAGGCCTACCTCTTTTCGGGCGTCGAAATCCGCTGGAAATCCGCTGTCAACGACGGCGAGACCCCGACCGAATCCACCTTCCACTTCCCCAACGGCCTCTCGGACTTCCTGAACGAGACCCTGACCAACGCCTCCACCTACGCCGACCGCCCCTTCGCGGGCAAAGTCTCCTTCGTCGAGAAATTCAACGTCCCCGGCTCTGTGGAATGGGCGATCAACTGGACCCCCAGCCGCGACGGCTTCATCCAGTCCTACACCAACACCGTTCCCACCCCCGAGGGCGGCACCCACGAAACCGGCTTCTGGGCCGCGATCCTCAAGGGCATCCGCGCCTACGGCGAACTGGTGAACAACAAAAAAGCCGCCCAAATCACCCGCGAAGACCTGACCACCGGCGGCTGCGCCCTCCTGTCGATCTTCATCCGCGAACCCTCCTTCGTCGGCCAGACCAAAGACCGCCTCTCCACCGAGGAAGCCGCCAAATGGGTGGAAAACTCGGTCCGCGACCACTTCGACAACTGGCTCGCCGCTGACACCAAATCCGCGGGCGCCATCCTCGACTACCTCGTCCTGCGCGCCGAAGAACGTCTCCGCCGCCGTCAGGAAAAGGAAACCGCCCGCAAAACCGCCACCAAGAAACTCCGCCTCCCCGGCAAGCTGGTGGACTGCTCCGCCTCGAACCGCGAAGGCACCGAACTCTTTCTGGTCGAGGGCGACTCGGCAGGCGGCTCGGCCAAAATGGCCCGCGACCGCAAGACCCAGGCCCTCCTGCCCCTGCGCGGTAAAATCCTGAACGTCCTTGGCGCCGCCAGCTCCAAACTGGGCTCCAACCAGGAAATCAACGACCTGTCCCAAGCCCTCGGCGTCGGCCTCGGCTCGCGTTTCCGCGTGGACGACCTGCGCTACGACAAAGTCATCATCATGACCGATGCGGACGTGGACGGCGCGCACATCGCCGCCCTCCTGATGACCTTCTTCTTCACCCAGATGCGCCCGATGATCGACCACGGCCACCTCTATCTGGCCTGCCCGCCCCTCTACCGCCTGACCCAAGGCGCCAAGCGCGTCTACTGTCAGGACGAGGTCGAGCGCGACATGTGGCTGAAGAAAGGCCTCGGCGGCCGCGGCAAGATCGACGTCAGCCGCTTCAAAGGCCTAGGCGAGATGGACGCCAAAGACCTCAAGGACACCACCATGAACCCCGCGACGCGCCAACTGATCCGCGTGTCGATCGACGAGGACACCCCCGGCGAAACCGGCGATCTGGTCGAGCGCCTCATGGGCAAAAAGCCCGAACTGCGCTTTGAATACATTCAGGAGAACGCCAAGTTCGTCGAGGATGTGGATGTTTGATGCTACCGTTATTTCTTGATCACAGCGATTTAAAGTCTGCTAGGAAAGCACTCCTGCTTTCTTCTTTCCTCACCCTTTCATTGAGTTTTATTTCTATAAAAGGGGAAGGGCTGGAGCTTTTAGGGATCACCATTAGTTTCTCTAGCGAAGACCCCTTTGGCTTAGCGATACTCATAACACTTTACTTTCTCATAATTTTTGTCTGCTTTTCCTTCTTAAGAATTTTCGACGACTTTAAGCTTTTTATTTCCCAAAGAAGTAAGAACATTAAGGAAATTTCTGCAGCAGCCATGCGCGAAATTGATGTACGTGAGGGTGTATACGGAAACCCAGACAGACATCCTGAAGAGGATCCTTGGTGGCGTGATCACGCAAAGCTCGTCGCCAAACTAGACAGGAATGAAAGACTAATAGATGCTTCCAGAAATTTTTCTGCGTATCTCCTTTCTTTCCTTGTGGAAATAGCAATACCCGTCTCGTTTGCGGTGTTAGTGATATTTGCACCAAATAAAGCACACAACTTAATTCCGCCTTATAGCTTTCACGCAGACGCAGACGCAGACGCAGACGCAGACGCAGACGCAGACGCAGACGCAGACGCAGACGCAGACGCAGACGCTAATTCGCCGTTGCAGCCCGTCAATCAATAAGGTCGCGCCCGTACCCGAGGGAGGGCGCAAATGCGCCCGCCCTGGGGGGCGGGTCGGGCGCAGCGTTCGGGCAGGCCCGAACGCAGGGTTTGACCACCGCACTCAGCGCCCCACAGGCATCAAGCCACCTCAGTGCAAACCCCAAGCCGCGGCCACCCACACCACCCCCACCATTCTTCTTTGTAAAAATACTCACATCCCACCACCTGCCACCGCAGCGCGGCCAGCCGAACGCGGCCCCCTCCCCCAAGGGAACAAAATCCCCCAAAGGTCCGGCCACACCCCCACCCCACACCACCCCTGCTTCTTTTTGCAAAAAATACTCATCGGCCCGCCGCCAACCACGGGGCGCAGGGCTCCCCCTGTCAGCACCCCCCGCCGCACCGTCCGCAAATTTCAGCAAATAACGTCAGGCCCCAACGTCATGACGTAAGCCATACGTCAACCAGACGCCTTCCAGACCCAACATTTCTGCAACCCTCCCCACCAATGGATGCGAAATTCGCAACCTGCAAAAAAATACCCAAGGCCGAAGCCCTGGGTGTAAGGTCGAGTTCTGGAGGCGAAACACACCGTGTTTCGCAAGACTGCCACCGCCACCACTACCGGGATAGAATGTGGTATCCGGCGATTGCTTTCCTGATTTAGGTGTACCAATCCGAACTACAAGCCGCCACGTCTCGAAGGGCCAAAACAAACTCTCTTTGGACGCCCCACCTACCCGTCAGGATATGCGCGCCCAGAGCACCTTCTCAAACCAGCAGCCCATCCCGCAACGTCACCACCCGATCCATTTTCCCTGCCAAATCAGGGTTATGAGTGGCAATCAGCGCCGCCAGACCCGTGGTCCGCACCAGCTCCATCAACGCAGCAAAAACGCGATCACTCGTTGCAGGATCAAGGTTCCCCGTCGGCTCGTCCGCCAAGAGCACCCTCGGCCCGTTCGCCAGTGCACGCGCAATCGCCACCCGCTGCTGCTCGCCCCCCGACAGGGCCGCAGGACGGTGCGTCATCCGCCCGCCCAGCCCCATATGCCCCAAGAGTTCCTCAGCCCGCTGAGTGGCCTCCTTGGCGTTCACACCATTGGCCAGCTGCGGCAGCACCACATTCTCGATAGCAGTAAATTCCGGCAGCAAATGATGGAACTGGTACACAAACCCCAGATCATCCCGCCGCACCACCGTCCGCCGCCGATCGCTCTCACCGGTGACATCCTGCCCCCCGATCAGAACCTGCCCCGCGTCCGGCGTATCCAAAAGCCCCGCTATATGCAAAAGAGTAGACTTCCCGGCCCCCGACGGCGCCACCAAAGCCACAACCTCTCCCGCCTCCAAAATCAGCTCCGCCCCCCGCAAAACGGCCACTTCGCCGGGTTCGCCGCGTTTGTAGACCTTCTCGATCCCCCGCAATTCCAATGCCTTACTCATAGCGCAGCGCCTCCACAGGGTTCATCCGCGCCGCTCGGCGGGCCGGAAAGATCGTCACAACAAAACTCAGCCCCAAGGACAGGAACACGGCACTCAGCACATCCGCCAGCTCCAGCTTGGCCGGCAGGTTATACAGGCCACGGATTTGAGGATCCCATACCCCACCGCCCGCAATGTAGTTGACCAGTGAAAAGATGGGGTCGATGTAGATGGCAAACAGGCATCCCAGCACAACGCCCATCAGCGTCCCCAGCACGCCCGTAAACGCCCCACACAGGAAGAATACGCGCAGGACAGCGCCCTCGGTCAGGCCCATGGTGCGCAGGATCCCGATATCGCGACCCTTGTTCTTGACCAGCATGATCAGGCCGCTGGTGATGTTCATCGAGGCAATCAGCACGAGGATCGATAGGATCACAAACATCACGTTGTCCTCGACCTCGAGCGCGCGCAGGAAGGCACCGCTGGCGTCGCGCCATGTCCAGACCATCGCGCGATCACCGGCCGCTTTGAAGACCGGCAGCACCATGTCCTCGACCTTGTCGGGATCGTCCAGCATGACCTCGATCTCGTCGGCGGTGCCGGTCGAGTTGAAGTAAGCCTGCGCCTCGGCAAAGGGCAGATAGGCGCGGGTGCGGTCCACGTCGTAACGGCCTGCGGTAAAGATATAGACGACCTCATAGGCCTTGACCCGCGGGCTGGTGCCGAACGCGGTTTTCACGCCGTTGGGGGAAATCAGCTGCACCTTGTCGCCAACGAAAACCCCCAGTTCACGGGCCACGCCGGAGCCGATGGCAATGCCATTGTCGAAGTTTTCAAGGCTGCCCATGGCCTCTTCGGGGGTCGCGATCCGGGGGATGCTTTTCAGGTCATCCAGGGTGATGCCAAAAACCTCGACCCCGGCATTGCGGCTGTTGGCGCTGGCCATCACCTGCCCTTTGACCAAGGGCGAGGCGTGGCTGACACCGGGCACAGCGGCGATGCGCGCGGCCATCTCGGTGTAGTCGCTGATCTTGCGGCTGGCGGCCGCATTCGCCGAAAATTCCAGATCCTGATAGACGGTCAGGTGCGCATTCGCTCCCAGAATGGTGTCCACGAACTCTTCGCGGAAACCGGACCGTACGGCCAGCGTTGCGATCAGCGCGAACACCGCCAGCGTGATCCCGACCAGCGAAATCCAGGTCATCACACTGACCCCGCCCTCGGCACGTTTGGCACGCAAATAGCGCCAGGCAATCATGAATTCGAACGGGGCAAAGGGCGGTGTTGTTTTGGCCATCGGGCTTCCTCGACTGTCGGGCGTAGATGCGCAAATCACACCCCCGGGGTCAAGTCACGCGGCCGTGGGTTTGTTCCGTCTGCGTCCGGGCCGGAAAAGTTTCGCCACCGTCTTCATGACGCCGTACCCCGCCCCGAACCCGAAAAGAGCAAAGAACAGCCCCTCGAAGGTCAGCGGTAGCGCCGGTTGGAAATCATCCCAAGTGCCCTGCAGGATTTGCGGGTCTTGCAGGTGCTCGATCTCGTAGAAACGGGTAAAGGGGCCGCCCGAACGCAAAGCGGTATAAGCGTTCAAAAGCTCCTCGTAGCGCAGGATGGTCCGGCGCAAGTCCGCCTGTCTGCGCTGCAAAAAGGGAGAGCCGTTCATCTCGTCCAGCGCCTTGTGGCGGCTCAGGCCGACGGCGGCGGCGGAATGGTCGAAATCAGAGACGACCTGCTCTAGCGCATCAACAGCGCCGCCAAGTCGCTGCAGATACTGCTGCGAGAATTCGGGGAATTGCGATAGCCCCGCCCCCGTAAGCAAACTGACACTGACAACCACGACCCTGAGAAACATTTGCCTTGCCGACAACCTCTAGTTGGCGGGCAGGAATAGCGGATCGCGAAATGAAAAGCGATATTTGTCGCGCCAAAACCGTCCCGATCCACGCGGCAGATCAGCACATTCGCTGCAGAAAAGGACAATTTCCTGCCAGTCGCCCGCCCCAACTGGTCAGTTGATTCGCGCAACCAAAGAAAAAGGGCCCCGACCGGTTGGTCGAGGCCCCTGATCAATGCGCCAGTACCGCTTACAGACCCTTAGGGTGCGGGTGCTTGGCGTAGATTTCCTTGATGCGGGCGATGGTGTCTTCCATCGACAACTCGACGCTTTCGCCGGTGCGGCGGCAGGTCAGTTCCAGCACGCCTTTCTCCAGACCGCGGGGGCCAACCGTCACGCGCCAGGGCAGACCGATCAGGTCCATGGTCGCGAACTTTGCACCTGCGCGGTCTTTGCGGTCGTCATACAGGGGCTCGAAACCTTCGGCCTCGAGCGCGGCATAGAGCTGCTCACAGGCGCCGTCGGTCGCTTCGTCGCCCTGCTTGAGGTTCACGATACCCACGTGGAAGGGGGTCACGCCCTCGGGCCAGATGATGCCGTTGTCGTCGTGGTTCGCTTCGATGATCGCCCCTAGCAGACGGCTGACGCCGATGCCGTGGCTGCCCATGTGAACCGGAACCTTGTTGCCTTCGGCGTCCTGCACGGTGGCGTTCATCGCGTCCGAATACTTGGTGCCGAAATAGAAGATCTGGCCAACCTCGATCCCCCGAGCCACACGGCGGCGCTCTTCGGGAACTTCGTTAAAGATCGCCTCGTCGTGGGTTTCGTCGGTGCGGGCGTAGCGGCTGGTGAACTCTTCCAGCACGGCCTGACACTGGGCCTTGTCCGCGAAATCGATCTCGCGGTCGCCAAAGGTCAGATCGGTGATTTCCGAATCGTAGAACACTTCGGATTCGCCGGTGTCCGCCAGCACGAGGAATTCATGGGTGTCGTCGCCGCCGATCGGGCCGGAATCGGCGCGCATCGGGATCGCCTGCAGGCCCATACGCTCATACGTGCGCAGGTAGCTGACGAGGTGACGGTTATAGGCGTGCAGCGCGTCCTCTTTGGTGAGGTCGAAGTTGTAGCCGTCTTTCATGTAGAATTCGCGGCCACGCATCACGCCGAAACGGGGGCGGATTTCGTCGCGGAATTTCCACTGGATTTGATAGAGGGTTAGCGGCAGGTCTTTGTAGCTGCGCACGTAGCTGCGGAAGATGTCGGTGAACAGTTCCTCGGCAGTCGGCGAGAACAGCATGTCACGCTCGTGACGGTCCTGCATCCGCAGCATTTCCTGACCGTAGCCGTCATAGCGGCCGGACTCGCGCCACAGGTCTGCCGATTGCAGGGTCGGCATCTGCATGGGGATGTGGCCGGCTTTGATCTGCTCGTCGTGGACGATGTTTTCGATCTTGCGCAGGACTTTGAAGCCCAGCGGCAGCCAGGCGTAGATACCGGCGCTGGTTTGCTTGATCATACCGGCCCGCAGCATCAGTCGGTGGCTGACGATCTGCGCGTCGGCAGGTGTCTCCTTGAGAACGGGCAGGAAGTAGCGGGACAGGCGCATGGAACCCTCGGATCAGTGATTACGTTTGGCAGCGGTTTAAAGCGCAACCGCCCCCTTGAAAACAGCTAAGTCGGGGCTTTGCTGGCAAAGGGGCGCCGCGCTTGCATAATGAGGCCCGTTCAGCGACAACCAAACTGACCTATCCGGAGGATTGCCCATGTCCCTACCTGCACAACAACAGGCGAAATACTGGGGAATCGCCGCCGCGGTGTTCTTCATCACGCTCTGGTATCTGGGAAATACCCTGCTGCCCTTCTTTGTGGGCGCCGCAGTGGCCTATTTTCTGGACCCTGTCGCAGACTGGCTCGAGGCGCACGGCCTCAGCCGCGTGATGGCGACGGTGGTGATTACCCTCTGTGCGGTGCTGGTGTTCGTGGTGGCCGCGCTGATCATCGTGCCGACCATGGCCGAACAGGCGGTGAACCTGTTCAAGACCGCTCCCGACATCATGGAAAAGCTGAAAACCAGCTTGACCAGCCGCTTCCCCGAGATGGTGGCCTCTGGCAGCCCGGTGCATAACGCGCTGACTTCGGCCGGTCAGACCATTCAGGAAAAGGGCGGCGAACTGCTCCAAGGGGTGCTGTCCTCGGCCGCGTCCCTGCTGAACATCGCGATGTTCTTTGTGGTGGTGCCGGTGGTGTCTTTCTACCTGCTGCTGGACTGGGACAACATGATCGCCAAGATTGACGAGCTGCTGCCCCGCGACCACGCCCCTGTCATCCGCAAGATTTTCGGCGATATTGATGCCACTTTGGCCAGCTTTGTGCGCGGTCAGGGTACCGTCTGTCTGATCCTTGGCACCTATTACGCGGTGTCGCTGATGATCGTGGGGCTGAACTTTGGCCTCGTCGTCGGGTTCATCGCGGGACTGGTTAGCTTTATCCCCTATGTGGGCGCGATTGTGGGCGGCGTGCTGTCCATCGGTCTGGCGCTGTTCCAGTTCTGGGGCGACTGGTGGATGATTGCCGCAGTCTTTGCCGTGTTCCAGGTCGGCCAGATTCTGGAAGGCAACGTCCTGACCCCAATGCTCATTGGCAATTCGGTCGGTCTGCATCCGGTCTGGCTGATCCTGGCCTTGTCGGTCTTTGGATCGATTTTCGGTTTCATCGGCCTTCTGGTTGCTGTACCGCTGGCGGCCTCTCTGGGGGTTGTGATCCGTTACATCGCCTCGCAATACAAAGACAGCCGGCTGTACAAAGGCCTGACCGGCAGGGACGCACCGTAAACCATGGCACGCCAGCTAAGCTTTGATCTGCCTGTACGACCTGCCTTGGGCCGCGAGGATTTCTTTGTCTCGCCGGGCAACGCAATGGCCGTGGCGCTGCTGGATGGCTGGCGCAATTGGGCGGGCGGCAAGCTGGTGCTCTATGGCCCCGAGGGCGCGGGCAAAACCCATCTGGCCCATGTGTGGGCGGGCAGCACCCACGCGACGATTCTGAACGCCGCCGATCTGGAGGGGGCCGACATCCCCGCGCTGGCCAAAAACCACGTCGCGATCGAGGATATCTCTGCCATCGCGGGCAACCGTCCGCTGGAAGAGACGATGTTCCACCTGCACAATCTGGTGCTGGCCGAAGGCAACCGCCTGCTGCTGACCGATGTGCGCCCCGCTCAGGTCTGGGGGCTGACCCTGCCCGATCTGCAAAGCCGGATGCAGGGGGCCCAGTCCATCGGTCTCAAGGCCCCAGATGACGCGCTACTATCGGCGGTTCTGACCAAGCTGTTCGCGGATCGCCAACTGTTTCCCAGTCCGGACACGATCTCTTACCTCCTGCGGCACATGGACCGATCGTTCTCGAGCGCGATCAAAGTCGTTGCAGCCATTGATAAAACTGGCCTCGAACAGAGCCGCGCAGTGAACCGAAAGCTTGCTTCCGAGGTGCTAGACAAGCTACGAAGTGCCTAAAATTCCATCCGTTGTTACGGAAAAGGTCTTGTGCACATGGATATCGTTGATTTTCTCCACTCCGGATTTACCGAAGCCGTCGAACTCCCCCCCGAGGAGATCGAAGGTCCCAAACGTCTTTACAACCGCGAACTCAGCTGGCTGGGCTTTAACATGCGCGTTCTCGAAGAGGCCGAGAACACCCGCGTCCCTCTGCTGGAACGTCTGCGCTTTCTGTCGATTTCGGCAACAAACCTCGATGAATTCTACACCGTCCGCGTGGCCGGTCTGCGCGAACTGAAGCGCGAAGGGAACACCACTCCCTCGCAGGATGGCCTGAGCCCCAGCCAGCAGCTACGCTTGATCGACGCCGACGCCCGCGAACTGATGGAACGTCAGCAGGTTGTCTGGCGCAGCCTGCGCAAGGAGATGGAAGATCAGGGCATCACCCTGCATGGCCGCAACTCTCTGACCCCCGAGGATCAGAAGCATCTGGCGGATGTGTTCCTGAATCAGGTCTTTGCGGTTCTGTCCCCGCTGGCGATCGACCCTGCGCACCCCTTCCCGTTTATCCCGAACACCGGCTTCTCGCTGGCACTGCAGCTGGAGCGCACCCGCGACGGCAAGACCCTGCACGCCCTGCTGCCCATTCCCGCGCAGGTCCCGCGCTTTACCCGCCTACCCTCCGAGCCCGAGCAATTCCGCTATATCCCGCTCGAAGAGCTGCTGCTTTTGCACCTGAACCAGCTGTTCCCGGGCTACAAGCTGAAGGGTCACTGCACCTTCCGCGTGCTGCGCGACAGCGATCTGGAGGTCGAGGAAGAGGCCGAAGATCTGGTGCGCGAATTCGAAAGCGCCCTGAAACGCCGCCGCCGTGGTGAAGTGATCCGGATGAAAATCTCCTCCGGTGCGCCCAAGAACCTGCTCGACATCATCATGCGCGAACTCCACCTGAGCGACGAAGAGGTCATTGAGGTGGATGGCGTGATCGGTGTGGCCGACCTCAAGGAACTGGTGATCGACGATCTGCCGCATCTCTTGTGGCCCAGTTTCACCCCCCGCGTGCCTGAGCGCGTGACCGACCACGACGGCGATATCTTCAAGGCGATCCGCCAGAAGGACATGCTGCTGCACCACCCCTACGAGACCTTCGACATGGTGGTGCGCTTCCTGCAGCAGGCCGCCCGTGACCCGAATGTGGTGGCGATTAAGCAGACCCTCTATCGCACGTCCAAAGACAGCCCCATCGTTGAAGCCCTGTGCGAAGCCGCCGAGGATGGCAAATCCGTTACCGCGCTGGTCGAACTTAAAGCCCGCTTTGACGAGGCCGCCAACATCCGCCAGTCGCGCCGGTTGGAGCGCGCGGGGGCCCATGTGGTCTACGGCTTTGTGGACCAGAAAACCCACGCCAAGATCAGCACCGTGGTCCGCCGCGAAGGCGATCAGCTGGTGACCTACAGCCACTTTGGCACCGGCAACTACCACCCCATCACGGCCAAGATTTACACCGACCTCAGCCTCTTTACCTGCAACCCGTCCATCGGGCGCGATGCGGTCAAGGTGTTCAACTACCTGTCGGGCTATGCGATGCCCGAGCATCTGGAAAACCTGTCGATCAGCCCCACCAACATGAAGGCCGACCTGATCCGCATGATCGGCGAGGAAGCAGAGAACGCCCGTGCCGGACGTCCTTCGGGTATTTGGGCCAAGATGAATTCACTGATCGAGCCTGATGTCATCGACGCCCTGTATGGCGCCTCGCAGGCGGGTGTGCCGATCTCTCTGGTGATCCGCGGGATTTGCGGTTTGCGCCCCGGCATCAAGGGCCTGTCCGAGAATATCCGCGTGAAATCGATCGTGGGCCGGTTCCTTGAGCATTCGCGGATCGCGTGTTTCGGGAACGGCCATGCCCTGCCCTCGCGTCAGGCGAGGGTGTTCATGTCGTCCGCCGACTGGATGGGCCGCAACCTGAACCGCCGTGTGGAAACCCTGATCGAGATCGAGAACCCCACGGTGAAGGCGCAGATCGTTGACCAGATCATGGCCGCCAACATGGCCGATATAGCCCAAAGCTGGGTGATGTCCCCCGATGGCAAGTTCAAGCGCGCCCAACTCGAAGAAGGCCGTTTCGCCTTTAGCTGCCACCGCTTCTTCATGGAAAACCCGTCGCTGTCGGGCCGTGGATCGGCGGGCGCGGCTGACGTGCCGAAACTGACGCATACCGAAGATTGACCTCGGGCGGCACTTTCCCCAAAAGTGTCTGATAGCTTGGTAAAAAACAGGTCTGGCTGATGAACACCGCCGCGTCCCCCTTTGGCAGCGATCATGCGCATTTCGCGCGTCCGCTGATTGTCGATCCGCAAGCGCGGGCACTGTCCAAAGTGGGGGTCGTGGATATCGGGTCGAACTCTGTCCGACTGGTGATCTTTGACGGGGCCGCGCGCAGCCCCGCCTATTTCTTTAACGAAAAGGTCATGTGTAGCCTCGGCAAAGGCCTGCTGGAAACCGGCATGCTGAACCCCGAAGGCAAGCTCAAAGCCCGCGCGACTCTGCACCGGTTTCAGGCCTTGGCCGAGGGAATCGGCTGCGCGCCCCTGCATGTGGTTGCCACCGCTGCCATGCGCGAAGCCTCGGACGGGCCCGCATTCAAAGAGCAGATCGAATCGGAAACCGGCATGACGATCCACGTGATCGAAGGCACCGAAGAGGCTCGCCTGTCCGCCCAAGGGGTGCTGCTGGGGTGGCCCGGTGCCTATGGTCTGGTTTGCGATGTTGGTGGCTCGTCGATGGAACTGGCGGAAATCCGGCGCGGTCAGGTGGGGAAATGCATGACCTCGCCCCTCGCCCCGCTGAAGCTGCAAGCCATCGAAGGGGGCGCTGCCGCCCGCCGCGCCCATATCGAAAAAACCGTCGATGAGTTGATCGAGGTGATGGGCCCCCAGAACGACCGCCTGTTCCTTGTGGGCGGTTCGTGGCGCGCCATCGGCCGCATCGACATGGAGCGTCAGGGCTATCCCCTGCACGTTCTGCACGAATACCAGATGAGCTGCGAGGACCTGCTGGACACCTTGGAGTTCATCCAAAAACACGACGATCTGGAAGGTCTGCGCAAGGCTTGCGGCATTTCCTCGGCGCGTATGGCGCTGGTGCCGCTGGCCTCCGAGGTGCTGGAATGCGTGGTCAAACGCTTCAAGCCTCATGACATCGCGATCTCGAGCTACGGTATCCGCGAGGGACTGCTCTACGAACAGATGCCGCAGGAACTGCGCGACCGCGACCCGCTGATCGAGGCCTGCCGTTTCTCGGAAATCAAGGACGCCCGTATGCCCGGTTTCGGCAAGGGTCTGTTCAACTTTGTCCTGCCGCTGTTCCCCCGCATCAGCCTGGAACGCGCCCGGATCATCAAGGCCGCGTGCCTGCTGCACGACGTGACATGGCGTGCACACCCCGATTACCGCGCCGATGCGTGCTTCGACAACGCGACCCGCGCGAACCTTGGCGGGCTGTCCCACCGCGAGCGTGTGTTCCTGGGTCTTGCCCTGCTCTATCGCTACAAGAACAAGCCCACGACGCCCCAGTTCCAGCCGCTGGCCCCCCTGCTATCCCCCGAAGAAACCCGCGAGGCCGAAGTTCTGGGCAAGGCGATGCGCTTCGGCGCGATGCTCTGGATGCGCAAGGATCAGACCCCCGGCCGCTTCGAATGGCACGAGGAACGCAAGCATCTGGAACTGCGCCTGAACGCCGCCGCCTCAGAGCTTTATTCAGAGGTCGCGGAATCCCGTCTGGATTCCTTGGCCAAGGCGCTGGACTCGACCTACGAAGTCATCATCGAAGGCTAAAGCTCGATCTGCCCCTCGGGCAGGTCGGTTTCCGCGGGCTGCTCGGGGTCCAGCGGGACCTTGCGGCGCAGGATAATGTCACCATTGGGCAACTTCTCGGGCGCTTGATAGTCGTTCAGATCGCCCACCTTGGCCGCCAGATCGCGCAGAGCAGGCCCCATGCTGACCACCCAATCGCGCAGCTCGGGCCCGACCTCATAGGCTTTGTCCTTGAGCGTGCCTGCCTTGTCCTTCAGCCCGTCGATGGCCGGATCAACCTCGTCTTTCAGGCCATCGAAAATCATGCCGAACCCGCGCTTGATCGCGCCAAAGCCGGTCTCGGGTTCGGTCTGGGTGGTGTCTTGGGCGGCGGCCATCACAGGCAGCAGCGCCACAGGGATCATCAGCAAAATCTTTTTCATGACCGAACACATAGGCACCCCGGCGGGGCTTGCCTAGTGGGTCAAAGGGCGCGTTCCATGCGGATGCTTTCCCACGCGCGGTTGATCGCCTGCATCCGGCGCTCGGCCAGTTTGATCGCCTCGGGCGGCACGCCCCGTGCGATCATCCGGTCAGGGTGGGATTCCCGCACCGCCGCCCGCCACGCAGCCCGCACCGCCGCATCATCGGCATCCGCATCGATATCCAGAACCTCATAGGGGTCAGCCTCGGCCCCCGGCACAAACCGCGCTTTGAGCGAGGCAAACCGCCGTTCCCCCAGTTCGAAAATCTCGGCCACACGGCGCAGGAACGCATCTTCGGCAGGGTGATAGGTGCCGTCCGCCATAGCGATGTGAAACAGCCCCTCCATCAGATCGCACAGGGCATGGGATTCGGCGTCGAACATCCCCCTGATCCGGCGAGCATATTCCTCAAAACCGGCCACATCCTGACGGGCCAGATTGAACAGCCGCGCGGCATTGGCCTCCTCGGCGGGGTCGATATGGAATATCTCGCGAAAGGCCATGACCTCGTCCCGCGTCACCAATCCATCCGCTTTGGCCATCTTGGCCGACAACGCAATCACAGCAATGGTAAAGCCCACAGACCGCTCCGGCGGCGTGCGCAGGCGCTCGAACAAGGCGGACAGCCCCTCGCCTTTGGCAAGAGCGGCTAGGGCCTCTGATATACGGGTCCAGATTGACATGGCGCGCAGACTATCCTCGGGGGCTTCACTTGTCAGGCAGCAATCACAAGAATTTCTGCATCAGCACCAAATCCATCCAGCGCCCGAATTTGAAGCCCACTTCGGGCAGCCTCACCATTTCTTGAAAACCGATGGCGGCGTGAAAGGCCACAGCATCAGGGTTCTCGCCGCTCACCCCCGCGAACAGGGAATGTACCCCCTCGGCCCGCGCCGCGTCACACAGCGCCTCCATCAGCGCCCGCCCGACGCCCCTGCCCCGCGCGCCCTCGGCCAGCATCACCGAATGCTCCTTGGTCCGCGCATAGCCCGGCCCGCCCCGAAACGCGGAATAGGTCGCAAAACCCAGCAATGTGCCGCCAGAAACGGCCACCAGAAAACCGGCCCCGTGCGCATCAATATCCGCAGCGATCCCATCGCAGGTCTTTTCAAGGGTGGTAAAGGTTACGGCCGTATCGCGAACAAATCCGTTCCACAGCTCTACAATCGCGGGGGCATCCGCCACACCCGCCTGCCGCACCATAAAATCCATACCACCAAACCCACTTCTTCTTGTCCGAAATACTCTCGGGGGTGAATTGGCGCAGGATGCGCCAAGAGGGGGCAGACAGCCCCCTCCCGGCCAAGCTAGCCTTAGGCGCGCGCTTCTTCAATCAGGCGCAGGATGTCCTGAGCCGCGTTCGGGATGTTGGTGCCGGGGCCAAAGATCGCCTTCACGCCCGCCGCCTTCAGGAACTCGTAGTCCTGCTGGGGGATCACACCGCCGCAGATGACGATGATGTCACCAGCACCCTGCTCTTCGAGCACCTTGATCAGCGCGGGCGCCAGCGTCTTGTGACCCGCCGCCTGCGAGGAAATCCCGATCACGTGCACGTCGTTGTCGATCGCGTCCTGAGCGGCCTCCTCGGGGGTCTGGAACAGCGGACCCACGTCCACGTCGAACCCGATATCGGCAAAGGCAGTTGCGATGACCTTGGCACCACGGTCGTGACCGTCCTGCCCCATCTTGACCACCAGCATACGGGGACGGCGGCCTTCCTTCTCGGCGAAATCTTCGACCGATTTCTGGATGGCTGCGAAGCCTTCGTCACCCTCATAGGCCGCGCCATAAACGCCAGCCAAGGTTTTTACTTCGGCGCGGTGGCGTCCGAATTCTTTCTCCATTGCCATGCTGATCTCTCCGACCGAGGCACGAGCGCGGGCTGCTTCGACAGCCGCCTCGAGCAGGTTACCGCCTTCTTGCGTCCGGCGGGTCAGTTCTTCCAGCGCGGCTTGGCAAGCTGCCTCGTCACGCGATGCGCGGATGCGCTCAAGGCGTGCGACCTGAGCTTCGCGTACCTTGGTGTTGTCGATCTCCAGAATGTCGATCGGGTCTTCTTTGTCCTTGCGGTACTTGTTCACGCCGACGATCACCTCGTCGCCGCGGTCGATGGCTGCCTGACGGCGGGCTGCGGTCTCTTCAATGCGCAGCTTGGGCATGCCAGAGGCAACCGCCTTGGTCATACCGCCCATCTCTTCGACTTCCTCGATCAGCGCCCAAGCCTTCTCGGCCAGTTCGTTGGTCAGGGCCTCGACGTAATAGCTGCCTGCCAGCGGATCGACGACGTTGGTCACGCCAGTCTCTTCCTGAAGGATCAGCTGGGTGTTCCGCGCGATGCGGGCGCTGAATTCGGTGGGCAGCGCGATCGCTTCGTCCAGCGCGTTGGTGTGCAGCGACTGGGTGCCCCCCAGAACCGCGGACATCGCTTCGTAGGCGGTGCGGATCACGTTGTTATAGGGGTCCTGCTCTTGCAGCGACACGCCAGAGGTCTGGCAGTGGGTCCGCAGCATTTTGGAACGGGGATCTTTGGGGTCGAATTCATCCATGATGCGCGACCACAGCAGACGCGCGGCACGCAGCTTGGCGGCCTCCATGAAGAAGTTCATGCCGATCGCAAAGAAGAACGACAGGCGGCCTGCGAACTTGTCCACGTTCATGCCGCGCGCAATCGCTGCGCGCACATATTCACGACCATCGGCCAGCGTGTAGGCCAGTTCCTGCACGAGGTTCGCGCCCGCTTCCTGCATGTGGTAGCCGGAGATCGAGATGCTGTTGAACTTGGGCATCTCGTTCGAGGTGTACTCAATGATATCCGCAATGATCCGCATCGAAGGCTCGGGCGGATAGATGTAGGTGTTGCGGACCATGAATTCCTTCAGAATGTCGTTCTGAATGGTGCCCGACAGCACGGCCTTGTCGTGGCCCTGCTCCTGACCTGCAACGATAAAGTTCGCGAGGATCGGGATCACCGCGCCGTTCATGGTCATCGACACCGATACCTTGTCCAGCGGGATGCCGTCGAACAGGATCTTCATGTCCTCGACGCTGTCGATGGCGACACCGGCCTTGCCGACGTCACCGATCACACGAGGGTGGTCGCTGTCATAGCCGCGGTGGGTGGCCAGGTCGAACGCAACCGACACGCCCTGCTGACCCGCAGCAAGGTTCTTGCGGTAAAAGGCGTTCGATTCCTCGGCGGTCGAGAAACCCGCGTACTGGCGGATGGTCCAGGGGCGGCCTGCATACATGGTCGCCTTCACCCCGCGGGTAAAGGGCGCCATGCCCGGCATGTTGCCCATGTGGGGCAGCGCCGCTGTATCCTCTTCGGTGTACAGGGGCTTTACCTCGATCCCTTCCAGCGTCTGCCAGTTCAGGCTATCGACGGGTTTGCCGCGCAATTCCTTTTCGGCCAGTGCGCGCCAGGCGTCTTTGTCTTGGGTCATCTGGTCGTTCCTCCAATCGACGCGGGCCTGCCACAGTCAGGACATTTCCGCGGGAAAAAGCTTCGAATTCGGGGGCATCGCCCCTATCTGTAAGCGACAGGAGGAGCCATGACCCGACTTGCCGCAATGTTCGCAATGTTCCTGTCGCTGACCGCCCCCCACGCGTGGGCCGAAGGGACCGACATGACAGAGGCCGTGATCATCGACGGGCTGACCGCCAATCTGGCCGAGTTCAAATGGACGCACCGCCCGCTGATCGTGTTCGCCGACAGCCCGTATGACCCCGCCTTTGTCCGCCAGATGGAGCTGATCGAGGATGATCTGCCCGCGCTGGTCGAACGCGATGTGGTCGTGCTGACCGATACCGATCCGTCGGCCCGCTCTGCCCTGCGCAGCGCCTTGCACCCTCGGGGCTTCGGCTTTGTGCTGGTGGGCAAGGACGGTGGCATCAAGCTGCGCAAACCGTCCCCATGGACCGTGCGGGAAATCTCTCGGACGATCGACAAAATGCCGATGCGCCAACAAGAGATCCGCGAGAGCCGCTGACCATCCCGCATTCCGCGCGATATGCCAGCGGCTAACGCCATGGCCTATTCGAACTCCATGATCACTTCGTCGACCGCAAGGCTGTCGCCCGCGCCGGCGTTGATCTTGGTGACGACTGCCTTCTTCTCGGCGCGAAGGATGTTTTCCATCTTCATCGCCTCGATGGTGCACAGCGCCTGACCTTCCTGAACCTCGTCACCGACGGCGACGTTCATCTTCACGACAACGCCGGGCATCGGGCAAAGCAGCATCTTCGAGGTATCGGGCGGCAGCTTCTCGGGCATGAGCAGCGCCATTTCCGCCTGACGGGGGGTGTAGACGTGCACCTTCAGGTCCGCGCCGCGGCTGCGGATGCGGAAGCCGTTGGTGATCTTGCCGGTCTTCAGCACCAAGGGGGTGCCGCCAACCATCAGGTTCGCCAGCTGGTCGCCGGGGGTCCAATCGCTTTCGACGCGCAGAACAGTGCCATCGGCAAAGCTGACGTCCGACCCTTTGGGGTCCGCAGCGATGGTCACCGGGAATTCCGCACCACCCAGACGCACGACCCAGTCGTCACCAACCTTGCGCTCGTGGTTGTCCATGGTGCCCGAGATACGGGTGCGGCGGATTTCGGCAACGCGGTTCATCGCGGCACAGGCGGCAGCGATGCGGCGCAGCGCGGGTTCGGGCAGATCAACGCCAGCGAAACCTTCGGGGTATTCTTCGGCGATGAAGGCGGTGGTCATGTCACCATCGACGAACTTCTTGTGGTCCATCACGGCCGACAGGAACGGCAGGTTGTGACCGATGCCCTCGACCTCGAAGCTGTCGAGCGCGTTGCGCATCTCTTCGATGGCTTCCAGACGGGTCGGAGCCCAGGTACACAGCTTGGCGATCATGGGGTCGTAGTACATGCTGATCTCGCCGCCCTCGAACACGCCGGTGTCGTTGCGGACAGCGCGGGTGTCTTCGGCCACCTCGACGGGGGGACGATAGCGGGTCAGACGGCCGATCGACGGCAGGAAGTTCCGATAGGGATCTTCTGCATAGAGGCGGCTTTCCATCGCCCAACCGTTCAGCTTCACGTCTTCTTGCTTGATCGACAGCTCTTCGCCGTTGGCCACGCGGATCATCTGTTCAACCAGGTCAACGCCGGTGATCAGTTCGGTCACAGGGTGTTCCACCTGCAGACGGGTGTTCATCTCGAGGAAGTAGAAGTTGCGCTGACCGTCAACGATGAATTCCACGGTACCGGCGCTGGCGTAACCCACGGCCTTGGCCAGTGCACAAGCCTGTTCGCCCATCGCCTTGCGGGTGGCTTCGTCCAGGAACGGCGACGGCGCCTCTTCGATGACCTTCTGGTTCCGGCGCTGGATCGAACACTCGCGTTCACCAAGGTAGATGCAGTTGCCGTGCTTGTCGGCCAGCACCTGAATTTCGATGTGGCGGGGCTGGGTGACGAACTTTTCGATAAAGATCCGGTCGTCGCCAAAGCTGTTGGCCGCTTCGTTCTTGGACGATTCAAAGCCTTCACGGGCCTCGGTGTCGTTCCACGCGATCCGCATGCCCTTGCCGCCGCCGCCAGCAGAGGCCTTGATCATGACGGGGTAGCCGATGTCGTTGCTGATCTTCACAGCTTCTTCGGCGTCCGCGATCAGGCCCATGTAGCCGGGAACGGTCGACACGCCTGCCTCTTGGGCGATTTTCTTCGAGGTGATCTTGTCACCCATTGCCTCGATCGCGCCTTTGGGGGGCCCGACGAACAGCACACCTTCGGCTTCCAGAGCCTCGGCGAATTTCGAGTTTTCCGACAAGAAGCCGTAGCCCGGGTGAACGCCGTTGGCGCCGGTCTGGCGGATCGCATCCATCACCTTGTCGATGACGATATACGACTGGTTCGCGGGCGGAGGGCCGATGTGAACCGACTCATCGGCCATTTTCACATGCAGCGCGTTCTTGTCTGCGTCCGAATAGATGGCCACCGTTTTGATGCCCATCTTGCGTGCCGTCTTGATCACGCGGCAAGCGATCTCGCCACGGTTGGCAATGAGGATCTTGTCGATCATTTGTCTCCGTCCCTTTCGTCTTATCCGGTTGTGCCGCGGCCGGTCACACCGGCCATCGGGCAAAAGAAAAGGCCACCGGACTGACGAGGTCCGGTAGCCTGAAAGCCATAAGAATGGATGTGCGCGTTGCCGCGCGGCTGCTTAGTTACAGCGCGAGGGGTAAGTACGGCAGTACGCGACGTTGCCGGCTGCGCCAACAACGGCGCCGGTGACAACATCACCGCCGGTGACTGCGCCAGCAGCGGCGCCTGCGCCACCACCCAGCAGAGCCTGTTCGCCAAGCGTGTCACCACACGCGGCCAGACCAAGCAGGGCAACCGAAGCAACGATCCAAGTTTTCTTAAGCATTGTGCAATCCTTTCAACAATCCCGTGTCCACCCGCACGGGTGCGACGTTCTGATGTGTAAGCAACGTCACCCCCCTTTTCCGGGTTCCCGCAATTGTTAGACTCGGACCACACGAAACCGTGAAGTAATCCGAAAAAATGCGCGCTCAGGCCGTTTTGGCCCAGCGCGCAAGTCGGGGAAGGGGTCTCGGTGAGAGACATCGTCTGCCGAGCATTGCTCGACTTACACAGCCATAGATTGGCAGCCTGTCCAACGCTTGCAAGCGGCACGGAGGACGCACGGAAACCATGCGCCACAATCCGCTTAACTGCTTGCTTGCATTGGGCAAAGCTCAGCCGATCCATTCCGAGCTCCCGTCAAAAATCTGCGGGAAGGTGCGCTCGGCCTCTTCCACGTTGATGCGCAGGAGCGCCCCGTAATCCTCGGGATCGAAGTCGCCGTCGACTGCGATGACCTCGCGGCCGAACAGCCAGCTCAGACGGCCAGCGTCCAGATTTCCCCGTTCAAAGGTTTCTTCACCAAAGTGCATCCAAAGCGCCGCGAGGAAGCATTCGTCAGCCCGCTTGTCCGCAGATTTGCGGTCGGGGAAACGACGCAGCGCCTTCAGCGGCGTCACACCGCGCGGATTGGCACGGCGAATCACGAATTGGTAATCAGTGCCGGGCATACGGCCCGGAAAGCCACGATGTTTCAGCATACAAGCCCCCATGGGTTATTGGGGCGATGCACGACGTGGCCAACATGAGCGGGCCCGACGGCCCGCCCCGGTATCGTCAGAGTACGATTACTTGTACTTGCCGGTGTAAGTGGGTTCCACCGAAATGGGTTCGGGCTGAACGACCACGAATTCTTCTTCTTTGGGCTTCTTCGCGCAGCCTGCAACCGATGCGGCAACTGCGAATGCAGCGAGGGTGATGATGACTTTCGACATGCTTGTCTCCTGTATGTACTTGTATCGTTGTTCGTCGGGTCGGCATCTGTGCCGTTGCCCGAACACTGCTTCGAGGTTTGGGTGTCTTGGGATACGCCCATTTCAACGATAACGCGAATCTGACCCGTTGGATACGGGCCAAATTCTGCGATTGCGCGATGTGGCGCAAAATCACCAATCGCCAATGTACAAAGGGAAAAACGAGCCTGAGCGGTGGTCATCAGAACACCTCCCAGACGCAGGCGCCCTGATCCACGCGGAAGCTCTCTACGAACTGGACAGCCTCGGGGGCAGCCTCGCCAAAAGGAATCGGGCGGTCGGCATAGGTCAGGACGATAATGGCGGGATGGGCCCCCTGAATCTCCAGCTGCGGCAAGGCATAGGCGGCGCAAATCTCGGGGAAGTCCCCGGACACGCGGTCATAGTCGTCTTGCTTCAGATCCGGGGCCACGAAACGATACCGGGCCCAGACCTGACCGTCGGGCTGATCCTCGAGGATCATCTCGTACAAGGTCAGGTCCAGGCCCGATGGCACGGTGGGGGCCCCCTCCTGCCCCGCAACCGTGGTCGCACCTCCGAAGAGGGCGACGAAACCTGTGATTACGCGAAACGACAACATCAGAAGCGCCCCGCGTGCATGATCCAACGCGCGCGGCGAACCGGATCATGAAGAATTTGTAACAACAAACCCTGAACGTGCACCAAAGGCAAGGGTCCGTTAACGGAACCACCGGCTCGAATACGGCAATGGTTGCCATCTTTAACGATTTCTACCACAGGCAGAAATCCACGCAACCCCTGCAATGCACGCCACATATCCTGACGGACCTGCTGGGCCAATAAAACGGCATTGCACGCGGGCACCGTCGCTTCGACCGCAAAGTCGAAGCGGGCGGGCAGCTTGCGAGAGACGGTAACGCCCCCCTGCCCGTCCTTGACGATATGCCAGCGTGCTTTTGCCATTTCCTGTTTCCTTAGAGCGGAATGTTGTCGTGTTTCTTCCAGGGCATGCTGCGCTTTTTGTTACGCAGCGATGCAAAGGCGCGGGACACACGACGACGGGTGCTGTGCGGCATGATCACTTCGTCAATGAAGCCACGCTCGGCGGCGACGAAGGGGTTTGCAAAGCGGTCTTCGTAGTTCTTGGTGCGCTCGGCGATCTTGGCGGGGTCACCCAGTTCGCTGCGGTACAGGATCTCGGTCGCGCCCTTGGCACCCATCACCGCGATCTCTGCGGTCGGCCATGCGTAGTTGAAATCCGAACGCAGGTGCTTGGACGCCATAACGTCATACGCGCCGCCATAGGCCTTGCGGGTGATGACGGTGACTTTGGGAACGGTCGCTTCGCCGTAAGCGAACAGCAGCTTCGCACCGTGCTTGATAACGCCGTTATATTCCTGAGAAGTACCGGGCAGGAAGCCGGGCACGTCCACCAGAGTCAGGATCGGAATTTCGAAGCAGTCGCAGAAGCGCACAAACCGAGCGGCTTTACGGCTGGAGTCGATATCCAGACAGCCCGCCAGAATCATCGGCTGGTTCGCAACAACACCAACGGTCTGACCCTCGAGGCGGATGAAGCCGGTGATCATGTTCTTGGCGTATTCGGCCTGAATTTCGTAGAAATCACCCTCGTCCGCGATCTTGTTGATCAGCTCTTTCATGTCGTAGGGCGTGTTCGCGTTCTCGGGGATCAGCGTATCAAGGCTGTTCTCCACGCGGTCCGGCGCGTCAAAGAAGGGACGCACGGGCGCCTTCTCGCGGTTCGACAGCGGCAGGAAGTCCACCAGACGGCGCACTTCGGTCAGAGCCTCGACGTCGTTCTCGAACGCGCCATCGGCAACCGAGCTTTTCTTGGTGTGGGTGATCGCGCCACCCAGCTCTTCTGCGGTGACGACCTCGTTGGTGACGGTCTTAACCACGTCGGGGCCGGTCACGAACATGTACGAGCTGTCCTTCACCATAAAGATGAAGTCGGTCATTGCGGGCGAATACACTGCGCCGCCGGCGCAGGGGCCCATGATCACGCTGATCTGGGGGATAACGCCCGATGCTTCGATGTTGCGCTGGAACACTTCGGCATAACCGGCGAGCGAGGCAACGCCTTCTTGGATACGTGCACCGCCCGAGTCGTTGATGCCGATCACAGGCGCGCCGTTCTGCATCGCCATATCCATGATCTTGCAGATCTTCTGTGCGTGGGTTTCCGACAGCGAGCCGCCGAACACGGTGAAGTCCTGAGAGAACACATAGACCATGCGGCCGTTGATGGTGCCCCAACCGGTCACAACGCCGTCACCATAGGGACGGTTTTCCTGCATCCCGAATTCGGTGCAGCGATGTGCCACGAACATGTCGAACTCTTCGAAGCTGCCTTCGTCGAGCAACAGTTCGATGCGCTCGCGCGCGGTCAGCTTGCCTTTGGCATGCTGCGAGTCGATGCGTTTCTGACCACCACCGGCGCGTGCCTGTTCGCGGCGATCTTCGAGTTCTTGCAGGATATCTTTCATCTGTGCCCTCCGCTTTGACGCGACCATAGGATGCGTTGCTGCGCCCGCAAAGCAATCATTGGCAAATTTGCAAATTGTTGGCAGCAACCTTGCTTCAAAATGCAAATCTGTAAATTCACCGTAATCAATTGGACACGAGCCCGCCCTTCCCCGTAGCGTTCGACCAAAGTCGGAACCCCGTGTGGCCATAAAATGCTGAACAAAAACACTCCGCCGCATATTGCGACGCTGATTATGCTGGCGGGCCTTGCGGCCCTGTCGATGAATATTTTCCTACCATCGCTGCCGGGCATGACGGCATATTTTCAGACGGACTACCGTCTGATGCAGCTATCGGTCGCACTCTATTTAGGCGTGAATGCTGTGCTGCAGCTATTCATCGGGCCGATTGCGGATCGCTACGGGCGCAGGCCCGTGCTGTTGTGGGGGATCTCGCTGTTTCTGGTGGCGACTCTGGGGTGCCTGTTCGCGCCGACCGCAGGGATTTTCCTGATTTTCCGGATGTCCCAAGCAGTTATCGTCACCGGCATGGTCCTGTCCCGCGCCATCGTGCGCGACATCCATGACCAGGATTCCGCCGCCAGCATGATCGGCTACGTCACCATGGGCATGGCCTTGGTGCCGATGATCAGCCCTGCGGTGGGCGGGCTGCTGGACGCGGCCTTCGGTTGGAAAGCGAACTTCTGGAGCCTGCTTATTCTGGGCTGCCTGATGCTGTGGCTGACCTGGAGCGATCTGGGGGAAACGGGCCGTCCGCGCGACATTTCCCTGTTCCAGCAATTCGCCGAATACCCCCTGATCCTGCGGTCGCGCCGGTTCTGGGCCTATGCCCTTGCGGCGGCGGCCGCATCAGGGGCGTTCTTTGCCTATCTCGGCGGGGCTCCCTTTATCGGCAGCGAAATCTACCGCCTGCCGCCGGAAACGCTGGGCTTCTACTTTAGTGCCCCTGCCATCGGGTACTTTGCGGGGAACTTCATTTCGGGGAAATTCTCGCGCCGGTGGGGAATCAACCGGATGATCCTGTGGGGGTCGGTGATCAACTCGGTCGGGATCGGGATATCACTACTGCTTCACATGGCGGGCATGGGGTCGGTCGGGGTGTTCTTCGGCTTTATGACAGCGGTGGGATTGGGCAACGGGATGGTGATCCCGAACGCCACCTCGGGGTCGCTGTCCGTCATCCCCCATCTGGCGGGCACGGCCTCGGGCCTTGGCGGGGCGATCATGATTGGCGGCGGCGCGGCCCTGTCGGCGCTAGCCGGATCAATGCTGTCTCTGGAAACCGGTGCCACGCCGCTGCTGCTGATCATGCTGCTCAGTGCGCTGGCTGCGATTGGCGCTGTCCTCTACATCTATCGTCGGGAGCGACATCTGGTCCGTTGAGCGGTACATTTGCAAATGCTAGAATTTGCATTAGCAAACCCGCAAAGGCACCTCGATGGCACCCCAGAAACTCTATGCCGGCGTCAAGCTGCGTGAACTGCGTTCGCGCCTGAGCCTGACCCAAAAGGAATTCGCGACCAAGCTCGGGGTCTCGCTGCCCTATCTGAACCAGATGGAGAACAACAACCGTCCGGTCAGTACCTCGGTCGTGCTGGCCTTGGCGTCCGAGTTCGGGTTCGACGTGACCGAACTGTCCGCAGGCGACAGCGAGCGTCTGGTCAGCGATATGCGAGAGGCCCTCGCCGACCCCGTGTTCACCGACCAGCCACCGCCTTTGGCCGACCTGCGGCTGGCGGCCAGCAATGCGCCCGCGCTAGCCCGTGCGTTCCTGCATCTGCACCGCGCCTATCGGCAGTCTCATGAACGGCTGGCATCGCTGGACGAAGCCTTGGGCCGCGAGGACGCCCGCGTGCAGCCATCCCCGTGGGAAGAGGTGCGGGACTTCTTTCATTACTGCGACAACTATATCGACGCCGTGGACCGCGCGGCCGAGCATTTCGCCGACAAATACGCAGGCCCCGTGGGCGCCGAGCAGGCCCTGATTGACAAGGGCATCACCCTGCGCCTGACCGAAGGCGCGCGCATCCGCCATTTCGACGCCGAAACGCGGGTTCTGTCGATTTCCAACCGCGCGGCCCCCGAAACCCGCCGCTTCCAGATTCTGCTGCAACTGGCGCTGATCACGCAGGACAAACTGCTAGAGGCCACGCTGGACCTTGCCCGCTTTCATTCCAACGAGGCGCGCTCCATCGCCAAGATCGGTCTGGCCAACTATTTCGCCGGTGCAGCCCTGATGCCCTACACCCGCTTTCTGGAGGCCGCGCAGAAATACCGCCACGATCTGGAGCTGCTGGCCACCAGATTCGGAGCTTCGATCGAACAAGTCGCCCACCGCCTGTCCACCCTGCAAAGGCCAGGGAACAAGGGCATTCCGTTCTTCTTTGTGCGGGTCGATCAGGCGGGAACCATCACCAAGCGCCACTCGGCCACCCGTCTGCAATTCGCGCGGTTCGGCGGGGCCTGCCCCTTGTGGAACGTCCACCGCGCCTTTGAGACCCCCGCGCAGTTCCTGCGGCAGCTGGCGGAAACGCCCGACGGTGTGCGCTACTTGTGTCTGGCGCGGGACGTGTCGAAACCGGGCGGAGCGTTCGGCGCGCCCACCCGCCGCTACGCCATCTGTCTGGGGTGCGAGGTCCGCCATGCAGGCGATCTGGTCTATGCGGACAGTCTGGACGTGACGAACTCCGCCGCGTTTGAACCTATCGGGATTTCCTGCCGGATTTGCGAACGGACGGACTGCCATCAACGCTCGGTCCCCCCGCTGGAACGCCGCCTGTCGATCAAGCCGGACGAGCGCGGGGTCCTGCCCTATCAGGTGGAAAAATAACCCTGAAAACAGAAAAGACCGGATGCCCCCTACAGACACCCGGTCCCTTCGGAAAAGCCCGCCCCTCCGCAGGCTTTCCGACGCTACGCTTTGATCAGACCGCAGCTGCCTTGGACAGGATCGCGTAGATCTCGTCCTTCAGCTTGGTCCGTTCCTTGCGCAGCTGTTCCTCGGCAAGTTGCTCCATCGGCTGGACATTGGTCTCGGCCAGATGGACCTGCTGGTTCACCTCGTTATATGCCTCGACCAGTTTGGCAAAATGCGCGTCCGAGGTTTTCAGAGCGGAAATCGCTTCTGCGTGCTCGGGGAATTCTTGGGCCAGTTGGTGCGGAGTGTGGGACATCTGCGTCTCCTATTCATTAAACACAAAACAACCCTAGAGCGCATCAAAAAAGGCGACATTGATACGCATCAAATGCCGCCTTTTTCCTAAGCTTTTTTGTCAAAAATCTAGCGCTGCGAGGATTCCCAGTTCGGGTTGATCCACGGGTTGCTTTCATCGCGCGGCAGGCTGCGGCCCAGAATGTGATCGGCGGCCTTTTCGCCGGTCATGATCGAGGGGCCGTTCAGGTTGCCATTGGTGATCCGCGGGAAGATCGAGCTGTCCGCCACGCGCAGGCCCTGCACCCCGATCACGCGGCACTGCTCATCAACGACTGCCATCGGATCGTTCCGGTCGCCCATCTTGCACGACCCGCAGGGGTGATAGGCGCTTTCGACGTGCTCTTTGATAAAGCCGTTCAGCTCGTCGTCGGTCTGCACATCCGCACCGGGCTGGATTTCGTGCTTGTAATAGGGCTTGAACGCATCCTGCGCGAAAATCTCGCGGGTCAGGCGGATACAGGTGCGGAAATCCTCCCAGTCCTGCTCGGTGGACATGTAGTTGAACAGGATTTTCGGGGCCTGCTTGGGGTCCGCCGACGCCAAAGTGATATGCCCGCGCGAGGGGCTGCGCATCGGGCCGGTATGCGCCTGAAAGCCGTGCCCTTCGGCAGCGGCCTGACCGTCATAGCGCACGGCGATGGGCAGGAAGTGGTACTGGATATCGGGATATTCGACCCCGGCTTTGGACCGGATAAAGGCCGCGCTTTCAAACTGGTTCGAGGCGCCAAGACCCTTTTTTGTGAACAGCCACTGGGCCCCGATGATCGCCTTGCCCAACAGGTTCCAGTATTTATAGAGGGTGATCGGCTGCTTGCAGGCGACCTGCATGTAGAGTTCCAGATGGTCCTGCAGGTTTTGCCCCACACCCGGACGGTCAGCCACCACATCGATGCCATGCTCGGCCAGATGCTCGGCAGGGCCAATGCCCGACAGCATCAGCAGCTTGGGCGAGTTGATCGAGGACGCCGAGATCACCACCTCGTGGTTCGCGTGGATCACCTGCTTCACGCCGCCTTTCTCGATCTCGACCCCGCGGGCGCGGCCTTCTTCGATGACAACGCGGCAGGCCAGACCTTTGACGACCTCGACCTTGCCGGTCTTGATCGCGGGCTTCAGATAGGCGTTCGCGGCGGACCAGCGGCGGCCCTGCCAGACGGTTTGCTCCATGGGGCCAAAGCCCTCTTGCTGCTCGCCGTTATAGTCGCCGGTCACGGGATAGCCCGCTTGCTTGCCCGCCTCGACAAAGGCGTGGAACAGCGGGTTCGCGCGGGGACCACGGGTCACGTGTAGGGGGCCATCCTTGCCGCGCCATTCGGTGTCGCCGCCGTGGCCACCGTCGTGCCAATGCTCCATCCGCTTGAAATAGGGCAGAACGTCCGCATAGCTCCAGCCACGGGCACCGGACTGGGCCCAGTGATCATAGTCCCGCGCGTGGCCGCGCACATAAACCATCCCGTTGATCGAGGAAGACCCCCCGATCACCTTGCCCCGCGGGGTCGCCAGACGGCGGCCACCCAAGTGGGGCTCGGGCTCGGACTGGAAGCCCCAGTCGTAAATCCCCATGTTCATCGGGTAGCTCAGCGCGGCGGGCATCTGGATGAACGGACCCGCATCGGTGCCACCATGTTCGATCACAGCGACGGTTTTACCGGCCTCGGCCAGACGAAAGGCAATGGCGCATCCGGCGCTGCCTGCGCCTACGATGACGTAATCGGCTTGCATCGGGCTCTCCTTAGAACGGGGCTTCGGTGTCACCCATGGCGACGTAAACGGTTTTCAACTCGCTATAGTGTTCGATGGCGGCGCGGCCATTTTCGCGACCCACACCCGACATTTTCGACCCGCCAAAGGGCACTTCGACCGGCGTCAGGTTGTAGGTGTTGATCCAGGTGGTGCCGGCCTTGAACTGCGCGACAACGCGGTGCGCGCGGGCCAGATTGTTGGTGAACACACCGGCGGCCAGACCAAAGTCCGTGGCGTTGGCGCGGGCGATCACCTCTTCTTCGGTGTCGAAATCCAGCACGGACATCACGGGGCCAAAGATTTCCTCTTCGGCGATGGTCATGGTGTCGGTCACGTCGGCGAACACGGTCGGCTCCATCCAGAAGCCAGCCCCTTCGCGGCGCTGACCGCCCGCGACCAGACGCGCGCCCTCGGCCAGACCTTTGGCGATGTAGCCCTCGACGATCTGGACCTGACGTTCGCTGACCATAGGGCCAAAGTTCACGGCCTCATCGCGGGGATCGCCCATGTTGACGCCCTTCAGGCGCTCGGCCAAACGGGTCAGGAAGGCCTCTTTGATGCCCTTCTGGACAAAGACGCGGGTGCCGTTGGAACAAATCTGGCCAGAGCTATAGAAGTTCCCGTTGATCGCAGCACTGACGGCATTCTCGACATTGGCGTCATCAAAGATCACCAGCGGAGACTTGCCCCCGAGTTCCATCGTGACATGACGCAGACCTTCGGCGGCGGCGGCGTATACCTTGCGACCCGTCGGGACGGACCCTGTAAGAGACACCTTTGCCACATCAGGATGCGTGACCAGACGGGCGCCCACGGCCCCTGCCCCCTGCACCACGTTAAACACACCGGCAGGCGCGCCCGCTTCGATCAGGATTTCCGCCAGTTTCAGCGCCGACAGGGGCGTGGTTTCCGACGGTTTGAACACCATGGTGTTGCCGCAGGCCAGCGCGGGCGCGGCCTTCCAGCTGGCGATCTGGATGGGGTAGTTCCACGCACCGATACCAACACAAACGCCCAAAGCCTCGCGGCGGGTATAGGCGAAATCGGCCCCCAGCTGGATGTGCTCACCGCCCAAGGTTGCGGCCAAACCACCGAAATATTCCAGCGCATCCGCGCCGCTGGCCGCATCCGCGATCAGGGTTTCCTGCAGGGGTTTGCCGGTGTCGATGGTTTCCAGCTCGGACAGTTCGCGGTTGCGCTCGCGCATGATCTCGGCGGCGCGGCGCAGGATGCGGCCACGCTCCACACCCGACAGGGCGGCCCATGCGGGCTGCGCGGCCTTGGCTGCGGCGATCGCCTGATCCACCAGCGCCTCGTCGGCCAACTTCAGGGTCGCGACAACTTCGCCGGTCGCCGGAAACACAACAGGGAGATCCTCTGAACCTCCCTCTACATACGCACCGTTGATGAAATGGCTGGCGGTCGGCTGAACAGCGATCGTCATTCGGAGGGTTCCTTTTTCGTAAATTGGTAGATCCGCGCGGCGGGTTCGAGGGCACCAGCGCGGGCGAGTTCCATTTCCAGACAGCCCAGAACCAAAGTGGACGCGAGCTCGGGATCGGGCCGGTCCTGACGCAGGCTCTGGCGCAGGTAGACACCGTCAATCAACGCCTCGAGGCGGCGGGCAGCCTCGGGGGCGCCCTCGCCCATCAGCGGGCGCAGTTCATGCAAGAGGTTAGTGTGCAGACGGCGGTAATAGACGTTCAGAAGACGTCGCGCCTCTTCCTCGTTCTGGGCCAGAACGTAGAAGTTCATCCATGCGCTGATCACCTCTTCGCGGAAGTTCGAGGGCGCAAAGTTCGCGTCGATCAGGGCGCGCAGGCGTTCCTCGGGGGACTTGGCCTTTTTCAGGCGGCGGCGCACCTCGACCCCGTATTGGGACAGGATGTGGCGCATCGCGGCCATAAAAATCTGGGTTTTCCCGCCGAAATAGTGGTGCGCCAAGGCGCTCGACATCCCTGCCCGCTTGGCGATCTGGCTGACCGTCACGTCAAGCGTACCTGCCCGACCGATCTCGTGGATCGTGGCTTCGACAAGCGCTTTGCGGCGCACGGGTTCCATTCCGACTTTGGGCATACCTGACCTCTTGGTTCAAAAATCAGGTTAGGTTGTTTTTTATTGACTCGTCAATCAACAAAAGCCGCAGGCAAAGGTATCGGGCGGTCGGGTCGCCCTGACCCGCCCAAAATCTGCGCAGAATTTACCGGGAAAAATCAAAGGGGCGGCCCGTGATGTCGCGCCGCCCTACCCGCGTCAGAACCGCGGCATGTGGATCATGGTCCAATGGTGGATATAGCCGACAACCTCGCCGCCCTCGGCCACGCGGTCGTCGATGGCGCCTTGCTCGGTCTTGGGGCAGCCCACCAGCAGCTTGGAGTCGTCATAGAAATCTCGCGACACCATGTTGTAGCCGATCTCTTGGCAGATGCTATTCTGATAGGGATAGGGCCGGATCGCCTTGAGGCCCGACTGCCACGGCGGGGAATAATAGCCCATCACGGCGCGCTCTTCAGGGTTGGTACTGCTGCACCCTGCGACGAGCAAGGCGATTACGAGCGCCTTTATGCCTGTGTTCATGAGAAGCGTCCTGTTGTTATGTGCACTGCCAGATCGGCTCATTCTAACCGATCCATTTGCGCGTACAGCCACGATTTAGTGAACAGGCGACGATCCGCACTTTGTCGGGTTTCGCACTTTCGAGGCGAAACACGCCATTAGTCCGCAGGCTTCTGACCAGCAGAAGACCCCGTCCTCTCGGGCGGGGCCATGATGTGATTGATTGAAGGAAGCCCTAGGTCAGAAGGACCCGCCGGGCGTGCCGGGAAAGCGGACGACGACATCCTCGTCACGGGCAATGAACTGGCAGGCCAGACGGTAGCGCGGCGGCGTGTCGTTGACTTCGGCGTTCTGGATTTCCGCGTCGGACAGCTTTTGCAGCTCTTTCAGACGCGCCTTTTCCTTTTCTGTCAAAGCCATGCTCATGCGCGGCTTCTCTTCCAGTGACTTCACCTCGATCAGGCAAGAGCCGCAGTTGCCGTCGCCACATTCAAAGGGGATCGGAATGCTGAACTCTTTGGCGAGGGCAAGGATCGTGCGGGTGTTGCCAGCGACCGCGTAGACGGTTTTATCGCGGGTCATGATGGGGGATTGAAAGGTAATATTGGCCATAATCGTTCTCCTAGGGATGCGCGTTCACCCAGTGCGCAGCAACCCATGGGCCATCGGCCTGATTGGGGTGCGAAAGACGGTCAAAAGTTACGTCAGTCACGCAACCGCTGGCGAAAAATTGCGATTTCACATAGGCTGCGGCGGCATTGCGCCTTGCTCTTGAACGGGGATCGCCCTACGGACAGCGCCATGAAACTGATGTTCCTAGGCGATGTTGTTGGCCGCGCAGGACGCGTAGCCATCCAAGAGCACCTGCCCCGCTTGAAAAAAGAGTGGGCGCTGGATTTTGTTGTCGTGAATGGCGAGAACGCCTCGAACGGCATGGGTCTGACCGCAGAGCACGCGAACCTGATCTTTCAGGCTGGTGCGGATTGCGTGACATTGGGCGATCATGCCTTCGATCAGAAGGACATGCTGCAACATATCGACAGCGACAGCCGCATCGTCCGCCCCATCAACTTTGCCAAGGCCGCACCGGGCCGCGGCTTCCGCATCTTCAACGCCTCGGGTGGCCGCAAGGTGCTGGTCGCGCAGGTGTTGGGTCAGGTGTTCATGAAGCGCCCGTTCGACGACCCGTTCTCGGCGGTCGATCAGGTGCTGCGGACCCACCGTTTGGGCGCGACCGTGAATGCCACGATTGTGGACGTCCACGCCGAAGCCACGAGCGAGAAGATGGGTCTGGGTCACTGGATGGACGGCAAGGCCAGCCTTGTGGTCGGCACCCACACCCACGTTCCCACTGGCGACGCACAGATCATGAACGGCGGCACCGCCTATTTGACCGATGCAGGCATGTGCGGCGACTACAACAGCGTGATTGGCATGGACAAAGCCGAACCCCTGCGCCGCTTTGTGACCGGCATGTCCAAGGGCCGCTACTCCCCCGCCGAGGGCGAAGCGACCCTGTCCGGCGTCTATGTGGAAACCGACGACCGCACCGGCTTGGCCAAGACCGTCTGCATGGTGCGCCAAGGCGGCCGTCTGCAGCAATCCGGCCCCGTCGCGGGCTGATGCCGCGCGATTAACCGACCGGTAAGGCAGGCTGTAATGGCCTACCTTGGCGGGCAAAAGTGTGCTTGCCCTGCCCAACCAGTTGCGGAAGAATACCGCTGCTGTGCCCTAGCGAGCGGAGAATAGTCCACGTGTTTGCATTACCCGACGCCTACGAGGCGATTCTCGCGCTGGTCATTGTGGTGGGCATGTTTGTCCTGTTCATGCGCGAGTCCTATCCCACAGAAGTTGTGGGCATTTCGGGCGCGGCACTGATGATGGCATTGGGGATCCTGCCCTATGAGGGGGCGCTGGACATCCTTTCGAACTCTGCCCCTTGGACGATTGGCGCGCTGTTCATCGTGATGGGCGCGCTGGTGCGGACGGGCGCGTTGGCCGCGTTCACCCAGTTTGCAGACAACAAAGCCAAACAGAACCCCAAGATGGCCCTGATCGGGCTGATGCTGGCGGTTGTGGTGTTCTCGGCCTTTGTGTCGAACACGCCGGTAGTTGTCGTGATGATCCCTGTGTTCATCCAGCTGTCGCGCACCATGAACATGATGCCCTCGCAACTGCTGATCCCGCTGAGCTATGCCACCATTCTGGGGGGCACCACGACGCTGATCGGCACCTCGACAAACCTTCTGGTGGATGGTGTGGCGCGGCATCAGGGCCTTGAACCCTTTACCATTTTCGAGGTCACGCCGCTGGGGATCATCCTGATCGTCTGGGGCGCGATCTACATGACCTTTATCGGCAGCCGTCTGCTGCCCAAGCGGGACAGTCTGGCCGGTATGGTCGGCAACCGCACCAAGATGAAGTTCTTTACCGAGGTCGCGGTCCCCGAAGACAGCGCCCTGATCGGCCGCGACGTGATCGACATTGACCTCTTCAAGCGTGACGGCGTGCGTCTGATCGACGTGCTGCGCGGGGATGCGTCCTTGCGCCGGGATCTGACGACCGTTGTCCTGCAGGCCGGTGACCGCGTGGTTCTGCGCACCGAGATGACCGAGCTCTTGGGCCTGCAACAGTCCAAAGACCTGAAGATGGTGGACAAGCTGTCCTCGGTCGAAACGCAGACCGTCGAGGTTCTGATCACCCCCGGCTGCAAGATGGTGGGCCGCAGCCTTGGCGCGATGCGTCTGCGCCGCCGCTATGGCGTGTACCCGCTGGCCGTTCACCGCCGGAACCAGAACATCGGACGCCAGCTGGACGATCTAGTTGTGCGCGTCGGTGACACCCTGCTGCTGGAAGGCGCCCCCGCCGACATCCAGCGCCTGGCCCAGGACATGGAGCTGGTGGACATCGCGCAGCCGACCGAACGCGCCTATCGCCGCAAGCAAGCCCCCATCGCGATTGGTGCCCTGTTCGGCATCGTGATCCTGTCGGCCATCGGCGTTGCCCCCATTCTGATGCTGTCGGTCTTTGCCGTGGCGCTGGTGCTGGTCACCCGCTGCATCGACGCGGACGAGGCCTTTGGCTTTGTCGAAGGGCGGCTGCTGGCGCTGATCTTCTCGATGTTGGCGATTGGCTCGGGGCTGCAAAATTCGGGCGCGGTGGATCTGATCGTGTCCAGTGTCGCGCCGGTTCTGGAAACCCTGCCCGCGTTCTTTATTATCTGGGCCATTTTCCTGCTGACCTCGGTGCTGACCGAGCTGGTGACCAACAACGCGGTAGCCGTGGTGGTGACGCCGATTGCGATCGGGCTGGCCTCGGCCATCGGGGCGGACCCGCGTCCGCTGGTTGTGGCGGTGATGGTGGCGGCCTCTGCCAGCTTCTCGACCCCCATCGGATACCAGACCAACACACTGGTCTACGGCCCCGGCGGGTACAAGTTCACCGACTTCATGCGGGTGGGTATTCCCCTGAACCTGACCATCGGGCTCATCGCTTCGGCGCTGATTCCGGTGATTTGGCCCCTTTATAACTAATTCCTGTCGGCAAAGTGCACACGGGGGCGCTTGCAGGCCCCCATGCGCCTCCTTTATAGAGGCCCAAAGCTGAGAATTAGGTAATCGGAGGCACCCATGGCCGGCCATTCTAAATGGGCTAACATCCAGCACCGCAAAGGTCGTCAGGACGCAATTCGCTCGAAGATGTTTTCCAAGTTCGCGAAGGAAATCACCGTCGCCGCGAAAATGGGCGACCCTGATCCCGAAAAGAACCCCCGTCTGCGTCTGGCGGTAAAAGAAGCCAAGTCGAACTCGTGCCCCAAGGACGTGATCGAACGCGCGATCAAGAAGTCGATCGCAGGCGAAGGCGACGAATACGAAGAAATCCGCTACGAGGGCTACGGCCCGAACGGCGTGGCTGTCATCGTCGAAGCGATGACCGATAACCGCAACCGCACCGCATCGAACGTGCGCTCGCTGTTCAGCAAGAACGGCGGCAACCTTGGTGAAACCGGCTCGGTCGGCTTCATGTTCGAGCGCAAGGGCGAGATCATCTACCCCGTCAAGGCGGGTGATGCGGATGACATCATGATGGCCGCCATCGAAGCCGGCGCCGAGGACGTGGAATCGAGCGAGGAAGGTCACGTGATCTACACCGCCGACACTGATCTGTCCGAAGTGTCGACCGCGCTGGAGGCTACCTTGGGCGAGTCGGAATCGACCAAGCTGGTCTGGAAGCCGACCACCACCGCCGAGCTGGATCTGGAAGGCATGCAGAAGCTGATGAAGCTGGTGGATGCTCTGGAAGATGACGATGACGTGCAGCGCGTCACCACCAACTTCGAAGCCAGCGACGAGGTTATGGCGCAGCTCTGATCTGCCGCTATCTCGACAAAGCATTCAGGGGCGCGACCGGTCTGACCGGCGCGCCCTTTTGAATATTTGGGGAAAAAAGAAACCTGATTTGTTTCTTGCTGCAGATCGGGGGCTGCGTTTCTGCGGGGTTGCAAGTGGAGCCGGATCGGGTCTGATAGCGCCATGGAAGACACACGTGTACAGCGCCCCGGGCGGGGCATTTTCTGGATGGTTCTGACGGGGTTCCAGTTTGTCGGGATGACGGCACTGGTCAAAGCTGTCGGGACATCGCTGCCTGTGTATCAGACCTCTTTTCTGAGGTTCGCGTTGGGGCTGGTGTTTTTCATTCCGCTGATGCCCTCGTTGATCCGGACGCTGCCGACGGCGCAGCAGGCCAAGCTGATCGCGTTGCGCGGGCTGGCTCATACGATCGGCGTTTCCCTGTGGTTTTATGCGATGGTGCGCATCCCTTTGGCGGATGTGACCGCGCTGAATTACCTGAACCCGATCTACGTCACGCTGGGGGCGAGCCTGTTTCTGGGGGAAAAGCTGGCGCTGCGGCGGCTGATTGCGGTGGGGGTTGCCTTGCTGGGGGCGGGCATCATTCTGCGGCCCGGCTTTCGCGAGTTGGACCCGGGCCATATCGCCATGCTGGGGACGTCCCTCGGGCTGGCGACCGGCTATTTGATCGCCAAACGCCTGAGCGCCGAGATGTCATCGGCCCATGTGGTGGCGTGGTTGTCGATTGCCGTGACCATCGGGCTGATGCCGATGGCGGTCACCCACTGGGTTCATCCAACGTGGGAACAATTGGCGGTGCTGCTGGCCGTGGCAGCCCTAGCGACCGGGGCGCATTACACCATGACGCTGGCCTTCAAGGAGGCGCCGGTGGCTGTGACCCAGCCCGCCACGTTCTTGCAACTGGTGTGGGCGGTGGCCTTGGGCGCGCTGGTGTTTGGCGAAGGGATTGATCCCTATACCGTGCTGGGGGGCGGCGTCATTATTGCGTCGGTCAGCTATATCACTTGGCGCGAGGCGATGCTGAAGCGGCGGATCACACCGCCTTCGGTCGCGACCAAAACCTAGAAGGTCAGAACACCCTGTTCGGTGATGATCATGTCGAGCGGCTGATCCGTGGGCTCTAGCGGCAGGCTGTCCGCCTCTTGGGCGGCATAGGCAAAGCCGACGGCCAGCACGGGACCGTTGGCGCGTAGCAATTCAAGAGTGCGGTCATAGAAACCGCCGCCATACCCCAGACGCCCGCCTCGGCGGTCAAAGGCCACCAGCGGCACAATGACGATCTGGGGGGTGATCCACTCGCCAGTCGCGGGGATTTGCGCGCCGAAGGGGCCGTCGATCAGGGGGCAGTCAGGCTCCCATGCGCGGAACTTCAGGGGCTTGCCCTCGGCCTCGATCACGGGAACGGCGACGGGGCCGTAGGCAGAGGCTTCGGCCATTGCGGGCAGCGGGTCGATCTCGGTCCGGATGGGCATATAGCCCGCCACCGGCACGCCGCGATGCCCCGCCAGAAACGACGACAACTCCCCTGCCCGGCCCGGACGATGGTTGGCGTGTGCCTCTTTGCGGCGGGCAAAGGCGGCCTTGCGGGCCTCTGCCTTAACTTGGGTCAGGTCGGTCATAGCATCACTGAAGAAGCAAGCCCGAGGAAGGCAAAGAAGCCCACCACATCGGTCACGGTTGTCACAAAGGTGCCGGAGGCCAGCGCAGGGTCCACTCCGACACGCTCCATGATAATCGGGATCACGGTGCCTGCCAGCGCGGCAACGACGAGGTTCACCACCATTGCGACAGCGATCACACCGCCAAGCACGGGACTGCCGAACCAGACCATCCCCACAATCGCCATGATCAACGCAAAGGTCACGCCGTTGATCACGCCGACCAAGGCTTCGCGTCGGATCACGCGCCAGACGTTCGATCCGGTAAGGTCCTTGGTTGCCAAGGCCCGCACGGCCACGGTCAGAGACTGGGTGCCTGCATTGCCGCCCATAGAGGCCACAATCGGCATCAGAACGGCCAAGGCGACCACGGTGCCGATCGCATCCTCGAACTGTGCAATCACGAGGCTGGCAAGGATCGCGGTCAGCAGGTTCACGGCCAGCCACGGCAGGCGCTGCTTGGTCGTCTCGACCACGCGGTCCGAGAGGCTGCCCTCGCCCACACCTGCCAGCAGCAGGATGTCTTCTTCGTGTTCTTCGTCCAGCACGATCATCGCGTCGTCGATGGTGATCATCCCGACCAGACGCCCGTCATCGTCCACAACAGGGGCCGAGATCAGGTGGTACTGGTTGAACGCATAGGCCACGTCGCCCTGTTCGGTCGTCGCGGGGATCGTGCGGAAGGTGTCTTCCTGAATGTCGGCCAAGAGGGTCGCGCGGGGGCTGCCCATCAGACGGCCAAGGGTCACGTTCCCCACAGGGCGCATCCGCGGATCCACCAGTGTGACGTGATAGAACTGCTCGGGCAGATATTCGGCGGCCCGCAGGAAATCGATGGCCTGCCCCACAGTCCAATGCTCGGGCGCCGAGACGACCTCGCGCTGCATCAGACGGCCGGCCGAGTATTCCGGATAGCTCAGCGATTGCTCGACCGCCGCACGGTCCGCCCCGTCCAGAGCCTGAAGTATGACGTTCTGCTGCGCATCCTCGAGGTCCTCGATCAGGTCGACCACGTCGTCCGATTCCAGATCGCGAACGGCCTCTTTCAGGAACTTGCTCGGAAGAAACTCGATCACATCCTCGCGGATGGATTCATCCAGTTCGGTCAGAACCTCGCCGTCGAAACAGGCGGGGGTCAGCAGCAGGATTTCGCGCCGCTCGCCCGCATCGATCTGTTCCAGAAAGTCGGCGATGTCGGCGGCGTGCAAAGGCTCCAGCAGGCGTGCAACACGCACCGCGTCCCCTGCGGCCAAAGCCAGCCGAACAGCCGAAACGCGGCGATTGTCCAGAACGGCTTCTTCTTCGGTAGAAAGAAGGTCGTGCACTTCGGATTCGTCGTGATCGTCCAACATGTCGCCCTCCGTTCTGATTTGTGGGCACCTTAGCGAGGCCATTTGGAAAGTGACAGAGGCAAGCCACCTTTTCCTTTGCATCCACGTTACTTATGGTCTGATCCGTTAAAAAGGAGCCCTCTCATGAACCAGCAGACCTTGTTGATCGGCCAAACCATCTGGTTCGAAGGCGATGCCATGCAATCCGGCCCCGATGCGGCGCGGATCAGCACCCGTGGCGGCATCGTCATCGAACAACGCAAGGTTGTTGCACGGGGCGAAGCTGACCTCATGCGCGAAAGTTATCCACAGGCAAAAATCGTGGACTACGGGAACAGTCTTATCCTGCCCGGTTTCGTGGATGCGCATATGCATTACCCCCAGACCCGCATGATTGCGAGTTGGGGCAAGCGCCTGATCGATTGGCTGAATACCTATACCTTCCCCGAAGAAATGACCCTGGCCGACCCCGCCGAGGCGCGGGCCCGTGCTGACCTGACCTTGGACCTAGCGCTGTCCCACGGGACGACAACCCAGGTCAGTTACTGCACCATTCATCCGTGCAGTGTGTATGCGTTTTTCGATGCTGCGGCGGCACGCGGGATGCGGGTTTTCGCGGGCAAGACCTGCATGGATCGCAACGCCCCCGACGGTCTGCGCGACACGCCGCAAACCGCCTATGACGACAGCAAAGCGTTGTTGCAGCGCTGGCACGGTGTCGGACGCGCGGAATACGTGATCACGCCACGGTTTTCGCCGACTTCGACACCCGAGCAGCTCGAGGCTTTGGGCGCCCTCTGGGCCGAGCATCCCGAGGTCCTGATGCAAACCCACCTGAGCGAGCAGACCGATGAGATTGAATGGGTCAAGTCCCTGTTTCCAAAAGCGAAAGACTACTTGGATACCTATGAGCAGTTCGGCCTGCTGGGGGAACGCGCGCTCTATGGGCACGTGATCCATCTGGAGCCGCGCGAGACGGATCGACTGGCCGAAACCGGTGCGGCGGTGGTGCATTGCCCGACCTCCAACACCTTTATTGGCTCTGGGATTTTCGAGGCGGCCAAGCTTGCCTCTCGGGGCATCCGCATCGGTCTGGCGACGGATACGGGCGGGGGTTCCAGTTTCTCGATGCTGCGGACGATGGCGGCGGCCTATGAGATCGGCCAATTGGCAGGCACCGCTCTGCACCCTGCGCAGTTGATCTGGCTGGCCACCGAAGGGTCCGCCCGCGCCCTGTTCGCCCAAGACCGGATCGGCACTTTGGCCGTTGGTTCCGAGGCAGACATCACCGTTCTGAACCTGACTTCGACCCCCGCGATCGCGCAGCGCCACGCCCGCGCGACCGATCTGTGGGAGGCCGTGTTCCCCACCATCATGATGGGCGACGACCGCGCGGTGCAGGCGGTGTGGGTTGCAGGGCGGCAGGTGCGCGGCTGATTTTATCCCGAGATATCCCCGAAACCGCGCACCTTCGCACACAGAGTTATCCACAGGCGTTAAGGGTTTGTTAACACTTTACGCCCGTTCGGCCAGCGCCCGCGCCAACCGGTTCTGTTTTTCCACAAGCTGTCCCATGTCTAGTGTGGATAGCTGCCCCTCGGCCACCACGCGGCGGCCTTCGACGATCAGGTCGCGCACCCGCACCGGCCCCGCCAGCAGGATCGCGGCGGGGTCCCAGCTGCCTGCGCTCTCAACGCCGCGGGTGTCCCAGATCGCGATGTCGGCGCGCTTGCCCACCGCGAGGCGGCCGCAGTCGGGGCGCCCCAGCACGTCGGCGCCGCCACGGGTCGCGATCTCGAGCGCCTCGCGTGGGCTCATGGCGTCAGCGCCGTTCAGGACCCGTTGCAGTAGCATGGTCTGACGGGCCTCGAGCACCAGATTTCCGGCATCATTGCTGGCCGAGCCATCGACCCCCAGCCCCACCGGAACGCCCGCATCCCGCATCGCCCGAACCGGCGCGATCCCCGATCCCAGACGGCAGTTCGAACAGGGGCAATGGGCGACGCCAGTGCGGGTGCGTGCGAAGAGATCAATCTCGGCCCCGTCCAGCTTCACGCAGTGGGCGTGCCACACATCGGGGCCGGTCCATCCCAGATCCTCGGCGTATTGGCCGGGGCGGCAACCGAATTTGGCAAGGCTATAGGCGATATCCTCGTCATTCTCAGCCAAGTGGGTGTGCAGCATCACGCCCTTGTCCCGCGCCAGCAGGGCCGCATCGCGCATCAATTCCCGGCTGACCGAAAAGGGCGAACACGGCGCGATACCCACGCGCACCATCGACCCTTCGGCCGCGTCATGGTGGACGTCGATCACGCGGATACAGTCGTTCAGGATCGCCTCTTCGCGTTCGACCAGCGCATCGGGGGGCAGGCCTCCGTCGCTCTCGCCGATGCTCATGGCCCCGCGGGTCGGGTGGAACCGCAGGCCGATCTCTTTGGCGGCGTGAATGGTGTCATCCAGCCGCGCGCCGTTGGGATAGAGGTACAGGTGATCCGAACTCAGCGTGCAGCCCGACAGCGCCAGTTCCGCCAGCCCGACTTGGGCGGACACGAACATCTCTTCGGGGCCCATCATCGACCAGATGGGATAGAGCTTTTGCAGCCAGCCGAAGAGCAGCGCGTCCTGCGCACCGGGCACCGCGCGGGTCATGGACTGATACAGGTGGTGGTGCGTGTTGACCAAACCGGGGGTCACAACGCAGCCCTTCGCATTCAGGGTCTCGGCCCCGTTCACGGCCAGCCCCTGCCCGATTTCGGCAATCACGCCGCCACGGACGCGGATATCCACGCCGGACAATTCGCGGCGGTCGTCGTCCATGGTGATAAGGGTGTCGATGTTCTGGATCAGCAAGTCGGACACGGCAGAGTCCCCCTTCTAGGGTTTGGCGCCATGTCCCCTCAGATCAGAAAAAACCGCGATGCCAGAGAAGGACAAAGGTTACATCGCGGTTCATATTTAGCGGCTTGCGTCAGATGTTCGCAAGACCTTCCTCTAGCAGGCGCATCGCTTCGGCATGGTGCGCCTCGGAGGCGGCAGCGATCACGCGGCCCCCGTTGTGGGCCGGACCGCCATGCCAGTCGGTGACGATGCCACCTGCGGCCTCGACCACGGCTTGGGGACCCTGAATGTCGTAAGCCTTGAGCCCTGCCTCGACCACCAGATCGATCTGGCCAGCCGCGAGCAGCGCGTAGGCATAGCAATCCATGCCATAGCGCACCAGCTGGGTGCGGCCGCCAAGGTGATGGAACGCGCGGCGCTCATCCTGCGTGCCGACCTCGGGGAAGGTGGTGAACAGGATCGATTCGCCCAAGGGACGCGGGCCACGGACCTTTAGGCTATGGCGGCCATGGGGGCCATCGACCCACGCCTGATTGAACCCTCCAAAGAAGCGTTCTTGAATATAGGGCTGGTCGATGATGCCCATGACGGGGCCGTTTTCATCGGACAGCGCGATCAACACCCCCCAAGTGGGCGTGCCGCTCAGGAAACCGCGAGTGCCGTCGATCGGGTCGATCACCCAGGTCAGACCGCTGGTGCCGTCCTGCTTGCCCATTTCCTCGCCAAAGATGCCGTCCTCGGGGCGGCGGCGTTCCAGCACGCGGCGCATCGCCTCTTCGGCGGCGCGGTCAGCTTCGGTCACGGGGTCGAAACCGCCCTCTTCCTTGTTGTCGGCCATCAACTCGGGGTTGCGGAAGAACGGCAAAATGGCCGAACGCGCGGCGTCGGCCATTTCGGATGCCACCTCGATCAGGGTGGTTTGGGTCTCGGAAGAAATACGCGACATAGGGGCGGCCCTCAGATGAGTGGATAAGAGGGCGCTACCCCGTAGGGCGCGTCAAATCAAGCCACGTCGCTGAGAACGCGTGCCAGATCAAACAGACGTCGGCGCTGATTCTCGGGGATCGCATAGTAGGAGCGGATCAGGTCCAGCGCCTCTTTGTCGCCAAGAATATCAGCAGGCAGTGCGGGTGCCTTGTCGGAAACGGGGGCATCCTGACCCTCGAGACCTTCGAAAAAGAAGCTGACCGGCACTTCGAGCGTCTGGGCAATATCCCATAAGCGAGAAGCACTTACACGGTTAGCACCGGTTTCGTATTTTTGTATCTGCTGAAACTTGATTCCAACACGTTCTGCCAGTTGCTGCTGGGTCATTCCGATCATCCAGCGGCGGTGACGGATGCGCTTGCCAACGTGGACGTCCACAGGGTGCGTCATTCTTTGCTCCATTGTCCCCGAATTTGGGCGTAACCGAACCCAAAATCGGAATTGTTTCTTTTGTCACCCGAACAAACCCGACGTTCGCACCCCCAATGGCGACGTCTTTGTCTTCAGGCCATACAACCAGAACGATTTCAAGCCCAGCCGTATCCTTGTAAGACAATATGTAATTAAACCTATGCGGAAAAACCAAGATAGCCATATGATCTTTAGGGGTATTCCTAAGGATAATTCGGGGCCAATGTCGCATTGACAGGTCGGGGTCCTGACCGTGTTCTACCGCCAAACGGAGGAACCAAAGCGTGAAAGCCTATCATATTCATACCGCAGGAGATGAACCAAAGCTGGTGGACCTACCCATGCCCGCCCCCGCGGCTGGCGAAATCCGGCTGCGGATCACGGCCTGCGGTTTGAACTTTGCCGATCTTTTGATGATCAAGGGCAAGTATCAGGACACCCCCGCCGCGCCCTTTACCATGGGAATGGAAGTGGCCGGCGTGGTTGATGCCCACGGCGAAGGGGTCACAGAGCCCGCAATCGGCACACGGGTGGCGCTGTTCTCGGGTCAGGGCGGGCTGGCAGAGTACGGCTGCTTTCCGGCCAATCGCGCGATTCCCCTGCCCGACAACATTACCGACGTAGAGGCGGCGGGCTTCCAGATCGCCTACGGGACGTCGCATCTAGCTCTGGACTACAAGGCACGCCTGCAACCGGGCGAGACGCTGTTGGTGCTGGGGGCTGCGGGCGGCGTTGGCCTGACCGCGGTCGAGATCGGCAAAGCCATGGGTGCCCGCGTCATCGCTTGCGCCCGCGGCACCGACAAGCTGGAGATTGCCGAGGCCTATGGCGCGGACCACCTGATCGACGCCAAGACCGAGGATATCCGAGAGGTCGTCAAATCCCTTGGCGGTGCGGATGTGGTCTATGACCCTGTGGGGGGTGAACAGTTCACCGCTGCCTTCCGTGCGACCAACCCTGACGGGCGCCTGCTGGCGATCGGCTTTGCCAGCGGAGAGGTGCCGCCCATCCCCGCCAACCACATGCTAGTCAAGAACCTGACCGTGATCGGGATGTACTGGGGCGGTTACCTGAAGTTCAAACCCAAGGCGCTGACCGACAGCATGGCCACCCTGTTCGGCTGGCTGTCCGAGGGGCGGATCAAGCCCCACGTCAGCGAAACCTACCCCTTGGACCGCGTGGCCGAGGGGCTGACCCTGCTGCGCGAACGCAAATCCACCGGCAAGGTCGTGATCACCATCTGATCACATCTGGGCATAGCCCTGACGCAAGAGGTCGGCCAGACGGCGGCCGGCCTCTCCTCGCATGTTATCCGACAGGTACATGTTAATCTTTTTGCTCGCCAGTTCGGGCAGTGTGCCCTTGTGCTGGACGCGCTCCAGATGTGGGGGTTCGGTCCCTTCGAGCATGGCGTTCAGGGCCAGATCGGCGCTGACGGTCGCCTCGATCGCGCGGTCCATTTCCGATTCGACCGCCAGTTCCCACGGGATGCCAGCCTCTTCGACGCGGCGGATCACACCAGCGCGGAAGATACAGTGCCGCCCGAAAGCCAGCCGCAACGGCCGCTGCCGCCAAGCCGCCCCACCCGGCGCCCCGATCCAGAGCAGAGGCAGAGTCTTTAACGTCTCGCCTCCGTCGGACACGCCGTCCTCGGTGGTCAGGATCAGGTCGCATTCGCCACGGCTGAACGACACCTTGAGCCCCTTGGTATAAAGAGAGATCAGCTGCACCCGCATCCGCGGGTATTCCACGTTGAACTGCTGCAACACGCGGGGAATCGCGGGGTACACGATGTCATGGGGCACCCCGAGGACAATCTCGCCCTCGTACACATCGTCGGTCAGACGCGACCAGACCTCGTCGTTCAGCTCCAGCATCCGGCGGGCGTATCCCAGCAGCTTTTCACCGGCGGGGGTCAACGCGATCTGGCGGGCGCTGCGGTCCAACAGATTGGCGTCCAGCGATTCCTCCAGACGTTTCAACTGCATCGAGACTGCCGACTGGGTCAGGTTCAGGAACCCTGCGGCCCGCGTGACCCCGCCCGAATCCGCAACCGCCACAAATGACCGCAGCGCAGTCAGATCCAGATTTCGCGCCATATCAAAACCTCTGATGGAAAACCCAACATTCATTCATTTCCCATATGAAACAGAAACTGGCACATACATCAAGCGAGTTGATGTGACTCGCTCCAACCATCAAATCTACACGGTGAATATTATGGCTACCCAGATCAGCAGACTTGCTCTGGCGACGCGGCCTTTCTGGTCATTGTCGCTGTTCAGTTCGATTTCCGCATACATTGCGGTCGCACGTCAACGCCACGCGCTGTCCCAATTGGATGACCACCTGCTGCAGGATATCGGCCTGACCAAGCATCAGGCAAATTCCGAGGCAGAGCGCGCCCCTTGGGACGTTCCCGCGCACTGGCGCCTCTAATTGACAGAAGATCGTCCAAAAACCCGATCGCATCGTCTTGAAATCACGCGTACCCTTGCCGATATCTAGTCGCAAAGGTGCGCGTTTTTCTTTGCGCGTTCCACAGTTTCGGATTTTTGGAGGATCGAAATGGCTGAATTCCGCACGACGCACGCTGGCACTAGCGCCGCTGCGGCCCGCATCGACGAGGGCCTGCGCGCCCACATGAACAAGGTCTACGGCACGATGTCGGTCGGTATGCTTATTACCGCCGCGGCTTCGTGGGCGATCTCGGGCCTTGCGACCACCGTTGATCCGGCTACTGGCACCACCGTTCTGACCGGCCTCGGTCAGGCGATCTACGCCTCGCCGCTGAAATGGGTGATCATGTTCCTGCCGCTGGTCATGGTGTTCGCGTTTAGCGCGGCCCTGAACCGTATGTCGGCCGCCGCTGCGCAGCTGTTCTTCTATGTCTATGCTGCCGCGATGGGTGTGTCGCTGAGCTGGATCTTCATGGTCTTTACCGGTGTGTCGATCATCCAGACCTTCCTTGTGACGGCGATCTCGTTCGCGGGTCTGTCGCTGTACGGCTACACCACTAAGAAAGACCTGTCGGGCTTTGGCACCTTCCTGATGATGGGTGTGATCGGTCTGGTCGTGGCGTCGATCGTCAACATCTTCCTGGCGTCCAGCGCGCTGCAGTTCGCAATCTCGGTGATCGGTGTTCTGATCTTTGCGGGTCTGACCGCGTATGACACCCAGAACATCAAGACCACCTACATCCAGATGGCCCACAGCGGCGACCGCGAGTGGTTGGGCAAGTCGGCAATCATGGGCGCTCTGCAGCTCTATCTCGACTTCATCAACCTGTTCATGTTCCTGCTGCAGTTCATGGGCAACCGCGAATAAGCGCAGGCAACAGCCAGAAATGAATAGGGCCGGTCATGACGACCGGCCCTTTTTTATTACGTCGGGTACGGGTCATAGGGTCGTTGTCATCTGGATGGTGGGGAAACGGACATCAAGTCCCAGCGAGAGTTCGATCTCGGCTAGGGCAGTCAGTCCAAGGGCTTCGTAGAACGGCACAGCGGTCCGCGTACTCAGGCATTCCAGCCGTCTGACGCCCTCTTCTGCGGCGTGATCCATAGCGCGCTCCATGATGGCCCGAGCGACGCCCCGACGGGTGTAGTCGGGCAAGGTCACCACATGACGCACATGGGCCATTCCTGCGGGCGTAGAGGCGCTGATGGGGCTGGCCCAACTCCAGCCGCCAGCGGCGACCAGTTGGCCTTGAGGGGTCTCTGCGACGTAATACGTCCCTGCCCGCAGCAATTCGGGGCGGGCCACGCTGATCCGTGGCAAGGCGCGGCGCAGCAGTTCAGAGGGGTAATCGCGTTCCAGCAGCACCGGATAGGACAGCTGCAACAGCGCGGTCACACGGTCCGCATCGTGGATCGTGGCGGGTCTTATACTATAGATTAAGGGTAAAAGTGGCATGGTCTCTCTCCGATTTGCCGGTTGAAATCCTTTGGGGGGAATTCCGGCGCGACCATGCTTTTTAAAAGAAAAGAGCCGCGCCAGTGTTCGCTGGTGCGGCTCTTTTGTCTGGTGTCCAGAAGGCTTACTTGATTTTGCCTTCTTTGTACTCGACATGCTTGCGCACCACCGGATCGTACTTACGTACGACCATTTTCTCGGTCATAGTGCGTGCGTTCTTCTTGGTCACGTAGAAGTGGCCCGTGCCAGCGGTCGAGTTCAGACGGATTTTGATAGTGGTAGGCTTCGCCATAGTACTCTCGTCTTTCGCTAGGTCGGGCGGTGTTTGCGGCCACCCGCAGGTAATCTCTTGAACCCCGCCTTTTACGGACGCGCGAAGAAGAGTCAACACCGTACAAGCAGAAAAAGCAGGTATTTTGCGCGGAGGGCCTATAAGCCGGATTCTGTCCAAGCGTAAACGCTCTGGATGACCATTCATCTTGGCGCGCAGTTACCTGCGTGCCTCTAGCTGCCAACCCGAACCTCCGGGCCAAGACGACCCTGCGGACATGCCGCGCGAGGTTCCTATTCGGCATTGCTCCAGGTGGGGCTTGCCATGCGGGGCCTGTTACCATTCCCCCGGTGGTCTCTTACACCGCCGTTTCACCCTTACCCCGATGTACGGGGCGGTCTGTTCTCTGTGGCGCTTTCCCTCGGGTTACCCCGGCCGGGCGTTACCCGGCACCTTTGCCTTGTGGAGTCCGGACTTTCCTCGGACGACCGAAGCCGCCCGCGGCCATCCAGCCCTCCGCGCAACGTGTAGATTATTGGGTGTCGGGCGTGCGGTCAACGGCAAAGCGATCTGCCAGATCGACAGCCGCCGCCACATCGGCCCCAGAGAGGCCCCCACGCCCCCATGGGCGGAAGTGCATCCGGAACGCATCCAGCAGCACCTCAGGCTCCGCCTGAGCCGTATAGCCATAGTCCCGCAAAGCCGTGGCAAAGGTGTGCCAGCAGGCGTCCCCCTGCCCTGTGAGGCGCGGCCAGACGCCGTGTCCACGCAGCGATAGCCCCTGCCAGTCGAACCGCCGACCGGGGTCTACCTTGCGCCCCGGGGCCACGTCGGAATGCCCGACGATGCGGTGATCGGGAATTTCCCAGCGGCTGCGAATCTGTGTCAGCAGCGCGGCCAAGGCATCCATCTGCGGCACGGGAAAGGGGCTGGAGCCATCATTCACGATCTCGATCCCGATGGACCGTGAATTCACATCCGCCTCTCCGCCCCAGTTGGACAGGCCCGCGTGCCATGCCCGCCGCCCCTCCTCCACCAAAGGAAAAACGCCCCCTGTCGGACAGAGGGCGTAATGGGCCGAAACCTCGTATTCAGGGTCACACAGGCGATCCAGCGTGCCGTCCAGATCCAGCACAGTGTAGTGCAGCACGATCATGTCGGGCTGCACATCCCCTTTGCGGGGTCCGTGATTGGGCGAGCGGCTCAACGCACCGCGTTGCGGAAGGGCTGCGGATCCCAGGTGCAGGCGAAACCGTCACCATCGGGGTCCACACCCAGCTTGTCCTTGTCAGGACCACCTTTGGCCAGGAACGCCGCTTGCGCCAGATCGGGCGAAGCGTATTCGGCACAGGCACGCGCATACTTGGCCTCGGCGCGGAAGCTGCTGCGTTTGTACAGCTGCTGGCCCACGCGGTTGTTGGTCGCCAGAGCATAGGCCACAACGTTCACGCTGCCATCCGGACGGGTCGGCAGAGCCTCGGGCTGGATGACAGTGTAAAGGCTGCGGTTGCGCTCGATCAGGGCTTTGTCGTCCTGAATGGTGCGCTCGGTGCTGACCGCTTTGAAGTCGTTCTCGCTCGAGATACCGGCAGTGCTGCCCGTCGCCAATTCAGGCGCGGGGTTCGACGGGCTGGCCTGCAGCGGCACGGCGCCGCTGTTGGCCGCAGCCAGACGCGCGGTGTTCTGCGCTTCGGTGCTGTCGATCGCCAGCTCGGCCGAGGCGCGAACCTCTGCCAAGGTGCGCGCACGCGCGGGGGCACCGGGCGTCAGCGTTTCGGACGATACGACCGGCGCGGTCGGGATAGCGCCCTGCAACTGGGCCTCACGCGCAGAGCGATAGCTGTTCGACGTCACCCCTGCTGCGCTGTCAGGCACAGAGGGCGCGCAGGCCGCAAGACCTGCGAGAGCGAACAGAGCAATACCGGTTTGACGCAGCATTATTTCACCTCAAAGTTGTGCTTTAGCAGCACTTACCACCACTTGGCCGGTTTGGAAACAAAACCTGCGGCTTGCTCCAGCGCGTAAGCGGTATTCAACAGATCGCCTTCCTCGAACGGGCGGCCGATCAGCTGCAGACCCATCGGCAGACCTTTGGAGTCCAGACCCGTGGGCACAGCGATCCCCGGCAGACCGGCAAGGTTCAGCGTCACAGTAAACACGTCGTTCAGGTACATCTCGACGGGGTCCGCGCTCTTCATCTCACCCAGACCAAAGGCCGAGGTCGGAGTCGCAGGCGCCAGAATCGCATCCACACCAGCGGCAAACGCGTTCTCGAAGTCACGCTTGATCAGGGTGCGGACCTTGCGAGCCTTGTTGTAGTAGGCGTCGTAGAAACCCGCGGACAGCACATAGGTGCCAACCATGATCCGGCGCTTCACCTCGGGGCCAAAGCCCTCGGCGCGGGTCTTTTCGTACATCTCGTTGATGCCGTCGCCCGAGCCCAGTTTCGCGCGGTGGCCGTAGCGCACGCCGTCATAGCGCGCCAGGTTCGACGACGCCTCGGCAGGGGCGATCACGTAATAGGTCGGCAGCGCGTATTTGGTGTGCGGCAGGCTAATCTCGCGAATTTCGGCACCGGCAGCTTTCAGCATCGCCGCGCCTTCGTCCCACAGCTTGGCAATCTCTTCGGACATACCCTCGGGGCGGTACTCTTTGGGAATACCGATGACCTTGCCGCGGATATCACCGGTCAGCATGGCCTCGAAGTTCGGAACTGGCAGATCGGCGCTGGTCGAATCCTTCATGTCGTGACCGGCCATCGCTTCGAGCATGATCGCCGCATCGCGCACGGTTTTGGTCATCGGACCGGCCTGATCGAGCGAGCTTGCATAGGCAATGATGCCCCAACGCGAGCAACGGCCATAGGTCGGCTTGATGCCCACGGTGCCGGTGAACGCAGCAGGCTGACGGATCGAGCCGCCAGTGTCGGTGCCGGTTGCCGCCAGACACAGGTCCGCCGCCACAGCCGCCGCCGAGCCACCCGAAGACCCGCCGGGGGTCAGCTTGCGGTCGTCAATCTTCCAGGGGTTGACCGAGTCGCCATAAACCGAGGTCTCGTTCGAGCTGCCCATGGCGAACTCGTCCATGTTCAGTTTCCCCAGCATGACAGCGCCGGCGTCCTGCAGCTTCTGGCTGACGGTCGACTCATACTCGGGCACAAAGCCCTCCAGAATGCCGCTCGCCGCTTGGCTCGCCACACCCTTGGTGCAGTACAGATCCTTCATGCCGATCGGCAGACCGCACATGGCAGGCGCATCGCCAGCCTTGATCCGCTCATCCGCCGCCTTCGCACGCTCCAGCGCCAGCTCGGGGGTCTTGTGAACGAACGCGTTCAGCGCATCCGCACCGTCAATGGCGGTCAAGCAGGCTTGGGTCAGCTCGACAGAGGTCACATCACCCTTGCGCAGCGCGTCACGCGCCTCGGCCAGCGTCAGTTTGTTCAACTCGGTCATCGGATCACTCCACCACTTTCGGCACGGCAAAGAAGCCCTCGCGGGCGTCGGGCGCATTCGACAGGACCTTGTCCTGATAGCCGCCATCAGTGACCACATCCTCGCGGCGCTTGAGGCGCTGGGGCGCGACCGACGTCATCGGCTCCACGCCCTCGACATCCACTTCACCAAGCTGCTCGATGAAGCCCAGAATGCGGTTGAACTCTTCGGCCAGCGCAGGAAGCTGGTCGTCCTCGACCTTGATCCGGGCCAGTTTCGCCACTTTTGCGGCAGTGCCAGTGTCAATCGACATGGGCCATCTCCGTCTGTCTCGTATTTCCCACGGGCTTTACCGCCCAAAGCCCGCGCCCGCAAGCATCAGACCACGCCCGATCACGCGGAAACGCACCCAATCCTTCATCTTGGCGAAAATACTCCCGCCGGAGGCCACGGGCGTCAGCCCGCACAAACCTGCGCGCCGCAGGCGCTCATTTTCGCAGGCCCGCAAAGAATTCCGCCAGCAACGCCCCAGAGCGCGCCTCGTCGATCCCGTCATAGACCTCGGGCACGTGATGGCACTGGGGGTGACTGAAGACCCGCGGCCCCTGCCCGATCCCGCCGGATTTCGGGTCAGACGCACCATAATACAGCCGCCCGATCCGCGCATTGGAAATGGCCGCCGCGCACATGGGGCAGGGCTCTAGCGTCACATACAGATCGCACCCCGTCAGCCGCTCCTGCCCCAGCAGGCGGCAGGCTTCTCGGATCGCCAGAATTTCCGCGTGCGCAGTGGGGTCGTTCAGCTCTCGCGTCCGGTTGCCAGCCTGCGCAATCACCTCGCCCCCCCGCAGAACGACAGCGCCCACGGGGATCTCTCCTCGGGCGGCGGCGGCTTCGGCTTCGGTCAGGGCGATTTGCATATGCGAACGGAATGTCATGGGTTAGGCTTATCTGCAGCGTTCCCCCTTTCGCAATCCACAGAGTTTCGCTAGACGCGCCCAATGACCCAGAAAACACCGCAAAACCGTCCCCGGCCCGGCAAGCCCGCGCCCAAGGCCAACGCCAAACCGCGCCCCAAGGCCAAGCCCGCCCCCGCCCCTCAGGCGAAACCGCAGGCTGGCACCCCCGAAGGCGACCGCATCGCCAAGGTTCTGGCACGCGCCGGCGTCGCCTCGCGCCGCGAGGCCGAGAAGCTGATCCTGGCTGGCGTTGTCACGGTAAACGGCAAGGTCATCGACAGCCCCGCGCTGAACGTCACGTCCCGCGACCGCATCACCGTGGACGGCAACCCCCTGACGGCGGCCGAGCCCATGCGCCTGTGGCTCTATCACAAGCCCACCGGCCTTGTGACCACCCACAAGGATGAACAGGGCCGCCCGACCATCTACGACAACCTCCCCGAGGATATGCCGCGGGTGATGTCTGTGGGCCGCCTCGACCTGAACTCCGAAGGGCTGCTGCTGCTGACCAACGATGGCGAACTCAAGCGCAAGCTGGAACTGCCCTCGACCGGCTGGCTGCGCAAATACCGCGTCCGCGTGAACGGCAAACCCACCGACGCGATGCTCGCCCCCCTGCGCGAGGGCATCGAGGCCGATGGCGAACAGTTCCAGCCCATGATGGTCAACATTGACCGTCAGCAGGGTGCGAACGCGTGGCTGACCGTCGGCCTGCGCGAAGGCAAGAACCGCGAAATCCGCCGTGCGATGCAGGAAATCGGTCTGACCGTGAACCGCCTCTTGCGCGTCAGCTATGGCCCCTTCCAGCTGGGTCAATTGAAGGAAGGCGAAGTTCAGGAAATCCGCCCCCGCGTGCTGCGCGACCAGCTGGGAATGGAGCCGGAACCCGAAGTCGAAGAACCGGCGAAAAAACCGGCCCCCAAGCGCCGTCCGCCCCGCGTTCCGCGTAAAAAGCCCTGATTTTACGAACTCCTTCGTATCTTTTTCACAGAACCTGAGGTAATCATCCGAAGGGTGTGAAAGTGGGGCGGAGGTATCGCTATGCTGGCAGCCGTTTCATCCGGCGTCAGACCGGGGGCGCATCTGGCGCCCCTGCCCCAGCGCTTTGTCGCTCATTCCTCGTCCAGATGGTCCGGTTTTCCGCCCTTCGGGTTTTTATCCGCAGGGGCAATACCTATGTTCATGGATGTGAAACAGAACCACAGACCAGATGATCACCGTTTCCCGCAGCCGCAATCCGGCCGCGATGTACGGGGCTGCGTCTGCCGAACCGCCAATCCAGCAGTCAAAAGAGGTAGAAGGTGACGGGAACGACCTTGCAGAAAATCGCATTCATTCTGTTGTTCACCCTGATCATGCGTGTCGCAATTTCGGGGGGCGTGTGATGGCCCAGAAATACGGCGGGCAATACAGCCCCGACGGCACCTCTGCCCCGATTGATGCCAAACCCATGAAGCACGCCAAGCGCAAGCGCGCGGGCGGTCGGGCCAACCTGCTGTTCATCGCGCCCTTGCCCATGCTTGGTTCGGTCTTTGGCGCCGGTCCGGTCGAGATGGTGTTCAAGCTGTCGGCCTTGGGGGCGTTCTTTCTGGCCGCGTGGCTGACCCGCGAAGGGCTGATCGCCGAAGAGGCCTATAACGCCCGCAAAGTCGCCCGCCGCCCCGCCATCCCGCGCAAGATTTTTGGCGCTGGCCTGATCGGGATCGGTCTGGCGCTGGCCTCGTTCCTGAGCGCGGCGAATATGCTCGAACCCCTGCTCTATGCGGCAGTCGGCGTGGTGCTGCACCTCTTTGCGTTCGGCCTTGACCCGCTGAAAGACAAAGTCGCCGAGGGCATCGACACCTTCCAGACCGACCGCGTGGCCAAAGCCGTCGAAGAGGCCGAAGCCCATCTGGCCGCCATGACCGATGCTGCGAACCGCACCAATGACCGCCAGATCGAGCAGCGCGTGAACGGCTTTGCCAACACCGCCCGCGACCTGTTCCGCACCGTGGAATCCGACCCGCGCGACCTGACGTCGGTGCGCAAATATCTGGGGGTCTATCTGCTGGGGGCCCGCGACGCGACGACCAAGTACGCCGATCTGGCCGAACGCGCGCCCAACCCTGCGGCGCGCACCGATTACCTGTCTTTGCTGGACGATCTGCAACAGAACTTTGCCGATCGCACCCGCAAGCTTATGGTCAACGACAAGGCTGATCTGGATGTCGAGATCGGTGTGCTGCGTGACCGTCTGGCCCAAGAGGGCATCCGCCATACTGAGTGATTTTATTTAATAGTATTTAAAAGGACTGAACCATGACCACTCCGCCGAAAGCATACGTTCAAGCCGCCCAAGACCTGGCTCAGGTCGAACAACTGAACGCGGCAATCCTGCCCGTTCCAACACAAGAGGTTGTCCCCTTGGAAAATGCCCCTGCTCCCGCAGCCGAGGAAATCACCCGCCGCATGGCCGAACTGGACATGAGCGACACCAACTCGATCGTGACCTTTGGCTCGGCTGCACAGGCCGAATTGCAGGAAATCTCGCAGCAGATGCTGGACGGGGTCCGCAACAAGGACGTCGGCCCCGCCGGTGACAGCCTGCGCGACATCGTCACCACCATCCGCGGCTTCTCGATCACCGAGCTGGACATCCGCCGCGACCGCAGCTGGTTCGAAAAGCTGCTGGGTCGCGCCGCCCCCGCCGCCAAATTCGCCGCTCGTTACGAGACCGTCCAAGGCCAGATCGACAAGATCACAGAGAACCTTCTGGGCCACGAGCACAAGCTGATGAAGGACATCAAGTCCCTCGATCTGCTGTATACCAAGACGCTGGAATTCTACGACGAACTGGCCCTCTATATCGCCGCAGGCGAGGCCAAGATCGCCGAACTGGACAATGTAACCATCCCCGCCAAAGAGGCAGAGGTTCAGGCCGCCCCCGAGAATGACCAGATCATCAAGGCGCAAGAACTGCGCGACCTGCGCGCCGCCCGCGACGATCTGGAGCGCCGCGTCCACGACCTGAAGCTGACCCGTCAGGTCACCATGCAGTCGCTGCCCTCGATCCGTCTGGTTCAGGAAAACGACAAATCGCTGGTCACCAAGATCAACTCGACCCTCGTGAACACCGTGCCTCTGTGGGAAACCCAGCTGGCGCAGGCCGTCACGATCCAGCGCAGCGCCGAGGCCGCCGATGCCATCCGCGGTGCCAATGATCTGACCAACGAGCTGCTGACCGCAAACGCCGCTAACCTGCGCGAGACCAACCGCAAGGTCCGTCAGGAAATGGAGCGCGGCGTCTTTGACATCGAGGCGATCAAGACCGCGAATGCCGACCTGATCGCCACCATCGAGGAAAGCCTGCAAATCGCCGACGAAGGCAAAGCCAAGCGCGCCGCCGCCGAGGCCGATCTCAAGAAGATGGAGTCGGATCTGCGCGACACACTTGCCGCCGCCAAGGCCCGCAAAACGGGTCTGGGAGACACCGCCGGCACCGCAGTTCCCTCCTGATAAAGAAAGGCTCTGGCTGTTTTGACCTGTTTGTTCCGCCGCATCCGTTTCGTTCTACCCACCTGCCTTGCTGGCGTTTTGCTAGCGGGGTGTGCGCCGAACCCCGAGATTGCGACGGTCACCGTGCCCCGCGCGGCCCAACACGTGTCCCCTGCGGCCAGAGCCCTCCTGCCTGATCCCAACCCGCCCTACACCCCCGCAAGCTACCAGAGCCGGTCCTTGGCGGCCTATTACGGGCATATGCAGGACAAACTGCTGGCCTCGGGCAAGTTGCGGCAGGATACCGGTCAGGGCGTTGCAATCACCGCCGATCAACTGACCAAAGACTTCATCGATATCGCGATGAAGGACGAATACATGCGCGGCGGCTCGGGGACGATGCACCGCAGTATGGACAGCGTGCTGCGCCGCTGGGAAAAGCCCATTCGTGTCTTCACCGTCTTTGGCGCAACCGTTCCGCCGACCGAACGGGAACGGGCAAATGCGCTGGTGGCCTCTTACGTGAACCGTCTGGCCCGCGTGACCGGCCACGACATCCAGATGACCACCCGCGAGAATGCGAACTACTACGTCATGTTCATGGGCGAGGATGACCGTATGCCCTTTGGCGAAACGCTCAAGGCCGCGATCCCCGAAATCGACCCCGCAACCATGAACGTGTTCAAGCACACCCCCCGCAACCAGCTGTGTGTGGCGCTGACCTTCCGCGAACAGAACGGCAGCCCCGTGATGGGCAAGGCTCTGGCCATGATCCGCTCGGAGCATCCGCAAATCCTGCGCCTGTCCTGCCTGCACGAAGAAATGGCCCAAGCACTGGGTTTACCCAACGACAGCCCTACGGCGCGTCCCTCGATCTTTAATGATGATGAGGAGTTCGCGCTGCTGACCACCCATGACGAGCTCTTGCTGCGGATCCTTTATGACCGCAGACTGAAGCCCGGCATGACTCAGGAACAGGCCCTGCCCATCGTCCGCCAGATCGCGGGCGAACTGGTGGGGCGGTAATTTTCAGAAGGACATCGCACCATGGGAATTTTCGATTTCCTCAAAGGTGAATTTATCGACGTCATCCATTGGACCGATGACACCCGCGACACGATGGTCTGGCGTTTTGAACGCGAAGGCCACGAGATCAAGTACGGCGCCAAGCTGACCGTGCGCGAAGGGCAGACCGCCGTTTTCATCCACGAAGGCCAACTGGCAGACGTGTTCACCCCCGGCCTCTATATGCTGGAAACGAACAACATGCCGATCATGACCAAGCTCCAGCATTGGGATCATGGTTTCCGCTCGCCCTTTAAGTCCGAGATTTACTACGTCGCGACCACGCGGTTCACCGACTTCAAATGGGGCACCAAGAACCCGATCATGGTGCGCGATCCCGAATTCGGCCCCGTACGCCTGCGGGCCTTTGGCACCTATGCGATCCGCGTGATCGACGCCGCCCGTTTCATGACCGAGATCGTCGGCACCGACGGCGAATTCACCAGCGACGAGATCAGCTTCCAGATCCGCAACATCATCGTGGCCCGTGCCTCGCAGGCGCTGGCGGCCAGCGGCATTCCCCTGCTGGATATGGCCGCGAACACCGATGATCTGGGCAAGGTAATCGCCGCGCAGGTATCCCCGACGCTGGCCGAATACGGGCTCGAGATGCCCGAATTCTATGTCGAGAATATCTCGCTCCCCCCCGAGGTCGAAAAGGCGCTAGACGCCCGCACGTCGCGTGGCATCGCCGGCAACCTGGACGACCACATGAAATGGCGCGCCGCCGAGGCGATGAATGCACCCGCCTCTGCCGCTGGCGCTGCGATGGCCACCGGCATGGGGGCCGCGATGGGCATGGCGATGGGTCACCAGCAGATGGGCCCGTGGGGCGCAATGCCCGCCGCCGCAGCACCTGCCCCGCAGGCCGCCCCCATGGCTCCGCCCCCGCCCCCTGTCGAGCATGTCTGGCACATCGCGGAAAACGGCACGACCACTGGCCCCTACTCCAAGGCGCGCTTGGGCCGCATGGCAGTCGAAGGGCAACTGACCCGCGCCTCCCTGGTCTGGACGGCTGGTCAGGACGGCTGGAAACGGGCCGAGGACGTAATGGAACTGGCGCAGCTGTTCACCGTAATGCCGCCGCCCCCGCCTCCTCCGCCGCCCGCAGGCTGATGACCTTTTGCCCGCCCCTGCGCGACAGCTCGGGCGGGCCACTTTATTTCCAGAACGAACCAGAATTCAGGTCCCCATAAATGGCGCCCACCCTTCCCGACCGCCAAGAGCACCGCTTTCCCTGTGACCAATGCGGAGCGGATTTCCGATTCTCGCCAGAAAAGGGGATGCTGGTCTGCGACCACTGCGGCAACACCGCCCCCATGGTGGACCACCCCAAGGCCCCCGCGATCGCCGAGCTGGACTTTAACGCAGCCCTCAACCAGCGCCTGCCCGAAGCCGAGACCGAGGTGATCCGCGTCCTGAACTGCCCGAACTGCGGCGCTCAGGTCGAGTTTGACGATGTCACCCACTCCAAGGAATGTCCTTTCTGCGCGACACCAGTGGTGACCGACACCGGCACCCACCGCCATATCAAGCCGCGGGGTCTGCTGCCCTTTGGCCTAGATGAAAAGGGCGCGCGCGAGGCGATGAACAAATGGCTCGGCAGCCTGTGGTTCGCGCCCAACGGCCTGCAAGAATACGCCCGCAAGGGGCGCAAGATGCAGGGCGTCTATGTCCCCTACTGGACCTATGACGCGGACACGAACACTCGCTACACCGGCGCCCGCGGGACGGTTTACTATGAAACCCATCGGGTCATGGTGAACGGCAAATCCGAAACCCGCACGGTGCAAAAGGTGCGCTGGACGCCCGTTTCCGGCCGTGTGGCGCGCTGGTTTGATGACGTGCTGGTGCTGGCCTCGAAATCCTTGCCGCAGAAATACACCGACGCTTTGGAGCCGTGGGATCTGTCTGCGCTAGAGCCCTATTCCCCCGAATTCCTCGCCGGTTTCCGCGCCGAGGGGTACACCGTTGCCCTCGACGAAGGGTTCGAGACCGCCCGCATCAAGATGTCCCGCGTGATCGAGCGCGATGTGAAGTTCGACATCGGCGGCGACCGTCAGCAGATCTCCAAGATGGACACGCAGGTCAGCAACGTGACCTTCAAGCACGTCCTGCTGCCCGTCTGGGTTGCGGCCTACAAATATCGCGGGAGAACTTTCCGGTTTGTGGTGAACGGGCGCACGGGCCGTGTTCAGGGGGAGCGCCCCTATTCCGCATGGAAGATCGCTTTGGCGGTCATCGCTGGCTTGATCGTGGCGGCAGGCGTGGGATACTTCATCGCAATAAATCAATAAACTTGAAGAATTCCGATCTTCGAGTATTGGTAGCGCAAACATGAATAAATGAGGCCCCCCATGATCCTGTGCTGCGGAGAATCCCTGATCGACATGCTGCCCCGTCAGGCCACGACGGGCGAGAATGCCTTTGCCCCCCACGCAGGCGGCGCCGTGTTCAACACGGCGATTGCTTTGGGGCGTCTTGGGGCACCTGTGGCGATGTTCACCGGTCTGGCCACCGACTTCTTTGGCGACCTGCTGGCGGAAACGCTGGAGTCCTCCAAGGTGTCCACCCAGTACGTCCATCGCGCCGATGCCCCCTGCACCGTGGCGTTCGTCAAGCTGGTGGACGGTCACGCGACCTATGCCTTCTACGACGAGAATACCGCAGGCCGGATGCTGTCCACCGACGCTCTGCCCGATCTGGCCGGCGACGTGAACGCGCTGTTCTTTGGCGGCATCTCCCTGGTGGTAGAGCCTTGCGGCGCGACCTACGAGGCGCTGATGACCCGCGAGGCGGCGAACCGCGTCACGATGATCGACCCGAACATCCGCCCCGGCTTCATCAAGGACGAGGCCGCATACCGCGCACGCATCGACCGCATGATGGGCATGGCCGACATCGTGAAGCTCTCGGACGAGGATCTGGCGTGGCTCATGGGCGGCGAGGATATCGACGCCAACGCCGCGCAGGTTCTGGCGATGGGCCCCAAGCTGGTCTGCGTCACTCGTGGCAAGGACGGCGCATCGGGCTACACCGCGAATGGCCATGTGGACGTGGCTGCAACCGCTGTGACCGTGGTCGATACCGTGGGCGCAGGCGATACCTTTAACGCGGGTGTTCTGGCGTCCTTGGAGGAAGCTGGCGTTTTGTCCAAAGAAGGGGTCGCAAACCTGTCCGACGAGGTCATCGCGAACGCGCTAAGCCTTGGGGCACGGTCGGCGGCCATCACGGTCAGCCGGGCCGGAGCCAACCCGCCCTGGACCCACGAGCTATGAGAGCACTTTTACAACGCGTTTCCGAAGCCCGCGTCGATATCGCGGGCGAGACCGTCGGCAAAATCGACGCCGGTCTGATGATCCTGATCTGTGCCATGCAAGGCGACACCGAAGCGGACGCCGACAAGCTGGCCGCCAAGATCACCAAGATGCGCATCTTCGAAGATGACGCAGGCAAGATGAACCTGTCCCTAATGGACACTCACAAGGCCGCGCTGGTGGTCAGCCAGTTCACCCTGTCCGCTGATACCAGCCGCGGCAACCGCCCCGGCTTTTCCACCGCGTGCCGCCCCGACGAGGGGAACGCGCTCTACGAATACTTCAGCGAGGCGTTGCGCAAGCTGGGTGTTCATGTGGAAAACGGCCAGTTCGGCGCCGATATGCAGGTGCATCTGTGCAATGACGGGCCGGTGACCATCTGGGTCGACACCGCCGCCTAAGACGCCCCCTACCCCCCAAAAAATACGCAAGGCCCGGGACTGGAAAACCCGGGCCTTGAGAGTCCGTCTACGAGGTAAGTGGACGGGTAATCAGGGTTCGCGCAGCGCCTCTTTGGATTTGTAGAGGGGCTTGAGCATGTATTGCAGCACGGTCTTTTCGCCGGTGTAGAGCTCGACAACCGCGATCATACCGGGGCGCATTTCGATCTCGCGCTGGCGTTCGGTCAGGTTGTTCATGTCCACGCGGACGGTCACCTTGTAGTGCGGGTCACCTTCGGGATCGCGCGAGCGTTCGTCTTTGAACGTGTCGGCGGACACCAGATGCACCTCGCCCTGAAGCGAGCCATAGATCGTGTAGTCATAGGAGCTGAGCTTGATCGTCGCCTTCTGGCCAACGCGCACCTGCGCGATGTCCTTGGGCTTGATCTTGGCTTCGACGAACAGCTCGTCATCCAGCGGGATGATCTGCATGATCTCTTCGCCCGGACGCACAACGCCGCCGATGGTGGTAACGGCCAGATTGTTCACCACACCGCGCATGGGGCTGATCAGACCGGTCCGGTCCAGCTGGTCGCGGCTGGCCTTCAGGTTCTGTTTCAGGGTGCCCAACTCTTTCAGCGTTTCCGAGTATTTCTCGGCGCGTTCCAGATCGGACTGAGTGACGATCTCGTCATAGCGTTTCTGGGCATCCGCGGTGGCCTTGCGGGCGCGGGTGACCTCGATCAGCGCGACGATTTTGCGTTCCAGCAGCTTTTCCAGCAGGGCCTGCTCTTCGCTGGCCTGATCCAGAACCTGCTGTGCGCCATCGCGGCTTTTGACATAGTCGGACTGGCGGGCCTCAAGCAGCTGACGCTCGGACGCGACGATTTCGGGGGCAGCGGCGGCCATCTCGGCGGGCACTTCGAAGGTGTACTCGCCGGCCAGCTCGGCCTCGAGGCGCATCCGGCGGATTTCCAGCGCAGTCACCTGCGCGGCGATGTCATCCACCTCGGATTTAAATTTGGTGCTGTGCAGGCGGGCCAGCATCTGGCCGCGTTCGACCTGATCGCCCTCTTTGACGTAGAGCTCGGCAAGGATACCGCCCTCGAGGTTCTGGATGATCTGCGGGCGAGACGAGGAAATCATCTCGCCTTCGCCGCGCACGATCACGTCCAGCTTAGCGAACCCTGCCCACACCAGAAAGACCACGACGACCAAGCCCGTCATCCAGATGATCCGGCTAGAGCCTTTGATCCGACCTTCCATTTCTGTGGCTAGGGTACTCATCAGCTTACCTCGTAATCTTACCTGCCGCGTTGGCAGTCAGATGGGCAACCACTTCTTCGCGCGGACCATCCACTGCCATGCGGCCGTTTTGGAAGATCAGCGTACGTTTGGTCAAGGACAGGATTGGCAGGCGGTGCGTTGCAACAATCGTGGTCCGCCCCTGCAGCCAGCTTTCCAGACGGCTGACCAGAGTGGCTTCCAGCGTTTGGTCCAGCGACGCGGTGGGTTCGTCCAGCAGCACGATCGGAGGGTTCTGCAGCCAGATGCGCGCCCAACCGATGGACTGACGCTGACCGACGGACAGACCCTGACCACCATCGGTGATCTCCAGATCCAGACCCTTGTGGTGGCCTTTGACGAACGGGCCAAGGCCAGCGAAATCAAGGGCTTCGAACAGGCGTTCGTCGTCCCGTTCCAGCTGGTGCAGGTTCAGGTTTTCGCGCAGGGTGCCCGCGAAAAGGCGCACGTCCTGACCCAGATAGCCGATGTTGCGACGCAGGTCGCGGGGAGCGATCTGGCCCATGTCGACGCCGTCAATCATGATGCGGCCTTCGGTCGGCGCATAAAGACCCGACAGCAGTTTCAGGAAGGTCGATTTACCCGAACCGTTCACACCCAGAACCGCGACAGATTCACCCTTGCCGATGGCAAGCGCGCGGATGTCCAGAATCGGAGCCCCGTCACGGTCGTATTTGAACTGCACGTTGCGGAACTCGAACCGGCCTTCCAGCTTGTCGCGGCGCAGATAGGTGCGGCCCTCGGCCAGATCCTGTTCGGCTTCGGCAATCGCGTCCAGTGCGTCCAGCGCACCGCGAACGTTCGACCAACGGGCCAAGGTACCGGCCAGCTGGGTCAGCGGGGCCAAGGTACGGCTGGTCAGAATACCGACGGCAATGATCGAACCCACAGTGAACTCACCGACGAACACCAGATAGGTGCCGGTCACCACAGCGGCGATATAGGTCGCCTGCTGGATGCCTTGGCTCCAGTAAGTCAGTGCGGTCGCCATGCGGCGCTGCTCGCTCGACTTGATCGAGGACAGGCCGGTCAGTTCACCCCACAGGCGGCGGATACGGTCTTCGCCACGTTGGGTTTTAACGGTGTCGAGTTCGAAAATGGTTTCGTGCAGCAGGCGGGCCGAACGGGTCGAGGCGCCTTGGCTTTCGCGGGTCAGGCGGATCATCTTCTTTTGCAGGAAGAAGCCGGGGATGACCATCAGCACACCGCCAAGGATCAGAACCCAAACCACGCTACCCGCGATCGAGGCGACCAGCAGCAGGAACACCAAAATGAACGGCAGGTCCGCCAGCGAACCGATCGACGCGGCGGTAAAGAATTCGCGCACAGCGCCGAATTCCCGCATCGCCCCGAACAGTTGCGAGGACGACACCCCACGGCGGTCCGAACGCATCCCCAGCAGCTTTTCCATCAGCATACGCTGGATGTTCAGCTCGATCTGGCGACCGGCCGAGTCCATCAGTCGGGCGCGGGCCAGCTTCATCATGGCTTCCAGACCCAGCGCCACCAAGGCACCGATGGCCAGAACCCAGAGGGTTGCCTCGGACTGGTGGGGGATCACGCGGTCATAAACCTGCAGCGAGAACAGAGCGACCGACACCGCCAGAATGTTGGCGATCAGCGAGCCCAGAGCGATCTCACCGATCTGGCGCTTGAACTTGGGGAACTCGCCCCAGAACCAGTGCGAGGCGTCCTGCTCGGGGGTGTGAATCTTTTTGATCTGCTCGACGGTGACTTCGGCGCGGATCAGAACCCCAGCAAAGAAGGGTTCGAATTCGGTCAGGGGCACATAGGCGCGGTTGTCGATGCAAGAGGTGTCATAGATCACCACTTCGCTACCGATCTGGTCCAGCACCAGAATGGACTGACCGCTGACCATCTGCGCAATCGCGGGCCAGTGTGCGGGCGTCAGGGCGCCCACGGTCATGATCTTGGTGTGCAGACCCGCAGCTTGCAGACCGGCGGCCAAAGCTTTGGGCTGGGTCGCATCGGCGCCCCCGGCCCGCATCATGGCGTCCAGCACATCGCGCGGCGGCACGTTCAGGCCCAGATAGCCCGCATAGACCGACGCCAGTTCAGCGCGCGCTTTGGCGCGGCCTTCGGGGTCAGCCTTGGGCTTGGTCGCCCATTTGGTCGCGATTTGTGCGATGCCCAGAATGGGGTTCGCCGATTTTTTGGGCGGCGTGACGTCGGGCGGCAGAACCGCTTTGGCTTTGCCGGCGTCTTTGCCGCCGGGTGTTACGGTCAGAGCGATCGGTGCCTTGCTCATACGTCATCCCCGTTTACCAGTAGACCGAATTCCTCGGCCATCTGCAGCTTTGTCAGGATGGCATCGTATTTCAGCCCGACATGCTCGAGCCGACGCGCCACCATGGTTTCGTAAACGCTCACCACATCCATCACCTGACGCTGGCCTGCCTCGTACTGCTCCTGGAAGGTGCGGTAGTTGGAGACCGACTGGGACGCCAGAGTACTGGTATTCGCGCTCTGACGGTCCAAAGAGGCCAGGTTTTCACGCAGACGCGCAATCTTGCGGTCTGAATCTTCTTGGGCCTGCTTGATGCGGGCCGCAGCTGCCTGCTTTTCGGCCTCGATCGCGCCAAGGGCCGCGCCGGTGCCAAGGCCGATCATGTTGTCGGTCTCGATCGCGAGACCCAGATCGGTGCTGGCACTGCTGGCGGTGCCGCCAGCGGTCAGCTTGGGCAAGAAGCCTGCGCGTTCGATCTTGGTCTGAGCTACGTCGCGGTCCAGTTCGGCGCGGGCGTTCAGAACGTCCAGCGGCTCGACCCCATTGGGGAACAGCGGCACGTCAGACACGCCGGTCACGCTGTCCAGCGGGAAAGCGGACATGGCGGCCAGTTCGGCCAGCGCGGTACGCTCGCCCTCTAGGTCGGCATTCAGGGTTTCGCGGGCTTCGTCCAGCTTCAGGCGCAGAACCTGCTCGTCCGAGGTATCCGACACACCACCGGCCACGCGGGCCTCCATGATGCGCATGAATTCGGTCATGTCTGCGGCGGCCTGACGGGTGATCGCCACGCGGGCGCGAGCCTTTTCGGCGCGCAGATACAGCTCGAGCGCGGTCATCACGCGAGCGTTGCTGTTCGCGGACAGGGCAACGGCAGCAACCTCGACGTCGGCGCGGGCCAGTTCACGTTCTGCCTTGCGCTTGCCGTTGTCGAACAGGACCTGTTCGATGAAGAGGCTGGCCACAAAGTCGCTCATGCTGGTGAGCGAGATCGACGGACCCAGTTGGGGAAGCCAGTTTTTATCCGCTGCTTTGGAACGCAGCAGGGCAGCGCGCAACTCGGCCTCGGCGGCGCGGGCGTTGGCGGCCATAACGGCATCAGCCACAGTGTCGAACGGCGACCCCTGCGGCAGCAGGCTCTGACGAGACTGCAGAATTTCAATGATTTCGGAACGCTGCTCCTGAGTCGCCAAAGCCCCCTGCTTGGGGGGAGTGGCCGCGAATTGAGCCCCTGTGGTCTCTTCGTAACTCTTGCCGAAACAGCCAGCCAGCGCAAAAACCGCAACGCCGGCAGCAAGTGTCGCTGCCCGTCTCATGTATTCAGAACTCCGCTCGGTGCACCGTGTTGTTTTTTGTATCGGTGCGGGCCTCAAAGGGCGGCGCATTGTCTGCGCCGCCCTCTATTTATTCAGTGCTCAGCTCAGGTGTTGAACTGGATGTCGTCGTCGATCGCGATGGTCGCGCCATCGTCGCCGATGGTGTAGAGGCTGTAGGTCTGGCCATCCACAGTTTCGTTCGCGCCGGTGTCGGTTGCGCCGGTGATGGTCACCGTGTCATCCGAGTCACCCGAGATGGTTACCTTGTCGCCGTTGTCCGACAGACCGATGATCTGCTCTTCGGTCAGGGTCAGGGTCGCATCGGGCAGGAACGACAAGTCGATCGAGTCGATGTTGAACTCGTCCAGATTGCTCCAGTCGACGTCAACTGCGGTGCTGTCGTTGTCCAGCAGAGCCACATAGACCGAGGACGAGTTGCCTGCATCGTCCGAGTTGGTCAGGATCGCATCGTAACCGTCGGTACCCGAGATGCCCTCATCCAGCGAGATGATGGTGTAGCTCGAGGTTTCTACAGTTTCGAAACCGATTTCAGTGGTCGCGCCGTTCTCGTTCACCGAGTGGATCGAGACAGTCTCGACATCGCTGTTCGAGTTGAAGCCCTGGGTCACAACGTCCGTACGGTCGTAGGTGATCTGCGCAGCAGTCAGGGTTTCGGGAACAACGTTGTCGATGGTGATGGTGGTGTCATCGCCGTAGTCGTCACCAATGCCGTCGTCGTTGCCCGCGATGTCGGTCACGTCCAGCTGAACATCCAGCTCGCCGTTGTCGATTGCCGGAACAACCGAAGGATCGAAGGTCACGGTCCATTCGCCGGTCGCCGTATCAACGGTTGCCAGAGTACGGGTGCTGTCGTCGCCGTTGATGGTGACATAGACTTCGGTCGCGCCGATTTCGGCGGTACCGGTCAGGGTCAGGCCATCTTTGGTGTCCGCATAGTTGAACACGGTGCCGGTCGGGGTCAGATCGTCGATCGACAAGTTGGTCACGACGGTGTCGACGTAAACGGTGCCGGTCGCGCTGACGGTGCCATCGTTGACTTCGGCGTCGGGGTTGCCCTCGACCGCGGTGTTGCCCTGCTCGTCCTCTGCCCAGATGTACAGCGGAACGTCATAGCGGTCACCGGTTTCGACTTCGTCCTCGGGAACAACCAGAGTCCAGTTGCCGTCCGCGTCGGCGGTGGTGGTGTACTCGGTGGTGCCCTGCTCGCCGCCGACACGGATGTGTACGGTTGCGCCAGCTTCGGCGGTGCCGGTCAGAGTGACGCCGTCGTCAGCAACTTCTTCCGCGTTTGCGGTGAAGTCGTCGTCGTAGGCAGTGCCTTCGTTCGCGAACGATTCATAGTCTGCGGTGACCCAAGTCTCGGTATCCAGCGACAGGGTGTCGGTGTGGGTTTCCTCAACGTTGCCGTATTCGTCTACGGCATAGTAGGTCACTTCGGTTTCACGCACGCCATCGGGATCAGTGTCGCCGTCGGCAACTTCGTCCGAGGTGAACGCGATCTCAAAGGTGCCATCGTCAGCAACAACCGCGCTGTGGGTCACGCCATCGATGGTCATATATACGGTCGAACCGGGCTCGCCTTCGCCTTTGATCAGAACGCCGTCCTGATCATCGTACTCGGCTTCGTTCCAGATATCGTCGGTCGACACAACGCCGTCGGTCAGGCTGGTTTCCGGCGGAATGGTGTCCACGAAGAAGGTCGGGCCTTCCAATTCGGTGACGGTTCCATCGGGATCTTCGATGGTGACTTCGGCAATGTTGCTTCCCTCTTCGGGGATATTGCCCGGCGAGGTGGTCACTTCCCAGTCGCCATTGTCGTCGGCGGTGGTGGTCAGGGTCAGGTCGCCGATAACAACTTCAACGGTCGAGCCAGCAGGCGCGGTACCGGTTACGGCAACGGTCTGGGTGTCTTCGTCCGAAGTGATGGTGTGCGTGCCCGGATCGACGGTCGGGATGACAGTCTCTTCTTCGCCGCCACTCGAGTCGCTACCGCCCGAACCGTTGTCATCATCGCCACCGGCCAGTGCGGCCAGACCCAGCAGAGCAGCCGCAGCAGCACCTGCCGGCCCAAGGCCTGCCAGCGCAGCGGGAGCAAGCATTGCAACAGCTTCGTCATCGGGAACAACGGCCATAACTTCGTCGCCGTCGACAAAGATCAGGTCGTCCGAGGGGCTCCATTTGCCCCAAGTTGCCACGTCTGCGTAACCGCCAAAGGTCGCGACGCCATCTTCGCCGGTGATCACAACTTGCGACAGCTCGCCATCGGCCGAGACGTACAGCTTGCTTTCTGCGCCGTTAAAGAAATCTTCCAGAACGATCACACGACCGTCCGCCAGTGCGATCTGGAGGTTCGAACCTTCACGGACGTAGTTCATCACCGAACTACGTGCGAGGTTCAGAGAGATCTCCTGACCACCTGTAACTTGAAGAACTGTTTGTCCGCCTTCTCCGGCCAGACCGCCACGATAAACGGCACCCGTGCCGTCCTTGACGACATAGTCAACTGACTGCATTGCTCTGCTCCGCCTCAAATAGGCCCGTCTTCTTGCGTGGCCTTATTACCATTGGGTACCAAGCTACCTTCTTTCGGACACAATCTCCAGTATTTTTAGGTAGGCTTGGTCCTATGTGGCCGAAATCACGCGCGATCGGACAATTCCCGTCAATTCCGGACCATAAATTGCCCATTCACAGGGTAGTGATCCTATATTTTTGCAACAATGTTGAATGATGAGCGACTAATGTGCAAAATTAGGCAGGTTACCCGGCCTGCCAGATTCACGAGAACTTCGCCCCCTAACCAAGCCAAGTCCCGAGCAGATTCCCGGTTATCCACAGAGCACAGGAATCGCGATTCCGGCTCAGAGCGCCGCCTTAAGGCACCCCGACAAAAAGCGCCAGCCCCCTCGAATCTCGCTATTTTCCAGAGCTATCCACAGGCAATCGCAGTCGGACTAACGGACGCAACCGTCACTTGTGTAACCTGTGATTTCAATTCATCCAGAGCCCTGCCCACAGGCCCTACTCTGTCGATCTGATAGGGAAACCACCGGTCTGTGCTTTGGTATATGGCTTTCAAACAGTGCGGCCCGCCAAAAAATGCCGTCTCAATTTTGTATTTTTGCAAGAGATCGCCCTCGGGATTAGTCAGCGCCACCCGATTCCCTTTTTCCAATTCGGGCAAAAAGAAGGCCCCCGGTTTTCACCGAGGGCCGTAGATTCTCGAATTGTGGCGCGAGGCTCAGCCCATACGCTCCGAGGCGTAGGAACCGGGGCTTGCGGGGAAGACCACGGTCTTGTTGCCGTTCAGGAAGACGCGGCGGTGGATGTGGGCGTGGATCGCACGGGCCAGAACCTGCGCTTCGACGTCACGGCCCAGCGAAACATAGTCGTCGGGGCTTTGGGCGTGGGTCACGCGTATGGTGTCCTGCTCGATGATCGGACCCTCGTCCAGATCGGCGGTGACATAGTGCGAGGTCGCGCCAATCAGCTTCACACCGCGCTCATAGGCCTGTTTGTAGGGATTTGCGCCCTTGAACGACGGCAGGAACGAGTGGTGGATGTTGATGATGCGGCCGGACATCTTCTGGCACATCTCGTCCGACAGGATCTGCATGTAGCGCGCCAGAACGATCAGATCGGCGCCGGTGTCCGTGACAACCTGCATGATCGCGGCCTCGGCCTGAGGCTTGTTCTCTTTGGTGACCTTGATGCAGTGGAAGGGGATGTCGTGGTTCACGACGACCTTCTGATAGTCCATGTGGTTCGAGATCACCGCCACGATGTCGATCGGCAGCGCGCCAATACGCCAACGGTACAGCAGGTCGTTCAGGCAGTGGCCAAAGCGCGAAACCATGATGACGACTTTCATCTTCTCGGTTTCGTCATGGAAGGCAAACTCCATCTCGAACTCGGTGGCTACGCCGGCAAAGCCCTGCTCCAGCTCGGCGACATCTTTGCCCTGCTCGCTTGTGAAGCTCACACGCATAAAGAATTTGCCGGTTTCCTTGTCGTCGAACTGCGAGCTGTCGGTGATATTGCAGCCGGTGTCAGCGAGGTAGTTTGCGATGGCGGCCACGATCCCGCGGGTCGAGGGACAGGTGACGGTCAGGGCATACTTGGTCATTCGTGTGATCCTTGAACGGTCGGTCTAATGCTAGAAGTCTGATTGCGGCGTTACTGCGCCTCGGCCCGCGTGGTTTCCCCTTTGGTGACGCAGTGCAGCCTGCCTGACGGAATCTGTAGCGCGTCGCAAACGGGAAGATGTGTCGGAAAACGCCAGATCACCCGCTATTCGCGTCTTGCGCCATGTCGCTGGGTTGCGGCGGATGGAACCGGTCATGAGGGGCCTGTCGTCTGGAGTTTCCCGCACCTTGTGGCGGTGCTTGGGGGCAGTATCCAGATCAAGGCGCGGGCCGGAATAGAAAAACGCCCGTTTCGCGGGGAAACGGGCGCCTTGAATGGACATCAGGGGAACCGGCGTTTCCTATGGTGAACGCACGCCCCCGATTTTGGATCAGACCAGCTGCACCAGACGGCGGATGGCGGCCAGATAACCCTCGATCCCCAGACCGGCGATCACAGCGGTCGCGATGTCGGACACATAGGAATGATGGCGGAACGCCTCGCGCGCGTGGACGTTCGAGATGTGGACCTCGAACTTGGGCATGTCGCAGGTCACCAGCGCATCGCGGATCGCGACCGAGGTGTGGGTATAGGCGGCGGGGTTGATCACGATACCGCAGGCCTCAAGCCGGGCGCGCTGGATCAGTTCGACGATCTCGCCTTCGTGGTTGCTCTGGGCAAAGACGACCTCGAACCCGTAGTCGGCGGCCACTGCGCGGCACTTGGCCTCGACATCGGCCAGCGTGTCATAGCCATAGACCTCGGGCTGGCGGGTGCCCAACATGTTCAGGTTCGGTCCGTTCAGGACAAAAATCGGCTTGGCCATAAGATGTGCTCCGCAAAGAATTCGGCCAATGGGTCGCAAATTCCGGTGCTGCGGTCAATCGGCCTGTGATGGCGTTGAATCCCATTCGACGCGCCGACCATCCTAATTCGCGCCTGACCTAGCCTCTTGAACGATCCCGTCTGCCAGCCACAGCCGCTAAACTTTGGGGAACGCTCGCGCGCCCGCCCGACGTGTGGGCGCGGCGCAAGACACCCCTATTCCAGTTGGATGCGCCATGAAATTTTCCATCAAGTTCAGGCTTGCTGCCACCTTTCTGATCCAGCTCGTGCTGCTGGCCTGCATGGGTGGGCTGGTCGTCTATGAACTCGAAGAGATGCAGGATCGCAGCGAAGCCATCGTAAACGAGAACTTTGCCCATATCCGCACCTTTGACGAGCTGGCTGAACAGCAGAACACCATCCAGCGGATCATGCGCGACTACATCATGCTGGATAACAAAGAGCAGCGCCGCCAGTTCAAGGCAGAGCTGCGCGCCCTTGGCGACAATCAGCAGGCCGCCATCGACAAAGCCCGTGTCGGCGCGACCGAGGAAACCCTTGGCCAGTTGGATAACTATGTGTCCCTGCGCGACGAGCTGAACACCCTGAACAAGAAGGTGATGCAGGTGCTGACCTTTGGCGGCGCGGCCAAGGCCGGCGAGCTGCTATATGTGAACAGCTCTTTGGTGGATGCCGAGATGGCCACGCTGATCGCCACCGTCCAGAACAACGAAGAAGGCCGGATGGCGCAGGCACTGGCAGACTCGCGCGCGGCCTTTGACCATTCCCGCAAGATCGCGCTGGGGCTTTTGGGGGTCGCAGCGGCGCTGTCGCTGTTTGCGTCCTACCGGATCATCAGCGCCCTCTCGCGCGGGTTTGCCAAGGCCAATGACCTGAGCGCCCGCGTGGCGGATGGGGACCTGACCCTAACCGCCACCCACAAGGAAAAGAACGAGATCGGCGATCTGCTGGACAACCTGAACCGCATGGTCACCAGCCTGCGCAGCATCGTCGGCGAGGTTTCTACAGGTGCGAACAACGTGGCCATCGGCTCCAGCCAGATGGCGGAGACATCGGACAGCCTCAGCACTTCGGCAACCCGTCAGGCCGCCTCGTCCGAGCGCGTTTCCACTGCGATCGAACAGATGACCGCCAACATCGCCCAAACCGCCGAGAACGCGATCGAGACCGAGAAGGTGGCCGAAAGCGCCGCCCAAGAGGCCCGTCAGAGTGGCGCAGCGGTCAAACAGGCCATGTCCGCAATGAAGGACATTCTGGAAAAGATCGCCGTGGTGCAGGAAATCGCCCGCCAGACCGACCTCTTGGCCCTGAACGCCGCGGTCGAGGCCGCCCGCGCAGGCGAGCATGGCCGTGGTTTCGCCGTGGTCGCCTCCGAAGTGCGCAAGCTGGCCGAACGCAGCCAGACCGCCGCGCGGGAAATCGGCGACATCTCGAAGAACACCGTGTCCGAAGCCCAGATCGCCGGTGAAATGCTGAACAAACTGGTCGACGAGATCGAGCGCACTTCGACGCTGGTCAGTGACATCTCGCGGGCGAACTCGGAAATCTCTCTGGGGGCGCAAGAGGTCCGCACGACGATCATCGAGCTGGACGGCGCGACCCAATCCAACGAGGCCGCCTCCGAGGAAATGTCTGCGACAGCCGAGGAACTGTCGGCTCAGGCGGCAACCCTGCGGGATTCGATCCGCATCTTCCGCCTGTCCGAGGACGCCACTGAAACCACCGATGCCGAGCATATCGCCGATCTGGTGGACGTGCCCATGCCAGAGCCGAAGCCCGTCTTCGACCTGAGCATGGATGATGCAGGGGACGCCGCGGACTTTGTCCCCGATCGCAGCAAAACGACCGAACCGGCCTGATCAGGCCAGCGGATTGGTCTGGTGAAGAGTGATCCGCATCCCACCATGAGGCACAGGCGGGGTTGTCGGCAGGAACGGCAGCCCCGTTGCTTTTGCCAGACCGCCGTCCGTGGTGATGATCCCCACACGCCAGCCCTTGAACTGCGCCATCAGGGTTTTCCCCAGCGCGCCGTATAGGGCAAATAGCTGCTTCTTGTTGCCGATCCGGCCGCCATAGGGCGGGTTCACGATCACAATGCCGGGCGCGCAGTCAGGACGCTGCAAATCACTGACCGCCGCGTGGGCAAAGGCCGTCAGCCCCCCTACCCCCGCTTTCTCGGCGTTGATGGTGCTCATGCGGATCGCGCCCGTGTCACGGTCAGAGCCGTAAAACTGCGCGGGCACCTCGCGGGGCTGAACGCCCGCTTTCAATGCGTCAAACACCTTGGCGTCATAGTTCCGCAAGGTCTGGAAGGCAAAGCTGCGGCTGCGACCGGGATAGAGACCCACCGCCATCTCCGCTGCCTCGATCACAAAGGTGCCAGAGCCACACATCGGGTCCAGCACCGCCTGCGTGCCGTCATAGCCCATCTGGCGCAGGAACGCGGCGGCAAGGTTTTCGCGCATGGGCGCCTTGTTCACCAGTTCCTTGTGGCCGCGTTTGTGCAGGCTCTCGCCGCTGGTATCGATGCTGAACGTGCAGAGGTCATCCTCGATCCGCAGCTTGATCACCAGCTCGGCCTCTTGGTCGATCACGGCGCCCACGGTGTCCTTTAGCGCGGTTTTCACGCGGTCGGCGGCGGCGCGGTCATGGTAGATCTTGGACTTGCGGCAGGTGGCCTCGACCTTGAGCGTCACGCCTTGGGGCAAGAGCGCGGCCCAGTCGATCTTGCGGGCGCGTTTGTCCAGCTGCGCCAAGTGCATCGCGCGGAAGCTGGCGAAACGGGCCAGAACGCGCACGGGGGTCCGCAGTTGCAGGTTGGCGCGCCAGACCTCGGGCCAGTCGCCGCGCACTGTCACGCCGCCCGGCTGCTGGGTCACGCCCGCAAAGCCACGCTCGCGGGCCTCATCGGCGACCACGTTTTCTAGACCCGGAGGGGCCACCAAGAAGATGTCGAAGGTGTTTTCAGATTCCATTGCGCCCGTTTATCTGCAAACCAATCCCCAAGCGACAGTTATTTCAGAGGCCCACATGCAGATCACCCGCATCGACCATTTCGTCCTGACCGTGGCCTCGATCCCCGAAACCTGCGCGTTTTATGAGGCCTTGGGGATGACTGTGGAAACCTTTGGCGCGGGCCGCAAGGCGCTGCGATTTGGCGCGCAGAAGATCAACCTGCATCAGGTCGGGCGCGAATTCGAACCCAAGGCCATGCATCCAACCGCCGGATCGGGGGACTTCTGCCTGATCACCGAAACGCCGCTAGAGGACGTGATCGCCCACCTGACCGCGCACGGTTTGCAGATCGAAGAAGGGCCCGTGGATCGCACTGGCGCGACGGGGCCGATCACCTCGGTCTATCTGCGCGATCCGGACAACAATCTGGTCGAGATCGCGAACTACAAATGAAAAAGGGCGGGGAAATCCCCGCCCTTTGACCGTCTGATAGACGGATTATTCGTTCCACGCCTTGTCGGTGCCACCAAGGCCACCAACCTGCACACGGGTCGGCAGACCGATGGTGTCGAGGATGGTGAAGAACGGCTTGGGGTCCAGCTCTTCGACGTTTTTCATGGTCTTGGCATCCCACTCGCCGGTCGCAACCAGCATCGCGGCAGCAACGGGCGGCACACCGGCGGTGTAGCTGATGCCCTGAGAGCCAACCTCTTCGTAGGCTTCCTTGTGGTCGGCCACGTTGTAGACGAACACCTCGACGTCCTGACCGTCTTTGGTGCCTTTGACCAGATCGCCGATGCAGGTCTTGCCAGTATAGTTCGGCGCCAGCGAGGAGGGGTCGGGCAGCACTGCTTTCACCACTTTCAGCGGAACAACTTCCAGACCTTCGGCGGTTTTCACGGGCTGCTCGGACAGAAGGCCAAGGTTCTTCAGCACGGTGAAGACGTTGATGTAGTGGTCGCCAAAGCCCATCCAGAAACGCACGTCGGCGTTCGGATAGTTGGCCGCCAGCGAGTGCACTTCGTCGTGGCCCGACTGATAGGCGCGGCAGGTGCCAACGGTCGGCAGATCCCAGTCACGGCCCGAGGCGAACATGGTGGTCTCTTTCCACTGCTGGTCTTCCCAGTAGTAGACGACGCCAGTGAATTCGCGGAAGTTGATCTCGGGGTCGAAGTTGGTGGCAAAGTACTTGCCGTGCGAGCCTGCGTTGATGTCCACGATGTCGATGGACTTCACTTCGTCCATGTATTCGTCGATCGCATAGCGCGCGAAGGCGTTCACAACACCGGGGTCAAAGCCTGCCCCCAGAATAGCGGTCACGCCCTTTTCGGCGCACAGCTCGCGCTTCTTCCACTCGTAGTTGGCGTACCACGGCGGAGTTTCGCAAATCTTGGCGGGGTCTTCGTGAATGGCGGTGTCGATATAGGCAACGCCGGTCTCGATGCACGCGTCCAGCACGTACATGTTCACAAAGGCCGAGCCCACGTTGATCACAATCTCTGCTCCGGTGGTCCGGATCAGGTTGGCCACTGCGGCGGTATCCATCGCATTGACCTGGTGCGCTTCAAGAACGCCCTCTTGCTTCATCGCGCCCTTTTCACGGACCGACTCAAGGATGGCCTCGCACTTGGCGAGGGTCCGGCTGGCGATATGGATATCACCAAGCACATCGTTATTCTGCGCACATTTGTGCGCCACGACCTGAGCGACGCCACCAGCGCCGATGATGAGTACGTTCTTTTTCAACGTAGGGAACCCCCTTTGGTTTACAGGTTAAGTTCGATACATGACGCCCTTGGGCGACAAATTCACGACAGTGCTGCCGAGAAATCTTCGTAGGTAAAGTCGCGGACCAGACGCTCGGTGCCATCCAGTTCGCGGATCGCAATAGCGGGCATCTTCACGCCGTTGAACCAGTTCTTTTTGACCATAGTGTAACCGGCAGCATCCTGAATGCTGATGCGGTCACCGGCCTGCAGAGCCTTGGGGAACTTGAATTCCCCGAAAATATCGCCTGCCAGACAGGATTTGCCGCAGACCATCCATTCCTGATCGCCCGACTGCTCCATCCGTGCGCTTTCGCGATAGATCAGCAGGTCCAGCATGTGCGCTTCGATGCTGCTGTCCACAATGGCCAGGTTCTTGCCGTTGAACAGGGTGTCCAGAACGGTCACTTCGAGCGTGGTCGATTTGGTGATCGCTGCCTCGCCGGGCTCCAGATAAACCTGCACTTCGTTCTGTTCGCTAAAGCGTTTCAGACGCTCGGCCAGCTTGTCCAGCGGATAGCCTTCGCCAGTGAAGTGGATGCCGCCGCCAAGGCTGATCCACTTCATCTGGCGGATCAGATAGCCGAACCGCTGCTCGATGCTGTTCAGCATGGCGTCGAAACGGTCGAAATCCGCGTTCTCGCAGTTGTTGTGGAACATGAAGCCACTGATCTGGTCCAGAACGGGCTCGATATTCTTGGGGTCGTGTTCGCCAAGGCGGCTGAAGGGACGCGCAGGGTCCGCCAGATCAAAGCCGCTGGTCGACACACCGGGGTTCACGCGCAGGCCACGGGTGTGGTTGCGGCTGGCTTCCTCGAAGCGGGACAGCTGACCCACGGTGTTGAAAATGATCTTGTCCGAGCTGGCCAGAACTTCGTCGATCTCGTGGTCCGACCACGCGACCGAATAGGCATGGGTTTCGCCAGGAAACTTCTCGCGGCCCAGTTTGACCTCGAACAGCGAGCTGGAGGTCGTGCCGTCCATATACTCGCTCATCATGTCAAAGACGGACCAAGTGGCAAAGCATTTCAGCGCCAGCAGAGCCTTGGCGCCCGAATGCTCGCGCAGCCACGCGATCTTTTCCATGTTCGGCAAAAGGCGCGATTTGTCGATCAGGTAATAGGGCGTCTGGATCATGTCTCTGCCTTCCGGTTGGCGATCAGCACAGGACATCGGCGTATATGAGAACTGCCAGTCAGCCACAAGCCACGGCACGCCGATTTACGCGGGATTCGCATCCCGCGCTGTACTTAGCCCTTTTGATCAAAAAACCAAAGGCCGAAAGGGTCACAACATTCTTATGACCACTTAGTTGACACGTTCGATGGCGATGGCGGTGGCTTCTCCTCCTCCGATGCAAAGGGACGCCATGCCGCGCCGCAAATCATAGGTCTCTAACGCGGCCAGTAGGGTCACCATTACGCGGGCACCCGATGCCCCGATGGGGTGGCCAAGCGCGCAGGCCCCGCCGTGGACGTTCACCTTGTCATGGGGCAGTCCCAGATCATGCATGGCGGCCATAGCGACCACGGCGAAGGCCTCGTTGATCTCGAACAGATCCACGTCGTTCAGGTTCCAGCCAGTTTTCTCGGACAGCTTGCGCATGGATCCGATGGGGGCAGTGGGGAACAGGTTCGGCTCGTGGGCATGGGTGGCGTGGCCGCGGATAATGGCGCGGGGTGTGAGGCCACGGCGCTCGGCCTCTGACAGGCGCATCAGCACCATCGCCGCCGCCCCGTCACTGATCGAAGAACTGTTGGCTGCCGTCACCGTGCCCCCTTCGCGGAAGGCTGGGCGCAGGGTCGGGATTTTGTCGGGGCGCGCGTTGCCGGGCTGTTCGTCGGTATCCACAGTGGTTTCGCTGCGGCCTGCGCGGACGGTCATCGGGGTGATCTCGGACACGAATTTGCCGTTTGCGATGGCCTGTTGTGCGCGATCCAAGGAGGTCAGCGCATAGGTGTCCTGAGCCTCTCGGGTGAAACCGTAGCTACCCGCGCAATCCTCAGCAAAGGTGCCCATCAGGCGGTCGCGATCATAAGCATCCTCGAGCCCGTCCAGGAACATGTGGTCGATCACCTGCCCGTGCCCCATCCGGTAGCCGCCCCGCGCCTTGGGCAGCAGATAGGGGGCGTTCGACATGCTTTCCATCCCGCCAGCGACCATGACATCGGCACTGCCCGCCAGCAGCAGATCATGGGCCAGCATCGCGGCCTTCATCCCCGATCCGCACATCTTGTTCACGGTGGTCGCCCCCGCAGACAGGGGCAACCCTGCGCCCAAAGCCGCCTGACGCGCCGGAGCCTGCCCCTGCCCCGCTGGCAGAACGCAGCCCATGATCACCTCTTGCACCGCATCCGCAGACAGGCCCGCCCCGACCAGAGCACCGGAAATGGCGCAGGCCCCCAACTCGGCTGCAGTGGCGCCGGACAGCGCCCCCTGAAACCCGCCCATAGCGGTGCGCGAGGCTCCGACGATGACAATAGGATCGGATGTGGACATGAAACTCTCCCCTTTTTCAGTCCGCGGCGCTCTCCCCTGCGCCACTTAGGCGGCATGGTGGGGGGCGCGGTGCAGCCTGTCCAGACGGGGCGGAAATCACGCTACGTCACTCAAACGAAAACGCGGGCCCGAATGGACCCGCGTTCGAAATTTGCGATGTGCCGTTGATCAGTAGATCGTCAGGAACGGCACATAAGAGATCAGCAGCAGAACCAGCAGCGCCACACCATAGAAGGGCAGCAGGGCTTTGACCGTTTCCCCCAGCTTGGCATCAGCAATCCCCATCGAGATAAACAAGGTGGTGCCAACGGGCGGGGTATAAAGGCCGATCGCAAGGTTCACGACCATCATCAGACCCAACTGCACCAGATCCAGACCAATGGACTGACCGATGGTCACGAACAGCGGCCCCAGCAGCAGCACCGCCGCCGGAAGGTCAAGGAACGCGCCCACAATCAGCATCACCACGTTCAGCATCAGGATGACCATCCACGGCTCGGCAAAGGTGGCAGCCACCCACGAGGCCAGCTCTTGGGGCACGCGCTCGGCGGTCATGACCCACTGGAGGGTCGAGGACGCCATGATGATCAGCATCACCGCGCCGGTCATGGTGGCGGTGTCCACCAAGGCATTCCAGATATCACGCAGGCCAAGGTCACGGTACACAGCGCCCGAGATCAGCAGCGCATAGGCCACGGCCATGACCGAAACTTCGGTCGGGGTCGCAATGCCAAAGCGCAGGGTGCCGATCACGAAGAGCGGCATGATCAGTGCGGGGATGGCGGCAACCAGCTGCCCTTTGAAGGCCTGAAAGCCCCCTTCGAGCGGCGAGCGCGGCAGGTTGTTCTTGCGGGCGCTCCACCAGACGGTGGTGAACATGCCGACACCCAGCAGGACGCCCGGCAGAATGCCCGCAACGAACAGGTCCACGATCGACACGTTCGACACAAGGCCGAACAGGATCAGCGGGATCGACGGCGGGATCAGAACCGCCACGGTCGAGGACGCCGAGTTTATCGCCGCCGCAAAGCCCGCAGGATAGCCCTGCTGCTTTTGCACGGGGATCAGTGCGTTCCCCATCGCCGAAGCATCCGCCACCGCAGAGCCCGACACCCCGCCGAACATCACGGAGCCGATGATCGACACCTGCCCCAGACCGCCCTTCATGTTGCCCACGAACAGGCGCGCGATGTTCACCAGATACTGACCGAACCGGCCCGACATCATCAGGTTGCCCGCCAGAATAAAGAACGGGATCGCAAGCATCGGAAAGCTTTGGGTCGGGGTGTAAAGACGCTGCGCAATCACAGCCAGCGGTTTGCCGTCCAGCCATAGGGCGGCGGCCACGCCCCCCAGCATCGCCTGCCCGATCGGCACGGCAAACGCCAGAAGGATCAAGAAAACCCAGATCATAGGTCCGGTCATGGTGCTCTCCCTTAACTCAGACTGCGACGCTCGGCGTCACTGTTTGCAACGGATGCACCGGTCAGCAGGCGCACCACCTCGAGAACCGAGATGCAGGCCATGCCGGCAAAGGCATACACAAGGCTGAGGTAGCCCCAGTACTGTTTGATCCCCAAGGTCGAGAGCGTCTGGAATTTGGACGCCATCAGGATGGGCTTGCTGGATTGCAGAACAGTCACGCAAATAATGACAAGAACGACTTCGATGACGACCAGCAGACCGCGGCGCAGCTCGGGCGCCAGCATGTCGGGCAGGATCGTGATCGCGATATTCGTGCCGCGTGCAGCGGCGATGACCACACCCGCGCCAACCAGCCAGGGCAGCAGCAGAGCATGGATTTCATAGGCCCAGGAAATCCCCGACCCGAAGGCATACCGCAGGACCACGTTGGCCAGCAGCGCAAAGAACATAAATACAATCGTAGCGACCGCGATCACTTTACCCGAAAAGGCGATCAAGCGGATGATTTGCGTGACGATACGGTGGAAGGGGTGCTGATGCACCCCCTCCGCTTCGCTCGGGTTCACGCCGATGCCAGCGTTCATTACTGGGCCGTCGCGTCTTGCAGAGCCTTGACTAGCTCGGGGTAGGTTTCAGCGTATTTCGCATAGACCGACGCGGTTGCCTCTTTGTAGGCGGCCTTGTCAGCTTCGGCGAAGATCGCGCCTTCGGCTTCCATCTTTGCGGGCAGGGTCACGTCGCCGTCCTGGCTCAGCTCGCGCTGCAGTTTGCCTGCTTCTGCAGTGGCCTGCAGAGCGCAATCCTGATGCGCCTGATCCAGAGTTGCCCACCATGCCAGACCAGCAACCACGGGGGTCGACTCGTACTTGTGACCGGTCAGGGTGACATAGGGGGTGATCTCGTGGATCTTGGCCGAGTAGATGTTGGTCAGCGGGTTTTCCTGACCGTCGAATACGCCCGACTGAAGCGCGGTCGGCAGTTCCGACCATGCCAGCGGTGCGGGCGACGCGCCAAGTGCTTCGAAGATGTCGACGGTCATCTGATCCGGGGGAGTGCGGATCTTCATGCCTTTCAGGTCTTCGGGCGACGAGACGTTCTTGGAAAGGTGGGTTACGTTACGGATGCCGTTATCCCAGAAACCAAGGATCTTCAGACCGGAATTCTGAGCGCGCTCGTCCAGCATCTGGCCGACTTCGCCGTCCAGAACTTTCCATGCGCTGGGAAGATCGTTGAACAGGAAGGGCAGACCCAGAAGACCGATCTCGGGGACGATCTGGCTCATGGCGCCTTGGCTGTTGGCAGTAACCTGAATAACACCTGCGGTTGCAGAGGTCAGCATCTCGACGTCATCGCCCATGGTGCCCGAAGGCGCATGGTTTACGGTATCGCCAGAGCACTGTGCATAAAGCTCGGACCACTTTTCAGCGGCGACAAAACGGGGGTTGCCGGGGTTTGCACCGTGGGCAAAAATTACTTCGGCTGCATTTGCAGTTCCCGCCACCATGGTGGTCACGGCAAGTGCTGCGTAAACAACGGATTTCATTAGTCTCTCCTCGTTACTAACTAGGTGTGAAGGCCGCAGCGCGAACTCCTCCGGACGCGCTGCGGAGGAGCTTTAGTGGATGAGCGAGCCGCCGTTCACATCAACCTCGGTGCCGGTGCAATATGCCGACAGATCCGAAGCCAGGAACAGAGCGCAGCCTGCTACATCCGATGCCTCGCCAGCGCGGCCCATGGGGATGCCTTCGAGGATCATTACTTTCATCTCAGGGGTGAGTTTACCACCCGTAATATCGGTCGCGATGAAGCCCGGGCAGATTGCGTTGAAGCGAACCTGATCGGGTGCGAATTCGCGCGCCATTGCTTTGGTCAGACCCAGAATGCCTGCCTTGGCCGCCGAGTAGTGCGGGCCACCAAAGATGCCGCCGCCGCGCTGTGCCGAAACCGACGACAGGTTAACAACGCTACCGGATTTTTGCGCCTGCATGACGGGTACACAAACCTGCGACATGTACAGGGTGCCGCGCAGGTTGACGTCCATAACGGCGTCATAGTTGCCGGGCTCGATCTGCAGCGACTTCAGCGGCTGGGTGATGCCTGCGTTGTTCACCAGAATGTCGATGCGGCCCCACTTGGCGACCAGCTCGTCGACGGCTGCCTGACAGGCGGCTTTGTCTGTGACGTTGCATGCCAGACCGATGTGCTGCTCGCCGATGTCGGCTGCTGCGGCTTTGGCTGCGTCCAGATCCAGGTCCAGGATCGCGACGGTTGCGCCGTGCTCGGCGAACAGTTTTGCGGTCGCTTTACCAAGGCCGCGTGCCGAAGCTGCGCCGGTGACGATTGCGAATTTACCTTCCAGTAGGCCCATGAGCCTCTCCTCCGAAGTAGTGTGTTAGTGGTTCTTGTTTTCGCGGGGGGCCCTTAGAGCCACCCCTTGATCTGTTCGACGACCTTCGAAACCGAAAGGCCGTACATGTCGTGCAGGGTCGGCAGTGCGCCCGCCTCGAGGAACTCGTCCGGCAAGCCGATCATGCGGAACTTGGGCGCAACGCCGTTGGTCAGCAGGGCACCGGCGACTGCCTCTCCCAGACCGCCGACCTTGGTGTGGTTCTCGGCGGTGATGACCAGACGCCCACCCTTGGACGCTTCGGCGACGATGGTCTCGACGTCCAGCGGCTTGATGGTCGGGCAGTGCAGCACGGCCACATCGACGTTGTCCTTGGCCAGCTGTTCGGCCGCATCCAGCGCGCGCATGGTCATGAAACCGGTCGAGATCACCAGCGCGTCCTTGCCCTCGCGGATCATCTGCGCCTTGCCCAGTTCGAACTTGTAGTCCGGCTTGTGGCGGGTCAGCACCGAGGGCACCTTGCCGCGCAGCAGGCGCGAATAGACGGGGCCGTTGTGTGCGATCATCGCGGGGACCATGCCCATGATGTCATCGGCGCAGCAGGGGTCGATGATGGTCATGTTGGGCAACCCGCGGAAGATCGCTAGATCCTCGGTCGCTTGGTGGCTGGGGCCGTAGCCGGTGGTCAGACCGGGCAGCGCACAGCAGATTTTCACCGGCAGGTTCTCCTCGGCGATGGCCATGGCAATAAAGTCATAGGCGCGGCGCGAGGCGAACACGGCATAGGTGGTGGCAAAGGGGATGAACCCTTCGCGGGCCATACCGGCGGCGGCGGACATCAGGATCTGCTCGGCCATGCCCATCTGGTAGAACCGGTCGGGCATCTCGTTGCCCAGGATGTGCAGGTCGGTGTATTTGCCAAGGTCCGCAGTCAGGCCAACGATACGCTCGTCCGCCTTGGCCGCCTGAACCAGAGCCTGACCAAAGGGCGCCGAAACGGTGTCGTACCCTTCGGCGGCCAGCGATGCGATCATTGCGCTGGTGGCTTGACGTTCTTCTTTGGGGGTGACTTTGCGCGCCTCGTACTTGCGCGCCATCGATGCCATGGTCATGCGGGCTTTCCTTCTTCGAGAACGTCCAGAGCCTTGCCCCATTCATCAGCATCCACGCGGACAAAGTGGGTGATCTCGCGCTGCTCAAGGAACGGCACGCCCTTGCACATGGTGGTGTCGAAAATGATCACGCGGGGGCCGTTGTGATCGCTGTTACGGGCCGCATCCATCGCCGCAACGACGGCGTCCAGATCGTTGCCGTCGACGCGCTGGGTGAACCAACCGAACGCCGACCACTTGTCGCCCAAAGGCTCCGAGCACAACATCTCGGTCGATTTACCGTCAGCCTGCTGGTCGTTGAAGTCCACGAGGCAGATCAGGTTGTCCAGCTTATGGTGCGCGCCGGACATGGCGGCTTCCCAGGTGGAGCCTTCGCCAAGTTCGCCGTCCGACATCAGGTTATAGATGAACGCGGGGTTTTTCTTGCGCTTGAGACCCATCGCCATCCCAACTGCGATGCCCAAGCCATGACCCAGCGAACCGCCGGTGATTTCCATCCCGGGGGTGTAGGACGCCATGCCCGACATCGGCATACGGCTGTCATCCATCCCGTAGGTTTCCAGCTCCTCTTCGGGCAGAATGCCCGCTTCCATCAGAACGGCATAAAGCGCGATCGCGTAATGGCCGATCGACAGAAGAAAACGGTCGCGGCCTTCCCACTCGGGTTCGTCCGCGCGATAATCCAATGCGTGAAAATAAGAAGCTGCCAAGACATCCGCGATGCCGAGCGCCTGCCCGATGTAGCCTTGGCCTTGCACTTCACCCATTTGCAGGGCTTTGCGCCGGATGTTCCATGCACGGCGTGCCAACGAAACGTTGGAACGCGCAGGTGCGCGGTCATCTACTGTCATGCTGTCCTCCCACAACGCTATGCAGCTTGTCGCGGGGATGTAGCAGGGCTTTCAGGGAGAGTATTTTAAGATTATTTCACAACATGTGTAGCTGAGGTTAAGTTAGCGCAAACTAGGCCTTGTTTTCGGGGGTGTGCGGCGCCCCTTCAAACAGTTGTGAAAGGCAAACCCCGCCCGAAGGACCGGACGGGGTGCGCTGAGTCTGAGGTGTCATACACTTACGGGCGCGGCACCTGCACCGAGAAGATCGAGCCTTTGCCCACCTCGCTGGTCAGGGTCAGGTGGCCGCGTATCATCTCGATCAGGCGGCGGGTGATAGACAGGCCGACCCCTGCCCCCGACACGCTGCTATTCTCGTGGCCGATGCGTTCGAACGGGGTAAAGACGTCTTGCTGGCGCTCCTCGGGGATGCCGACTCCGGTGTCCTGAATATCGATCCAGAGGGTGTCATCCTCGGACACCCGCAGGCGCGCAGTCACCTTGCCGCCATCGCGGTTGTACTTGATGGCGTTCGAGATCAGCTGCGACAGGATGCGTTTCAATGCGCCTGCGTCGGTCAGGGCCAAGGTCTCGCCACCATGGGGCACGTCGAGGTCAAACGTCACGCCCTTGGCATCAGCCAGCGGTTTCAGCGCGACAAAGGCGTGGCGGATCAGCGGCACCACATCCACCGCCTCAAAGGACGTGTCGAGGGTCCCCTGCTCGATCCGGCTCAGGTCCATGACCCCTTCGACCAGCAGCAGGAGTTCGGTGGAAGAGCGCGAGATTTGCTCCAGATCGGCCATCTTGGTGGCGTCGATCTTTTGCCCTTCGGCCATTTGCAGCAGCTGCGTGTAGCCAAGGATCGCGTTCAGGGGCGTGCGCAATTCGTGGCTCATGGCGGACAAGAAAGCCGATTTGGCGCGCGAGGCCGCAGAAAGCTTGGCGCTCATCTTCACCAGATGGCGGTTCACGTTCTGCAATTCCTCGACCGAGTGGACGCGCTGCGCGGCCAGCGTGCCGCCTGCGGAAATCTCGGCCATGTCGGATTCGAGTTCGGCCAGCGGCTGCGCGACCGAGGCGCTCATCTTGGAGGCCCGCCCCCACAGCACCGCAAAGTAGATCGAGTAGAAGATGACCAGCGCCGCCAACATGATCTTGCTGACCGTCCCAAGGGTCGTGCGCAGGGTGTTCGACGGCTGCAGCAGCACGTCAGAGTTGGCGATGGCGATCAGCTTCCACCCCGGCCCCGCAACCGTGGACCAAGAGGCCATGACCGGATGCTCGAGTTGCAGGTCCATGACGCCACTCTCGGCATCCTGCATCGCCAGCGCCAGCCCCCCCAGATCGCTGCGGCGAAAGATGTTGAATTCGGACGGTTTAAAAGTGTCGTCCAGAATGGCCTCGTCATAGCGGTGATCCAGTAATTCGGTCAGGCCCAGATCCTTTTCGCCCTGCGGGGGCAAGGCCAGAATGGTCCCGTCGCGCCCCACCAGCATCGCGTAGCCTTCGCCCGCCAAGGACACGTCGAGAACCTGCTCGACGATGTTCGAAATGGTTATGTCGATCCCGACCACGGCCTCGAGCCGCTCGGCGGATTTCACCGGCGCGATAGAGGACACCATCCACCCTGCCCCCGCCGGATCGATATAAGCGTCGGTCCAGACGACCTTGCCCTCGGGGTTATGAACCTCGTCGGCCTCGTAATAAAAGTTATAGCTGGGGATATCCATTTTCGGCGGAAAGATTTCCAGCACATCTAAATAGGGATAAATCCGGTTCAGGCTGTCATAGGTATTCAGGTAAATCTGCGCGATCAGGGGATCGGCCTCGACGATAGATTTCATCAAGGGGTCCAGATGGGCGGTGCGCCAGACCTTGTCCTGCTTTTCCAGAGTGACGGGCACAATCCCGCTGAAATAGACCGCCGAGCCCCCGTTATTTTCGGTCGTGTAAAACACCCCGTCCGGCCCATAGGCATAGCGGGCCTTTTCGGCGTCACTGGCATCGGGGGCACGCTCCAGCGACTGGCCGGTGGCATCGGCGTAAACCTTGGTTAGTGCCTCGACCGTGGCAAGGCGGCGCGAAATCGTCTGCGCCTCGCGGCCAGCGGCATCGGACAGGGCGTCGCGGGACATCTCGGTGACCGCTTGGGCGCCCTTGTCATAGACGAACTCGCCCGTACCCCAGTAAATCCCCAGAAAGGTCAATTCGATCAGCAAAAGCGGGATAAGCGCCGCGCTGATATAGGAATTCCAAAGCCATTTCTTGAGTGGAATAACTTTGTGGCCGATAGCCCCACCGGACTCTGTCATGAACTCGCCCTCGATCAAATCGAGCAAACGCTAGCAAATCCGTCAGGTCAGGATATACCGCCTTTCCTATATATACTTTTTATAGTTCAGCTGGAATGTATCTTTATCCGCGCAAATTGCCGAATTGCTGAGGGAATTTACGCAACGGCCCCCAATCCAAGGGGGTCCAAGGGAAATTCGCGAAATCCCGCCGGTTACATATTCGCGTATGATGCGGCAATACGCGCAGGGCCCACGCAAAAACCCGCGCCAGTCCAGCGCGGGTTTTCCGAATGTCCAACGGGCATTGCGACTCAATCGAGGGTACGTTTCACCGGCAACAGGTGCCAACCGGTCAGGCTCTCGATCCGGCCCCAGATGCCGCGTTTATCCACCAGCATGACCGAGATCGCGATGACCCCCATCAGCATCAGGTACCACGTCCCCCAATCCGCCGCGACCTGACGCAGGGCAAAGAACAGAACCGTCCCGATGATCGGCCCCTCGATGGTGCCGATGCCGCCGATGACGACGATAAAGATCACGAAGGCCGTCCAGTCATTCACGCTAAAGGCCGCGTCCGGCGTGATCCGCAGCTTTTGCAGGAACAGGAACCCTCCGGCCAGCGCGGTGAAGCCTGCTGTCAGGACATAGATCATGAACTTCAGGCGGCGGGTACTGACGCCCACGGTCTCGGCGGCCAGTTCGCTGTCGCGGATCGCGGTCATCGCCAGACCCCAACGGGACCGAAGCAAGCCCCAGACCAGTGCAACCGAAGCCACACCGATGGCGAAGGCGATGTAATACATGGCCATCTCGCGCTCTGCCCGACCATCGGCCAGCGAGCGAGCCACATCCACGGGCAGCGAAATCCCCGAGCCACCGCCAAGCGAGCCGACCTGGGCCATGCCCAGACGGAAGACCTCGGCGATCACCCACGTTCCGATGGCAAAGTAGGCGCCGTTCAGGCGGAAGGCCAACCAGCCGGTCGGGATCGCGATGATCGCGGTGCCCACGGCCGCCAACCCCAACGCGGGCAGCACGCCCATCCCGCCGAAAATAGCCAGCCCAAAGAACATGTAGCCCCCAAGGCCCACGAACGCTTGCTGCCCCACGGACACCAGACCGGTGTAACCCGCGAGCAGGTTCCACATCTGGGCCAAGGCCAGATAGCTCAGCGCCTCCATCAACAGGCGCAATTCGGCGCGGCCTGCCCACATGGGCGCGGTCGCCAGCGCGGCCAGCGTGGCCCCGAGGATGATGACAGACAGGCTGGTTTGCAGACGCGGTGCCGCGCCGGTTTGTGCGATCATGGTCATGTTAATGGCTCACTTTCGGGAACAGGCCGGTCGGGCGGATGACCAGCACCAGCAAGAAGGCAAGGTGTCCGGCAAGGATCTGGTAGCCAGCATCCACCTGCGCGCCGACGGTTTGCGCCACCCCGAGGATAATCCCCCCCAGCAGCGTGCCCCAGATGTTGCCAAGGCCACCGATGATCACCGCCTCGAACGCGAACAGCAGACGGGCTGGACCGGCGGCAGGGTCAAAGTTGGTCTTCATCGCCAGCCAGATGCCCGCGACCCCGACCACCAGCGAAGCAAGTCCAGTCGCCAAAGCAAAGGTATGCGCGTTGTTGCCCCCCATTAGTGGCACGATTTCCGGATCATCCGAGGTCGCGCGCAGCATCCGGCCCAAGGGCGTCTTGTAGAACACGAATTGCAGCAGACCGATCACCGCCACCGCCGTCATGAACATCAGGAACGGCAGCAGCCCCACGGCGAACTGGTCGCCAAGCTGGACGCTCGTGGTCTCCAGCCAGCCGGTTTGCAGCTTTTGGCTGTCGGCGGAAAAGACCTCGAGCAGACCGTTCTGGATGATGATCGACATGCCAAAGGTCACGAGGATCGGCGGCAGGATATCCTTGCCCAGGACGCGGTTCAGCAGCAGGCGCTGATTCATGTAGCCAGCGACCGCCAGCAGTACCAGAACCATGCCGACCCCGAGCACGGGGCTTAGCCCCCAGCTGACCACAAAGGTCAGGATCAGATAGGCCCCGACCACGATGAAATCCCCGTGGGCGATGTTCACGAACCGCATCACGCCGAACATCAGGCTCAGGCCCGCGGCGAACAATGCATATAGACCGCCAAGCATCACGCCTTGGACGATCGAGTTGATCCAGACCATCAGGCGGCCTCCCCTATTCCGAAATATGCGTTTGCGATCTGCTCTTTGGACAGGCTGTCGGGCGTACCCGTCAGGGACACGCGCCCCTCCATGAAGCAATAGATGCGGTCCGCCACGGCCAGCGCCTGACTGACATCCTGTTCGACCACCAGGATCGAAGTCCCTTGGGCGCGGATCATCGGAACGGCCTCGTAGATGTCCTTGATGACCTTGGGCGCAAGGCCAAGACTGATCTCGTCGCACAGCAGCAAGGACGGGTTCGACATCAGCGCGCGCCCGATCGCCACCATCTGCTGCTGACCGCCGGACAGGGCCGTGCCGGGGTTATTCCGCTTGGCCACCAGATCGGGGAAGAGATCATAGATTTTCTTCAGGTCCCAAGGCCCCTTGCGTTTGCCAGCCGCCCCGATCAGCAGGTTTTCCTCGACCGACAGGGACCGGAACAGGCGGCGCCCCTCGGGGACCATGGCCAGACCCAGCTTGTGGATCTGGTCCGCAGGCAGGCCCGCGATCTGCTGGCCGCAGAACCGGATCTCCTGCCCCTTGGACGGGCGCAGGCCGGTCAGGGTGCGCAGGAACGTGGATTTACCGGCGCCGTTCGAGCCGATGATGGCGACGGTCTCGCCCTCTTCGACTTGCATATCGACACCGAATAGGGCCTGAAAGTCGCCGTAATGGGCGGTCAGGCCGGACACCTCAAGCAGCTTGGTCATCGACCGAGATCCCCATGTAGATTTCCTGAACAAACGGATCAGACATGACTGCGCGGGGCTCGCCCTCGGCGACGATCTTGCCAAAGTCGATCACGATCAGCCGCTCGACCACAGCCAGCAGCGCGTGAACGATGTGTTCGATCCATATAATAGAGACACCGCTGGCATGAATGCCCTGGATGGTTTCCACCAGCTCGTGGCATTCGGCCTCGGTCAGGCCGCCGGCGATTTCATCCAGCAGCAGCAGTTCCGGCCCCGTGGCCAAGGCGCGGGACAGCTCCAGTCGCTTGCGCTCCAGCAGGGTCAGGCTGCCCGCGGGGCGGTTCGCCTTGTGCAAAAGGCCGGTGCGATCCAGAATTTCGCGGCAGGCTTCTTTGGGGTTGCGATGCCCCGAACCGCCAAAGGACGACGCGACCAGCAGGTTTTCGTAAACGCTCATCCCGACAAAGGGGTGCGGGATCTGGAACGACCGCGCGATCCCCGCACGGCAGCGCACCGACGCGGGCTGTTGGGTGACATCCGCGCCCTTGAACGACACGGTCCCCGAGGACGGCGGCAACGCCCCGCCAATCAGGTTGAACAGGGTCGATTTACCGGCGCCGTTCGGCCCGATGATCCCCAAGGCCTGCCCCTTTGGCAGATCAAAGGTGATGTTGTCCGAAACGGTCAGCGCCCCGAACTGTTTGTTAACGCCTTTAAGGCTGAGAAGTGGTTGCACGGTTCCCTCCACATCAAGGGGCGCGACCCGCAGCAGGGTCGCGCCGGTCGATCAGGCGATCGGCTTCATCGCACCGGTCAGACCGATGGACGGGGTGTGGCTGTTGGTGACGATGTGCAGAACGGGCTTGTCGCCCTCGATCTGCCACTGCCCGCCCGCAACAGGCGTTTTCGAGATGTTGGGCACCGGACCGGTCTGGAAGTTCACCGGACCAAAGACCGTGGCCAGATCGGTGGTGCGGATCGCCTCGGCGATGCTTTCGGGGCTGTCCAGATCCTGCGTGCGGCGCAGGGTGTCGATGACCACCTCGAACAGCGAGTGCTTGGCCCCCAAGGGCATGGTCCACGGCTTGCCGGTCGCGGCCTCATAGGCATCCGACAGGGCCTCGCAGCTCTGGCCGTTGAAGCTGGACATGTAGGGGAAGTACTTGTGCCACCAGACCTCGACCGACAGACCATCGGCGCGGTCCCCGAGCGCGGCCATCGCCTGCGGGAATTCGCTGGCCTTGGCGACGTTGACGACCTTGGGGTTAAAGCCCTGCTGTGCGGCCTGCGTCCAGAAGGTGGTGAAATCCGGCGGGATCATCACGCCCGAAATGATCTCGACGCCTGCTTCCTTGAACGCTGAAATCTGCGCGCTGAAATCGTCGGTCATGTTCTGGTAGCGGCCCGGATCGACCAGTTTGTAGCCCGCCTGCTGCATCACAGGGGGGAAGCCCAGTTCGGGGTGGCTCCAGCCATTGCCATCGGGATCGTTGGGCCACATCGCGCCCACGACCTTGTTGGTGCCGACCGCGTCCCACAGGGACATGAACACCTGAATGACGTCCTCGAGGCCCCAGAAGAAGTGGTAGGTGTATTCGAAACCCACCTTCGGATCGCCCTGACGGCCAAAGAAATGCGGCTGCCACGGGGTGTCGTTGGTGATGCAGGGCACGCCGTTCAGCTCGGCCTGATCCGCGACGGGGTTCGTGGTGTCGGGGGTCGAGGATGCCGCGATGATGTCCACCTCGTCCTCGAAGATCAGTTCCTGCGCCGCCGACGACGCGCGGTTCGAGTTCGACTGGCTGTCCTTGACGATGAATTCGACGGGATGCTTGGCGCCGTTGATCTCTAGCCCGTCCGCAAGCGCGGTGCGGAACTGGGACAGCACAAATTCATCGGGCTCGGCGAAAATGGCGAGCGGGCCGGTTTTCGGGGTGACGAACCCGATCTTGATCGGACGGGTCTTGGCATAGGCCGGCAGCGGAAAGTTGGAAACAGCGCCAAGCACGCCAGTGGCGGCCGCGCCCTTCAAAAGGCGACGTCGTGAAAGCATGAAATTCCTCCCTGATGCGCCCCTCCCTTGGCCGGAACCACGCGCTCCTCCTTGCGTGGATCTGCGGTCACCGGCGCGTGTCCGGTCGGGGTGCAATGTGCTTGTATCAATATACGATACACTATACCAAAATGCGGTAAGGTTGGATTCGTGTCAATAGCCTTGCCCGAAATGAATCAATTCGCGGTGCGTCGCCGCGCGGCGTTGAAGATGCGCCCAAGGGGGAGTAGCTGTTTGACAAAGACTTTTTCGCAGACCGGATGGAGCAAGCAGGTGGCCGAAGAAAAACCCCGCGCCAGTGACGGACAGTCGATTTCCAAGGCGATCGCCGTGTTGCGCGCGATTGCCGACCATCAGGGCAGCAGCCTTGGAGAGATCGCCAAAGCCACCGGACTGGCCCGATCCACCGTCCAGCGCATGGTCGGCGCCCTGAACAAAGAGGGGCTGGTGACCAAGAATTCCGGCCATCAGGGCGTGTTTCTGGGCATGGAGCTGGCGCGTCTGGGGGCCAAGGTGAACCTGAACGCCCGCACCCTGCTGATGCCCCTGATGGAGGAGCTGCACGCCCAAATCGGGGACAACATCGACCTGACGGCCTTGGACGACGGGCGGGTGATTGTGATCGAACAGATCGCTTCGAACGAGGATATTCGCGTTATTTCCTTTGTCGGGCGCGAACATCCCATCCACTGCACCGCCAACGGCAAAGCCCATCTGGCGCAGATGCCCCGCGACGAAGCACTGGCCCTGCTGCGCGCCAAAGGCATGCCCGCAATGACCAGCCACTCCATCACCGACCCCGAGCGTTTGCTGGCCCAAGTCGAAGCCTTTGCCGAGTTCGGCCTGTTCATCGATCGCGAGGAATACGGCGTCGATGCCTGCGCGATGTCCACCACCCTACCCGAGATCGGCGGCCGCAAATTGGCCATCTCGATCGCGATGCCGACAGCGCGGTTCAAGCGCCGCGAAGAAGATCTGAAGGCGGCGCTGCTGTCCTTCCGCCGCGCGGTCCAGGACCGTTTCGGCCCCTCGATCTAAGAATTTTACAACGCCCAAGCTGTTGAATTTGCGGGAAATGCCCCGCCAAGCGCCCCGCACCCCGTGCGAGGGCGCTTGACAGATTCGCGACTCATGCTCATTTTATGATACAGTGTACCATATTACGATACACTCGATCCGTTGAGGAGCGGACCTATTTCCACACCCTTGGGAGGACCCCAGATGCTACTCGCAGCCAAAATTCTGCTGACGATCTCTTCGCTCGGCTACAGCCTGATCCCTTTCCTGTTCGATTCGAACAAAACCCACTGGTTCAACCCCAGCTGGACCCCGCACGCGCGCTTTCACTGCGTCTGGCAGGTGATGTCCTACGTCTATATCGCCATTCTGGCGCTGGTCCTGATCTGGACCGCCGGTGACACCGCATGGCCCATCTGGATCGCCGCGATCCTGTCGGTCTGCGCCTATGGCGGCTTCTGGACTGCGGTTGCGATGCGCCCGATCTATGGCGGCCATCTGGTGGACGAAGTGAACGGCGTTCCCCCCTTCAAGCTGCCGATCCTGGGCCTGTGCGATGCGAACGTCACCCTGTTCACCACCGCCGTCATCATCCTGATGACCGGCTGCGCCCTGCTCGGCAGCGCCGCATTTGTTGTCGAAGAAATTACTCAGGCCGCTGTCATCCTGCCGACCGCGACCGCCGCATTCTAAACCACAGGACCAGTTCATGCTTTCGAACGAACAGCGTCAGGCGGCAGCAGAATCCCTGCTGACCGCCGAGCAGACCCGGATCGTTGTCCCTCAATTGTCCAAGACCTATCCCGAGATGGAGATCGAGGACGCCTATGACATCCAGCGCCGCTGGGCCGAGGGGCGCATCGCCAAAGGGGCCAAGATCGTTGGCCGCAAGATCGGCCTGACCAGCCGCGCCATGCAGATGGCCAGCAAGATGACCGAGCCCGACTACGGCGTCATGCTTGACGACGCTCTGTTCAAGGACGGCGCCCGTATCGCTGCGGGCACCTTCATCAAGCCGCGCCTCGAAACCGAACTGGCCTTTGTCATGGGCGAGGATCTTCAGGGCGAAGGTTGCCAGATGCACGACGTGATGCGCGCCACCGAATACGTGACGCCCGCGCTGGAAATCATCGACTACCGCACCGAGGTGCCGCGCGCGATCACCGACACGATCGCCGACAACGCAGCCTTTGGGGCAATCGTTCTGGGGGGCCGCATTTTCCGCCCCTTTGATCTGGACGTACGTTGGGTCGCTGCGACCCTGTCAAAGAATGGCGTGATCGAGGAGTCCGGTGTGTCTGCCGCGATCATGGGGCACCCAGCCGCGGGGATTGCGTGGCTGGTGAACAAGCTGGCGCCGTTGGGGGGTGGCCTCAAGAAGGGTGACATCGTGCTGGGTGGGTCCTTTACCCGCCCTGTCGATATCGCCTCGGGTGATGTGATCTATGCCGATTACGGCCCGCTTGGGTCCATCGGCGTCAGCTTCGAATAACTGGGGATAACGATGGCCGATCTGTACAAGAACGCCTTCAAGGCAGCCCTGCAAGAGATGCGTCTGCAAACCGGCATCTGGTGCACTCTGCGCGATCCCTTGGCGGCCGAGATGATGGCCGATTGCGGGTTCGACTGGATGATGTTCGACACCGAGCATTCGCCGCTGGACCCGATTTCGGTGCTGCCGATGCTGCAGGCCATCGCTCCCTATCCGGTGACGCCGATCGTGCGCCCCGGATCGCTGAACGCGGCCGAAATCAAAAAGCTCTTGGACCTTGGGGCGCAAACCCTGCTGATCCCCTATGTCCAGAATGCGGTTGAGGCCGCCGAGGCTGTGGCCGCCGTGGAATACGCCCCTGCGGGCATTCGCGGCGTGTCGGGCATGACCCGCGCCACCCGTTTCGGCAAGATCGCGGGCTACCACAAGGCGGCCCGCGCTGAAATCTGCCTGCTGGTTCAGGTAGAAACCGTCGAGGCTATGACCGAGATCGAAGCCATCGCCGCCGTTCCAGGCGTGGATGGCATCTTTATCGGGCCCGCCGATCTGGCGGCCAGCATGGGTCACGTTGGTAACCCCAACCACCCCGATGTGATCGCCGCCACGCTCGAGGGCATCCGCCGCATTCGCGCCGCGGGTCTGCCCGCCGGCGTGCTGACCCTGAACCCCGAAGTATACGACGCCGCCATCGAGGCCGGCGCTGTATTTGTGTCAAAAACCGTGGACATGGCAGCCCTTCGCAAAGGTCTGCTGGGCTAACTCCCCAGCCTCACGTACCATCGGAAAAGGCAGGTCTTTCGGCCTGCCTTTTTTGTTGCGCAGCGTCAGCGTTGCAGGATGCCCCCCATCGGACTGATTTTCGAGCCGTCGGAAAAACGGCTCAGGCGAAAGGGGGTCGGATCGACGCATGGACCTTGGCCGGTGATCAAGTCCGCCGCCAGCCGCCCTGCCCCCGTCCCCAGCCCAAAGCCGTGTCCTGAAAATCCTGTCGCCACAAACAGCCCCTGAATGCCGTTCTTGACCCCCGAAGTGTCCGAGATCACGGGGATCACATCCGGCATGACATCAATATACCCCGCCCACCGCTGCGCGATTTTGGCGTCCTTGAAGGGGGCATAGAATTCTTTCAGCGTGGCCAGAGCCTTGTCCAGCAAGGAGGTGTCCGGCACCGGATCAAGGATGCGGTTCTTCTCGAACGGGGTCACATCCTGCGCGGTCCAGCGGCGCGGCATCCGCAACGCCTCAAAGAACGCGGGCCCGATCCCCAAACTCAGGCTGCGCCATTCGTTTTTCAGCGTCGGCAGGAACTTGAAGAACAAACGGAAGCTGTCAGGTGTCAGTTGATATCGGCTCGGGGTGGCAGAAGCGATGGTATAGCCCCCGTCCGCACGTTTGCGCATCGCAAATTCGGGGTGTTTGAGCGTCCCCTCGGGCCCATCCGGCACGGGGTCTATCCGCTGCACATTCCCCTTGGTCCAGAGCTGCGGCAGCTCGATCCCGAGGTTCCCCAGAAACAGACGCGACCAGACGCCGCCCGCAACCAGCACCGCATCGCATTTGATCCGGCCATGTTCCGTGACCACCGCCGAAACCTTGCCATCCACCGTTTCCAGCGTCCGCACCGCGCAATTCTGGTGAACCGTCCCGCCATTGCGCAGGACCGCGCGCGCAATGGCAGGTGCCGCTGACTGGGGTTCCGCACGGCCATCATGCGGATTGTGCAGCGCGCCCTTGATGCCCAAGTCAAAGTCGGGAAAGGCCTCTTTGACCTCTTCTGGGCTCAGGACTTTGGCGGGGATTTGATAGGATTGCAGCTCCTCGGCCGAGCGTTTTTCATAGGCCAAGGCCGCGTCGGAGGTCACCGTATAGGTCGCCCCGCACTGCACATAGCCGGTCTTTTGGCCCGTGCGTTCGTCCATGGATTTCCACAGGCGCACGGACTCGATCATCAGGGGCATTTCGCGGGGGTCACGGTGGGTTAGACGCACCCAACCCCAATTGCGGCTGGATTGCTCGGCGCCGATCTGGCCCTTTTCGCACAGGGCGACTGTCATCCCGCGCTCCACAAGCTCTAGCGCGGCAGAGACCCCTGCGATGCCTCCGCCGATGATCACCACATCGACCTGTTCGGGCAATGCGGGGCTATTCTCGACCGGTTCGACTTTCGGTCCAGGCATGACGTTCTCCTATTTCATGCAAATGGGGGGAGCGGTGCATTTTGCAGTTTGGCCCGCAAGTTGTCGCGCAGCCGGTACCCGCGAAGTGCGGCCTGCGGCGCGATGCTCATGTAAAGGGGTTGCTGGCTGAGGGGCTCAAGCTTCAGGTCCAGATCGGCTTCGGGCGTACCTTTCGCCCAATCGGCCAGAATGCCGCCGATCATCGACCCCGTTGGCACACCCCGCCCCGACAGCCCCGTCATCGCGACCACACCGGGCGCAAGGCCATAGAGCCGCGGAACCGTCCGGCGCTGCATGTCCAGTTCGCCATACCAGAAGAAGTCCCAGCGCGGTTCTTCCTTCAGGTCAGGGTGCAGCCACTTTAGCCGCGCCGACAGGATTTGGCGGGTCAGCGCAGGGTCGCGGCCACGGGCACCCATCGGGAACATCGACGCCACAATCCGGTTCTCACGGTTGTATTTGTAGACGTAGATGTCGCCGCGCCCGTCCTGGATCGTGGTCCGTTTGGGCAGGACAACGGCTTGGGACTCTGGGGACATCGGCTGGGTGGCCGCCACGAACACCCGCATGATCTTGAAGGTCTGATCCAGTTTCGGCCAACCCGCAACCGTATAGGCGCCCGTTGTATAGATCACCTTTTCCGCGCGGACAGAGCCGTTTGGCGTTTTGACAACCCACGCCTGGCCCTGACGATCGCAGCTTTGGGCAGAGGTGCCGGTGTAGATCACCCCACCCTCTTGCTGCACGGCGCGGGCCAGCCCACGGGCATAGGCCAATGCATTCAGCCCGCCCGCCTCTTCGTGGAACCAGCCACCGTAGAAACGGGGCGATCCGGTGATGGCGTGTGCCTCTTCCCGATCCAGCAGACGGGTGCGGGCCCCGACGGCGTTGTAACTGTCCATGTGGCCGCGCAGGGTTTTCAGGTGAGAGGGGAATAGCGCGCCTTGGACGTAGCCGTTCTGCTCCCACTCGCAGTCGATGTTGTAGCGGGCGATCATGGCCGCCACTTTGTCATTCGCGCGGGTCTGGCGCTGGATCAGGCGGTCGGCCCAGGGCGCGCCCAAGTGGTTGCGCAATTCCGGCAGGCTGAAGTGCGTGAAGGTCGGCGTGCAGTGGCCCGCGTTCCGGCCCGATCCGCCGAACCCCACCTCTTCGCGCTCTAGCACCACGACCGAGACCCCTGCCCGCGCCAACTCCAGCGCAGTGGTCAGGCCGGAATAACCCGCCCCGACGATGCAAACGTCAGCTTTGACCTCACCCTTCAGCGCCTTTGTCTCTGGCGCATCGGGCGCGGTCGCGTACCACAAAGTGTCCTTGAATTCCGAGAACTTGCGCATGGCGTGGCTCATCCCAAATCGCTGCGGCTGTCAAAGGCGTCCCGCAGGCCGTCCCCGATGAAGTTGAAGCCCGCAACCGCAATGGTGATCGCCACCCCCGGCACGATGGCCAGCCAAGGTGCATTCGCCAGATACTGTTGCGCACCGTTCAGCATGTTGCCCCAACTGGGCAGCGGCGGCTGGATGCCGTAGCCAAGGAACGAGATATAGGCCTCTAGCAGGATCGCGCGGGCCACTGTCAGGGTTGCGGCGACGATGATGGGGCCAATGGCGTTGGGCAGCAGCTCGCGGAACATGATCCAGCGGTTCGACAGACCTAGCATGTGGGCCGCTTGGACGAAGTCCTGGTTCCGCAGGGATTTGACTTCGGCTTCGACGATGCGGGCGACTTCCATCCAGCTGGTGGCCGAGATGATCAGGGCGATCATCACAGGGCCGGGCTGGATGAACGCTGCCAGCGCCAGCAGCAAGAACACCGACGGAAACGACAGGAAGGCATCGACGACCCGCATCAGAACCGCGGACACAGCGCCCCCGTAATAGCCGGAAATCACGCCGATCACCGACCCGATGCAGGTCGCGATGATCATCACCGCAAACCCGACCGCCATCGAAATCTGCCCCGCATGAAACAGGCGCGCGGCAATATCACGGCCCAAGGGGTCGGTGCCAAGGATGTGGCCGTTCGTCCCCGGCGGGGCGAAACGGGACATCAGGTCGATGTAAAGCTCGTCATAGGGCAGCAGGTAGGGGCCGACGAAACAGGCTAGCGTTAAGGTCAGCACCATGACGGTGCCGATCAGGGCCAGCTTGTGGCTCAGGAACCGGCGCAGGGCGCGGGACTTGATAAGGGGTTTGCGCTCGGTGGAATTGGTGGACAGGGTTGTCATGGGCAGTTCCTCAATCAAGGCGGATGCGCGGATCGATGAGCGCAACGGTGATGTCAGCCAGCAGGTTGCCGACCAGAACCAGAACAGCCGAAGCCATCAACAGCCCCATGACCACGGGGTAATCCGAGTACCCGAGGCTATCGAGGAACAGCCGCCCCATGCCGGGCCACGTGAACACGGTCTCGGTCACCAACGCACCGCCAAGGACCATGGGCAGTTGCAGACCAGCCAGCGTGATCATCGGGACCAGCGAGTTGCCGACGATGTGTTTTAACAGAACGCGGCGACCGGTCAGACCTTTGGCCTTGGCGGTGCGGACGAAGTCCTGGTTCACCACGTTCAGGGTCGAGGTCCGCATGTAACGGCTCCAGATCGCGACATCGACCAGCGCCAGAACGGTCGCGGGCATGATCAGGTGGCGGACATAGTCCAGAACCGAGCCGTCACCGACCGTGTACATGTTGCCCGCGGGCAGCCAGCCAAGGTTCAGGGAAAAGATGTAGATGGCGATCAGACCGAACCAGAAGGTCGGGATCGACAGGGCGACCATCGCGAAAACCGTCATGGTGTAATCGAACGCTCCGCCACGGCGCAGGGCGCTGTAGATGCCGATGCTGCTGCCAAGGGTCACGGAAATCACGGTCGCGGTGCCCATCAAAAGCAGGGTCGCGAACAGGTGGCTGCCGATCACGTGCAGCACCGACTGGCCGTCCCGATAGGACGTGCCCCAGTCGCCGATCACCAGATGACTGAGCCAGTCGAAGTACTGGACGACCACGGGGCGGTCGAGGCCCATCTGGCTCGCGATCTTGTCGATTTGTTCCTGTGTCATGCCCGGACTGAGCGCGAATTGCGACAGGGGTCCACCGGGGGCCAGCGTCAGCACCGCGAACCCGATAAAGGACACAATCAGCAACAGGATAAGGCTCTGGCCGAGCCGAGACAGAAGATAGCGGGCCATGATGTCCCCTCATGTAGGTAAACGTTGGGGGAGGTCAGCCGCGTAACGCGGCTGACCAAGAGAGTGGGATCAGGTGCGCGCCCAATCGCGCACGTTCCATGTATCGATCCGGTTGTTCACGTTGGGGGTTGGGCCGGTCACGTCGTCTTTCCAGCCTTTGACCACCGCGTATTGGAACATCGGCAAGAAGGGCAGATCCTCGCGCATGACGGCCTGCATTTCCTGATAGATCGCCTTGCGTTCCTCGGGGACAAAGTTCTGCGCGCCTTTGGTCAGCAGCTCGTCTACCTTGGGGTTCTGGTAGGCAAAGGTGTTCTGCCCCGACCCACCCAATGCGGGCGACATGGTGGACATGAAGTAATCCGAGGTGTCAGGGTCCGCACCCGCCAGCGTGTTCAGGCCAACGACGACCGAGTCAAACTCGGAGTTCATCCAGTAGTCGCCCCACATGACCGCAGGCGGGAAGTTCTTGATCGTCATCTCGACGCCGATCATCGCAAAGGTCTGCTGGATGAACTGCTGTGCCTGCTCCCGCAGGTGGTTCCCCGCAGTGGTCGAGTTCGAGAAGGACAGGCGCACGCCGTCTTTGACACGGATGCCATCCGAGCCTTTTTCCCAGCCCGCCTCGTCCAACATGGCGTTCGCCTTGTCGATGCTGAACTCGTGTTTGGGCAGGCTGTCGTTATAGTAGAACGACTGCTGCGGCATGTAGGTCTCGGTCGGGGTGGGCACGCCGTAATAGAGCGCGTCGATGATCGAGGTTTTGTCGATCGCCAAGTACAGCGCCTGACGGACCGCTTTGTCCTGAAACTGCGGACGGGTCATGTTCAGACCGATGGACTCAAAGGTCGCGGTGCCCGCCACTTTGACAACCTTGCCGTCCAGCGTTTCCGCCTCGGCCAAGTGGTCAGGGGTGATGTACTGCAGGCCGATGACGTCGATGTCGCCCGATTTGAACTGGGTGTACATGACGTTTAAGTCAGGCACGTATTTGATGATCAGCGTCTTCAGGAACGGGCCGTCCATGTGATAGTCGGCATTCGCTTCCAGCTCGATGTGATCGCCTGCCATCCGGTTTTTGAACTTGAAGGGGCCGGTGCCGATGGGCGCGGTGTTCAGGATGGTGGCGTTCTTGTCCGCGGCCCCGTCGAACACGTGCTTGGGCACGATGTAGGTTGATGCCAGAATGGCCGCCATGGGGGCGAAGGGTTCGCTCATGGTCCAGGTCAGCTCGGTGTCCGAGACAACGGTGATGTCCTGCATCAGCTTGTAACCGGTCGAGCGGAACGAGCGGAAATCGGGATCAACGGTCAGTTCGAGCGAGAATTTCACATCCTCGGCGGTGAACGGCGTGCCGTCGTGCCACGTGACGCCCTCTTTCAGTTTCAGCTTCCACGACAGACCGTCTGCCGAGATACCGCCATTGGCAACGGTGGGAACTTCGGCAGCGAGAATGGGGAAGAACTCACCATCGGGATCAAAGTCGAACAGGGTGTCGTAGACCGCGTAATACACGCCCTCGTCCACCTCGATGTGGGGCATCAGAGGGTTGAACACGGTGGGCTCTTGGGAGAATGCCAGAACCAGCTGACCGGTCGCATCGGCATTGGCGGCAAAGGCTTTGTCGCGGCCAATCGCCATGGGCGTCATCAAGGCCGCACCAGCAGCCCCCATCATCATCAAGGCCTGGCGGCGGCTGAGATGTGCGGAATTTTTCTTCTCGTCAGTCATCTTGATTTCCCTGTTCGCGCTGAGGGAGGAGAAGAGATCGAGGCTAGCGCAAGGCACACGTTCTCTGTCAGGTGGACACGCAGGCGCCGCACCAGTTGGGGGAAGTTTAGAAGCCGCTGATGATCTCGATTTTCGAGCCGTCGGAGAAACGGGAGAAGCGGAAGGGCGTGGGATCGACCAAGGGCGTGACACCACGCACCAGATCAGCGGTCAGACGTCCGGCGGCGGGGCCAATGCCAAAGCCGTGGCCCGAAAAACCGGTCGCAATGTAGAACCCCGGAATGTCATCAACACCGGAAATCACGGGAATGGCGTCGGGGGTCACGTCAATCGCCCCCGCCCATCGTTGGGCAATCTCGGCCTTTTCAAAGACGGGAAAGGCCTTGCGCAGATTGCGCAGCGCCTCGTCCTGAAGCGAGAAGGACGGTTTGGGATCAAGGACGCGGTTATATTCAAAGGGGCTGGCCTCGTTGAGGGCCCATTTGTTCGGCAGCCGCGCCTCGTCGTAAAACCGCCCGCCGAACCTCAGCATCAGCGCCTTCCATTGGACCCCGAGGGCGGGCATGAAATCGCGCATGTAACGGAAGCTATCGGGCACGATGTCGACGATGTTCCGGAACCCGTCTGCAATGGTATAGCCGCCGTCCTGCCGCTTGCGGATCGCAAAGCCATCATACCAGATCGCGTGCTCCGGCCCGCCTTCGAGCGGCTTGGTGCGGATGACGGAATTCTTCACCTTCAGCTGGGGCAACCGCAGACCGGTATTCCGCGCAAAGAGGCTGGACCAAGCGCCCCCCGCCAGAACGACCTGCTCGCATTCAATCTCGCCGCGCTCAGTGACCACGCCGCAGACCGCGCCGCCCTTGGTTTCGATCCCGCGCACCGCGCATTCGGTCAGAATATGGGCCCCACGTTCCCGAGCGGCCTCGGCAATGGCGGGGGCTGCTTTTTGCGGCTCGGCCCGCCCGTCGGCGGAGGTATATAGCGCCCCTTCGATGGGCAGTTCGAACCCCGGCGTCATGGCCGCGAATTCCTCGCGGGACATCATGCGGCTGTCGAACTGGTAGTCCTTGAGCTGCTCCAGCCAACGCTCGTGTTCGGCGTAATCCTTGGGCGTCCCGCAGGCAAAGGCGATGCCCGACCGTTTATAGCCCAAGTCCCGCCCCGTGCGTTCCGCCAGCGTCGGCCAGATGCGCAGCGCCTCGGCCATCAAGGGGACTTCGCGGGGATCGCGGCGCGTGATGCGGACCCAGCCCCAATTGCGGCTGGACTGTTCATGCCCGATCCCGCCCTTTTCACAAAGCGCGACCTTCAGGCCCTGCTCTGCCAGTTCAAGCGCGGTGGAGCATCCGATGATGCCGCCCCCGATCACCACCACATCAACCTTTTTCGGCAGGTCCAGATCGCCGTGAACGGGGACTACAAACGGGCCGGGCATCAGAAACGCTCCTCGAGTTGGCAATTCACTGCAAATTCCGCGACGCTTGCCTCGTTCGGCAGGTCGATCAGCATCTGGATCACGCGGGCCAGATCCTCTGGCTGGGTCATCGCCGCAGGGGCGCGGTCGGTGATGGACATCGCCATGTCCGTGGCCACGAAACCGGGGCAGACGGCGGTGCAGCGGATACCCTGATCAAAGCCCGCCTGCCGCAGCGCGTGGGCCAGCCCGACGACCGCGAATTTGGACACCGAGTACGATCCCGCCTGCGCCGATTTCACCCGTTTGCCGGACAGCGAGGCCAGCATGATAATCCGTCCCTGCCCCGACACCCCGAGCGCGTCCCAACAGGCCGCAGCCAGACGGCGCGGCGCCTGAACGTTGATCTCCAGCATCTCTGCCATCTCGGCATCGGAAATCTCGATCGGCGTTTTGGGGATCATGATCCCGGCGCTTGCAACCAGCGCGTCAATCCGCCCGAACCGCGCCATCGCGGCCTGCGACCAGTCCTGAGCAGCGCCCGCATCCATCGCGTCATAGGCAAACAGATGCACCCGGTCAGGGTCGGCCTGCGCCCACGCAGGCATCACCGGATGACGCATCCCCAAGGACACCGCCCACCCCGCGTCGAACAGGGTTTTGGCCGTCGCCGCACCGATGCCCCGGCTGGCCCCTGATATCAGAGCAACCTTGCAGATCATTTCAGCTTGTTCCTCATGTTGATGTAGGCCCGCTTGAGCACCCGCATGAATTCCTGACGGTCTTCGGGGGGGATAAAGTCAAAGAAATCGTTCTCTTGGGTGCGGATGATGTCGCGCACCTCTTGGGCCAACGCGCTGCCCTTTTCGGTGATGAACAGCGATTGGGCGCGCTGGTCGTCCTCGTCTGACTCGCGGCGGATATCGCCTGCTTTGACAAGGTGATCGATGATGCGACCGGTGGCGGGCCTATCGCGCATCAGCACCTCGGCGATCTGCGAGGGGCGGATACCGGGATAGCCATCGACCAGCAGAAGCGTGGTGATTTTGCCCTTGCCCTTGGCCACATCCAGATGGGCGGTGCGTTGGTCCAGATCACGCGACACCACCGTGTCGATCGAGCGGATGTACCAGCTGAAAGCCTCGTCCAGAACGTCGATCCGCAGGCCCGCCACGGTAAAGGGCTCTGTCACATGATCGGGTTTGTCAGGCGTGTCACTCATGTCGAACTCACTGTCATCTTAAGTTCATGATTTGACGGGAACGCGCGTCGCTCAACAAAGAAGATTGTAAAACACAACTTTTTAATTGTGAAAAACAACTACTGCCGGATTTTGAAGCATCAAGGTGGTGTGGACGGTGGGATTTAGGGGTCCGAGGCCGGGTTCAGGATCGAAAAAGGGGCCGGCACTGGCCGACCCCTATGGGGTTCGAATGGTGAAAGTTTCGAGTCAGGCCGCAGCCGCCCCCGGAATCGCCGCAACCAAGGACCGGGTGTATTCGTGCTCGGGGTGCTGGAATATCTGGCTCGGTGGGCCATACTCGACCATCTTGCCGCGATGCATCACGATGATTTCGTCGCTGATCTGGCTGGCGACCCGCAGATCGTGGGTGATAAAGACCATCGCCAGCTTTCGCTCGCGGCGGATGTGATCCAGCAGTTCCAGAACCTGCGCCTGAATGGACACGTCCAACGCAGAGACCGCCTCGTCCGCGACGATCACTTCAGGGTCGAACATCAGCGCACGGGCGATGCCGACACGCTGGCGCTGCCCGCCCGAGAATTCGTGGGGATAGCGGTCAAAGGCCGACGCATCCAGCCCAACCAGATGCAACAGGTCCTCGGCCTTTTTGCGGGCGTCGCGTTTGGTCAGCAGGTTGTGGGCGATCGGCCCCACGGTCAGAGCTTGGCCAATCGTGAACCGCGGGTTCAACGAGGCATAGGGATCCTGAAAGATCATCTGGATGCGCGGGCGCAAATGGCGGAAATTCTCTTCGTCCATGTCGAGGGTGTTCTTGCCCTGAAACCGGATTTCACCGCTGTCCGCCGCGATCAGTTTCATCAAGACCTTCCCCATCGAGGATTTCCCCGAACCGGATTCCCCCACAATCCCGATGGTTTCGCCGCGATGCAGGGTAAAGCTGATGTCATCGACGGCCTTGACCTCTCGCATCCGGCCCAGAAAGCCGCTGCGCGTGCGGTAGGTTTTGTGCAGGTTCCGCACCTCGAGCGCGACGGGGCGGACCTTGTCACGGGTGCGGTCCTCTTCGCGCATTTTCGGGACGGCGGCGATGAGCTTCTGGGTGTAGGGATGCTGCGGATTGGTCAGCACCTCGGCGGCGAGGCCTTGTTCGACCAGATGCCCCTTTTCCATCACCAGAACCCGATCCGCGATCTCGGCCACGACACCGAAATCGTGGGTGATGAACATGACGCTCATGCCTTTGCGCTTCTGGATGCGGGAGATCAGGTCAAGGATTTGCGCCTGAGTGGTCACGTCTAGGGCGGTGGTGGGTTCGTCCGCGATCAGGATATCGGGGTCCAGCGCCAAAGCCATCGCGATCATCACCCGCTGCCGCTGCCCGCCGGACAGACGGAAGGGATACTGATGCTGGATCAACACCGGATCGGGCAGACCAACCTCGGTCAGCATCTCGACAACCTTTTCGGCACGGCTCTCTTTGGTGCCGATGCTGTGGGCATCAAGGACCTCGCGGATCTGGTCGCCGACCGTCATCAAGGGGTTCAGGGCCGAAAGCGGGTCCTGAAAGATAATCGACACGGCCCTGCCCCGCAGTTTGCGCAGCTCGGCCTCTGGCAGGTCCAAAAGAGGCCGCCCCTTGAAGGTAATCGAGCCTTTTTCAATGGTCATCACGTCGGGCAAAAGGCCCATCACCGTGTTCGCGGTCACGGATTTGCCCGAGCCGGACTCCCCGATTATACAAAGGATTTCGCCCTGCATGAGATCGAAATTGATCCCCTGTACGGCATAGGCGCGGTCGTGTTTTCCGGGCAAAGCGACGGTCAGGTCGCGCACGGACAGAACGGGGGTGTGCCCCATTTCCAGCGTGGTCATCAGTGTTCTCTTCGTTTGTTGTTATTATGCCTGACCAGAAGAGGACGGACCCAGCGCAGGACAAAGCGGCTTGGCCCTTTAAGCTGCGTCAAAGATGGATTTTTCAGACGGGCCGATGAAATGGCAGGAATGTGCTGTGTATTTGGGCATTTCCGGTGATGGCATGGCGATGCCCCCCGTGCCGCCGTATCACACCAGCCCCAGCCGCCAGACTTTTTCGGAAATAAGTCTGGCCCACCAAACGCAAAAAGCTAAATTTCATCGCGAACACGAGGAACGCAGAATGGCTGAACGCACGCCGATCGAAGCGGGTCGCGACGCCGTCATCACCCACGGCATCGTCACCGACAATCCCGAAGGGTTGCTGCACGGCACCGGCTGGCGTGCGGTTTGGGGCATTCTGCGCGAGGCTGGCCTGCGCCTCTGGAGCGACGATGCCTTCGGTCTGGCCGGGAACGTTGCCTTTCGCGTGCTGCTGGCGGTTTTCCCGTTTCTGATCTTTACGTCGTCGCTCACGGCCTTTGTCGGCAGTCAGAGCATGGCCGACAATCTGATCTCGTTCCTGATCGCCATTGTGCCGTCCGCCCTGATCGAGCCGATCGTGTCGGAGGTGCGCCAAGTGATGACCGTCCAGCGCGGCGGCGTCATGTCTGTCGGTATTTTGCTGACCATCTGGTTCGCCCTAGGCGGGGTCGACGGCGTGCGCGTGGGCCTGAACCGCGCCTACGGCGTGCGCGAGACCCGCGCGTGGTATGTGCTGTTTCCGCTGATGGCCCTGATGGTGGTGATCGCCAGTCTGGTGCTGGTGCTGGTCGGATATCTACTGGTGCTGGCCCCGCGCGCCGGATCGTGGCTGCACATCCTGTTTCCGGGCTTTGATCCGGCCTCTGTCACCGTCGGCTTCTTCCGGTATCCGGCTGCGGCGCTGATCCTAGTGTCTTCGCTGTTTCTGGCGCATGTGTTCCTGCCCGCCCGGCGCACCCGGTTTTCGTCGATCTATCCCGGAGTTTTGGTGACGGTGGGCGCATGGCTGACGCTGACTGCGGCCTTTTCGTTCTATCTGGCAAACTTCGCCACCTACTCGAGCTATTACGGCGGCCTCGCAGGCATCATCGCGACGCTCTACTTCCTGTACCTAGGCGCGCTGGTCCTTATCTTCGGAGGAGAGATCAACCGCGCAATCCGCATCCGCCGTTTAGCGCGTGCGATGCGGGGCGGTACTTAAGCCCTGAGCGGTTTGTCGTGGACCAAGTTCCAGAAACTGTTCGCCAACACCAATATGGAGTGCCGACTGGCTTTTGAGATCATGGGCGTCCGCAAAGATCACGCACAATCAGTAGCAACGGGGTAAAGGTCTCGTAGGCCCGCCTCAGATTGAACCGAGGTAATATCCGATGGCCTCGACCAATTCCGTTTCTTCGTAGCCGAAATGCGAGCGCACCACTTCCTCGAGCTTTCTATAGGTGGCGGCGGCCTGACCAAAGTTCGCTTCGCTCGGATTTTCGATCAAGGTATCGGCGGCACGATCCAGCCGGATGATCAATTCGTGCACAACCTCGTGCTCGGCCAGCAGCTTGGCGACGACCTCGCGAAACATGCCGCCTCCGGCGGCCTGAATGCGGGGAAACATGTCAGCGCCTTCGATGTCATGGTGGAACTTGAGCACCTGACACTCGCGCCCGCAAAGGGATCCGAACGCGCGAAAATTCTCGGACATATCGAGCGATAGCACGATCCGCTTCAGGTTCTCTGGCGGGGCGTCACCGGCTTCGATCCGCGCCAGTACTGCGCCGATCTGGGCCATTTCCATCAGATAGTGACGGTGGATTGCCGTAAGCTGCCGTCCTTGGCGGCGGTGCATATCCGTTGCCGCCGGAACCTTCGGCGCCTTGGGGCGGGAAGCTTCGTCGAGATCGAGGTCATCCAGAGATTGGGCGGAGAGATCAGTCATATCCGGAAAGGATGCCTTTTCCCAAAATAAGTCAAGAACATGGGACGCTTTATCGGAACGCGGGATGCTGCGGCGTTCCATGGCCGGCTCATTACCCTGAGGCTTCTGACCAAAGGGAAAAGGCAAACATGGAAGCCAGAGTCGAAGCGGCACATGCCAAGTAATCGACTAGATCACGAACAAAAAAGGGCGGCACCAGTTGGTACCGCCCTTTTTAACCTTTCCGTGAATCAAGCTGTGAATAACCCCATCGAACTTCCGGACCAAGATTTTGGGTCATTGAAATCATTGGACATTTTTCAGCCCAATCACCTCATCTGCTGTCCGAGTCACATGATCCTGCTACCGGATCTGAAGGCTTTGCATGAGCCGGTAGATTACTTGGGTCGCGTACCTTGAGACATATGAAGGGCCCTGGCTTTCGCAAGCCAGGGCCCTTCATTCTTAGGAAATTAAATATGGTGCGGCGTTCGTCAGTCCATCATGCCAGCCAGAAGCTCTTTGACTTCGCACATCTGGTAGTCTTCGCGGATGAAAGGGTTGTGGCCTGGCACGCATCCGGTCTTGGCTGCGTACCGATCCGCCAACCAGAAAATATCGAGTGCGCCCTGCTCGTCTTCAATGTTCGCGAAAACATCCACCATGAACTTGAAGATCAGACCGAAATGGTTGCCGTGAGCGTAGCACATGCGCTGGTAGGTATCCTCGTCGCGGATACCATCGATATCGACTCCTCGTGCCTCGGCGTAGTGGTAGAATGCAGTATCGATCTCATTCAGGTCGTGATCCGACAGCGGGTCCAACGGCCGCATGTGGTATGCTGACGTCAGGTTCCTCAACTGAGGATCGAAGTTCACTTTCGGCAGCAACTCAGGAATGCCGCTCAGGACAACAACAACGGGCCAGTCGGGGTTTTTGATCAGGGTCTTGATCGAGTTCACAACCTTCTTCGTGTCCTTCTCGCCCAGCGTTTCGAACATGTGCTGGCATTCGTCGATATGAACGATCCAATACCCTTGCGTTTTCAACTGCAGACGCACGCGCGACCAGATCTCATGCTCGGTCTTGCGGGGCGACATGTGGTAGCCAACCTGCTCCAGAATCTTGATGCCCAACGACTTCCAGGTCGTTTCGCCATCGAGAAAGATCGACACGCTTTGAACGCCCCGGCCGCATTCCAACGTAGGGCAGCTTTCCTGAAGACGCGACATCGCATGTCGGATCTCCTCGGTTTTCCCCGAATTGCTTTCGCCCACGATCGTCAGACAGCTGGCCTCGAACAGCTGGCCGGTAAGCACGCCCGAATCGTAGTCGTCCGCCGCAGCCTTGAAGAGGCGATCAAGGTCTTCCGCCCTCGACATGTGGAAGTACATGTTGCGAAGGCGCGCCTTGCGCATCGCGAGAGACATGCCGTCCATAGTGCTCAGATCTTTCATTTGAAACTGCCTCTTCCTTTTGGTGCGCCCGAGAACTTCCTCCCCGATTTCTTGCCGGGGGGCGCCTTCTGTTTTCGTGGCTTCTTTCCACCCGAGGGCCGGTCAGATGTGCTCTCCTGTCCGTCTCCCGGTTCCGTATCGCTGCGGCCGTTGGAGATATCAGGATCGGCGTCTGTCTGCGCCTCGTCGCCGCCTTCCCCTTCTTGTTCAGCGGCCCATTTCAACTTTTCTTCCTCGATCATTTCTGGCGTTGAAATTCCCCGCCCTGTGCCGCCAGACAGCAGCGTTTCCATGTCTGCCGAATGCGTCTCCTTGGGGTTTTCCTTGATCTGGAGGTTCATGACGAAGCTGTTCTCGAACCACTCTAAGATCTTTTCATTCAGCTCAGTGGACGGCATGCCATGGCTGGCCAACACATTTGCGAACTTGACGGAAAGAGCGTGCTCGATCTTATCGTCAATCGCCTTGGAATATTTCGCCAAAGCGTATTCATAGAATTCCAGATCGCTTGGGCGCGTGGCCCGCATTTCGTGAAGGGCGGCCATCAAAGTCCGCACCGAGTGATGCGCCAGATCAGGGCGCTTGTTCTCCAGGTAGTAGTGCTTGCCTTTGTAGAAAGCGGTGACCTCCCGGAAGTCCGTCGGATCGAGACGGATCTCGAGAGCCACGTTCTCCCCCCAGATTTCCTTCGGGAACTGCGTCATGTCACCAAAAGGAACGCCGAGGATATGAATGCCTTCCTTCGTCAGCTTCCGCTTCAGCTTTAGGCCAGTCGCGGCCCGCCTGACACGCACAGAAGGCGGCGCAATGGCGCCGTACTTCTGAGCCTCCTTCCATTGGTCGATGGGCCGCTTCCGATGCAGGCCAGCGTGCTCCTGAAGTGGATAGTAGTCGACGATGAACTGGTACAGAAGCTGGCGAAACACGTTCGCATCAAAGCACGCCCAGCCTTCCCTGTCGTAGGCAACCAAGCATTCGGGCGAGTACCCAGTCTTGCCGGGCAATTTGTCCGAGAACATGGTTCGCAAGGTCCCGAAAAATCTCTCGATGTACGGCTTGTCCATAGGCACACCGGTCCGGCCGTAGATGTACGCCCCACCCATCGAAAGGATCACCGCCTGGATCTCCTCGTTGAAAAACTCGTTGCCGGTATCGACCACGATCGTGCCGAGGCCCGTCGCATGGAACCAGGTGGCGACACATCCCGCCAAGCGGCTGAGCTCCGCCTTGCTGCGCGTAACCATGTCCAACACTTCAATCACCGTGCGGACATTCGCTGTCTCGGCCACACCGACACCGAGGATCATGCGTGTAGCAACATCGATGGCTGCGCAGACCCAAAGGCGCTGCACTTGTTTCTTCTTGGGCTTCGTGCGCTCTTGATCCTCCAGCTTTTCCTGAAGGTCCGGCGCCAGCAGCCCCCAGAACTCGCTCTTCTCACGCAGGGTGAACACATCGACGTGCTGGAAATCCAGTTCGATCAGCTCGCCCGGTTTGAGAACGCGCATTCCATGCTCAGTCGGCGACAGGAGCTTCTGCGCTTCCTGCAGGCCTTCACGTCCGAGGATCTTCTCGTACAGCGGAATGCGCTCCAGCCGACGATAAACGGTATTCCTGTGCGGCAGCCTAAGCGGCTCCATCCCCTTCGCAACTAGTGCAGCCGACGCTGCGTCGAAGGCCTTTTTCACCTCCGTGACGATGGAAGCCTTCGACGGCTGCGAGGTCGATCGGTACTTCTTGCAAACTGCCGTGAGCAATTCGCATGCTTGGGACGTCATGTGCCCGGGTTTCGTGTTGCCAGAGTTCTTCTGGTTCAGAAGAACCTCGGCCGTTGGTCGTAGTTGGCGGAAATATTTCTGGCAGAACTGGCTGATCCTCTTGGGGCTCCAGGTCTTGGCCTTGAATGCTCCCTTCTTATCCCAACCGAAGTGCAAGCACCTCTGCCGCTTGGTGGCTTCCTTCTCAATCTTGTCATAATGCCGTTCGACGGCTGACCAAGTGTATCGTCCGCCGGGAATGATCTTCTGGCAAGCCAGCGCCCAGGCCTCTTTCATCAAGGCCTCCTCGCGCTCCTTTTGCGATGCATCAGCCCAGGCCTTGACCGCAAGCTTCGCCGCGGCGGCAAGCTTCGCTTCCTCGGCCGTGTCGCGGGCATAGTTGTAGTCAGCAGTGAAATCCACGCGGGCCAGGATTTTCTGGAGCTCCGCATGCTCAATCACAAAATTCTGCGTGGGGCCGTCCTGAATCTCATTCCTGACGACGATCCCGTCATGGCAGAACCCAGTCACGACGACAGCATGACCATCGAACTCAAGCAGAGTTCCATTCGGGAAATGAATTTTCTCGAGAACGCTCATAACGCCCTTCTGACCCGTGTCGGATAATCAATGAGCCGGGTCTTGTCCGTCTTCAGGATTCCGTCCGCGATGCCTCGCAGGACAGCATCGAAGACACGACCCATCTCCGTCTTGGCTGCTTTGGCACCAACGCCGCGCACGACCAGCTCCTCGATCGAAAATTCTGGCACATCGATAATATCGACCAGGACCTCCGCGAGACGGCTGTCAGCAGCCGGGTCAGGAAAGCGCTTGGCCAGAAAAATCCGCTCGTTGTTGCCACGCACCTGCGGGTGAAACGACGCCTCAGAAATTGTCGCAAACCCACATCCGGCAGGAAGACCCAGCTTGATCTGTTGGGTGATGAACGCTGTTTCTTCACGACTCAGGGCGTCGTCGTTCTTCACGTAGAGGTACGTTTTCTCGCCGGTCTTCAAAGTCACGAGGAAGTCCAGCGTGTTCGACTTTTTCCCGTCGACCTCCTTCTGGAAGTGAACCTTGCGGGGCTGACCGTGCAGGTCGAATGTATTCGGATTGATCAATGCAGCGACGGCAGTGGCACGTTCAAGAGAGGACTCCACGCCAAAAATGCGCGGGAGATTGTCATCGGCCTCGACCCGCGCCACCAATTCTCCCGTCTTCGCAAAGTTCGAACGATGAACGACCTTCCGGACACCACGATAAGGCAGAAGCTTATCGAGGTTCTCGTAGCCAAGCTTCACCGACAGGTTCTCACCCATCGGGCCTTTTTCGAGGGCCTCTATCGCGTATGCCGGGATCACGGGAGCCGGCACGACGTCGATAGTGAAGGATGTGAAAGGTGCTGCCATGTTCGTCTCGTTTTTGTGGTAGCCTGTGCGTGAAAACTTGAGCCCGGAGGTGATCGCCACTTATCTAAGCCGGCGCGACCAACCAATCATCTCAAATATTTTCAATACCTTACACCTATAACGGTGGAAGCTATCCTTCTCGCAAAAGCTCCTTCCCCTGCTTTGTTACCGTTAGGAACGACCCGCTAGTCGGCGTTCGTCCTGCCTTGTTCAAAGTTCAGGTATGCCGGTGATTTTCATCCCGATACGTTTGGAATTCGGAAAATTGTCCGGAATTCTCAACGTCGAGAGCGGGTAAGATTGCGCTGCAAGACGTCCGCGGTAAGGGCATCGAAATCGCTTCGGAGCGGTGCTTCAACGAGCTGTGCCTCGTCGTCAGGCGGACAGATGCAAGCCAGCAGCATCCCGACACCACCCGGTTCCAGATCAGCCTTGAGCTTGCGCTTCACTCGTACGGCGGTGTCGTTTGACCGTGTACCGAGGAATTTCATGAACCGTGCGTTCGTCAGCATGTTCTTGCGGCCAGTGGCCTGCCGGATGACGTATTCCTCGGCGGCCAGCAGCCAAAGCAGGATCGGTATGTTGGTGGAGTTCAGGGCTGTGCCTGACGTCACTGACGTCTGATAGCCACAGCTGTTGCACTTGTAGATGTCTCGTGCCGTCTTCTGCCCTACCCTGTCACCCTCGCAAACCGGGCAAACGATGCCATTTGGCCAACGAACGTTCAAAAGTCGCTCGCGAGCCGCATCTTCTGAAGGGAAGGTCACCGCGATACCGGCATCCGGCAGCCGCACGTACAGCGACATCCAGTACCATCGGAGCAATTCTGGTTCTGACAAGGAGCTCGGTTCCATCGCGACGCAATACTGCATCAAGATTTCCCGCGGCAAGCGACGAAAACGTTCCACTCGCCTTGGGCACCAGCGCACGCGAAGCAATGGAGCGCCCCCATACGAGCCAGTCATGTGGTGGACGTATGCTCTACATGTCTGGCCGTGATGGCTTCGGTTGGAAGCCATGTCAGCGGAGTGGACAGCGTCACCGTCGACGAACTCCAGCGTCTTGATGGCACCGCTTTTCACGTAGCCCGTTTCCCAGCGGGTCACACTAGAGGGCTGTGCTGCGTTCATCCAAATGCCGCGATGTTCAAGTAACGTCTTCATTCGGTCTTTCCTGCTGGCACAATGTATCCGGTCTCGAACTGCACGGGCAGTCGAGCGGCGTGTGCTCTCTTAGATTAGTGTGCGATCGTTCGTTTCAGTTGGTCGGGGCGCCCAGAAGGATCGCCCCAATCACCCGGCCCGCATTCAGGGAATTACAGTTCTCATGGCTGCTCGCCCCACTTCTGCATCTCTTCTTTCCCAAGAGGAAATCGTAGGTCATGAAAGTTCTGAGCGAAATTTTCGAAAAAATTCCCCCAAGAAATGCATCCGATCAGGTCTGCGGTGGCCACCTGTTTGCGATGTCCGAAAGTGTTTTCGACACATCATTGAAACCTCTTTCTGCGGCCATTCCCGTAAGACGGGTCGGCTGCAGTTCCATGACGCGGCGCGCCAAGTGAAGCGGTATGCTGATCCCGTCGAGCCCTATCGGCACGCAGAAACTAGGAAGGTCGATGCCCAATGAAAGTTGCGATGTGCCCAGCCGTTCCGGCTCTCCCAGTCGGTACCATCGCGATAAGGTGCGGGCCCATTTGCGATCTTTGCTGATGTGGATCAGTAGAGATGTCTGGATGAGACTTGTCCCAAGCCTCGGGTGTCCTTCAACCCATCCGCGCAAGCTCATCGTCTCGCCCTGAAGGACGATCACATATCGGTCCATCATCGGAGCATCGCAGCGTTCTACGTCAGGCTCCGAGCCCTTCAGTACGGCATGGAATGCACTGATGCTGCGCTTTAACAGATCGTGATACAGGTAGTCGTGTGTGTTGTTCATCATGTCATACGGGTGCCGCCCCGGCTCCAGGCATGCACTGGGACCGGTGGTGGAGTTGAGGGTTTCGAGATGAACGTGCGCGTTCGGCGGCGGCTCTAAGCCGATTGAACAAAAAGGCGCAACCCTCAGAGAATTTTTTTCGACTGCCAACTATTTGATAAGATTAACATTTTTTCGCAAATCAGAATCCGGAAGCGTTGAAAACAAACAAAAAATCACTGCGATGAAGGGCGATTTCGCGCCCTAGATTTGTCTTCGACGCAGATCTCGGCCAAAAAAAATTTAGAAAATGAAATCTGATGTTCCTGACTGCCTACCAGCAGCACACTCTTAGGTCGAAATTAATTTTCCGATCTGCAATCTAAAGGTGAAACGCAGGCTTGCACGACGAATCGGTCTCGGGCATCTCGAGAACGTTTTTTGAATCGAGGCAAAGAGTTTCCCCCTCTTCAAACGCCCGAACATCGCCAAAGTCCAAAGAGAGCGTTACGCTGAGAGGCGTTTCAAAGCACACCCTACCAGCGTAAAATGGGCAGACTTGGCTACTCACAGCTCCCAATTTAGAACAGTCTAGAGCTCATGCGGTTCACGCAACGTCGATAGTGGCCCACTGCTTTCTTACGTTGGCACACCGATCTCTGGGGGCAGCCCCCACGCCATTAACCCCCTGCCCCTCAAATCACCACGAAACGTCCGCATCCGTACGCCCCATTTCCGCCAGCACAGACGACCTCGCCTATCCGCAGCATATGAGCGATGCCGTCTAGGTCACCCTCAAGACGCATCACACCTTTGACGCCCGTCTCTGCATAGCGCGTCTTCTGCCGCTTGGACCGATGCTCCCATTGATCAAGCTCGTTCTCAGCCCATGATACTTCCTTCAGGCAAGAGAATATCCGCGCTTGCTCTTGCTGAGGAGGCATCGGGCAGCCGACACCTTGCCATGCGAGCATACTGGCAGCGCGGCGATAAATTCCCCGTACAACTGCCTCTGGAGATGTTTGCAGGGCCTTACCCTGTCGCATCGACAACGGGGTCAGAAACCGCAGCAATGCTTGTTGCCCCAAAGCAAAGTCAGCCCCGCCAAGAGATCGCGGGGAAATCCGACATCCGAGTACAGCCTCCGACGACCAGCCATCGGCATGTGCAATCCCCCGTTCAAGCAATGCCACCAAATGTGATGCCAACAGATCCGCCCACACCTGCAAGGGGCCGAACAGCCGCAGCCGCAAAAGACCTGTCTGATCATCTGCCTGGAGCACGAAGGGCTTGGGATAAGATGCATCCCGGCTAAATCTGGTGGGCCATTCCAGAAACATCATCTGGCCTGCCGACGGATGATCAGACCAATTCGGATCTTGCGCAATATCCAGGGCCTGTCCCAGCGCCCCGCGCAAGGCCAACAGACGGGGGATTGTGCTGCGGGCCGCGCCTGTTGGCAAAGCAACCTCTATATCCGTCCAGCGCAGAGCGGCGGCGGCTTGCGGCCATGTCCAACTCTCGGCCTGTGCCATAGACAAACTGTTTCTGATCTGGGTCATCGAGACCCGAGACATATGGTTCATATCAGCCAGAACCCCTCGGCGGTTTGCATGGGAATGCTGCTGCCAAAGACGCGAGAGCGTTGAAATCCGTCCGCCCCGACCGCGTACATCCGCAGACTATCGCCCGCATCCAGATGCGTCGCCGCACGTTCTGCAATCGTATCAGCCTTGCGTTGACTTAGGCGCGCCTCAAAGACCGAGTACTGCACCCGAGTTGCGTGTTTCTCTAGTATTCCGGCGACCTTCCGGCGGCGTTTTGCGGACGATACGTCATAAACAAAGACCATCAGCATCTTTGTTCTTGCCATTTCCCGTCCTCATGAAAAAACTTCAACTAAAGCTTGCGCGACACAGCGCCAGAGTCAATAATTCAACCTTGGAAAAAGTGTAAACACCTGTACGACCTCATAAATTTGCGATTTTGCGACACGTAATTCAGTGTTTCACATTGCAAAATAAAAGGAGAAATGCTCGACCTTGGAAAGCAATGGTTTTTTCATCAACAAAATCAGTATCTTCCAGAAACCCTGTTCATGAACCTTCACCGCGCTAATGCGGATAGAAACAGGGCGCTGCTTGTTTTCACCGATGGTTTGTTCATGAACCTTCACCGCGCCAATGCGGATAGAAACTTACCAGTTTTGGACAATAGTCCCTCCCGAAAAATTAGTTCATGAACCTTCACCGCGCTAATGCGGATAGAAACACAAATATAATAGGTCCTAAGCAGAAAAATTGAATGTTCATGAACCTTCACCGCGCTAATGCGGATAGAAACTATTGCGGACAGGTCTTGCGAGACCACCGAAGGTTCATGAACCTTCACCGCGCTAATGCGGATAGAAACCTTTCTCTTCAACTCCGAGGGCCGCTGCATTGTTCGTGAACCTTCACCGCGCTAATGCGGATAGAAAAATACCTTGCCCACCGTGGTGAACTCTAAAAACCGTTCATGAACCTTCACCGCGCTAATGCGGATAGAAACCCATCGTTATGCTCCTAGGATTGCGCCGTTATGTTCATGAACCTTCACCGCGCTAATGCGGATAGAAACGCAAACACGCCCTTTCCTGTGGAAAACTTGACGCGCTCATGAACCTTCACCGCGCTAATGCGGATAGAAACATTGGAAACCCAGGAGTAGAGTAATCCGAGATTACCCCGTCCAGCTGAGGTGATTCATCGGGTTCATGAGCCTTCACCGCGCTTATGCGGATAGAAACTGAGTGTCTGGAATTAGGAAGCGGATTGTCCGGTTTATGAACCTTCACCGCGCCAATGCGGATAGAAACTTGGGTCAAACATTAGATAGGATTTCCCCCTGGTTCATGAACCTTCACCGCACCAATGCAAAAAGGCCGCCTTCGGGACGGCCTTTTACTCATGGGAATTATGCAAATGTTACATTGGCGATGTCGAGAACCCGATAGAGGCATCATAGGCTATTACCTTGCCCTGATCTGGTCCATTCGTCTTGGCGTAATAAAAGATCGCATTCCTGTTCAAAGACTGGATCGCTGTTGCGATCGAAAAGATTTTCAGGCCAGGAGTGACATCGAAGGCGACCCTATCCTCCAGGTCTTCTATCTTTTTCCCCGCATCCTCGGCGATCATCTCGAAAGCACGCGCAATCGCTGCTGTGACGTAATCGAAATTCTCATAGTCCTGCCCCTCTACACTACCATACATGGTCGTAAATCTGGCCGAGGGGTTTCCTTTGGCAGAAACTCTTTTGACATCGATTTCAGGACAAAAACCCGAAATGCAGGTTTGGAAAGCTTCGAATTGGTCGAAGTTTGGCTCTACAACCAGAACTTGCTTCAATTTCCCTTTGCGACACGCCGCACGGATCACGCGCAAGTTCTGTTGCCATGACAGTGGGTAAAGATTGCGATCCAGTTTATGCTCATCACACACATTACCAAGGTTACCTTCAAAATCCTCTACCAAGGCCTGCGCCTTCACCGTCGCGTCAAAACCAGACAGGTTTCCGATTGGCGAATAGCCTGTGATTAAATACTCGGGTGGTGTAAGTTCTGCATCCGTCCGAACACGGGCGGTGGCCTGAGTAATCCGATTGACACGCGGCGCGAAAAGGTATGCGCATCCCCAGAGCAGAAGAGCAAACAGTGGAATGGTGAAAAGAAAAACGTGGGCCTGATCAAGGTCCTCCCAAATGTGATCCCACAGCTTTTCCGAACTGTAAACGATCCCGGAAAGCACAACGGCAACGATCGCCGCGGGCCCCGCCATCCAATTTGCCGAAACGATCCTTGTTTTAGCGTCCATCTAAAATTTCTTTCGCCATAAATTCCTGCAGCCTAATTCCGAAACGTTGCAGATCCACCATGGTCAGTTCCTTGCCCCTATGCTCTGCAGGCAAATCAAGTATGACATGAAAATATCGCGCCCCTTTGGCGCAAACCTCTGCGACCAATTGGATTGGTAAAGTGCCATAGACGCGATCATTCTGCTGCACCTTCGCAATATCCAAGTGCGAGACGAAATTGGCTGCAATGTGCTGCCCTTTGGCCCATTCCATGGTCGCTTGATGACGAGACACAAACCAGTCTGTCATCTGAGTTTGAGATTTAGAGCTTTGAGAGGGATGCCATTAACAACCGTGCCATCTTCTAGATACTCGATGTTCGCAGCACCTGCACTCAGTGCGATGACCTTCACCTCTTCTCCGCAATAAAAGCAGATCGAACCTACTCGTTTCGTCAACTCCGGTGTTTGTTCAGCCAGTCTTTTTTCCGCCAAACTTCTCCGCTTAGAAGAATTCTGATCTAGATTTTTTCGTCTCTCGACACTCAAAAAGCGCCCGTAGCCCACAGCCGTTTTGGCACCGATCCCCAACCACTCAAGCGCTTCAAACAGTACGGCCTGAATGGCATCACAGTCCGTCTTATCTGCATCACTTCGCCGATTTACCGGCGCACATGAAAACTGGAATGTTTGCTGCTCTTCAATCGCAAGAAAGGGGGATGGCACGGGCGTGGCCCAATCCGAAGGTGTCTGGATAGCCCCTTCCTTCGGCACATCTACCAAACGCCAGCTTCCATGGGGCGTTATAATATCAGCCACGAGTTTTAGTGGCACAATCGGCAAAGCATCAAAGAAGATTACTGACCCTTGGCAATTCGCTGAACCAAAAATGCGATCAATCTCCGGCTTTTCCCACTCAAGCCACTCACGCGCCCAAGCAAGGCACATCCCTTTTAGCGAGCTGCCCGAAATATACGGCACCCCAAGCGTGTGGTGCCAAAGCAAACCATTTTCTAGGGGATGAGGTAGCCCCATGCCTGTGATCACCCGAGATGCGGTATCGGCTTTGACGCACCAGCCCTTCTGTTTACTCAAAAGAGAAGTTTGCCGTTCGACAGCGCGCTTTAGCTCCTCCTTAACTCCAACGGGGTTCTTGGCGAATTCTTTGATCCAAGCCTGCTTTTCGGGGTTCTTGACGTCAAATTCCTGGCTCGCTTCCCATCTGTCGAAGAACTTATCGAACTGCAGCCCTTTGTTTACCGGGACAACCTTGCGTTCCCGACCGCCTGATAGAAGCTGCATCATACCCCTTCCTCAGGCGCCGGTTCCGAATTTCCTTTTTCAGGCGGCGGGATCAGCGCTTCTGCAAAGGTCTTAAGCCATCGCAGATAAGTCATCATCTCGTATTGGGTACGTATCAGTTCCTTTTCAGTACCCTCCGACATCCGTTTAACCAGGTCTGTTGAGAGATAATTGAACGACTTCTCCGTGAAGTGCGGGCTTCTGGGGCCCCATCCAGAAGGATCAACCAGCCAAGCCGAGACATGGCAGAGCACATGCTTATGTGCAGCCGCATCGCCGCCAGAGCGATTGGCCAGCGCCAGCTCGAGCGCCAGAGCCTGCATGAGGCCGTTCCGCTGTACTGTGGATGGAAATTTCCGGACGTAGGCGCGATAAGCGCTGTTGGGCTCCGCAGATAACCCGACAACCTCGTTGACCTTTTCAAGTGCAAATTTTGCGCGCCGTTGATCAAGAGTCATCATATGGCAGCTCCGAGGGGAAGACATTGCATATGCAACCAGCCCTGCCCAATAGTCTCGTTCCCCCCCACTTGCAGGTATGGTTCAGCAACAATCGCCGTGCGAACTTTTTCCAAAGTGCCATTACGGGTCCCAAGAAACATCCACAGCAAGCTATCAGTCGGAAGAAGCTCTTCACTCCAAAGAGCACCGGTTTTCACACGTTTGTTCTCGTCAAGGCTGTTGCGCGTCACAACTTGAAGAGCAAATTCAGCAAACCAGGAAAAATCCGCATCATTCAGAATGACGATCCGATTTCCCAGCTCATCTTCATTCGAAAAACGCTGTGGAAATAATGAAATTAAAGTCTCTGAAAGTCCTTCAGGGACATAGCCTTGTCGCTGAAACTCTCTTTCCTCCAAACCGATTATTTCGCTCTCGGACAAACACTTTCCTTCAGCAATTTCATCGAGCTTTGGAAACGCGAGGCTTACACCAGCACGCGCAACATCTTGGGAGAGGCGGCGCAAGATGGTAGGACAGGTAATATAAAGATAGCTGTGAGACACAGATCGCACCGGCAACAGGGCAAGACGGGCTTCTCCAAGTAAGATGCTGCCAGCGCCTTTGTCGGATCCTTCATCTTCATCTGCGGCAACCCCAAAGAGATCCTTTTTCGCACCATCGTCGAAACCAGCGCCATTCGACCACACACGAAATGCACCTTTCATTCCTGATCCCGGAACATGAGGAAAGCCGGTCGAAGACTCCCTTGCAAAAGGCAAATCAATCGCAGCATTCGATTGCCCAATACCCACATGCACGGGTGTTTCTGCAAGAAACGATACAATCGCGCTCATGTGTTTTTTCTCCAATTTCCAATAATCATGTGACCCAAGCCCCATTCGGTCGCTGCGCCAACTTTAATAATTGATCCCTGTTTCGGGGTCTCTATTCCCAGAGCTTTTTCAAAGAACAGAACTGTCCCAGCGGGCAGCAGTTGCACCATCGGGATCGGGCGTCTGCTTAAAGAGTCCCAACCACCAGCCCATTCGGCTGTGCCAACACAGGCCGAGACAAGAGTACCCGACAATTCGGGATGCAGGGATGTGCCTGGCACAATTGTTTTTTTCAAAAGCATCGGTGACAAAGCTATCGCGCAATAGCCTCTTCGCCCGGCATCATCGGACTGGGCTTCTTGAATGGTCTTCAGTACCGAGGCGAAGCTAATCTCGGAATTAGACAGATGCATCATCCTATGCTCTCCGCCAACGGGTAGAGAACAGGAGGCAATCTCATCACACCCAAGCCCTGTCACCGAAAAATCGAGCGAGACGTCATCATGAAGACGAATGTGAGACGCGAAATAAAGCTCACCATCTCGCGTATGCCGTGACGTTTCATCAATCCCGATACCGGTTCGAACCTCATTTGACCAAAGTTTGTTGGCGGCGACCGGATTCTTTGGCGGAAGCCCGTTCAGAATCCGCGAAAAATCATCCAATTCGACAAAGGATTGGGAGAGCTGCTTGACCTTGCCAAAGCGCATGGCGCTCGACACCGCAGGCAAACGGACAGCACCAATATCTGTTTCAAAAGTTTCGTCACTCGGCGAAAGAAGTGCGGGCTGGATTCCGCTTTCAGACTGCACATTTACCACACTCAGCGGACACGGGAGTAAAACACTCGTCTGCCCCTCGTTCCTCCTAGAAAGCAAAATAGGGGAGAATTGGAGACTACCGAGAACACTCTTTTCGGATTGCCAATTCACACCATCTCCCAAGAAATTGGAGGGCCAAGCTTGTTCGGGAAAACCCAAGTTTTGCGCCAGTTTAAGTCTGAGCGCACCGATTAGCGTTGAACTGTTAGGTGGGAAAACACTCCGAGCCTGAGCTGCGCCGTCATCAGCCTGATTAAAGGGAGCGCCATCCCGAAACATCAGGGTATCGTTAGCATCAAAGCGGAATGATCTTTCAGTCATCATGCCGCGCCCTTTTGTTTGCAATTGAAGCAATAGTGCCATCGGAATTCAGGAACCGGATTACCTGTCCACCACCAAAACTCACGCCTGGATCCTGATCCGCTGATGGGCCACAAAGTGGCGAGTAGATTGAGCAGATTTTCTCGGACAGTTCCCTAATTTCTTTGGCTGCTTCATTTCTTCCGTATTGCTGTCGCAGTTGATGCGTGACGAGTGGCGAAAGCAGGACTTTCATGTCTACACTATTTCCAGATTTAAAGAGTGTTCCATATTTCCGTTCTACAGCGTGAAAGAAGCCGCCCGCCAAACCTGCGCCTCCATCAACACCCAGTCCAAGCTGCGCAATTTCATCAAGCTGCTTTATCAGGCCCCCTCCCGCTTCAAATGCACAGACCCAATCCGACTGCACTCCACCTGGCTTCAGGACAGCGATTGCCAGTGAGTTCCTGCCATTTTGATCTTTAGCAACCACATCAAGATAGTGGCTGGATTGCCTCAAAGCTGTCGATAAAGGTGTACGCTTGAAATGAGCGAAAATGATCGAACCTGAGAGCGTATACTGCGCTGATTTCTTGGAAAATTTTGCAAATGATGCGCTGTATATTTCGCGCATTTTCATGGCTGTTTCTATAGCTTCGTCAGCGGGCAACACCGCCAAAACATCATCGCCTCCAGCATACACCAAGACACCAGCCACCGCCTCTTGAGATCCCGGATCAAATGCAACTGCGACATCACGGGTGAAGTCTGCTAGCGCGGCTTTTATGACGTCAGGTTCCTCTCGTAGTGCGGCCCCGATGCTATCACCATCCATTCTCAGAATTGCATAGAACTCGGACGGTCGGTTTCCAATCTTGCCTTGCAACTCCTTGAGAGAGGCTTGCAGCTTCTGAGAAGTTCGATGATCTAATACTGTTGCGGTGCGTTTTTGAAAATCCTTTACCGTTCCCGGGATCGCGTCTTCGTGGAGCAAGTGCCCATCAAGGCGAAAAAATCTTGAGTTTCTGTCGTATGGGAGACCTAAAAGCTCTGGGCTTTCCCATTCAGAGAATGCTGCTGAAGGGAAAATGTTTTTTGCTGTCTCCGCATAATTTTGCAGGCTCTCTTCAACCCCATCAGCACTGCGATCAATGCCCCGAAGCCAAGGAGAGGCCGCAATATAACTCGTCGATGGCCAGTTCCGGATATTCAAAACCCCATCACCGGGACAAAAGGGCAAAGCACTTCCAATCTTCCCTTTTTGACGCACAAGAATTGGGAAAAGTCGCTTAACTGAGGCAATCGCACAAAGCGGCTCGTTCGGAGACACATCCAAGCTTTCCTGCCCGAGCTTCGCGCGGACGCATTCCCAAAAGGCCTGCTGCCGCCTCCGCCCCCCGATGCGATGGAACCCGGACAATTCCTGGTATTGTCCCATCAGGCGACAATGATCCCCGTCCTCGATACTGTCAGGAAAATGGGTTCGCCAGTTCTTGCGCAAGTCCAGCCATGCACCATCGCTGCCATCATTCGGAGCTTCACCGACAACCCAGGCTGTAGACCAAAAGTTTTGAATTTGTCGCTGCCATATCCGCGCTGCGGCTGAACCGCCATCCGCACTTTTTGAAGACACACTTTCGAAGAATGCATCCCAAATAGCCTCGCAGATTTCCGCCCAAGCATCATTCACGGCCTGCGTACTTCGCCGAGCAATATCTGCCGCTTCTTCAGCGGAAACCACTGCCATGAAGCGGTTTGGAAGGGATCCAATGTATGGCGCACCCTTCCGCTCGCTCAATGCCGTAAAAAGCGGATCATTCTCCACCTGTGGGAAGACAACCTGTCCACCCGCCTTGGTCACTGCTTGCATGGCGTGACCGGACAACAATGACAGTAAAAACGAACCAGCCCAATAATCTCGCAGCCTGCGGGCATCATTGATAAATCCCTGAACAGGGCCGATCGTGAAATGAAGGATTTTCTTGTCCATCAAGCAACCCTTTCGCCAAATGGTGCGTTGCCAGCTGATCCTCTTGAGCCGGCGCTGCCATGGCGAATTGCACCATCCAAGAAATCCAAAATAACCTGACGCTCGTACCGATACTTGACGTTGCTATCTCCAGCGATCTTCAGCGTCCCGACCGTGCCGTTCTTGAAATTTGGAAGGAAAAGATTGTCAAAGAAGATCGCGACAGGAACGTAAATCTTTCCAACACGGGCGATCCGAAAGATCAGCGGACTGGCGCGCCGTTCTACGTCGGTCTCCGACGGCGCAACCTTGGCCTTCAGGTTTTCAAGTCCTACATTTTTGCCATATTTGAAGTAGTTATGGGGCAGACCAAATGCGGCACGCTCTGGTACATTATTCGGTCGACAACGCCACTTACTTTGATCGTGTTCTTTGTCTGTTGACCACGCTGATTTGAACCAGTCATGGTCAGGGCGAAAGTTGTATAGGAGTGGCTTCCAGCTTCGATAGGTTCGAAACTCATTGCCAGCGGCTTCCAGAGCATCTTGTCCGCTTTTGAAACCTCCAGAGCTCCAAATGCGGATTTCGGTTTCCTTGGCGAAAGCGCTCAACTCCCATTGCTGACCGCCTACATTCCGTGAGCCAGCCAATGCCGCGATCTGTTGCTTCAAATCAGGTGCATCGACCACCGGCACAAATTCGTCGCAATACGGACACCCTTCAAAAGCCCGCAATGACAAGCTACCAAAGCCACGCCGCTTGCGACCGCCAAAAGCCCCAATCAATCCCGTCATTCGTATGGCACGGTACAAGGACTTAAGCAGCTCTGCTTTGGCAGGATCACGGGCGACTGCGGGTTTAAACCTGAAAGTCAGGGTGAAACGGGCATCTTCCACGTATTCTCGGTTCTTACAGTTTTCTGCCAGACCATAGCCCATGTAGGTCACGCCCGGCCTCTTTTTCGGATCGAAAAGGGCATTGGCTGTAAGTTTATCCCCAGACTTACCGCTCAGCGCTGCGACAAACAGCCCTTGACCACGGGTGGCATCCCCGAACAGCAGGCGCTCGTCCTTTTGCAGACGAGACAGGGCCTCCCGATAGGGAGCAGGATCTTTGGTGGCCGCAAGATAGCTCTGGAAGGCGATTGCGCGCCACCAGAAGACAATCTCGTTCTTGATGCTTGTTAGCCGGATCTCCGGCACACTCTGATCATTTCCAGCACCGAAAAGTGGCGTGACAACATCGAAATCTGCAGTCCAAATCATTTCTTAAAATCCGTAATTTGCAACAAGCTTGCAGAAACGTACAAATTTGAGAACCCCAGAAATCAAAAAATAAAATTCCCCGAGAAATATGTTGAAGGAACACAAAAATTCAAAGAATACTTGAGCTTACACGAAGTACGAACTCATGGCTCTACACCGTGAAAAATTTTGGAAACACTCAGGCAGCCAAAATATAAAATAGAACTTACACATTTACACCCCGACGACCCCAAAAAATATCCGTTTCGCTTGGCGCACTATCACCCCCAAAATCAGGGTTGATTTTTGGATCAGGGCGTACAAAGCTTGCATCACAATGAAAACAATGGGAAATCAACCTTGGAAATTATCAAGTTATTGATTTTTCGTGTGAATTTTAAATTTTGACATTCAAGACCGAGGCTTAATCAATCTACAAGCCCCGCTTGAAAATCGACATTGGAAAGGTGGTCGAATTCATAAATAAGATCAATGACCTGCAGCAACCCTGTTCATGAACCTTCACCGCGCTAATGCGGATAGAAACGCGAATAATGCATGAATGACCTCCCAGTCATAAATGTTCATGAACCTTCACCGCGCTAATGCGGATAGAAACTCTCATGAAATTAGCGAGTTCTTTTTTTTTTTTTTGTTCATGAACCTTCACCGCGCTAATGCGGATAGAAACTTAGACCTTTACAGCCGCACCACCACCGTAGAGTTCATGAACCTTCACCGCGCTAATGCGGATAGAAACGTGAGCATTCCCATGCCCGGCGACCTGATGAGTTCATGAACCTTCACCGCGCTAATGCGGATAGAAACTGACCGCTAACAATTTTCGCAAGTATTCCACTATTGTTCATGAACCTTCACCGCGCTAATGCGGATAGAAACGTAACGACGGTAGTGATGATAGCGAAAATGAAGTGTTCATGAACCTTCACCGCGCTAATGCGGATAGAAACAGAGAACTGTTGTTCTAGGATAGTTCCTCAAAGATTCGGTTCATGAACCTTCACCGCGCTAATGCGGATAGAAACTGAGGGTTGCAAGATCGTCGACATCAGAGATTTTTGTTCATGAACCTTCACCGCGCTAATGCGGATAGAAACTTTCTTTTTCTTGGGACGCGGACGAACAACAAGTTCATGAACCTTCACCGCGCTAATGCGGATAGAAACATTTCCGAACTTGCTCTCGGGATAAAAGTACGGTTCATGAACCTTCACCGCGCTAATGCGGATAGAAACCTACTTTCAAGGTTATTTGTTTGTATTTTTAAGTTCATGAACCTTCACCGCGCTAATGCGGACTGTGCGGGCGCTGGGTCAGTAGTCCAGCACCTGCCCCTTAAAAGGATTTTTGGTCGGGTCGGAACAATGGCGACCAAAGGCCCGTGCCTCTTCCAGCATGATCGCGCGCCACGTGCGCTGTTGTCTCGAATGAACCGAGCGCAATTTGCGTGACACTGTCCGCTCATAACCTGTGATCAAGGCCCGGATGCCTTCGCGATCAATCCGAACACTGTCATCGCACACGTCGAACATCTGATCCCGCAGGCGCGATTGGTTGAACAAAGTAACCGCCACGCCTTCGGTCAACGGGGCGCGAAACCCCTCCATCAGGTCATAGACACAGGCTTCGTGCCGGTCGCGGGGCGTATGTAAAAGCCCGAATCCAGGATGCAGACCAGCGCGCAAAATGGCAGAATGGATGTCCCGCTCCAACATCGCCGTCAGGTAGTTAATCGCCGCATTCAACGGATCAAGCGCGGGACGCTGCCGCATGAAATTCCCCTGCACGGCCGCGCACAACCTGCCCAAGGCTGGCCAATAAAGAGCAGCTGCGGCCCCTTCTTGCCCCATCAATTCGGGCACAGCGCCGCAATCGGGCAACTTGCGCAGGATACGCCCCAGCGCCGCCGTTGCCGCAATGACCTGAGGATCACGACTCCCCCGATTCAACCGATGCAACTGAGCGCGCATGTTGCGCAGTCGCAAATCTACCAGCCGCCGCGCCATATCCAAAGAAAATGCCGGATCCAGACACAGTCGCGCCTGCGCCAGATGCAGCCCCGCCCGGTCAAATTCAGGGGCGCGCAGCCACCCCTTGGTTTGACCACGTCCGTCAACAAAAGCCAGCTCCACTCCCGCCGCCAGTGCCTGCCGCAGCGCCCTGTCCGTTACTGTCGCGTCTGGCCCCACCTCAACCCGCGCAACCGCCTCGGGGTGAACGGCCATGACCTCATGCCCCTCACGCTGAACCGAGAACGACAGGTTCCGCAGGTCAAGAACCAACTCATCTTCCGTCAGATACAATACTCGATATGCCTCGGCGTCGTGCTGTGGGTCATCTGCGGGCAGCACGGCAGGCGGAGCAGCTTTCAGAAGTGTTCCGCTATCCTCATCGGGATCACTGACCTGCCGAAGAACCATTGAGCGGATGAACAAGTGGCCCAGAAACTCCATCCCCTCGTCGAAGGGCACCACGCGGGTCTTGTCGCCATGCAGCTCTAGCCCGTGTTCGCGCAGAATACCCGAGGCGTGCCCCAATGCGTTATGGGCCTGCGCTTCTGTCTTGGCCAGCAGCACAAAGTCATCGGCAAATCGGACGCAGCGAATTCCGATCTCGGCCAAGCCGTCATCGAACTGATCCAGATAGAAGTTGCACAATAGTGGCGCGATTGGCGACCCTTGGGACAGCCCAACACCGGGCGTGTCCATCTCGGCCCCGAAATGCTCCAGCCACAGGGCGATCAGATCCAGCGTTTCGTCCCGCCCAGGATGATCACGTAGCACCTCTGAGAGCCGAGCCAGCAAAGGCTCATGCGGAATACTGTCAAAGCAGCGGCGAATGTCGCTTTCAGCCACCCAGCCATAGCCCTGCCGCCGGAGCGCATCCACCCGACGCACCGCCATATCCACTGACCGACCAGAGCGATAGGCAAAGCTGTCCGGCGAAAATAGCGGGTCCAGAACCGGATCAAGCAGCTGTGCGACCGCAGTTTGCGCGATGCGGTCCCTGACGCAAGGTATGTTCAGCCGTCGCTGCCCGCCGTCACGTTTTGGAATATCCACCGCCCGCAAGGGACCGGGAAAGTAATCCCCATCCCGCAGTTGTGCCTGCAATAGTCGGATATTCTGCTCCAATCGGCGCTGGAATTTTTGGATCGTCACGCCATCGCCGCCTGGCGACCCAGAATTTTCGGCCACTTTTCCCCAAGCAGAAACCAATTGTTCGTCAGAAATCAGGGTTGAGAAAAGATCACGCATCGGTCCATCATAGTGCTATGAGGGGGCGGAATCGCGAAAATCAACCTTGGAAATCTAACAACGCCCTGAAATTATTTAAGTATTTTAGTTGCAAAACACAAAAAGAGAGGAAACAATACTGAAAATCTACCGGACAAACCTCGACCTTGGAAAGTGCTGTATTTTCCCAATATTTTTCACTGGCTTCCAGAAACCCCGTTCATGAACCGCTCCCGCGCTAATGCGGATAGAAACCCGGATCACCGGATCGATTTTCCAGTTGTGATTGGTTCATGAACCGCTCCCGCGCTAATGCGGATAGAAACAGACTGCGACAACGGCGATGACGCCCAGATTTACGTTCATGAACGGCTACCGCGCTAATGCGGATAGAAACAGAAATGGGACAACCCTGAGTCCATCCACAATTTGTTCATGAACGGCTACCGCGCACTCACTTCGCAAAATTTACAAATTGGACGACCTGAAAAGCAAAGCACTCGCGCTGTCTGACCATCAGGACCTAGAGACTTCACGCTTTGGCTGGGCCGAGCCGAAAATCTGTCTGTGCTAGCCAGCACGTTGGGCCTTGGTGAATTTACCAAGCTGAAAATAGAGGTCGGGGTCGAGAGTTTCCCCGCCGACATTTACTGCACGGACGCCACGGACAATGTGATGCCAATCGAAAGCCAATACGGCGCTACCGATCACCAGCATCTGTACCAAACCCTAAGTGATCTTTTCCCCAGGTGCCAAAACGTATTTCGCAGCAAATCAAACTGAATCAGAAAGTTGGAAAAGCTTCGGGAATAGCGTTTGATGGTGCTCAATCGGGAAAGCCAGCCGAATGGGACAGGTCGCACTCGCCTGTTTAAGGAAACCTCGATCTGACAGCTCTAGCAGTGCCGGAAGATGTGAGGCTCCAAGCATTTGACATGCATCCTCAATCGCCATCTCACCATGATGAAAAACATGGGAGACCAAATTCGGTAGGCCATTCTGGTCCGGGAATATTTCGCAGACCAAAGCAATATATCGTTCGCAGAGAGACGCCGAATTGAAAAGGTCCTTGGTAAAAAGCAGTTGTTCGTGGATGACGCCTAAGAACCAACCGGTGAAACTTTCAAGCATGGCAAGGGAGAGATTGCCGCGACCATCCCGATCCCCTCGGCGCGGTTGGTCTGCTGCTTCCATCCGCTGCTTGTATTCCAAAGGGTCGTTCAGCCCGCGCGCCAGACCACGGCTTATAGACCATAAACCTCGGCCACTGATACCAGCAGCTTGGCACATTGCATGAGACATCAAACGACTGACGCGACCATTCCCGTCATCGAACGGGTGAATGAAATTTAGCCGATGATGCGCAGCTGGAATTGACAGGACGCGCCCGCGAGCACCCCGCGTCAGGCCGAAATAGCGGCGTTCGAAATGCGCCATGAAAGCTTCGACCCGATGCGCAGAAGGAGGAATGTGAAGACCGACGCTAACCTCATGACCCTCGACTCGAAATTGGCCCGGGACAATCTCACGCCGCAACGAGCCATGCTCGGCAACCCGAAGATCAGGGTGCAGCGTTTCAAAGAAGCGCCGATGGATCTCACGTATGAAGGCCGCTGACGTTGGCACTGTACCGTGTGCCACGACTTCGTCGACCCAACTCTGCGCCTCGATGAGCGCAGCAGCCTCTTGTGCCAGTACGCTGTTCTCAACCTCATCGAAACAGCCTTCGACCGCGCGTTCGATATCGCAAGGATTAACTCTGTGGCCTTCGATCAGGTTGGAGAAATAGGAATTCGTGATCCGCATGACAGCGCGCAACTCAGCGACGGTGTCTTCATGCAGCCCCAAACCAAGAGCTTCAGCTTCCACACTGATTTTCACGACCAAATCTGAGAGCGCTTCAGGAACCGCCTCCTCAAGGCCGCAAGGCTCGATGCGCGCTGGTGTCTCTAGCATCAATTTGACGCTCCATTTTTTTCACGTCTAACGGACGAAAGAGGCGTATGGAAGCCTGGCGTCTGACCCGCGACATTGAGGAGATGGTCTGCTTCAGGCCCACGGCTCACATCGGGCACTCAGCGCCCTATCTTAAATGCAGCCAGAAGGCGCAGCTTGGGTTTCAGCAAAGCGCATCGCATTCCTCATCCCCGGCTGAAGCAAAGCCGTCCGAAACGCCTGCAAGTTGACCAGGGGAAATGGCAGCGGGTCCAGTCACGGACAGCGCAGGTATGTAGATAGAGCCCCCTCTGGACGGGCTCTGATACGCAACTCGAGTACTCCCTCGCCATAGGCTTCTTGCAGGTCTTTGAGCTACTTCTCGTACTGTGCGTGGATGTTTTGCGGCGTGGCGCGGAGGGAATTCTCCATCCCCTTCTTGGCGTCGTCGACTCAGGTTTCGACCTCAGACGGCGTCAGATCATAGGTCCGGCTAGCCCCCGCCACCGCGGTCTCACCCTGACTGATCTCAATCATCTGGGTAGTCTTTCGCTTAGGTGTCCAGCGTTTAACAGTTTCCTTCATACTCTTCTTCATGGCTACTTTCTTCCATTACAGCATGAGCAGGAAATCAATGGGGCAATACAAGAATTTGATGTCCAGGATTGGCAAGGGCGGATTCCGGACCTTCTCTGCACGCGCCAACCGATCTCTCTCAGAACAGGAAAGCGGACACTCCGCCAGTATCGCGCCGCGGAACCTTGGTTCACCTACAGGAAAGGGCGGAAAGTGTGCATTCGCTGCACGCGCGAATGATCCACTGTCCCGTTGCAAAAGCGGACTTTGCATCGCCGAAAGCCACTTTGCGATATGCTTGCACGCTAGAACTGTGTTGGCGATGTGGCTGAGCGCGGGAGATCGAATTGGAGGCCGTTCGAGCGAGTGCATTCAGAACGGCCAGTGTCACCCCTTTCCAAATCATGGTGACACAGCGCATTTGGAGGGCTTCACCCCGCGCGCTGCTTCACATAGCTCCCCGGCGCAGCGCCTAAGTCGTTTTCGGCGGGCTTGCGCACCGGGACGAGGTCGCCGGAGCGGGGTTTCAGCCAAGCGTCCCAAAGCGGCCACCAGGATCCCTGATGGAAGTTTGCCTCTTTCTGCCACTCCACGGCGGTCTTCGATAGGTCGGAATTGGTATAATGGCCGTACTTGCCCTTGGACGGCGGATTGACAATCCCAGCGATGTGACCCGACTGCGAGAGGATGAAAGTTTTGTCTGCCGATCCCATCTTCTGTACGCCGCGATAGCAATCCTTCCACGCCGCGATATGGTCGCTTTCGGCGGTGACAGCCATCAGGGGTACGCGCACGTCAGACAGTTTCAGCGTGCGGCCCATCAGAGCGAACCGTTCCTCAGCGAAGTCGTTGGCTCGGCAAAGTCCGCGCAGATACTGCATCGTCATCTTTCCCGGAAGGTTCGTGCTATCCCCATTCCAGTAGAGAAGATCGAAGGCGGGCGGTGTTTCGCCTAGCAGGTAGGATTTGATCGCCGGGCCGTAGACGAGATCGTTCGAGCGTAGGAAGGACATGGTTCGTGACATGACCCGCGCGGGCAGCAGGCCAGATCGACCTACCTGTACTTCGATGCCGTCAACGAAATCCTCCTGCAGAAATGGCGTGAACTCGCCCTGATCCGAGAAGTCGGTCAGCGCTGTGAATAGCGTTGCGGAGTTGACCGAAGTGTCTCCGATCTGGTTCAGGTAGGACAGGGTCAGCGACAGGGTGGTGCCGGCAATGCAGTAGCCCACCACATTGACCTTCTCTTGATCGCAGATTTCCTTGGCAGCCTCGATCGCGGCGAGAAAACCATCAGTGATATAATCCTCGAGCCCGGCATCCTTCAACGACTCGTCTGGGTTCACCCAAGAGGCCACGAAGACAGTGTAGCCTTGCTCCGTCAACCAGCGGATTAAGCTGTTCTGCGGCTTGAGATCGAGAATGTAGAACTTGTTGATCCACGGGGGAAAAATCACGATCGGGATGGCATAGACGTTTTCGGTCGTCGGGGCGTATTGGATCAGCTCCATCATCTTGGTGCGTAGCACCACCTGTCCAGGTGCGGTAGCGATGTTGTCGCCGACTGAAAAGGCACTGTCATCCACAAGCTTGACTAACAGCTCGCCATTGTTGGCTTCGAGATCCGCCACGAGGTTTTCAAGCCCCTTCAGCAGGCTTTCGCCGTCCGTTTCCATCGCGCGGCGCAGGGCTTCTGGATTGGAGCCGAGAAAATTGTTCGGTGCCATCAGGTTGGCAATTTGGTCGGTGAAGTAGCTGAGGCGGCGCTTATCGGTCTCGGGTAGCGTGTCGAGGTCAGCCACTGCGCTGCGCATCGCGGCGGAGGTGACCTTGTACTGACGCTTGAGGTAGTCCAGCCATGGGTTCTCTTGCCAATCAGCATCGGCAAAGCGCTTGTCCTTTTCGGTGCCTGGACCGTCCTCGGAATGCTGCAGGGCGCCGACCCAAGCCTGCATCGAGCTTTCCCAAAAGCCTACCGCGTGCCCCACGGCCCATGTTGGGTTTTGCAACATTTGCTCCCACCAAGCGGCGGCGGTCTTGGCGTATAGGTCCGGTCCTGGTGCCTCGATGCCGGGGTTTGGCGACTTGCGACGTGACAGCGCCATCATCAGTCGCACGGACAGTTGCTGCAACCGCTCTGCAGTGTCGCGCTGGCGTCCCGTCAGGGTTTCTAATTCCGGTATCGTATCGCTCATTGCCCCCTCCCAAGGTTCATGTTGATGCTCACACGCCTCTTCAACGTGTCGGTACGGGGCCGGCATCACGGTCCCGGTAATCGTAAAATCCTCGCCCGACCTTGCGGCCGAGCCACCCTGCTTCGACGTATTTCACCAGCAGTGGGCAGGGGCGATACTTGGTGTCTCCGAGTCCCTCATTCAGAACGTGCATGATTGCGAGACAGGTATCCAGCCCAATGAAATCGCCAAGCTCTAGCGGACCCATCGGATGATTTGCGCCAAGTTTCATTGAATCGTCGATCGAGCTTACGTTTCCAACGCCTTCGTAAAGAGCATAAGCTGCCTCGTTGATCATCGGCACGAGGATCCGGTTGACAATGAAGGCGGGGTAATCCTCGGAGATCGAGGCCGTTTTGCCCAGACGTGCGACCACGCCCGCCACCGAGTTAAAGGTCGGCTGGTCGGTGGCGATGCCGCGGATCAATTCCACCAGTTGCATAACGGGGACCGGGTTCATGAAGTGCAGGCCCATAAACCGTTCGGGGCGGTCGGTCGCGGCGCCGAGCCGCGTGATCGACAGCGAAGACGTGTTCGTGGTGAGGATCGTATGTGGAGCGAGATGGGGCGCGAGATCGTCGAAGATGCGGCGCTTGACACTTTCGTCTTCGGTTGCGGCCTCGATCACGAGGTCGCATTTTCCGATGACGTCGACAGAAGCAAGGGACAGTCGGGTGCCGGTCGCTCTTGCGTCTTCTGCCGCGAGCCGGTTCTTCTCTACGAGCCTCGCCAGTGACTTGCCGATCCGTCCCAGCGCGGCCTCGACCTGTGCCGGAGAGAGGTCATTCAAGGAGACGGTGTAGCCCGCCTGAGCCAAGACCTGCGCGATTCCTGTGCCCATCTGTCCTGCGCCGATCACGCCGACTGTGCGGATTTTCGACGTCACGACAGGCTCTTACCCTGCTGCCAGAGATGTTCAGTTTGGCCGGTGTCTTGGGCGACCCGCCGCGCAGCGATGAACAGCACGTCTGACAGCCGGTTGAGATAGGCCATACCCTGTGCGCCGTCCTGCGGTTCAAGTTCCAGCAGAGAGATCAGGCGGCGCTCCGCCCGCCGCGCCACTGTCCGAGCCATGTGCAATGTGCTGATCGCCATAGAGCCGCCGGGCAGGATGAACTCTTTCAGCGGTTGCAGCCCATCGTTGAGTTGTTCAGCCAAAGCGTCCAGCCGTCCCACATGGGCAATTGTCAGTAGCACAGCATCTGGATGCGAGAGCGCACCGCCCAGATCAAAAAGATCATGCTGCACAAACGAGAGCGCCTCACGCAGGGTATGGTCCTCTGGCAGCAAACTTTGTGCAAAGCCAATGCATGATGACAGTTCGTCTACTGTACCAATGACCTCCATCCGCGGAGCGTCTTTGTCAATGCGCGAACCGTCCGACAGACCGGTCGTGCCGGTATCGCCGGTGCGCGTAACAATCTTTGACAAGCGATGTCCCATGTCAGTCCTCCCCGTTTAGTTCTGATTGCAGTTGGGTCAGTGGTTCGTGCGGTGTAGCGCTGAAGGTCCGAGCGTATTCGACGTAATGTGGAAGGGTGCCGGACATGATTGCCCGCTTGCGCTCATCCATTGGTCCAATCGGCCGCGCCGGTCGCCCGGCCCAAACCTGCCCTTTGGTCAGCATCTGTCCCGGTTCAGACTGCGCGCCCGCCGCTACCAGAACATCGCTTTCCACATGGGTGCCCGGGGCAAGGATCGCTCCGATGCCGATCAGGCTGCCGCTTTCCACCGTGCAATCGGCCATAGTCACGTTGTGACCGATCGTGACATCAGCGCCGATGGTGATATCGCCTTCGATACAGGTCAGAACCGAGTTGTCCTGCACGTTCGAGCCGTCACCGATGCGGATCACGTGGCCGCCCGCATTCAAGGTGCAACCATACCAAACGCCGACGTCTCTCCCGCTGATCAGGGTTCCGGTCAACCGCGAGGTTGGGGCGAGGAAGCATTCTGCCGTATCTTCCGATCGCGTTACTTCCTGCGAACCACTATCAGCAGCACGTGTCTTGCGATGGCGCGCTTCGCGCTCGGCTGTGTTGATCTGCGAAACCGGCTTTGCGGGGCATCCCGAGTAGAGCCAGCCGCCATTCAACTGCGAGCGTGGAAAGACGATGGATCCGGCTGCGATCACCGCGCCATCCCCTATGACTGATCCGTCAAGGATCACCGCGTCCCGCTCCACCACGCAGTCATCGCCAACGGTGCAGGCATGAATCACGGCATTCTCTCCGGCCGTGACATGGTGGCCGATAATCGTGGGTAAGATGGCATGGGCGATATGCACCGTGCCGTGACCGCCTAGGTGGAAATCGTCGCCGATATCGATTGTGTGCCCATCTGCGCGGATCACGCTGAAAGCTCCGAGCCAAGCGCCTGTGCCAAGCGTTGCCCGCCCCAGAACTGCGGCCCCCGGTCCAGCAAAGGCCGGGGCACCCGCCAATCTCGGAGTAACACCCTCGTAAGTGGCTATGAGTGCGGTCAACTCAGACAAGGCTTGCCCTCCGCTGAATTCTACGAGCCTGCGCTTGCGCGTCGCCAGCTAGATCGCGGATCGCTTCGAAGGGCAGATCGTCGAGCAACTTGGCGCAGTAGGCGACGTCATCGGCATCAATCTTCGCCCCGATGGCATGGGCGAAAAAAAGCCGTCGCACCGCCAGCCGCCTGTGCCCCAGCCTCACCGAATGTGACAAGAGCTGCGTAGCTGCATCGCGGTCGCCCTTCCGGACACGTTCGCTCAAGTCCCTAGTATGTTTCCTAGCCTGTCCCATCAAAACACCGGCGTTTCGCGGTAGACGCCCCAGATGGCCTTCAGCTTCTCGACGATGTCACCCATGGTCGCGCCTTCCTTCACCAATTGGATGGTGACGGGCATGATGTTCTGGCTTTCATCCTGAGCGACAGCAACAAGCTCCTCGAGGAGGGTCTGCACCTTGGCTTCATCGCGGTTCGCCCGCACCGACTGCGTGCGCTCGACTTGCCGCCGCGCGGTTGACTCGTCGTAGGGATGAGTCTCGATCTTGACGTCACTCTCGTCGAGCACATAGCGGTTCACGCCGATAACCGGCTTTTCCCCCGATTGTTTGCGTAAAGCGGTCTCGTAAGCGAAGTCGGCGATGTGCTTTTGGAACCAGCCTTCCTCGATCAGCTTGATGGTGCCACCGCGCTCTTCGACTTCGTCGAGGATTTCGAAGATTTTCTTTTCGTAGTCGTTAGTCAGGCTCTCAACGAAATATGATCCGCCGAGCGGGTCAACGACCTGAGTCACGCCGGTCTCATCTGCAATAACCTGCTGCGTGCGCAGCGCCAGTTGCATGGCGTGCTCTGTCGGAATGGCGAAGGCTTCGTCGTAACCGTTGGTGTGCAACGATTGCGCGCCGCCAAGAACTGCGGCCAGCGCCTGCGTTGTCGTACGCATTACGTTGACCATATATTGCGGCTTTGTCAGTGAGGCTGCCGCCGTCTGACAGTGGAAACGAAGACGCATCGATTCCGGTTTTTGCGCCCCGAAGCGCTCCTTCATAATTTTCGCGTAGCAACGACGCAGAGCCCGGAACTTGGCGATTTCCTCGAAGAAATCGGCTTGGCAGACAAAGAAAAAGGCCAGACGCGGTGCAAAGTCATCAACCTTCACACCGGTTTTCAGCACTTCCTCGACATAGACGATCAGGTTCGCCAGCGTGAAGGCGGCCTCATGCAACGGCGAGCTTCCGGCCTCGGAAACGTGGTAGCCCGAGATATTGATCGGGTTGTAGCGCGCCATGGTCTTTGTTGTGTGGCCGATGATGTCGCGGACGATGCGAACTGAAGGCGCGATCGGGTAGATGTATTCCTTCTGTGCCATGTATTCTTTTAGGATGTCCGCCTGCACGGTCCCCGAGACCTTGTTTAGGTCATAGCCACGCTCTTCACAGAGCGCGATATACATGGCGAGCAGGATCCACGCCGTCGGGTTGATCGTCAGCGAGACCGAGATCTTCTCCAGATCGATCCCGTCTAGCAGCGCGCGCATGTCGGCCAGCGTGTCGATTGCCACGCCCTCGCGACCCACTTCGCCGTCGGACATAGGATGGTCGCTGTCATAACCCATCAAGGTCGGCATGTCGAAGTCTGTGGAAATCCCAGTCTGACCCGCCTCGATCAGGAACTTGAAGCGTTTATTGGTGTCTTCCCCAGTCCCAAAGCCTGCGATCTGGCGCATTGTCCAGTTCCGACCGCGATACATCGTCGGATAAGGACCACGGGTAAAAGGATATTTCCCCGGCAACCCGATGTCCTCGGCGGGGGTGTCGGCGATGTCGGCGGCGGTGTAGGTGCGCTTGACCGGAAAATCGCCGAGGGTGAAATAGGCCTCTTTCGCTTCCGGCGCGCGGGCGATGAAATTAGCAACTTCCGTGTCTTCCCAAGCCTTGGCGGCGGCGGCAATTTCTTCGGGGGTGGATTGGGCGATGGTCTTGGTCATTTGGTCAAATCCTTGAGAATGCGTCAGCAATGGCAGTGGCGGCGGCGTAGGGATCGGTTTCGCGGGCAGCCACGCGGGGGGTGTAGGTGTCAAAGGCGCCATCGCGCCTTAGCCTTTCGAGCATCAGCGTCTCCGTCGCCTTTTTCAGGCGGAAGGCGCTGATCTGAGCACGTCGCGCCTCTCCGGCTGGCCCATCGAGGGCGGTCAGATGTTTATCGAAAGCAGCCACCAGATCATCGAAGCCTTCTTCGTTCAGCGAAGACGTTCCCAGAACCGGCGGCACCCAGCCTCGCGTGAGAGCCTGACCAACCCCGTCCTTCAGCATCATCTTGAGGTCGGTCATGGTTCGGTTGGCATCCGAGCGGTCACATTTCGAGACGACGTGGATGTCGGCGATCTCTAGGATGCCCGCCTTGATAGCCTGAATCTCGTCCCCCAGCCCCGGCGCCGAGACGACGACGGTGGTGTGTGAAGACTTCGCAATTTCCACCTCGTCCTGTCCGACGCCCACCGTTTCGATGATGATTTTGTCAAAGCCGCCGATGTCCAGCACATCGACCACGTCGAGCGCTGCATGCGCCATGCCGCCCACCGCGCCCCGCGTTGCCATCGATCGAATGAAGACATGTGGATCCATAACGAGATCCGACATGCGGATGCGATCACCAAGGATAGAGCCGCCCGAATAGGGGCTGGAGGGATCGATGGCGACGACAGCCACGCGCTGGCCTTGGTCCCGCAGTTTGCGCACCAGCTTGCCCACCATGGTGGACTTGCCCGAACCAGGAACGCCGGTAATGCCGATCACGTGGGCGCGGCCCGCGCGGCGATAGATCTCGCCCATGGCGGAGCGCACTTCGGGAACACCGGCTTCGGCGCGCGAGATCAGCCGTGCGATCGCCCATGTCTCGCCTGCAGATGCAGGTCCGATCATGTCTATCGAGGGGATATAGGGCCTGCTCATGACGAAGCTTCCAGATGGCGGGCCTGCATCTCGGCAAAGGCTACACGGTCGTCAATCACGCGCTTGGCTTTGAAATCGGTCCGTTCATGAGTGTTCGGCGCGACGATCTCGATCACCGAACGCAGACCGAGCATGTTGTGCAGCTGCGTTGCCACCTGCGCATGGAAGGCTTTGCGGGTGTCTTCGCCGCGCGCCCAACCTTCGCCCTCTTGTTCGACCGAAATCAGCATCTCGTCCATCGTGCCTTCGCGGGTGATGAAGATGCGATGCTCTCCGCCGTACCCATTGAGTTGGCTCAATGCGGCTTCGATTTCAGACGGATAGACGTTCTCGCCCCGAATGGTGATCATGTCGTCGATCCGGCCTATGATACCCATGGGCAACTGCGGGTAGGTGCGTCCACAAGGCGTCGGGTCATTGGTCCAGACGGTCAGGTCACCAGATTCCAACCTGATCATCGGTTGGGAGGTACGTTCAAGATGCGTGTAGACTGGTGTTCCGCGTTGACCATAGGGCACGCGGTGGTGCGTGGCGGGATCGCAGACCTCGGTGTAGACGATGTCCTGCCAGCATAGCATCCCCGGCGTTTCCTTCGACCCGCCGACGTGCATCCAAGGTGTCATCTCGCCCATGGAGCCGCTGTCGTAGACCTTGGCACCATAGAGGTCCTCAATGCGCTCGCGGATCGACGGGATCGAAGCCCCAGGCTCGCCACTGAAGAACATGTACTTCAGCCCGAACTTGCGCGGATCGCGCCCGTCCTTGATCGCCGTTTCGGCGAGGTGGATTGCGTAAGTCGGCGTGCCGTAGAAGCCTGCCGGTTTAAGGATGTCGAGCCACTGCGCACACCGCGACGACATGCCTGCCGCGCCCGCGCCAAACGGAAACGCCTTGGCACCCAGCCGCTCGGCACCGCCAAGCGCACCCCATGACCCCATGTAGAGCGAGAAGATCGCAGCGACGCAGATCGTATCCCCTGGGCGCATCCCCATAGCCCACATGATGCGGGCATGGGCGTTGGAAATGCTGCGCCAGTCTTGCGCCGAGATGCCGAAGGCAGTGGGGCGGCCAGTGGTCCCGGATGTGCCGTGGACGCGGGCAACCTGGGAGTCCGGCACGCAGAGGTAATCCCCGAACGGCGGATGCGCCTCTTGTGCCGCGCGCAGGTCAGCCTTCTTCACAACCGGGACGCGGGATTCGAAATCCTCCAGCGATTTCAACTGCGAAGGATGAAACCCGGCCTCGTCCCACTTCCGCTTATAAAACGGTGCGTTCTCGTAAGCGTAGGCGCAGACCTCTTGAAGGCGCTGTAGGATTGCCGCCTCGCGGTCTCCCGCTGGCATGGTCTCGCGTTCCTTGAACCAGTAGCGCGAGGATGGGTCCGGCAAGTAGCTGTCGTCGTAGGACGGCGGCCAGGACCATTGCTCCATGGCAACCATCAGCGTGCCCCCCGCGCCTCGACGAGACCCGTCAGCGTATCGATGATCTGCTGCGGTGGCGTGTCCTGAAGCAGCACTTCGGCGACGCCCATCTTCTTGAGCTCCACCACGTCCTCGTCGGGCATGACCCCGCCTGCGACGACGATCATGTCCTCAACATTTTTCTCTTTCAACAAAGCAAATATCTTAGGGAATACCGTCATCTGCACGCCCGACAGCAGCGAGACGCCCAAAATATCCACGTCTTCCTGCACCGCTGCAGTGACCACTTCCTCGGGCGTGCGGTGCAGCCCTGTATAGACCACGTCCATGCCACCATCCCGTAGCGTACGCGCTACCACCTTCACGCCGCGGTCATGGCCATCAAGGCCCACCTTTGCGAGCAGTACTCGGATCTGTGCCGACATTTTCCTCTCCCTGTTTTTAAACCAAAACTTGGTATCTCGTGTTCCGTATACGAAACACGACGACTTGAAACCTGTCAACGCAGAAAGTAGACTGGCTCGTAGGGAGGCAGGGAAACCCCTTTTGAAAGGACGCGCATGGAAGCCTTGGTTCAGAATAAATCGCTTGTTGATCAAGCTTATGATGCACTTCTTGAGGCCATTAGCGCCGGCGATATTCGAGCGGGTGAGCGTTTGAACCAAGACGAATTGGCAGACCGCCTGAACGTCTCGCGCCAACCATTGACGAGCGCCATTGCCATGCTGAAGGCGCAGAGATTCGTCCAAGAAACCGGAAAGCGCGGCGTGATCGTTGCCCCCATCGATCAGGCGTTGTTCGATTCAATTTATCAATTCAGAACGGCGGTCGAGCCGCTTGCCGTTCAACTGGCGACCGCGCGGATGACCAAGGAAGCCATCGCCACAGGCCGCGAGATCATCGCACGCGGGAAGAGCCATGTGCAGAGCGGCGACTTCGCCTCAGCCCTGCGTGCGGACATGGATTTTCACACACTGATCTACGATCTATCAGGCAACATCATTATCGCCGACACCATGAGCCTGAACTGGCGCCACCTCCAGCGTGCTATGTCCGAGGTTCTCAGTGTCCCTGGGGCGACCCTGCGCGTTTGGAAGGAACATGACCAGATATTCGGCCACATGGTCCGTGGTGAAATTGACGAGGCCGCGCGCCTCATGCGAGAACACATGGAACATGCCGCGCCTCGGTCCTTGAAATTCGGGAAACAAGAGACTTGATCTTCCTCTGTGCGGCAGCCGTTGGAACAAAGTTTCAAATTTCGCGACAGGATTCATAGTCGCTCGGCTCGATACCGATCGAGGTCACCCAGTTTCGCACTAGGCGAGCGCACTGCCTCGTCGAAATATCAAGAGGTTTTTTGAAGCGGCCCGACCGAGACGAACATCGCGTTCACCAAGCCCAATTCGCCGAAGAGGAGGATGGGATCAAGGAGGAAGGTGTTCTTAGGCAAGCCGTATCCCTCAATGCCGGCGTGGATGGCTTCCGCGGTGAATTCACCAGTGATGGCGCAGGCGGATTGACCATCGACTACGGCCGAACACTCTGCGGATCAAGTCATTGAAACTCAGCGGAATTCTGACCCCAGAACCGCCCGGTCGGCGGCCATCTGTGCCACCAGCCATTGTGCGATTTGTGGAAGAATCTCACGCGAGGGATGCCTTGAACACTGGATAAGCGAATGCTGCCGTCCCGTGTGATGCACGTGGCCTGTTGCGGGCACCAGCCTGCCTTCGAGAAGCAGCCGTGACGTGACACTGAGCCAGCCAAGAGCGATCCCGCCGCCGTCCAGCGCCGCCTGAAGGATAACGGAATAATCGTCGAATTCATGGCAGACATCACCGCTTTCCCCCGGTCGGGGCAGAGCCGCCATGTCCGCCCAAATGCAATGCGTATGATCCGACAAATGCAGGATAGTCCTTGGTCCCGTCGACATGTGATCAACCTTGTAGGCGGGGCTACACAGCGGCAGGACGATTTCCGGCGAAAAGGTCCAACTGGGGTGATCCGGGTCGGGGCCATCCGTGGTGCGCATCGCTAGATCGGCATCATCGGGCAGCCCCGGCATCAATCCGGAAATCAGGTGAAACCGCAACCGCACCTGCGGAAACGCCTGCGCAAATGCCCCGAGACGCGGCGCCATCCAATGCGCGACAAACGACCCCGATACCGACAGCGTGACGGTATTCGCGTCCTCGACCTTGCGCCGTTCGATGGACGTGACCGACTGTTGGATAGTGTTCAGGCCCTGTGCAACGGCAAGGAACAGCTCGCGACCCGCATCGGACAGCTGCGCCCCGGTGGCGCGGCGTTCGAACAGGGCCACGCCAATTTCCGCCTCAAGCGCCGCGATGTTGCGGCTGACCGAGGGTTGCGAAATGTTGAACGCCTTTGCCGCCGCAGAAAAGCTGCCATGGCGAGCCGCGCATTCGAAAACGAGGAACGGTTTGAGAGAGGGAAAGCGGTGCGTGAAGTCTTCCATACTCTGAGCGTATATCTCTGCCGCATTTTTTCAATATTCCATAATGTCCTGCCCCACGACATCAAGGTGCAAGTGTATAGGGCGGTATTTGGCCATCGCCTGATCAGGAGTGGCACAGATGCAATCAATCCCCGTTGAAACCCCCAAAGATCCCCTGCTGCAGCCCTTTACCCTGAAGGGCCTGACGCTGCGCAACCGGGTCATCAGTACAGCCCATGCGTCGGCCATGGATGATGGTGGGATGCCTGCGGAGCGCTATCGCGCCTACCATGTCGAAAAAGCGCGCGGCGGGCTGGCCATGACAATGATCGGCGGAAGCGCAATGGTGTCACGCGATTCCAGTTGGGGGGCCGGTCAGGTCAACCTGTCGACGGATGCGGTCATTCCCCATCTGGCGAAACTGGCCGAAGCGATCCATGCCGAAGGCGCGGCGGTGATGACGCAGATTTCGCATCTGGGGCGGCGGGCGCAATTCGCCACCGGTGACTGGTTGCCGGTCCTCGCTCCGTCACGCCTGCGCGAACAGCGAAACCGGTCCTTCCCGCGCGAAATGACACGCGAAGACATCGACCGCATTCTTGATGATTTCGAAAACGCCGCGCGTCGGGTGGCCGATGCGGGTCTTGACGGGCTTGAGACGCTGACCGGTGGCCACCTGATCGGCCAGTTCCTGTCGCCAATGATGAATACCCGCACAGACGGGTTTGGCGGCAGCCTGGAGAACCGGATGCGCTTTGCCTTCATGGTCCATGAACGTATCCGCCGCGCGGTGGGTGATGCCATGCCGGTCGGCATCCGGCTGGTTGTTGACGAAGGCATCGATGGCGGCTTGCGGCTGGACGATTGCATCGAGATTGCGCAGGCATTTGAACGAGAAGGCACGGTAGACTTCTTTAATTGCATCTACGGACGCATGGAAAGTGACCTTGTCCTGTCCGAAGATAACATGCCCGGCATGTTCCAAAAGAGCGCGCCGTACCTCGGTTCGGTGGCGGCCTTCCGCATGGAAGTCAGCCTGCCGCTACTGCATGCGGGCGGCATCCGGGATGTGGCTACGGCCCGCCATGTGCTGCGCGCCGATTTGGTCGATCTGGTCGGCATGACGCGGGCGCATCTGGCCGATCCGCATTTGGTGCAGAAGCTGCGAGCCGGACGCGAAGACGAGATCCGCCCCTGCGTCGGCGCATCCTATTGCCTGCTGCGCAAGTCGCATTGCGTCCACAACCCAGCAACGACGCGGGAACTGAAGCTGGGGCATGACATTCCAAAGGCGGCGCAACCGGGCAAGGTCGTGGTCGTTGGCGGTGGTCCAGCCGGCATGGAAGCCGCCCGTGTCGCATCCCTTCGTGGGCATCAGGTCGTGCTGTTTGAAGCAGCGCCTCAGCTCGGCGGGCAGCTGCGGCTGGCGACACGAGTTCGCGAACGGGCAGATTTGCAGGGCATCATCTATTGGCGTGATAACAGCCTTTATGCGCAGGAGGTGGATGTGCGGCTGAACACTTATGCCGACGAAAGCGATATTCTGGCGGAACAGCCTGACACGGTCATCCTAGCCACGGGTGGCGTACCCGATCTGGACTGGCTGGAAGGAGCCGAGCACTGCCTGTCAACTTGGGATATCCTAAGCCAGCCCACCCCCGCCGCGTCATCCGTGCTGATCTACGATGCTACGGGCAGGCAGGCTGCGGCATCCTGTGTGCTGGAATTGGCCCGCGAAGGAAGGGAGATCACCTTTGCAACCCCCGACGATGCCACGGTTATTGAGATGCCATATCAGGACCGTAGCGGGTTCCGAAAACACTTTGCCGAACTTGGCGTGAGCCAACTGACAGATACACGTCTGATCGCTGTCCACCGCAAGGGCCGCACGCTCGAAGCGGTGTTTCAGAACACCTATTCCGGCGCGGAATTCACCAGAACGGCCGGGGTTGTCGTGGTCGAACACGGGACACAGCCCATGGATGACCTGTTTGATGCATTGCGCGAAGCCTCCTCGAACAAGGGGTTTACCGACCCGGACATTCTGACAAGGCGCGCAGACAACAGCGCACCATTGGGCGGAAAGAACGGATTCGCCCTGCACCGGATCGGGGATGCGGTTTCGTCGCGGGATCTGCATGCCGCCATTCTCGACGGCTACAGGCTTGCAAGGCTGATCTGACCACTTTGAAAGATGAACGGAGGGCGGGCTACAGTCAGCCCGAAGCCAAAGTCTGGCCACCTCTGTGCAAAGGGATTATGCGGATCGAACCTGCTGTCCCTGCGCGCGTCACTAGGCCACCGACGTTCCGGACTACGAAGCCCGTCAGGCCGCTTTGATCTGAACAGGTGATGTTGTGAAACTTCCGAAGGGTATTG
>NZ_JABCJE010000029.1 GCF_013377535.1 Donghicola mangrovi | reverse complement strand
GGGTACACGCATATGGAGATTCACAACTCACCCTTGTTTTCGAGAATACGAGAGCTTTTGTAATTTCCCTTATGACTAACTAACGCTTTTCGAGTGCACGCTGCGGTGAGAATGGCGGCTTCTAGTTTATAGAAATCGCTAAAAAAAGAAATTTTTCTGTGGAAGGACTGATTATCGGAGATGTTCGACAACCCATTGTCGCCGATCGCGCAATACAACAGGAACCAATCTACATCGCTTTTGACGCCACATTTCCTAACCAATTCTAAAAGTTCTTCAGCACCGGATCTGGTCAGTATGTAACCATCCCCACCACAAGCAATTTGCTGGAGATCTTTGCGGCTGAGGATCGCTTCGATGATTGAAACAACGAGTTCGTCACCATCAGCGTCTAAGGGAACCATTCTATTGTTGATAAAAGTCAAATCATGCTTTGGGCAGTCGATCCTATTGAGGATTTCGAAAAACCCTTCTTCGATCATCGCGTCATCTTCTAAGATAACGCCCCAATCAGCATCTGATTTCAGGAGAGCCTCCCAGGAACGAATATGGCTCAAAAAGCATCCTACGGTACCTGGCTCTTCTGGGTTTAGCCCCGGAACAAAGTCATAAATCACTTCGGGTAGAGATGCACCACGCAGGGCTGGAATCCGAGTTACATCAATACTTTGCGCTTTTAGTGAAGCTTGTTGAGCTTCGAACCGAGTGATGTCGCGATCAAGGTTGAGGGAAAAGACGGCCCACTTGTTCACTGCAATTCCTTTTGGTTGTGCCGCCGCACAGGATCTGGAAGTCCATGTGAGGCAGTATAGTAGATCAACTATAAACGTCTGACATGTTGCGCCAAGTAGGTTTATGGTCCATTTTTTAGGCGTTTTCAAAAAAGTAACATAGCCATGCATCACTTTTCAATGTAGAATAATGCCTCAGGGATTTCGCAACTTCTCATCGCTATCACCACACAAAACTCCCGGGAGCCTCCCCCAGTGAACTGGTCCACCCCTATAGTTAGGAAACGGAGGACCACAGATGGCCAACAAACGACCAAAACCCGAAGAGATTGTTACGAAACTGCGCCAAGTTGAGGTGCTGATGGGGCAAGGCATGTCCCGCCTGGATGCCATCCGGTGGATCGTCTTTGTCGACAGACCTATTATCGCTGGCGCAAGCAGTATGGCGGGATGGGTGCAGAGCAACTGAAGGAACTTAAACTGCTTCAGAAAGACAACAAGCAAATGAGACGAGCCGTCTCTGATCTGACGTTGGACAAGTTGATCCTTAAAGAGGCCGCACGGGGAAACTACTGAGCCCCGCCCGTCGCAGGTCGTGCATCCAGCATGTGCGGAACCAGTTCAGCATATCTGAACGTCGCGCCTGTCGTGTCCTTGGTCAGCATCGGTCGACACAACGATCTGCCCCCAAAGGCAAGGATGACGAAGGCCGCTTGGTGGCCGACATGATCGCGTTGGCACGGGAATATGGCCGCTACGGGTATCGTCGGATTGCAGCGCTGCTGCGGGATGCGGGTTGGTCTGTGAGTGACGGTCGTGTCGAGCGGCTCTGGCGGCGGGAGGGGCTCAAAGTGCCTGCAAAGCAACCCCAAAAGGGGCGGCTCTGGCTGAACGACGGTTCCTGTATCCGGCTGCGGCCAGAATACCGAAATCACGTCTGGAGCTATGATTTCGTTCATTGCCGGACCGATGATGGGAAGGCCTTCTGGACCCTGAACATTCTGGACGAATTCTCGCGGGAATGTCTGGCCATCAAGGTCGACCGCCGTCTCAACTCCGGAAACGTCATCGACGCCCTGACGGATTTGTTCATCCTCCGCGGTCCGCCTGCCTTTATTCGTTCAGACAACGGCCCCGAGGTCGTTGCTCAATCCGTCCGCGACTGGATCAAGGCCGTCGGCGCAAAGACCGCTTTCATCGCGCCAGGTAGCCCTTGGGAGAACGGCTACTGCGAGAGCTTCAACGCCCGAATGCGCGACGAACTCCTGAACGGCGAAGTCTTTTACACGCTCAAGGAAGCCAAGATCATCATCGAGGATTGGAGACAGCACTATAACACGAAACGCCCCCACAGTGCATTGGGCTACAAGCCCCCAGCGCCGGAGGCCATTGTTCCATTGGATCGGCGGCCGACAATGCACTAACATTCAAAATGGACCAGTCATATGGGACTGTTCAGCGCCATCAGATACAACGTCCCGAGCGCACTGCACTTTCCAGATGACGTCACCAGCCCGTCATCGTGATCAAGGGACCGAAACTCCAGCTTCGGGTGGTCCAGAGTTGGTAGGCACAGCAGTTCCGACCCAGCCAATTCCTTACTTCTCATGCGTTAATGCTTAACGCACGCGTTTCTCGTATGTCTTCTAACGCTCCAAGCGGCATGCTGGTCCAGTTTTCGGGCAGGTTATCGCCGAGCAACCTTTCCAGTTCTAGGGACAGCGCCACATAAGAAAGTGAGTCCCCGCCCAAATCTTCGAAGCTCTTGTCCGAACTGATCCGATCAGTTTGAAGGGCATTGTAAAACGCCTCCATCACTGTTTCGCTTTGACGGTCTGTGAACCCCAAGGCCTCGGAAATTTTGGCGCCTAGCCAGCTGAAAAAACCTACGCTCGGTTGGGCGCCAGGCTGTTCGATTATCGCGCGAAAATCGATCTTGCCGTTTGCCAGAAGCGGCAGCTTGTCGAAGAATTTTACGGTGATGACGGCTGCAGGCAGACCAAAGCGGGTGACGCAGAGCCCACGCAACTCTTCCTGAAGGTCCAGATCATGGTCCCCCTCTAGGCCGAGGATCAACTCCTGATCGGTGCCAGTCACCGCACTGAGGGGATGGCGTTCTTTGATCAGGCTTTGGACTTCATCAAGGCCGATGCGCACACCGAATGGTTTGATGAAACGACTGCTGCGCCCGATAATGCGGAACAGATCGCCATCTAGGCGTTTTGCGATATCCCCGGTCAACAGGCGTGCGGGGGTCTCGTCGCTGGCCAGCGCATCACGGTTTTCTGCATAGCCCATCATGACGTTTGGCCCCTCGTAGGCCAACTCGCCCTCAGCTTGGATGTCAGTGATCTGATTCCCTTCACTATCAACGAGATACAGGCGGCCGCCGGGGATGGCCTTTCCGATGCTGTCGGGATGCTTCGGGGCCAGATTTGCCGGCAACCAGGAAATCCGCGGCGCGGCTTCGGTTTGGCCATACATGACGACGAATTCCTTGCCACAGGCGCCGAAAGCCTCTGCAAAATGGCGTACCAGTTGCGCGTCCAGCTTGCCTCCGGCCTGAGTGGCATAGCGTAAGGCAGGGAAACGCGCCGGATCGAAGCCGCGATGAAGCAGGGTTTCAAAGTTGTAAGGTACGCCTGAAAAACTGGTTGCGCCGGTGTCCTGAAGGTCAGTCCAGAATGCGTCATCGATCATCGAGTGATCAGATAGCACCAGTGACCCACCGCACATGAGGTGCGAATTGATGATGGAAAGGCCAAAGGAATAGTAAGGTTTAAGATGGCAAAAGGCCCGGTCGGCGGAGGTCAGCCCCAGATACCCGCAGATCGCATGCGCATTGGAGGCCATATTTTGTTGAGAGAGTTTGACGAACTTCGCGGTGCCGGTCGAGCCTGAAGTTGAAAGAAGAATTTCGAGTTCGGGGTGCAGATCAATCGGAGTATTGTCTCCGTTTTGGATGCGATCCTCGGAAATCATCAGGTTTGGCCGATAGTGAGCAACCAGCGCCTGCCCTTTGTCGCTGTCCAGATCCTCAAGAATATGCACCGGATGGCCAGCCGCGACGACTGCGAGATAGTTGACGATAGATTCGACAGAATTTTTTGCTTGGATAAATACCAAAGAGCGTCGGGACGGCAGCTCTGCCTGTTTGCGCCTGACACGTTCCAAAAGGTCCGCATAGGTGATCTGCAGCCCCTCGGCCGGAGAGATCAATGCCACATTATCTGAGAATTTGGATAGGTCAGTGATACTCGGGTACATAGGCGTCTATTTCCTATTTTTAACTATTAAAAATACCAAGATAGAATTTGGTTGTCTGACGTTTGAAATTCGTAACGTGTCACGCACCAATAAAGATGCGACTGCGACGTCCGAGAAGCATTTTTACAACGACGTAACCGGCGAGACATCCCAAAACGGTGACCGCAAATCCGAAAATGACAAAGACCCACGGCGACATGCCGTGGTCCAATGCCCGGCCATAGATTTCGCGCAAAGCCCCGACCAAATACCCGTGGGCAAAGAATAAATAAAAGCTGATGCGCGCGAATAGATCGACCCAGCGGTTCCAGCCATTCAGGTAACGGTAGAAGATACCCATCGCTCCGGTGTTGAAAATCACAAGGAAAAGCAAATCTACCCCGGGCAGGCCATCGATGTCCTGCCCGTATTGGGTGGCGATCAATCCAGGCCAACCAGCAAGAGTTATGAGGAAGCACCAGCGGCCTTGACGAGTAAATAACTCTTTTTTCAGATAAAAAATCTGTCCAAGCAGAAAGGCCGGCATGAAATAAACAAAGGCTTGCAGGCTGTTCTGGTCGAAGGTTGGCCGGCCTAAGAACGCACCAAGGATGCCCGCTATCACGAAAGCCAAAAGCAGCAAATCCAGCCGGTTTTTGATGGCGTTGAAGAACGGGCTTGCCAAGTAAAAAATAACAATCATTGGCACGAACCAGAGCGGCCCAAGGTGGCTGCCGGTTACGTAGAAATAAAGAACTTCTTGCCAGATAGGTAGTGAATACAGCCAATCCATATCCACCCAAGCGTGATGCGTCTTTATCTTGAGGACATCAAGAAGTATCGCTGGAATTGAAATGAAAATATATGGCAGCACAACCGAGGTGAACTTATTTCTAAGATAAGGCGCGTATTTGAAGTCAGAGCTTGATGCGGAGAAAAGAAATCCGGCAATGATTACGAACTGAAATGTGCCATTTTTCACAATGCTTTCAAGAATGATATAAATTGACCCAACATCGTCTCTGATTATGCCGGAAACATGGACCAGAATGATGGTTAAAATGGCATAAGCCCTGAAATTGTTGATATAATTCAATGTACCCAGTCCACTCTTAACGACCGCACGCGCTTTTTTGTCAATTATTAATTTCAAAAAGAGAGTTTATTTCTCCCGCTTCGCCCTTGACTGGTAAATTGGATTGCGAAAAATTTCAATTCCAAATGGCAGCCGCTGAGGCTCCAGCCTCATTGAATTTGAGACCCAGAAGACGACTGCCCCGGAAAGCGTGATGGTTGATAGTGAATAGCGCCGTTTATTGTGGACGCCCACTAGGCTCTGGACTCATTAAGTTTCACAGCCAGAAGATAACGGTTGCCGCGAGTGCGATTGCTGAGAAGAAGGTTTGTGGACATCGGTCATAACGGGTCGCTATCCGCCTCCAGTCCTTGAGGCGACCGAACATGATCTCGATCCGGTTACGCCTCTCATACTGTCCGTCGTCAGGGATTTTGGGATAGATT
>NZ_JABCJE010000028.1:2500-5869 GCF_013377535.1 Donghicola mangrovi | reverse complement strand
TGGTTGCGGGAGTAGGATTTGAACCTACGACCTTCAGGTTATGAGCCTGACGAGCTACCGGGCTGCTCCATCCCGCGCCATTGTGGTCGATTGCATTGGGTGCAATTTTGACCGATTTATTGGCATTATGCACGTTTTGTTGTGCATTGCCAAAAGGCGTTATGACCGGTTGGCACGTGAGTGCCTTTGTCCTCAGCGGACCGTATTGATGATTGCTGAGGTATTTTTTTTTGATCGTTTTGAGAGGTATCAAATTTTTCGAGATTTTATTAGGTTTGGCGGTGACCTACTCTCCCACGTCTTAGGACGCAGTACCATTGGCGCGACGGCACTTAACGGCCGGGTTCGGAAAGGGACCGGGTGTTTTGCTCGTGCTATGACCACCAAACCGAATAAAATCTCGTTTTTTCCAAGTCAGGTACGCTGTTTGTTGGTGTGTATGACTTTTGATTTTTCAGTAGAAGTCTTGCTTTTACTGGATCAAATCAAGCCTATCGAGCCATTAGTACCGGTCAACTGAACGCATTACTGCGCTTACATCTCCGGCCTATCGACGTGGTGGTCTACCACGGCTCTCAGGGATACCTTGTTTTGAGGGGGGCTTCCCGCTTAGATGCCTTCAGCGGTTATCCTGTCCGATCATAGCTACCCTGCACTGCTGCTGGCGCAACAACAGGTCCACCAGTGGATCGTTCACCCCGGTCCTCTCGTACTAGGGGCAACTCCTCTCAAGTATCCTACACCCACGGCAGATAGGGACCGAACTGTCTCACGACGTTCTAAACCCAGCTCACGTACCTCTTTAAATGGCGAACAGCCATACCCTTGGGACCTGCTCCAGCCCCAGGATGAGATGAGCCGACATCGAGGTGCCAAACACTGCCGTCGATATGGACTCTTGGGCAGTATCAGCCTGTTATCCCCGGCGTACCTTTTATCCGTTGAGCGATGGCCCTCCCACTTGGGACCACCGGATCACTATGGCCGTCTTTCGACTCTGCTCGACTTGTCAGTCTCGCAGTCAGGCTGGCTTCTGCCATTGCACTCAACGAGCGATGTCCGACCGCTCTGAGCCAACCTTCGCGCGCCTCCGTTACTCTTTAGGAGGCGACCGCCCCAGTCAAACTACCCGCCACACAGGGTCCCGGATCCGGATAACGGACCGCGGTTAGACATCAAGCAAAGCAAGGGTGGTATCTCAAGGGAGGCTCCACAGGAACTGGCGTCCCTGCTTCGAAGCCTACCACCTATCCTGCACATGCTTGGCCTGATGCCAGTGTGAAGCTGTAGTAAAGGTGCACGGGGTCTTTCCGTCTAACCGCGGGAAGCCTGCATCTTGACAGGCAATTCAATTTCGCTGAGTCAACGTTGGAGACAGCGGGGAAGTCGTTACGCCATTCGTGCAGGTCGGAACTTACCCGACAAGGAATTTCGCTACCTTAGGACCGTTATAGTTACGGCCGCCGTTTACCTGGGCTTCAATTCAGAGCTTGCACCCCTCCTTTTAACCTTCAGGCACCGGGCAGGCGTCAGACCCTATACGTCGTCTTACGACTTCGCAGAGCCCTGTGTTTTTAGTAAACAGTCGCCACCCCCTGGTTTGTGCCCCCAGCCAATACTTGCGTAGAAACTGGGCCTCCTTCTCGCGAACTTACGGAGGTATTTTGCCGAGTTCCTTCAACGTTGTTCTCTCAAGCGCCTTGGTATTCTCTACCAGTCCACCTGTGTCGGTTTCGGGTACGGTCTCATGGAGGGCTATTTCCAGGGACCTCTAAACGGCCCGACCAATCCGATAAGGTCGAACAATCTTCGAGATCCGTCACATCCTCCTGGCCCAGGAATATTAACCTGGTTCCCATCGACTACGCCTTTCGGCCTCGCCTTAGGGGCCGGCTTACCCTGCTCAGATTAGCTTTAAGCAGGAACCCTTGGACTTTCGGCGAGAGTGTCTCTCACACTCTTTGTCGCTACTCATGTCATCATTCTCGCTAGTGATCTCTCCACCGGATGCCTTACAGCCCGGCTTCATCGAAAGCTTCGAGCCTCTAATGCCTTCGTAAGAAGGCTAAAGAGGCATGAAGCTATGTCACACTACGCTCCGCTACCACTGCTATGCAGTCCTCAGCTTCGGCTCATGGCTTGAGCCCCGTTACATCTTCGCCGCAGGACAACTTAATTAGACCAGTGAGCTGTTACGCTATCTTTAAAGGATGGCTGCTTCTAAGCCAACCTCCTGGTTGTTTTGGTCGTCCCACCTGCTTTCCCACTTAGCCATGAATTAGGGGCCTTAGCTGGAGGTCAGGGTTGTTTCCCTCTCCACGACGGGCGTTAGCACCCGCCGTGTGTCTGCCATCTAGTACTCCCGGGTATTCGGAGTTTGGTTAGGATCAGTAAGCCTGTGGGGCCCCATTACCCATCCAGTGCTCTACCCCCCGGGGTATTCGGATGACGCTCTACCTAAATAGATTTCGCGGAGAACCAGCTATCTCCGAGTTTGATTGGCCTTTCACCCCTAGGCACAACTCATCCCGACCTTTTTCAACAGGTGTGGGTTCGGACCTCCAACAAGTGTTACCTTGTCTTCATCCTGGTCATGCCTAGATCACTCGGTTTCGGGTCTGATCCAACTAACTCATGCGCCCTATTAAGACTCGCTTTCGCTGCGCCTACACCTAACGGCTTAAGCTTGCTAGTTAGACCAAGTCGATGACCCATTATACAAAAGGTACGCCGTCAGCTCTCGAGGAGCCTCCGACTGATTGTAGGCGTCCGGTTTCAGGTACTGTTTCACTCCCCTCGTCGGGGTGCTTTTCACCTTTCCCTCACGGTACTGGTTCGCTATCGGTCAGCAAGGAGTACTTAGCCTTCGAAGGTGGTCCTCCGATCTTCAGACAGGATTTCACGTGTCCCGCCCTACTTAATACGTCCATCAGAGCTTCCTATACGGGGCTATCACCCACTATGGCCACGCTTCCCAACGTGTTCTAGTCACTCATCTGGCTCGGCTGGTCCCCGTTCGCTCGCCGCTACTAGGGGAGTATCAATTGATTTCCTTTCCTCCGGGTACTTAGATGTTTCAGTTCCCCGGGTTTGCTCTTAAAACCCTATGTATTCAGGTTAAAAGTACCTGGTTATGCTCGTTATTGACTGGCCGAAGCCAACAATAACAAACATTCAGGTGGGTTGCCCCATTCGGAGATTCATGGATCAAAGCCTATTCTCGGCTCCCCATGACTTATCGCAGAGTATCACGTCCTTCATCGCCTCTTGCTGCCAAGGCATCCACCAAACGCCCTTCTCGCGCTTGATTTGATCCAGAAAGAGCAAGACTTGGCAAAGTCTCAAGGCCACGCTGGTTCGTGCGGCCAC
>NZ_JABCJE010000027.1 GCF_013377535.1 Donghicola mangrovi | reverse complement strand
GCTGACGTCTACTTCGTGCGCGGCCAGACCATTCTGAAACAGCGAGAAAGGATCAAGCGAAAGACCATCGAAACCCGCCGCATAATCAAACCAACCAGGTGAGCCAGACCCTCTCTTAGATTAGGCTGCAATCTGTCCCAAAATCCCTGACGACGGACAGGGCGTCCAAAAGACGCGGGGCTATTCATTGCCGCACTTCCAATCCCGCACCGGGATGTGTGCAGTAAAAATAAGTTTGCTACATTTTCGCGGCGTATGTATCGTTTAATAAACTGATGCACACAACTAAATAGAGGTCGCAAATGGAGCCGATATCGCACTCCCGAGCAGCTCAGGTCGCGTATCAAGATCTGCTCCGTATGCACCTTGATGAAGCTGCAGCAGAAATCGTTGGCAGTGTCGAGGAACGTCGGCGCAATGGGCGAACCTACCTCTATGACCGCTTCCGCATCGGGACCGAAATGAAGAGCCGCTACCTCGGAGAGGATAGCCCCGATTTACGCGACCGCTTGGCGCGCGCGGCGGAGTTGAAGGCCGCTTCGAAAGAACGCAAAACGCGCATGTCGCGCCTTGCCCGCGTCCTGCGCGCCGAGGGGATGATCGGTACTGATCGGGAGACGGGCTCACTGCTTTTGGCCTTCGCGCGGGCGGGCGTCTTCCGGCTCGGCGGGACTTTGATCGGGACAGCGGCCTATGCGCTCTATCAAGGAGAGCTTGGCGTACGCTTCAACTCGGACGAACTGGCCCAAACCGGAGACATCGATTTCGCAAGCTTTGAAAGGCTTTCGGTGGCTCTGGGTGATCGCGTCGAGGAAGAGCCTGGCGATATCCTTCGCGCCATGAAGTTCGACGCGGTTCCCGGCGTATTCGACCAGCAGATCTGGAAATGGCGCCAAAGCGGCGGCGAGGCGATGGTCGAGTTCCTGACCCCCGCTTTCGGTGACGAAGGCGTTAAGCCGCTTCCAGCACTGGGGGTCAGCGCACAGGCTCTGCATTACCTCAATTTCCTGATCGCAGAACCTATCCACGCGCTGGCACTCTATCGATCGGGCGTTTTGGTGCAAATCCCGCGTCCCGAGCGGTTCGCAATCCATAAGCTTATCGTTGCCAGTCGTCGGCAGGGTGGCCCGGACGAAGCCAAGGCCCGCAAGGATCGCGCGCAGGCCGAATTCCTTATCCGTATCCTCGCCGAAGACCGTCCCGACGACCTCGCCGAAGCCTATGAACATGCGATGACCCAAGGACCGAGATGGCGGGAGCGGATCGGCTCAAGTCTCGACAGGCTGCCAGCGAGCAGGGACCTGCTCGGCCAGATTTCTTAGGCTGACCGGGACTGACCTACCCCGCCTACTTCATGAAAAACAAAGCCGCCATGACGAAGCCCACCGTGATGATGAAGCCGCGCAGCAGAGCCGTGTTCTTGATCCGCCGCGCGAGCGTGGCGCCGACATAGCCGCCAATCGCGCAGGACACCCCGACGACCGCAAGCGAGTTCCAGTTGATCAGACCGGCGGCGATATAGGTCGACACCGACACGACCGACAGAACAAAGGACATCAGGGTCTTGAGCCCGTTCATATGGTGCAGGTTCGTCATCCCGATCAGGCCAAAGGCCGCGAGCAGCAGGATGCCGAGCCCGCCGTTAAAGTAGCCTCCGTAAATTGACACGGCCAACACGATGGCCAGCGCCACAGGCACGGATGTCTGGCGCCCGGTCTTGGTCAGGTAGCGCAGGAACGATGGCCCCACCGCAAAGGCGAGGGTTGCCACCAGCAAAAGCCACGGGACGACGCCGGAAAACAGCTCTTCGGGGGTGACCAGCAGAAGGCCCGCGCCGATCAGACCGCCCACCACCGCCATTGCGATCAGCTGACGCAACGAGGGTTTTCCGCCCCCTTCGAGCTCCTTGCGATAAGCCCAAGCGCTGCTGGCATATCCGGGCAGGGCGGCAAAGGTTGCCGTTGCGTTCGCCATGATCGGGGGCACTCCGGCCCAGACCAGCGCGGGGAAGGACAGGAACGTCCCGCCTCCGGCGATGGCATTCAGTATCCCGGCCCCAAGACCAGCAATGGCGAGTACGACATATGTCAGCATGTTTGTCCTCCTCCTGACGGCGCAGTCTGTTGCATGCCGTTGGATTGGTCTGCAAATTGGTCTGGTTGGAGGAGCCGATGACACGGACGAAACAGATCACCGATGCTCTAGAGCGTTACTTCACCGAAGCTGGCCTCCGCCCCGGTGACAAGCTGCCGCCCGAACGCGAGTTGTCGCGGATCTTGGGCTGTAGCCGGGAAACCCTGCGGCGTGCTTTAGCCGAGCTTGAGATGCGGGGGGACCTGTGGCGGCACGTGGGCCAAGGCACCTTTCTAGGCGCGCGCCCCTCTGGCCATCCGGTGCGCGATGCGATCCTCGTCCAAGGGGCGACCCCATTGCAGTTAATGCAGGCACGGATGACGATCGAGCCATCGGTCGCCGCAGATGCCGCCGCTCTGGCTTCGCCCGCGCAGATTGAATGGCTGAACGACCTGATTGCCCGCGGCCGCGCGGCCACCACCCGATCCGAATGCGAGCAACTGGACGCCGCCTTCCACCGCGCCATTGCCGAGGTCACCGGCAACCCTATCCTGCTGGGGCTGTTGGACTACCTGACAGGCGTGCGCCGCCATGCCGCCTGGCAGCGCGAATGGGAGCAAACCTACCGCCGCCTCGGGGTTTCAACTTTTACGACGTTCCACTCCGAGCAACACGCAGAGGTCGTCAACTGCATTGCCCGAGGCGCAGGTGACGAAGCCGCAACCGCCATGCGCCTGCATCTGGAAACGATTTTTGACGCGATGAAGGGGGGAGCAGCTGACCCGCTCGGCTCGCCATTTAGATAGCGGCCTGCGCTTAGCTAAACCGTGCGATGGGTTCCAGCCTACATCTCCTCTGTTATCGAGAAGACCGCAGTAGTATAGTGCCCTGAAATTTCATAATAGAAACGGCATTCCTGTAGCACAAAACCAGCGTAGTTTAACAAGCCCAAGGCGGTTCTGCTCCTTTGATCAAGGCCATCCGGAGGATCGCTATCGCACCAGTAACGTGGTGCCTTTGTGTAAAAAATGAGCACCCTTGTTTCTCGAGACGCTCTTCGATTTCCTCCTATAAAAGCAGCGGTCTGATATATCCCAGCAGGAAATCGTATGAAACTCACCACTTCCATGAACTAACGATCTGGCGTCACATGTTTTTCAATCGACTATTCAAATCAAAGCGTATCGAGCCCCGCAATGACGTCCTATGGCTTGGCTTGCACAAGACGGGCACAACCTATCTGCAAAAGTCTATGGACCTGTCTGCGGCTGCGATGCTCGAGGCGAAAATCCATTACGTCGAGCTAGAAGAATTCCGCACGTCATGGACACGGCCCCTATTGTACGACAACCAGACCGCAGAGCCCGCACCTGCCAGCATGCCTGAAACGGCAGACTGGCGGCTTGTGTTTGATGAAAACATACTGGCTCTTGTGCAGCACGCCGTTACGCCGCGCGGTATGTACCCAGATGGCGCGGATAGAGCCAAGATAGTTGCGGATTACCTACAGCTAGATAAGCCTCGGATTGTGCTAGGGCTGCGTGGTTTTACAGGCATGATACCTTCGCTTTACTGCGAAGCACTGAAATCAACACCATTTAAACCCTTTGATCGGTTCTGCTCTTTGCCGCTATCGGAGATGAGCTGGCTACCCTTAATTGACAGCATTAGGGCCGCTTTTCCCGAAAGCGAAATGCTTCTGTATCAGGCGGAAAAGCTCCATGGCCGAGAGGCGCAGCTTCTTAGTGAGGTGACCGGAATTAAAGCGTCCGCTTTCAATCTGTTGGAAAACCCGGAACGTCTCGGGTTCTCGCAAGAAGCGGTCGATTGGTTGCACGACGTTTCTAAGTTCAGAACGGTATCCCGCGCTGATGTTCGCTCGGCCGTGAAAGCTCTGCCGAAGGGTGCCAAGCGACCGGGATATGCGCCATGGTCCGAGGACGAGAAAGGCCAGCTTAACGCACAATATATGCGTGACCTTGAGGTCCTACGCGAGCGTGCGGCTCAACCTGAAAACAAACTCAAAATCTTCGAATTCAGGTAAATTTATCCGCTGTCACCAAAATGAAGCGTTTGAATTGCTTCGAAAGCCTTAATCTCTGAAAGCGCGCTAATGCCTTCAGAGGCTGCCGCCATCTGCTCTTCGAAGATGCTTAAACGGGCTTCTAGCGCGGCGATCTGCGCAATCTGGGCCCAATATGCTGTAACGCCGGATATGTTTCCCTTTCGCAGCTCAGCCGCCATAGGCCCAATCGGGACGCGTGAGAACTTCTCTAACGTAGCATCCCAAACCTGATCATTCGGCGCTTTTAGCGATTGGACTGCCTTGGCAGCATAAGGCCAGTGGGCCGTAACCTGCAGGCGCTCAATATGCCACGACATGTTGTCCAGCAGCCAAGTCAGAGCCAAAACTTCTAGGTTCCTGTTGCCTGCCGGATGGTCCGCGCGAATTCCTGCACAAATGGTTTCGTAGTGCGTAAAAAACGCCGACAGTTCGAATCCCGTAGACGTCATCGTCTGACCCGGACGATTGAACCTGTGCGCGCAGAGCACGGCTTCGCAGAAATGGATGCTCTGGGCTTTCCTGCACACACTCCAATGAAACGGGTTGTCTTCGAAAAAGAAGTCACCTTCGGGATAGCGCAGCGCGTGCTTGCGGAGAAAATCCGCGCGGTAGAATTTACGCCAAGGCACAGCAATCATTCGCAGTGCAAGATTGCGGGCAGCTTCCAAGTCAGAAGGGGTGACCAGCTTTGCGCTCGGCCACAGATGTGTATCGGCTGGTTGCCGGAACGTATTTTCTAATTCGTTATATTCGGTGTACCCACCGATAAGGATATCCGGCCGTCCCTGCTCAAAGACCCTGCGGCAAGCGCGGAATCCAGCAGGCTCCATCCAGTCGTCACCATCGACAAAGAACACAGTCTCGCAAGCAGGGTCGCTCAACGCCTCATACAGGCCCACGTTGCCCGCGATCCCAACCCCGCCAATGGTGTTTGTACCCAACAGAACAACCTTGCGCTCAACATCAGGTCCAAAGCCACTTTGGTTCAAAATATCGTCTAGCTGTTCGGCACTCCCATCCGTGGACCCATCATCGACGATAATGACCCGATCCTCCGGCTCCATGCTTTCTGCGAGCGATTTGAAGCACCGATCCAAGTAGGGAAGCACATTGTAGGTGGTCACGATGAAGGACGTCTTCATGGTAAAGGCCTAGTCAGCAATGTGTTAAGCCGGCGTGCCAGCATGGGATCACGAGTTGCCGCTAGCGTCACAAGCGGCACAGACATGTTTGCGAACAGAAAATCTTGAGCCTTGGACATGAATGCTTTGCGCAGCTCTTCATCAAGAAAATCATAAATCCACTGGAATAGGTTCAGGTAAAATTCCAGCGCGGCATCGATGAAAACAATCGAGGTTTCCGGAGCCGAGACCAGAGCCTCTTGAACGGCATTCAGGGCTTCGAAGACTTGCAGTCTGTCCTTACCCGACCGGTTTGTCAGACGCGATCCCCCGGGCGATACGAAATGTTCACAGCATACACGCGTGGACGCTATGATATTGGATGCCCGCATAAAGCTGGTCCAATGTAGCTCGACATCATTGTGCACCATGATTTCGGTGCACTTGATCTGATGGAGGCGCAAAAACTCGGTCTTGTATATCTTGTTCCACGGATAGGCCGAAACACGGCAGAGCCTGGCGGCTTCATCCCGGGTGATCAGACGCGGGTCATTAGGAAGCCCAATCATGTCCCAATGAAATTGATCACTCGCCAAGGGCGCTTCGATGCCTTGGGCCCTGCGGCGGCTATCTACATGGCGGAACAAGCAGAAATCGAAATCCGGCGTGTCTGCTTGGGAAAGGTCTGCGATCAGATCAATGAACTCGGGCAGAATGATATCGTCAGAGTCGAAGTATAGAACATGGTCCGCTTCGACCATTCCCAGCCCGAGATTTCGCGCGTGGCCCGCCCCTCGTTGATCTTCGCTTCGTGCCCAGATCAGGCGAGCATCACCCGCCCAATCACCAAGAGCAATGTTGTCGGCATTACAAGGTGGGTCGGATGCATCATCGACAACGATCACCTGCACAACTTCTGGAAGAGCAAGGACCTGCGGCAAAAGACGCGCTAGCCCCTCGGCATCGTTCCAGACCGGGATGACAACCGCGAGCCTAAACTGATCAGAAGAATGGGCCATCTATCCCCATCACACCGTAAACAGGCGAAGGTCGTTTAACTCGAGGCTGCCGGTTTCTGGCCGGATGAACAGGATCAATTCCCGCCAGTCTGCGGGCGCCATCAAATCTGCGTTCTGGTCGATCTGTAGCGCATCAAGGTGCAAGCTTTCCTCGGAATACGCGATAGCGACCTTCTTGAAAAAGGTGTCTTTGAAACCGTTCGGTCCACCACTGCGCAGACAGGGCCGGAAAGTTGTGGATCGCGGAGCCTGCGATCTGCAGGCAATTCCGAAGATCATGCTCTTGGACAGGTCCATGTTTCCGAGCTTGATATGAAGACCCAACCAACGGGCGGTTCCGTCCACTTTGAACTTCGCCGAAATAAGCTTACCCGGCTTGCTTTGGACTTCGGCCTTCGTAGGTGCCTCGGGGTCAAATGCCATGAAAACGCCCGAAACAATATCTTCTCCGGCGACCAGTTTGGCCATCGGTCGATCGAGTTCTTTCAAAGCCGCTAGGTTCGAGTTTCCTGCGGCTTCAGGGCCCAGATCGAGATTGTGGGGCATTTTTCGCCTTTCTATGCATGTTTAAAAACAAGGCTTGTTGCGGTTGTGGATAGCTGGCGGACCTTTGAGTTGTCAATCACATGGAGGTGTCAAAACAGTTCCTTAAGACGCGTCAAGATTGTAGCCGCACGATTGTCGAAGGTGTGACGATCCCGTACCAACCTATGAAGAGCGGTCGCCCGGGTTTGGCGTTCGAGTGGATTATCTTGGAAGTACTGGAT
>NZ_JABCJE010000026.1 GCF_013377535.1 Donghicola mangrovi | reverse complement strand
ATTGCGTCAGACTCTAATCGATGATGGAGGAAAAATCCCGTGGCAGGTCAGCTTCGGTCGTTAGGAAATGAAGGCAATTGTCGATCACGGGCAAACGTGGGCGAGGAAAGTCTAACTCATTAGCTGTAACTGTATTGGTTATTAGGTCTGCAGGTCACAATTGAACCGCGTGTGGATAAGTATTTGCGAAGGTAGCGGGTCTGACGATGCTCCCTTTCGTGTTTGCAATATCCACCGTGCCGCTTGTGCCATTTCACCCGCAAAATCATGAGAGATCAGGTAATCCATGACACCGTTTTCCAGCAGGGCCTTGGAATGAACTGTCAATTCGTGTCCGACAAAGATGACATCGGCGGCCCCCCTTTCGGTCAAGGCTTGGGCAACGCCGCGGTTTGCACCGGCTGTGTTATACACCGCATCGGGGAAGCCGCTCGCGTCGAAATGGGCCAGCATCTGTGCGCGGATTGTTTCAGCTCGGTCGTCTGACAGCAGTCTTTCTTCGATTTTCAGTTTGGGGAAATTGGCGCGCAGGACGCGGCGAAATCCCATCTCCCGTTCTTGCTGGCATCGGAAGGTTTCGCTCATCACCAACAGGATGCGGCCCGGTGCGTCGGGCAGGGTCTGGCCGATCAGATGCGCTGCGACACTGCCTGCGGCGTGTTGGTCATTGCCAATATAGGTCGCCCGTCGGGACGAGGGCAGATCGGTTGTCAGGCAAACCACCGGCACGCCTTGGGCCATGAGCGCTCTGGCGGCGCGATTGATAGCAGGGTGTTCCCGCGCCACAAGGATCACCCCCTGAGCGGCCGCTCCGTCATCCTGCATCCGGCGGGCAAACCGGATCGGGTCCAAATCGCTGGTCGTTTCGAAATAGGGCGTGATCAGGATGCCGGGCACAGTCCGGTTTGCCTCGACCGCGGCGCGCTTCATGGCCTCGTTGAAACCCTCTCCGGATTCGCAGAACAGACGCAGATCCAAGGTGCCGCCTTCGCCGCGTTCCAGCATCAGTTTATTGTAAGCGTTCATGACGCGCTGGCGGGTCTTTTCCTTGACCCCGGGACGGTTGTTCATGACCCGATCAACCGAGGCCGTGCCCACACCAGCCAGTTCCGCGATTTCAGTGATTGTCGGACCCCGCCAGTTGGAAGGATGAGACGAAGGTGCCATACGATGCCTATTTTGATGTGATTACGATCAAAGTATGAGATTAGCCTATGTCCAATTTATCTATATAAAAAAGGAAAAATTTGCACAAAAATTCATTTTGATGTTTTTCACATAAAAAAAATGAAGCGGGCGAACTAGTCAAGAACCAGCGTTGAAAAGATATTACCAATCAGTTTGGGGGGAGAAGGCAAGTGATCACACCAACGGCGACCTGAGCCGATGTGATGTGAGCACCCAAAGAAATCTCAAACAACTTCGGGCAACAGATTCCCAAGTCGCGATCGCGGGTTGGCTGGTGACGTTTGCCCAAATTACAGCCCGGTAAGGGGTTTCAGTGTCGATCCGCCTTAGGGCGGGTAATTCAGAGGAGGTCATCGACATGAAATTTGAAAAGTTTATCGCGACCACAGCGACCGCTGTTCTTTTGGCAACCGGCGCACAGGCGCAGGACATTGCTGTCATCGTCGGCTCGGCGCAGGACGGGTTCTGGAACATGGTCAAGAAGGGTGTGGATGACGCAACTCTGATGGTCGAGGCGAACGGCGGCACCGTGAACTTCCTTCAGACCCAGAACTACGACAACTTCGGCCCCGATCTGGTGTCGCTTGTGGAGCAGGCCGTCGCGCAGGGCGCCGAAGGTATTGCCATCCCGAACTGGCTGCCGGAATCCGAGACCCCCGCGCTGAAGGCGGCCCGCGATGCAGGTGTCAAGATTATGTCCTTCAACGCCGGTCAGTCGGAAATGGGCGAATACGATGCTCTGAACTACTTTGGCTCCGATGAATATCTGGCCGGTGTGGCGGGCGGCAAATATCTGGCAGGTCAGGGCGCCAAGAAAATCCTGTGCCACATCCAGAACCCCGGCGCGGTCAATCTGGAAACCCGCTGCAAGGGTGTCGAGGACGGTGCCAAAGAAGCAGGCGCAGCAGCGTATATCCTGCGTGTCCCCGCGAATCTGGATCAGGACATGGTCGGTACATCCGAGGCTATCAAGGCCGAGCTGATCGCAGACCCCAGCATCGATGCTGTGATCAACCTTGCGGCTTGGGCGGCGGATGCCTCTGCGTCGGCAATCGATCAATTGGGCAAAACCGGCGAGGTCAAGCTGGGTACCTTTGACATGTCTGCCTCGGTTCTGGAGCGCATCTCGAATGGCACCCAGACCATGGCGATCGACCAGCAGCCTTACCTGCAGGGCTTCCTTGCGACCTCGATGCTGTTCGCGAATCTGAAGTTCGGGACCGAACTGGCGACCAAGCCCGTGCTGACCGGCCCGGCAATCGTCGATGCCTCGAATGTCGAGACTGCCATCGAAGGTGTGAAACTGGGTGCGCGTTAATTCCCGTTGAAAAATCAAGGGACTGGCCGGATTTCGGCCGGTCCCGTTCCAGTCGCGCATGCAGTCAGAATTACGGAGTCAATGCCAGTGACCGACCAATCCTCATTCGAAAGTTCGCCGGTTTCACCGGTGTCCAGATCTTTCTCGTTTAGCAGCCTTTTGCGCAGTCCCGCCTCCGGGGCGTTCATGGGCTTTGCTGTCGTCTTCATTCTCTTCTCGATTTTCGGGTTCGGACGTAACTTCCTGTCTGTTCCGGGCGTGACAACATGGGTGAACTACGCGTCGCTGGTTGGAATTATCGCCATTCCGGTCGGTTTTCTGATGATCTCGGGCGAGCTTGATATCTCGACAGGGGCGGTGCTGCCTGCGTCGACTATGACGGTGGCGATCGTGTGCGGCCACTACCAGATGCCCATCATGGTGGGGATTGTCGCCGCGCTGTCGGTGGGGGCGCTGATCGGGTTTGTGAACGGCTATATTGTGACCCACACCCAAGTTCCGTCGTTCATTGTCACGCTGGCAACCCTGTTCGCGGTGGCGGGCCTGACGCTCTATCTGTCGATCTTTTTCATCAATAACACCAACTCGTTCTACAATGCGCCCGCCTTTGCCAAAGCGCTGCTTGGCGGCAAGTTCTACGGGTTCAACTCCTCGGTGTTCTGGTGGGCCGGTTTGGTCTGCGTCTTCGTGTTCTTTCTGCACTATTCGCCCAAGGGCAGCTGGGTTTTCGCCCTTGGCGGTGATCAGGAAAGTGCACGCAACGCTGGCATTCCCGTCACCAAGCTCAAGATCGGGCTCTTCATGTTGTGCTCGACCGCGACTGCGTTTGCCGGAGTTCTGCAGGTGATCACCTTCAATTCGGCGACCTCGCAGGCGAACTTTGGCCTGATCTTCAATACCATTATTTCCGTGGTTGTTGGTGGCGTTCTACTGACAGGCGGGTTCGGGACAGTCATGGGCATCGTCTTTGGCGTTCTGACCCTGTCCATCGTGACCCAGGCCATCGGCTTTACCGAGATCGACAGAAACCTGTCCTTCTTGATCATCGGTGTGATGCTGCTGATCGCGGTTCTGATGAACGATACCTTCCGCAAGCTGGCAACCAGCTGGTCGAAACCCTCGAAAAAGTAAGCGATCATGTCTGCAAAACAGCCTATTCTCGAATTGCGTAACGTCGATAAATCCTTTGGTCCGATAGATGTGCTCCATGAAATCAGCATCAAGGTCCGCGCGGGCGAAGTTCTATGTCTGCTTGGGGACAACGGCGCCGGAAAATCGACCCTGATCAAGACCTTGGCGGGCGTTCACCAGCCCACCCGCGGTGAGTTCCTGATGGACGGACAGCCTGTGACCTTTGGTAATCCAAAAGAAGCGCAAGAGCGCGGGATCGCCACGGTGCACCAGTTTGGCGGGACCTACCCCCTGATGTCTGTGGGTCGAAACTTCTTTATGGGGTCGGAACCGACCAAGGGGTTCGGGCCGTTCAAGTACTTTGACCGGGCCAAGGCGAACCGTATCGCGGTCGAAGAAGTCCAGAAGATGGGCATCACCCGCATTACCGATGGCGACCGCTTGGTCGGTGGGCTGTCGGGCGGGGAACGTCAGTCGCTGGCCATTGCGCGGGCGGTCTATTTCGGGGCGCGTGTCCTGATTTTGGATGAACCGACGGCGGCATTGGGTGTCAAACAGGCAGCCCACGTTTTGCGCATCGTAAACGAGGCCAAGAAACGCGGGCTGGCAGTGATCTTCATCACCCATCAGGTAATGCACGCCATGGCAGTGGGGGACCACTTTGCCGTTCTGATCCGCGGTGCGATCGCTGCCGATTTCCGCAAGGGCGAGAAAACCCGAGAAGAAATCGCTGACCTAATGGCAGGCGGCGAGTCGATGGCAGAGCTCGAAGCGAATATCGAGGTCTATCAGCAGACCCACGACGGTCACGTTCCCCAAATGAGCGCCTGATCCCGTGGCGTGCCGCTGGCACGCCACACAATCCAACATAATCACAGTTGTCAAACATCGGTCGGCCCATTGGTCCGACCGGACAGAAGGAGTTTGCCCGTGACGCGAATAGCAGTAATCGGCGCAGGTATAATGGGCGAGGATCACGCAAGAATTGTTGCGCATGACCTGCCGGGCGCGACGCTTCAGGTTGTGTGCGATATGGACATCGCCCGCGCCGCGCTGGTCGCCCAACGTTTCGGGGCGCAGCATACATCGGATGATCCGCAGTCCGTGATCGCGCGGGACGACGTGGATGCGGTGATCATTGCGTCACCGGATTTCACCCATGCTCCGTTGTCGATGGCCTGTATCGCCCAAGGCAAACCTGTTCTGTGCGAAAAGCCATTGTCCCAGTCACCAGCGGAATGTTTGCAGGTGATGGCAGCAGAGCAGGCAGCAGGGCGCAAGTTCGTGATGCTCGGCTTTATGCGCCGTTACGACCAGTCCTATGTCGAAATGCGCGAGGCTCTGGTGTCTGGCGCAATTGGCCGCCCGCTGATGATGCACAACTTCCACCGCAACGTGGAAACCCCCGCAGCCGATTTCACGGGCGCTATGGCGATCACCAACTCTGCTCCCCATGAATTCGATATTGTCCGGCATGTGCTGGGGACAGAGTTCGTGTCGGTGTCGGCCTACCAGCCCAACCGCTCGGATGCGCGTGTCGCTCCGGTCGTCATGGTGCTGGAAACCATGGATGGCCAATTGGTGACGATCGAAGTGAACAATAACGCGGCGTATGGTTATGACGTCCGTGCCGAACTGGTCGGCGAGGCTGGTGCGATTGCGATGAACAACGTTGCCTACACCCGCACCGACATGAAGCTGGCGGCCTCGACCCGCTATGACACGGATTGGCGCGCTCGATACCGCGAAGCCTACGTGCGCCAGAACCGCGCGTTTCTGGACTTTGCCCGCGGTGGCGCGCTGCCGGCAAAGGCGTCGGACTGCTGGGATGGCCTCTGTGCCGCTCTGGTCGCCGAGGCGGGTGCCAAGGCGCTGGCGACGGGGGTGAAACAGGCGGTGAACCTGCCCCCGAAACCGGCATTCTATTCATTGGACAAGGGGATTGCGGCATGAAGCTCGGGTTTGTATCGGACAGCCTCGGTGGCATGGGCTTCGGTGACATGCTGGATCACGCAGTACGTATGGGCGTCAGCGGCGTCGAGGTGAACACCTGCGGGTGGTCAACGGCCCCCCATTTCGACCTTCAAACGATGTTGGCGGACGGGCAGGCGCGGCGCGACTTTGCTACGGCCTTTGACGATCGGGGCCTCGAGGTGATTGCCCTCAATGCAAACGGTAATCCACTGCATCCCACAGACCCCGCTCAGGGGCAGGGGCTAGAGGATACGATCCGCGTTGCAGGGGCCATGGGGATCAAGACTGTCTGCACCATGTCCGGTCTACCAGCGGGCAGCCCCACTGACGAAATGCCGAACTGGGTCGTGTCATCATGGCCACCGGAAACGCAGGCAATCCTGAACTATCAATGGCAGGAAAAGCTGATCCCCTATTGGACCCGCATCGCTGCGCTGGCGCGGGAACATGGGGTCGAACGCATTGCGCTGGAACTGCACGGAAACCAGTGTGTCTACAACGTGCCGTCCCTGCTAAAGCTACGAGCGGCGATCGGTCCGGTGATCGGGGCAAACCTTGATCCCTCGCATCTGTTCTGGATGGGCGCGGACCCGCTGGTTGCCGCAGAGGCTCTTGGCACTGCCATCTATCATGTTCACGCCAAGGACACGATGCTGAACGCCCCCGTACAGGCCACGACCAGTTTGCTCGAGAATGGCTCGCTCATGGATATTCCGGCACGGAGCTGGTCTTACATCACCCTTGGTTTCGGGCATGGCGAAGAATGGTGGCGGCAGTTCTGCTACCGTCTGAAGATGGCCGGATATGATGGCTGGCTCTCGATCGAGCACGAGGATGTTCTACTGAACTCTTTGGAAGGGTTGGAGAAATCCGTCGCGCTGTTACAAGGTGTTATGCCTGCAGCGCCTGCTGATTATAAACCGCAGGATATCTGACATGTCCTTTCAACTTGCTGCATGTGCGGAAATGCTCTGGCAACACAAACCCATCGCGTGGCGTGCCTCGCGGCTGAAAGAGATGGGCTTTGGCGTCGGCCTGTGGAATTGGCCCGAATGGGATCTGGAGGCGCTGGAGAAGACCGGCGCGTCCTTTACCATCATGAATGGCTATCTTCAGGGGCGTCTCATTGACCCCGAGGGGGCCGATGCGCTGTTGGCCTCTGCCAGACAAACAATCAAAGTAGGCAAGCGCCTTGGCGTGGCGCGTTTGAACCTACATGGCACTGGTCTGGGGGACGGCGGACTGCCCATCCCGCACCATGGGGCGTTCACGCCCAAGATGGCACTTTGTGCGCGCGATACCCTGCACCGGATTTGCGATCTGGCCGAAGCTGAGGGCGTTGTTTTCACGCTCGAGAACCTGAATCCGCTGGACCACCCCGGATGCCCTTTCGGCAGTACGGCCGACGTTCTGGGACTGGTCTCTGCGGTTAATCGCCCGCAGCTGCGCATCAACCTTGACCTTTACCACACTCAAATCGGAGAGGGCGATCTGATCCGCTGGTGCGAGGCGTGTCACCCTTGGATCGGTGAGGTGCAGGTGGCCGACAATCCCGGTCGCTGCCAGCCGGGCACCGGCGAGATCAACTATGTGGGTATCGCCAATGCGCTGGCGGCCATGGGCTATCACGGGCCGGTCGGCTTGGAGGCCTTTGCCCGCGGCGAAGAAGAGGCGGCGCTGGAAGCTTTCCGCTCCGCGTTCACAATTTAATCCTGAAAAGAGCATTTCATGTTGAAAGTTGGACTATTGGGCGCGGGGCGGATTGCCGGCGTCCACGCTAAAGCAATCTCCGAACACCCCGGCAGTGAACTGGTCGCTGTCTCGGACTACTTCTTCGAGGCCGCTGAAAAGTTGGCCAAGCAATATGGTTGCGCCGCGCGTACGACGGACCAGATCCTCGGGGACCCATCGATTGATGCTGTTTTGATCGCAACATCGACCGACACCCACTCGGATCTGATCGAAGCTGCCTGTGCGGCAGGAAAAGCGGTGCTTTGCGAAAAGCCGGTGGATCTGTCGCTCGCCCGAGCCCGCGCTTGTCACGCGGCGGTGGCCCGTTCTGATCGCCCTGTGATGATCGGCTTCAACCGCCGGTTTGATCCGAATTTCGGAGCTTTGCAGGCAGCATTGGTCGCAGGTGAAATCGGCAAGGCCGAGCTGCTGTCGATTACGTCGTTTGATCCTGCACCGCCGCCGATATCCTACATCAAGGTCTCTGGCGGAATATTCCGCGATATGATGATCCATGATTTCGACGTGGCGACCTTCCTGCTGCAAGAGGCGCCCGTGTCTGTATCCGCGACAGGTTCGTCCATCGTCGATCCGGACATCGGCGCGGCTGGTGACTTTGACACTGCTGTCGTGACCCTGCGCTACGAGAATGGCCGTATCGCTGTCATCAAGAACTCTCGACGTGCTGTTTATGGTTATGATCAGCGGGTTGAGGTCTTGGGCTCCTCAGGGATGCTGCAGGCCCAGAATGTGCTTGAGAACACAGTGGTTAAATCTACGGCTGCAGGGGTCTCGGGGGCGAAGCCGACCTACTTTTTCCTTGAGCGTTATATGGCGGCGTATGCGGCAGAATGGGCGGCATTCGTTGATGCTGTTGCGGACGGGCGCAGTGTTCCTGTGTCGCTTGATGATGGGGTACTGGCGCTTACGCTGGCTGAGGCCGCAACACGATCCGCGCAATCCGGCGGGCCAGTTCTTTTGAAGGAAGTGTGAACCGAGTCGGGGGCTCTGCCCGCTCTGGAGCCTCCGGGCTCCATTCACCTCCTGGGTATTTTTACCAAGCTGAATGTTTGGTGCATGGAAGGAATTAGGGATGCGTGATTTGGATGTGATTACGATCGGTCGGGCGGGCGTTGATTTGTACGGAGCGCAGATTGGTGGGCGGCTCGAGGACATGGGGTCTTTCGAGAAGTATATTGGTGGCTCTCCGACGAATATTGCGTGTGGAACGGCGCGTTTGGGCTGAAGACGGCTCTGATTTCCCGTGTGGGGAACGAGCATATGGGT
>NZ_JABCJE010000025.1 GCF_013377535.1 Donghicola mangrovi | reverse complement strand
GCTTTAGCGAACAAGCCGCGCCCGAAAGGGCGGTGGCTTTTTTGCTGTCTGAAAAACTCAGCATCTCCAACAACTTGCCCTCGATCTCGAGCGTGTGCCCAAGCTCTGCGTCGTGGCGGATCGTGATCCGGTCGATCAGGTCTGCGAGGATCTCGGAGGCGCGATGCACGATTGACGGGTCGGACAGCGTGTCCGACAGGCTGTCAATCTGCGCACGATAGAGGTCAGCGATGTCGAGCGCGATCTCAGGCGCGGCATTGCCGAGGGCTGCCAATTCGGCGGTGAACGTAGCCTTGCGCTCTTCAGCGTCCTTCAGCATCGCATAGACGCTCTCGGTGGCGTGGTCGGCTGCGATGGCGCGTTGGGAGCCGTCGATAGCCTTCTGGGCTTTCGCCAGCGCGCGGAGGAGGTGCGCCTCGGTGTCGTGCCGATTCCGATCCGCCTCTGCCATCTTGGCCGAGAAATCCGCCCTGAAGCGGTCCAGGGCTTCGGGTGTCATCAACTCATCGCGGAGACCTTCGAGCAGGGCAGGCTCGAGGCGGTCCAGCCGCAGGCCTGGCTGGCCCTTGCAGACGGCAGGGCCTTTCTCTTTGGCGTTGGCACAATAGTAGGCGCGGCGATCTCCGGCACCGGCGACAGTCATGTTGCCGCCGCATAGGCCACAGCGCACGAGGCCCGAGAGCAGATACTTCTTACGGCGCAGCGCGACAGGGGCCGCGGTAGAAAGTGTTTTGCGCTGGCCGCCTTGGCGCGCCTTGACGGCCATCCACAGGTCCTGTTCGATGATCCGCAGGTCGGGTACATCGGAGCGCAGAATCTCCGCTTCGGTGCGGTGGCGTGCATTCCGGCGATCGGTCTCAGGGTTCTTCTTGTTGCGCAGCCGGTTCCAGATCCGCTTTCCGATGTAGAGTTCGTTGTTCAGGATGCCGGTGCCCTTGCTGGCGTTTCCATAGATCGTGTTGACGTTCCATCCTCCGCCGCGCGGCGCGGGGACGCCTTCTTCGTTGAGTTGGTAGGCAATCGCTCGGGGGCTCGTGCCGTCGGCGAACGCGCGGAAAATCCGGCGAATGATGGCTGCCTGATCTTCGTCGATGACCAGCTCTCCGGTCTTGCGCAGGCCGGTGATGGGATCGGCGGGGATGCGATAGCCGAAACTCAAACCACCAGCTGATTTGCCATCCTTGATGGTGCCGACTTGTCCGCGGTGCGTCTCTTGGCTGATGCGCTTGAGTTGCATCGCATCCATCGTGCCCTTCATGCCGATGTGAATCTCTTCGACCAGCCCGTCGTTCTTCGTGAAGATCTCGGTGTCGTGGTATTCGCAGATGGCGTAGAGGTGCGCGGAAAGTTCCTGGCTGCGGTTCAAGCGATCAAGGCCTTCAGCAAGGACGACATCGACGATGCCGGTCTTGATGAGGTCAAGCATCCGGTTGTAGTTCGGACGGTGCCTTTTTTCGCCCGAGATGGCCTCGTCCTGGAAAACTTCGAGCACATCCCAGCCATTGGTTTCCGCGATCTCTCGGCAGAGAGCGATTTGATCGCGGGCGGATTTGATATCCTGAATATCGGAGGAAAAGCGAGCGTAGATTACGGCGCGGCGGGGTGTGGTCATTCAAATCGCTCCCTTTTTATCCATCTCGATAAACGACACAGGTTAGCGATCTGTTTACCCCTCACCGAAAGAGACGATGCGCTCGCCCTCAAGCGCAAGTATCCTGAAACCACTCCGTTCGGTGTTGCCGTCTTTGCCTCCCGCTCCTGCGAGATCCGCTTGGCTGCTGCTTCGGCGAGAAGGTTGATCAGACGTTCGAGGGGCATCGCTCTTTCCTTTGCTGTTGGGGCAACCGCAAAACCGACACGCCGGAACCGGCCTTGGCCCCCGCGCGATAAACCCGATACGCCCGCAGGCCTCCTGCGGGCGTTTTGGTTATCGGCGGTGGGCAGTCAAAGGCGCGCCGACGGGAGCAGCAGAGGGATTGGATGTCGGCGCGCCGGTCGCCGGGTGATCCGGTCCGGCGACGATGGCTGCGCTGATGGCGCGACCCTCAAGGCGGCGCCCCCATCAGGGGCGCCGATGCGTCAAGCGTCCAGCAGTTCGTCCGATACAATGATCGCCGCCACGATATCGAGGGTGTTCAGGATCATGCGCATAAACTCGGCAAGGACTTCAACCTGAACACGCAGCGCCATTGCCGATGGATCGAGTTGTTTCATCATCGGCGGTTCATAACGGCCGATGACAACCCTGGGACGCTCTTCGAACGGCACTTCGCTGGTGCCCGCGAGGATGCGTGTGTTGACGATCTCTATGAGCGTTGCGATGTCGTTTGCCAGTTGCGGGTGCAACAGGAGCGCGCTGAGATCGTAGCAGCGATGCGCAGAGCTTCGGGCCTGTCCTCGTCAGGAATGCGTGGGACGATCTCCTTGTGGATAAAATCCTTCATCCATCGGCCACGGCTGAGGGTCTCGGTCAGCGCGTCTGCAAGGCGGTTTCTCAGGGTCTCTGTGATGGTCATTGGGGGGTCTTTCTGATTGTGTTGAGAGGTCGCGGCGCCAGAGTATCCGGCGCCGCAGAGACGCGATCAGGCGCGGCGAAGGTCAGCCGCGATCTGGATTGAGGCTGCGAGGTCCTGCACTTCGGACAAGCTGAAGTGGAAATCTGCGAACAGCTCGACGACCTTGCGCAATTCCACCGCGCCGCTATCGAGGCGCGCAACAAGGGCTGGGTAATCTTGCCCGATGCTGCCCGCCGTCGGTTCCATAGTGGGCCCGGCCTCAATCCGGTCCGCGATGGCGTTCAGCAAATGCAGCAGGTTCTGCTCCGTCTCCATCGCGCAGGCGCATTCGGGGCGCAGGCTATCGGCAAAGCGCAGTGCATTGCTGCGGTCCGGTTCCGGAAGATGCGGTGCCACCCGATGCCGGATGTGCCAGGGCAGGATGCGCGCATAGCTCACTGCCTCGGAGATCGATGAGGCGAGCCGGTCTTCGAGGATCTCAATAAGGTTCATCAGCAATCTCCCATCAGAAGATCGGGCGTGAGCATATCGCGGCGACCGTCCGGGAGGGTCCGGCTAGCATGCCGCGCCAGCCGTTTTGCGTCGCGGAACTCGGCTGCCATATCGCGCTCGGCCTGAAATCGGGCGCGCAGGTTCTGCATCGCTTCGAACGCCCCGCCGGACAGATGGCCGAGCACAGGCGTGTCGCGATGCGCAAGATTGAACGCACTGTGCCCGATTGGTACCATCACGCGCCGGATGCCGACAAAGCGCGTCGGGCCCGTGATGCCCGCGCTGGTGATCTCTTCATCGACAGCGACGACAAGGTCGCGACCACGATTGGCCTTCCCGTTCGAGGTGGTGCCATAGGCCAGCGTGGCAAGCGTCAGCTGGCCGACTTGCCCAACCTCGAGCACGAGGCAGGGGCGCGCCTTTGGGCGTTCTCCAGTGGCTTTGCGCTCGCTCATCGGGAAGCGGAACGAAACGATATCGCCGGGGGCCAGCATCGCCTCCCAGCTCGGGGCTGTGTTGTCGTTTGCGGGGGTGGGTTGGTCGAACATCGACGACTCCTGTATTCGAGAAATCGTCGCGCCTCCCGATCCGTCCTCCCTTTCCATTCTATCGAGGGGGCTGGATCTTCGTGCGCGACACAAAGTCTGCGCATGAAAATCCAGTGCCCCGCTTCCTTTGTTCGCGATGCTACACAGCCTTTCCCGGTCATCAGCTATGGATATTCTGTTGAGCCACCGGTGACCGAGAGAGCGTCGAGAGGGGCGCACCCTCTCGACCCCGCCGGGATGGCGAGCAAAGCGGGGCCCGGGGAGAGGTGCGGAACAATCTCACCGGGAGCAAGGAGGGTTCGGGAGGGGTGCGGAACGCTCGCCCGGGAGCGCGAGAGGGTTCGGGGGAGAGTGGGGAACGGCTCCCCCGGGCGCAAGGGGGCCTCGGGGCAGTGCAGAACTCGCCCCGAGCCGTCGGAGACGCCGGACAGGTGCAGGAGAATGGCGAATGGTCTCTTGCCGTCCTCCGCGTAGGAGCGCCCGCTGCGCAGGCGGCCCCCGGCAGGGCGGGGACCCGGGGCAGCGCCCCGGGCGAACGCGTAGCTGGAACGACGACCAAAGGGAGGAAGTGCCAGCTACTTGGTGAGTAAGCGGTCGACGCAGAACTGGCGCGCAGCGAACGTCTCAAACTGATGCTATCTAGTGCTGAAGCATTAGGGCAAGGCTGGACACTTTCTGTCGTCCGCGATACGAAAATAGCTCCAAAACGACGAAAAGATGGACGCTGGGTCGGGAATGCAAGAGAATTACTCAAACACGAATAAAATTGTTTCGGCTCGGCTCAAGCTAAACCTCACAGTTAAGGAATTAGCAGAAAAGTTGGGTACTTCGTTCTACGCAGTCAGCAGATTGGAACGAGGTGACGTTGAGCCTGATGGAGATTTTCTAAGAAAGCTGGCACAACTTACCGGGGAAGCCGTTGGCGATAATCCAGAGAGTGGTGCTGAAGAAAAGATTACAAAATTTGAGTCTTCGGGATTGAAGAGAAGGAGGCAAGTAACCCTTCCATTGTTCCAACACAACGACTGCCTTTTTATGGATGAACCAAGGGCCTCCTTAATGTCAGGCCTTTCCGAAGGTGGCTTCGTTGACGATGGCGAAAGTGCCCTATCTGATATTTTATCTCGCCGATCAAATGCTGCTAGAACCGCCGAAACTCCTTTGGAAAGTGAAATTTCGGCTGGGAAGAATACTTACACTTACGATGCACATACATATCACACCAAGGTTCCGCCTCAAGGAATTGCAAGTGTAATTGCAAAGTACCTTCCAGATGGAGGGCTTGTGCTTGATCCGTTTGGTGGAAGTGGAATGACAGCGGTCGCATCCAACTACATTGGATGTGATGCAATCATCAATGAACTTTCACCTGCGGCCTGCTTTATTTCGCATAATTTTTTGCAAAAAGTCGATGTTGACGAGTTTGGTTCTTACGTGCGTTCAATCCTCGACAGCTTACAGGGCCTGCGAGAGCAGTTATATGGCACCACGTGCAGAGAATGCGGGGCACATGCTGAAATCCAGTTTACAGTTTGGTCCTATGAGCTCGAATGTAATCATTGTGGGCGCGAATTCATCTTATGGGATCATTGTAGAAAATATGGAAAGACTATCAGGGAGCATAAGCTTTTAAAAAAGTTCCCTTGCCCCCACTGCGGTGAGGAAGTAAATAAATCCTATCTCGTGAGGCGAGAATCTTATCCGGTTTTTCTGGGATACAAATGCTGCTCGAAGAAAATTGTTGAGCGCCCTCTCCTCCCTGAAGATCACGCAAAAATTGCGAAGGCCTGCGATCTTCTGGAGGTGTACAAATCAGATTTCCCTGATTTTTCGCTGCCGGACGGGGTAAACCTAAATCAGCCAAAGAGGCATGGGCTGGATTCTGTCGCTAAGTTTTATACCGACCGAAATCTGGTTGCGTGTGCAGCCCTTTGGCGAGAGATTAGAAGGATTGAAGACCCAAATATGGCTAGCGCGCTCGCTTTTGCGTTTACCTCCTTGTATCAAAGGGTCACGAAACTGTCCGAGTACAGATTCTGGGGCGGTAGTGGAAATACGGCCAATTTTAACGTTCCGCAAATTTCAAATGAGGCAAATGTTTTTGTCACATTTGAAAGGAAATCGAGAAGTATCTCTGATCATTTCGCAACGACGGGTGAGAAATACTCAGGTAGATCGCTTGTTCGAAATGGTAGTGCAACCGATTTGAAATTCTTGCCGGATGAGTGCGTTGATATGATATTTACAGATCCGCCCTTCGGTGGAAATATTAATTATAGCGAGATGAATACTCTCTGGGAAGCATGGTTGGGCGCCTTTACCGATTCTACTAACGAAGCCATCATGAACAAATCTCAGGGAAAAGGCGTTGAAGAGTACCGTGCCCTAATGAGCGATAGCCTGAAAGAGGCCCATCGCGTACTGAGAACAGGACATTGGATGGTTTTGGTCTTTATGAATTCATCCGAGAAAGTTTGGACGGCACTGAGGAGTGCTATTGTTGATGCTGGGTTTTCGATCGAAAAAATTAGCATATTTGATAAGCAGCACGGAACGTTTAAGCAGTTCGTGAGCGAAAATGCAGCTGGGGCTGATCTAATGATCCATTGCAAGAAGAGCACCAAGACGGTTCTTCCTGTGGGGGGGGCAGAAAAGTCGGAACTTCCTGTTTGCGATTTTGTTGAAACCCAGAAAGGTAAGGTGCCGATAATGCCATTCCTTCACGTTAATCGCAACTCCGAAGTGGATTATCGTACGCTTTACAGCCGCTACATTTCTGCTGCTTTAAGGGAGCAGCGTCGATTTTTAGACTTTTTTGAGTTTCGAAAATTGGCAAAAAATTCTTTGGAGAGTGATAAATGAATACGTTACCTGTTTTTTCGCAAGAAGAATTCGAGAGGGCGAAACTACTCCTCGCAGCGCAAGTTGCCTCAATGATGGGGCGCAAGCTTGAGGAAGGTGATTGGAGTGATGTGTATTGCAAGGCGAAAGGGATTCCTGTTGAGAGTTGGAGTAATCTCCATATTGATGTAAATTTCAACGGGCTCGGAGTTGAATTTAAGATGCTTCGAATTCCCCGGTTGAAGGGGCGCCCAATGAAGGAGGCATGTGGGACTACTTTAATGCACCCTTCAGCAACTCGATCTGTCAGAATCGATGACACAAGCCTCCCAGCAAATGATGTTATGCGTGACGTATTTGCTCAATACTCCGATTTGATTTCTGCACGCGCAGATCGGGTTCGAGAGAGTAGTGGTTGTGATCAGGTTGACATGCGTTTTGGTTGGCTTCTGTGGGAGGATGAGCTTAAGGAGTTTCTTTATTTTGAGGAGAAGATGATCGCGCCGAATTCTGACGATTTTTACGCTGAGTGGAGTGAAACGGGTGCTCGAGGACAGCGGAAATCGAGTAAGAGCTTATGGGTTTATGAGAAACGGACTGGGAAGAAGAGATATTCAGTTACAACAAGTGCTGGAATAAAAATACAACCGTATTTTGATGTGCCTTCCTCAGCCGATCCGAACCTTGTTCACTTTAGAGTCCAGTCGGAGCCGACTGATCGCAATACAACGATTATGTGGGTTTCTGGGGGTACAGCGGAGGCATTAAAAAGCCGTCTTGGTACCCTGGCCCCCGAAGTTGTAGAAAGTTCAATTCTGGATTCGATTGAGCGTGATGAACCGAATGATGAGTTTGGCCTTGATGACGTAGGGGCAGCCATCGCAATTGAAATAGATAGCGATGTATTTGAACGGTTTGCGCAGCATTGGGATGCTGTTAACGATGACCACAGGCTTCAATTGCTGATGAAGTTTCTATCGTAGACCGTCATTACACAGTACGCGTTGAATTGGGACACCTCGCGTCTGCCAGAGTTTGGCCTTTGTTCCCGTTCTTCGCCGTACGAAGAATTTGTGAAGTTCTCGCAACTCGGCATGCGATGAACCCACTTCCTTTCCTCCACCAACGCGGAGGAAAGGGATGGACGGATCACAGGTCAAGCAGCACCCGGTTGTGCTGCGTTTCGAAGGGATGTTCCCGCATCAGTTGGGGAAGGTCCAGATGCACGGGCAGCGCTAAGGCGGGGATCTCGGGCACGTTGATACGGCGCGCCCACCGCTGATCGGCGGATTTGACTGGCTGGTCAAGGCGCAGGCCGAGATCGACTGGATGCGGCAAGAGAACTTTGCCGACGAAATGGCGTCTTTGGAACGGCGGAAGCGGAAGTCGGACATCATCAAGCGGATGTCGGAGGGGGCGAAAGACCCGTGGCGCGCGTCCCAGCACGGTCCGCTGCGCGAAGTGATCCTGACCGCGAATAAGCAGTTTTTCGCAGACGGTGTGGCGGTTTTCGACGACGAGCGTTCGGCAGAAGATGACTTTCGTGATCTTGCTGTCGCCTGGCTGAGGCAACATTTCGGTGAGGATTGCATCTATGCGCGCGAGGACGTGGACGAAGAAGCCTACCACATTCACGCGATCATCCTGCCGCGCACCCTCGAGGTCATGACCCGCACGGACAAGAAAACGGGCGAGGTGAGGGAAATCGCGCGGCGACATATGCTGCTACCGTCAAAGCACCCGATGATTGCCGACTATGAGGCGGCGCAGGACAGTGTCGGGGCGTGGTTCTCTGAAATCGGACTGGTGCGCGGGGAGCGACGCAAGCAAGCTTGGCGCGACGCTGTCGCCGCAGGCGAGGAGCCGCGTGAGAAGCGGCGCCATGTGAAACCTCGGGTCTGGCGGGAGCGGGAGGAGGCAAGGTTGGCTGCCGAGCGGTCGAACCTTGAGGCAGACCGTACGGAGGTTGGCAAACTGGAGATCGCCATTGCGGCTCGGGCCGAAGTTGTGTCGCAGCGCGAGGCAGATGTTGCTGAGCGAGAAGCGGACGTCGAGGCGGTGATCACCGTTGCCAATGCCGTTGCCGATGGGGTGATTGAGGTCGATACCGAGGGTGTGATTGCCGCACCGGCGGATCGGGCTGCAACGCCAGCAACCGCGGCAGCGATCGGCGCCAGCAAGCAACGACCGAAGCCCGTCCAACGCCTGCTTGCGGGCCTGGGTGAGGCCGTCGGTCGGATGCGTGGTGATCTGGCATCCCAAGTCGAGAAAAATGTTCGGGCTGAGTATCAGGATGCCTTTACGGAACTCTCGGCGGTCGCTGGATTGGCGCAGGATATCCTCGATGTCGTAGAGCCGAGTTTGCGAGGAAAAATCTCGCAGAAACTGTCCGACCTCCGCGCCCATCTTTCGGCGGCGGGTCGGTTCGCTTCGAGGGCAATCGTCGGCCTTGATCGCCGTCCTGAATCGCAGCCGGATGCGAAGAAAATCGAAAAAAGAAATGAGCGTTAACAAGGGGATGATGGTTCGGGCGAAAAAAGCTCTTCCGAACCATTACAACCCAGTTCGCAAGTCGAAACATATACTTCTCGAGGCGGGGTTTCCCCAGTCTCTCCCCACAAAAACTGGGGATTAACTTATTGAAAGGTATGGAAAATGAACCTTCCCGCTCTCGACCATGAAATGCTGAAAACCGATGCAACCACCCGTGCATTCAACACCTTCCTGAAATCGGCTGGCAAAGCGACGGTCAAGTTGACTAAGGCTGAAATCGAACGCCAGAAAGCATTCGGTGAGACGATGAATTCCTTTCTTAAAGAACTTGATGACGAGGCTCGCGCGGGCTTCTTTATCGCCTTCGAAAAGGTCGCGAGCGGCCCGAATAAGCGCCGGATTGCGGGCCACCCGCAGCGCCCGAATGCGCTGATCGACGCCATTCTTTCAGAGGCTGGCGAGATGCCAGTAGAGGCAGAACCTCAGCCGGATTCCCCATCCGTGGCAGGGGGCAAATCCGTGTCCGGCAAGTCGAAGGCGACCACGGACGCTTCAGACCCGTTTGATAGCGAGACGCCCATATCCTGAGGGCGTTCGCGGCCTGGCGAAAGCAGCGATAGGATTTCATCGCGTTCAGTCAGTCTGGCCCAAGCCTCTTTTAATGCCTGACGAAGTTCGTCGGCATCCTTCAATGCAGCGTTCAGGTTTGTCCTGAGCACTGCATTTCCTGTTGTCAGTTCAGCACATTTGCCTGTGCCGTTGGTCATTTGCGTCTTTCGCAGCCGTCAATAACAAAAGTAACAGCGTTACAAATGTTACTAACGGCTTTGTGCGCCGAGATTTTGCGCGTTTCGGCCTGAAGGGGCACACATTTAAGGGATTCTGCGTGGGATCGGGATCGGATGTGTTCGCGAAAGGCCAAATCCTGCTCCCGCAACCAGCTTTAGCGAACAACCGTTCGATACATAGCCCGCCCCTCCGGCGGGCTTTGCTTTTGCGAGCATCTCCAACAGCTTGCCCGACACATCCAGCTCATGATGCTCGCGATCGCCGTCCCAGGTCACGACCACGCAGTCGATCAAGCCATGCAGTTCATCTGCCGCAGACCCCGACACCGCCTCATCCATCAGTGTGGACGACAGGTTGTCGACATAGCGACGATAGAGGGCAGGGAGGTCCAGCAGCAGCTCCACCGGGGCTGGCACGAGGCTGTCATGCACATCGCGTAGTGCGGTCAGTTCCGCATCCACCTTGTTCAGGCGTTCCACGATGGGCTTGGAGTAGCCTCCATCCTCGACGGCGGCCATAAGGACGGCGTGCTTCTTATCCAAGTCGCGGATCTTGCGATCATGGGCCTTCAAGGCCTCGCGAGCTTCTTCCTGGTCGCCTTGCAGGCGCGCTTCGAACTGGGCCGCGAAACGCTCATAAGCTTCATCCGGCATCAGTCCGTCCCGCTAACCGCTCAGCATCGCCTCAGCCGCTGCGGGCTCCTTGACGCCGGGCATTCCCGTGCAGACCGATGCGCCCTTCTCCTTGGCATTGGCGCAGTAGTAGCGGCGCCGCTCACCCTTGCCAGCGACGGTCATATTGCCCCCGGCACTGGCCGCAGGTCAGCAGGCCGGACAGCAGATACTTCCGCCGTCGCGCAGCCTGCGCGGCTTCCGCCCCGCGCTTGCCCTCGGCCTCTGCCTTGGTGCGGCTATTGTCGATTAAATCCTGACGGGCCTTCACAAGGTGCCAGAGGTCATCCTCGATGATCTGAAGATGCGGTTTGTCGGTGATAACCCATTCCGCAGGCGGGTTCCGCTTGGAAATCTTGCGCCCGGCCTCTGGGTGCTTCTGATAGCTGAGACGGTTCCAGACATCTTGGCCGAGTAGAGCTCGTTGTTCAGGATACCGGTGCCACGGGACCGGTTGCCATAGATAGTATTGCTCTTCCAATGACCACTGCCCTTGCCTCTTCCACGCGGAGAGGGAACGCCGCGCGTATTGAGGTTTGCCGCAATCTCGCGCGGGGATTTGCCGGCGGCATAGTGCTCGAAGATCTCGCGAATGACCGCGGCCTCGGTCGGGACGATATCCTTGACGCTGCCGGTGCCCTTGCCGCCGACCTCGGGCAGGAGGACAGAGCGGTAGCCATAGGCGCGGCCGCCCGTGTTCTTACCGGCCTTCGCGCGCCCTTCAAGGCCACGGCGGGTCTTGTGCCGCACCTCTTCCAGGAAGAGCTGCGCGAAGGTGCCGAGAATGCCGATGTCGAAGATGCCGAGCTTGCCTCGGTGCAGCTGATGCATCTCCACATCCGCGTATCGCGCGCGCTTGTGAAGGTCATCAGGGACTCCAAATCGCGCGCCTGTCTGACGTCAGCGCCAATGGGACAGTTTAGGTTGGTTTGATAAGAGAGGGTTTCTGGCACATCGTAACCACGAAGGAG
>NZ_JABCJE010000024.1 GCF_013377535.1 Donghicola mangrovi | reverse complement strand
TCAAAATTTGCCCAATTCCACAGGGGCAACCGGAGGTTAACCCCCCTACCCTTCGATCTCGACCACCCGCCCTTCGACCATCGACCGTTGCGCGGCCAGCCCCATCAGGACCGCCCATTTGCCGTCCTGAACCGAAACTTCTGGCACAGTCCGCTCTCCACGCACCAACTCCAGAAACCCCCGGTGCTGATAGAAGGTCGAGCCATTGTGGTCGCCCGCCTCAAGCAACGCAGGATCGACGGGGATCTCGCGGACCTCGGGGCCTTTTGGATCGCGGGGCGAGACGATGACTTGGGGCACTGGAGGTTCACCCAAGTGCTCGGGCCAGAAACGACCGGGGCCGGGGACCAAGGCTTCGATCTTGCCCTTGGGGCCGACGGCCGAGATTTCCTCTTGATAGCGGGAGCCCTCGGCGAACATGCACAGCTCCAGCATGGCCCGCGCGCCGCTGGCGAATTCGACCATGACATAGCCATGGTCAAAGATGTCCGGCGCCTCGCCTTCGTAGAGCTCGTCAGTGTGATTGGCCGCTTGGCCACCCATAGCCATCACACGCACGGGGTCCGACTCCAGCGCCAGCCGCATCAGGTCAAAGAAGTGGCAGCACTTCTCGACAAAGGTTCCGCCTGTGTAGCGGTTGAACCGGTTCCATGCGCCGACCTTATCCAGGAAGGGGAAGCGGTGTTCGCGGATGGTCAGCATCTTGATGCCGCCGGTGACGACCTCGGCCTCTTCCAGCAGTTTCGCGACAGGGGGCATATAGCGGTATTCCATCGCGACCCAGACCGGCGCGGGATAGCTGGCGGCAAAGGCGTCCATCGCCGCGGCGTGGTCCGGATCGGTGAACAGGGGCTTTTCCACCAGCACCGGCAAAGGGCGCTTGGCCGCGATCTGCTGGAGTTGCTCGAAATGGCGGAAGTTCGGGCTGGCGATCAACAGGCAGTCAATCTGCGGCAGGTCCAGCAGCGCGTCGATGCTGTCCACAAACACGGCCTCGGGCGCGAACTGGCGGGCGCGGGCCTGCATCTCGGCGTCAGGTTCATAGATCGCGCCAACGCGGGTGCCGTCCAGCAGCGCGATGTTGCGCAGATGCTCTTGGCCCATCATGCCACAGCCGATGACGCCATACGTAATGGTCTGAATGGCGTTTTGCGCCATCTTTTCCGTGGTCATTGGGGCTCCTCCTCCCGTCTTTCCCTAGATCAGGCGCTGCACGTAGAGCGCCTTTTGTGTATCGTACCAGGTGCGCGAAAACTCGACCGCCGCACTGTCCTGCGCCCATGACAGCCGCTCGATATACGCGGTGACAGTGCCGGGCCGCAGGGCAAAGGCCTCGGGCGACCAGCCGGGCACCGCGCCGATCCCGACGCGGTCTTCGGCACGGGTGATCCACAGTTGCAGGGCGCGCTTGTAGGTAAGGTAAAGCGAATCCTGCACCATCTCGCGGGGGATCTGGCCGGCTCCTCCGTCGAGCCAGATTTCCTCGACCGCGATGATCTGGTCGTCCAGATACCGCAGGCGGCGAAAGCGGGTGCCGTGATCGGATGTGCCATACTTGGGCTGCGCGTCATCCTTGGGCAGATGGTCCACCGACAGGATATCCGCTGTGGGCAGGCCGCCGCCGCCATTGGCGTGCTCAAGCCGGAACATCGAATAGACGGAGTCGACCTGACCGCCCGCGCGAATGTAGTTGCCCGACCCCTGACGCCGCTCGAGCAATCCCTTTTTCTCTAGCTCCAGCAGAGCCTTACGCAGGGTGCGCACGGTTGTTCCGTGGGCTTTGGCAAAGTCCCGTTCGGGGGGCAGCTTCTGGCCATCGACCAGCCGTCCAGCGGCGATGTCCCGGATCACCAGCTCGCAAATCTGCATGTAGATCGGCAACGCATCGGCGCGACCGGCTGCATATCTGCTGTTCTCTGGCATCCCGTGGCGTCCCCTCGCGGCTGGCATGATTAAAAAATTGATACACCATTGATCTACATCAAAGACACGGCTATGCAAGAAGAAAGTTCGGAGGCTTTCAGGGAGGAAATCATGACGGTCGTACCCGTTACATCTGCCGATCTCGACACGGTCGAGGTGGCCTGGTTCTCGGCGCTTTGCTCGGATGACTACCAGTTCCTCGGGGTGCCGGACGGAAGCCTGCGGTCCTCGTGGGATCACTGTTCGACCATCGTGAAAACCGCCGAGGCGCAGGGTTTCGGCAACATTCTGTGCCCTTCGTCCTATCAGGTGGGTCAGGACACCCTAAGCTTTGTCGCAGGCTGCGCGCCGATCACCGACACCATCAACCTGCTGGCGGCCGTCCGCTGCGGCGAGATGCAGCCCATCATGCTGGCGCGCACCATCGCGACGCTGGACCACATGCTGCAAGGGCGCCTGACGGTGAACATCATCTCGTCCGATTTTCCGGGGGAAAAGGCCGACAGCGCCTTTCGCTATCAACGCTCTCGCGAGGTGGTCGAAATCCTGAAACAGGCGTGGACGCAGGACGAGATCAACTATCAGGGGCAGGTCTATAATTTCTCCGGCCTGACCACCGATCCCGCGCGGCCCTATCAAACCAACGGCCCGATGCTGTATTTCGGAGGCTATTCCCCCGACGCGCTGGACCTGTGCGGCCAGCATTGCGACGTCTACCTGATGTGGCCCGAGAAATCCGAGGACATCGCCGAGCGCATGAAAGCCGCCAACGCCGCCGCTGAAAAATACGGCCGCACGCTGGATTATGGCTTCCGCAGCCACGTGATCGTTCGCGACACCGAGGCCGAGGCCAAGGACTATGCCCGCTACATCGCCAGCAAACTGGACGACGATCTGGGCAAAGCGATCCGCGAACGGGCGCTGGATGCGGGCAGCCTCGGGGTCAGCCATCAGGCGCGCAACCGTGAACTGGCGGATCTGGAAGGGTACATCGAGCCCCACCTCTGGACCGGCATCGGGCGGGCGCGTTCTGGCTGTGGGGCGGCGATCGTCGGCTCGACCGATCAGGTGCTGTCCAAACTCGACGAGCTGCAGAAAATGGGCATTCGCGCCTTTGTGCTGTCGGGCTATCCCCATATCGACGAGGCCGAGCATTTCGGCACCCGCGTGTTGCCCCAGATGAAGACCTGTCAGCTGAACCAAGTGTGGGACCGCGTCCCGCAAACTCTGCCAAAGACGCCGCTTGGCGCAGGAGAACGCCGCTAATGACCACGAATACCGTTGACCGAGTAGATATTGCCGAAGGGCTCAGCTTTTCGCGGCTGGTGTATGGCATGTGGCGGGTTGGCGACGATGCCGACACCTCGGAGAAACACGTCCGCGCCAAGATCGACGCCTGCCTTGCCCAAGGGATCACCACGCTGGATCAGGCCGACATCTATGGCGCCTACACCGCCGAGGCCATTCTGGGCCAAGCCCTGAAGGCCGACCCCGCCCTGCGCGCACAGGTCGAGATCGTGACCAAATGCGATATCGTGGCGCCCTGCGGAAAATACGCCGACGTGGCCTGCAAGCACTATGACACCTCGAAGGCGCATATCGAGGCGTCGGTGGACAGCTCTCTGCGCGACTTGGGGACCGACCACATTGACCTGCTGCTCATCCACCGCCCCGACCCGCTGATGGACCACGACGAAACCGGCGCGGCACTAGACGGACTGATCAAGGCCGGCAAAATCCGCGCGGCGGGTGTGTCGAACTTCCGCCCTTGGGATGTGGAACTGCTGCAAAGCGCCATGAGCAACAAGCTGGTCACCAACCAGATCGAGATTTCGCTGGCCCGGATTGATCCCTTTACCGATGGCGATCTGGCCTTTCACCAGCGCCAGCGCGATGCGGTGATGGCGTGGTCGCCCCTTGGCGGCGGCAGCCTGATGACCGCCGATACCGCGCTGACCCGCCTGATGGACGGGTTCGCGGCCGATTTCGGCGTGGACCGGTCGGCCATCGCGGTGGCCTTCCTGCTGCGCCATCCGGCGAAAATCCTGCCCGTTCTTGGCACCAACTCGCTGGAGCGCATCGCCAAAATCTCGGACGCCACCAAGGTGGACCTGACCCGCGTGCAGTGGTTCCAGCTTTATGAGGCGGCACTAGGCCGCGAGGTGGCGTGATGCTGGCCGCGCAGCCCCATAGCTTTGTGCCGGACCCCGGCAACGGGCGTGCGCTGCGTGATGCCTTTGGCCTGTTCGCGACGGGGGTGACCATTGTCACCACACTTGGCCCCGAGGGGTGCGTAGCGATCACGGCCAACAGCTTTTCGTCCGTCTCGATGGACCCGCCGCTGGTGCTGTGGTCGCCCGCGCGGGCCTCGCGCCGCTATCCGCTGTTCGCAGGGGCCGAGCATTACGCGATCCACGTACTGGCCGCCGACCAACAGGATCTGGCGTGGGCCGTGGCCAAGGACGCCAGCGCCCTGCTGACCACCGATCTGCCCGTGAATGCCGAAGGCGTGCCGGTTCTGCCCGGATGCCTTGCGCGGTTCGATTGCCGCCGCCACGCGATTCACGAGGCCGGAGATCACGCGATTGTTGTTGGCGAAGTTCTGCACGCTACGATGCAACAGGGGAATCCCTTGGCCTTTTTCGGCGGGCGGGTCGCGCGGATCGACATTAATTGACCGAGGCGCCGCCCCCTGAGGAGGAGGGGACGGTGTTTCGTGATGGGAGGAGAGAATGGTTCTACTCGAAGGACCGATCCGGCTGCTGTCCTGGATCAACGACCACCTGCTGAAGGTCGGTCGCGGGATCGGCGTGCTGGCGATTGCGGTGATGGTTGCCGTCACGCTGGTGCAGGTCTTCTGCCGCTATGTGCTGGGGAATGCCCTGCCATGGCCGGACGAGGCGGCGCGCTTTTGCATGTTGTGGATGACCGGCCTGATGGCCCCCACCGCGTTCCGCCGCGGCGGGTTCGTTGCAATCGACATCCTGCCTGCCTATCTACCCCGCCGTCCTGCAAGGGCGCTGAACCTGATCCTGCTGGCCGTCAGTCTGGTGGTGCTGGTTCTAGCGGTCCAGATCGGCTGGAAAGAGGTCACCGGCCTTGGCGGGCGCTTTGCATCGGCCTCGCTGTTCATCCCGACGGCGATGGATTTCAGCGAATGGTACCGCGTGCCGCGCAGTTGGATGATGGCCTCGATCCTGGTGGGAATCGCTATGCTGATCATCGTCAACATCGAGCTGATCCTGCGCAATCTGGTGGAACTGGTGTCGGACCGCACACTGCCCCCGATCGCTGCAGCCCCCGCACAAGGGGCGGAATAGAATGCTGATCTGGTTTCTTCCGCTGTTCCTTGTTTTCCTGATGATCGGTCTGCCGGTGTTCTTTGGCCTCTTGGCCGCGCCCGGTATCCTGCTGTTCCTGAACGGGCAGGAACGCGACATCACACTGCTGTACCGCAACCTCTATAACGGGATGGACAGCTTTCCGCTGATGGCGATCCCGTTCTTTATGCTGGCCGGCGAGATTATGAACCGCGGCGGCATTACCCACCGTCTGGTCGAGTTCAGCCAAGCCTTTATGGGCCACCTGCGGGGCGGTCTGGCGCATGTGAACGTGCTGTCCTCGATGCTGTTTGCGGGGCTGTCGGGGTCGGCGGTGGCCGATACCTCGGCGCTGGGGTCGATGCTGATCCCCGCGATGGAAAAGCAGGGCTACACTCGCCGCTTTGCCGCCGCGATCACCGCCGCCAGTTCCGTAATCGGGCCGATCATTCCGCCCTCGGGGATCATGATCATCTACGCCTATGTCATGGGCGAGAGCGTCGCCGCCCTGTTTCTGGCCGGCCTCGTGCCCGGTGTCATGGTCGGCGTAGGCCTGATGCTGCTAATCAAACTCATGGCCAACCGCTATGACTTCCCCGTTGCCTCGCGCAAATACACCTGGCCAGAGCGGGGCGAAGCCAGCCTCAAGGCGTTCTTTCCCCTGCTGACCCCCGTGATCATTCTGGGGGGCATTCTGGCGGGCGTCTTTACCCCGACCGAGGCGGCGGCGGTCGCCGTTTTCTATGCCCTGTTCATCAGCCTCTTTGTCCTGAAAACCCTGAAGCTGTCCGATCTGCCCGATGTCCTGAGCCGCGCTGGCCTGACCTCGGCGGTGGTGCTGCTGCTGGTGGGTGCGGCGATGTCGTTCAAGACGGTGGTGTCCCTGTCCCACGCGCCGCAGATGATGGCCGATTACATCCTGTCCCTGACGGAAAACCCGCTGATCCTGCTGTTCCTGATCAACCTGCTGCTGTTCGTGGTGGGGATGTTTCTGGACGCGGGTCCGGCGATCATCATCCTCGGGCCCATTCTGGGGCCGGTGTTTATCGGGATGGGCGTGGACTCGGTGCATTTCGCGATCATCATGTGCGTGAACCTGACCGTGGGTCTGGCCACGCCGCCGATGGGGCTGGTGCTGTTCGTGGCCTCGGCGGTGTCGGGCGAACGGGTCAGCACCATCGCCAAAGCCATTCTGCCTTTCCTTGCGGTCGAGATCGTTGTGATCTTTCTGATCACATATTTCCCCGCATTATCAATGACGATCCCGCGACTGACGGGCTTCGCACACTAAGTCTCATCCAGAGCAATATGGGAGGATAACATGCTCGGGAAAACCAAAACGCTGGCAGCGACACTGCTGATGACGGCCGCTCTGGCGGGTCCGGTGATGGCGGCGGACTATACCATCCGCGCCGTCGCCAACTCGAACGAGAATGACGAGGATTACGATGGCCTCGAGGTTTTTAAATCCTATGTCGAAAGCGCCTCGAACGGCGCGATCGAGGTCGAGATTTATATGGGCACCCAGCTGTGCTCGAACGGGGCGGAGTGTCTGCAGGGCGTGGCTGACGGCTCGATCGATGTCTATATTTCGACCTCGGGCGGGGCGGCTGGCCTGTTCCCCTATGTGCAGGTTCTAGACCTGCCTTACGTGATGCAGGACGACCGCATCGCGGAAATGGTTCTGTCGGGCGATTTCACCCGCACCATGCGTGACATGGCGCTCGAGGATTCCGGCGGCGCGATCCGTCTGATGACCATCGGCAACACCGGCGGCTGGCGCAACTTTGCCAACACCAAAAAGCGCGTGCAGACCCCCGCCGATCTGGAAGGCATGAAGATGCGCACCGTGGTCGCCGACCTGCCGCAGGAACTGGTCCGCGCATTGGGCGCCGCGCCCACCCCGATCCCGTGGCCCGAACTGTTCACCTCGCTGCAAACCGGCGTGGTCGAGGGCACCAAGAACGGCATCACCGACATCATGTCGATGAAATTCCCCGAAGCGGGCCTGCAATACGTCACACTGGACGGTCACGCCTACATGGGGGCGCTGTGGTGGATGTCGAACGAAAAGTTCATGGCCCTGCCCGAGGATGCCCGCCGCGTGGTGGTCGATGGGTTCTATGCGCTGCAGCAGGCGACCTTTGCCTCGCCCAAGCGCAAATCCATCCCCGCCTACAAGGATTTCGTGGCCGGTGGCGGTGATCTCTATGTCCCCACCCCCGAGGAAAAGCAGGCCTTTGCCGATGCGGTTCAGCCCGTTTACGAATGGTTCAACGCCAATGTCACTGGCGGCGAAAAGATCCTGACCGCGCTTCAGACCGCCGTGGCCGAAGCCACCGCCGAGCTGGACGCAGACCGCGCCCGCGACATCCAGTAACGACCCAACAGGCGTGCCCATCGGGGCGCGCCTGACCCCGCGCTGCGGCGCCGATTTCCCGCAAAACCAGACGATTTTTCAGGGGCTCTCCGGCCCCGAACCATAGGACATGACATGAGCGCGCTTTTCCCGACCCTGCCCGATCCCCGCGACCTGACCCAGAGGGGCAAAACTCTGGCCCCCGGTGTGGCGTTCGCGATGGTTCTGGCGATGGCGGCGCAGTTTCTGTCGAACCACTACGGCGCGCCGGTGATGCTGATGGCGATCCTGCTTGGCATCCCGTTCCACTTTCTGTCCGAGCATGAAAACATCGGCCAAGGCATCACCTTTGCCGCCAAAGGGCTGCTGCGGATCGGGGTCGCCCTGCTGGGGCTGCGGGTTTCGGTCGATATGGTGCGGCAGATCGGCTGGGGCTTTGTCCTGATTATCGCGCTGTGCATCGCGGTCACCATTCTGGGGTCTATCCTGCTGGCCCGTTTCGCCGGCAAAGACCGCGCGTTCGGCTTTCTGACCGGCGGGTCCGTGGCGATCTGCGGGGCTTCGGCGGCGATGGCGATCTCGTCGATCCTGCCCCAGCGCGACACGGCGGAACGGGACCTGTCCTTCACCGTGATTTCGGTAACCGCCCTGTCGACCCTGACTATGATCGTCTACCCCATCATCGCCGAGGCTTTGGGGCTGGACCTGCACACCACCGGCCTGTTCCTTGGCGGGACGATCCATGACGTGGCCCAAGTGGTCGGCGCGGGCTATTCCGTGTCCGAGGAAACCGGCGACATCGCCACGGTGGTCAAGCTGATCCGCGTCACCATGCTGGCCCCTGTCGTACTGATCGGCGCCATCGCCCTGCGCCGTCACGCCCCTGTTTCGGGCAAGCGTCCCCCGCTGCTGCCCGGTTTCGTCGCGGCCTTTCTGGTGCTGGCGGCGCTGAACTCGTTCCATTTGGTGCCCGAACTGGTGATCGAGCCCGCCTCGACCCTGTCCCGCGCCCTGCTGGTCACCGCTGTCGCGGCGGTGGGCATGAAAACATCCATCGCCAAGCTGGCGGACGTGGGCGGCACCGCCATCGCCATGCTCTCGGTCCAGACGGTGGTGCTGGCGGTGCTGATCCTGATCCCGCTGCTGATGGAGATGGTTTAGGGCTACTTGCGCCCCTTCCTGTCGTGACACTCGCGCGTCAATTTGGTCGCCGCCCCGAAACCATCAAGAGAATACTGCTGTTCATTGCCCCCGATGACCAGCGTTAGTCTGGACACTCTCCCACCCCCAAGCGCGCTAATCTGGACATCATCAAGCAACGTGGAAAGCCGCCCTTCGCTGGCGACAAACCGCTGGGTCGTGGACGATTTCACGCTGTCCAACATATAGGGGACATCGAGCGCGGTATCATCCGGCAGACTGCTGGGGATTTCCATGGCCCACCACCCGATGGGCGGAATGATCACCGACAGATCATTGGGGCCCCAAGTACTGCGCGTCATGAAGCAGCCAATATTGCCGCCCAAGAACGGCGTGTCATCCAGCCCCGCCCGATAGGCATAGATGCGCCAGTCCCCTGACCGTCCATAAAGCGTGCCGACATTGGGCGCGGCCAAAGCGGCCCCGCCGATGCCCGCAAAGGCGGACACCAACGCAAAAAGCTTGAGCATTTTCATATCTCGACCTGAAATGATCCGACAAATATGAAAACCCTAGCCAAGGCTTTTCCACCTGCCAAGCGGCGCCCCGCCCCCTGCGGCCAGACGCCCTAGCCCCTAGCCCAACATGCGCAATAATTCGACCGACGGCTCGCCCGTCACCGGCAGGCCCGCGCGGCGTTGGAACGCCTCGATCGCGGTGCGGGTCTTGGTGCCGAACACGCCATCGGGCGTTCCAACGTCATAACCGCTGGCATTCAAGCTCCGTTGCAGGGCAATCCGGTCCGATTTCGTCAGGCCATAGGCATCGGGCGGGAAGCTGCCGCGCAAGGGGCCACCGCCCATGATCCGGTCGCTCAGCAGCCCGACCCCAAGCGCATAGGAATCCGAGTTGTTGTAGCGCTTGATCACGCGGAAATTCGCGGTCGTCTCGAACGAAGGCCCTCCGGCCTGAGGTTGCAGCCCCCCACTGCCGGACGGGGCCTCGCGGCCCCAGCGCAGACCCCTCTGCCAGCCGTTCCGCGACAGATACGCCGCGGTCGAGGCCAAGGCATCCGTGGGATCGTCGGCCCAGATATCGGCCCGCCCGTCGCCGGTGAAATCCACCGCAAAAGCTTGAAAAGACGTGGGCATGAACTGCGTATGCCCCATCGCGCCCGCCCAACTGCCGGTGAAGCGGTCCGGCGAAACGTGCCCCTCTTGCAGGATGCGCAAGGCGGCCATGGTCTGCTTTTCGAACATCACGCCGCGGCGACCGTCAAAGGCCAGCGTTGTGGTCGCGGACAGCACCGGAATATCCCCGCGCCGCTCTCCATAGAAGCTCTCCAGCCCCCAGATCGCCGCAATGATCTGCGCGTCCACGCCGTATCGTTGCTCTAGGGCCATCAGGGTGCCGCGATGGCGGGCGAAGGCGGCCCGCCCCTTGGCCACCCGTTCATCGGAGACAGCAATGGACAGATAATCCTCGAGCGAGCGGCTGAATTCGGTTTGGTTGCGGTCCCGCTCGACCACGCCGGGCAAATAGCCAGTGCCCGCAAAGGCGCGGTTGAGGAAGCTGCGGGAATAACCGGCCCCTTCGGCGCGGGCATAGAACCCTTGCATCCATGCGTCATAGGCGGGGTTGCGAACGGGGGTCATGCCCTCTGCGGCCGCGCCCGCGACCGGCCCATAGGATTGCGGCCCGCCCGAGCACGCTGCCACACCTGTCAGCATCACCGCGCCTAGAAAATGGCGTCTATCAAACCGCATGGAAAATCTCCGAATCTAAATTTGCAAAACGTCCAAGGCGACTTCTGCACACTGACCTTCGAGGCGTTCGCGCGCGGTTGCAATGCTTTCTGAGGTTGTTCGTCCCGACCGGTGAAGTCCCGCCGAATGTGGGCGAAGGGTTTGGTCAAACAGTCCAATTCGGCTGCGCCGCTGCCCTGTTTTACGGGTTCAAAATTTCAGACAATCCGCAAACTCCGCCCGCGCGACGTCGCGGATTTGGGTAGCCATCTCGATGAACGCCGGCGGTTCCCCGCTGGATTTGCGCCAAGCCAGCCCGATCTGACGCATACGCGGCGGCGACAGGGGGATAGTGCAAACGTCACTGTCCGCACGCTCGACCTCGGACTTGGAATAGAGCGCGGGAACCAGCGTCACGCCCATCCCCAAGGATACCATCTGCCGCAGGGCATCCAGACTGGTGCCTTCGAAATCCTCGCGCAGTTTGGCGCCTGACAGCTCGCTCAGGTCCTTGATCTGGCGGTGCAGGGTATAGGCGGGCTCTAGGGTGATGAAGGTCAGCGGAGACAGGTCCTGTAAGGTCGCGCTTTTCTGGCCTGCCAAGGGATTACCGTGCTCGACCGCCAGCAGCAGGGGCTCGCGGAACAGCGGGTAAAACCGCACGTCGTCGCTGCTGACCGGCGTCTGGGTCAGGATCAGGTCGTGTTTGCCAGCCAGCAGTTCCTCAATCAGCCCTTTGGAGGGGCCGTCGCGGATGATCAGCCGGAACTCGGGATAGGTTTCGTGTAGGCGCTTCAGCACCCGCGGCATCAGATAGGGCGCGATGGTGGGTGATGACCCCAACCGCAATGTCCCGCTCAGCCCGCTTTGGGCCGACACCGGCCGATGCATCAGCCCGTCCACCTCGGCCAGAATGTGAAAGGCGCGCTCTGCCACATCGCGGCCCGCAGGTGTCAGGATCAGACCGCTGCGTTTACGCTCTAGCAACTGCGCGCCCACGGCCTCTTCCAGACTGGCGATTTGCAGGCTCAGGGACGGCTGGCTGATCCCCAATTGCTGCGCCGCCCGCCGGTATTGCAGCACGCGCGCAAGGGTCCCGAAGTAGCGCAACTGGCGCAACGTGATCTCGGCCACCGCCCCTCCTTTGATAGGAAAATCCTATTCTACTTTACAGTTCCATTGTCTTCATGTGGGCCGCCAGCACGCCATGTCTAGGGGGCAGCAGGCATGACGCCGCTGCTTCCGTCACGGATATGGAGGTCGAAGATGAACCACAAAGTGTTCTCGTTAGAAGGACGCCTGACGCAACTGCGAACCAAGCACGAGGCCCTAAAGGCGCGCATTGCCCGGGAACTGAAGCGGCCAGCCCCCTGTACCAGCACGCTTCAGACGCTGAAACGTCAGAGGCTCCGTATCAAGGACGACATGGTGCGCTGCATCGCGCAGCTGCAAAGGGTCCGCTCCGCCGGACGCCTGCAAGCGCGGTCGATCTAAGGGGCGCCTTTTGGGGTTTGCCATTGTCTCTCATGGCAGCCCCGTCGACCGCCTGCACCAGCAGAAATTTCACGAAAAGGCCGAAGCTGCCACTGGCCCGGAGGGGGAGACCCCCTCTGAAACTGGTAACGAAACACCAAGGGAGGACGAGAATGTTCAAAGGATTAGGTTTGTCCATGCTGCTGATTTTAGGCGGCATGCTGACTGTTCCGGCGCTGTTTGTGATGATGATCTGACATCGCCGATCAAAGCTGAAATCAGGGCGCATGGGGCGACTCCCCCGTGCGCCCTGTTTCGTTTCGAGGTGGGGTTTCCCCTGCCTTGATCGCATGGTCAAAAACCGGAACAGTCTGGCCGTGATCAGGACGGGCATATTTCGCCCGCGCCTCACATCCTTAATTTCCGGAGATTTCATGCGGCCTTTTATTGCTGTTATTTGCACCCTTCTTGCAGGGCCTGCACTTGCCGAATGCGCGACAGACGACACCTATTTCTATTGCCCGACCCAAGGCGGCACGACCCCCGTTCGTCTGTGCACCACGGACCCGCTGAACGCCGAGCTGACCATCGGCGGACAGACGGTAGCCATTGATCTGGCCAGCATGCGCTCCACCCTGCCCTCTGATGGCCCCGAGAGCTATCGCGCCATCGACTTCCACGATCCTCTGTCCGGTCAAGCCTTCCGCGTTTGGGCCACCGGTCTGCCGGTCGGCTTCCCCGAGATGAACGGCGGGTTCGAAATTACTGAAGGCAAAAGCGTTGTGGACAGCGCCAGATGCGATCCCGATGGGCCCGTGATGGACCGGCTGACCGAGCTCTTCGTTCTGATCGACGACGCGCAGGTGTCCCCGTGATCCGCGCCGGCCTCGCCCTGTGTGCCCTGCTGGCGGCTGGTCCGGTTTCGGCCAACTGCGCCGAAATGTGGTTCGTGCGGAACCTGATCTTTGACAACGCGGGCATGTGCTTTTTCTCGCCGCTAGGCGTGGCGATGTTCGACAACTCGGACTGCACCCCCGACGCCAAGATCGAGATCGGCGCTATCGACGAAGAGATCGTCGCCACGATCAAGGCCAACGAGGCTGATCTGGGATGCTCGGTCGACACCGATCAAACCGAGCTGCCGGTCCCCCACGCCGACCTTTTGCGCGCGGTGGACCAACTGCCCGCCGTCGCCAAAGAAGAAAGCGCCTGCCTGTCTTTTAACGCCCCGACAGTGCCCGTGCGGTCATCCCTAGGGATCGGCGCGGCGGTGATTTCGTCGGTCACTGCGGGGGACACCGTCTATTTCCGCTATGAACCCTTTGGCGGGTGGGAGTTCGTCGTGACCGAGCGCACTGCCGGATGGATCCCCTTGGGCACCATCACGCCAGAGAGCTGTCTGGATTGGGCGGGATGATTGGCCATTGGCTATGCGCCAGGCGCATAGCTGCACTGCAGCATTGACCGTTGTTCGGACTTGTCCGTTCGATCATATTAAGGGAATAGACGCTGCCTCTCCTCCTCCCTGGCAGCTTCTGGAAAATTCAGGCGGCACACATCTCCTCCTCCCTTGTGTGTCGCCTTTTCCTTTTTCACCACTCCCTCATCTCGCAATGAATAGCCCCGCGTTTTTGGGACGCCCTTGTTGTTCATTTTTTTGCTGCCGTTCGTACTCGATTGGCGACAGCATGCCGTTATGCGCGTGCTTGCGCTTCGGGTTGTAGAACATTTCGATGTAGTCTGTCCGTCGTCAGGGATTTTGGGACAGATT
>NZ_JABCJE010000023.1 GCF_013377535.1 Donghicola mangrovi | reverse complement strand
CTCAAGGTGCCGTTCTCCACCGCAGTCCCGCTGATCGAGACACCACCCGTGGGCGCGTCGTTCACGTTGGTCACAGCCGAGGTCGCCACGCTGGTCACCGTCTCCTTGGTGTCATTGCCATCGGTGTAGCTCACCTGCAGCTTGATCGCCTTGCCCACATCGGCATCGCCGAGCTTGTAGGTCGAGGCCGTCGCGCCAGAGATCGCCACGCCGTCCCGCAGCCAGGCATAGGTCAAAGTCCCCAGACCATCCGCGTCCTTCAGCGAAGACGTGGTCGCGGTCAGAGTGCCGTTCTCCACCGCCGTGCCGCTGATCGAGACGCCACCCGTGGGCGCGTCGTTCACATTGGTCACAGCCGAGGTCGCCACGCTGGTCACCGTCTCCTTGGTGCCGTTCTTGTCGGTGTAGCTCACCTGCAGTTTGATCCCCTTGCCCACATCGGCATCGCCGAGCTTGTAGGTCGAGGCCGTCGCGCCAGAGATCGCCACGCCATCCCGAAGCCAGGCATAGGACAAGGTCCCCAGACCATCCGCGTCCTTCAGCGAAGACGTGGTCGCGGTCAAGGTGCCATTCTCCACCGCAGTCCCGCTGATCGAGACGCCCCCCGTGGGCGCATCGTTCACGTTGGTCACGGTCAGGGTAAAGGTCTGGCTAACGCTGGCCTCCTCATCAGCGGCGGTGATCTTCAGATCGACGCTACCGGTGAAGTTCGCGGGCGGGGTGCCGGTCAGGCTGGTTCCATCCGCGCTAAGGGTAATCCACGACGGCGCCGCCGTGCCATCTGCCTTGGTCAGGGTGTAATCCAGCACGTCATCCGCATCGGTGAACGCATCCGCCGCCAAGGCAAAGCTGAACGCCCTGTCCTCGGTCGCCATCAGATTAGACAGCGTTGTACCAACAGCCGGGAGCATGTTTTCAAGCTCTGCATAAGGCAGCGGCTGTGCGAAGTTATCCGCGGTCAGGTCAGCCAACTCCACGCCCTCGAGCACCATGACGATGATGCTGTCGGTGGCCACATTGCCGGTCTGCCCCAGCAGAACGGCAACCCCGTCCACTTGCTGTTCCAGCGCAAAGTAAGTGCCAAAATGGACGGCTTCCGGATCTAGACCGAGGTAGGAGATGAATTCGCTGAGGTCGATGATGTCGCCACCAGCGCCCGCCTCGAAATCTGTCACAGTGGCCCAGGAGCCACCCTCGCCATAGCCGTATTGCTCCGGCCAGACGCCGGGCAGCAGAGTGTCCTGACCCGCACCAAGGCTGATCTGGATCGCACTGCCGACGCCGAAGCGAACGATGTCATCGCCATCCCCCGCGATAACGGTGCCCATGCCTCCGATATCGGCCAGCAAGGTGATGTCATCGTCACCGGAACCACCATCGAGATAAGCGTCTTCGGTAATATATGGCTCACCGTAGATGGTATCGTTGCCCTCTTCGCCGAAGATGGTCGCGCTACCCCATTCGAATTCGAGGGTATCGTTGCCCGCGCCGCCTAGAACGGTGTCGTTGCCGTCGCCGGGGTTAATGAAGTCATCACCTTCGCCACCAAGGATACTGTCATTCCCCTCATAGCTGTAGATGGTGTCGTCACCGCCATGCCCGCGAATGGTGTCATCGCGGTTGGTGCCGTAGATAACTTCGCTATCTTCGTAGCCATCGATGACCGACGGTTCGAGCGTTCCATCATTAATGACGCGCAGGGTATAGGTGCCTGTCTCGCCATCATGATAACCCGCCGCGGAGATGAAATAGTATCCGCTTTCGCTCGGCGTAAAGCCCTCGATCAGGGCATCGACGTCGTAGCCGCCATCATCATTTTGGGTAATCAGGGTGCCAGCGGCATCATAAAGCCACAGGTAGCTGTCGCTGACCGTACCGCCGCCGCTGGGGGAACCCTCCATGCTGAAGCTGTAGCTGTTTCCGGCCTCCAGATAGACCTTGAACCAATCGCGGTCGCCCATCCAATCAAGCGAAGAGAACACGGATCCGCCCACTTCGATCGATGCATCTGTGGTGATGTCGCCCGCGATCTCGACCATTGCGCTGCCATCCAGCGGGAAGGCAGGGCTCAGGTTGTCCGTCGTCAGGTCCTCGACTGCGACGTTCAGCAGGGTCAGCACGACTTCGCTGTCGCCATCCAGATCGCCGTTTGCGCTGAATAGCAGGTTGACGTCATCACCCGACTGCACGAAGCGGAAGTAAACTTCCATCGGGTTCCCTGTTCCCGAGGTATCCAAGTAGGACAAGAAGCCAGAAATATCGACACTATCGCCGCCAGCACCGGTTTCGAAGTCGGTGACGATCGGCGCGCCGCGATCCTCGCCGTAGCTGTTGTAGCGTTCCCAATCCAGCGCGATGGTATCTTGCCCATCCCCCAAGGTGATGATCGCCGCGACGTTCTGATAGGCCGAGACAGTGTCGTCTCCGGAGCCAGCATCGACCGTCACATAGCCCGAGGTATCATCTGCCGAGAGAGAGATTTCATCGTTGCCGTTACCACCGCTGACGGTGACGTCCCCGCCGATGTATTCGTACTGCTCAGTGTTAGTGTCGTAGTCCCAACCAAGATAGGTGTAGGACGCGCTAGCGGTGACATTGATGTAGTCTTCACCATCCCCGCCAAGCAACTCGGCCGAGCCGCCGTAAACCGAGATATACATACGGTCTTGATCAGCCTCGCCATCGACAAACAGAGCCTCACCGCGCGAGACGTTGGCGGAAACAGTGTCGTTTCCTGCGCCACCAACGATGCTTGCGCCGCCTTCGTTCTCGTTGATGTAATCGTCGCCAGCGCCGCCGTCGATCACATCGTAACCGGCTTCGCCATTGATGTCGTCGGCACCGTCACCACCGTCGATGGTGTCGTCCCCTTCGCCGCCATAGATCTGGTCAAGTCCGGCACCGCCATTGATACTGTCGTTGCCACCCGAGCCATAAGCGCCATCGTCGCCATCGCCAGCATCAATGGTGTCGTTGAACTCGGACCCCACCAGATAGTCGCCATCGGCCGTGCCAGTCAGCTGCAGGCCAACCGGCTCGGACCCATCCAGCGGATAGGGCGGATAAAGGTTCGCGGAAGTCAGATCGGCCAGATCGACATTCTGCAGGGTCAGGATCACGCGGCTTTGGGACTCTAGATCGCCGTCCTCGCTGAACACCAGAACCACATCGCTGCCCGACTGGACGAACCGGAAATAGGTCTCCATCAGGTTCCCGTTTTCGGTGGGCGTCAGTCCGGAGACATAATCGGACAGGCTAACGACATCTCCGCCCTCGCCCGCAGTGAAATCAGTCACCGTGGGTGAGGTATTTTCATAGGAGTAACCCGCCCATCTGAGCGCGATCACATCCTGACCTTCGCCCAAAGTAATCTGGGCCAGATAGTCATCGCGGATCGCAACCGAGTCATTGCCTGCGCCCGCATCAACCGTCGGATTTACGAGCTCGCCATACCCGGTGATGTTGATGACATCGTCGCCTTCACCACCACGCACAGTAACCTCGGCGGTTTCCGCGTCGTCGTAGCCATAATAGCTGGAATAGTCATAGAGTTCGGCCGTGATCGTATCGTTGCCGTCCCCGCCATCCAGGACCACCGTCCCGCCATAGGCTTCGACATTGATAGTATCGTCGTCTGCACCGCCATCGACAGTCAGCTCGTCATTCTGGGCCGCATTCGCGCGGATATAGTCACCGCCCGCGCCACCGATGATCGAAGCGCCGCCCGAATAGTCGTAGAGGCTGTCGCTACCATCGCCGCCATCCAGCGTATCCAGACCGGCACCACCATTGATGTAGTCGCCATCGGCCCCACCGCTCAGGCTGTCATTACCGCCGTTGCCGTAGATGTCGTCATAGCCACCTGCACCGTTGATCGTGTCCGCAAATTCGGTGCCCGTCAGATAGTCGTACCCTTCGGACCCGGTCACGTTCAGGCCTTGGGGCGTCGAACCATCAAGCGGATAGTTGAGCCACAGGTTCTCGACCGTCAAATCCGCCAGAGTGACATTCTGCAGGGTCAGGACGATTTCGCTGTCACCGTCCAGATCGCCACTGGCGCTGAACAGCAGGGTCACATCGGCACCGGACTGTACAAAGCGGAAGTAGGTTTCGAACGGGTTACCGTTCTCGGAATCCGGCAGATAGGACATGAAGTTCGACAGGTCGATCTTGTCGCCGCCAGCACCGGCCACGAAATCGGTCACCACTACGCCGCCACGGTCAACGCCGTAGTCATAGGTGTAAGTGTCCCAAGTCAGAACAATGGTGTCCTGCCCATCCCCCAATGCGACCGTTGCCGCAGCATCCTGAGACAGCGTGACGGTGTCGTTCCCCTCGCCCGCGTCGGCGGTAAAGTTTGCCGAGACATCGCCAGCGTTCAGGTAAATCCGGTCATTTCCGGCGCCGCCATTGACGGTGACATCGCCGCCGGAAGCCGTGTAGGAATAGGTGTAAGTTTCATAGTCATAGTCGGATTGGATGTGAGCCGATCCATAGACGCGGACATAATCGTCCCCGTCACCCGCGTCGATCTCGGCAGTGCCACCGTAAACATCAACGTAGATTTCATCGTCATCCGCGCCGCCCTTGACGACCAGGGACTCGCCGCTGCTCGCAGTCGCTTCGATATAGTCATAGCCCGCGCCGCCATCGATCGATGCGCCGCCAGACCAATCATAGAGGGTGTCGCCGCCGTCCCCACCTTCGATGGTGTCGTAACCGTCTCCGCCAGAGATATAGTCGCCGTCTGCCCCGCCACTCAGGCTGTCATCACCACCGTTGCCATAGATGTTGTCGTATCCGCCTGCCCCAGAGATCGTATCGCTGAACTCGGTCCCTTCGATGTAATCGCTATCCTCGGTGCCGGAGAGGAAGTTGCCTACAGGTGTAGACCCATCCAGCGGCACGTTGGGGCTGATGTTGTCCTCGGTGATATCTGCCAGAGCCACATTCTGCAGCGTCAAGATAACTCGGTTGTTCCCGTCCAGATTGCCCGACGCGCTATAGAGCAGCACCACATCGTCGCCCGACTGCGCAAGGCGCAGATAGGTCTCAAACGGGTTGCCGTTCTCGGTCGAGGGCAGGTTCATGAGAAGGTTCGACAGGGACAGAACGTCCCCTTCGGCGCCTGCAGTAAAGTCCGTCACAACCGGCGGCGAGTCTTCGATCCCATCATAGCTATACCAGTCGTCGTTCAGGCTGACAGAGATCGTATCCCGGCCCGCGCCAAGCGTGATCACTGCCGTTACATCATCATAAACCGAGACCGTATCATCGCCATCGCCAGCCTCCACCGTACTGTTGCCGCTGGCGCCATAATTGTAAACGTTGATGCTGTCGTTCCCGGCGCCGCCGAGAATGGTCGCTTCGCCCCGATCAACGGTGTAATCGTAGACCCATCCTCCCAGATCGTAGTCATAGTGATCGGACATGCTGACCGAGGCAGTTACACTCGCATTGATCACGTCATCGCCGTCGCCGCCGTCGATCTGGGCCGTGCCCGCGTAGACATCAACGCTGATCGAGTCAGACCCTTCGTCGCCATTGGCAATCACAGTCTCGGTCGCGCTCACCGAAGCGTAGATATTGTCGCCGCCCGTGCCGCCGTTAATCGAGGCACCGCCCGACCAGTCGTAAAGGTTGTCGCTACCGTCTCCGCCGTCGATGGTATCAAAGCCAGAGCCGCCTTCGATGTAATCACCATCTGCCCCGCCGCTCAGGCTGTCGTTACCGCCATTGCCATACATCTCGTCAGATCCGCCCTCGCCAGAGATCGTATCCCCAAGCCCGGTCCCTTCGATGTAATCGCCATCCTCGGTGCCCGTAATCGTGTCACCAAGCGGCTCGGAGCCATCCAGAGGGTAACGCGGATCCATATTGTCTTTGGTCAGATCGGCCAGATCGACATTCAGCAGGGTCAGGACGACCGCGCTGTCGCCCTCCAGATCGCCGCTTTCGCTGAACATCAGGACCACATCTGCACCCGACTGGACAAAGCGGAAATAGGTCTCGAACGGGTTGCCGTTCTCGGTCGGATCAAGCCAGTCGACAAAATCCGAGAGGTCGATCGTGTCGCCACCCGCGCCCGCCACAAAGTCGGTCACAACGGGTCCAGGACGCGGGTTGTCCACGTTGGCCACCCATTGATCCCAGCTCAGGATAATCTTGTCCTGACCCGCACCAAGGGTGATTGTTGCCGCAGCATCCTGAGACAAGCTGACCGTATCGTCGCCTTCGCCGGCATCGACGGCAAAGAAGGCCGTGTAATCGCTGGTCTCCAGCTGGATACTGTCATCGCCCGATCCAGCGTTGACCGTGACCTCACCACCTTCGGCAGTGTAGCTCCACTGGTCATAGCCCGTTTCGGGATCATAGACGTAGTCGCTTTGGAGAACGGCAGAACCGTATACGCGCACCGTGTCGTTCTCCGCACCGGCGTCGATCTGCGCAGTGCCGCCGTAAACACTCACATCGATGTAGTCAGACCCGTCGCCGCCGTCGGCAATGACCGTGTCGCGTTGGTTGATACTGGCGTGGATATAGTCGTCACCCGCACCACCGTTGATCGATGCACCGCCCGAGTAATCGTACAGGTCATCGTCTCCTTCACTGCCATTGATGGTGTCAAAACCGGTGCCCCCGTTGATGTAATCGTTCTCAGCACCTCCACTCAGGCTGTCATCACCGCCATAACCGTCGATCTGGTCATATCCGCCTTCGCCAGAGATCGTATCGCCGAATTCGGTTCCCTCGAGGTAATCGCCGTTCTCGGTGCCGATCAGGGTCTCGCCCACCGGGGTCGAACCATCCAGCGGATAGGCCGGCGTCACGTTGTTCTCGGTAAAGTCAGAGAGCTGGACGTTCTGCAGGGTCAGGATGACACGGCTGTCGCCTTCTAGATCACCGGAAGCACTGTAGCTGAGCACCACATCAGCGCCGGACTGCTCGATCTGCAGATAGGTGCCAAAAGGGTTGCCACTCGCCGCTTCGGGAAGGTTTTGGACCAAGCCCTCAATGTCCAGCGTGTCGCCCTCGGTCCCGACCGTAAAATCGGTGACAACTGTGTGGCCGATATCCTCGGACTCGTTCCAGTTGTTACCATTCTGGCTGATCACGAGCGTGTCGCGCCCCTCGCCCAAGGTGATGGCGCCGGCATTATTGTCCTCGATGTAAACAGTATCGTCACCCGTACCTGCATCCACCTCGACGAGCGCGCTAAAGCCGTAGTTGTTCAGGCGGATGGTGTCATTCCCCTCGCCGCCAGCAACGGTGACATGGCCGACGACAGTTTCGCGGGACTCGGTTCCCGAATAGGTCGAGTAGTCATATTCGTAATGGTAAAGAATCTGGGAATTTGCAGAGACCGAGATGTAATCATCGCCGTCTCCACCGCTTACACTCGCCGATCCGCCATATACATCGCCGAAGAGTTCATCGCTGTCCTCGTCGCCAGACGCGGAGACCGTCTCATTCGCATTCGCCGAGAAATTGATGTAGTCCTGACCAGTGCCGCCTGTGATCGAGGCGCCGCCTGACCAGTCGTCGATCCAGTCATTTCCCTCACCGCCTTCGATCGTATCGAAGCCAGCACCACCGTTGATGTAGTCTCCGCCTGACCCACCGCTCAGGCTGTCATCGCCGCCGTTTCCGTAGATGTCGTCAGATCCGCCCTCGCCAGAGATCGTATCGCTAGACACGGCCCCCGTGAGGTAATCTCCATCATCCGTTCCTACAACGGCATTCCCCACAGGGGCCGAACCATCCAGAGGATAGCTGAGCCACAGGTTCTCGACCGTCAGATCAGCCAGCGTTACATTCTGCAGGGTCAGGACGACTTCGCTGTCACCATCGAGATCGCCACTGGCGCTGAACAGCAGGGTCACATCGGCACCGGACTGTCCAAAGCGGAAGTAGGTTTCGAACGGGTTACCGTTCTCGGTATCTGGCAGATAGGGCATGAAGTCAGACAGGTCGATCTTGTCGCCGCCAGCCCCAGCCACGAAATCGGTCACTACGACACCGCCGCGATCAACATCATAGTCAGAGCCGTCGCGATCCCAAGTCAGAACAACGGTATCCTCGCCATACCCCAATGTGACCGTTGCTGCAGCATTCTGAGACAGCGTGACGGTGTCGTTTCCCTCGCCCGCGTCGGCGGTAAAGTTGGCCGAGACATCGTTTAAGTTACCTGCGACCAGGGAAATCACGTCATTTCCAGCGCCGCCATCGACGGTGACATCGCCGCCGGATGCCGTGTAGGAATAGGTATTGGTTTCATAGTCATAGTGGGATTGGACATTCGCCAATCCATAGACGCTGACATAGTCGTCTCCGTCCCCAGCATCAATATCCGCGCTGCCGCCAAAAACACCGACACTAATCCCGTCGTTGTCGGCGCCACCTTTGATGATCAGTGTTTCCCCGGTGTCCGCACTGGCATAAACATCGTCAGATCCGGCGCCCCCATCGATTAAAGCGCCGCCCGACCAGTCTTTTAGAAGGTCATCACCATCACCCCCCTCGATTGTATCGAAACCTCCGCCACCGTTGATATAGTCGTCTCCATCTTCGCCAGATATGGAATCCGGAAAGGCCGAACCTATAAGATCATCGGATGTGTCAGTTCCTACGATCTCATAGCCAGTATTGGAACCGTCCAACGGGTAGCGGCCCACCAAGTTATCTGCGGAGAAATCGGCCAGAGAAACTTCTTCCAGGACAAGTAATACGCTGAAATCGTTTATGAAATCACCAGTCTCGCTGGCCAGAATGACCAAAGACCCGTCTGTTTCCGTCAGAGCAAGATGCTGAGAAAAAGGATTTTCATCTTCGTTTAGATTGTATTGGGACCACATGAAGCTCTGCAGATCGATTTCATCGGAGCTAACATCAAATCCACTTACGATCGTAGACCCATCATCTTGGTATGAATAAGAGATGTGATCCGAGTCCAGATCGCTTTCAACATATGAAAACCCGTAAACCCAAAGTGTGCTCATGTATCGCTCCGCAAATTTTCCCGTAAGGTAAAATATTTATAACCCAAAATGATTTTGCGGTGATGGGACACAGTTATGGGGATTCAATCAATCAAAACCTTCTGAAGGGTCTGGCCGGCTAACTTTAAAGCAAAATTCCGGTAGAAGGATTTTGTTTCTATTTGATATATTAAATTGTTATCATGGGCATCTATTTGCGCCTTGAAAAACTGGACCTATGAAAGAAAGATCAAAACTAATGAAAACTCGTCTCTTAGAAATTGCTCACATTTCGGCAGAATAGATACACACCCATAGGTAATGGATTCATTACCCACTTAATGTTCACGTTAGCCATAATCAGCCTACGCTCGCCTTCATTGGATCTTACATCGAGGCAACCCAAAAGGAGGTAATATCCTTGGCGGTGATCCTGCCGCTGACATGAATGCGCCTAGGGCAACCCGCACCCCTCCCGCACCCCTTGGGCCCCGATGGCGCCTTGGGAAACCTCTGGTCTGCATAGAGCATTCCCTAAAGCCCTTCGGTCTCTGTTTGCCTTGACCTCCTCAGACACCTCACAATCCGAAGAAAGCCCAAAAACCGACCGCCCGCTGCGGGTATGCAGCAGGCACATAGCCGCACTGCAGCATTGATAATTGTCGCAGCGATAACATTCAGGCATGATCATGGGATAGATGCTGCCTCTCCTCCTCCCTGGCAGCTTCTGGAAAATTCAGGCGGCACACATCTCCTCCTCCCTTGTGTGTCGCCTTTTTTCGTTTTCAGCTCTCCCTTCGCCCCATGCTCTGAACCCGTGCTCATAAAAATTCGACGGAACTGCGCGCCTTTCTCGTAGAATGGGCGCAGAACAGGACGTCACATGGCACTTACACAATACAGCAAATTCGCTCTTCTTGCTGCCGGAGCCGCCGCATCATTGGGGTGGTTCTATGTCAGCGAAATCTCGGCGCAGGGTCGCAGCTTGCAGACCCCGCCGGTTGAAATCACACTGAAATCCGACTTCGAAGTCCCGCCTGCAGATGACCAGACCAAGGCCATCACGACCGCCGCAAAGGCCTTTCTGGACAGCCTGACGGAAGAGCAGCGCGCGGCGACTTTGTTCGCGTTCACCGACAACACACAGCGTTCGAACTGGTCGAATTTTCCGGACGGCCCCGTGGTGCGCAAGGGCGTCATGCGGGGTGATCTGACCGATACCCAGCTGGAGGCGCTGAACACCCTTCTGCGAACCGTGATGAGCGAAGAAGGCTACCAGAACGTCGTTTACCAGCTCGCGGCCGAAGACAGCCTTGGCAACGGGTTCGGCGGGCCGAATTTCGGGGACGAGTTCTATTATGCCTCGTTCCTTGGCACCCCGGCAGAGGATGCGCCGTGGATGTTCCAGTTTGGCGGGCACCATCTGGCGATCAACGTGACCATTTTCGGGCCTGACCTGACGTTCTCGCCGATGTTGACCGGAGGGGAGCCCCTGCGGATCGATGTGGATGACCAGACCATCAACATCACCGAAAAGGAAACCGTGGCCGCTCAGGCGTTTCTGGACAGCCTGAATGCCGTCCAGAAAGCGGACGCCATTCGCGGGCGCAAACCCATCAACTTGCTGCTCGGCCCCGGCGCCTTTGGCACCACCCTCGCCCCCCGAGGGCGTCAAAGGCGCGACCCTGACCGAGGCACAGAAGCAGATGCTGCTTGATGTGATTTCCGCTCGTCTCGGGTTCATCAATGCCGATGACTTTGCCGCCAAGATGGAGGTGGTACGCGCGGAACTGGACGATACCTATTTCGGCTGGTGGGGCCCCGAAGGGTCGCTTGGCGCAGCCTATTTCCGTGTCACCGGGCCGTCCGTGATCATGGAATATGCCCCGCAAGACATCGACGCGGACCCCACCGACCACGCGCACAACATGTACCGCGACCCGCAGAACGACTACGGGATCAAGTGGATCGCCGCCGAATGAGGGCACTCTGGACGATTGCGTTGGCAGCTCTGGCAGGGCCGCTGGCCGCCCATCCTCATACAAGCGTCGATCAGCAAGTCCATATCGCGATCGGGCCCGAGCAAGCCAAGGTTGCAATACGGATCGTTCCGTCCGCCGCTGACGGCGACGTGACCCGCGCTGTGCTGGATCTGGATGGCAACGGGGTGATTGATCCCGCAGAGGCCGATGTTTTCCGGAACACTGTGATTGGAGCGCTGTCGGTGACATGGAGTGAAACGGCGATCGTTCCGATAAACGCCGATATCCGGATTGCCCCCTTGGAGGACCTTGCCGCGGGGCTTGGTACAATCGAATTGACTGCAGACTTTCCGATCAATACGCCCCTGCGGTCGCTGGAAATCGAGATGCTTTATGACGGACTCGGGGCGGAGTGGTTTATCCAGCCGTTTTTCTTTGACGGAGTGTTTGCCGACAACCCTCCCCGCATCACTCGGTTCGACGACACTAACCGGATCGAATTAGACGCGGTCTAATGAGACCGCGCTTTCACTGCATTCATTTGTGAAATGGCTTGCGCAGCGCATAGGCCGCAGCGGATTGCCTGTCCTCGAGGAACGGATGCTATTTGACCCAAACACCCGTGCCGATTGGACAATTCAGCCGCGCAAATCGGGTCATGAATACCGGCCTTGGCACAAACGCGCCCGGCCCGGAGACTTCCGTGGAATGACTTAAGCGCGGGGCGCATTTCTGCCTCGGGATTATTTCCAAGGAATGACATAATGCGTATCCGCTTTCTGAAAGAAGACAGCTTCTTTTTCGACATCGTGACTGACGGTGTCCTGAAAAACGTTCTATGGGGCGGCAAGGTCGTTATCGATGTTCCCCGAGAGACTAGCATTCTTCTGGATGTCGAAAATCTGGTGCGCGCGCCGGGCGGGACACCCGAGGCGGGCACCATTACATCGATTGAATTCTCGTCTTGGGATGCCGAACCCGAAGTGGCTTTCTTTGACGAAATCTCTTGGGACCTGGGTGTTTTTCTAACTGCGCGAAGCGCGCTTCAGGCCGGCGATGCCACACTCATGGCGGACCTGTTCAGCTCTGACGGCGTGATCGAGGTCTATTCCCGAGGGTACGAGGGGTTCAAGTTCTCCAGAGCTTTCAACACTATTCTCGAGGCCATTTCCGTTCCGGTGACATTTGTCGGGGGCAGTTACAACGATCTGGCGGCAGGGGGACGTCGCAGCGACATACTGAGCGGCCGCGGCGGCGATGACAAACTGTGGGGGCATGGCGGAGCCGACGTGCTGACGGGCCAAAACGGGGATGACCTGGTGATCGGCGGGTCCGGCAACGACACCATGCTTGGTGGGCACGGATCGGACGAACTGCGGGGAAATTCTGGCCGCGACCAGATGCAAGGCGGCGGCGGGGACGACATTCTGCTCGGCTACAAAGGCCGCGATTACCTGCACGGAAACAAGGGAAATGACGCACTGTCCGGTGGATCAGGCGATGACCTGCTGGCGGGCGATCAGGGGGCGGACACTCTGACGGGCGGGTCCGGAGGCGATACCCTCGCCGGTGGTGCAGGGGCCGATGTGCTTTCAGGACTGGCGGGCGATGACCTGCTTTTCGGCGGTTCCCAGAACGACACGATCGATGGCGGTGATGGTCAGGACAGCCTCGCGGGCGGCAGAGGGTCCGATTATCTGCTCGGCGGGGCCGGCGACGACGAACTGCGCGGGCACAGTGGAAATGATGTGCTCGACGGGGGCGAAGGGGCCGATCTCTTTGTCTTTAGCGCGATTGGCGCGACCTATGCCATAGAGAATGCGGAATGGGGATTTACCGAACCCGGCGGCACCTTCGGCGCGGACGGAGATGACACAATCACCGCGTTCGAGGCCGATGATATGATCCAAATCGAAGACCGGATTTTCGATGCAGGCCAGCTGACGGTTTACCTGGATGACGAAAGCAACATCAGCGGTGCCGACATTTGGATCGAAACGGTCGAAGGCGAAACCGGCACCGACACGGTGATCCATTACGATCTGGACGAACAAGGCGATTACCGGTCCAGCATCACGATCCTGACTATGGAAGCAGAAGCTCTGCTCGCCGAAGAGTGGGCTGTCTGACGCCGTATTCTCAGGCACCCTGCCCTCGCAAACCGTTATGTAAGCCTGTCTTGAGTATAGAAATGCGGGCTTATGCTAACTTGTTCCATGGATACTTCCTCATTCATGTGATGTGACCCACATCACCTTGGCACATTGCGATGCCGTAGGGAGGGGGTATCCACCCCATCAGTTCGAGGCCGCCCGCAGCATTTCTGACAGTCCAAGGTCAGCAATGCGCAGATAGCGTATCTGGCTCTTCAGAAACAATTTCTCGAAAGCGGCCTCTCAGGCAGAGCGCGGCGATCGGCCGCTCTCGCGAAAAGCTCAAAAACGTGCCATAACCGCATGGACTCTGCTATGATGTTCTGTCCCGGCTAACCTCATGAAAACGCTAAGGCCAATGGGGCCGGACAGAAACGACCGTTTTTGGCTGGGAAGTTTTGGCAGGGGGTTATTGTCCGCCATCGCACCAAACCTGAGTTCACGCTACGGTTCTGGATCAAGTCAATTTAAATTTCATTTTTTTGCTCCAGCACCATCCGCACCACTCAGGTGCGTAGTTCCTGTGGATAACGTGTTCCGTTCTTTGTCCTTCCGATGACCCAGTGTCCTTACTTTTGGGTCTCCGGCAAACAAGAAGCAGCTCATTTTTTGGAAAAAATCGTGTTAAGGTTGTAATGGAATCATTTTTTACATCTTTTAATTGTAAGGCGAATGAACCAATGCAGAAGCCACACATTACAAATAACCCTATTACAATTCCAATCGGAACATATAATGGCAAGAAAATATTCGGCAGTCCGCCTGCCGGAGTGGTTCCAATCGGTGTGGATAAAGACACGTCGCTTTGGTGCTTTGTCGTTCAACGTGAAAAGTTGCGTCTTGTCGGGTCGCTCGCCAACCATAGCACAGTGTCGACGTCGTCATTGCAGTACACAAACGAGCAAGGGTCCACTATTGGCTTTGCAGAACAGTTCGGCGTGTCTGTGACGGCGACCGCGGGCATCGACGTCAAAATTTTCAGTGCTTCGGTCAGTGCTACAGTGTCAGCGTCACTGACATTTTCTCAAGCGTTTTCAAAAATGACGTCTCATCAGGTGACGGCACCAGCGCAACCCAACAAGATAACGTGTGTTTATGAAGGTGCGATGGATATCACATATTATTGCCTGCGGAGTATGCCGAAGCTTGCAATAGACAAGAACGACAATCCAGTTTTCGAGAATGGTAAGGTGAAGCTTGAACCTATGTTGTATCTCTGGTGCGAAGTAAAAACTGACTCGATTGAAACTGGTGGGTTTGCTGTAAAGGAATTCGATCTGGGAACGATACCACCTGCACCGTAGTTTTTAGCAGGGCTTTCATGCAGATGCTCTACCCCGGATAACTTTAAGGCAGCTTTCGTTGCATGGGTTCATGCGGAAGAGCGCGAAGCAATTTCCGGGCTTTCGGTTTTCAGGAGCGTCAAACAAGCCGAGTTCATTGAGAGGGCCACCGATGCCTCACGAAGAGAACGACGTCGCTGCCTATGACTTTGTTGTAGAACTCGAGAGAGCGGCGCACGTAGCTATGAATTTTGGGTATACCTCGGCGGTACTTGAATCATGTTAGCCGCCTGATCTCGCACAGAAAGTAAACGACACGGAAGAGGTCGTACTGGCGATACTGTAGGCTGCTGAAGACTAGCAGAATAACCGGCTGCTCAGCCCATGAATTGACAGAACTCATACGTTTTGCCACTGGCAGAAACAACCGTTTTTGTCCCGTTCCAAAAACGGACCTTGGGCGGAGGTCGGCTTCGTCCCGCACAGTGCTCGTCCAATAGTCTAGGGATCAAGGTCCGCTTCACCGTGCGGGGTAATTCGAGACGAATGTCGAGTTTGGGCTGAGAGCGGACCTGCGGCGGCGCAGCGCCAGAAGCGTGTACTGACATTAGGCAAACGTCATTCCCGGCCCTCTCCGGACATTCGCCGGGCAAGCTATCGCTGCGGGGCAGCTTCACCGAAGCGGCCATCCAAGGCATCGCGCAGCATTGTAAAACCGACCAATGTCCGCAGTGCGGACAAAGCAGCCATCTACTTGCTTATTTTGAACGGCCGGACAACACTAACCTATGTCCAGAGAAGCTGATGAGATCACAGGTCTATATCGCCGACACGCACAGGCTTGGGCCCGCCTTCGAGGCTCAGAGCCTCAGGAGGAAGTTTGGCTTGAGAAATTCGTTCAGCTACTGCCCGCCACCGGTTCAGTCTTGGATATCGGGTCCGGGTCTGGAAAGCCAATTGGCCAATATCTTTTTGACAAAGGCTTCGCCGTCACTGGGATCGACGCATCCCCAGAGTTGATTGAGATTTCGCGAAGAAATTTGCCAGAGTGTGACTGGTTGATTTCAGATATGCGTGACCTTCAACTGGACAAGAAATTCAATGGCATCGTGGCGTGGAATAGCAGTTTTCATCTGACACCAAATGGTCAACGCCAGATGTTTCCGGTGTTTGAACGGCATGCCGCGCCTGCGGCAACGCTTATGTTCACCAGCGGACCATGCCACGGGGATGCAATTGGTGAGTTTGAGGGGGAGCCACTATACCACTCCAGTCTAGATTGCGAGGAATATCGCACACTGCTGGACCGGCACGGCTTCGGGATCATAGATCACATCGCCCAGGATGAGCTTTGTGGTCTACATACGGTTTGGCTCTGTCGATACAGGGATACTGTTTGAGATCGGATAAGTCGTCAAAGCCGCCATTGGTTCTCAGCGCAGCATCGGTCAACATGGGCTCGAAGCGGTCTTATGTTGAGACGCGGCGGGTCGTGCGCTTGCACGCAGCAGTGGTCGTCGTTCCCGGCCCTCTACAGACTCTCATGACCGGCGCGGCGGATGGCTGCTTTCTGCTTCCAGCTCTTTGTATCGACCCACTGAAATTCTGTTCATATCACAAGGGAGAACGTAGCCACGAGTAAGACGATGGACACCCAAACATCGAAC
>NZ_JABCJE010000022.1 GCF_013377535.1 Donghicola mangrovi | reverse complement strand
GCAACCGGATCGAGATCATGTTCGGTCGCCTCAAGGACTGGAGGCGGGTAGCGACCCGTTATGACCGATGTCGACAAACCTTCTTCTCAGCAATCGCACTCGCGGCAACCGTTATCTTCCAGCTGTGAAACACAATGGGTCCAGAGCCTAGAGGGCGCAAGAAATATGCTCTCGTCAAAGAATTCCATTCTGAGATATCAAGCAATCACTGAAATGAGGAAAAGAAAGAAGCTCTCAGAGAAACTGAGAGCCAAATTCTTCAAATAGCCGAGAAGAGCGTTTCCGCTAGATTGGGCCACGTCTCTTTCTTTGCAATCTCCAGTGCAGCCTTTCTTTCAATCAGCAGGCCACCATCGTTTTTTCTTTTGAATGCATTTTCCAATGCATCATGCAATCCGTTCGGAAGAGATTGATCATAGAGAAAACCTGCAGGACTACCCTCCAAAACCTCTCGGGTCATCCCCACATTTGGTATAACAACAGGCACTCCAAACGAGAGTGAAAGAAGAAGTGAGCCGGAAGTCAGAATTTTCTTATAAGGGAATGCAGCGATATCGGCTGCGCGGAAATAGACCTGCAGTTCAGCGTCATCAAGAAAACGATCAACCAATTTGATGCGATCAGCTTCCTGCGGCGTAAGCTCTTGTGTCACTCTTGACCAGAAATCATCGTGCACAGCTCCAGCTATTACCAAAAATGCCTTTGCATTTTCAGAAAGCAACTCTCTAAAGGCGTTGATTAGTTCACTAACACCTTTATACGGTCGCACTTGCCCCGCGAACAGAACAACATCCGCGTCCTTCTCAATTCCAAGAGCTTCTCTGGCAGCATCTCGCGTGATGAAACTATCGTAAACTCCGAGATAGTTCCCATGACGCGAAATACGAATCTTTCTATCTTCTACAGGAAACACCGCCCTCACCTCGTCAATAGAAGATACGCTATGAAAATGTACAACATCTGCCAACTCAGAAATTCTCTGCGACAAACCTCTCTCAATTTCAGCGTAGATGTTATCGTGAGATACTGTATTATGGATGGTCCATACTAGCTTTCCACCCATTTCCTTGAATTTGACAAGATTTTTTAAAAACTCTCGCACCTTAAATCGAACCGACATCCGGTCATTAGCATTGACAAATAGAAAGTTAATCCAGTGCAAATGGAAGATAGTTCCGGAATTATCCTTATTGCGCTCTTGTAATTTTATCGCATCCAAAATTGACCCCGAAATAACCTCATGAGTCTTTGCGACATCTTTATAGAGTAGCTTTTGATATGGATTCGCTCGCGAGTAATTTGGCCAAAAAACAACTTGCGGCGTATCAACAACCCTCTGATATCCGACCCGTCTGGGCTGCTTGGGATCCAATACGTGAACATCCCAGTATCTCTTCAACCCCTGGCGTTTCAGCGATTCACGCTGAACGCGATATGTGTTTACTGTCTGAAAGCCCTCATTGACATTTGACGTATTTTCGCCATGCCAGCGACGTTGATACAATACTTCATTAATGTGATGAAATTCACCAGTTTCACACAATTTAAGAAAGATATCGTAATCGACAGCGTTTGTGATATCAGTGCGAAACCTGCCTGTACGCTCCCAAGCAGAGCGCCGGAACATTCTAAAGTGATGCGCAATTGAAGTAAGCATCATCTTCCGCCGAGAGAAGTGCTTCCAACTATACTCGGGCTGCAGATAATTTCCATCCTTATCGACCCTTTCGCAAGAACCATAGCAGCATGTGACTGTAGGATGGTCATCTAAGTATTCCATCATCCTTCGCACCGCTCCCGGTTTCAAGCAATCATCAGAATCCAGCTGACCAATATATATTCCATGAGCCATCGAGATTGCTTGGTTTGAAGCATGACCAATTCCTCCATTTTTGAAGGTTTGATATCGAACTCGATCTTCTGAACCGAATGCTTCGGAAAGAACCGCCATGGTACCGTCTGTGGAGCCATCATTTGCAATGCATACCTCGAGATCCTCGACATCTTGATCCAAGACACTTGAGACAGCTCGAATAATGTACTTAGAAGCATTATAGGCTGGTATATAAATACTTACTTTAGGTACCGTATAGCGCCCATCAGATTTCCTATCCCACGAATTCGGACATCTTTCAACATATCTTACGTGGTCGTTGGTCGAAGATTGATCGCGTTGGTCGCTAATTGCACGGACAAGCAAGGGCGAAAAGTATGCCCCAACGTTGTAGCAACGAAACCCAAATTCGCGCGCTGCATACATGGATGAAGTGAATTCAGGGTCAAATGGCCCGACACGATCCACTAGCGCATTCGAGACCACTAGGTTCAGACTTTCAATATTTCTGAAAGGATACCTCTGAAATTTTGGGTTCGACCTGATAGCATAGAAGTTATTTGCTTCGACATCCTGGCTCAACTCAAACAATGGGAGCACGATTGAGTCACTCGTGTTAAGAAGATTGCGCGCGCGCGCAAAGCACCCTCGATCCAGAGATACGCCGCCCCGCAGAATGAGGTTCACACTATCCTCATGTCTCCCTTTCGCAAAGACCATCTGACCTTCTTTTGACAAGAAAGGACAAGACAAGACTTCAGCTACTAAGCCGAAATGGGACAAAATTCTGTGAATTTCTAGTCTATACTCATCACTCGCGAAAATATAAAAACTCGAAACCTGAAAATCGTCCTGGACAATTAATCCTTGAACAAACTCCTTAAACCCCTCAGCATCAATAAACTGGTAGAAAATACAGAAGGCTGTGCTTTCCGTCGAATTTAAGTTGGCAATGAACGGAGCAGCACTGTAAATCATTTGACAGTCGTTCTGCGTTCCGATCAGATCTGGAAGCGCCATATTGCTGGGAAAGGGTTTCGGTAAATACTCATCCATTCGAAGAGATCGAAATGGCACTGTCCAAATGCCGCGCGGGTTTTCAGTAAATTCTGCGGGAGAATTAATTTTATATTGTTCCGACTTCACAGTTTTATTTTGCTGTAAATCGAAATACCTATTTAGCGAAGAATATAGTTGGGCAGTCATTCTTGGATGAAAGCGGTGAGCATCTACCAGCTTGCGAGCCGCAAGCACGTCGCCATTCCGTTCCAAATTTAGGGCCTGGTTGATTTTTACCCATAGATTTCGCGGGCTTGCTTCAATACTAGTCATTAGAGATCTCTAAGCTTCGAGGTATGTGTGCCTATATGGACCGTGAAGTTTGGTGAACTTCTTCCAACTTTAATGTCTTAGAAACATGACAACTTTTCGAAGTGGAGAAGTTGCGCGCCAAAATGTGCTTTGACGAAAATCTTGAAGATCTTTATGGAGAAAAGAGTTTTCATTTCTCAATGAATTTACTTCAGCTTCCAATCGATCAAAACGGTCTCTTAACCGGCGCTCTCGCTGACGGCTTTCTTCCATTTCGACTTCGTGCTGCGATCTCTCATTTCTCATCTGCAGCTTCTCCTCAGAGAGTTCTTCTTCAATTCTCTGCAGCACTTGAAAAACGCTATCTAGGTCCTGGCCGTGTTCCCGGATAAGCTGTGCAATTTTATTGTTGGCCTCTTCTAAAGAAATTGGATATTCGCAAGGAAGATCAATTGGGTTATCAACAGTCCTTAGCGTTTGCATCGACTGCGCCAAAGAATTCCCACGCTCCACAAGAGAATGGACAAACCAGTCTTTCACGGGATCTTGTGGTGCATGCCGGCTGAGGGAGAGCAATGCACCTTCAGGTTGTTTTCCAAAAACCAACAAAATAGGATGACCATCATCTCCAATCCTGAAATGAGTGAAGCCGCCTTCGAATAATATCTCGTCTAATTCGGCAGAGAAGGCCGCTGCCCCATAGACCACGGCCGCTCCCTTGCGATCCAGTCTCTTTAACCACATCGCCCAATCTTGCGCTTGCGCTTGTTCCTGCGTATCTAAATGAACAGTTAAGAGCGCAATGTGTTTTTCGTTAGAGCTTAGCTCTCCAGAGAGCTGACGTGAGAGCCCAGAATATATTGAACTACAGAGCTGCACAAATTCCCCAGTATTAGGTCGCGTCAGATGCTGATAGCAGGCGCCTTTAATCTTCAGCTTTGATAAAGCTTCGCATGTAGCAATGTGAGCGACACCAGCGCCCCCTCCAAAATTGATCACAAGCTTGGGCTTCAGCTCCTGAACAAGCCAAAAGATCAGCGGAATACACTTAACTGCAGGCGACGGATGTAAGTACGAAGGATCCCAAAACATCGCATCTTTGCTATCATAAGCCAACGGATGTGCGTCTTGTGAGGTCAGAGATTTGAGCTGTGATGTCATTTCGGCCTAGCAGAGTTACTCGAGGTTACCATGTCAGCGGGGTCTACCAAAGCGAGCATTGTTTGTCCCGCCCTAATATCAAAACTCTGCGCATTTCGCGCGTCGCGCTAAATATTCTGAGGTGGTCACTATTTCGCGGATAGTTTTACGGCGCTGCTAAGCTTGCCCTTTGATCATGCCGCCGCCTTGAAGTCAGGCCCCTGATGGGCCTCGACCGGTGTTCTGCCCCCGAGAGCCGAATGCGGCGCTCGGTGTTGTAAAATTCGATCCTCCTACAGATGCCAGCCCTGGCCGCCGATCCGGTCTCGAAGGCATGAATGTAATGACCCAGTGAGCGGCCCCATCTGACTGGTCCATTCTGAATTTTAGTGCATTGTCGGTCGCTGATCCAATGGAACAATGGCCTCCGGCGCTGGGGGCTTGTAGCCTATTGCACTGTGTGGGCGCTTCGTGTTGTAGTGCTGTCTCCAATTCTCAATGATGATCTTGGCTTCCTTGAGCGTGTAAAGGACTTCGCCGTTCAGAAGTGCGTCGCGCATTCGAGCGTTGAAGCTCTCGCAGTAGCCGTTCTCCCACGGGCTGCCTGGCGCGATGTAAGCGGTCTTTGCGCCGACGGCCTTGATCCAGTCGCGGACGGCTTGAGCAACGAACTCAGGGCCGTTGTCTGAACGAATAAAGGCAGGCGGACCGCGGAGAATGAACAAATCCGTCAGGGGGCCGTTGACGTTTCCGGAGTTGAGACGGCGATTGACCTTGATGGCCAAACATTCCCGCGAGAACTCATCCAGAATGTTCAGGGTCCGGAAGGCCTTCCCATCATCGGTCCGGCAATGAACAAAGTCATAGCTCCAGACGTGATTTCGGTATTCTGGCCGCAGCCTGATGCAGGAACCGTCATTCAGCCAGAGCCGCCCCTTCTTTGGTTGCTTTGCAGGCACTTTGAGCCCTCCCGTCGCCAGAGCCGCTCAACACGACCGTCACTCACAGACCAATCCGCATCCCGCAGCAGCGCTGCAATCCGGCGATACCCGTAGCGGCATATTCCCGTGCTAACGCGATCATATCGGCCACCAAGCGGTCTTCGTCATCCTTGCCTCTGGGGAAAGATCGTTGTGTCGACCGATGTTGGCCAAGGACGCGACAGGCGCGACGTTCAGATATGTCGAATTGGCTCTGCACATGCTGGATGCACGCCCTGCGACGGGCGGGGCTCAGTAGGGCTGACGCTCTCAGGACGACAAAGCACCCACTGGATGCTTTGTTTCACGTCCTTCATCCCGTGCGGCCTCCTTAAGGATCAACTTTTCCAGCGTCAGATCAGAGACGGCCCGTCTCATTTGCTTGTTGTCTTTCTGAAGCAGTTTAAGTTCCTTCAGTTTCTCTGCACCCATCCCGCCATACTGCTTGCGCCAGCGATAATAGGTCTGTCGACAAAGACGATCCACCGGATGGCATCCAGACGGGACATGCCTTGTCCCATCAGCGCCTCAACTTGGCGTAGTTTCGTGACAATCTCTTCGGGTTTTGGTCGTTTGTTGTCCATCGGTGGTACTCCATCTCCTAACTATAGGGGCGGACCAGTTCAGTGGGGGAGGCTCACCTTGGTGCATCCCGCCGACGCAAACCATTGCGATTGAGGAAAATAATCCCACTTAAAACCCGCCTGTCATCGACTTGAGGCTTTCCATGGGACTTGGAATAGAAAGCACCTAATGGGCCATCTGCATATCGGTCAGCCAGAAAGAATCAGACATGTTCACCTCTCGTTTTAGAACCGTGAGTCACGCCGCTCCTTTGAAATCAATGGGTCCTGACCAAGACGCTTCGCGTCAGACAGTCGCAGTATCCAAGTGACACAGATATTTTTGCAATTCCATCTTTGCAACTCAGGCGCGAAAGATTAAAGTAAGGGCGTATGATTTTTTAGTTCAGGTGTTTCTATGGCTACTTCAGAGTCACATAGTGACCGCGCATTGCGCATATTTCACTGCAAGTACTGTAATCATCATCTACGTTTCGGGGCGTCGGAATGCGGCTATTGCTTTCGGCCCACCCCTCTGAAAAACCGTCGCTTTTTCTGGGTGATGATGGGTGTCTCCGTGGTTGCGGTCGCCGCAGTCGTCGCGACACGCTAAAAAGGAATTCCCGGCCCGAGCGTCATTGGGCCGACACAGACTCAGGGACCTGAATATATCAGAGCCACGCAAAGGCAAAAGCAGCGACCAGCAAATATCGCCCCGCTTTGGCAATTGTAACAATTATCAGAAAGCTAGGCAGGGGCTCCCTCAGAACCCCTGCAATCAGAGTTAAAGGGTCCCCGATAAATGGGGCCCAACTGGCCAACAGGCTCCAACGACCGAAACGGTGGTAAATCCGCTCGGCGCGCTCCATTTCGCGCGGCTTGACGGGAAACCAGCGGCGATCCTGAAAATGGCGCAGGTAGCGGCCTAGATACCAGTTCACCGTCGAGCCCAGCACATTGCCGATCGTCGCTGCCACAATCAGGCCCGCCACCGACAAATCCGGCCGCGCCAGATAATAGGCCAGCAAAACTTCGGACTGCGCGGGCAGCAAGGTCGCGGCCACAAAGGCTGCGGCAAAGAGGCTGAGATAGGGCATCGCTGGCTTTCTGTTTCCGCGCTGTCCTGCGCCAGTTGGTCCGCAGTTGCAAGATGGGGCTAGATTTGCGCCCCGCCAGTCACGTCACGGATAATACGCACAAGTTCGGCCCCCAGCCGTCCGCCCGTATGACTCTGACGCTCCAGCAGCACAATCCAGCGGGACATCTGCGGGGCCCCGAAGGGCACACAAGTCAGGTCCAGCTCGCCGCGCTCGGCTTCGGACATGGGGACGATGGCCACGCCCAAGCCTTTTTGCACCATGGTCAGGATCACGCGCTGGCTGTCCAGCACCATCTCCTCGTGCAGATCGAGGCGCATTTCCCGCAAACGTTTGTCGATCATCCGCCCCGCCCAAGAGGCCCGATCGAACCGGATAAAGGGATAGGATTGCAGCAAATCCTCGGCGGTTCGGTGCCCTTGGCCAGCGGGGGCGACGATCCAGAAGCGGTCCTGATAGAGGGGCGTCGCCACCAGATCGGGCGGATGGGGGCGCACGGGTTCGGTGGCGATGGCGGCGTCCAACTCTCCGTTGGCGACTTGCAGGGACAGTTCGGCGGACATGCCAGCAGTGACGTGGACCCGCGCGCGCGGATGCTGCCGGTTGAGAATTGCCAAGGCATCGGGCAGCTCCCGCGCCAGAGCCGTCTGGATCGCCCCCAATTTCAGGCGTCCGGCAAGGGATTGCTCGTCGCTCAGTGCGGCGCCGATCTGATCATACAGAGCCAGAACCTCGGCCGATTTTTCCAGCACGATCTTGCCCGCCTCGGTCAACACGGGCAGCCGCCGGGACCGGTCAAAGAGCTGCGCGCCAAACTCGGCCTCTAGCGATTTGACCTGAAGGCTGACGGCGGATTGGGTCAGGCCAACAGCCGCCCCCGCCGCCCCGAAAGAGCCGTGGCGCGCAATGGCATGAAGGGTACGAAGGGCGCGGATGGACATGGGGAACCTCGATTATCCATGAGGATATATCATAGAATGAATAGGAATTAAGAATTTTTCCTAGGGAAAGGCATTTGCTATCCCCATTCCAGACGATGAATTAACCAAAGACCGACCATGTTCCCGACCCTTCCCCGCAGCAAAACCTTCCCCGAAGGGAAAATCCGATGACCGGTCCTGTCCTCTTGGCCTTGATGCCGATTGTCATCGTGATTGCCTTGGGAACGGCCCTGCGGCACGGCAAATTTCTGGATGACGCGTTCTGGCCGCAGGCCGAGCGGCTGGGGTATTATGTCCTGCTGCCTTGCCTGTTTTTTAACAGTCTGGCCACTGCGGACCTGCGCGCAGTGCCTGTAACCGAATTGGCCCTCACGCTGGTCGTTTCGACCGTGGCGGTCGCGGGGCTGGTGCTGCTGATCCGGCCGGTGCTGAATATCGACGGGCCTGCCTTTACCTCGGTGTTTCAGGGCAGCGTGCGGTTCAACAACTATGTTGGCGTGACCCTTGCCGCGGGCCTGTTCGGGGCACAAGGGATCGCGCTGGCGGCGATTTGCAACGCCTCGATCGTACCGACGGTGAATGTGCTGTGCGTTCTGGTCTTTGCCCGCCACGGTCGGGCGCGATTGAACGGGCTGGGGGTGCTGAAGCAGTTGGTCAGCAACCCGCTGATCATGTCATCGCTGGCGGGGATCGTGTTCCAAGTGCTGGGGATCGGCGTGCATCCCGGGATCGGGGCCGCCCTGAAAACGCTGGGACGGGCGTCGCTACCCTTAGGTCTGCTCTGCGTGGGGGCGGCGCTGGATTTCGGCACCGCGCGGCAATGGGTCGGGCCGGTGGTCGCGTCCTCGGCGATGAAGTTTCTGGCGATGCCGGTGGCGACCGCCGTAGCGGCGCTGGTGTTCGGGCTGCACGGCCCAGCGTTAACCACGGCGCTGATGTTTCAGGCGCTGCCCTGTGCGTCCTCGGCCTATATTCTGGCGCGGCAGCTTGGCGGGGATGCGCCCCTGATGGCGGGGATTACGGCGACCCAAACCGTGATCGCGGTGGTGGCGCTGCCGCTTGTGCTGCTTGGCCTCGGGCTGGTGATGCCGGTCTAAAGCAGGCCCAAACGCGCCTTGAACCGGTCCATCTCGTGGTCCGGGGGGCGCTTGCCGGTGTAAATTTCGACATATTGGGGAAAGCGGTCGAGGCGCACTTCGATCGGCTCCTCGACCCGCATCGAGATATAGCCGACCTGCACCAAGTAGATCGTCCGCGCCCGCACATCCGCGTCTTGCGGCGGGTGGCCCCATTTTTCCAGCATCGCGCGCAGGGCATCCAGCCGCACGGTGTCGGCCTTGTGCAGCTGCGCCAAGGCAATCGGGTCTTGCTGCGCCCATGCACGCACAGCCAGTTCCAGCCGCGAGTCAAACGCCCGATCCGCCAGAAAGCAGCTGATGACGTTCAGCATCGCCTCGGTTTCCGTGTAGGCGTATTCGGTGCTGGCAGCGATCAAGGGGGCGGTTGTCGTGGCCTCCCACCGCTGCAACAGACCATCCAGCAGTTGGCGGCGGTCCTTGAAGAACCAGTAGAAACTGGTGCGCGACAGCTTCAGCGTATTGGCCAGCGGCATGATCTTCACCGCGTCCACCCCGCCGGTGATCAAGGCTTCATAGGCGGCGTCCAGCCAGACTTCGGGCGATCCGCGCCAGCCGCGATCAGGAAGGGGTTCGGTGCTCATGCCCGATGATTAAGCGCGGACGCGGGGCATTTCAACAAAATTGACCCTGAGAGCGTCCATAAAATGTACAATGATGTATATATTTTTCTTTCAGGCGGCGATGGACGCGCAGCGACTGACCCCGAAAATTCCCGCCACCTTCTATATAAATCAATGCGATGTCAGATGTTTCATCGCCCGACCGCTACGTCAAACCACACCTGATCTCAATATTGACACATGTGAACATTTTGCGGAACAGTGTGGGGGACCAATCCCGACTCTTGCACCGGAAAGCGCAGCCAGATGTCCAACGATCCCTTGCTTCAACCGTTCCAGCTGAAACACCTGACGCTGAAGAACCGCATCATGATCACCAGCCACGAACCGGCCTACCCCGAGGATGGCATGCCCAAGGAGCGTTACCGCGCCTACCACCTTGAGCGCGCCAAGGCCGGCGTTGCCCTGACCATGACCGCAGGCTCGGCCAGTGTCGCGCGGGACAGCCCGCCGGTGTTCAACAACATCCTTGCTTGGAAGGATGAGGTTGTCGGCCACATGAAGCAGATGGTGGATGCCTGCCACGACGAAGGCTGCGCGGTGATGATCCAGCTGACGCACTTGGGCCGCCGGACACGCTGGGACAAGGCTGACTGGCTGCCCGTTGTGTCCGCCGGCCATCTGCGCGAACCGGCCCACCGCGCCTTTCCCAAACCCGCCGAGGATTGGGATATCGCCCGCATCATCGAGGATTACGCCGACGCCGCCGAACGGATGAAGGCCGCTGGCGTGGACGGGATCGAACTGGAATCCTATGGCCACCTGATGGAGCAGTTCTACTCGCCGCTGACCAACCACCTCGAGGCGCCCTATGGCGGGTCGTTCGACAACCGTCTGCGCTTTGTCTGGGATGTGCTGGGGGCGATCCGCCAGCGCTGCGGAAGCGATTTCATCGTCGGCATCCGCTATTCGGGGGACGAGGATCTGGAGGGCGGCCTGACAAAACAGGACGGCCTGACCATTTCCCAGCGCCTGCGGGACAGCGGGCTGGTGGACTTCTTGAACGTGGTAAAGGGGCATATCGACACCGACCCCGGCCTGACCGACCTGATCCCGATCCAAGGGATGCGTAATGCGCCTCACCTCGATTTCGCAGGGGAAATCCGCGCGGCGACGAACTTCCCCACGTTCCACGCGGCGAAGATCCCCGACGTGGCCACCGCGCGCCACGCCATCGCGGCGGGCAAGGTGGACATGGTCGGCATGACCCGCGCCCACATGGCCGATCCCCATCTGGTCCGCAAAATCGTCGAAGGCCGCGAGGATGACATCCGCCCCTGTGTCGGCGCGAACTACTGCCTCGACCGGATTTACCAAGGGGGCATGGCGCTGTGCACGCACAACCCCTCGACCGGTCGCGAGGTCGAGCAGCCCCACACCATCGCCAAAGCGGACACCAAGAAGCGCGTAACCATCATCGGTGCGGGCCCCGCAGGGATGGAAGCCGCCCGCGTCAGCGCCGAGCGTGGCCACCATGTGACCGTGTTCGAGGCCGCCGACCAACCGGGCGGGCAGTTACGCCTGACCGCGCAGCAGGAGCGCCGCCGCGAGATGATCTCGATCATCGCATGGCGGTTCGATCAGTGCACCAAGATGGGCGTCGATTTCCGGTTCAACAGCTATGCCGAGCTGGACGATGTGCTGGCCACCAACCCCGACGAGGTGTTCATCGCCACCGGCGGCCTGCCCCACACCGAAGTCCTGACGGCTGGCAATGATCTGGTGTGTTCCAGCTGGGATATCATCTCGGGCGATGTGAAGGCGGGCCAGAACGTGCTGGTCTTTGACGACGCGGGCGACCACGCGGGCCTGCAAGCCGCCGACATGATCAGCGCGACCGGCGCGCGGGTCGAGGTTGTGACCCCCGACCGGTCCTTTGCCCCCGAAGTGATGGCGATGAACCTTGTTCCCTATGTGCGGAACATGCAGGTGCGGGACGTGACCTTTACGGTGACATGGCGCCTGCAATCGGTGGTCCGCGAGGGCAACCAGCTGAAGGCGGTTCTGGGATCGGACTATGGGGACTTCAAACGCGAGCGGATCGTGGATCAGGTCGTGGTTAACCACGGCACCCGCCCGCTGGATGATCTGTATTTCGAGCTAAAACCCCTGTCCCGCAACCTTGGCGAGGTGGACTATGACGCGCTGGCCACAGGCGGGGTTCAGGACGTGACCCGCAACGCCGAAGGGGCCTTCCGTCTGTTCCGGATCGGTGATGCGGTGGCCGCCCGCAACACCCACGCGGCGATCTATGACGCGCTGCGGCTGGCGCGGGGGCTGTAACCCCCGTCAGACGAAATCGACATGGCGGTTCAGGGGCAATTCCCTGATCCGCTGCCCCGTCGCCGCAAAGATCGCGTTCGCCAGCGCGGGCGCGGCGGGCGGCACGGCAGGTTCCCCGATCCCACGGATGCGGGGCCCGTTCGACAGGGCTTTGACCTTGATCTCGGGCACTTGGTACAGGCGCAGACCGGTGTAGCTGTCGAAATTCGACTGCTCGGGGGCGTGGTCCGCATAGGTCAGTTCGCAATTCATCGCGTGTCCCAGACCGAACAGCACACCGCCCGTGACCTGAGCCTCAAGGTTCACGGGGTCCAGCACTTGGCCCACGTCCACTGCCACGAACACACGGTCCAGCCGGATGCCATCGGGGGTTTCCGTGACCTCGACGATCTGCGCGCAAGGCACCCCGAAGGACATGCAGAACCCCACACCGCGCCCGTGCCGGTAGCCCACATGGGGGCCGGTCCATTGCGCCAACTCGCCCACGGCCTCCAGCACTTTGCGAGAGGTGTCGTCTAGGCACAGGCGGATCCGCTCGGCCAAGGGGTCGGCGCCTGCCTCGTGGATCAGCTCGTCCAGCAGGCAGTCATGGAAGAACCCGTTCGAGGACGCCCCCACCGACCGCCATGACGACACCGGCACCATATCCGGCGCGCGGTAGCCGGTGACGCGGTAATTCGGGATGGCATAGGGCTGGTCCCATGATCCGGTGGTGATCGTGGCATCCGGCCCCGGAATGCCCATCCCAGCAAGGCGCGTAAACCACCCCGAGGTCATCCTCGATTGAGCCACTGCCAGATCAAAGCTCTCGACCTTGCCGTCCTGAACCCGTCCGCGCCCGCGAGCCACGGCGGCGGGGCGGGGATAGTCGTGGGTCATGTCCTCTTCTCGGCTCCAGACCAGTTTGACGGGCGTGCCGCGCAAGGCGATGGCGATTTCCAGCGCCTGCTCCACATGGGTCATCTCCAGCCGGTGGCCGAAACTGCCTCCCATCTTCTGGACATGGACATGGATGCGGTCGGCGGGCAGGCCGGTCATCTCGGCGGCGCGGTTGCGGATGAACAGCGGGATTTGCGTGCCGGTCCAGATATCGCAATAGGTCTCGGTCACGGTGACCAGCGCGTTCATCGGCTCCATCGGGGCGTGGGCCAGATAGGGAACGCGGTAGGTGGCGGTCAGGCCGGTTCCGTCCTGCAAGGCGGCATCCACATCCCCGACATCCCTCTGGCAATGGTCAAAGGCATCCTCGTTGCCAAGCGCCTCTTCCAGCACCTCGAACATCCGGGCCGAGTCCGCCGGAAAGGGCGCGGGCCCCCAAGTGATATCCAGCGCGTTCGCGCCCTGAAAGGCGCTCCAGGTGTTGCGGGCGATCACGGCGACGGCGCTGGTGATCGGCAGGACCATCATCACGCCCTCGGTCGCCTCGGCGGCGGCGCTGTCCAGCCTCTCGATCCCGCCACCGATGCCGGGGTTGGCGCGGACGGTGGCGTGGACCATGCCGTCCACCTTGAGGTCGATCCCGTAGGTTTCGGTGCCGGTGCATTTCGCCACCATATCCAGCCGCTTCTGCGGATGGCCTAGGCGCTTCCACCGGCCCGCGGGGCGCAGTTCCAGATCGGTCACAGGCTCCAGCTTGGCGGCGTCGCCTGCCAGCTCGGTATAGGGGATGCGCGCGCCATCGGGCAGGATAACGTGCCCATCCTCGGTATTCAGATCCGCGCGTTGCAGGCCGTGGCGGCGGGCGGCAGCCTCTTTCAACGTTTCGCGGGCAACGGCGCCAGCAGTGCGCAACTTGGTATAGCTGTCCGGCACGGTCGAGGACCCGCCAGTCAGTTGCACTTCGAACAGCTTGGCCGGAACGGACATGAAATCGCGCACGGTTTCGGCCAAGGTGCTGGTGTCATAGGCCGGAAAGGGCGTGCCCTCGGCCAAGACAGCCGCGTTGTAATAGGCCGGTCCGGGGGCGCCGGGGGTGATCGTCGCGGTGGCGGGGTCGATATCCAGTTCCTCGGCGATCAGAAGGGCCTGAATGGAATAGGCCCCTTGCCCCATATCCGCGCGGGGCGTGATCAGGGTGATCCCCTCGGGCGTGATCTTGATATAGGAAGTGATGGCGGCCTCGCCCTCGGCCAAACCGTCCAGCAAGGGGTTCCGGATCGGCCGCATCACCATATAGGCCCCGAACGCCACACCCCCCGCAATCGCGGCAGAGCCGATCAGAAAGGTCCGTCGGGTCAGCGTGCGCAACTTGCCCATCAGCGGCCCCCCATGCGAGAAGTCGCCAAATGGATCGCCGTGCGGATGCGCGGATAGCTGGCGCAGCGGCACAGGTTTCCGGACATGGCATCGTTGATTTCCTGATCCGTGGGGACGGGAAATTCCTGAAGCAACGCAATGGCCTGCATGATCTGCCCCGACTGGCAGTATCCGCACTGAGCCACCTGCGTTTCGATCCACGCGGCCTGTACGGGGTGCGGGTTTTCGGGCGTGCCGATGCCTTCGATCGTAGTCACCTCGGCCCCCTCCAGATCAGAGGCGCGCACTTGGCAAGACCGCACCGCCTCTCCGTTCAGGTGAACCGTGCAGGCCCCGCATTGCGCCACGCCGCAGCCGTATTTCGTGCCGGTTAGCCCCAATTCCTCGCGTAGGATCCACAGCAGGGGCATGTCCTCGGGGACGTCGATCTGACGGGGGGTGCCGTTCACGGTGAAGCTTGCTTGCATGGCGGGCCTCTCGGGCTTGGGGTCTTAACTGAAACGCAAATACCTAGCGAATTTCGGGATGCTAGTCGAACTTTGCGTCAAAGCGGCGAAAAACTTGAGCCCTCGCCGCATGTGTCACTCTGCTGTGCGAAACAGGGCCGCGCCGGGCAAACGGCTGGCCTGGAGAACCCAATCCGTGAACTGGTCAGCATTCAGCCCCGCTTCGGTCACATGCAAATACCGCACATCATCCTTTTTCGAGGCCACGGGCGGCGGCGGGACCATCGCACTGCCTTGCCAGAAGGCTACCTTGATATAGCGGGTCATGCAGTGAAAGCTCAGGAACCAATGCGCCCCGTCAATGCCGTAAAACGGGGAATTCCACCGCACCGCCTTACGCACATCGGGCAAGGCCGCCATGATCAGTCGATCAATCTCGCGCCCCACGGTCTGCTTCCAGTCGGGCATAGCGGCCAGATACGCCTCGACGACCGCAGGCCCGTCGCCCTTGGGGATCTGGGGATTTCCGCCGGACAAAAGCTTGGGGGTCTCGGCCATTCGTGCCTCCGCGCGTCGTTTCAAAGACAGTAGTGACAGCGCAGACCGCTCTGCAAGAAAAATGACGTTTGCCCGTAGGTTAGACGCCACACAGGATCGTGAAGGCATCCCTGCGAAATCCGGCGGCAAATCTGCATCTTATTTGATCCTGATCATGAAAACCCGCGCCCGCGCCCCCTAGGGTCAAGACGACTCAGGACTGCGAGGCATTTGGAATGACACAGGGAATTGCGACCACAGGACATGTCTCTGCCGTGCGCGGCGCGGTGGTGGATGTGGCCTTTGACGCTGGCGTTCCGCGCGTGAATGATGCCCTGACCGTGGACACCGGCGGCACCCCCCTGCTGCTAGAGGTTCAGGCCCAACTGGATGCCCGCACCGTCCGTACCATCGCCCTGCAATCCACCAACGGTCTGCGCCGCGGGGCGGTTGTGCGGGCCTTGGGCGGACCGATCAGCGTGCCTGTCGGGGACAGCGTTCTGGGACGGCTGCTGGATGTGACCGGCACACCGGGGGACCGCCGCGATCCCTTGCCCGCTGACGCCCCCAAACGCCCGATCCACCGCGCACCTGCGGCCCTTCATAACCAAGGGGCGCCGTCCGAACTGTTCCACACAGGGATCAAGGTGATCGACCTGCTCACCCCCTTGGCCCAAGGGGGCAAGGCCGCCATGTTCGGCGGCGCGGGCGTGGGCAAAACCGTTCTGGTAATGGAGCTGATCCACGCCATGGTCGCCGGATACAACGGGATTTCCGTGTTCTCGGGCATTGGCGAACGCTCCCGCGAGGGGCACGAAATGCTGCTGGAGATGACCGAGGCCGGCGTTCTGGACCGCACCGTTCTGGTCTACGGCCAGATGAACGAACCGCCGGGTGCCCGCTGGCGCGTGCCGATGACCGCCCTGACAATCGCCGAACACTTCCGTGACGTGGACAAGCGCAACGTGCTGCTACTGATGGACAACGTCTTCCGCTTTGTTCAGGCGGGGGCCGAGGTTTCGGGCCTGCTTGGCCGCCTTCCCAGCCGCGTGGGCTATCAGCCGACCTTGGCAACCGAAGTGGCGCAGCTTCAGGAACGCATCGCCTCGGCCGAGGGGGCGTCCGTGACCGCCATCGAAGCCGTCTATGTGCCCGCCGACGATTTCACCGACCCCGCCGTGATCGCCATCGCGGGTCACGTGGATTCCATGGTCGTTCTGTCCCGCGCCATGGCGGCGGACGGGATGTATCCGGCGGTCGATCCGATTGCCTCGTCCTCGGTGCTGCTGGACCCGCTGATCGTGGGGGCAGACCACGTGACCGTGGCCAACGACGTGCGCCGCGCCATCGAACACTACCGCGAACTACAGGACGTGATCTCGCTGCTGGGGATGGAGGAGTTGGGCCGCGACGACCGCCAGATGGTCGAACGCGCCCGCCGGTTGCAGCGGTTCCTTACCCAGCCGTTCACGGTAACCGAAGCCATGACAGGGATCGAAGGGCGCTCCGTCGCGCTGGCCGACACCATCGCCGGATGCCGCGCCATTCTGGACGGAGAAACCGACGACTGGGACGAAGCCTCGCTCTATCTGATCGGGACCCTCGACGAGGCCCGCGAAAAGGAGGAGGCCGCGAAATCCCGCGGCAAGGCGGCATGAGCCTGATCCTGACCGTCACCACCCCCTTAATGACCTTGGTTGACGGGATCGAGGTCGCCTCCATCCGCGCCGAGGATGCCTCAGGCAGTTTCGGTATTCTGCCCAAACGTCGGGATTTTCTGACGGTTCTGCCCGCGTCCGTTCTGCGCTGGCGCGACCTGAACGGGACCGAGGCCTACTGCGCGCTGCGCTCTGGTATGCTGCGCGTCAGCGGCGGCACCCGTGTGGACGTCGCCTGCCGCGAAGGCGTCTTGGGTGATGACCTGCCGCTGCTGCTCCAGCATGTGCAGGACCTGCGCCACGAACAGCAGGACGAAGAGCGCCGCACCCGTGTCGAACACCTGCGCCTTCATGCGCAGGCCGTGCGCCAGATGATGCGGTTCTTCCATCCCGAACGGATGGGCGCGCTGTCCCACCCGCCCGCCATCGACGCCAGCGGAGGGACCGATGCCTGAGCCCGAAAAACTGGACGAAGTCAAAGACGCCGCCCAACGCGCTCTGATCCGCGAGGCCCTGCGCCAAGAAGACCCCGAGCCCTCGCTCGCCAATCGTTTGGGCCAGATCGGGGTGCTGGGTTGGGCGGTGGTGACACCGATCCTGCTGGGGATTGTGCTGGGGCGGCTGGCGGATCGCGCCGCCCATAGCGGGATATTCTTTACCGCGCCCGCGATCTTTATCGGGGCGGGGATCGGCCTGCACGCGGCTTGGAAATGGATGCATCGGCAATGACTTACATGGCTCTTTATACCGTTCTTGGCTTTGCTGCGGGGCTGACCCTAGGGGCGGTGCATTTCCTGACCCTCGGACGGCTGGTGGATATGCTGGTCAGCGGGACGGTGGCGTGGCCGCTGATCCTGCAACTGCTGCGCTTTGCGGTGCTGGGGGCGGTCCTCTATGGCCTTGCGCTGCTGGGGGCGCTGCCGCTGATCGCTGGCGCGGCGGGGATCGTTCTGGCGCGCGTTCTGGTCCTGCGCCGCACCAAAGGGACCGCCTGATGGACAACCCGCTGATCACCGAACCGTTGTTCCACATCGGCCCCGTCCCCATCGCCGAGCCTGTGCTGGTGAATTGGGCGCTGATGGCCGTGCTGGGGCTTGGCTCTGCCCTGCTGACCCGCCGCCTGTCGCGCACCCCCTCCACCGCGCAAACCGTGGCCGAGCTGTTTGTCAGCACCATCGACGGGCAGATCAGCGACACCATGAACCGCGATCCGGCCCCTTATCGCGGGCTGATCGGCAGCATCTTTCTGTTTGTGCTGGTGGCGAACTGGTCCTCGCTGATCCCGGGGATCGAGCCCCCCACCGCGCACCTTGAAACCGACGCCGCGCTGGCGCTGATCGTCTTTGTCGCGACCGTCCTCTACGGGATCAAGAACAAAGGCCTGCGCGGTTATCTGGCCACCTTTGCCGAACCCAGCTGGGTCATGATCCCCCTCAACATCGTCGAGCAGATCACCCGCACCTTTTCCCTGATCGTGCGCCTGTTCGGCAACGTCATGAGCGGCGTTTTCGTGATCGGGATCGTGCTGTCGCTGGCGGGGCTGTTCCTGCCCATTCCCCTTATGGCTCTGGATCTGCTGACCGGCGCAGTTCAGGCCTACATCTTTGCGGTGCTGGCCACCGTGTTCATTGGCTCTGCTGTTGGCGAAGGCCACGCGGCCCCCTCAATGCAAAAGGACCCCTCTCATGGATAACCTTGTCGAAGTCGTCTCGATCATTTCTGCCGCGCTGGCTGTCGGGTTCGGCGCCATCGGTCCCGCCTTGGCCGAGGGCCGCGCCGTCGCCGCCGCGATGGAGGCTATCGCCCGCCAGCCCGAAGCCGCAGGTACCCTGAGCCGGACCCTGTTCGTGGGCTTGGCGATGATCGAAACCACGGCGATCTATGCGCTGGTGGTGGCGCTGCTGGTGCTGTTCGCGAACCCCTTTGTCTGATCGGACGACGCCATGACCATCGACTGGTGGACACTCGGCCTGCAAACGGTCAACGCGCTGGTGCTGATCTGGCTGCTCGGGCGGTACCTATTCGGGCCGGTCAGCGCCATCATTGCCGAGCGCCGTGCCGCCGCGCAGGCCGATCTGGACAAAGCCGCCGCCGAGCTGGAAGCAGCCCGCGCCGCCCATTCCGCCGCCGAGGCCACCCGCGATGACGTCGCCCGCCAGCGTGCGGATATGCTGGCTGCCGCGCAGACCGAAGCGGACGCCGAGCGCACCCGCCTGCTGGCTGCCGCCGCAGACGAGGCTGCCGAAACACGCGCCCGCACCCAAAGTCAGATCGCGCAGATGCAACAGACCGCACGCGCCGAAATCAGCGCCGAGGCCGCAAAGCTGGCCGCCAACATCGCGCGCAAGGCCTTGGCCCGCCTGCCCGATGACATTCTGGTGGCCCCCTTCGCGGACGGACTGACTGATGCCATCGCCGCCCTGCCAGAGTTGGCCCGCGACCGCATCGGACAGGACGGCCCCGTCACCCTGCGCACCGCCCGCGCCCTGACCGCCGCCGAGGAAACGCTGATCCGGCAGGCCCTGAGCCGCGCCCTTGGCCGCGACATCGCGCTGACCCTGCTCGCGGACGCCAGCCTGATCGCGGGGCTGGAACTGGACGCCCCCACTGCCACCGTGCGCAACCATCTGGCCGCCGACCTGACCCGTATCGAAGCGGAGCTTGCCGCCCATGACTGACCTTCCCCTGCCCGAAAACTGGCTGACCGACGCCGAAGGCAAACTGCACCGCGTCCCCCTTGGCCCCACCGCCGAGGCCGTGGGCCGCGTGACCAAACTGGCGGACGGCATCGCGCAGATCACCGGCCTGCCGGACGCCCCCTTGGGCGCGCTGCTGAAATTCGACAGCGGTGCCTATGCCTTTGCCCATTCGCTGGACCCTGACCTGATCAACGCGGTCTTTCTGGATGACGCCGCCGAGGTCACCGTGGGCGAGCGTGTGACCGACACCACCGAAGTCCTGCGCGTTCCCGTGGGCGAGGCCCTTTTGGGCCGCGTGGTCGATCCCTTGGGGCGTCCCCTGGACGGGGGCCCTGCCATCAATGCTGCGCAGCATATGCCCGTGGAACGCCCCGCCCCTGCGATCATCGAGCGTGATCTGGTCAGCCAGCCCCTTCAGACCGGCGTTCTGGTCGTGGACAGCCTGTTTGCCATCGGCCGCGGCCAGCGCGAACTGATCGTGGGCGACCACGCCACGGGCAAAACCTCGCTCGCGGTGGATGCGATCATCAACCAGCGCGGCACCGATGTGATCTGCGTCTACGTGGCCGTCGGCCAGCGCGCCACCGCCGTCGAACGGGTGATCGAGGCTGTGCGCAAACACGGCGATCCGTCCAAATGCATCTTTGTGGTGGGCAGCGCGGGCACCCCGCCCGGCCTGCAATGGATCGCCCCCTTTGCGGGCATGACCATAGCCGAATACTTCCGCGACAAGGGCCAAGACGCCCTGATCGTGATCGACGACCTGACCCTGCACGCCGCGACCCACCGCGAACTGGCCCTGCTGACCCGCGAACCTCCGGGGCGCGAGGCCTATCCGGGCGATGTCTTCTATCTGCACGCCCGCCTGCTGGAGCGCGCGGCGAAGCTGTCCCCCGATTTGGGCGGCGGCTCCCTGACCGCATTGCCCATCGCGCAGACCGAGGCTGGGAACCTTTCGGCCTACATCCCGACCAACCTGATCTCGATCACCGACGGACAGATCGTGCTGAACAGCCACCTTTTCTCGGCCAACCAGCGGCCTGCGGTGGATGTGGGCCTGTCGGTCAGCCGCGTCGGCGGCAAGGCCCAGAACAAGTCCCTGCGGTCCGTCGCGGGCCGCATCCGGCTGGAATATTCCCAGTTTCAAGAGCTTGAGATGTTCACCCGTTTCGGTGGCATTTCGAACGATCGGGTCAAGGCGCAGATTGCCCGCGGGGAACGCATCAGGGCCTTGCTGGTCCAGCCCCGATATGCAGGTCTGCGGCTGGTGGATCAGGTGGCCCTGCTAGCGGCCTTGGGTGACAGCATTCTGGACGAGGTGCCTGAGGACCGCATTGCCTCCCTGCGCGACCGTCTGCCCGACTGGCTGGACCGCACCGCGCCCGAAGTCGTCACGGCGCTGGCATCCGGCGGGGCGCTGACCGACACCGGCCGCGCCACACTGACCGCCGCCGTTCGGGATTTGGTCGCCGACATCGCCCGCTTGGGACAGGACGCATGACCGGACGTCTGGCCGACCTGAATGCCCGCATCGACACCGTCCACAAGCTGGAGTCGGTGATCAAGGCCATGCGCGGCATCGCGGCCTCTCGGGTCCAAGAGGCGCAGGCCAGTGTGACCAGCGTGCGAACCTATGCCGCCACCATTGGCCACGCGATCGCCGAGGTCCTGCCGCTGGTCCCCGCCCCCGACGATCCGCGCCCCAATGGGCCAGACCATCACGGCATCATCGCCTTCGCCGCCGAGCAAGGGTTTGCGGGCACCTTCTCTGACCGCGTGTTCGAGTCTGTGATCGCCGAAACCGGCCCCGACACCAGCCTCTTTGTGGTGGGCGAGCGTGGCCTGACCGAAGCCGCCGAACGCCACCTGCCCGTCACATGGTCCACCCCGATGATCGCCCAACCGTCCCAAGCCCTTGGGCTGGTGAACCGCATCGGGGACGCAATCTTCGACCGTCTTGCTGCGGGGCAACTGACCCGCGTGTCCGTCATCCACGCCCTGCCAGGTGTGGCCCATCACGGGGAAATGGCGGTCAAACGGCTCATGCCGTTCGACACCTCGCGGTTCCCGCAGCCGCAATCGCAGAACATCCCCGACCTGACCTTGCCCGCCGCCGACCTGCTGCGCGACCTGATCGAGGAATACGTGTTCGCCGAACTGGCCGAGGCAGCCCTATTGTCCTTTGCCGCCGAGAACGAGGCACGGATGCGCGCCATGATCGCCGCCCAAGACAACACCGCCAATACGCTGGCGGGGATGGTCGCCACCTCTCGTCAACTGCGGCAAGAGGAAATCACCGAAGAGATCATCGAACTGGCCATGTCCAGTCTGGCCCAAACGTAACAGGGGCCGGCATCTCTGCCAGCCCCTTTCGCATCAGATGGTAAACGCCGCGACAAAGGCGTCCAGCGCCGCCTCTTCATCGCCCTTGGCAAAGGCCTCCATCCCGACGGGGCCGCGATAGCCCATCTCGTTCAGGGCTTTGGCCACACCGGCATAGTTAATCTCGCCGGTGCCGGGTTCGCAGCGACCGGGGTTGTCCGCCACCTGAACCTCTCCGATCCAGGGCAGGCAGGCCTCGCACCAGCGGATCAGATCGCCCTCGCCAATCTGGGTGTGATAGAGGTCAAGGTTAATGCGCAACTGCGGCCGGTTCACCGCCGACACCAGCCCCAGCACCGCGCCGGTCGACCCGAACGGACAGCCCGGATGATCCAGCGGGTTCAGGTTTTCCAGCGTAAAGACCACGCCCTCTTCTTCGGCCATATCACAGATGCGGTGCAGGGTGTCGCGCGCGCGCTGCTCCATCCCGGGGGCAAAGGCGCCGTGCTGCGGGATCGGCAGCCCGAAATCCCCAAGGCCCGTCCCGTGCAGGTTCAGCCGGTCCACCCCAAGGCGCTTGCCAACCTGCGCCGTCTCGCGGGCCGAGGCCACCAGCATATCGGCTCCTTCGGCATCGGTCAGACGCCCGACCAAATAGCCGTTCATGATGGTATAGTTGGCGCCCACGGCCTCGAGCTTGGCCAGATCATGGGCGGGCCAGTTCCACAGGCCAACGCCAAGGCCACGCTCGGTCAGACGCGCAGCGCGCCATTCGATGGGCTTGTCCTGCCAGAGCATTTCGGCGCAAGCCGCCAGTGCAAAAGGTTGGGTCACTTCAGTAAACTCCGGTGAAATGGGGATGATAGCAGGGGATCAAAACAGGTGCTCCACCTCAGGCGCGGGGACGAAGCGCCATTTCCTGAGGGGCCCTGCCATGACGTTGAGGTAGTACATCTCGAAGCCATAGGGTGCACCGCAGGGGTGGTGGCCGCGCGGGACGCAGACCACGTCGCCGTCCTTGACCGCCATGGTTTCGTCCAGTTGCCCGTCATCGGTGTAGACCCGCTGGATGCCAAAGCCG
>NZ_JABCJE010000021.1 GCF_013377535.1 Donghicola mangrovi | reverse complement strand
CAGGCACAGCACCTTGATCACGATGACCTTGCGATGCGGTGAAATCTCAACCAAATCCCCGTGGAAGCAACATCCTTTGATCGGCGAATGTGTCCATTTCGAATTTATAGTGCACTGCATTCAGCCGCTTAAGAGTATGCAATACTTTAGGATGTGTCCCCTTAGGAAGGCTCTCATTGATTTTAGTTGATCTATCAACCATAGTCGAAACGTCGACTAGGGAGATTCGACATTTGGAGGAACCGTGTACGAGTACATCAGAGAAGCGATATGCAATGGTCGCTGAGCCTAGGACTTTACCTGTAAAGGTCTTCTGACTCAGAGCAGCGATTGATCAAGGCCTCAAAGCTTCGTGCCAGTTAAGAAAATGCTGGGCTCTGCTGGCCGCAGAGTGTCTTGTGGCCGACGCGCGACGTGTCAACTGGCAGAGTGCGTTGACCCGATGGGTCACTTTTGCATCCCCGAAATCTTCGGTGTGGGAAAAGCAGCGCTGAATAAAACTCAAACGCGAGAACCAAAAGAAAACCGTCTCTTGAGGAGGAGAAAGGGATGCTAGGGATCGTCATTTTTTATGCTGCGTTGGCAGCATGGATACCCCTGTTATATTGGAGTGCGAAGAAGAAAAAGTGGGCGCTGTTCTTTATGTACGGCGGCGTCTTCGCAATCATCCTGAACATGCGCTATGTCGTCGAAGGCATGGAAGGCGGCATCATGTTCTTCACCGGAATTTTTGACGTCGTAGCGCACCTTGGCATAGGCAAGGGAGAGACTCCGGCCATCCTGACCACATGTGCAGGAAACGACTGCACTGTTTTGACCAGCTATGAAACCCACCCCAGTTGGGCAGTCGCCTTCTACGACCGATTTGCTCAGGGGCCTTCAACCCGCGTGGCCTTGTTGTATGGGCATATCATCTTCAACACGATTGCTTTGGTCTCTGCCACGATTCAGATTTTCCGCCCCGGTGGACAATACAAAGCGCACAAACTGCTTGGACGTATTTCCTTTGTATCTGTTGTCATCAGCCTAACCTGCGCTGGTATCCTGACGGCAGAATTGTCTGATGTGGTGGCGTACGGACACTGGTGGACAACGTTTGGGCTGTACTTCCTCGCTCTGACAACGATTGTGCCGGCAACTTTGGGCATCGTGTTCGTCGTAAAGGGCGATTTGGAGAAGCACCGGATCTGGATGTGGCGGTACACCGGCGCAATCTGGGGGGCCTACTGGATCTTCCGCGCCGAGATGTTGCTGGTAGACTTGCTCGTAAAGGATGCAGAGGGTCTGACCTTGGCGGTCCCCAGTTGGACATCTGGCCTCATCGGCATCGCGTTGGCCGAGATTATTCGCCGCCGAGTGGATCAATCAACGCATAGCTCGCCGATCACGGCCTAAAGTAATACGGCACTGGCTCGACGCTTACCTAAATCACTTAGTAACTTTCGTGCCAGCCCCACCGAAATTTCGCCCGACGGGCGCTCGGTAAACTCACACCCTTTCTTGGAAAACGAAAAACACTGTCCCCCCGATGGGGGGCAGCGATCAAACCTGACTTGGAGTTATGGATATGCTTGACTGGCTCAGCACAACAAACGAGGCGTCTATTGCCCCCTGCTACCACCTGTATTTGAACGGCAAGTGGCTACCTTCTACGAACGACGCGCATTTTGAGGACCTAGATCCCGCAACCGGAATGCAAATCGCGAGAGTGGCAGACGCGTCCCAAGCTGACGTTGATGCGGCGATCTTGGCTGCGCACGACGCACAACCCGGATGGGAGGCGTTGGTTGCGGCAGAGCGCGCAGCATATTTCTACCGCGCTGCGGAGCTTTTCGCGGAGCGACAAGAAGCGTTTGCTCGGGTTCTGATCGCTGAAACGGGATCTTCTTTCGGCAAGGCGATGTACGAATGCTCTCTGATCCCGGTTGCATTGCGTCAAGCCGCGAGCCTGACCACCGCAGAAATCGGCGAGGTCATGCCCTCGAACATCCCGGGCAAGATCAATCGCACGATCCGGCGGGCACGGGGTGTGATTGGCGTGATTTCACCTTGGAATTTTCCGCTGTATCTGTCGGTCCGTGGCTTTGCCTACGCACTGGCGCTGGGAAACACCATTGTGCTGAAGCCGTCTGAAGACAGCCCTCTGACAGGGGGATTGATGCTGGCAGAGTTGTTCGCAGATGCCGGCTTTCCTGCAGGCACTCTGAACGTCGTCACCACCAGTCGCGATGGGGCCGCCATGGTTGGCAAGAGCTTTGTTGAGGACCGGAGAGTTGCGGGCCTGTCCTTTACCGGCTCTACGAATGTCGGGCGCACGTTGTCGATCGCTTGTGCGGGCGCTTTCAAGCCGATCATGTTGGAATTGGGCGGTAAAAACCCGATTTTGGTGCTCGAGGACGCCGATATCAACCGCGCTGTGGACATCTGCTTCTTTGGAGCCTTCCTGCATCAGGGCCAGATCTGCATGTCCGCCGACCGGATCATTGTAGCCGAGGCAATTTATGACGAGTTTCTGGCGCGGCTCGTAGAGAAAGCGAAGGTCTTCGCGCCGACAGCTCCTGCTGAGCCGACCTGCGTTATTGGCCCGATCATCAACACCAGACAGGTCGAGCGGATCAAAAAGATCGTTGACGAAGCGCGTCAGGACGGCGCGACGGTGCATTGCGGCGGCAACGCGAACGGTAACTTCTACGAAGCAACGGTATTGTCCGGCATCAATCCCGACATGCGGATCTGGAACGAAGAAATCTTTGGGCCGGTCACCTGCGTGATGCCCGCGACTTCGGTCGAAGAGGCGATCCGGCTTGCCAACGATACCGAGTACGGGCTGTCAGCTGCGATTGTCACCTCTGACCCTTTCCTCGGCGAACAACTGGCAGAGCGGATCAACGCGGGGATGGTCCACGTCAATGACTCGACCGTCCACGATGAACCACATTGCCCGTTTTCCGGCCTGGGTGCTTCGGGTGGGGGCGGCAAGTGGGGTCCCAAAGGCGCGATCGAAGCGTTCACCACCCAGCGCTGGATTACCACGCAGCGCCAGCAAAATCCCTTCCCGTTCTAAGCGAGAGGCATGCCTCCTATGGGCGCGCTGGAACGCGCGCCTCTCACTCCAACAAGTAACAGTAAAGGTGGTCGGAACGATGGTCTTAAAAAAGAATGCTCCCACTGAAACGTCTTGCGCGCAGCAGGACATCCCCCAAAAAGCACTCTCTGTATTCACTGTGGCGATGCTTGCCAGTGCCGCTAGTCTACCCGCATCAGCCCAAGATGCCCAAGGATGGTACACGCAGCTTGGGATCGCCGATGTCGCCTTCTCCGAAAGTGCGGAAATTTCGGCTGCCGGAAACAGAATTTCGGGCGCAAGCGCGAGCTTGAGTGACAATCGCACGCTCGGTCTGGGTATCGGGTATCGGTTCTCTAACGATATTTCGTTGATCGGTATTCTTGGCGTTCCGCCCAAAACAACCGTAAAGGGAACTGGCCCGCTATCCGGTGTAACGGTTGGGGATATCACCTATGGACCGTTGATTTTTGCTGCGAATTATCACGTTCCTACGGCTGGTGCGTTTCAGCCATTTATCGGTGCTGGCGTCAGTTATACGCGGATTTTCGAGGCCGAGGGCGACGATATTGCCGGTCTGTCAGTTGATGACGCATTTGGCAAAGTGTTGCGCGTTGGGTTCGACTACATGCTAGACGACCGCAACGGCGTCTTCTTCTCTGCCAACAAGATCTTCACCTCAACGGAAGCGACAGGGCGCGCACCAGCGTTTGGCGGGGCGCCGGTAAAAGCCGATATCGAGCTTGATCCGTTGATCCTGCACTTGGGCTGGACACACCGCTTCTAAGCCCAGTTTCCCGCTCCAATTCCCTAAAAGCGAGCGGGCGATGGCGGCCGATCTTAGGCTCATCCCTGAAAGTCCATAAGATTGGCCGCTATCAACTAACTATTGTGGCGCCCTACGACACTGTAGCTGCTCCACAAATTCTGGGAACTTAGTCTTCGAGGGCCGTGGTGTTTTCCAACATCTTTCGCAGCACGCGCAGACAGATTTCTAGGTCCGCAAGGGGTATGTCTTTGACCAGTGCTAGTTCATTGTTCAACGCGATATTCAAGATATCTGCATGAGTTTGCGCACCGAATTCAGTCAGGCGCCAAGTTTTATTACGCGTACTGGGCCCACTCTCATGGCCAATAACGTGGCCGGATTCCGAAAGGGATTTCAGAGACCTGCTCACCGCTGATTTATCAAGTTTCACGACTTCTGTGATGCGTTGGGCCGTAATGTCTGGCTCGATTCCAAGCATTGCAATGACGCGCCAGTCTGTAATGCCCAATCCGAATTGGTCACGATAGATGGCGCCAGAAATCCGCTGCCAACTGCTAGAAACGGCATTCAGCAGAAACGGCGCGTAATTTTCTACACAAAGAAGAGTGCGTCCGTCTCGTTCGAAAACGGGTGAACTAAGTCGCGCATTAAACTGCTCGCGCATTTCCTGCTCGGTAAGGGTCTTTGCTTGAGCCAAGTTCACTCCATCCGTCGTCGGCATGCGCAGGGTTTGGTGGCGGAACGCGCGACACGGCTGAATGACTGCGATCCGTTTCCCAGTATTCGAAAAGTCTTAGGCCAGAGAAGGACATTGGACAAGCAGCACTAGACCGCACCGCGCCGGTAGCAAACCTGTTTCAAAAGGCAGAGGCACAAAGTGGGCCTCTGCTAAAAGATTGAATATTGCTCGGCCTTAAAAGAGATCGTGCAAAGGGTCGCTCGCTTCGCGCCTGCCTGCTGCCGCGAGCCGCGACCAAGCAGCGCGGTAGGCGGCCTCGCAGGTGAAACGCATGAATTTATGCGCTTCGCCTTCTGGAAAGGACATCTCTGAGATACGCTTAGCCTGTGTCTCCCAAGGTTCCGGATCAATGCCACAATCTCGTATAAATTCCGCAAAAGCACGCGCTCCGGCGCCGTTTCCAGCTGAAAGACCACGGGTCACTGTCGTGCGCGCGTGAATGCCGTTGGTACCTTCGTAAATTTTGCAGATGCGGGCATCGCGGAAATTTTGTTCGGCACCGTATTCTCTGAGGTATCCATATCCACCCAGAACATCGATTGCGATATCGGCCGCGCGCACGCCAACTTCGGTACCCAGATACTTGCAGACAGGTGTCATGAAATCCACGAAAGCGGGATTAGAACCTAGTTCGTCCTCTACCATTACAATATGGCAGAGAGCCCGCGCACATAGGGCCATTTGCTCACAAGTTTCGATCATCCGCGCAACATCGGGGTGACCATCTATCGTGATAGGATGCCCCGCGTTGTCGCGACCTTGGACCCGTTCGGAGGCGTAACGCCGCGCGATGTCGGCAGCTCGCGCAGCGTGGGCCACACCCTGCAAAGCAACGTCAAGCCGAGCGTCGTTCATCATTGTGAACATTGCCGCCAGCCCTTTGCCTTCGATCCCGATCAGTTCTGCGTGCGCCCCGTCGAAAGCCAACTGACAGGTTGGTTGCGCATGAAGTCCCATCTTCTCTTCAATCCGAGTAACCGAAACAGCATTGCGTTTACCGGCCATAACTGAAGGGCAGGCGAAGAGGGACAAGCCGTTGACGCCTTCTTCCCCAGACCGTGCTAGGACCAGATGCAGGATACCTTCGGACATGTCCTGATCACCGCCAGAAATAAAGATTTTCTCGCCTGTAAGTTTCCAGCTGTCACCATCCTTGCTCGCGCGGCAGCGAATGCGAGAGAGGTCGGAGCCCGCGCCGGGTTCAGTCAGCGCCATCGTGGAAACCCAGCGACCTTCGGCCAGTGGCGGCAAAAAGCGCGCCTTCTGGTCTTCGGTTCCGAACCGCTCCAAAACTCCAGCAGCACCCGGCACAAGGCAACAAATCATTTGCAGCGAATGGTTCGCTCCGGTGAAGACTTCGCTATAGCCAGCCTGCAGGAGGGGGCTCAGGCCTTGGCCTCCGAATTTTTCGGGCAGCGTCAAACCTTGCCAACCACTTTCCACCAGCTCGGAAAAGACCTCTTTGAAACCTTCGGGCATACGGACCCGCCCGTTTTCCAGTTGACATCCGATTTGATCGCCGACCGCATCCAGTGGGGCAATCCGTTCTTCGGCAAAGGTCGCAAAATGGTTCAAGATTTCAGTCGCGAGCGCGCTGTCCCATCCGGGCAAGCGATCAGCGCGCGCGACCTGCTGCATCGAGAAGAGAATATCGTCGACAGGAGCGTGAAAGGCACTCATGAGACCCCCAACAACGACATCGCGTTTTCTTTTAGAATGAGCGGACGAACCTCGTCTCGGAACTCTGCCTTATCGAACGCATCAAGCCACTTCTCTGGCGCAATCATGGGCCAGTCCGAGCCGAACAGCATCTTCTTCCTGAGGATCGTATTTGCGTATTGAATCAGTATTTTGGGAAAGTACTTCGGGGACCAACCCGAAAGGTCGATATAAACGTTGGGCTTGTGCTGCGCGACCGACAAAGCCTCTTCCTGCCAAGGAAACGAGGGGTGCGCCAGAATGATCGGCATTTCCGGAAAGTCCACGGCCACGTCATCCATATACATTGGATTTGAGTATTTCAGCCGCATCCCGTTGCCGCCTTTCATCCCGCTACCAACACCAGTTTGACCCGTGTGGAACAGGGCGGGCTTTCCGCTCTCGGCGATGGCCTCGTACAGCGGGTACGCCATTCGATCATTCGGGTAGAAGCCCTGCATCGTTGGATGAAATTTGAACCCCTTGATGCCATAGTTCTCAACCAGATCTCGCGCCTCGCGGGCGCCAAGCTTGCCTTTGGCGGGGTCGATTGAGGCAAAGGGGATCAATATGTCGCCGTTCTTTGCGCAAGCCTCGGCGACCTCGTAGTTATTGTAGCGCCGATATCCGGTCTCGCGCTCGGCATCGACGGGGAATATGACCGCAGCGATGTTCATCGATCGATAGTGCTCGGCAGTCTGATCAATGGTCGGTGGATGCGCCCACGGCGCGCCAAAATATTTGGCCATCGCAGATTGCAAATCATCGTAGCCATCATCGGCGTGACACCCACAGGCCTCTTCCGCGTGCGTGTGAAAGTCGATTGCGCGGATTTTTTCGAAATCAATCATATCTGGCTCTCCTTAGATGCGGATGAGGCCCGGATCTTCGTTGTCGTAAAGACGCTCCAACAGATCTGCCCGCCGTGTCAGGATTTTCTTGATATTGAGTGAACCTTTATCGGTGATCTCTTGATGCTGAAGAGAGGGCGGTTCAGCCAAAATCAGTGCCCTTGTGATGCGCTTTGCAGAGCCCGTGACATGACTATTCATCTCACGCAGGGCCACTTCGATCTGGGTCATCAGATGGGTGTCGGTGATTGCCCCTTCGGTAATTTCTCCTGGCTCTGCGCTGCCCGGGACCGGGAAGATGAAAAGGCCAACCTCACCGCGATCATGGCCGCAAATCACCACGTCCTGAGCCAGGCCGGCTAATCCCTTGAGCGCGGTCATGCGAAGGTTGCCGGCTTGTACCCACGTGCCTGTGTCCAACTTGAAGTCTTCGGAGACACGGCCGTCAAACACTAGACCTCGGGCAGCGTCGTTGGGATCGACAAAGCGCACGGCGTCACCAGTGATAAAGAAGCCTTCTTCATCAAAAGCAGCGGCTGTTTTCTCGGGGTCTTCAAAGTAGCCCTGCATGACATTTGGCCCCCTGACCCGGATTTCGCACCGCATGTCCGCATCAGGGATAAGCTTGACCTCGACCCCGGGTAGGGGCACCCCGATGACACCCGAGCGGCCAATCGGTTCATGTACGACGAGACATGAGGGAGCAGTCTCGGTCAGGCCCCAGCTCGAATTGATCAGCGGCAGTCCTCCGCGGGCTTCAAAACAGAAGGACTCCAGAGCTTCCCACACGTCCTGCGGCAGCGATGCACCTGCGTAGAACAGCATTTCCTGGTCTTTAAAAAGGTGCTTTTGGATGTCCGGCTTGTCGCGAATTGCATCGACGAGCATTTTCCAACCAACCGGTACGTTGTAGGCCATGGTCCCCGGTCGATCGATCCTGTTCTGCAAGGTCGTCGAGAACGCTTTGCCAGTTGGTTTGCCGCTATCGATTGTGAGCGTTCCACCATGGCAAAGGATCATGTTCACGTTATGGGAGCCGCCAAAAACATGGTTCCAAGGCAGCCAGTCCGTAATCCGGGGCGGCGTATCCCCTATGAAGGGGAGTGCAGCAGCGAACTGTGCTTGGTTCACGCACATCATACGGTGCGTGGTCGGCACGCCTTTAGGGTCGGACGATGAGCCTGACGTGAAAAGGATTTTCGCGAGTGTTTCCGGTCCGACCTTGGCATAGGCTGCATCAACATCGGCCTCTGCGCCATTCATGAGTTCCGAAAACATTGTTACAGGGCGATCGGCTGAGCCACGCGCGGCAACGATTTCGACCTCTGCTAACTCGGGCAGTGCGATTGCCGCGCTGTATCGAGTTGCATCATCAACAAAGGCCAGCTTTGGTTTGACTTTATTGAGCACGTAAATCAGGCGGCCATGCGCCTCTGGGATAAGTGCGTATTGCTCAGCCAATGGCACGACAGGAACGCCGATATATTGCGCAGCGAGCGCGATCAGCAAATGATCCAGTCCATTGCCCGACAAGATTGCGATCGTATCATCTTGTCCTAGTCCCCTTGCCAGCAGCGACGATCCGATTGCGCGGACCTGTTGCAAGAGTTCCAGGTAGGTCATGTTTCGCCAACCGGGGCCGTCGACGGGCCGTTCCGAAAGCGCGACGCGATAGGGCGCTTTTTCCGCCCACTTATGCAGCCACGCCCCTGTGTTCGGGACTGCCTCTGGCAAATCATAGCCAGATCTCAGCAAGATGGTGCCGTCGTCACGGTCTTCGCGCTCAACCTTGTGCGGCAGATAGCGCGTCAGCGTATGCCGCCGCGCCCATTCTGCACGTTCATCGGCACCAAGTGGGGCACGTTCAAGCGTTGTGGTCGTCATGGTTCCTCCCTCCAATCTTTCCCTCGTAAAATGCAATCAGCGGAACACGGGCGCGCGCTTTTCCAAAAAGGCCTTCAGCCCCTCTTCGGCGTCAGGGGTCGTTTGGACCAGTGCGGCAGCCAAGCTTTCGGTGAACAGGCCATCGGCGCGGCTCATGTCTTCGATCCGGCTCAGGGCGTTGACCATAAAGTAATTGGACATTGGCGCGTTGCCGGCGATCTTGGTGGCCAGCTTACGCGCCACGGGCAACGCTTCACCCTCGGATACGCTGTAGTGGCACAGGCCAAGTCTTTGGCCTTCTTCTGAATCGAGTTTTCGTCCGGTAAGCATCATCTCGACCATCCGGTCAGCCCCCAGAATTCGCCCGACCCGCACAGTCGCACCGCCGCCGACAAAAATGCCCCGGCGCCCCTCTGGCAGTTGGAAGATGACCGAGGGTTCGGCGATCCGGACATGCGTCGACGTCGCCAATTCCAAGCCGCCGCCGATCACGGCCCCCGTCATGGCCGAGATGGTGATAGTGCCCCCGAACTGGATCTGATCCATTACCCGATGCCAGTGCCGCGAATGATAGACACCTTCTTCGGCGGTGCGTGACACATGCTCTGCCAGATCAAGGCCAGAGCAGAAATGGCCGCCGCGTCCGTGCAAAATTACGACGCGGACCTCTTTGGGCAGATTGGTGTAAAAGGCCTCAATCTCTTCCAGTAGGCCCGTCGACATCGCATTACGTTTGTCTTCGCGAATGAGTTCAAGTTCGGCGATCTGGCCATTGAATGTGGCCGATGTGTATGTGCCCTGATGCATGATTTTTGTCCTTATTTGGGGGCCAAGCGGACGGCGCTATCGATCCGAATGATCTCGCCGTTCAGAAGGGGGTTTTCGATGATCTGCTGGACGAGCATTGCGAATTCGTCTGGCTTTCCCATCCGAGATGGGAAGGGCAAACCGGCCTCCAATGCATGTCGCGCGTCTGGTGGCAATCCGGCACTCATTGCGGTCTCAAAGAGGCCCGGTGCGATCGTCATCACGCGGATTCCAAAGCGGGCAAGCTCTCGGGCTGCGGGGAGCGTCAGTGATGCGACTCCGCCCTTGGATGCGGCGTAAGCGGCTTGTCCGATTTGGCCGTCTTGGTACGCCACCGAAGCAGTGTTCACTATGACGCCCCGTGCACCATCGTCGTCGATCGGGGGCAGAGCGCTCATGGCGCGCGCAGCCACCGAGAGCACGGTGTAAGTGCCAAGTAAGTTAACTTGCAGCGTCTTGGCAAACGCGTCGATGGCCAAGGAGCCATCACGCGGCAGGATACGCTGAGCAGTTCCGATCCCTGCACAGGAGATCACGGCACGCGGGGCTGTACCGAAATAGTGCTGTACGGATGCGAATGCAGCTTCGACCTGCGATGCGTCGCTGACATCAGCAGTCACGGCGACGCCCCCAAGTTCTTTGGCCAAGCCAGAGGCATCAGCGCGGTCTAGGAGCGCAACTTTCGCGCCTTTGCTGGCAAGTCGCCGGGCGGTTGCCTCGCCCAAGCCGCTGCCGCCGCCCGTCACGAGTACGATCGTGTTATTCAGTTCCATTTGAGGTTCCTTCAGAACAGGCCGCGCGTCACAAGCATTGCGAGCACGAGCAAAAGGTCTGCAGCGAGGAAGGGCAGGATGCCTGCGAAAATCTGCTCCAGCTTCACAAAATCCCGCGCGACCGAGTGAATGACAAAGACGTTCAAGCCAACAGGAGGGGTGATCATCCCGATCTCGAGCAATTTCGCGACCAGAAGCCCGAACCAAATAGTGTCGACACCATGGGTCTGCATCAGTGGCAAGAAGAGCGGCAGGGTCAGCAACAGCGCACCGATCGGCTCGAGGAACATGCCCAGACAGAGATAGATCACGATGACCATCAGAAGCAGTTCGGTCGTGCCGAGTCCCATCGCCTCAACGAACATGCCGACTTCGCGCGACAAACCGGACATCGCAACAAGACGCGTAAAAAGGCCTGCACCTATGGCGATGATAAAGAGTGCGCCCGACGACAGGATCGTATCAACGAGGCTCTCTTTGAAGCCATCCCAGCTAAGAGACCGGCGGGCAAACCCCAGCAGCATCGCCGTGAAAGCACCAAAGGCTCCGGCTTCGGTCGCGGTGAACAGTCCGCCGAATAATCCGCCAAGAACAGCCACAATCAGCAACAGAACCGGCCAGATTTCGAGCGTCTTTTTCCAACGATCGCCCATTGTGTAAGGCTGGACCATCGGCAAGCGCTCGGGATTACGCCACCACACAAAGAGAACCGCTGCGATATAGAATGCCAGCGAAGCCAAGCCGATGATCAGCCCACCAAGAAAGAGGGCGTGGATCGAGGTGTTAGACTGAATGCCAAACAGGATCAGGATGATCGACGGCGGAATGAGAGCTCCTATCGTGCCGCCCGCAGCGACCGATCCTGTCGCGATCCGCAGGTCGTAGTTGTTCTGTTTCATTTCAGGGATGGCGATCCGACCGATCGCGGCCGAACACGCCACCGATGACCCAGAGACTGCGGCGAACCCGCTGGCTCCGGCCAATGATGCGATGGCCAATCCTCCGGGAAGCCAAGACCACCAAACCCGGGCTGCCTCGAACAAGCCTTTGGTCAGGCCGGAGTGGTAAGCGATGTACCCCATCAGCAAGAACATCGGGATCGAGCTGAGTGTCCAACTTGCCGAAGCGCTGTACGGAATTGTTGAGAGCATCGACATCGCTGGACGAAAGCCTGCGATCGCATAAATCCCCACAAAGGAGACCACCAAGAGGCTGACGCCGATTGGGACCCGAGCCGAAATCAGCACCAACAGTCCCACGAGGCAAAAAAGTCCTATCGTAACGGGGTCCATTTCAACGCACCTCCGCCGGGTTAACCGTGCTCGTGTTCGACCCGAGTTTGGATTGCAATTCTTCGAGCGGATCATGGGCTGACAAGTCGAACTGCCCCGTGATCACCTCGGCAAGTCGTATGACTAGGATCAGGCACATCAGACCGAATGCGACCGGCAGTATCCAATAGCTGAGCCAGGTCGAAAATTCGGTGACACCAACCTGAACGTAAGCGCCGCGTGCGGTCTGCTTCATCGCTTCGGCGGCGGTTCCCCATGTCAGCAGTAGAAAGACCAGCAGACCGACGACAAAGCCAAAGCCGGCAATGATTTTCTGAGGCATGCCAGAAAGTTTTTCGGTAAAGATCGTCGCCTCGATATGGCGACGGTGGATCTCTGTCATCGCCAAGGGCACGAAGCTTATGGCGACCATCCAATATCGGCTCACCAGATCAGCGGTGGCAGGGATGCCCGCACCAACAAAGGTGCGCATAAATACGTCGACAACGATCTGCAGCATCATGGCCAGAAGAACCGCCGAAGCAAGCACAGCACTGATCCGTCCGACCCATTTCTCTATGAGTTCCATGACATTTCCAATTGAAGGAGGGATGGCGCGCCTGCGAGAGCGCGCCCAAGAGGATCAGAAGCCGTAGCTGTTCAGGTCCAAGCCTGCGAAAATCTCGGCGTAGCGCAATTCAGCGAGCTCTTCGTAGGTCATGTTGGGGGTGATCAACCCTTCCCACTTCTCGACAAGTGCGATGTAGCGATCCACCTTGGATTGGGCGTCCGAGACTCCGCGCTCGGTCAGGATTGCCGCAACGTTTTCGATGTGGCTCTTGTTGTAGGCCTCTTTTGCGGCGCGCAGGCTGTCGTCCATTTCGATGAACTCGATGCCTTCAATCTCGCGCGCTTTTGCCGCGTCGTCGTTGAAGCCAAATAGCCCTTTTGAGACACCATACTGAGACGCACGGGCGAGGGCGGCGCGGTCCTCTGCGGACATGCGCATCCAAAGAAGGTTGCTCGCGGTCGCGGTTGCCGCGCCGTTAAAGACGCCTTCGTTTACCACGGTGACATACTGGATGACGTCGCCAAGACGGTTGGCGATAATCTCGTGGTCGGCACTGAACGTGCCATCAATCACACCTTGGCTTAAAGACTCGAAAAGCTCTGACGACGGGATCTGAGAAGCCTCCCCGCCTAGCGCGTCAACAAATCGCGCATAAAGAGGTGCACCAGTGCGGATGCGTAGGCCACCTAGATCGTCCACGGAACGTACAGGGGTCGTGCTAAGCAAATTGTAGGGCGGTGTTGCGTTCGAACCCAGATAAACCTGTCCGTTCTCGACAAATTCGGCTTGGCATTCCGCACATGTCGCAAGGTATTCGGTGACCGCAGACGAGATAACAAGGTTGCTGGACCCGAGGACCGAGAGTTCTGACGGAAGACCCGTTTCAGGAAACTGCGCCAAGAAATATGGGATGAGCAGAGAGCCAAATTCTGTGACACCATTTTGCAGGCCGCTGCTCATCTCGTTCGGGGCAACGAGGCCTGATGGCGTGTCCTGCAGCGACCAGTTGCCATCAGTGAACTCCTGCAGTCGCGCATCAATCTCGGGATATTCGTAGACTGCCGCTGGATGTGACGGGCCAAATGCGCTTGTCGCTCGGATCGTTTCAGCTTCGGCTGTGGTGCAGGCAAGCACCATCAGCCCGGCCACTGCGGCCGGCTTTAAATAAGTATTCATGATTTCCTCCCTTTGATCCGGCGGCTTTCGCGGGATCTAAATTTAGTGCCTCCTCAGCACCTCAGTCAGCTGATGCCCCTTCTTCCACTCTCCTCAGAAGGGACATCAGCAATGCAAATTCTTCGTCATTCAGAGCGCGGGCCAGACGTTTGTCCTCTTCAAACGCGGCCGCAGTAGCGCCTTCGAGCACCCGCAAACCCTGCAAAGTCGGCTTCAAAAGATAACGGCGTCGATCGTTGGGATCCCGGCTCCGCTTGACCAGTTCCCGTGTTTCCAGGTCATCCAGAATGAGAACCATGTTAGAGCGTTCGATCAGTAGCAGATCGGCCAGTTGCGACAGCGAAGCCCCCGGGTTTGCTGCGACAAGCGACAGCACGGTGAAACTGCGCGTTCCCAATTCGAACTGCTGAAGAACGTTAGACGCGGCGCGATGCACCACCATGTAGGCGCGCTTTAGTCGATACCCAAGAAACTCTCTGAGTTGCGTGTCGGATAGCGAATCTGTTCGGGCTACTTCTGATGACGCCATAGGTCGTGACATGACTACTTCCCCCTCAAGCCAAGGGAAACACGAAAAGTGATTCCGCGCAATATCAATTACTATTAGTAATCAAATATCCGCCCCCTCCAGAGATCGAAAAGGTAAAAATCGCCATATCTGCTTGTTATATATAGTTTTTTAAAACATTTTAGCTCACCCCGGTCATCGTGATGCACGCTAAACATCCACTCCGTTCAAATCTTTTGGTTGACTCATCAACAAACTCATCCAAATATCCCTAGAAGCTGATGAAGCAATCCGACGCAGTGGAGAGCGTCGGTCTGAGAGGAGAATCTGATCAGAGGGTGACTGCCGTGCGCTTTCCGAAGCGGACGCATAATCGGCCTATGATTGTGCTCTCTTCTCAAATCTAACGAGACCTGAGGAGTTCAACCGCGATGAAAACCCGCGCCGCTGTCGCCTTTGAAGCAAAGAAGCCGCTAGAGATTGTCGAAGTGGATCTGGAGGGCCCCAAAGAGGGTGAAGTGCTGGTGGAAATTATGGCCACCGGCATCTGCCACACGGATGCCTACACTCTTGATGGCCTCGACAGTGAGGGGCTCTTTCCTGTCATTCTTGGTCACGAAGGCGCAGGCATCGTACGCGAGGTCGGCCCTGGCGTCACCTCGGTCAAGCCAGACGACCATGTCATTCCGCTGTACACCCCCGAATGCCGCCAGTGTAAGTCCTGCCTGTCCGGCAAGACAAATCTCTGCACTGCCATTCGTTCGACTCAAGGCCAAGGGGTGATGCCCGACGGCACCTCGCGCTTTAGCTACAAAGGGCAGCAACTCTACCACTACATGGGGTGTTCGACCTTCTCGAATTTCACGGTACTTCCCGAGATCGCGGTCGCCAAAATTCGCAGCGATGCTCCTTTCCAGACGTCCTGCTATATCGGTTGCGGTGTTTCGACAGGGGTAGGGGCTGTCACGCACACGGCCAAGGTACATCCCGGCGCGAACGTGATTGTCTTCGGACTTGGGGGGATCGGCCTGAATGTTATCCAAGCGGCGCGGATGGTTGGGGCAGACAAGATCATTGGCGTCGATCTGAACGACGGCAAGGAATCTTGGGGGCGTAAATTCGGCATGACCGACTTTGTGAACCCCACCAAGGTTGACGGGGACATCGTCCAGCATCTGGTTGCCCTGACAGACGGCGGGGCGGATTACACGTTTGATTGCACCGGCAACACAGAGGTCATGCGCACAGCACTTGAAGCCTGCCACCGTGGTTGGGGCATATCGACCGTGATTGGCGTCGCTGAGGCGGGCAAAGAAATCTCGACGCGTCCGTTCCAACTGGTGACTGGCCGTCGGTGGCAGGGGTCCGCTTTCGGCGGCATTAAGGGCCGCACCGAAGTTCCGAAAATCGTTGACTGGTACATGAACGGTAAGATCGAGATCGATCCGATGATCACGCATGTCCTGACATTGGAGGAAATCAACAAAGGGTTCGACTTGATGCACGCGGGTGAATCCATCCGCAGCGTGGTCGTGTTCTGACGCCTCGCCCGGCGACGGCTTTGACCGACGCCGGGCGAAACCGAACGCCTTTTGGAGGAGAGGCGCATCAAGCGGCAGACGTCAGGCCGCACAATTGGGAGGAAACCATGAAAGAATTCAGAATGATGACCGCTCTCGCGGCGGTCTGCACCCTAGGTGTGACCAGCGCGGCGGCAGACGACATCAAAGTGGGCGTTATCGCGCCCTTCTCGGGCCCATTCGCGCAATACGGGACCCAGTACCAGCAAGCGATCGAAGCATATCAGGCGCTGCACGGCACGACAGTTGGCGAGCACGAAATCAGCTTCATTTACAAGGACGTCGGAGGCGTTAACCCCGATCAGTCACGCGCTCTAGCGCAAGAGTTGCTGATCCGTGACCGCGTCGACTATCTCGCGGGGTTCACCTTCACGCCGAACGCATTGGCTGTAGGGCCAGTGATCACCCAGTCAGAAACACCAACTGTGATTTTCAACGCCGCGACATCGGCGATCAACAAAGAGAGCCCCTTTTACCTGCGGACCAGTTACACGCTACCGCAAGTTTCAATTCCCGCAGCGCAATGGGCATTTGAGCAAGGCATTCGTACGGTCGTGACCACCGTCAGCGACTACGGACCGGGCATTGACGCAGAGGTGTCCTTCAAGACCGCCTTCGAGGAGCAGGGCGGACAGGTGCTGGACAGTATCCGGATGCCGCTTGCGACCACCGATTTCACCCCGATCTTGCAGCGGGTCAAAGATGATGCGCCAGACGCGGTCTTTACCTTCTTGCCCGGTGGGCCGCCGACGTTTTCATACACAAAAACCTATAATGAAAATGGTCTCCGAGATGCTGGGATCGCGTTCCTCGGCACAGCCGAAACCGAAGAGGTCAACCTTCAGGGGTTAGGCGACATGGCCATCGGTTTGAACACCGTTTATCACTATTCACCTGCCCACGAGAGCGAAGCGAACCGCGCGTTCTTGACCGCTTTGACGGATCTGCATCCTGATGCCGTGGCCAATTGGGCGTCTGTCGGCGCCTATGACGGCGTTCACCTAATTTACGAGATGGTCAAGGCTACCGGTTCCGATGGACCGGCCGCGATCGAAGCGGTCAGCTCTCTGAAATGGGAAAGCCCGCGGGGGCCGCTCGAGATGGACCCCGAAACCCGCACAGTGATCCAGAATGTCTACATTCGCGAGGTGGCGCGGGACGCAAATAGCGGTCTTCTTCAAAACGTCGAAAAAGGCGTGATTGCGACCGTTGGCGATCTTGGTTGGACCCAGTGAGTAACGCTTGACCCTGGCTTTGGGCCGCCTTGCTGGCCCGAAGCTTCGCGATAACGGGGCACATCATGAACTTACTTCTTAACATAGCTGTCGATGGCATCGCTTATGGCATGATCCTGTTCATGATCGCCGTAGGCCTGTCCGTCACTATGGGGCTCATGCGGGTCGTGAACCTTGCTCACGGAGGGTTCGCTCTGATGGGTGGCGCAATCGCCCATTGGCTCATCGAAAAAGGCGGGTTGCCCTTTGTCGGCGCTGCGGCCCTCGCTGTCCTCGGGACGGTCGCCATCGCTATGCCGCTGGAACGTGTCATCTACCGCAAAATTTATGGTTTCGGAGAGCTCCAGCAGGTTCTCGCGACGATTGGATTAACGTTTTTGATCATCGCGACCATCGACTTCTGGCTTGGTTCTTCACTGCTCGGCATTCCTCTGCCCGAAACCCTGCAACGGTCCGTTGACCTGGGCTTCAGGCAGCTCACAGCACATCGCATGACGGTCATCGTCGTCGGGTGCCTCGTTATACTAGGCCTGTGGGCGCTGCTAGAAAGAACGCGATTTGGCATTCTGCTGCGGGCGGCCGTCGATAATCGTGACACTGCCTCGGCGCTTGGCATCAATACGGGCCACATCTACATGGCTACCTTCGCGCTCGGGGCAGGCCTTGCCGCACTTGGCGGCATCCTCGGGGCAGAGTTGCTCCCCATCGATGCCTACTACCCGCTGCGATACATGGTTCTATTTCTGATCGTCGTCGCGATTGGCGGTTTGGGATCAATCTTGGGATCCTTCATCGCAGCACTTGCCATCGGGTTGGTCGAGACTGCGGCGCGTTATGTGCTGCCGGATATGGCGACCATTATAACTTATACACTTGTCATCCTGTTCTTGGCGACGCGGCCTCAAGGCATCATGGGGAGGGCGTCATGAAGTTGCGATCCTACTCGGTTGCCGGTGTTATGCTATTTGCAGCGCTCGCTGCCTTCTTTCTCTTCCCGTATAATCTTGCGTTCCTGACCCGAATTTTCATCATGATTATCTTGGTCCTCTCGCTGGATCTGGTCTTGGGCTACGCAGGTATCGCAACGCTGGGGCAGGCGGCCATGTATGGTGCTGGCGCCTATGCAGCGGGGCTTTTTGCGATCCATGTTTGGGCAGATCCGTTTGCAGGGCTCGTGGTAGGCGCAGTCGCCGGCGCCGCTTTGGCGGCGGTATCGGGTGTCGTTTTGATGCGGACCACCGGGCTGACGCTTATCATGCTGACGATCGCCGTGGCGCAAATCGGCGCTGAAATTGCCAACCGGATGCGCGAGATTACAGGCGGAGCGGACGGTCTACGCGGCATCCGGCCCTCAAAAATCTTGGGGATTTGGGATTTCGATTTCATTGGCGTTACTGGCTATTGGTACGCCTGCGCCGTTGCAGCTTTTGTTTTCGGACTGCTGTCTGTGATTGGTCGCTCTCCGTTTGGGTTGTCGTTGCGCGGCGTGCACGAAAGCCCCGAACGCATGGAGGCAATCGGTGTCTCTGTGTTTCAGCGCAGACTGATCGCTTACGTGATGGGTGGGGGTATCGCTGGGATTGCCGGTGCCCTTAGCGCGCAAATCACCCAGCTTGTCAGCCTTGAAACCTTTTCATTCACCCTATCGGCCGAGGCGCTGATCATGCTGATCCTTGGCGGCACCGGTCGCCTTTACGGTGCTGCGTTGGGGACGGTCGTCTTTATGACAGTCCATCATCTCGCGGCTGCAAATGATCCGTTCAACTGGCTCTTCGTCATCGGGGGCCTCGTGTTGACGGTGGTGTTTGCGTTGCCGTCGGGACTCGTTGCTCTGCCGACCAGCTTGAAACGTCTGAGCAAAGGAGATCGCCATGCAAGGTCTTGAAGTGCGCGGACTCTCAAAACATTTCGGCGGGCTCGTCGTTTCCGAGAATATCGACTTTGACCTACCGGCAGGAGCGCGCAAGGCACTGATCGGTCCGAACGGCGCGGGGAAAAGCACTTTTGCCAACCTCATAACGGGTATCCTGCGTCCGTCAGCAGGAACCATCCGGTTCGACGGTCAGGACATTGGGTCACTGAAAGAGGCCCAAAGGGTTCAGATGGGGATCGCCAAGACCTTCCAGATCACGACCTTGTTCCCGCAGCTCACAGTCCGCGAGAACCTGAGGCTCCCAATCCTAGAACGTCAAGGACTCGGACGCCGCTTGTTTATGCGCGCCGACAGCAACCGGTCGGTAGAAGCCGAGGTTTCTGCGCTCGTCGATCAATTTGCGCTCGGATCATTGGCGGACCGGCCGGTTCTGGATCTGGCCTATGGTCAGCAGCGGTTGGTGGAGATGGCGCTCAGCCTCGCGCTGAAGCCAAAGGTGCTCATTCTTGATGAGCCTGCCGCGGGCGTACCGTCAAGCGAGACGCACTTGATCATCGATGCCATTGAAAGGTTGCCGGATGATCTGGCGGTACTTGTGATCGAACACGACATGGACCTCGTGTTCCGGATCGCCCGGTCCATCGTGGTGTTGGTCCAAGGGCGCATCCTGACAGAGGGCACACCCCAAGAAATCGCGACCAATGCCAAAGTCCGCGAGCTATATCTCGGAGGGAGCCATGGTTAAGCAAACTCTGGAACTCAAGAACGTCACAGCGGGCTATGGTCCAACCCACATTCTGCGCGACATCAGCCTTAGCGTCTCTGCAGGCGAGCGGCTGGCGGTGATCGGTCGCAACGGGGCGGGCAAAACGACGCTCTTGAAAACCATTCTGGGTCTCACGCGTCTGCATAGCGGCGACATCCTGTATCGTGATCAGGCGATCAGCAGCGTCGCGCCGCACCATCGCAGCGCGCTGGGGCTGGGACTCGTGCCTCAGACCCGGGATATTTTCCCTTCGCTTACTGTCGAGGAAAACCTGATTGCTTGCCTGCGCGGCGATGCCACTCTGGAAGAGGCTTATCAGCTGTTTCCCCGCCTGAAAGAACGCCGGAAAAACGGCGGAACGCAGCTTTCTGGTGGCGAACAGCAGATGCTAGCCATTGCCCGCACTCTCATGACGGGGCCGGACGTCCTGCTTCTGGACGAACCCCTCGAAGGGCTCGCTCCGGTCGTGTGTGACCAACTGATGGCCGTTTTTGAGGAACTCGCCAAAGACGGCAGCCGAGCGGTCGTTTTGGTCGAGCAGCACGCCGAAGCCGCTCTGAATTTCGCCACGAGGGCCGTCCTGATGGCTAACGGTTCAATCGTCCACGAAGGCCCATCCGAGGCACTGAAGCGGGATGCAGACTTGCTGCATCGCCATATCGGTGTCGCGCTGAGTGCCTGATTTAAGGAGACAATCATGTCGTTTTCGCAAGCTACCTTGATCGAGGGGCACAAGCCTATTTCCCCCGCCAGCGGAATTCCCGCCTGGGACATCGATCCCTATGATGTTGAAATTCTGAAAGATCCCAATGCGTATTACGCCGAGCTGCGCGCGCTTGGAGAAGTTGTCTACATTCCGCGCTACAGCATTCTGACTGTCGGACGGTTCGAGACCACGCGCAAAGTCTTTAGCGACCATGAGAATTTCTTGTCTTCGCGTGGCGTCGGCCTGAACGACTTCAAGCTCGAAGATCCGTGGCGACCACCCTCCATCATTCTCGAGGTGGATCAACCCGATCACACCCGAACCCGCAAAGTGATGTCCCGCGCTCTTTCCCCCAAAGTGGCCAAGGGGTTCGCGGACCTGTTCCACGAGACGGCTGATGCGCTGGTCGATCGCCTACTCGGTCAAGGTAGCATTGAGGCAGTGGCTGATCTGGCCGAAGCGTTTCCGACGACAGTTTTTCCCAAAGCTGTCGGGATGAAAGACGTCAATCCGCGCTACCTCGTCGATTACGGAGCCATGGTGTTCAATGCTGTTGGCCCCGACAATCAGCTGCGCCGCGATGCCATGAGCCACGCAGGAGAGATTGTCCCATGGATCAATGCCGCTTGCGCGCGTGACCGGCTGACTAAAGATGGCTTGGGCGCATTGGTGTATGCCTCTGCCGATGACGGTACATTGTCGGAAGACGAAGCCGGAATGCTCGTGCGCTCCTTCTTGTCAGCGGGCGTGGATACGACAGTAACAGGCATCGGTAACGCACTGTGGTGCCTGTCGCAAAACCCTGATCAGTGGGATGCGCTCAAGCGCGACCCTTCGTTGATCCGAGCAACGTTCGAAGAGGTCCTGCGCTACACTTCGCCCGTTCACACCTTTGGCCGGACGGCAGGGCAGGCGACCGAAATCGCAGGCTTCCCCGTGGAAGAGGGAACCAAAGTCACCTGCGTTTTGGGTGCTGCAAACATGGATCCCGACAAGTGGGGAGACCCGGAAAAGTTCCGAATTGACCGCAAGCCAGTTGGTCATATCGCCTTTGGTGCCGGCATTCATGGCTGCGTCGGTCAGAACATCGCGCGTGCAGAACTTGAAGCTGTTTTGGGGGCGCTGATCAAGAAGGTCGATCGCATCGAACCAGCGGGTGACGCGGTCTGGCGCCCCAGCAATGCCATTCGCGCCCTTGACAAGCTTCCAATCAATCTCATCCCGAACTGAGGAAATATTCCCATGATCAAAGTAACTTACGTCGCTCACGATGGTAGCCGCACCGACGCCGAAGGTGAGCTCGGAGATACCGTGATGAGCCTCGCCATCAATCAAGGCATTGATGGCATTATCGGCGAATGCGGTGGATCGATGATGTGCGCCACGTGCCATTGCTATGTCGACGAGGCATGGGTCGGGGCGACGGGTCCCCGCCTTGACGGCGAAGAAGATATGCTCGAAAGCGCAGCCTCGGAGGTCAACGAACGCTCGCGTCTATCATGCCAGATCAAGCTTACCGAAGAGATGGATGGGCTGGTGGTCCACCTTCCGGAGGAGCAGGTATGAGCAAGGGGCATGTGGTCATCGTTGGAGCGGGACAGGGCGGCTTCCAAGCTGCAATGTCCCTCCGTCAAGAAGGGCATGAAGGGCCCATCACTCTGATTGGCGGCGAGCCAGGCCTGCCATATCAACGACCGCCTTTGTCCAAGGCCTTTCTGAAAACCGGAGAAGCAGAAAAGCTCGCTCTGCGGCCCCAAAGTTTCTTTGATGCGAAGAACATAACTTTGCAGGTAAGCACTTGGGTCGACGCCATTGATCGTACTGCAGGGCAAGTACGCATCGGCTCCAAGGTGATGGCCTATGACCATCTGATCTTGGCGACGGGTACGCGTAACCTCCGTCCGCCGATCCCGGGGATCGAACGCGCTTTGGATTTACGCACCCTTGAAGACGCACGAACCCTGAGGGCGGCTTTATCACGCCCCTGCAGGATTGCTGTGATCGGCGGGGGCTTTATCGGGCTCGAGTTTGCAGCAGTTGCCGCGGGCCTTGGACATTCGGTTGCTGTCGCAGAAGCGGCACCGCGGCTTATGGCGCGTGCTGTCTCTCCAGAGATGTCTGAGCGATTCCGGTTGCTACACGAAACCTTGGGAACAGAACTCCATCTCGGAAACGGTGTAACTGAAGTCAATGAGCGCGGACTGCTCCTCAAAGATGGAACTGAAATTGCCGCAGATCTGGTCCTTTTGGCAGCCGGAGTGTGCCCGAATGTTAAACTGGCGCATGACTGCGGACTAGAGGTCAAAAACGGCATTGTGGTCGACGAGACTTTGCGCACGAGCGACCGCCAGATCTATGCCTTGGGCGATTGTGCCGCGTTTCCCTGCGCACGAAGTGGGCGCCTGATACGCCTCGAAAGCGTCCAAGCAGCCACGGACCACGCGCGAGCAATAGCAAAATCGATCGTGAAAGGTGAGAGCGCTCATTATTCGGCGCTTCCGTGGTTCTGGTCCGATCAACACGACCTGAAGCTGCAGATCGCAGGTTTAGCGGATCCTCAGGACGAGAGCCTCGAACTCCCTGACGGCACCATTTTGCGCTTTTGCAGCGACGCCCTTACAGCGGTTGAAACCGTCAACAATGCCAAGGCACACATGCACGCAAGGCGTTCCCTGAATTCAGGTAGCTCTCCGTCGAAAACGCAATATCTAGAAGAATATCTGGGAATGGCGGTACGATAAAGGGAGTGTCGATCGGTTGTTGCAATCGGTGGTTTTGAGGGTTCAAGCCAGTTAAGGCTTTGCGCTCAGATTGTAGAAGCCATTCTGGTTCCATGAGTGCATCTCACGAATGGGGGTGCGCGCTACCTTCAAGTGCGACTCCCATTAGAAAACAGAGAGTTATCTAATGGAGAGACGATGGCATGGGAGCGGTTTACAATCAACTGAGCATCAAGGAACGCGTGCAGATCGAGCGCTGGAGACTTGCGAAGGTCCCAGTCCGTGAAATGGCGCGCGCTCTGAAACGCTCGAAATCCACGATCCACCGCGAAATCAAGCGCAACTGGTTCAGCGACGAAAGCATGCCGGGGTTCGATGGTTACTACGGCGCTGCCGCACTGCTGTGCCTG
>NZ_JABCJE010000020.1 GCF_013377535.1 Donghicola mangrovi | reverse complement strand
TCGCATCCCTAATTCCTCCAATCACCAAAACTTCAGCTTGGTAAAAATACCCAGGGGTGAATTGGCCCCGCAGGGCCAAGAGGGGGCAAAGCCCCCTCAACAACCGCGCAATCAGAGCTGGTTTTCGATATAGGCGATGCTTTCTGCCAGCGCCGCCCGAGGATCCGCCAGTTCGTGCACCTCGGCCGCGAAGGGTTCGAAGCTGAAGGGGCCGTCATAGCCCGCAGCCAGCAGCGATTTGATCTGCGAGATGTTCTCCAGACGATCCCCTGCATCGACAAGCACGCGGTGGGCGTCCAGCATGTCCGCCACGTCCACCGCCGGATCGACCACGCCCGAGATATGCACAAGGCCGGTCCATTCGGGATAGAACTCGGTCTCGCCCGCCAGATGGTGGTGGAAGGTGTCGTGCATCAGCTTGTAGACGCCTTCGCCGCCCGCATCCTTGATCGCCTGAATGGCGGTCTCTTTCTTGCGCATGGACGAGATGGGAAAGCCCAAGGGCTCGACCAGACCGGTGAGACCGCGTTCGGTCAGGATCGGCTTCATCGCCTCCAGCGCGGCGACCAGATCGTCATAGGACACTTCGGTGCCGTCATTCAGGGGGCACATGACCAGCGCCTTGGCTCCGCAGGCGGCAGCGTAATCGGCCATCGCCACCGCACGGGCGGCCAGTTCACCGGACCACACGTTGAATGGATAAAGTGCGTTGATCGACAGGATGGTGACGCCTGCCGCCTCTGCTGCGGCTTTGACCTCGGACGCGGGCATAGTGCCCATGACATCGGGCAGATCATTGCGGATTTCGACCTCGGTCGCACCCAGCGCCTTGGTCATCTCAAAGAATTCGGACAGGGCCAGCTTGGGCGCGGAAATGTGGTTGATTGCGAAACGCATGGGATGCCTCAGTTATACAGGGCCGGACGGGCCGGATAGGTGATGTCGATCAGGGTGCCTTCGGCGTCTTGGGCTGCAACGCAGGCGTCCGAGGTCACAGCGGCCATGTAGCCATCCCACGACGAGGGGCCCGCAGCGGTGCCAGCGGTGGCGGCCTTGATGAAATCGTTCAGTTCGACGTCATAGCTGGCGACAAAGCGGTCCTTCCAATCGGTCAGGATTTCGTTCTGCAAGGTCGCGTTCAGGCGCTTGGTGATGGCCATAGGTTCGGGCAAGGAGGCGATGCCCTCTTCGCCGACGACCTGACACTGGATGTCGTAACCGTATTTGCAGTTCACGTAGATCTCGGTGTTGATCACGGTGCCTTTGGCGGTTTTCAGGGTCACGATCTGGGGGTCGCGCAGCTTGGCATGGCTGGCGGCACAGGAGCGCGGAAAGGTCACGCGGGCCGAAACATAGTCATCGTCCAAGAGCCAGCGGAACACGTCGATCTCGTGGATCAGAGTGTCGTGGATCGCCATGGGGGTGACGTATTGCTCGGGAACGCTGGGGTTGCGGTGGGCGGCGTGCACCATGATCGGCGCGCCGATCTGGGTATCGACCACGTTCTTCAGCGCGACATAACCCGCATCATAGCGCCGCATGAAGCCGACCTGCACCAGACGCGACCCATGGGCGACCTCGGCATCGACGATGCGCTTGGCCCCTTCGGCGGTGGTGGCCAGCGGCTTTTCACAGAAGCAGGGCTTGCCCGCAGCGATGGCGGCCAACACGTATTCCTCGTGGGTGGCGCCCCACGAACAAACCAGAACCGCGTCCACATCGGGGCTGGCGATCAGCTCTTGGCCGGTCGCAAAGACCTGCGCATCAGGGCACAGGTCCGCCTGAACTGCGCGGGCGCTGTCCATGTTCACGTCCGACAGGGCCACGACTTTGGCCCCTGCCAGAACCTGCTGAAGACGGCGGGTGTGGTCTCGGCCAATCATCCCGGTTCCGATTACACCGATTTTCAGTGTCATTTGGTGCATTCCTTATTTGAAGTAAGTGTCGACGTAGCGCTGCATTTCCGCGCGCATGAAGTGGCCGGACTCGTCCGCGCGGTCCTCCCAGGCAAAGACGCAGGCGGTCATGATGCCGTCGAAGCCGATCTCGGCCAGAGTGCCAAAGAAGTCGTCCCACGGGACCTCGCCCTGCCCGATGTTCAGGTGCTGGTGCACACGGGCGTTGGTGCCCGGAGGGTTGAGGATGTAGCGCAGGCCAGAACTGGCCTTGTGGTTGAACGTGTCGCCGACGTGGACATGGGCCAGCACATCCTTGGCCTCGCGCAGCATGGCCTTGGTATCGTCGCCGAAATAGAAGGTGTGGGGCGCGCAGTAGAGGAACTTGACGTTTTTCGAGTTCACGGTGCGGATGATGTCCAGCGCCGGTTGCAGGGTCTCGCACCAGTCCTCGGGGTGGGGCTCGACGTGCAGGTTGATGCCCTCGCGCTCGAAGATCGGCACCAGTTCTTCCATGGAACGCCACCAAGCATCCTCGCAGGCCTCGATCATGGAACCTGTGTGACAGCAGTAGCAGGAGCCTTTGTCGGGGTGCGGGCCACGCCCGAATTCGCTGTTCATGGTGTCCACGCCAAGCTCGACCGCGATCTCGATGGCGCGTTTCCAGTGTTTGACGGCGGCTTGACGTTCAGCCTCGTCATTGCTGGCCCAGCGGTACATGGGCAGGATGCTGGCGATGCCGACATTGGCGTCCGACAGCGCCTTTTTAAAGGATTTCACGCGGTCCGGAAACACGCGGGGGGCTTTGAACCACTCCAGAAAATCCGCGCGCGGGCTAAGTTCGATCCAGTCATAGCCCAGTTCGGCCACCTTGGACGGCAGTTCCTCTAGGCTAAGGTGGCGGTGCATAAAGGGGTCGATAGCAATTTTCATAAGGCGAACCCTGTCATCAGGTTGAGTGGGGCCAGCCCACCCGCAAAGGCGCGGGTGGAGGGGTTGGTTCATGTTGTCCGGTTCAGGATCGGGGGAGCGGGGGCCGCAGGTTACTGGGAGCGCGACCCCCGCGCCGAAGCGGCTGGATCAGCGCGCCTCGGGGAACTCCTCGCCGGTTTTGGCACCGGTGATATAGGCGACCACGTCCTGAGGATCGGTGTCCGAAACGTGCAGGTTGGCGCAGATGCGGCCCCGTCGGAACACGACGATCCGGTCCATCAGGTCGAACACCTGCCGCATGTTGTGGCTGATCAGGATCAGGGGTTCGCCCTGCTCTTTGAGCGTGCGGATGATGTTTTCCACCTGCGCGGTTTCCTGCACCCCCAGCGCCGCCGTGGGTTCATCCATGATGGTCAGCTTGGAATGGAAGGCCGCAGTGCGCGCGATGGCCACACACTGGCGCTGGCCGCCGGACATGTTGCGGATCGGGTTCAGGATGTTGGGGATTTTCACGCCGGTTTTCACCAGACCCGCCATCGTCGCCTCGCGCATCGCCTTGTTATCAAGGATCGAAAACGGCCCGAGGTTGAACTTGATCTTCTCGCGGCCCAGAAACAGGTTCGAGGGCACGTCCAGATCATCCGCAAGGGCAAGGTTCTGGAACACGGTCTCGATCCCGGCCTCGCGGGCCTCGATCGGGCTGCCAAAGTGGACGGACTGCCCCCCCAGAATGACATCGCCGCGTGTGCGCTGTTCGACGGCAGTGATCTGGCGGACAAAGGTCGATTTACCGGCCCCGTTGTCGCCCATGATCGCGACGTGTTCGCCCTTGTGGATCTTGAAGTTGGCACCCTCCAGCGCGTGAACGCCGCCGTAGTGCTTGGTCAGATCGCGCGTCTCGAGGACGACTTCGCTGTTCGAATAGTCAAGCATTCTCGCCTCCTTACATCCGCGCCGCTGCGCGCTGTTGACGGTATTGGTCCAGAACGACCGCGCCCACGATGATCACGCCTTTGACCATCTCCTGGTAATAGGCATCGAGCTTGAGGAACGTGAAACCCGAGATAATCACCCCGAAGATCAGCGATCCCAGCACGGTCCCGAGGATGGAGCCACGACCACCCGACAGGGACACGCCCCCGATGACGGTCATCGCGATGGCGTCCAGTTCGTACATCATCCCCATGCCAGCCTGAGCGGTCAGGTTTTTCGAGGACAGAACGATCGCGGCAATGGCAGCCAGAACGCTGGCGATGGTGTAGACCAGAACCTTGTGGCGGCTGACCTGAATGCCCGACATGCGGCTGGCCAGTTCGTTGGACCCGATCGCATAGGTGTGCTTGCCGTAGACGGTGTATTTCAGGATCAGGTGGAACAGGATCGCCAGCACCGCAAAGATGATGACCGGGTTCATGCCCTGCCCGATGGCCGCGTAGCTGTCGGTCGGAAAGCTGATGGGCTGACCCTTGGACCACCACTTGGCGGCGCCGCGTGCGGTGACCATCATCCCCAGCGTGGCGATGAACGGCGGAATGCGGGTGTAGGCGATCAGCAATCCGTTGATCACGCCGGCCACGATCCCGCAGACCAAGCCCACCAGCAGCGGCACAATCACCGGCAGATCCATCCACGCGGGGCCGAACACGGCCTTGGGGTTGGCCAGACCGTTCACTTCGGCCACCTGCGCAAAGGACATCGTGATCATGGCGGTCACGCCAACCACCGAGCCGGGGCTCAGGTCGATGCCCCCCAGAATGATCACCTGCGTGGAGCCCAGCGCGATGATCCCGATAATGGCCACCTGCAGGATGATGATCTTCAGACGTTGTTCATTGAAAATGGTGTCAAACCGATCGGCGCTGTCGAAAAGAAAGCTCTGCCCTTGCAGCATGGCCCCCAGTGCTTCGAACACGACTACAATCAGAATGAGGGCGAAAAATACGTTCCATTCAGGCGCGCGTGCTTTCTTCTTCTCGTCGAAGACCAGCCCGCCTATCCCGTGCGACTGCGACATTAATTGACTCTCCCCAGAGTTCCCGCCCCCCGCATCTGCGGAGGGCATGGAGGCGGGCACGACCGTCCCGCCCCTTCGTTTGTTCAGGAAAACAGCGCCTTAGTTCTTGGCGGTGTAGTTCGCGAGGTTCGCGGGTGTGACCAGTTCAAAGGGGATGTAAACCTTCTGGTCCACGTCTTCGCCCTTGGCCAGCTTCAGCGCCGCATCCAGCGCACCTGCGCCCTGACCGGCCGCGTTCTGGAACACGGTCACGTCCAGATCACCGCCCGCCATTGCCGCCAGCGCGTCCTGAGTAGCGTCAACGCCGCCCACCTGAACCGACGCCATGTCGATGCCCGCAGCCTTCATCGCCTGAATGGCACCGATGGCCATTTCGTCGTTGTTGGCGATCAAGGCGTCAAAGGTCTCGCCCGAGGACAGCCAGTTGGTCATCAGGTCCTGCGCCTGATCGCGCGACCAGTTGGCGGTCTGCTCGTCGATGATCTCGATAAAGTTGCACATGTCGGTGCCCAGAATGTCGTGCACGTCCTTGGTGCGCTGAACGGCCGCCTGGTTCGACAGCTCGCCCATCATCAGATAGGCGCGGGCACCGGCGCCTTTGCCTGCGGCGCGCAGGTTCTTGCAGATTTCAAAGGTTTCCAGCGTGCCGGACTCGATCTCGTTCGAGGCCACAAATGCTTGGTTATCGGGCATGGTGTCCACGTTCACCGGCTGGCGGTTCACATAGACCAGCGGCACACCGGCAGAGGCGGCAGCGTTGGTCATCGCTTCGGTCGCCGAGGTATCGACGGGGTTCACGATGATTGCATCAACGCCCGATGCGATGAAGTTGTTGATCTGGTCCAGCTGCTTGGCCACGTCGTTCTGCGCGTCCTCGACCTGGATTTCCACGCCGTCCATCGCGCCTGCTTGCTCGATCATGCCGTTGCGCAGAACGGTCAGGAAGTTGTCGTCGAACAGGGCCATCGACACGCCGATGTTTTCGGCCATTGCGGTGGTTGCCAGCAGCGAAGTCAGGCCAGCGGCCAAAAGGGTCTTTTTCATTAATCATCCTCCCAGGCTGGTTCCGGCGTCCCAGCGGTCCGTTTAATGCCGGAGCGGCCCCTCCCGTTTTTCGGGCCGCGCTGCCTGTGCGCCCAAGGGGCATCCAGACGTCTTGTGGTCAGGCAAGGCATCATCGGTCCCGCACATCGTGCGGGCGGATCACCCGATGTCGGTCAAGCCGGTTATCGGGGTCTTCGCGATTTCGATTGTCCTCCCAGACTGGCAAGTGTGTGACCACCCGCCGATGGCCAGACCATGCCCAGACGCAGGGCCTTGCGTCAACATGGCACCCCACAGTTCACATCATTTATGATGCGTTTAAGGGGCCATTTTTGATGTAATCACATCAACCGAAGGCTTCGGGCAGATAAATCTGGGGCTGCAGGAAATGCTGGCCCGGCACATCCGAAGATCCGTTTTTCACAGCAGAAATCATCATTTCGACCATATCGGCGCACAGTTGGCGCAAGGGGGTCGAGATCACCATCGTGACATAGCCATCCATCAGGGCCGCGCGGCTGTCGGCGGTCAACTCGTTCACGACCAGCGAAACGGTGTTGGGTTCGGCGGCCTCTCGAAGGGCCGCAATCGCCCCCTCCATCCCGCCGCCGGCCACATAGATTCCCCGCAAATCGCGGTGCCGGTCGATAAGTTCGAGCGTCGCCTCATAGGTCACTTGACGGGTCTCGAGGTTCACCAAGGTGTCCAGCACATGAAACCCCGGCGCCGAATCCCGCACGAAACTGCGAAAGCCCGTCTCTCGTAATTCGTGCCCGTGCCAGCGGTTCCCCCCCACAAAAACCGCCAGTTTGCCCTGCTGTTTGGCCGCCGTTGTGGCCATCCACGCCGCCGACCGACCCACCTGCATGTTATTGAGACCCAAGTAGTTTTCCCGAATGCCTTGCGCAAAATCGTTCAGCAGCGCAAAGGTAGGCACGCCCGTTTCCTTGAGGCGCTGCACCTCTTGGGTGATGCTTTGGTGGTTGACGGCAGAGCTGGCGATGGCATCCACCTTGCCCGAGATTTCGGCGATCTCGGTCAAAAAATCCTGCGGCGACTGGCTGGCCGAAAACCGCACAACCGCCCGCCCGCGAATGTCGTGCCGCACAGTCACGGCCCGTTGGATTTCATTGGCAAAGTTCTGATAAAACTCCTGCTTGCCCTTGTGCAGGACAAAGCCGAACGTCATCTCGGGCAGCGCGGAATCGAGCCGCTGATCAATCAGGGTCGAGGCATGATAGCCTACGCGATGGGCGGCCTCGGCCACTTTGCGCATGGTTTCCTCGCGCACTTTGCCGCGCCCGTTCAGCACACGGTCTACGGTGGCGGTGCCCACTCCGGCGGCAAGGGCGACATCGCGGATCGTTGGACGCTCTGACATATCTGCACCCCTTGGATGATGTTATTGCATCACGGGATATGAATACATCACGAGGCTAATGAAAAGCCCCAAGCCGTCAGAACGGCTTCAGGAAATAGACGCGATCGAAACCATCTTCGGTGCGGCGATCAACCTCTTGGTAGCCAAGTCGCGGATAGATCGACAGATTTTCCACCATCTTGGCGTTGGTATAGAGCATCACGCCGTCCAGCCCCGCCTGCCGCGCCGCCCGCTCGCAATGGGCGATCAGGGCCTTGCCCACCCCGCGCCCCGCCGCATCGGGCGCAACGGCGACGTTTTCCAGCAGCATGTGCCGCCCCTCGGGATAGTAAACGATGAACCCCGCCAAGGCCCCCTGCCCGTCAACCGCCATATGGACCAGCCCGCCCGCGATCTGCGCGCCATAGTCCGCCAGCATTGGCGCAGGTTCTCTGCCAATCAAGGGCACATAGCGCACATAGGCCGCCTGTGCGCAGGCACGAATGGCGGTTTCATCGCCGGAATGGGCCAAGCGGATGTCCATCATTCTCTCCCCCAACTGGGCCAAAGGTTAACGCGGCCGGTACACGACCAGCACCGCCCCGACGATCAGCAGCACCACGCCCACCACCGGCCCGATCTGCAAGCGCACACCGTCCTGACGGGCCATCTCCAACCCCAGCCCGACGATCAACTGGCTGGCAATCAAGACCGAGATGGTCGCCGCCGGTCCCAGATGGCGATACCCCAGAAGGCTCGCGAACACGAAAAACGACCCCAGAACACCGGGGATCAGGGCCACGGGACGCAGGGTGCCCGCGGCCTCTTTCACCCCTTGGGGGCCAAGCTGCCACAGCAGCAGTCCCGACAGCAGCACCAGCCCGACCGCCGAATTCATGACCAGCGGAACCAGCACGCTGGAGGCCCGCTCCATGATCCCTGTCATCAGCAGGTTCTGCACGACCAAGGCCGCCCCCGCCATGACCAGCAGCCCGAAAACCGCCAGCGGCATCATCCGATGGCGTCCGGATCGGTGCGGTTATCCAGCACCAGTTGCAGGAACGCCAGATCCAGCCAGCCGCCGAACTTGGTCCCGACCTGAGGCAGCAACCCCACCCGTTGAAACCCCAGCGCCTCGTGCATCGCGATCGAGGCCGCATTACCCTCGGTGATGCCGGCGACCATGACGTGCTTACCAATGGCGCGGGCGCGCTCGATCAGAGCGACCATCAGTGCCTTGCCGATGCCCGCTCCACGGCAATCCCCGCGCACATAGACCGAATGCTCGACCGTATGGCGATAGCCGTCAAACGCCCGCCAGTCGCCAAAGGAAGCATAGCCCGAGACGCTGCCATCCGCGGCCTCGGTCACCAGCACGGGATAGCCCGCCGCCAGCCGGTCCGACCACCACTTGTGACGGTTCGCCAGATCGACCTGCGCATCGTTCCAGATGGCCATCGTGTTGACGACCGCGTCGTTGTAGATGGCCATAATGCCCGGCAGGTCGGCTTCGGTAGCATCGCGGATGATCATGCGACTCGCTCCATGTAAAATGTTGGATCGATTGTCCACTATCGTAGATTTTCCGTCAATCCACCGCTATTAGACCGTCCGCAAGACCATAAAGGCGTAGCGCGTCGGCAGATCGGTGTCGTTGCGAAAGATGGTGTTGATCGGGGGGCCAAGCTCCAGATAATCGCCCGCCTCCATGATATGCTCTGCCGCGCCCTCGACAAATGTCAGCGTCCCCTCTTGGACCCAGATCAACTGCCGGACAAAGGCATAGGACGATCCAGGCATGGGCACGGCGGTGTGCGGGGGCAAGGTCACCTCGACCAGATCAAAGGGCAGATCGCTGTGCAGGGACACCTGTTTGCGCAGATAGCCGGTTTCGGGATCGGTCCAGACGGGTTGATCCGACTGGCGCACCAACCGTCCGCGATCCACCTCGGCCCGCGCCATCAGGGTGGACATGCTCAGCCCAAAGGCCGACGCCAGCTTCGCCAGAAGGTTCGCGGTGGGGCTGCTGCTGCCACGCTCGACCTTGTGGATCATCGCGCGCGAGACCGAGGCACGCTCGGCCAGATCGGTCAGCGACCAATTCCTGATTTCCCGCTCGGCGCGGATGCGGGCGCCGATCCGTGTGTCCAGATCATCTTCCATCGTGATAACATAGTGGACAATCCGCGTATCCGGCAATCCCCCGCAGACACGAAAAAGGGCCCCGCAGGGCCCTTGGGTCGATCCGCAGTCCGGATCAGCCGATGGGATCGAACTGATCAGCGGCAAAGACCGTGTGGATCACGTGCCCATCGAACATCTCAAACAGCTTCTTCGAGGTTTCCTTGCTGGCCCAGCGGGTGTCCGAGGCCAGCGCCTCGGCGATGTCATCACGGGTGGCGAATTTCATCGCCATTACCAGCGGGAACGGGCTTTCGGGATCATCGCTCTCGACTTCGCGCAGGACGCGCAGTTCCAGCAGCTTGGGGAACGCGCCCCACAGCGGCACGAGGTTTTCCTGCCAATGGGCGTGGAAGGCCTCTTCCATACCGGATTTGATTTTGCCTTTGAAAAATGCGCAGCGAATGAACATGGATTTCCTCTCCCGAGGCACGAAGGTGCCGTCTCCTCGGGAGAGTGTTACCGGTAACTGGACGCTTCGCCAAGCGAAAGCAGCAGTGCCGAACCGGTTACTTGGCCGTGGTCAGCGGGGCCCCCAATGCGGCAGCCATGCTGGCAATGGCAGCCATTTGGGGCGCGTCCTTGCTCAGGTAGTCATCGCCGCCATAACCCCACCAGTCCCAGCAGCCCTTGGGGTTGTTCACCTTGGTCCCGAACCACGCCATGTTCCACAGGTTCACGTACCACGCCGAAGGCACCGCCAGCGCCTGAGGATAAAGGACCACGATGTTGTTCGCCTCGGCCCAGCCGTTGTAACCGGTTAGGGTGGCGTAACGGTCCCCCATGGGTTTGCCATCGGGCAGCGTGGCATAGCGGCCCTGCTCGCAGCCATGGATCGCGATGTGCAAGTGGCAGGTGGTCTGCCCCGACTGACAGGCATCGGGGACATAAAGATAGGCCTCGACGTTGTGCTTGTCGTTGTCCATCCCCATCACGTCCTGCGCATAGGCGCTCTGGTCAAAGGACATGAAGTTCGCATCAATCGGTGCAACCGGTGGGTTCAACGGGCCATAGAGGTGGGTCAGAATATCCCTGGCCTGATCCACGTCACCCTTGGCCGGATCATCCGCCACGGGGCATTTGTTCAGGTAGTCTGGCTCGGTGTCGGAACAGGGCACATCCCCCAGTTCGGTGACAAAGGAATGCCCCGCAGGCACACGGATATCGTATTCGATCTGCGCGTCGGGCACCCCAAGCTCAGTGTACATGTCCCGCAGCACATCCATCGTCTGATCCCGCACAATCGGGTCCTGAGAGCCGTGGAATAGGTAGATCTGGTCGTCCTTGATGAATTTCGGATCGTCGATCCCCCTGATCGAGGTCAGATGTTTGATCGTGGCCTCGGATTGACCCTTCATCGCGCCGGTCTGTAGGGCAGTCAGCGGCAGGTAGGGCAGCTTTTCCGTGGGGTTCAGACACACGGATGTCGCCTGAAGGATACGCGTGTAGGCGCGCGTGTCCTCGGTCATGACAGAGCTATAGATATCAGCCCCCGCACAGTTAAACGGACCGCCCGCCACGACACCAACGCCGGACACGGCCTCGGAGAACGCGGTTTGAAGCTGGACGGTCATGAACGCGCCCGAAGACAGGCCCGACACGGTCACATGGGGATCAAGGTTATATTGGGTCAGCTCTACCGTTTCGGCAGGCGCGGCGAAGGGGACGACCGCCAGACAGGCCGTCGCAAGACTTTTTGAGAAATGCATGTGGAATCCTGACAAAATGAAACGAATTGCGTGCCCTGATTAGGTCCCGCATATGTTGCATTTATGAAGATTGACTAGCGCAAATTGCGCAATATGCCGCAGGATTCGGATTGTGGTCGCCTTGGAAACGGGCAGTCGCACGAGCCCGAAGTATAGTTCGGGCCCGTGACCTGATCTCAGTGGATCAGTTCGTTGAACTCTAGCACGTTGCCATCGGGATCCCGGACAAAGATCACCCGCCGACGGTTGCTGTAAAACACCGGCCCGTCGGTGATGGGGATGCTTTCACGCTCTAGCATGGTGATCAAATCATCCATGTCTTCGACGACAAAAGCCGCGTGGGTAAAACCGGGCAGTTTGACCGGCTCGTCCTGTAGAACATTGCGGTTTTCCGGCCGTTTGGCCCCGTTGAAGATCAGGTTGATGTAGATACCTGCGTCATTCACCATCTCGTTGGCATGGTGGGCCGGCAGGTTGATCGCCTCTTTCCAGCCCAAGGCCCCGTAAAACGCCAGCGCTCGGTCCCGATCGGTGACGCGGATGCCCACATGTTCGTACTGCTTGATCCGGAACGTCATCGGTTACAACTCGGGCATACCGATGAAACCAGGCAGCGCCTTGATCCGGTCGATCCACGCCATCACGTGCGGATGGTTGGCGGCGGGCACGCGCCCTTCGTGACCCAACGCGACATAGGGGAAACACGCGATATCCGCGATGGTAGGACGATCCAGCGCCAGCCAGTCCCGATTGGTCAGGCGGGCCTCTAGCAGGTTCAGCACGCGCTGGGCCTTGGTCACTGCCAGTTCGTGGTTCAGGTCATAGCCGAACTTGTCGTGCAGGCGGGCATCGTTGGGGCCACGGGCGATTTCGTTCTCGGCCATCATCAGCCATTCCATGACCTGCGCCATGGCCGAAGCCTCGGTGGGGAGCCACGCCTCGCCTCCGTATTTGCGCGCCAGATAGACCAGTATGGCCTGCGAATCCCGCAGGACCAGATCGCCATCGGTCAGGATCGGAATTTCACAGAACGGGTTCAGGCCGCTGAGGGGTTCCTGCTTGTGGGCGCCGCCCAGAAAGTCCACAGGCACCAGCGTATAGGGGTGCTGGATCAGCGCCAGAAACAGACGCACCTTATAACAGTTCCCCGACAATTCCAGATCGTAAAGCTTCACGGTTTATAACCTCCCTGAGTAAATGTGCCTGACCGCGCCGCAGGGCAACAAGCAGGACAGAGGTAGTGTTTCCCGAATTTCCACGATCCGGTAGACGGAGACATCGAGAGGCTAGTTTCCATTTTTCGGAAGGATGATCATGGACAAACTGCGCGCCATGGCGGTGTTCGTGACCGTCGCCCGATGCGAAAGCCTGTCCGCCGCCGCCCGCGAGATGGACGTCCCGCTGACCAACATCAGCAGGCTTCTCTCGCAGCTAGAGGACAGCTTGGGCTGCGCCCTGATCACCCGCAGTTCCCGCCGGCTGGAGCTGACCCCCGAGGGGCGCGAATACCTGACTGCCTGTCGATTGATCCTTGATGATCTGGAACAGGCCGAAAGCAGGCTATCGGGCGGGATTGCCGATCTGTCCGGCCCGCTCACAATCACCGCACCGGAAACCTTCGGAAAGCTGCACGTCTTGCCCGTGCTGACCGATTTCCTGAAACAGCACCCGGCAATTGACGCACGGTTGCTGCTGCTGGATCGCCGCGTGGACATGATCGAAGAAGGGGTTGATGTGGCTGTCCGCATCGGGGCGTTGCGGGATTCCGGCCATCTGGCCACCTTGGTCGGTTCGCAGCGGATGGTGACCTGCGCCGCGCCGGATTATCTGGCGGGGGCCCCTGCCCTGTCACGGGTCAGCCAGTTGGCCGCTCACAGTTGCATCTGTTTCGTCGCCCAACCCAGTGGCCTGCGGTGGACATACGCTAGCCGTCGCGGGGGCCGCAAAACGATCCGCGTCCGCCCGCGCCTGACCGTCAACTCGGCCGAGGCCGCAGTGGATGCCGCGATCAGTGGTCTGGGGGTGATCCGTGTGCTGGCATATCAGGCGCGGCACGCCATCCGGTCAGGGCAGCTGGTACCGCTGCTAGAGGAATGGGACGACACCGAAATCCCCGTACATCTGCTGCGTTGGCCCCACAGGACGGCTCCGCGACGGGTCAAGGACTTCATCTCCTTCGCCGCAGAGCGTCTGAGGGAGCCTTTAGGGGAAATGGCCCCGCCCGCACTGGTGGGCAGCGCGGACGGGGCGTGTCGTTAGGCGTTCAATAGCCCCTTGGCCCGCGCCATGGTCATGGCGGTGTCTTGGATCATGTCCTCTTGCCCACCGATCATCTTCTTGCGGCCAAGTTCGACCAGAATGTCCCGCGCAGGCAGGCCGAACCGTTGCGCCGCACGTTTCGCGGGCAGCAGGAAGGTCGAGTAAACGCCCGCATAGCCCAGGGTCAGCGCCTCACGGTCCGCGCGGACCACGTGATCCATGAAGGGCACGACCACATCCTCGGCCAGATCCATCAGGGCGAAGGTATCGCTGCCCGTCGCGATCCCCATGCGGTCACAGACGGCGGCCAGAACCTCGATCGGGGCGTTGCCTGCACCGGCCCCAAGGCCCGCAAGCGATGCATCGATCCGTGTGGCCCCCGCGCCAATCGCGGCGATCGAGTTCGCAATTCCCAGCCCAAGGTTATGGTGCCCGTGAAAGCCGATCTCGGTCTCGGGCTTCAGGGCATCGCGCATCATGGTGATGGCCTCAGTCACTTCGTGGGTCAACATCGCGCCCGCAGAGTCCGTCACATAGACGGTATTCGCGCCGTAACTCTCCATCAGCAGCGCCTGCTGCACGAGCCCCTCGGACTTGTTCAGGTGCGACATCATCAAGAAGCCGCTGGTATCCATCCCCAATTCGCGGGCAAAGGCGATGTGCTGGGGCGAGGTATTGGCCTCGGTGCAGTGGGTCGCCACGTGGACAGAGCGCGCGCCGCAGTCATAGGCCTCTTGCAGCTCGGCCATCGTCCCCATGCCGGGGATCAGCAGAACCGAAATCACCGCGTTTTCCACAACTTCCGCCACGGCCGAGATATATTCGGCGTTGGAATGCAGTGCCCGCCCGTGCTGGATCGAGTTCCCCCCAAGGCCCGCGCCGTGGGTCACTTGCAGATAGGGTACGCCCGCCTGATCCAGCCCCTTGGCAATCTTCACCATCATCTCGACGGGGATCTGTTCACGTTTCGCATGCATCCCGTCGCGCAGGGACATGTCGTGCAGTTTGACGGTCATGCCGTCCATCGGGCTTTTGGTCATTGGGCCATCTCCGGTTTCGGCAGGGTCAAAGTGCCATCCAGCATCCGCTCAGCGAACATCTCGGCGGTGCGGGCGGCGGCGGCGGTCATCACATCAAGGTTGCCCGCATAGGTCGGCAAGAAATCCCCCAGCCCCGCGACCTCAAGGAAGATCGCCACACGGTTACCGTCAAAATCGGGGCCGTTCACCAGCTTGTAACCGGGGACGTAGCGTTGGACTTCGGTGATCATCGCCTTGACCGAGGCTGTGATGGCGGCCTGATCCGGCGTGCCCTCAACCTCGCAATAGACCGTGTTGCGCATGATCAGGGGCGGTTCGGCGGGGTTGATGATAGCCAGCGCCTTGCCCTTTTTCGCGCCGCCCAGTTTTTCCAAAGCGTTGGAGGTGGTGTAGGTGAATTCATCCAAATTCGCCCGCGTGCCCGGCCCCACAGATTTGCTGGAGAGGGAGGCGATGATTTCGGCATAGTCCACCGGCTGGACCGAACTTACCGCGGCCACCATCGGGATCGTCGCCTGCCCCGCGCAAGAAATCATGTTGACGTTCATGGGCCGGTCGCCCGCCAGTTCCGCGAGGTTCACCGGCGGCACGCACAGCGGGCCAATCGCGGCGGGCGTCAGGTCCACCATCAGCACCCCCAGATCATTCAGCTTGCGGCTGTTTTCCACGTGCACATAGGCCGAGGTCGCATCAAAGGCGATCTGGATGCCGTCCGCCTCGACGTGGGGCAGCAACCCGTCCACACCGGCGGCGGTGGTTTTCAACCCCTTTTCGGCTGCGCGTTTCAGCCCTTCGGAGTCGGGGTCGATGCCCACCATCCAGACCGGCTCCAGCACATCGGACCGCAGCAGTTTATACATCAGGTCGGTGCCAATATTCCCCGACCCGATCAGAGCGCATCTGATCTTGCTCATGTTGTCTTCCTCCCTCTCGGGCGATCAATCGGTGAGGGTCACCGTGATCGAGCCCATTTCGTAAAATCTTGCGGTAATGGTGTCGCCGGCCTTCACGGGGATGGCCGCTGTGATCGCCCCCGCCATGACAAAGCTGCCAGCGGGCAAGGTTTCCCCGATGTCGTCCAGCACGCCCACCAGCATGGCGATGGCCTCGGCGGGATGGCCCAGAACCTCGGCCCCGGCGCCGATCTGTGCGATCTGGCCGTTGTGCTCCATAACCACGCCGACCGTGCGCAAATCCAGCGCGTCGGGACGGACCATCCGACCACCCGGCACAAATCGGGCGGATGAGCTGTTGTCGGCGATCACGCTCTCCAGATCGAACTTGAAGCCGGAAAAGCGGCTGTCGATCACCTCTAGCGCGGGCTGGACATAGTCGGTGGCGGCCATGACGTCTGCGGCGCTGACTTTGCCGGACAGTTCGACCTTGGTGACAAAGGCGATCTCGGCCTCGACCCGCGGGTGGATCAGATCACTGACGCTGATCGCACTGTTCGCAGGCCGCTCCATCGCGTCGGTCAGGAATCCGATTGCAGGGGTCGAGACGCCCATCTGCGCCATCTTGGGTTTCGAGGTCAGACCGGCCTTCCAACCGATCACCTGCTGCCCGCGCCCCTCAAGGCTGCGGCGTAGGGCGGTCTGGACGCGGTAGCCTTCGGCCACGGTCAGATCGGGGTAATCCTCGGTCAGTTTGTGGATCGGCGTGGCGTAGCGCTGCGCGGTTTCCACGCGCTCTGCCAGCCGTTCAATCGCAATGTCACTCAGGGTTTTCGGGGTGTCGAAGCTCATACCTGTGCCTCCCCTTTGAAACGCATTTCGCATTTGCCGACGCCGGCGATTTCGCAGGTAAAGTGGTCGCCATCGGCCACCGCCATCAGCGGGGCCTGTGCACCGGACAGGATGATCTCGCCAGCCTTCAGCCCGATCCCCAGCTTGCCCAATGTATTCGCCAGCCAAGCCACCGCCATCACCGGAGAGCCCTGCACCGCAGCCCCTGCCCCCGTGGCGATCACCTCGCCATTCTTTTCCAGCACCATGCCAGCAAGGCTCAAGTCCAGATCGCGGGGATCGGCCTGCGCACTGCCGAGCACAAACACCCCGCAAGAGGCATTGTCCGCCACGGTGTCCTGAATCTTGATCTGCCAGTCGTCAAAGCGGGTATCGACGATCTCGAAACAGGGGGTCACATAGTCGGTCGCGCGGATCACATCGGTCACCGTCACGCCCGGCCCCATCAGGTCGGACTTCAGACGGAAGGCCAACTCGCCCTCTAGACGCGGCTGCATAAGGGTGCCCAGATCAATGGTCGCACCGTCCTCGAACAGCATCGCCTGCGTAACCTGCCCGAAATCGGGCTGATACACGCCCAAAGCATCCTGAATGGCGCGGCTGGTCAGGCCGATCTTCTTGCCGATCACCGTGTCGCCCGCGTCCAGACGGCGCTGCAGCATCCGCAGCTGGATGCGATAGGCGTCCTCGATATCGCTATCGGGCTCTAACGCACTGATTTTCGGGGTGGGTTTGCCCGAGGTCAGCGCATCATACAGCGCATCCCCGAGGGCATCGGTTCTTGATTGGTCCAGCATTGCTCCTCCACTCGCAAAACGTGCAAGGTCCCGTTGGGGTCAAGGCTAGAGGGGCTGCCCGATACGCTCCAATACTTTGAAAGGCCGCCCTTGATACGGGTTTTGCATCGCAACCCGATACCCAAAGCGTATCGCCGCACCCCGCCAAAAGCATTGGAGCGTATCGCGGCCAATCCCTACATTCCCGCATAAGTGGTTTCGGGAGGGGAGATTTTCATGAAAACCCATCAGCTGTTTATCGATGGCGCCTATGTGGATGCGCGCTCGGGTCGGATGTTCGACAAATTCTCGCCCTCGACAGGGGAAAAGATCGCCACCGTGCACGAGGCTTTGGCCGAGGACGTCGATCTGGCCGTGAACGCCGCCGCCAACGCGCTGAAAGGCGAATGGGGCAAGATGCCCAAGGCGGTGCGCTGCGATCTCTTGATGGAGCTGGCCAACGCCATCGCTGCCCGCACCCCCGATTTCATCGAGGCCGAGGTCGCCGACACCGGCCACACCCGCCACTTTGCGGAAAAGGTGGAAATCCCCCGCGGCGCGGCCAACTTCCGCATCTTTGCCGAGATGCTGAAGCATACGGGCGGCGAGTTCTACCAGATGGACACGCCCGATGGCACCGGCGCGGCGAACCTTGAACTGCACCGTCCCAAAGGCGTGATCGGGGTCATTTCCCCTTGGAACGCGCCCTTTCTGCTGATGACGTGGAAGGTCGGCCCCGCGCTGGCCTGCGGCAACACCGTGGTCGTCAAACCGTCCGAGGAAAGCCCCGCCACCGCCACCCTTCTGGGTGAGGTGATGAACAGCGTCGGCATCCCCAAGGGCGTTTACAACGTGATCCACGGCTTCGGCCCCGGATCGGCGGGCGAGCTGCTAACCCAGCACCCAAAAGTCAACGGCATCACCTTCACCGGCGAAACCCGCACGGGCGAAGCGATCATGAAGCAAGCCGCCGTGGGCCTGCGCGATGTGTCGTTCGAACTGGGGGGCAAGAACCCCGCGATCATCTTTGCCGATGCCGATATGGACAAGGCGATCGAGGTCACCATGCGGTCGGTCTTTGCGAACACCGGTCAGGTCTGTCTGGGGACCGAGCGCGTGTATGTGCAGCGCCCCGTCTTTGACGAATACGTCAGCCGCCTGAAAGCGGGGGCCGAGGCCCTGAAACAGGGCGGCCCCGAGACCCCCGGCGCGACCATCGGCCCGCTGATCTCGGACGAGCATCGCCAGAAGGTGCTGAGCTACTACTCCAAGGCCCGCGAGTTGGGCGCGACCGTGATCACCGGCGGCGGTGTGCCGGACTTCGACGATGCGCGTCAGGGCGGCTTCTTTGTCGAACCCACCATCTGGACTGGCCTCCCCGAGGACAGCGCCATCGTCAAAGAGGAAATCTTTGGCCCCTGCTGCCACGTCACCCCCTTCGACACCGAAGAGGAAGTGATCGCGATGGCCAACGACACCACCTACGGCCTGTCCGCCACCATCCTGACCGAGAACCTGTCGCGCGCCCACCGCGTCGGCGGGCAGATCGAGGCGGGCCTGATCTGGGTGAACTCGTGGTTCCTGCGTGATCTGCGGACCTCTTTCGGGGGTTCCAAATCCTCGGGCATCGGGCGCGAAGGCGGCGTGCATTCGCTGGAGTTCTACACCGAGCGCTCCAACCTCTGCATCAAGCTGTGATGCGACCGCGCGCCGCTTGCATGGCGGCGCGCGCCCTCGCACAGTGACGCTCATGAGTGCCGCAAACCTGAACCTTCGCCAGTTACGCTATTTCATCGCCGTCGCCGAGGAATTGCACTTCGGCCGCGCCGCCGAGCGGTTGCATGTCAGCCAGCCCCCCATCACGCGGCAGATCCAGAGCCTAGAAGAAAATCTGGGCGCTCAGCTGTTCATCCGCACCCCCCGCGGGGTCGAGTTGACCCAAGCCGGCAGCCTGTTTCTGGAAGAGGCCCGCAACATCGCCGCCCGTCTGGACCAAGCCGCCGACCGCGTGCACCGCGCCGCCGAAGGGAACCTTGGCCGCTTGGACATCGCCATTTTCGGCACCGCGATCCTGAGCCTGATCCCCCGCATTATCCTCGAGTTCAAACACCGCTATCCCGATGTGAAGATCGTGATGCACGCCGCCGACAAGCTGGGTCAGATCGAAGGGCTGCACAACCGCTCGCTCGACTTGGGGTTCAACCGGATGCTCGTGCCCACCCCCGGACTGGTGGCCGAACAACTGTGCTGCGAGCCCCTTTATGCCGTGCTGCCCGACCCCGGCCCTTGGTCAGGGCGAGACAGCGTTGACCTGAACGAACTGCGCGACGAACCCATGGTGCTGTTCCCCGCCAGCCGCGCGCAGGGCTTCGTGGAAAAGGTCACGGGGCTGTGCCACGAGGCCGGCTTTGCCCCCAACGTCGCGCAAGTCGTGGGCGACGGGTTCACCGCGATGGCCTTGGTCGCCGCCGGTTTCGGGGTCTGTCTGGTGCCAGAGTCCATTACCAGTGTGCGCATGGATGGGGTCATTTGCCTTCCACTCGCGAACCCGCCTGCGGGGGCCACGGTGGACATCTCTTGCTTCTACCGCGAAGGGGACACATCCCCCTTCCTTGCCAATTTCCTGGCCGTTGCCCGCGAACTAACCGACTGAAATACCGCGCATTCGCCGCGAACCCGCCCTGCCCCGCGCAGTTGGCGGGCGCCCCCGTTTCAGCGTCCCAAATCCCATGCAGCATCGGTATCGGAACCGGCCTCAAATGGTATTTGATAGCATCGCCCCCTTTGGGCCACTCTCCTTATACGGAAGGCGCAGAGAGGACCGGACACCCGGACAAGAGCGCAAACCCCACCCAGAGGAGCCCCGATGCCTGTCATCCAGATCCACCTGATGGAAGGCCGCACGACTGCCCAAAAGCAGGCGCTCATGCGCGAAGTCACCCGCGCCGCGGTCGAGACTTTGGGCGTCAGCCCGCAGTCGGTGCGCATTCTGTTGCAAGAGCTGCAATCAGGTCATTTCGCCGTCGCGGGCGAACCCAAATACGCGGACCACGACCCTGCTGCCAACGGCCACGCCCCGCAGCCGGAGACTGTCACCAGTAATTGAAACCCCCGTTCAGGTTTTAGGGAGGAAACCATGAGCTTTCAGGAACAGATCCACGACGTCGCCCAACTGGCGATGGTCGAACTATTTACGCCGAAATTCGAGGAATCCCTGTGGTTCTTCCACGATGTTCTGGGCATGACCCCGACCGAGGATGACGGCACATCCTGCTATTTGCGCGCCTACGAGGACCGCTATCACCACTCGCTCAAGCTGACCCGCGCGGACCATTCCGGCGTTGGCACCGTCAGCTGGCGCGCGGCGTCCCCGCAGGCCTTGGAGCGCCGTGTGGCCGCGATCGACGCCTCTGCCCGCCCCGGCAAATGGGTCGAAGGCCACAAGGGCTATGGCCGCGCCTACGAGTTCACCACCCCCGACGGCCACAAGCAGCACCTTTTCTGGGAGGTGGAGTACTTCAAACCCAGCGCAGAGCAGAAATCCAAGCTGCTATCCCGCCCCCAGAAACGCCCCCTGCGCGGTGTGCCTGTACGCCGGATCGACCACATCAACCTGTTCTGCTCGGACGTGACCAAGAACGCCGGTTTCATGCAGGAACATCTGGGCTTCCAGAAGCGCGAGAATGTGGTCTTTGGCGGTCAGGACGAACTGGCGTGCTGGCTGTCGGTCAGCCCCCTCGTCCACGAGGTCGCGTTCACCAAGGATCAGGCAGGTCCGGGCAACCGACTGCACCATCTGGCCTTCTGGTACGGCAATCAGGGGCAGATGCTGGATCTGGCAGACATCCTGATGGAATACGACGTCCGGATCGAGGCTGGCCCCGCCAAGCACGGCGTCTCGCAGGCGTACTTCATGTATGTCTACGAGCCCGGCGGCAACCGGATCGAGCTGTTCGGCGACACCGGCTATCTGATCTTTGACCCCGAGTGGAAAACCCTGACCTGGACCGAAGAGAACTTCTTTGACGGTGGCGGGGTCTGGTTCGGGGGCGAGCTGCCGCAGGACTTCTTTGTCTACGGCACCCCGATTGTCGAGGCTGCTGCCGCCGCACAGGCCGAAGCCGCCGTCGAACCCGCCGAGTAACCCTCCGCTGCGCCGGCCCGCATTGTTCGGGCCGGTGCAACCATGTGCGCCGTTTAACGCGCCGACTGCCCTGCCGCAGGGATCAGCGCCCAAGCCGCCACCAAAGCCAGCACCAAAAGGACCGCGCCTGTGGTCATCGCCGCGTGGAAACTGTCCGCAAAGCCCCCTTGCCCGAACATCGCCGCCGCCGCGACCAGCACCGCCAGCCCGAACGACATGCCCATCTGGTGCGCGACGTTCACAAGGCCGGAGGCGGCTCCGGCGTCCTCTCGCCGTGTGCCCGCGATGCCCGACGCGGTCAGCGGACCAAAGCACAGCCCTTGCCCCGCCCCGATCAGCGCCATCGGCAGGCCGATCCCCAGCGCATAGCTGCCCACCGCCTGCACCTGCGCCAGCCAGCCCATACCAAGCGCCGTCGCGGCGATCCCGATCAGCATCAGCGCACGGTTGCCCAACCGCTCGGTCAGATCAGGGACGCGGGTTGCCACGGCAAAGTTCACCAGCGTCATGGGCAGAAACCCGAGACCCGCCTGCAACGGAGTGAAACCGTCCACCTCCTGCATGAACTGGGTGGTAAAGAAGAAGAACCCCACCATCGCCGCCAGATACAGGAACCGCGCCAGATAGGCGCCCACACGCTCTGGGTTGTCGAACAGGCGCAGAGGCAGGATGGGCTGGTCCGCGCGGGCCTCATGCCGGACAAAACCGCCGATGATCACCGCGCCCGCAGCCATCGCCCCCATCGAAGGAAGATTGCCCCAGCCGCGCTCGGCGCTTTCCAGCACGCCCCAGATCAGCGCCCCGATCCCGAGGGTCGAGGCAATTGCCCCCTTCAGATCAAAGGTGCCGGGACGGGGTTCCGTTTCCTCGACATAACGCGCGCCCAGAAAGATCATCGCCAGACCGATCGGCAGGTTGATAAAGAACCCCACGCGCCACGAAATCGTCTGGGCCAGCACGCCCCCCAGCACCAAGCCCACGGCCGCGCCAATGCCCGCGGTCGATCCGTACCACGCGGTGGCGCGGGTTCTTTCGCGCCCCTCGGGAAAGGAGAACGACAACAGCGCCAGCGTCGATGGCGCCAGAATGGCCGCCCCGAACCCCTGAAGGCCTCGCGCCGCGATCATCCACGCCGCCGATTGCGCCAACCCGATCAGCGCCGAGGCCACGGTAAAGATCACCAGCCCCGCCTGAAACGTCTTGCGCCGCCCCAGAATGTCGCCCGCCCGTGCCCCCAGCGGCAGAAAGCCCCCGAAGGTCAGCGTATAGATCGACTGCACCCACCCAAGCTGGCTGGTGGAAAAACCCAGCTCCTGCCGGATTTGCGGCAGCCCCGTCATCACGATCGAGGTGTCGAGTATGATCATCAGATAACTGATCAGAATAATGGCCAGAACGGCCTGTGGATGGCGGGTCTGGTCGGCGGACGCGCCCATCCGGTCTTCGATACTACTCATGCTGAAATCCTTGTTCCGTGGGGTCCCTCGGAACAAAGATGGGGCGATGCGTTTATCGGATTAGACACTTAATCCGGATATGGCCTATCGGCTTTCGGCATAAATCGGGGCGAAGGCTGTCACAGCTTGGGGATTTCCCAGACATCGCCAGCCTCGAGCGCGCGGAACACCTGACGGTCAATCCGCCGCTGATCCAGCGCCGCGTGCAAGGCCGTGCGGGGATCATCGCGCCCTTCGTTGGTCAGCTGGATGGTGCCCCAGTGATGCCCCACCCCATAGGCCGCGCCGGACATCTGAAAGCCGGTCACCGCCTCTTCGGGGTTCTGGTGCTGATCGGCCATGAACCAGCGCGGATCATAGGCCCCGATGGGCAGGATCGCCGCCCGGATCGGCCCGAACCGCTGCGCCAGATCGCGGTAAGGGCGCCCTTGGTCAAAGCCGGTGTCCCCGATGAACAGCACCGTCCCCACCCCCGTGGTCAACACAAACGCCCCCCACAGAGACATAGACCGATCCGCAATCCCGCGCGCGCCCCAGTGGTGGCAGGGCTCGCAATGGACCCACATCTTGGAAAAGGCCGTGGACTGGCCCCAATCCAGCACCTCGGTCCGCAGGCCGGTGCCCGCGATGATCGCATCGTTCCCCAAGGGGGTCAGCACCAGCGGGTTGTGCACGGCCTTCAGCCGCTTCAGGGTCGCAAGATCCATGTGGTCGTAGTGGCTGTGGGACAGCAGCACCAGATCAATGGGGGGCAAGTCCTCGAACGCGATACCGGGGGCGGTGACCCGCTTGGGCCCCGCAAAACTGACCGGAGAGGCCCTGTCCGACCACACCGGATCGGTCAGGATGTTCTTGCCCTGTATCTGGATCAGCATCGTGGCATGGCCGACCATGGTGATGGTCAGGTCCTGCACCCGCGTCGCGGGGCGCGCAGGGGTCACGGGAATGCTCTCGGGCCATTTGGTGGGCGCAGGGCCGGTCCGCCACCGCCACAGGTCCTTGAGCCCTTTGGGCGGGCTGCCCTCGGGGTTAAAGAACCGCAGGCCATCGAAATGATCGGACACGGGCCCTTGGTAATAGCGGTTGTGGCCGGCGCGCGCGGCCGTCGCGGCGGCCCCGCCAGCGGTTCCCAAACCAAGCAGCGCAGCAGCAGAGCACAAAACAGAACGACGGTTCATGAAAGCATCCAATTCAGGGAATTTCGGGGAACATCCGCCAGAGGGGTCATGATCGGGTCAGGCCCGCCAAGATCATCCGCACGGCCACGGAATAGCCGGTGACGAAGTTTTCCTTGGTAAACATGGGGTGCAGGTCTTCGGGGATGCCGGTCAGGTCGCGGCGGGCCAACACGTCGGATTGAGCGGCCCCGCGCATCGCCAGCATCAGGGTCATGCTGGCCGCACGGGCCTGATCCAGCGGCGCACCGGTCAGGCGCACGATCACACTGGCCACGCGCATCCCCATGTCGCGCATCTTGCGCTTGTTCTCGAACAGGGGCTCGTCCGCCACGTTCTTTTCGATCACCGCAAACAGACGCGCCAGCAGCGGCAGGAACAGGGGCGTTGTGGCGGGCACCTGCACCAGCACATCGGCCAGCGTGTCTGCCGTCGCCTCGGCCTCAATCCGCGCGACGACCTGTTCCATGGCGTCCACGAATAGGGCCAGCAGCAGCTCTTCTTTGCTGGCGGCATAGAGGTAGAGCGTGCCTTTGGAAACCGCGGCCTCTTGGGCGATGGCGTTCATGGTGATCCCCTCAAAGCCCTTGGCCTCGATCATCACGCGGGTGGCTTGCAGGATCGCCCCGCGGCGGGCTTCTTTTTCATCGTCCGAGCGGGCGCGTTTTCGGTTTTCCGGCAATGCCATGGCACAGGTTCCTTGGGACGGGGGTCGTTCGGCTGGTTGCCGGATTTATGTGACCGTTAGTCATTTATAGGGGTGACAGAACCCGATTTCCAGTCCCAACGGTCACATTGCCTTGCATCCCCGCCCCGATCAGGAAAGGTTGGCGCATCATCCCCAAGGCCGCAATCTGCCCATGTCCCTACCCGTTCTCTATAGTTTTCGCCGCTGCCCCTATGCCATGCGCGCCCGTCTGGGCCTGCTAAGCGCCGGTATGCCCGTCGAATTGCGAGAGGTTGTGCTGCGCGACAAACCGCAGGCGTTTCTGGAGACATCGCCCACTGGCACCGTCCCTGCCCTGCGGGCCGGTGATCTGGTGATCGACGAGAGTTTGGACATCATGGTCTGGGCCCTGCGGCAGAGCGATCCCTTGGGCCTCTTGGACATGCCGCCAGAGGGGTGGGACCTGATCGCCGCCAATGACGGCCCGTTCAAGGCAGCCCTCGACCATACGAAATACGTCACCCGTTATCCCGACCATGACCCCGAGGCCGAGCGCGCCAAGGCCGCCACCCACCTTGCGGCTTTGGACCGGCGCCTGACCGGCCACGACTGGCTGTTCGGAGACCGCGAAACGCTGGCCGATCTGGCGATCCTGCCCTTTGTCCGGCAGTTCGCCTATATCGACCGTGCGTGGTTCGATGCCCAGCCGTGGCCCCACCTGATCGGCTGGCTGGACCGCTTTCTGGCCAGCGATCGCTTTGCCCGCGTGATGCCGAAATTCCCCCAGTGGACCGAGGGCGCAGAGCCCGTGATCTTTGGCTGACCGCCCCGTCCGCGTCTTGCATTCCACGGTCAATTCGGGGGATACGGGCCCATTGCCCCGCCCCTTACGGACCCAGAGCCCAGATGACCCAGACAGACCGCCTTGTCACCGACTGCTCGAAATGTGCGGCCCTGTGCTGCCTTGTGCTGTCCTTTGATCGGGGCAAAGGCTTTGCCTTCAGCAAGAACCAGGGCGAGCCCTGCCGCAACCTGTCGGGGCACAGCTGCTCGATCCACGCGGACCTGAAGCGCAAGGGATTTCCCGGCTGCGTCGCCTATGACTGCCTTGGCGCAGGCAACCGCGTGGTCCAAGAGGTTTTCGGCGGCCAATCCTGGCGCACCGAGCCGCGCCTGAGCCGCCTGATGATGGAGGCATTCTCGGCCATGACAGAGATGCACAAACGCATCGACCTGCTGCGCGCCGCCGGCACCTGCGACCTAGAGCCCGCCCACGAAGAGATGCGCCTCGATCTGCTGCGCCAGCTCGAGGACCACCAGTGGACCGCCGACGAACTGCATGATTTCGAGGTCGGATTGGCGCTAGAGGTCGATATCTTTGTCCACACCATCCGGCCCAACCTGCCCGACAGCTTCTTCGAAGAGGACTGACGCGGCGCTATCTGCTTTCCAATGCCCTCGGGACCGGATAGGCAGCGCCCCAAGGATCAGGAGGGTCATCCCATGGCGCAAAACGCTACTATCTATAAGGTCGAGCTGTCTGTTTCGGACATGGACCGCCACTATTACGAGACCCACAAGCTGACCATTGCCAAGCACCCGTCGGAAACCGACGAACGCATGATGGTCCGCATTCTGGCCTTTGCCCTGAACGCCCACGAGCATCTGGAAATGACCAAGGGCCTGTCCACCGATGACGAACCCGACATCTGGCAGAAAAGCCTGAGCGGCGAGCTGGATGTGTGGGTTGCCTTGGGCCTGCCCAGCGAAAAAGTCCTGCGCCAGTCCTGCAGCAAGGCGACCAAGGTCGTGGTCTACCCCTATGGCGGCAAACCCGCCGAGGTCTGGTGGGACAAGATCAAGGGCAGCACCACCCGCTTTGACAACCTGTCGGTCGTGAACCTTGCCGAAGAAGAGACCGCCGCGCTGGCCAAACTGGCGAACCGCGCGATGAAGCTGCAGGTGAACATTCAGGACGCCGAAGTCATGGTCAGCTTGGGCGAGGATATCGTCTACGTGAACCCCATCATCTGGAAGGCCTGAGGCCCTTCAGCCGACCCAAGCGTTGAACCTGCGCTCGCCCTCGGGGGTGAAGCTGATGACCCGGGAATTCGGCATCCGGCGCGCCCAAGTCTGCGCCAGCATCCGGTCCAGAACCGCCTGCCCCAACCGTCCGGCAAGGTGCTGACGCCGCTGACTCCAGTCCAAACAGGCGCGGCACATGGGGCGGTTGCTTGGCGGCAGGTCCGCCAGCGACAGGCCGATCTCTGCCAGTTTCGCAGTGCCGCGGGTGGTGATGCTTAGATCATCGGCCAGCCAGCGGTCCTGCACCATACGCTCGAACAGGCGCACGCCCATTTCCCCCGCCAGATGATCGTAGCAGATGCGGGCCTTGCGCAGGGCCGGATCGCGGGGCCCAGTGCGCAAGGGCGGAGCGGCATCGCCGGAAAAGACCATCATTGCCTCTAGCAGGCTGGCCACATGGGCTCCGGCAAGGCGGAAATATCGGTGCCTGCCCTGCGCCTCGACCGCCAGCACGTCGCCGTCCACCAGTTTGGCCAGATGGGAACTGGCCGTCTGCTTGGTGATCCCCCCAAGGCCCGCCAGCTCGGTCGCCTAGGCTGGGGATATTCAACCAAGGACACCCCTATGATCACCTGCATTATCACCTACGACATTGACCCGAACCGCCGCGAGTTGTTCGACCAGTATGCCCAGACTTGGGGCGCCTGCATCCCGCGCTGCGGGGCCGATCTGGTGGGCTATTTCGCCCCGCACGAAGGGTCCGTCAGCACCGCTTATGGCATCTACAACCTGCCCTCGTTGGCCGCGTACGAAGACTACCGCGCCCGACTGTCACAGGACCCGCTGGGACGGGAAAACTACCTGTTCGCCAAACGCGAAGGGGTTATCCGCCAAGAAAACCGCCTGTTCGTCAAACTGGCCTCGGCACCCCACGGGGACCGCCCATGATCGCCGTGATATTCGAGGCCTCGGTCCCCGGTCCCGCTCAGACCGAGTATCTGGATCTGGCCGCGGAATTGCGGCCCCTGCTGGACGATCTGGACGGCTTTATCGCGATCGAACGGTTCCAGAGCCTGACCACGCCGGGCAAAGTCCTGTCCCTGTCATTCTGGCGGGACGAGGCCGCGGTGGCCGCATGGCGCAACCTGCCCCAGCACCGGCGGGTTCAGGCGGCAGGCCGCCATCATGTGTTTGCCGACTATCGCCTGCGTATCGCAGAGGTCACGCGCGACTATGGCATGACCGCGCGGGATCAGGCCCCGCTCGACAGCCGCGCCGCCCACGCGACTGGCACCTAGGCGATGGCCAGCGGGTCCTCGGTCACGTCCGAGGTAAACTCGGGCTGGCCCAAGACCTTATGGAACCGCTCCAGCAGGTGCAGGGTCTGGGGCGACATCTCGGAAATCGCGCCGGGGACAAAGCGGACCACCAGCAGAGCGGTCTCGCGCTCCGGCTGAGTGGTCAGCAGGTCTGGCAGACTGGCGATCGCCTCTTCGGGTTCGTAGGTGACGATCAGGGTCTGTTCCTGAATGATCATCGCGCGGCGCTCTGCCCCCAGCGATTTAAAGGGCTCGTCCTTGGTCAGCAGGCGGCTTGCGCGTTCCAGACGGTCGCGGCGGACAGCGCCACGGTTCTCGGCCAAGAGGATCAGCATACGGATCACCGCCTCGGCAAAGCCGCCACGGCGCATGTTGAACAGGGCCTGCGTGACCTCGGGCAGATTACGCAGCTCCTGCGGGTTCTTCAGGGTGCGGCGGGTTTCGTGGGTGCTGCCGAAATTGCGGCCCCACGGGTTCGACCACAGGGCATAGAACGACATCTCGGTCATCATGTCCCGCGCGTCGCGCCACATGTCGATGGCCTGCTCGACCCCTTGGACCCAGAACGCCTCGGCCGCCAAGAAGGGATTGGCGGGATCGGCCTTGGCGCGGTTCTCCACCACATGACCGGCCAGCGCCTCAATCGGGGCCACCAGCGGATTGCGCGAAGCCATCATCGCCCGCGACAGGCGCTGGGGATGCAGAACGCGGCTGGCCTCGGCTGCGGATTTGGTGATCGCGGCCTTCATGAAGGGACGCACCAGCGCATCGTAAAGCTGCGCCTGCACCTCGGAATTGCGGGCCACGGCGGCAAAGGGACGCTCGTCCTGCATATCCTCGCTCAGGCTGCGGATATCGGCCATCTGACGCTCGGAGAAGCCAACCACGAAATGGGTTTCGCCATCCTCTTCGACGATATCGTCGATGGTCATCTCATAAAGGCCGGGGGCCAACGCCTCGATGGTTTTCAGGGTCGAGGCCACCTCGGTGTGCTCGCGCTTGGCGATTTTCGAGGACACGAAGATGCCCAGATGGCCGACCTTTTCATGGACCATATAGATGATGCGCTGCCCGCGGATGCGGATTTCCTGTTCGTCCGCATAGGTTTGCACGATCCAGTTCAGGGCCTGCTGGGGCGGCGTGATATTGTCCCCGTGGCTGGCGAACACGATGATCGGCGCACGGATCGCCTTGAGGTCCACAGGACGGCCCGGTTCGATCCGCGCCTCGTTCTTGACCAGACGGTTGCCGACGAACAACTGCTCGACGATCCAGTGGATTTCCGTCTCGTTCAGCAAAAAGAACCCGCCCCACCAACGCTCGAACTCCAGAAAGGCGGGTTCGGCGGTGTCCGCATCCCGGAAGAGGTCGGTGTATTTGCGGAACAACGTGCGCGAGGGGTTCAGCAGTTCAAAGTTCTGGACCAGATGCGCCCCGTCAAACAGCCCGCCCCCAAGGTCGGACAGGAACATCGGCACCCACGTGCCCCCCAGCACCCCCGCGTTATAGCGCATCGGGTTGTCGCCCACCTTGCCGGACCACGTGGCCACAGGCGCGCCGTTAATCACGATCGGGCCGGTCAGATCGGGATTGGTCGCCGCCAGCAGCAAGGTCGCCCACCCGCCCTGACAGTTGCCGGTGATGATGGGTTTGGCCGCATCGGGGTGACGGCGCATCACCTCCCGGACAAAGGCCGCTTCGGAGCGCGTGACGAACGACAGGTACTGCCCCTCGGCCGGTTCACGGCGGAACGCGACGAAATAGACAGGGTGCCCCCCCGCCAGCGCGACGCCCACCTGACTGTCCGATTTGAACCCGCCAATCCCCGGACCATGCCCCGCCCGCGGATCAATGATGATATAGGGGCGCTTCCAGTCATGGACCTCGACCCCCTCGGGCGGCGTGATTTTCAACAGCATATAATTCGAGGGATGCGGCAGATCGGCCCCGTCCATCACCAGTTCATAGTCATAGACCAGAACTGGCGGGCACCCGGCGGCCTCGTGCTCTAGAAAGATATCAGCGCGTTTGCGCAGGATATCGGCCGCCAGAATAGCGCGTTCAGAGCAGTCACGCAGATACTCGGCCCATTGCCCGGCCATGCCCGCGGGCGCACTGACCGCGCCCATCTTTTCGACCAAGGCCAACAGATCCTCGAGCTGATGGCGCGCCCGTTCGGAATGCTCGGCCAACATGCGCTGGCTGTGACGCTCAAGGGCGGCTGACTGGATCTTGCCGGTTTCCGCATTGGCCGACAGTTCCGCCATCCCCTGATGGAGGCCCCCGTTCACCTTGTCAAAAACATCGCGCTGCGCCTGAGCCGGTTGAAGCGTTCCTGCTGCATTGAACAATTCGTAAACACTGACCACTGATCCACCCTCCAGAGGAAAACACCACGCAACCGGACGCAGCGCGCGCCCGCGATTCCACTCTGACACTGGATGGGTGACAGTCCGATGAACTTGGGATCAAGGCGGTGGATTTGGCATGGGAAACCGCAGGGTTTGCTGCGTTTCTGGCCAGTGGGGCTGTTTAGG